>NZ_FMIY01000001.1 GCF_900095855.1 Megasphaera coli | reverse complement strand
AGCTTATCACACAGTAAATGGAGATGCAAATACCATATCGTATTTGCGCCCAAATATAGAAGACAAGCTATATATGGGACCATAAAGGTGGATATAGGAAAAATATTGCGGGAGTTGTGCACCCGGAAGCACGTAGAAATACTGGAAGCAGAATGTTGTCCGGATCATATCCACATGCTGGTGACAATACCACCACATCTAAGTGTATCCGGTTTCATGGGATATCTAAAAAGTAAGAGCAGTTTAATGATATTTGATAAACATGCAAACTTAAAATATAAGTATGGCAATAGACATTTTTGGTGTCGGGGGTACTATGTGGACACGGTAGGAAAATACGAAGGTGCGATAAAAACCTATATCCGACAACAACTGCAGGAAGATATAGCACAGGACACGTTGGATTTCAAAGAGTATGTAGACCCGTTTACGGGTAAGAAGAGTACATAAGTAGGCAAAGAAAGAGCCCCCGAGTAGGGGGCTGCCAGTAACAGTGATGTGATTATAATTATTCTAAATATAGCTTGTCAAAAGGTTGCAAGAGCTCCGGGTGGCGCAGTATATAGCCGCTAAGGTTTTTCCACGCCTGTTGTTCATCCATATACGGTCGAGATCCTTCCAGAATATCTGATTCTGTATAATCGGGACCCAACGGTTGATATATATCACTTTCATACGTGCCGTAGCCGTCCGGCCGCAACCAGTGGTAGGGGCTTACGACATGGTCAATAGGTTCGGTAAGAGAAGTAAATAAGGAATAATATATAAAACCTTCAGGGGCAATGAGTTCCAATACAGTTGGCATAATGTTCATGTGACTGCCAATTGTATTGCCCGTAAACAAGCTTTGGTCGATGTCCTTGTGATGGAACATGAAGACCGGACAATGGCGTTCGCGAATGGAACACTCCCGCTTCATTAAAGAGGTGTTTTCGAGGGGAGTCATAGCAATAGCGTGGTCGGCCGTTACGACAAATAAACTGTCCGGCCATTCTTTTATCATCTTATCCATAAAGTCGGCGACAGCTCGATCGGAAAGCCCGAAAGTACCGAGATTCTGTTGGAGACTTTTATTTTTCTTTATGTCATCCGGTGCCTCGGCCATTACGGCTTCCGGATCGTAGCCGTATTTTTTTAGATTCATTTTAAACGGCCCATGGTAGGACGTAGTGTAAATCATATGAAATTCCGGCGTTTCCGTATACTGTTCTCTAATTAACTGAGTTGCCTTTTCCAGATAGATGTTATCATAAACACCAACCCATGTTTTCGGTGCTGACGGCCCGCAGAAGTCCGTGGCAGTCATGACCTTGTCAAAGCCGCAGGCCGGAGCAAACTGGTTGAAGTTGCCGTACGTAACATTGCCGCCATACCAATAAATGGAACGATAGCCCAGCTTTTTCAGCTGCAGCGGCAGTGACGTAGGGACGGTGCCTTTCCAAAAATCTTCCTTTTCATTTAATTCGAGGCCCGCGTCAAAAATGCCCGACATGAGACTGACAATAGACGGTCGTGAAATAATACCGGCAGAGAGTGAGTTTTTTAAGGAGGCGGTGTGGTCATGATTCAGCCATCGTTTACCGCCGTCGGCGACGTGGAGACACGCATAGGCCGGGTCGAATAATTGTTGTAAGTAACTTTCTCCGACAATAAGGAATATGTGCGACGGTTTGGCTATTCTGGGGCCTGCAGCGATCTTTTTAAAACAGTACAGCGGATTGTCACCACTTTTCAAATGTGGTGAATTAGGGGGCAACAGTACGTTCAGCGAATTTAAATCTTCTTCGTCCGTATGTGTATAGGCTTCATTGAGTTTATGCTTTTTTACCTGCTCCAGAGCAACTAAATCATCGACAGTGGCCTTGGCGAAGAATGTATCTTTTTTGACGATGCTGGGGATAGTATCCCATTCGGGCTTGTCATCATGACTGAGCGTACCTCCGTAGCGGAACCAATAAAAACCTAAAATAAGAACAAGAAAAAGCAGTGTGTTAAAGAGATAATAAATTGGACCGGAGAGAAAGGGCGGATAGGGAAGACTGGGTAGATTCAGAAAAAAGGAGACTGTGAAGAAGCAGCCTGCCATGTACGGAATGAGAGCCAGCAGAATTAAGACACCGTGATCCTGATGGAAAAATATGTCCAGGAGGTTATGCTTTTCCGCCTTTTCGGCTAAGCGCAGTATATGGTTATACGTCGTGTGAAAGTGATTGTAAAAAATCATTTTGCCCACAAAGGCGGCGTATAAGATGAAAGCATATATCATGGCTGCGCCTAAGCGCAAGGTATTCCCCCAAGCGTATAGGGAAGGGAAAAAAGCTGTCGGCACGGACAGTAAGAGCATGGGCAGTAAAAACACATAGGCGTTAAAGTCCATACCCCACCAAAAGCCGTAGCGGAAGCAATGCCAAATAACTTTCCCTTTGCCGCGGAGCGTGTCATACGGGCTATATACTTTTATGAATACGGCACGAAAGAGAGCGCATAAAATCGGAAAAAATAAGAATAACTTTATATCCTGCTGTACAGATTGAAAAAATAGAGTAAACACGTTGTACACTCCCGTTATACTAAAAAATGAAGTTATGTTTGCAGCACTTTTATCGGTCTCGGTGAAGGCGGGGAAATTACTTTCAATTGCAGAAGGCAACCTAAGAGAAACCAGAAAATACGCATATTTGCCGACATATCAAGAGTGTATTCTACCTGACCGAAGAGTACGATATAGCTTAAAACAGTAGTGAATATTAGTAAATCATAAGGATTTTTTTTCTTATGGTAGGCTTTTAATGAAGCGCATAAAAAGTAGGAAAGCCAATAGAGAAGGCCGAGAAAACCGATAATTCCCGTTTCCGCCAAAAGATGGAAGAAGTTATTATGCGCATGGCTCAGGTGCTGCGTTTCCTGCGCATATCTGTATCCGTTGTCATAATGGAACCTGAACTGCCCCAGGCCTACGCCCGTAAGAGGCCTATCTTCGAACATGTCCAGGCTGGAGGCCCAAGTCCAAATGCGGTCGCTGTTGGAACGGTCCGTCGTTGTGTTGGTAATAGAGCGGAAGCGTGCGTTATATTCGGGCTGTGAAATCATAATACCGCCGAAGACGAGGAGCAACAAAAGAGAAAGAACGATTTTTTTCTTTTGCCGTATAAGATAATGGCCTGCCGTAAGGGGGAGCGTAATGAGGCAAGTCAGCCAGGCGCCGCGGCTCTTGTTACAAAATAAGGCGATAATAATACAAAACAGCGTAATCAGAGAGATACATTTCAGCCGTTTTTCTATAGAAGGTTCGTAGAGCATGACGAGAACAAAAGGGAGCATCATGCAAATGAGCCCGGCAATGCCCAACTGACTGCCGCCCAAGCCCCAACCGCGATCGTTATTTCCCAAGTGATAGACGACCTGGATTAAGGTGACAAAGCAGTCGATGCCGAAGACGGCCGTAAATAGTGTCAACATGTTGATTAGGTAATGCCGTTTGCGGATAAACAGCAAAATGAGCAAGAACGGACAAAACCGCCAAAGCCACATTTGCAGAAATTCGTGCATGCCGACGGTTATGTTGCCGGTCAAAAGCGTTGCCGGCAAGGTAGATAATACGAAGACGGTATAGGCTTTTAAATATCCCTTCGTTTTCTTCGGGATATGGACGGTTTTTCTCATTTTGTAAAATAAATATATCCCTATTGCCAAGGCAATACCGTTGCATAT
Organism: Megasphaera coli; assembly: GCF_900095855.1. GTDB lineage: Bacteria > Bacillota > Negativicutes > Veillonellales > Megasphaeraceae > Megasphaera > Megasphaera massiliensis_A. The sequence goes on along the minus strand of NZ_FMIY01000001.1, from coordinate 100,376 downwards.
TTCTCCGACCGCCATAGATAAACGGGAGAGAGAAACCGTTAGGGCAATAGTAATAGCCAATACCCGTACAAGCATTGTATTTTCTTTCATACATAAGCTCCCGGAAAAGAAGAACGGCGAACTGTATGCAGTTGCCGTCATCAGTTATTTTTCAGACATTTTACAGCAAAAAAATATCGGTCTTATCTTAGGCTGTTTAAAGATGATTTATAATTTCTTTTATCTTATTTACTGTTTCATTGATCATGAAGCGGGAAGCGACAGTTTTCTTTCCGTTCTCTATGACGGCAGGCAAGTACTCTTTATTTTCGTAAATTTCTTTTATTTTAAGCGCTAAAGAGGTCGCGTTTACAGAGGCAATAATGTAGCCGTTTTTATGATCCTCAATAATTTCAGTTTGCGCACCGGATCTGCTCGTTAAAACGGGAATACCCAGATACATGGCTTCACATAAGACCAGACCGAATGCTTCCGCTACTTTAGAAGGGAGAACCAGTATGTCCAAGTCTTTATAAAAAAGCTCTATATGCTCGTAAAAACCGCGGTACTGCACGAAGCTTTCCGCTCGGCTGGCGGCAATGTGATTTTGCAACGCCGCGAGGGCTTGTGGCGTACCGTGACCGGCGAGAAAGAGCCTGACAGCAGGATAGTGTTTGTGCAGTATAACGGCAGCATCAATTAAGTCATAAACACCCTTATTCTCCCTTATACGGCCTGCATACCCTAAGGTGAAAAAGTCGGTGTCCTTTGTGGCTGTCGTATTTTTTGCAAAGCGGCGGGGATTAACACCGTTATAGACCATATGAAACTTGTCCGTGCGTGCAGGGACCGTTTGTTTATCATAGACGAGCTGTGATACACAGATAAACGCATCTACTTGTGATGTAATCCAGCGATGATAGATATCGGTTTTATAAGGGATTACATTGTGCTTGAAGAATAGCAATTTACAGCCAACCAGCTTTTTTAAGGCAATGCTTAATAATACGTACTTACCGGAATGACAGCAAATTACAGTTATCCCCAATTTTGTTAGGGTGCGGGCAAGAGTGCGAATGTTCATGAAGCCCTTCCATTTTTGTAAATTATGCGGCACGATATGACTGACGGGCCGCATGCGCTCCATAAAAAGCCTGTTGTGTTCATCAACTAAGACATAGTTTTCTATGCCGCGAGATGTCAACTCATCGCATACATCGTATACATATTGTTCGCCGCCGCCCCAGAGAGAGGCACCCATAATATTTATCATCGTCATATGATGTTGTCCTTGCTTTTGCCGTAAATCATAATTCGCCGTCACTGCGGTAAAGGTAATAGGCTTTTACATATTTGGTAAACGTGTAAAAGGCATGGTTCATAGAGAGAACAAAGCCTATTTTTCCATCTCTGAAGCCGCCTTGGATTAGATATATTTTGATAAACGCCCAAAGCGGCCGAAGTAAAATATGGGACACAAAACGGATCGTTTTTTTCTGTTCCACATATTGCTGGGCTAAAAGAGATGTATATTGATTGAATTTTCTGAAATACTGCTCCCAGTTTTCATAAGTACGATGATATAATTTCCCGCTCAGCACTTTTTCTTCATAAGGCGCTTCCAGCTGCTCGTGTATACGCCCCACTACATGAGCTCCCTTTTTTGGGCAGAGACGCAATACCTTATCGGGGCGTACGGAGCCGTGAGTAGCCGTATAATGGCGGAATTGATTATACCGCCGGATAATGCCGCAAATATAGGTGTTATTTTGGACAATTTTGCTGATTTCGTCTGCCAAATTGGAGGAAATACGCTCATCGGCGTCCAAAAAGAATATCCATTCACCGGTTGTGATAGAAATGGCAAAGTTCTTTTGTGATTCCCAACTGTTGTTAAGGCTGTGTTCTACAACGCGTGCGCCTAATGTTTTCGCAATAGATGCGGTCGAGTCCGTGCTGTAATCGTCGATTATGAGTATTTCATCAGCGAATTTTGCCGATTTGATGCAGTCACCGATGTTTTTTTCTTCATTTTTTGCAAGTATAATCACGGAAAGCGAGCTCATATGATCTCCTGTCGATGATATCGGTCGTGCGGTAAAAATATATGTAATATATCCTGTGTATCAATGGAATTATACCATATACGGAGGCAGAATAATATTTTAATGAAGGAAATGGCCTTTTTGTTTGGACTGTCGGGGTTTTATGATATACTGATATAGATAAATTAGGTTTACTATGTTGGATTGATATAGTCATGTCTTAGGGAGTAGTGTAATTATGATAAAAAAGTCCGAAGAATGGCTGCACAGGGAAATTGATTCTCTTGCCGAAGAAGGGCTTATTTCTGAAAATGCGCGGCAAGAACTGAAAGTGCGATACAGTAGAGAAAAGGCCGTGTCTTTTTTGGAGTTGCCCTTAGGGATTCTCCTGCTTGTAATCGGATTCACTTTAGCGACAATCGGTGCCGTCTGGGGTGTTGCACACGTGTGGTATGCCGTATCCATGACGGCACGCCTGGTCTTTGGAGCGGTTTTGCTCTTTCTCTCTCAACTCGGTATTTTTGCCGGTATCGTACAGCGAAAACAGGCTCAATTATTCGGAGAAATTGCCTGCATTGTCCATTATTTGATTATCTTTGTCGTCTTTGCCGTCGTGGAACAGACCTTTTATGTCGGCGGCGACAGGTCTTCGTATATTGCCGTAGGCGCCCTTCTAGGGTTGCCTGCCGTGTATTTGCTCCGCTCTCTCGGCGGAGCCGTTTGGTATGTCGCGTCTCTGCTGTTTTGGGCCGGCACGGGCGGCATGCTTAACGCACCCTTCGGGGTGGGCTCTATTTGGCTCATGTTGATTGCACTTCTGCCGGCATATGGCGTTTTTTTCCGTCACGGTGATGAAGTGCGCCTGTCCCTGTTTTCTTGGCTCATGACGATCGGGGTCTTTGTGGCTTTTGCAGTCGTTATCGTTGAAAGTGATTATATTCCCTTCTTTGTTTTGGGGAACTTGGCCGTACTGATGATGTTGACGGGCTATTCCATTGACATTCACAAGGCGTACGGTACGCCTTTCCGTTGGTTCGGCCGTATTGCGGCAATAGGTGCTTTAATAATTTCTACAGTGCCTTCCGTTTGGGTCGGCATTGCCGATATAGCCGGATTTCACTGGTCCACGACATTGATTACAATTGTTATCTTCGCAGTGGAAGCGGCCCTTTTCACTAAAGGTGTAAAGAAACGTTTATGGGCACCTCTTCTGTACACGGGCATACCCGTGCTGCTGGGAGTTGAAACGTTGTTGGTACGCAGCGGCATATATTCATCCTTGCCATTGGTACTCTCCTTTCTCTATGCCTTGTTTATAGCTTTTTATGAAGTCGGCCAGGGTACCCGGCCGGGACATGCCAACCATCTGCGCCTGGGTATCGGCGCCTTGGTTATACTCGTTATTGCCGTCGTGGCGGGCAACACGTTCTCGCCCTTTGTACCGGTGACGGTTATTGTCATTGCAGCTTTGGTGATTACGCAAATCGACAAAATACAAAAGAAGCGCCGTGCCCGTACCGTTACGCCGCACAGCGGCAGAACCGTTACGGATGTGCGCAGCGGCGGCAAGCGAAAGAATCGCGGCAAGGCGGGCCGGCAGGCGGAGCCGGCTTCCTTGCAGAGCCGTGAGGCGGATATGCCTGAATGGATGCGCCAATCGGAGACCGCAACGACTGTCGTAGCGAAAGAAACGGAGCCGTCACAATTTGTGCCGCCCGTCTTCCACAGTCCCGACAGTGTGCCTATTATAGCCCAGCAGAAAGTAACGCGTCCGAAAGAAAAGGCAACCGAAAGAAAGCCGGGTACGTCCCCGTGGGAAAGTGTCGGGAAGGACAGCAAAAAAGAAAAGAAAGAGCCTATGCGCTCTCCTTGGGCTGATGAAGGAGGCGGAAAATAATGAAGATAAGAGGCAACTCTTTTTCCGTAGGAGCCGGCGGCGTATACTTGGTTTTGATTATGACCGTCCTGATTCAACTGGGCTTTCTCTTTTATTACAGTTGGCATTGGCATAATATTACGGTCGACGGTATTCCCTACCAGTGGCGCTGCGTATTGCGTCTGGAAATGAGCGCTTTCGGTACGGATTATATTCGGGTTATTTTTCCGGAAGATACAACCGTCTGGAATGACACGGCCTTGCCTGTAAAGGGTCAGGAAATATATGTGGCCATCGGGCAGGATACACGGGGTATTATGGAAGTTCGCGGTGCATCGGCCTCGCCGCCTGCGGATCGGAGCGATTATATGAAGGCGAAGGTTGTCGCCGTCGATGAAGAAGCGAGGAGCGTGCAGTTCAAGGTCGGCTTTGACCGATATCGCGTAGCGCCCGAATATAGAGACGGTATTTACGATATTTCCGCAGGAGACAGCGTTATTGCCAATGTGCGCCTTAAAAAAGGGGACGGTGTTATTGACGGAATTTATATTAACGGCATTCCCTTGGAAGCGAGCAGTACAGGTGCCGCTTTGCAGGGTATGCCTCATGACGATGCCAAGGGGACGGCTCCTAAGATTCGCATAGTAGAAAGCACCATGGTTCCGCCGAAGGAAGAGTAAAAGAACTGTAAGGGAAAGAGAGGGCATAATGAAACCTTATGTAAAAATAGGGCTGACAGCCGCTTTAATATTTGCTTTCGCCTTATTATCTGGCTTCAGATCGCAAACGATTATTCACGATGACGGCAGCGAGACGCAGGATATTTTGAAGGTATCCGCTTCGGAGTCGGATAAGGATGCGCTTGAAGCCGACGCGGACGAGTTTCAGAAGCGCAATTATACGGTTATGGATTATGACAACAATAACGGCAAGGGCTTTCGCGCCATGAGGACCTTAACCAGTGAAGGCGCCAATAAGAGCTCTATTGACCGAATCGTGCACAAGACCCATGACGGTATTATTTGCACCATGTATTATATTGATTATACTTACAATGACGGCAGTCTCGGCTATTTGCGTTTGGGTAAAGCCATGCCTGAAAACGGCGCCGACTTGGAATACATCGTGTCCTTTCCGGCCGGTACGGATGTGAAAAGTAACAGCCCCGCCGCCGATGTGCAGGGGCAAACTTACATGTGGCGGCTCACCGGCACAAAACCGCAAACCATTAAGCTCCAGGCGACGGTTTGGCATAAATTGACGATTTACGCATTTTTATTTGTCATCATATGTATTTTCTTCAGCGTTATCGTCATGGAATTTCGCCGCAAATATACCCGTGATTGGGATAAGGCCGTGCGCCTGCGCCGCTTTGAAGTGGCCTTGTTATTCATTCCCCTCTTTATCCTGGGCTATATGGCCTATGAATACTATGAAGGTACACATATTACGGCCAACACGTTGCGTACTATTTCCGAACAGCAACAGGAAGAACAGCGGCTGCGGGACGAAGAGGACCGAAAGGCCAAAGAGACGGCCGCAAGAAAGCAGCTGGAAAGCGATGCGGCTGTTGCACGTATTCGTAGGAAAGCCGAAGATATTACGGAATCTCTTCATGCGCTGCAGCAGAAATATGAGAACGGAAAGCTTAGTGTCTCTCAGGTAAAGAGCGAAGCTGCGGCCATTGCCGGGCAGGCGCGGGAGCTTCTCGGTTCGGAAACGGCTTTGAGTGATGCCGATACGGAAGTGGTAAAGCAGGTCATATCGACCATTACAAATGAGGCCGAGTCGTTATCGTCTCGTGCGGAAGCGAAAGAAAAAGAAGCGGTTGAAAAACAGCGTAAGAAGAAAAGCGATACGAAGAAGTCCGGTGACGCCAAAGAGACGGAGCGGAATAATACGAAAAAACGATGAGGTTATTTTTTACCGGATATTACTTATTTGTCTGAAAAATGATACAATAAGGAACACAGTAATGGATAGAATTTCAATATGAAGTTGTGTAGACCTAAGGAGGACGCATATGCATAGTGTTGAAGAAATTAAAAACGGTGTCTATTGGATGGGGTGCAATGACTTTGTCACTCCCTTGTTTGAACGTATTTTTCCGCTTCCTGCCGGCGTAAGCTATAATTCATACTTTATTGATGACGAAAGGACCTGCGTTCTCGACGGTATCGACAAGAGTTGCCGCGACGAATTTTTGGAGGACGTGGCGTATCTCTTGAAGGGCCGCAAACTGGACTACTTTATTATTCAGCACATGGAGCCGGATCATGCAAGTTCCGCCCTGGCCCTCATTGAAAAGTATCCTGATGTAAAAATCGTCGGCCAGGCACAGACCTTCAAGCTCTTCGAACAGTTCTACAGTGAAGACTATAAAGCCAATTATCATCCCATCGGAGACGGCGATCAGCTCGACTTGGGTAAACACAAGCTGACTTTCGTCAAGGCGCCTATGGTTCATTGGCCGGAAGTGTTCATGACCTATGATGCAACCGACAAAATTCTCTTTTCCGCCGATGCTTTCGGTATGTTCGGCACCGTCGGCAATGTGTATGCGGACCAGGTAAACTATGAGGGAGAATACTTGGATGAAGCACGCCGTTATTACGTCAATATTGTCGGTAAATACGGTATGCAGGTTATGAACGTCCTGAAAAAGGCCGCGACCTTGCAGATCGACTATATTTGCCCTTTGCACGGCCTTGTATTCCGTACTCCTGAAACGATCAAATATATTGTCGACAAGTACCTTCATTGGGCGCAATACGTACCGGAAAGAAAGGGCGTCATCATCGCCTTTGCATCCATTTATGGTGATACAAGCCGCGCTGCTTGCGTTTTGGCCAATAAGTTGAGCAAACTTGGCGTGAATAATGTATATCTCTACGATGTGTCCAAGGTTCACCCGTCCTATATTAATGCCAAGGTTTGGGAATACAGCCACTTGGTACTGGCATCGCCGACGTATAACCTGAATCTGTTCCTGCCGATGGAAAACTTTCTGCACGACCTCGCAACCTTGGCCTTCCAGAATCGCAAAATCGCCGTTTTAGGCTGCCATTCGTGGTCGTCCGTAGCGCATAAAGAAATGGTAAATTATGTGGAAAACGTATTTAAGAAATGCGAACTTTTCCCGACTACCTTAGATATGAAGTCGTCTCTTCATGCGGATCAGGAAGCGATTATTGATGCCATGGCCAAGGAAATTGCCGATGATGTTGCGGCTTATGCCGAACCGAACACTTTAATTTAATAGGAAAGCCGGGTGAAAAACGTGATTATTCGTGACGACAGTGCGAAAAGCGGCGACCTTCATAATCAGGATAAGGCAAAAAACAAAGGGGAAGAATTGAAAGTGGACTTAGGCCGGCCGCTGACGGAAGAAGAAGAAAAAATCTTTGCCAAATTAAAGGAAGGCTTACAATTGTAATGGAAAAGCCCCGGAATTTATGTTCCGGGGCTTTTTACACAGTAATAAAATAAACGTTATGCTGTGTAGAGGAGACGTTGTATATGGCTCTTACGGTCCTTTTCGGAAAAGCGGGCAGCGGAAAAACTACATACTGCTTTAATAAAATAAAAGCGGCGCAGCAGGCAAGCAAAAAAGCACTGCTTCTCGTGCCGGACCAAGGCACATACAGCACGGAACGGCGCCTTGCCGAATATATGGCCGGCCGCGGCTTTATGGGCACGCGCGTCGTCGGTTTCAACCGTCTGGCCTACCTGGTGCTGCAAGAGTGCGGTATGGCCGAAGCATCTCTTTCCGATTTTGATAAACGAATTGTTTTGAATCGCCTTACCGCCAAGAACTTGACGGAGTTTACGGCTTTACGGCAGGCCGCGGAACAACCGAATTTTGCCGGCATGATGGCAAAGTTTTTGAATGAATGTCGTTCTTTTGCCGTCCCGGCGGACGCACTGAATGATATTGCCCGTTCCTTGCCGGAAGGTGTGCTGCAGCGTAAAATTGCCGATACGGCTTTCCTCTACGACCGGTATGAGGCCTATCTGCAGGAGCACTTTGACTCAAGCTGCGACATCTTTACGGCTCTTGCGGAAAAGGCGGGACAAGCGACGTTCTTGCAGGATGCCGTTGTCTATGTCGACGGGTTCCAGTGGTTCACGCCGCAGCAACTGCACGTTTTAAAGAGCGTGGTTACCGCAGCGGCGGAAGTGGTCATCACTTTGACAATGGATCCGGAACAGCCGGAGCGGCAGGCACGGGAGACGGCTCTTTATCACAGAGCTTATGAAGCGTACCGGGAAATTTGTGAACTTTTTACAGATGTACGCCTTGTGAGTGTGACCGGGGCAGGGCAAAGTGAGCTGCAGCGCTTTCATGATGCTTTCTTTAAAACGTTGCCGACACAATTAGAGAGACCGATTTCGGGACTGACCTCGGCAGAATGCAAAAACAGAACTATCGAAGTCGATTATATGGCAAGGACCGTACGACGCCTCGTGCGGCAAGGGCGGCGGTGGCGGGATATAGTGATCATATCCCGCTCAGGTGACCCGTATAATCAGCTGTGCGAGCGTATTTTTAAGGAATATGACATTCCCTGTTTCACCGACTACCGTCGGCCCATGAAGGCGCATCCTCTCGTGGAAGCGATTGCGTCCGTCTTGGAAACGGTATTACACAATAAGGGCAATACAGATGCCCTCTTTCGCCTCTTAAAGACGGATCTCATGCCCTTTACGCGGCGCGAAGCGGATGATTTGGAAAATTATTGCCTTGCCGCCGGTATTCGCGGCATCCGTTGGCAAGAGGCGCGGGATTGGCAGTATTTGCCGAAGGGGCTGCACCCGTACAACTATGATCTGACCTATATTAACGATATTCGTCAGCGTGTAGTCGCCCTCTTGTCGCCGCTGCGGCGGCTGCAGGGAGAAACGGCGGAGCTGCATGTATTCGCTGCGCTTCTGTGGCAGTGGCTTGCGGCTGTTGCCGTACCGGCGCGATTGTCGGAGTGGCAAAAGGAGGCGATTGCCGCAGGACGGGAGGAGGATGCGAAGGAGCACGAGCAGGTGTGGAAAAAAGTTGTCTTCCTCCTGGAACGGCTTGTTGAACTGTGCGGCCATGATATAGTGACGGGACGGGAATTCGTTAAGCTGCTGACGGAAGGATTGGAAGAGCTTCACTTTACGCTCATTCCGCCGACCTTGGATCACGTGACGGTTACAACTGTCGACAGGGGGTATACACTGCGCAGTCCCGTCGTTTTCGTTTGCGGTATGAATGACGGTGTTTTTCCGCTGCATTACGGTGAAGAAGGTATTTTAAACGACAGGGAGCGGCAGGCTTTGAAGAAAACGGGATTGCCTCTCGGACCGGACAGCCGGTTCCGCACCTTTCAGGAGCGCTTTTTGTTTTACCTTGCCGTGACGCGAGCGGAAGAGGAACTGTATCTTACGCGGGCTCTTGCTGATGAGGACGGTACCGAACTTATCCCGTCGACATGGATAAAGGAACTTGAAAAAAAAGGATATGTTCGGGAAACCGTGAAAGAAGACGGCAGCGTTCGACCGGAGCGGGCAAAAGAGTTTTTAGTTGCCGCGCCGTCGGCCTTTCACTATTTGCCCGCTATGCTGCGGCCTGCCCTAACAGGCGGGCCCGTAGCCGATTTGTGGTGGTCTCTCTATGATTGGGGTCTTGCGCACGGGTACGGTACGGATATGCGCAAACGCTTGGCCGGGCTTTTTTATCAAAACAGTGTACAGCCCTTGCCGCCCAAGCTGACGGCAGCCCTGTTTCTGCATGACCGTAAATTGAGCGGGTCCGTAACGCTTTTTGAAAAATATAGGCGCTGCCCCTTTGCTTTTTTTGCGCAGTATGCTTTGGTTCTCCGAGAAAGGCCCGTATACACCTTTGCGGCACCCGATTTCGGTACTCTTGTGCACGGCGTGTTGCGAGGTCTCGGCGAAAGATTGTTGGCTGCCGGCCGGCAGTGGCGTGATTTGACCGATGACGAAATAGAAGTGCTGTGCCGTGAAGAGACGGAGAAATTGGCGGCAAACACGGCCGGGAATATTCTTGTCTCCGACGCATATTTCCTGCAAATCAAGGAGCGCCTTGTTGACACCTTGATACGGACTGTGCGGTACTTGCAGGCCTTCAGCCGTGTTTCGGAATTTTCCCTTACGGCCCTGGAAAAGCCGTTCGGTAAAAAAGGTGACTGGAAAGGCGCCGCCTTTATTTTGTCTAACGGCGTAACCGTACAATTAAACGGACAAATAGACCGCATTGATACCATACACCGGCAAGGGCGCACATTTGTCCTGATTATGGACTATAAGTCCGGCAGAAAAGCCGTTACCTTGCAGGAGATATATGACGGGCTCGAACTGCAGCTCATCATGTATATGGCTACGGCTCTTAACAACCTTGACGGAGACTGCGTTCCGGCAGGGGCCGTGTATTGTCATGTGCGCAACGATATAGACAATTGCAAAACGGAGCCGCCTGAGGACGAGAAAAAAATTGCTTATATGAATGCCGGCAGAATGAGCGGCTTCTATTTGGATGATGCGGGCGTCATGCAGGCTATGGACGCCACCATCGTCGAATCTTCACCGTTTTCGGGGCTGCACATCAACAAGAACGGTACGCTGAGACATTCTGCGGCTATATACAGCGAACTCGCTTGGAAAGGTCTGGTACGGACGGCGGAGCAGCGTATTGTCGACCTGTCTTCCCGCCTGACGGGCGGCCATATTACTGTCAGCCCGGCGCGGTGGGGCCGGAAGAATGAAAGAAAAGCCTGTGACTATTGCCCGTATGCGGCAGTGTGTCGCTTCGACGTTACTGCCGACGACGGCAATCGGTGGTCTTTTGCAAAAAAAACGGCATCCGAAGAAATTATGAAGGAGCTGTTGAAAAGAGGAGGGGCGGAAGATGGCGTGGACTGAGTTCCAAGAAGAGGCTATACAAAGCAGAAATCAGAATCTGCTCCTTTCGGCGGCAGCCGGATCGGGGAAGACGGCTGTCCTGGTGGAACGGATTATTCGACGCCTTCTCGATAAAAAAGAGCCTCTCGATATTACGGAAATCCTCGTCGTCACTTTTACGAAGGCGGCGGCAGGCGAGATGCGGGATCGCATCGGTGCCGCCTTGACGGCAGCTCTTGCGGAGCGGGACGACAGTCATGCGGAGCGGCAGCTGGCCCTCTTGCCGTCGGCAAAAATTTCCACATTTCATGCCTTTTGCCAATATGTCGTTCGCACCTACTTTTATACGATCGACCTGGACCCGCAGTTTACCGTGGCCGGCACGGAAGAGCTGGAGCTCTTGAAGCAGTCCGTCATGGAAGATCTGTTCTTATCTTATTATGAAGACTCGGAAAAAGCGAAAAAATTGGCTCTCTTAGCCGATATTTTCGGCAGTGATCGCGGCGATGACGGCCTTATGGAGCTCGTCGGCAGGATATACGAGTATATTCGCAGTCAGCCTTGGCCGCTCGAGTGGCTGCATCATGCCGTGCTGCAGTATGAAGAAGGAAGCGCGTGCGCCTCGATTGATGAACTGCCGTGGACCGCGCCCATTATGAGCGTCGCCGCAGCAGCGCTGAATTCCTGTTCGGTTGCATATGATGAAATGTTGCGGGTTCTTGATCGTGAGCCGGAACTGCAGTCTCAGCGGCCCTTTTTTGCGGCGGAACGGCAAATGGTGGAAGCTGCCGCAGCATGCCGGACGTGGACGGACCTTGCGGTAAAACTTTCAGATCTGAACTTTGGACGTCTAAAAGCGCTGCGGAATTTGGCTCCTCACGTAAAAGAACTTTGGGAAGAATGCAAAGAGAGACGTAACGGCGTCAAGACATCTGTAGGTAAGCTGCAAGGCGCTTATTTCGCTATTCCGGCAGAGCGGTGGCTTGACGGTATTCGTAAGTCTCTGCCCGTCATGCACTGCCTGGCCGAATTGACGAAAGACTTTTACGAGGCCTATAAGACGGCGAAAAAAGAGAAAAACTGGCTCGACTTCGGCGACTTGGAGCATTTCTGCCTGGCCGTGTTAACGGAGCCTCGTACAAATGAAGAAGAGGCGGTTCCGTCTAAAGCGGCCTTTGAATTGCAGCAGACGTATAAAGAAATCCTTATCGACGAATATCAAGATACAAACGGTGTGCAGGAGCTCATTACAAACCTCATTTCCAACGGACACAATAAATTTATGGTCGGCGATATTAAGCAGAGTATTTATCGTTTTCGACTTGCAGACCCCTCTCTTTTTATGAAAAAATACGCTGCTTATGGACGCAACGCGGCGGCAGCAGATCGGTGCATTGATTTGTCATGTAATTTCCGCAGCACACCTGCCGTCATTAATGCCGTAAATGAAGTGTTTGCCTATGCCATGACGGAAGCGGCCGGAGGGATGACCTACGGCGAACGGGAAAAATTATATATAGGCAGAAGTGACGGCGCTCCGGGGCGGGTGGAGCTGCATTTGTTGGAGCGGGGTACCGCATCTGTCGTGGCGGATGATGAAGAACAGGAAGACGCAGATGATTTTGCGCGCCAATGCATTTGCATCAGTCGCCGTATAAGCGAGCTTATCGAATCGGGGGCGACGTACGTAGAGCCCAATGGAGAGGAAAAAATACTGCAGTACAGGCATATGGCAGTCCTCCTTCGGTCTGCGGCGCGTAAGTCCGATATCTTGCTTGCGACGCTGCAGGCGGCGGGTATTCCCGCCTATGCCGAACAGAAGGGCGGTTATTTTGATGTCATGGAAGTCCGCCTCGTTACGTCTCTGCTCATGTGTATTGACAATCCGTGCCAGGACATTCCGCTGGCCGCCGTCCTGCGTTCGCCCATGGTCGGACTGGATGAGACCGCTTTGGCGGAGCTGCGGCTGTCCGGCGAAGGGTATTTGTGGGACTGTGTACGCGCCTATGTCAGATCCGGAGTTACAGGTCGGCGGCAAGATATACTCACTCGTTTTTGTAAGCAAATGGATGAATGGCGCACTTTCAGTCGCCGTGCGGGCGTGGCCGAGTTGTTGGAACGCCTTTATGATGATACACTGTATTTCGACTATGTGGGGGGCATGAGAAACGGTGCCCTCAGGCAGGCCAACCTGGAAGCGTTGTATGAGCGCGCGCGACAATATGAAGGCGCCGGCTTCCACGGTCTCTTCCGTTTTCTGAAATTTATTGAAAAAATGAAGCAAAATGGTGTTGACTTAGCGCCGCCGGCTATTCTCGGCGAGGGTGAGAACGTCGTGCGCATCATGACCATTCACAAGAGCAAGGGGCTGGAATTTCCCGTTGTCTTCCTGGCCGATACGGAAAAGGGCTTTAATAAAAAGGATACGCAGGAAGCCGTCCTCTTCCATAAGGATCTGGGCATAGGTATAAAAGAATATGATGCCAAATGGCGCATGACCTGGCCTACCCTTGTTTGGAACGGTATTAAGGAACGGACTTTGCAGGAGAATAAAGCTGAAGAAGAACGGCTGCTCTACGTAGCCATGACGCGTGCTAAAAATCTGCTCATCATTGTGGGTACGCCCAAGGGGCGTGCCGGCAGCCAGGCGGAATCCTTGGCACAGCGCTTGCAACGATGGTGCGGCGAGCCGCGTCCCGAAGCGGGAGAATCGTACCTGGATTGGATTATGCCCGTCGTCATGTCCGCACCGGGCAGTGAAGCGCTGCAAGGTACGGCGGCAACGGCGGAAGCGGTATTTCATCCGTGCGGCATCTGGCATGTTGCCCTGCGCAGTATTACGGCAGGCGAATCGCAGCCCGAGACGAGCGGTGACAGTGACGATCGCCTTCATTGCGTACGGGAAAACCGGTTAACCCGTACGGCCGTTCCGGCTTGGCTTGAAGCGAACTTATCCTGGCAGTATCCCTACGGGGCTGCGACGGTGATGACGGCAAAGCTTTCCGTAACCGAGATTAAACGACGCATGCAAGAAGAAAACCGTGATGAAGAGTCGGCCGCGCTCATACGATTGCAGGCGGAAGAAGAGGATGTCTTTCAAGCCGGTCCGTCCTGGCTGGAGACGGAGCGGCAGGAAAAGGGCGGAACCTTTGCAGGTACGGTCTTTCACAAGGTCATGCAACATTTGGACCTGAGCCGTCCCGTGACGGCGGACTTGTTAAAAGAACGGCGCCGCCTGTGGGCAGAGCAGGGCATATTGACAGCTGAAGAAAATAGAATTCTGCCAACCGCCGCCGTTTCGGCTTTTGCCGCTTCTCCCCTTGCCCGGCGTATTGCCGCTTCAATTGAAGTGCATCGGGAATATCCGTTTACGCTGCTCTTGGACAGCAGCCGCATATATGCCGACGTGAAAGGTGAAGAAATACTGATACAGGGCGTTATAGACTGCCTTTTTAAAGAAGAAAACACTTGGGTCATTGTGGACTATAAAACGGACCGACTGACCGAGGAAGCGGATTTTCGCGCACGCTACGGTGTGCAGTTGAGCTTATACAAGCGTGCGGTCGAGCAAATGAGCGGCGAGAAGGTACGTGAAGTAATCATATACAGTTCGTACCTGCGAAAAGAGATTATAATGTAGAAGGAGCAAGACTATGAGCATGTTTGATATTATCGGCCCCGTCATGATCGGACCCTCCAGCTCTCATACGGCCGGGGCTGCCCGTATCGGATTGACGGCGCGCCATATTTTTCATGAAGAACCGGCAGAAGCGGAAATTACGGTTTACGGTTCTTTTGCGAAAACCTATAAGGGACACGGCACGGACAAGGCGCTTGTAGCGGGCATACTGGGGTTCGGCGCCGACGATGTGCGACTGCGCCGCTCCTTTGAAATAGCTGCCGAGCGGCAGGTGAAAATCCTTTTAAAAACGTCGGACGCCGAAGTGGCTCATCCCAATACGGTACGCATCCGTTTAACCGGAAAAAGCGGCAGGACGGTGGAGGTTGTGGGCGTATCCCTCGGCGGCGGTAAAATAGAAGTTCGCGAAATCGACGGCTTTGATGTTCTCGTGACAGGGGAAGAGCATACGCTCATGACCTTTCACCGCGATAAGCCCGGTATTATTTCCCGCGTGTCCGGTATCCTCGCGGCAGATAATATTAACGTCTCAACCATGCGCGTCTTTCGCAGCGGCAAGAATGAAAATGCCGTTATGATTCTCAGCACGGACAGTCCCGTGCCGGCGGAAATGGTGGAGGAAATAAAAAAAATAGACGGTATAAGCAATGTTATTGCCATGTTACCTTTATAGGAGAAAGATATGTATCAGTATGAATATAAAACATTAAGCGACCTTGCCGAACTGGCGGAGCGCTACGGAGTAGGTCTGTCGGAGGTCGTTTTACGACACGAGACGGAGACGACCGAACGGACCAAAGCGGACGTACATGAGCTTATGGCGGCACGGCTCGCCGTCTTTCGCGAATCCATCCGTTCGGGGTTGGCGGATACGGAAAAATCCGTCAGCGGCCTCGTCGGCGGTGATGCGGCTAAACTGGAAGCTGCCGGTGCGCGCCTGCTCGGTCCCTTGCCGCATAAGGCGGCAACCTATGCCATTGCCATCAATGAGGCCAATGCCAAGATGTTCAAGATCGTCGCCTGCCCGACCGCCGGCTCGTGCGGGATTTTGCCGGCAGCCCTGATTGCGGCGGCAGAGATACTGGGAAAAAGCGATGAAGAATGTCTGCGTCCCCTTTTTACTGCGGCCGGAATAGGTGCCGTCGTGGCACGCAATGCGTCCGTTGCCGGCGCTGTCGGCGGCTGTCAGGCCGAATGCGGCTCGGCTGCAGCCATGGCGGCAGCTGCCGTTGCCGAATTGGCCGGCAGTACGAACGAGCAGATTTTACACGCCTTTGCCCTATGTATGAAAAATACCTTGGGCCTTGCCTGTGATCCCGTTGCCGGCCTGGTGGAAGTACCCTGCGTTAAGCGTAACGGTGTGTACGCCGTAATGGCCGTAACGGCGGCTGAAATGGCCTTGGCCGGCATAAAGAGCGTTATTCCGCCGGATGAAGTCATTGAAGCAATGGACCGCATCGGGAGGAATATGCCTGTGGCTTTAAAAGAGACGGCGGAAGGTGGCCTGGCGAAGACCAGGACGGGTATGGAAATTACGAAACGACTTACGGAAAATGCGATTTAAGGATATGAGGATAAAACAAAAGTTCCCTATTCGGAGGATCCTCCGAATAGGGAACTTGCATGTCCTTATTAATTGACGATGTCGGTTATCCGCACATGACGGCTCGGTACTGTCGCACTTATAGAAAGTTCACCGGCCTCAAAGACCGGTAATCCCTCCAAACGGCGGTAGATAGAACGACACAAGCTTGCCGGGAGCGGTTTGACGGCGGCAACAGGAATATATTCACGAAGCAATTCGCTTTCCAAACGGCTCAACTCGACGCATCTTGTTTTCATAATAAGCATCCCTCGCAATTTTCGTCAACAGGCTACTATATATTGGTTTTTCTATGCGTATATTCTACAATAAATTCGGTATCTTGACAAGCAGTTAACGTGTAACTACTATATATTCCGTATAGGCATTATTTTGATAAATTAAAATATGACTTCTCTTTATTCAAAAGAAGTCATATTATCATTCATTGGTCTCGATTATCCTTGCAGACTTGTTACGTAAGAAGAAATATCGTTACTCTTCATGAGACCCGACATCAAGGCTACGCCTTTGACGGGAATATTATTTAATTTTTCCACCGTACTCGGATTGACTCCGCCCAAGGCATAAACCGGAACGGAGACGGCCTTACAGATTTCCTTTACCGTCGGCACGCCGATAGGCTCATAGGCCGCTTTGGACGGTGTCGGGAAGACATGTCCCGCAATGACGTAAGTTGCGCCGAGCTTTTCCGCTTCATGTGCTTCTTCCGGCGTGTGGACGGAAACGCCGAGCGTCGCCATATAATAGCTGATGGACGTGTGCGTCTTTAAATAGTCGAGAGAACACTGGAAGTGAGGAATATGCAGGCGCACGGCAACGCGTCCGAAATTATGCAGCACGCATTGCTTACCTCGCAAATTGCATAATTGTAATGCTTTCCTTGCATAATTAACATACTCATCTTCCGTTAAATCTTTTTCACGGAGAATGAGAGACTCTACAGGAGAGGATACAATTTGTTCCAATTGATCCCAATAATCCCTGTGGACAAGGTGTCTGTTTGTGATGGCAATGACTTTTCTCATCATAATCTCCTAATACATTACGACGCCCTATAATAGGGCTAAACAATAACTATAACAAATAACACGAATGAATTATTACAATTATTACTATACCGCAATGCGTAAGCGTAGTCAATGAGAGTATGCGTTAGATGTATGTTGAAAAGTAAAGAGACGGCTGTTATGAAAAAATATATACATGAAAATTACAAATAAAATTTGTCCTTATAACCGGTCGATAAGGAGTTCCAGTACCAGGTTGGCTTCATGAGCCGCGCAGAGAGCGACGCGCGGAGCCATGAGGCCTCTTCCCGGCAAGGCTTCCTGTGTAAAATCACCGCAGATATAAAAGTGCTCCCCTATTTTTTTTGTGCGAATATTATTGCTCTTGCCGTAGCCGGCCATGCCGGAAGCGGAAATAAGATAGGTGTCGGGGCATTCGGCGAGAATGACGTTTGCCAGCATGGCCTTTGTCTCTGCCGTATCGACAGCCTCTATAATGACCTTGTAACCCTGCAGCAGACGCTGCGTGTTGCCTTCGTCCAAGCGGACGCTTGTCGTCTTTACAACCGTATAGGGATTGATGCGCTTCAGTTGCCGCGCCAAGGCTTCCGTTTTCAGGCGGCCCAGGTCTTCCACGTAATAGGACTGCCTGTTTAAATTGCTCAGGTCGACTCGGTCGAAGTCGAATAGGTGGAGCTCGCCGATGCCGCAGCGGCAAAGCTGTACGGCTATGTTCGAACCCAGTCCGCCCAGTCCGATGACGGCGACGACGGCATTTTTGAGTTTGTCGTGCACTTGCGGCGTATGGCGCAGGCGGAGCATTTCTTCTATTTCTTCTTTTCGTATGGTCATGGCGAAACCTGTTAGACAAAAATATAATCACTTGTTACGGGCTGCATGCCCGCATCTTTTACAGCTGCGTACACTTCGCTGAAAGAGCGATTATCCGAAATTTCAAACTGTTCGTCCCCTTTTTCGGTACCTTCCGCATCTAAATGCGCGCCGATACCGACGCAGACACCGGCAGAGATTTTTGTAGCCGCAATTTTGATGATATTATTGCGAAAACGTGCATTTTCACGGCTGGAAACCGTAATGGAAGCGAAGGGGAGAAAGAGGCGATAGGCGCAGATAATTTGTACCAGGCGCCGTTCATCGACGTCTTTCGGGTTGATTTTGTCGTTATTGATAATCGGACGCAAGCGCGGACAGGAGAGGGCAATTTCCGCATGCGGATATTTACGCTGCAAAAGGGCGGCGTGTATGCCCGTTGCAACGGCATCGCGCTGATAATCGTCGAGGCCGAGAAGCGCCGCGAAGCCGACACCGCGCATGCCGCCCAAAATAGCCCGTTCCTGCGCGTAGAAACGGTAGGGGAAGATGCGTTTGGAGCCTGCCAGGTGCAGCTTCTCATAGGTGTCGGAGTTGTATGTTTCCTGAAATACCGTTACATAGTCGGCGCCGCAGTCATGCAGGTATTTGTATTCGGCCACATTGACCGGATATATTTCCAGGCCGATAACCCGGAAGTAGGAACGTGCAATTTTGACGGCTTTGCCGATGTATTCGACATCGGACATGCGGCGGCTTTCACCGGTCAGCATGAGAACTTCTTCCAGCCCCGTAGATGCAATGCTGCGGCATTCCGTATGGAGCTCTTCTTCCGTCAGGCGGGCCCGTTTAATATTATTGTGCGAGTTAAAACCGCAGTAGACGCAGTGATTTTCACAGTAATTGGCAAAATAAACGGGCGTGAACAGGGCGACGGAATTGCCGAAGTGCTCCCTTGTAACGGTTTTGGCTTTTTGTGCCATTTTTTCCAGGAAGGGAAGGGCCGCCGTAGAGAGAAGGGCCATAAAGTCGTGCGGCGAAAGGTCATCCTTTTGCAGGGCCGACCGTACGTCACGGCCCGTATAATCTTCGTTGTGAAAAGCATTGCGGTAAAGGAGCACGTCATCGAGCATGCCTGATGACAAGATGTCCATGTGGGGCAGATATTTCATGTGGTCCGTTCTTGTTGTACTCATTATGGCCTCCTTCTACGAATCGAGAAAACCGGTAAGCGGATCGGACGCGGCAGCCTCTTCTTTAATGCGGCCGAGACCGGCCAGGTAGGCATTTCTGCCGGCACGGACGGCTTCTTTAAAGGCACGGGCCATTAAGGGAACATTGCCGGCCGTGGCGACGGCCGTATTAGCCATGATGGCGGCCGCACCCATTTCCATGGCTTCACATGCTTGCGACGGGCGGCCGATGCCGGCGTCGACGATGACAGGCAGGTCGATTTCCCGAACGAGAATTTTAATGAACTCTTTCGTACACAGTCCCTTGTTGGTACCGATGGGCGCACCTAAGGGCATAACGGCTGCAGCCCCTGCCGAGACGAGCGCCCGGGCGGCGTATAAGTCGGGATACATGTAGGGCAGGACGACAAAGCCGTCTTTGGCAAGGATCTCCGTAGCCTTAATCGTTTCATTGTTATCGGGTAAGAGATATTTCGTGTCGCTCATGATTTCTATTTTTATGAAGCTGCCGTAGCCGACTTCACGGGACAGGCGCGCAATACGGATCGCTTCATCGGCGTTGCGCGCTCCCGACGTATTGGGCAGGAGCGTAACCGTTTCGGGAATATGTTCCATAATGTTGTCTTTTTCCCCGGCTTCGGCCCGGCGCAGGGCAAGCGTAATGATTTCCGCACCGGCTTCTTCAACGGCTGCATCGATGAGGGCGACCGAATATTTGCCGGAGCCGAGAATGAAGCGGGATGTAAATTCACGGCCGCCTAAGAGTAAGGGATCATTTTTCATACTATAAAGCCTCCTTGTAATGGTATCAGCCTGCCTATTCGGTATCAGCCGCCGCCGACGAACTGTACGATTTCAACGGTGTCTTTATCTTGAAGGAGCGTCGTATCATAGGCGCTTTTCGGGATAATCGTTCCGTTTCGTTCTACGGCAATCCGCAGGCGGTTATAACCCTTGTCATCCAAGTATCTTCCCAAGGAAATCTCCGTTTCAAATAAGGGTTGACCGTTAATTTTTATCAACATTACACCTCCGTTCATAAAAAAAGCCACACGAAAAAATACACCGACGGTGGTGTACCCCTTCGTGTGACCTGGACTACGGACTCACTCTATATAAAGTATAAGATATAATGGACTGAATGGCAATTATGAACAACGGCATAAAGAAGGCGAGCCTATAATTAAAAGGTATAAGAAAAACAAAAAGGAACCGCAGTAATAGTTGCTCTCTTTCCATTTAGGTAGGAGCTGATAAAGGCAAAAAAATAGGAACAATATCTTTCGATACTGTTCCCGCAAAAACATGAAGTTTTTTTTCTGTAACAATATCTTACAACAGGCAAAAATAAATTGTCAATAATGAAAAAGACTCCGGCTTTGTGCCAGAGTCCGTATAAAAAATTAAGACGCTTGTCCGAAGACGCGCGTCCGATAAAACCGATATTCGGTTTTTGTAATGGCTAGAATATATCAGAATTAAAGGACTCTTGTCAATATTTTTTTTTGAGTTTTAAGTACTTTCTTTCGGTCTATAGTCAGAATCGCAAGTATACAGACCGTCAATGTGTTCGTACAGGTCAGGTTTTATATGATTATAAAGAGGGTCAAGAATAAAATCTATTCCTTCCCGCCGTGCTTGTTTTGCAGCCGGTACGAAGTCACTATCACCGGAAATCAAGATTATTCTTTCGACCTGTTTTTTAAAAGCTAGTGATGTAATATCAATGCCGATTTTCATATCAACGCCTTTTTGCTCAACATTGATACAAAAGTCGTTTTTCGTTAAATCATTCAGTGTTCTGGAACCATTTAAAACCTTCCTCAACATGTCTTGTCTGATATTGAAATGTGCCTGTTCGTCGGCCAGCTTACCCAATCGCAAAGCTACCTTCCTTTTTCTTTTCAGCTCATCGAAAAATTTTATTGTCCATTCGTATAGGTCCGTTTTTGCAAAGTCTATATTTTCCCGTGTAAGAGGATGATATACGGTTTTTCGCATGGGTGGGCAGTCATAATAAAAGATACGATATAGCTGATGTTGATACTTGTTTTTCCCTTTTTTAGAGCGCTCATAAAGATGTCGATGGCAATATTCGATTAACTCGTCTGCCCTTTCTTCAGCTGTTTTAACACCTTTACATGCTTGCGCCCTTTGACGATAAAAACCGCCATCTACTAAAATCGCTACTTTCATCTGATCATCTCCTATATAAAATAAAAGTCCTTGGGTTCGGCCAAATCCATATTAGGGGACGGCTTACAACCAAGGACACTATTAGCAAATTAATTTGTGTATTTATTTTAATTCCTTAGTCTTAAAATGTCAAGTATATTTCGGCGTCAGTCTGCGTTATTATGAAACACAAATGATATTGTCATAGGGGAAACGCAAATGAAATTGTCACCCTGTTAAAAGTTTACTATAGTATCTCCATAAGACACATAAGGAGGTACCTATGAGAAAGGTTGAGTTAACAATGACAGAACAAGTTATCTATGAAATAGTCAAAGACTTTGTAGACCATCGCTCAAGATACAAAAAGGCTATTCACGACATCTGGGCGCTCTCTTTCGCGTATTTCAGCGTCTTGGCTTTTGTAAAAAGGCTTCTTCCTCCCAACAGCCTTATACCCCGCAGCATTATGACGCACCCTCGGACCTCGGTAAGAAATGGCAAATGGATGGTAAGCATGTGCCTGCTGCTTGTTACACGGCAGACGAGGATAGACACTTCTTCCAATACATGGCTCTTGACGAGGCTGAAAGGGAGCGCTTTATCTACGCCTATGAGGAGCAATCGAGCTATTCTACATGCGACTTCATCCGCCGGGCGATCGCTCACTTCGGGTATCTGCCGAAGATCATTCAAACCGATAACGGCGCTGAGTTCACTCACCTTGCTAAAAAACGCGTTCTCAAATTTTACTCTCTTGATGACCTACAGATCCGGATGAAGCGCTATCTCTTTCGCTCCAACAATTTCCCACAAAGGTGCTCGGCCGGCTCTCTCCCTCTCAAAAACGTAACCAACATATTGAGTATTGGATAATCCCAAGGTATGGTAGAATAGGCATATGTAGGAGGTTGCTATGACGGAACGAAAACGGAAAGACTGGCTCACAATAGGCAGCGCATTTTACCAGTCCGATGAAAGGATCCTCCGTTGCTACTATTCTTTTCTTGAGGAGATGCGAAAAGCCATGGCCGGCGGAGAGTCGTCTCTCGCCAAGGAGCGTACTTTTATCGGATTGCCGACGGGAAGCGAGTGGGGGCGGTATATTGCCGTTGATTTCGGCGGCTCGACCATACGGGCGGCCCGTATATTCCTGACGGGAAAAGGGTATTATGTCATCGAGCGAAAGGCGATGAAATCCTTGCGAGTTTCCGGAGAATATGATTTGACGGCAGAGGAAGCCACCGGAGAAACGCTTTTTGATGCGTTGGCCGAACTGGTGGAAAAGGTGGCGGACAAGGACAAGCGCTACGTTTTGGGGCATACCTTTTCATTCGGCGTAGACCGGAAGTCCCTTGCCGATGGTGTGCTTACGGCCTGGTCCAAGGAGATTCGGACAAGCGGCGTTGAAGGCAAGGCGGTTAACGAATTGCTTAAGGAAGCGCTGAAGCGGCGAGGGCTTATTTATATTGAACCTATAGCGCTCATCAACGATACGACGGCCGCTTTGTTGGCCGCTGCGTATACGGAAAAAAATTGCCCCATCGGCCTTGTCTGCGGCACGGGATTTAATATGTGCTGCTATGACGCGGCAAGCGGGGAAATCGTCAATTTGGAAGCCGGCGGCTATGACTATGGCGAGCGTACCGTTTGGGATTATGCTGCCGATACGGAAACACGGCAGCCGGGTTTTCATGTATTTGAAAAGATGGTGAGCGGCGGTTATGTGAGCCGTGTCTTTCAAAAGGTCGTCACGTCTTACTTGGGCTGCGTCGATATACCGCACATAGGTGCGGACCGGATGAACGAACTGATTACGTCGGCGTCGATTAAACAGCTTCGAGTGTTGGCCGGGAAATTCTGGCATCGCCTTATTTCGCCGGAAGAAGCGGAAGGGATTTGCAATTTGGGTACGTCTCTTTTTGTGCGGGCGTCTCAGTTGATGGGGACATCCGTTGCCGCTGTCTTAACGTACTTGTACGGGAAAAACATGCCGTCGGAACAGGTTGTTATTGCGGTTGAAGGCAGTATATGCCTGCATGTGCGCGGCTGCCTGCCCGTTATGGCAGGGGCTGCGCAAACGTGCCTGTCCGCCGACGACGATTCGGATCAAACACTGGAAATCGTACCGCACTATACGGCGGACGGTGCACTCGTAGGCGCGGCTATTGCCGCAGCTATCGCTATGGCAGACGGGGAGTAGCGGGACGTCGGTTTAAATCGCGCAGCATTTGGCGGTCTACCGGCGTCTCGTTGCCGTTCGTCGTCAAGTAGCCGCCGATCATAAGGCCGTCCAGGCCGGATGTGAGGGCATATGCCTGCATGGAGCGGAGATTAACCTCTCTGCCGCCGGCCGTGCGGATTTGTGCGTGCGGCAGAATAAAGCGGAAGACCGCAAAGGTGCGCAATATTTCCCATGGCGAAAGGGGGGGCGCTTTTTCCAAGGGTGTGCCCTTAATGGGATTTAAAATATTGAGCGGCACCGAGTCGATACCGAGGTCTTTCAGGGCAAATGCCATTTCCAGGCGCTGCTCGCACGATTCGCCGAGTCCGAAAATACCGCCGCAGCAGGGGCGCAGTCCTACCGCCTGTACGCGTTTTAACATAGCCGCTTTGTCGGCAAAGGAGTGGGTGCTGCAAATATGAGGAAAATAAGAAGGCGCCGTCTCAATGTTACTATGGTAACGTGAAATCCCCGCCTCTTTTAAAGCCAGCAGTTGTTTTTTTGCGATAAAGCCTAACGAACAGCATACTTCTATGTGTACGGTTTCGCGAATAAGAGGCACGGCCTGTAAAATTCGTTCGAACTCCGGTCCTTCTTCGACGGAACGGCCGCCTGTAACGATGGAAAAGCGGGCAGCACCGGCAGTTTTTGCTTTGCAGGCGGCCCGTACCATGGCATCGATTTCGATCAGGGCATGAACGGACAGTCCCGTATGATAGTGTGCCGATTGGGCGCAAAACCGGCAATCTTCGGGACAGCGGCCGGAGCGACCGCCGACGATGGCGCAACAGTCCACCTCGTTGCCGCGAAAACGGTGCCGAATCTTGTCGGCCATGGCGAGAAGGAGCGGCGTTTCGTCGTCGTTCAGCGTAAGGAGCGCAAGGGCTTCGTCAAATGTCAGACTGCCGCCGTCCAGAATACGTTGTGTGTACGTTAATAGTTGCAATGTATCCATAGTACCTCCTTGGGAAATATGTATATCGGCAGTATCAGTATACCGTAAGGGAAATATAAGGTCAACTTAAAATAAAACAATAAAGTTGACAATAAGGATGATACTAAGTGCCTGCCGTGTGAATTTGCTTTTCAAAAAGGTTCTTTTTCGTTACAATAGACGTATATTTCGTATAGAGGAACCCAGGCGATATGCTGCAAATTGACAGGCGAACCAAAACGCCCTATTATGTGCAAATTTATGAATATTATAAAGGCGAAATAGAAAAGGGACGTATGTGTCCGGGTACTAAGCTTCCGTCTATGCGTTCGCTGGCGACCTTTACGGGCTTGAGCAAACTTACGGTTGAAAACGCTTATAGCCAGCTTGTCGATGAAGGCTATATTGTAGGCCGCCGCAAGGCTCGCTACTGCGTGGCCGATTTACCCTTGAAGAAATATGTTCCAACGATCAGCCCCGCTCCGGAGGCGGCTGTAAAAAAGCGGCAGTATATGTACGACTTTGCCAGCGGCGACGTAGACTTGGACGGTTTTCCCCTTGTATTGTGGCGAAAGTATATGAACCGCGTCCTCTCACGGCCGGACATGCTGTTGGCCGGGCAGGATGAACAGGGCGCACCTGTCTTACGGGAGACACTGAGCCGGTATGTCTATGAAAAACGCGGCGTTTATGCGGCAGCCGACAATATTATTATTGCTAACGGTGTTACGACATTGCTCCGTATTTTAGGGCATCTTCTGCGGCTGACGCATAGACGTATCGGCGTGGAAGAACCGGGATTTCGCTTGGCCCGGGAAATTTTCCGTTCCGGCGGTTACGAAATCGTGCCTCTTCCCGTCGGGGAAAAGGGGTTTGATATAGACGGACTGAAGGCGGAAAAAGCGAGTCTTGCCTATGTTACGCCGTCTCATCAATTTCCGACGGGAAAGGTCATGTCTGCCGGGGAACGTCATAAGTTGCTCCAATGGGCGGAAGAGACGGACGGGCTCATCATTGAAGACGATTATGACAGTGAACTTCGTTATGAAGGACGCCCCATTCCGGCCCTGCAGGGATTGGACCGCAATAACCGAGTCATTTACTTGGGCTCCTTATCAAAGGTCCTGCCCTTTTTCGTGCGCATCAGTTATATGGCTTTGCCCAATCGCCTGATGGACCGGTATTATGAAGAGCAGGCTCTTTTTCGGCAGAGCGCGTCCGTTCCGGAACAATGTGTTGTTGCCGAGTACATCCACGACGGCGAAATGGACAAACAAATTCGTCGCCTTCGGCGGCTTTATCAGGAGAAGGGGAAGAAGACGGAACAACTTTTACGGCAGTACTTCGGAGACGCCGCCGGTGTCAGTCCCGTCGTATCGGGTATTCATTGTCAATTGGCCCTGACCTCGTCACTGACGGAGGCGGAGCTCACGGAAGCGGCCAAGCGGGAGGGCTGTCTGGTCCTGCCGATGGGCACTTTTTATGAACGGCCCGCCGATTTACAAGTGCGGCGCTTTTTATTGTCTTTTGCGAAAATACGGGAATATATGTTGGAAGAGGCTGTTGCGGCCTTGCATCGGGCTTGGATGACGGGAGGAAACGGGAATGGTTGAAACACTACGTTTTATTCACTGCGGCGACTTACATTTGGGCTGCCCTTTCGGCGGTCTTGCGCCGCTTGATGACCGGTGGGAACGGATTATCGGCAACGCGCCGCTGCGGGCTTTTCAAAAGGTCGTCCGGCTTGCCATAGATAAGCGCGTGCATGCACTCCTTATTGCCGGCGATATTTATAACAGCGCTACGCATAATCTGGCGGCACAACTTGATTTTGTCCGCCTCTTGCATAAACTGGCCGTACATGAGATTCCCGTGTACATTGTTCTGGGCAACCATGATCCCAAGTCGTCATGGCAGGCTAAAATTCCCTTTCCTTCCAATGTGCATGTCTTCGCGACGGATAAGGCCGAACGGGTGCCCATTTTTGTAAACGGAGAAGAAGCTGCCGCCGTGTACGGTCAAAGTTATGAGTATCGCGAGTTTCGGGATAATGCGGCGCGACACATGCGGCGCCGTGAAGGCGACCGCTATGCCGTCGGGCTGCTGCATACGCAGGTGGGAGATGCCGCCTCACCTTATGCGCCCTGTACGTTGCAGGACTTAAAGGAAAGCGGTATGGATTATTGGGCCTTGGGGCACGTGCACAAAAGGCAAGTGCTTTCGGAAGAGCCGTACATCGTGTATGCCGGCAATACGCAGGGGACAGATCAAACGGAGACGGGGGCGCGCGGCTGCTATTATGTGGAAGTCGGCCCGCACGGCACGGCGGAGCTGCGCTTTGTCGATACAAGCGTTGCCCGTTGGGAAAAGATTGATATTCCCATTGACACGATCGAATCCGTATCGGCCTTGCGCGAATCCGTGCGTATAGCAAAGGAAAAGATTCGCCGTGAAGCGGGAAAGCCCGTCTTTTTGACGGTTAATTTTATCGGTGCCGGCAGCATGTACAGAGTCATTAATAATCCCGAATCTGTGCAGTACTGGATTAACAGCTGGCAAGAAGATGAAGAAGGTAAATATGCCTTCGTTATGGTTGTGGCTATCCGTAACGGAGCACGGCCGAAAATAAATCTTGCCGAGCGGAGCAAATTACCCGATACGGTCGGTGATTACCTGAATATAGCCGAGCAGATAGATTCTTTGGGGGATGAGGAGAAGTCGGAATTGTTGCGGCGTATTTTTACGGAACGGCCGGAGTTCGAACGCTTCGGCGCATACGGCAGAGAACTTTCGGACGCGCGCCTGCGTGCAGCTTTTGAACGGGCGAAGTGGCTGGGTATGCAGCGTCTTTTGGAAGATAACAGAGGATAACGGGTATGAAAATCATACAAATGAATTTGGACGATTTCGGTATATACCATAATGTCATGTGGAATCCGCCCGAACGTGGCTTAATCGTCATACACGGCCGTAACGAAAGCGGCAAGACGACGCTCATGAAGTACGTGCGCTCCATGTTTTTCGGCTATTTGCGCGGTGAGTGGAAGGGCTGCTTCGGCCACATGGATATACGCCGCGAAAACGGCCGGGAATACCGTATTTACCGTAACGAGAAAGAATCGTATATTGCCGACGGCGACATGCTCATCCACGAAGAGCCTGCAGCCTTGTGGTGGCATGACTTGGAGCGGACTACGTATGACAAAATATTTGCCGTCGGATTGGAAGATTTGCAAGGCTTCAAAATTCTTTCCAACGAGTCCGTGCGCAGTCACTTTTTCAGCATTGAAAGCGGCGTGCGCATGGGCGTGACGAGCCGTGACTTACAGCGACTTATGGGAGAACTCTTCGTTGCATCGCCTCAGGGGAAAAAGCCGATCAATATGTTGTTGTCGGCGCAGCACGACGTGGATCTTCAAATTGATCGCCTGGCCTATGATGAAGAAGAATTTGCGGCCCTTCAGGGAGAAGAAAACGGGACCCATGAAGAAGAACGGAAAGTGCGGCTTGAAATAGAAGAGTACAAGCAGCAGTTGGAACGGACAGCCATGCCCATTACCGCTTGGAATGTGTATAAGCGCGGTCAGGAGGCGCGGCGGTATATGCAGGAACTGGCCGATGTCGCGCAATTTCCTGCCGACGGGGCGCAGCGCTTTACGGAGCTGGAAGATAAGATTACCCTGTATGATGAACAAATAAGGGAATTAAAAAGGAACCGCTCTGAAGCCTCCGGTTTTAAAGATGAGTGGAATCACTGGTTTGCGGCGGCGGCACAAATTGAAGAACTGCATGAGCAGTTGCCGCAGTGGCGGCAAGATTGTGCTAAACTTGCGGAAAATGCGGATAGCGACAGAGACCGGCAGCTTGATAAGAACCGGGCGACCCGGCAATTGCGCGAGTGGTTGGATGGCGCCGTGCCGACAGCCGTTGACTGGGAAAGCGGATTGACTGTTGCTATGAATTTGGAACAGCAAACGCGGGGTGAAGAAAAGTGGCGTGCCGCTAAACCGACCTTGCCTGATACGGCGCAGGTGCCTGCTATAAATGAGCCCGTGAGGACAAAGACGCAGTGGCAGGAATTGGGGAAAAATTTAGCCTCTGCTCAGGAAATCCTGCTGGAACGGAAAAAGACGGCCGAACTGCTTGCCTGGGTACAGGCCGAGCCGGAACAACATGCCTACGGATTTGCGGCCTTGGCGGTTTTGTGCGTTACTGCTGCCGTTGCCCTGTGTTACGCGGCAACTGCATATGCATTGGCTGTCATATATGCCGGTGCCGCTGCGGCGTTCGCGGGAGCGGGCGCATTCTTTTACAAGTACAGACAGGCGACGACGAGAAAATCGAAACGGTCGCTGGCTTTAGAAGCGGACATGGAGCGAATTAACAAAAAACTTGACACCTTTGCGAAAAACTACGGCCTTACGTCGTGCGGCGGAGACGACAATGAAACCTGGCAGCACGGTCTCGAGGGCCTGCGCAAGGAATATCTCGACTGGCAGACCCGTTCTACACGCGAGTCGTGGGAGCGGGAACAACAGGATATGTATCAAGCCATGTACACGAAGTGGAGCCGTGAAGGAGAGGCCTGGGCAGAGCGAATCGGCAAGATTCGCGGCGAATGGCAGGCCTGGCAGCAGCAATCCGGATTTATTCGTCTTCAGGCGGATCGGCTGACGGAGGCGAAGACAATATGGGAGCAGTGGCAGCGCCTCGACCGGGAAGAAAAAGCCTGGGAAGCGGAGCGGGCCGTATTGGAGCAACGTGTCGGCCGCATCGCCGATAAAGGGGAACAGCTTTTCCGGGAAATTTCCATAAAAAAAGCCCTCACGCCGGCTGCGATGGAGGACGTATATAAAGAATGGCAGCACATACAAGTTCAGGCGGAAGTGGCCAAGGAGCAGGAACGGCAGCGCAAAGAAGAACAGGCGCGCCTTGACGCGTTGGAAAAAGAAAAACAGATTCGTCTTGACCGGCAGCAGGAAGTATTGCGACAAGCGAATTGCCACAGTGCCGGAGAGTTTCGCAATAAAGTCCTGCAGTATCGGCGTTTTTGCCAATACAAGGAAGTGTATGAACAGTCGGAAGCGCATATTCGCCTCATTGCGAAGTCGCCGAAAAATTTCAGCGCCCTGCAACGGGAACTGAAGACACGCAATCTGAAAGACTGGCAAGATGAACAGGCGGCGTATGAAGAGCGGATTGCCGCTTGTGAACGGAAGTTGGCTGCTATTGCCGAACGGCGCGGTTCTGTTGTAGAACGGCTGAGCGCCATGGCCAAAAGCGATACGGGGGAAAAACTCTTGCAGAAAAAGCAGGCCCTTCGTGCAGACCTGGATAGGAATGTTGACGACTGGCTTACTTATTTGTACGCACAGTACATGCTGCGCGAAGCACAGTCTTATTACGAGCGGGTGCGGCAACCCGTCGTCATTCGCAAAGCGGGTGAATACCTGTCCCTCATGACGGGCGGCCGGTATACCTTGCAGGCTACCTTTGACGGGCGCCAACTCTTTGCCGTAGACGGCATGCAGCGGCGTATCCCGGAAAAGCAGTGGAGCAGCGGGTTGGGCGATCAAATTTACTTGGCCGTTCGCGTCAGTCTGGCCGTGGCCTTTTCGCACCAAATCGAGCCTATGCCGCTCATTCTCGATGATATTCTCGTCCGCTTTGACGAAGAACGGCAAAAGGAAGCGCTCCGCTTTTTGGCGGACATGGGCAAAGAAGAACAGATTTTCCTTTTTACGTGCTCTGAAGAAACGCGGCGTCTCGCAGAAGTCGTGCGAGGTGAATTGGCCGGAGAAACGGATACAGTGCATGTATTTGAAATTTCTAAAGGGACTATTCAAGCAGCTGCAGAGTAACACTTATTCCGTATTGAGGTTGTACTTTTCGTTTAGCTGCTGAATACAGATCAGTATATGCAGGAGATCCTTGCCGAAGGGCCTTAGTGCGTACGTGCCTGCTTCGGCTTTTTCGATGAGGCCGTTGTGAAGGAGCAGTTTTATTTTTCGTGTCAATTCTGTCTGGCTTAAATAAGGAACATTTATCAGGATGGAAGAGAAAGACGTACAGCCGTTTTCAATAGAAATTAAAATTTCAGGCACCCATTTAGAACGGAGTACGTCCTGGATGTTGATGAAGTTTGCGTTAAACTTTTTCATTGACGGACCTCCTTCAGCGTAACAAGTGTTCTTACCGACTAGCTTATCATATAACGAACAAAATTGTTAGTTGAAAATTTAAATCAATACTATTACAATATACTTTAGGAGGATTATTCTCCGTTAGTAGTATTAGGAGGTAGTAAAAATGAAAAACTTAGACAGTGTAAACAAGTATCTTGCAAACTTAGCCGTTTTGAATGTAAAAACACATAATCTTCATTTTAACGTGGTAGGTCCGAGCTTTAAGAATGTACACGAATATTTGGAAAGCATTTACGATACGTACTTTGACTATTACGATGCCGTAGCGGAACTTGTTAAGATGCAGGAACAAATGCCCATCGTTTCCGTAGCGGAATACCTGAAGCTGACATCCATTGAAGAAGTTCCCGCTAAAGAATATCCTATTGCGGAAGCGTTAGAAATCGCCCGTAAAGACATGGAAGTCATGCGTGATGCAGCTCTTGCCATCCGTAAAGAAGCGGAAGAGGAAGATAACTTTGCTCTTGCCAACATGATGGAAGACCATGTTGCATATTATGCAAAGCAGCTGTGGTTCATGAAAGCGTCTTTAACGAAGTAAGCTGTGAGCTCTTCAGCTTGGATATAAGAAAGAAGGGGTACTTTTCGAAGTGCCCCTTCTTTCTTATATCATTTTTATTTTTCCCTGTGTTTGTCCGTCAGCTCTTTGCGGTGCTGCATAATGCGCATCCATCGCGGCGTAAACATGTGATTTTTCGTAATCAGGACATAATATAACGGAATGGATAAGAATGCAATGGCGGCAGCGACGAAGTAAACTCCCGAAAAGCCCCAAAGAGAGACTGTCAGACCGAGGGGATAGGGTCCGATGCCGATGCCCAAGTCGGTGAGCGCAAAAAAGGTGGACGTTGCCAAGCCTATCTGTGCATCCGACACGCCGTGAATAGCCAAGGCCTGGCCGGCCGAGGTCATGGTGCTGAAGCTTAGTCCCAGGAGGAGTCCGCCGATGATAAAGTACAGGCTGCTTGAGGCAAAGGCGACGAAGAGCATGCACAGGCCGAGGAAAATCAGGGTCGGGTACATGACGATATTACCGCCCGAGCGATCGAGAATACGCCCCGTAACGGGACGGCTCAAGAAGGAAGACAGGGCATAGGCGAAGAAGAAGAGCGTGCCGCCCGTAATGAGTCCGAGTGAGTCGGCGTAAGAGCCCATAAAGCTGAGAACTGCCGAGTAGACGACACCGCAGAAGAAGGAAATACATGAAATGGGCAGGGCCTTTTCCAAAATAAAGCTTCGCGCCGATAAATGATGTAACGCTTCCCGTTCCGTTTCGGTTGTAACGTGTTCCGGCGTGTGCAGGGACAAGGTTAAGAAGACGATAACGGCGGAAAGAAAAAGACATTCGTACAAATTGAAGAAGTAGTTGCCGCCGCGGCTGAGGACGATGCCGAGAAAGGGCCCCAAAGCGGATGCTACCGTATTGCCCAAGGCATAATAACCGATGCCTTCGCCGCGCCGTGCTGCCGGTACAAGGGCGCCGACGACCGTGCTGGCCGCCGTGGCGGATATACCGTAAGCCACTCCATGTACGCAGCGGACGATCATAAATGTACTTAAAGATGAGGCAATGAAGTAAAAGGGCAGGGCGGCGAAATAAATAACCGCACCGGCAAACAAAATCCGCTTACGCCCCGTAATATCGACAAAACGCCCGGTAATGACGCGGGAAATAAGAGCGCCGATAATAAAAATACCCGATGCCAGACCGGCTTCGCTGAGTGAAACATGCCATGCCGCCTGTGCGTACACGGTCGACCAGAGCATGAGCTGATAGTAAATCATGTAGAGCAAAAAGTTGATTGCCGTAATACAAATAAAATCACGGGTCCAAAGACGTTCTGAAGCCATTTATAACACCATACCTCTCTTTCGGGCGACATGCGTTCCCGTCCCTATAAACACCATAACTATACGCCATATTGTGATATAAAACAAGTATGCTGCGGCAGGCTTTCTAAATGAGCGACATGAGCAATTCTTTTGTGTATACCGTGGGACAGGATAAAAATTCCCTGGCCGAGCCGGAAAAGTCTATTTTACCCTCTTTGAGGACGAGGACACGCGGCGCAAACCGAAGGGCCGTACGAATGTCATGCGTAATAAAGATACAGGCAACAGTACGGCTGCAGCACAACCTGTCGAGCAGGTGCGTAACGGAGGCACGCAGGGGCAGATCGAGTGATTCCGTTATTTCATCGCAAATGAGAAGCCGCGGCTTTACGCACAGGGCGCGCAAAATAGCGGCTCGTTGGCATTCGCCGCCGCTTACTTCGTGCGGATAACGGCGCAGTACGGTTTCATTAAGCTCCAATTCCGTCATGAGCTGCGGCAGTTCTGCTGCGGTTTTGGAAAGTCCGTAATTATTCAACACGGCGCAAATACTGTCAGATAAGGTATAACGCGGGTGAAAAGAGAGAAAGGGGTTTTGTGAAATAAGGCGAATATCTCTGCAGAGGCGGCGCTTTTCTTTTTTTGAAGCGCCCGTAATAGCCGTATCGCCGAAAAATATTTGTCCGCCCGTTGCCGGTGAGAGCAGACAGATTGTACGTGCCAATGTAGTTTTTCCGGAGCCGCTTTCACCGATGAGCGCCAGTTTTTCGCCTTTGTCCAATGAAAAGGAAATATTCTTCAAGGCGTAGGTTATATTGTTGCGGGCGCAGTATGTTTTAGTCAGGTGATTAACTGATAAGAGCATGTATATCCCTGCCGATGTCGGCCAGGCGGAGCAGTTCTTTCGTATAGACAGAATGAGGTGCGTGCAGTATTTCATTTTTCGTGCCGTAGTCCTCTATGCGTCCGTTATGGCAAATGAGTAAAGAGTCTGCTAAAAAAGCGGCTAAACGGAGATTGTGCGTGACCACGACGATTGTTGTGCCGTATTGCCGCAGTTGCCGCAGGGATGCGGCCATTTTCACTTCTGTAAGGGAATCGACGGAAGCTGTCGGTTCATCTGCCAAAAGCAGCTTCGGCGGTACGAGAAAGGGGAAGAGGACGGCTGCCCGTTGGGCCATGCCGCCGGACAGCTCAAGCGGATATTTTTCCAAATCTGCCGGCGACAGACCTAGGGTCTTCGCAGCTGCAGCCAATCTGTTTTGAACAATGTCCGGGGATTCCGGTTTTTTGACGTTGAATCGGTAGAAGTCGAGGAGCTGCTTCTTGACCGTTCGCAGCGGCGCGAGCGTAGCCGCCGCATTTTGAAAGAGGAGCTGCCTGTATGGCGATGCAAGGCAGCCGTCTGCAGGTTCGCCGTCTATGCGAAACTGCGTGTAATTGGCCGTAAACTCCGGCTTGAGGAGACCGCCGAGAAAGCGGAGAAACGTGGTCTTGCCGCAGCCTGAAGGGCCGACGACGGCAAGTATTTCTCGGCGTCTTACGGAACAGTGAAAGTTGCGAAGAATTGATTTTTCCGTCGTCTTTATGTATAAATGATCAACTTCCAGAAAGGGCGCAGTATTCATAAGAGCTCCTTTATATCAAGCGTATATCCAGGGCCGGCGTGATTTCGTAAAAATCCGTGCCGTGAGCCTGAAAGCCCGTGACGGTCGACTTCATAACCAGTGTCATATTGAGAAAAGCAACGTATACATAAGCGTTGTCTTCCAAGGCGAGGCGAACAATGCGTGCGGCCAGGTCGTTTCTGGCGGCAGCGCCGAAGGTTCCGTGCAGTTCATCGGCCAAGGCGTCGATCTCGGCATTTTCGTAGTGGCCGGCATTATACGGTCCTTTGTCGACAAGGCAGGAAGAAATATAATATTCCCTGTCGCCTGTAGGAACGGTGACGATGGCATTGGCATAGATGTCGAAATCGTCGCGTTTTAAGAAATCTTTATATGCATCCGTGCTGTTAATGACTACATCGATACCCATGTCCTTCAAGCGGCTCTGGGCATATTCCGCAAGGACAGGGAGTTCCTGGCGTGACGGATAAGTAAGCCAGCGCAGGCGCAGGCGTCGGCCGTTTTTTAAGACATAGCCGTCACTGTCTGTTTCCGTATAACCGGCCTGTTCCAACAGTTTGCGGCCTGCCGTTATGCTGTCGGCCTCGGGGCTTGCCGTTTCTTCCGCCGCTTCCGGATCCGGATAGGGGCCGAGTGCGGGACGTCCGTTGCCGTTTAACAAGACTTGGGCAAACTGCTTTTTATCAATAGCGCCGGCAACGGCTTTGCGAACAAACGGATCCTGCAGAGCGGGCGAACGAAAATTCATAGCCGCTTCATATACGCGGGATGTTTGCGCCGTGCTGAGTGTATAGTCGGCGTTCTTGCGATACGTTGGCAGGACCGTATAGGGCAGGCCCTGGGCGGCATCAAATTCGCCGCTCTGCAAGGCTGCCGACAGGGCGGCGCCGTCAGGGACGGACGTGACGATGATTTTATCCAATTTCGGTTTTTCAGTACCCCAGTAAGCGCCGTTTTTCTCTAAAACCACTTCCTTGTCCGTTACGGATACGGCTCTGTACGGTCCCGTGCCGACGCAAATGCGGTTATCCGTACCTGCGTCCATATCGATGACGGCGCTGTACGGATCCGTCAGGTAATTAACCAGGGCCGGAACGGGCTCTTTCAAATGGAGTGTCAGAACCTGCCCGTCCGAGTCCATGGATGCGATTTTTAAATCATAAGCGGCCCTGTCGTGTTGTGCGAGCAAGTCGGCGAAGCAGGTTTTAACGGCATCGGCCGTTACTTTTTTGCCGTTTGAGAACGTAAGGTCATCGCGGATTTTTATTTGTGCCGTCACATCATCCGTAAAGGTGAAGGATTCGGCGAGCCACGGTTCGATTTGCCTGTCGTCCGTCAGGCGAAAGAGTGTTTCTCCTATGCCATATCGTACGGTTGACCAGCCGCAGTACGAGTCGTGCGGATTGGTGCCGGCGTTTTGCATGGCCGGGCCGTAAGCGGTTGTGCCGTAACGGAAAACTTTTTCACTGCCTGCATTGTTTTTATCATTGCCGCAGCCGGCTGTACAGAAGATAAAAAGGGTTAAAATAATACAGGTCAATTTACTGAAAGTATTCATGATTACGATTCTCCTGACGTGTCGAAAATATCCCGCACCGTATCGGCGAGAAGCTGGAATAAGGCAACTGTGGCGGTGACGGCTGCCGCCGGCGCGAATAACAGCCACGGTGCCTGCTGCAGAAAGTTTCGCGATTCGTTCAGCATAGCCCCCCATTCGGGCGTAGGCGGCACGGCGCCGAGGCCGAGAAAAGAAAGACCGGACAATTCGATAATGACCGTGCCTATGTGTAAGGCCGCCGTGACGACGAGGGGGCCGATGACGACGGGCAGGATTTGGCGGGTAACGAGTGAAACAGTCGTAAAGCCGTCCATATAAGCCGCCTCAATATAGGATTCTCCGTACAGGTGAAAGGACTCGCTGTAGGCCAGGCGCATGTATTTCGGCCAGGACGCGAGACAGATGGCCAGGGCCGCCGGGATGATGCCGCCGCCGAGGACACTCGCCACAGCCAGTGCCAGGATCATGGACGGAAAGGCGAGAAAAGCGTCGGCTATGCGCAGTATCAGAGAAGCGGCCTTGCCGCGCGTACTGCTGCAGAAGAGGCCGAGCATCGTGCCGAAAGAAGCGGCGACCAAGGTGACCGCAAGGGCCGTAATGACCGTGTAAGATGCGCCGCCGACGACGCGGCTGAGCACATCGCGCCCGTAGCGGTCCGTTCCGAGAAGGTGTGCCACACCGGGCGGAGACAGGGCGGTATCCAGATTTTGACTGTACGGATCAAGGCCGAAAAAGGCTGCCGCACAAAGAGAAAAAAGAAGTTCCGCACCAATAAGTCCTGCCAAGAAGTAAAAGCGCTTGTGCAAGGTCATGACAATACCTCTTTTTCCCTCGTGTCAGCACGGCCGGGATTGATTTTGCGCCCCAACATATCGGCTAAAAAGTTGGCGCTTACGTATACTGACGTTGACCAGAGTACATAGGCCTGAATGATCGGATAATCGCGCAGAGAAATAGCTTCGACCGCTGCCCTGCCGAGGCCGTCCCAGCGAAATATGGTCTCTACGACGGCCGTTCCGCCAAGAAGAGAACCGACG
Organism: Megasphaera coli; assembly: GCF_900095855.1. Lineage (GTDB taxonomy): Bacteria > Bacillota > Negativicutes > Veillonellales > Megasphaeraceae > Megasphaera > Megasphaera massiliensis_A. The sequence continues at coordinate 63,707 of NZ_FMIY01000001.1, read as the reverse complement.
GATAAGGCGAGGATAGTCAGCAGCGGTGCCGTGAGAGCCGGTAAAATATAATGCATCCAGATAAAGCGGGGCGGAATGCCTCGGGCCAGTGCCGCTTTTACGTAGGATTTATTCAGTTCTTCCAAAAAGAGAGCGCGTATTTGGCGCGTATATTTTGCGGAAATGACGACGGACAGGGTCAACGTCGGCAAGATCGGTAATGACGGTGAAAAAAGCTCCTTTCCCGAACCTTGCGCAACCAAGCAGTATAGAATCAGCAGGCCGATGCAAAAATCGGGCAGAGACGTGCCTATAAAAGAAAAGATCCGGCAGCCGTAATCGGGAAAGCGGTCTTTTTTTACGGCACTTATAATTCCTAAAGGCAGGGAAAGGCAGACGGACAGTGCGGTTGATGTGAGCATGAGCAGGGCCGTACCGGGAATTTTGGCCGCCAAAATTTCACTGACCGGCCTGCCCGAGACGAAAGACGTGCCGAAGTCACCGCTGCAGATTTGAGAAATCCAGTGAATATATTGCGTGACTATGGGCTCATTCAAGCCAAGGGCAATCCGTTTTGCCGTAAGGGGCTCTTCCGTCGTGCCGCCATATTGGCTGTAAAGCAAATCGACCGTATCGATTGTACCGATATGCATGAGTGCGAAAGAGATGAGGGAGACGCCGAAGAGTATGATAATAAGGTGTAAGAGCGAACGGAAAAAATAAAAATTCATGAACCGACCTTGATATTTAAAATTTATAATATTATTTTTATACTTGTCAGTATGCAGGAAAAAAAAGAAACGAACAAGCCCACCAAGGGGATAAAAGAATACTTTCCTGCAAATACTGCGCCGCAAATTAGGAAATTGACACATTATAAAAAGAAAGACCGTATGCAAGGGGCTTCATTATCGCCGTCGATGCATACGGTTTTTTGCTTGAATTTTACTTTGATTTTTTGTAAGTCGATCTGTGCTTGTACTTTTTTTTATCCGCTTTGACGCGAAAATAATTGTGTTTGATGGCTGTATTCTTTTCATCCGTCATTGTGTAGACATCAAAGAGGTCAAGAGATTCAATGAAAGGGACGAACTTTTTGAAGCCGAAGTTACGGACATCAAAGTCGGAAAACTGCTTATTCAAAAGATTGCCGAGAGTCCCCGAGAAAATCCATCCGTCTTCATCCGAATTTTCTTCGGTCAGCTTGATGAGAGCCTGTTTTATGGTGGAAGGATCCTTGCCGAGGGTTCTGTCAAAGGCGGAACCGCCGTCGGCAGGAAGCGGCAGCTGAGAGGCGTGGCTTTTTTCGGCCTGTGTCGCCGTCGCGTCTTCTTCGTGGTGGTGTTCTTCTTCCGATTCTTCCCACAACACGTCGAGGTAGAGGAACTTATTACACGCCGAAATAAAGGAACGGGGCGTTTTGCTTTCGCCCATGCCGAGGACGTATTTTTGCGATTCCCGCAGCCTTGACGCAAGACGCGTAAAATCGCTGTCGGACGAGACTATGCAAAAGGCATCGAGCTCACTTTGGTAGAGTAAATCCATCGTATCGATAATCAGGGCCGAGTCGGATGAGTTTTTGCGAATAGTATTGCTGTATTGTTGAATCGGCTGAATGGCGTTGTCAAGAATAATATTTCGCCACGATGACATTTGCGGTGTCGTCCAGTTGCCGTAAATTCGTTTATAGACGATATTGCCGAGGTTATTCGCTTCCGAAAGAATTACATCAATGTATTTGTTGGAAATATTTTCGGCGTCAATGAGAACGGCCAATTTCATCTCTTGGTTCATACCGGTTGCAGACTCTCCTTCGAGTTGTAATTAAATGAGTTTTTTCAGATTTTCCGTTATTTTGGACGGGTTTTTGACAGGCGCCAAATCCATAATCGGCTGTTCGCCTACATAAAGAAGATTGTCGCTGCCCGTACGGACGTCGCCGGATGCCGGCTTTTTGCCGTCGTGATACACGGCGGAGAGATTGCCCGCAATAAGATACGCCCGTTCTTTACCGCTCATGGCAGCAATGTCTTCCGGTTGATACCAGTCCTTGCCGTGCAGGGATATCATACCCGTGTCGGCATTGACCTTGACGACCTTGCTGCTCCATTCCGTAATATCTTTGCTGTACTTATCGCGGCGAGAAACGGTGGTGGGATGATCATTGAAGAGATCGGACAAACCGCCGCCTGATTCACCGGGATTTTTGTCGAGGACGCGTTGCCATACGGCGGCGCCGGCACCGATGTTGTAGCCGGCCCCTACGGCATAGCCGAAAGCCAGCTCGTCGGCTTGCTTTTCCATAGGCTTTGTAATTAATTTTGCCGAGCCGACTTGCGCCAAAATGCCGGCCACGAGTTGGCTCGAATAGTTGCCGCCGACGGCCGCGCTTGCCAAAACGAGAGGCATTTGTTTACGAATGCCCTGAATAGGATGGCCTTTTTGGCCGTGACCCAATTCATGGGCGAGAACGAAGGCGATTTCGTTTTCATTATAATTGAGCGGTTCAAAAGCACCGATGTTGATGCTGAGGTTATGTCCGATGGTGCAGAAGGCGTTAAAGCTCGTGTCGTTATTGACGAAGTAATTGTACGGTTTTTTCGTAATGGACGGATCGGATTTCGCAATGGAGGCGGACAGGCGTGTCATAATGCGGTCCAACATGGCGTTTGCCTGCGGATCCGTATTGACGCCGTACTTTTGCTTCAATTGTTCAAAGAATTCGTTGCGCCCTTGATTATCGAGATATTTTAATTCCTTTTCCAATTCGATGTATTGCACGCCCGCGCCGGCAAGGCCTGCCCAGTCGATAGCCTGTGCGGGCTGAGTTGCCGGCAGAGCCGCAGCAAAAGAAAATGCCAAGGCGCCGGCCATAACACTTGACTTTATAGCATGTTTCAGCGAGTTCCCATTCATATAAAAGCCTCCTGTATATATGCCTGTGATTATACGATTGACCTTATTATAGCATAGAAATGATTGTGATATAATGAAAGAGATTCATGATTTCCGTATCAATCCCGCATGTATTTGCGGAATCTTTCCGGGAGGTATATATGAAATGTGTTGTCATCGGTATCGGCGGTGTAGGCGGTTACGTTGCGTCCGTTTTGTGTAAGAACGACGAAGACGTGACACTCGTCGCCAGAGGAGGGCGTAAGGAAGCACTTCGGCATAAAGGGCTTGTTCTGCACAGCGCCTATATGGGAGAGCATGTTTTTCATCCCGCCGTGACGGATGATGCCGCAATAATCGGCATGGCGGACATCGTCTTCGTGTGTGTCAAAAATTATTCTCTTGTCGAAGCGCTTCGTTCCGTAGAGCCGTGTATCGGCGAGAAGACGCTCGTCGTTCCCGTCATGAACGGACTGGATCATGCCGCCGTTACGGCGGAGATACTTTCGCACGGCATCGTCGTCGATTCGGTCATGTACATTACATCTTTATTCAACGACGACTATTCCATTACGGAAAGCGGCGGCTTTGCCCGTATGGGTGTAAGCTCGAAGACGGCGGGAGCGGCCGAAAGGGTGCGAGCCCTGCTCCATCATCCCGGCGAGATGACCTGCTTTATTCCCGAGGATATGCAGGCCGCCGCATGGAGCAAATACATTCTCAACTGCGCTTATAACGTCATTACAGCCTACTATAAGGCGAACATTGCCGATCTTTCGCAAGGCGAGCGGCTGACCGAATTTCGTGATCTCATTGACGAAGCTTATGCCGTTGCCGTTGCGGACGGCGTAAGCCTGGCGGCAGATCTGCCGCAGTCAATATATGAAAAAATCATGGGACCGCGGAACGATAAAAACTCGACGAGTTCCATGGCCCGCGATGTCATGTCCGGACGCAGAACCGAAGTGGAAACCTTCAGCGGTTACCTCGTGCGGTTGGCCCATAAGCTGCATGTGCCCGTTCCCGTATCGGAACGATTCTACGAAGCCTTGAAACATACGGGTGTATAATATGTATTTAAGTTAGGATAAAGAGCATTATATTATAAGTACTGATAGTGTTATAGTAGGCGTGGCATTGTAATTTAATGGAAGCGAAGATTCCGCGGAATCGATTATTGTATTGACGAGTATTGTGTCGGCAAGTATTGGGACATTAGTATTGGTAGTTGCAAGTTTTATTAAATAAAGAATTATATTTTGAGCGTAGGAGAAGAAAAAAAGAGGCTAGGGTTTTGGCCAAATAAGATATTTGCAGAGACGCTAGATAAAATAAAGAAACATGAATTGGGGTTTCCCTTATCTCCATGATTGCACCGACGTCGTGTGGACGGATTTGGAAAATTGCCCGGACAAGCGGCGGCTTTCTTTATATCGTGTCGTCTCTCGGTGTTACGGGAACGCGCGCGGAAATTACAACGGATCTAAGCGAAATTATTCGGCACGTCCGTTCCGTTACGGACACTCCGGCGGCAGTGGGCTTCGGCATCAATACACCCGTACAAGCCGAGACCGTTGCCCGAATAGCGGACGGCGTCATCGTCGGCAGCGCTATCGTAGACATCATTGCGGAACACGGCGCTGAAGCCGGTCCGTACATTTACGACTATGTGAAGATGATGAAAGAAGCAGTGGAAAAGGCGAAAGAATAAAATAGAAATGAGAAAAGTACAGGTAAAGCGGTTTGGGTAAATTTAAATGCCCCGTTCATGCAAACAGCGTGAACGGGGCATTTTTGCGTGTATTCGGACCGGAACCTTACAGCATAAAACTGTAAACTTGTGCTTTACAACCTGTAAAAGTGTAAAGTCACTTTACACTTTTCATACTGAGAAAACGGCTGCATTACGGCATTTGAGATTGGCACGAAAGTTTCATGACTATATAGCAGAAACAATCCTCAAACTATGAATGGATTGCAATAGAGCTGATAGGAGGAAAAGAAAATGAACGATTTATCCGATAAGATTATGTTGACAGTTGCTACGACAGGTGCATACCCGCAGAAACAGCATAATCCGGCCGTACCCCTCGATCCGCCGGAAATTATTGAAGATATTCTGGCTTGTGCTGAAGCGGGTGCAAGCATTGCGCACATACATGTGCGAGATGATGAGCACAAGGCATCTATGGCTTACGAGAAATTTGAGGAAGTTGTAAAAGGTGTTCGCCCCAAGTCGAATATCGTCTTGAATTTAACGACGTCAGGCGGTACGGGTTGGCCCGACGATGTGCGCATGAAACCGATTCAGGAGCTTCATCCCGAAATCGGTTCCTATGACTGCGGGACCATGAACTGGCAGCGCACCTGCGTTTTTGAAAATACGCCGCAATTTTTGGAAAAATTGGGAACCGAAATGCAGCGCCATGACGTAAAGCCGGAAATTGAAGTGTTTGACCCCGGCATGATTTACAATGCCTTGGATTTACAGAAGCGAGGTTTCCTTAAAGAAGGGTCTCTTCATTTCCAAATTGTCATGGGCGTTAAAGGCGGGATTGATGCAACCGTATCCAACTTGGTTTGGATGCGCAGCTTGCTGCCGGAAAATGCAACGTGGGGAGCTGTCGGTATCGGGCACGGTCAGATGGCAATTATGCTGGCTACACTTGCAATGAGCGGACATCTTCGCGTCGGTATGGAAGACAATGTCATGATGAAAAAAGGCGTATTGGCCAAGAGTAATGCGGAATTTGTAAAACGTGCCGTCAATCTTATCCGCTTAGCCGGAAAAGAAGTGGCTACACCTGATGAAGCGCGTCAAATTCTGGGTGTAGAAAATAAGACGGCATTGGCCAATAAAACATCACATTGAGGAGAACTGAGCATGAAAAAGAATATTTTAGTCTACGGGGCAGGACTCATGGGGCGCGGTATTGCACAAGTTTTTTCGCGAAAGACGGAATATGATGTCTTTTTATATGATATTAAAGACGATAATACCTTGGGAAAAGTAAAAGCATCCTTGGACGAGTTTGTTGAAAAAAATGTTATTTCAGCCGAAGAGGCGGCGGTACAGCGCAGTCGTATTCATTTTGTCAATGACTTGACGGAGTCTTTTTGCAAGACCGTCGATGTAGTAGTGGAAGCCGTTTTCGAAGATATGGAGTTAAAGCAGCATGTATTTGAAAAACTGGAAACGCTTTGCAGGGAGGATACGATTTTCTGCACCAATTCTTCCGTCATGAGTCCGACGGAAATCAGCGCGCTCATAAAGCATAAAGCGCGTTTTGTAGGTACTCACTTTTGGAATCCGGCCACACTTATTCCCCTTGTTGAAGTTATTAAGGCTCAAGACTCTTCGGAAGAAACGGTTCAGATCATATATGATTTGTTGGCGGATATAGGGAAACAGCCGATTATATGTCAAAAGGATGTTCCCGGATTTGTAGCCAATCGGCTGCAGCATGCATTGTGGCGGGAAGCCGTTTATATTGTCGAGCAGGGGATTGCCGACGCGGAAACGGTGGATAAGGCCGTTAAATACAGTTTCGGCTTGCGTTTGCCGCAGCTGCCGCCTCTCGTTAACTCGGACATGGTCGGTACCGACCTGACCTATAACATTCATAAGTATATTTTAAAATCTCTTTGCGATTCTCATGAACCGTCACCGCTTCTTGTGAAAATGAAGGATGAAGGAAAACTGGGATTCAAATCGGGTTCCGGATTTTATACATGGGATGATACGTCCATTAAGCGGGAAAACGGTAATTTGAACTCGTATCTGATAAAGATGCTTTATGACAAATAAGATGATTGAAACAGGAGGACCTTCATATGGCACAACCTAATACCGGTGCTGCAGCCGCTTTGAGCAGAAAAGAGCGGATTATGGATGCATTTACCAATTGGAGCTTGCGCTGGATTCCGGATTCCATGGTATTTGTGTTAATCTTAACTGTCCTGGTTTTTACGCTTTCCTTGATTTTTACGGAACACGGGCCGTGGCAATTAGTAGATGACTATGCAAAAGGCTTTTGGTCGCTTTTGACCTTTGCCATGCAAATGAGCATTATGATGGTAACCGGATTCGTTATTTCCGATGCTAAACCCGTAAAAAGAGGTATTGTTAAGCTCATTGACATTCCTAAGACGCCTAAGGCTACAATTATTGTTTTTGCCCTGATTACGGGTATTATTTCCTGGATTCACTGGGGTATGGGACTCATGCTGACCATTATTATGGGTAAGGAAATTGCAATCCGCAAAAAAGGAATGGGCCTTCATTACCCGTATATTGTAGCCATTGCTTATACAAGCATGAACATTATGGCCAACGGCATATCGCAGGCGGCACCCTTGTTATCGGCAACGCCGGGAAATTTTCTGGAAAATGTTATGGGCGTCGTTCCCATTACACACACGTCGCTCTCGCCGTTCATGATGACTTTTTTGGTATTTGAGTTGCTTTGCCTGCCTCTTATTTACTTACTTATTAAACCTAAAAAGGAATATGCCGTAGAAATTTCGGAAGACCTGTATGAAGAATTTACGAAGCCTGCACCGAGTGTGGCGAAAAATGTAAAGCCGACACCGGCACAGCGTATGGAACAGTCGCGGATACTCACCTTTCTGGCAGGTATTTTAATTTTACTTTGGGTCGGCAATTTGCTTATTACCGAAGGGGCCGCCAAAATTAATTTGAACACGATCAATTACACCTTCTTCGGTTTAGCAATGCTTTTACATGAAAGTCCTGCCAGCTTTGTCGAATCCGTAAAGACCGGTGCGAGTACGATTTACGGTGTTGTTATCCAATTTCCCTTGTATGCCGGCATATTTGGAATTATCAGTTATTCCGGCTTTTCCGAAATCATTACACACTGGTTTATTTCCATTGCTACGGTTGAAACCTATCCGTGGATTGTCTTCGTCTATACGGGAATTATGGATTTCTTCGTTCCTTCGGCAGGTTCGAAGTTTGTAATTGAAGCGCCGTATCTCGTTCCTGCCGCACAACAATTGGGTGTTCCCGTTTATCAGGTCATTAACGCTTACGGTACGGGTGCACAGGTTGCCAACTTGATCCAACCGTTTTGGGCTTTGGCATATTTGGCCGCGTTTAAAATAAAGTTCCAAGATATTCTCCCTTTCACTTTCTTGTTGTGGTTATTTTCCGGGATTGCAGGTTCCCTGTACTTCCTGATCTTTCCCTTAGGTTGGTAAGAAAATACGAAGAACGATATAGTAGTACCCGCATGGCCGCGAAATTCGGTATGCGGGTGCTTTTCATGGAAGAGCGCAGTTAAATACCGTTTTCCGTGGATTTCTTTGTTTCTTTTAGAGTATACTGATGGCAGATGCTGTTATATTCAATTAACGGCAGTATGATTCGGAAAAGGCTGTTGCTATTATAACAGGAGCATGATTATGTCTAGGGAAACAGCAAAATTGTTTACACCGGAAAATATTTTGCACGTAGGCAAAATGCGGGAGCAATATTTTAAAACAGGGTCTGCTGACGGCATTACAGGAGTTCGTGAAGAAATTTTGAAAGGATGGAAGTTATCATACAACAGCCCGTTTAGAGAGCCTTATTCTCAAAAGCCGACGGTCCGTAATTTGCAAGCACATCTGGAGAGGTCGAAACGATTATTGGATGTAGCTATTCCGTATATGAAAAAATTACACTCGTTTTTACAGCAAAAGAGTTTTTGGCTGACCTTGTTGGATGATAAGGGCGTTATTATAAAATTGGTAGGGTCGCCGGAAATGTTGGCAGAGCTGACGGCAACGGGTTTGGTTGAAGGCTCCGACAGGGGGAGTGATGTGCCTTATTGCGGTTTGTTCCATTTGGAATATTTAATGAAGAAGCCATTTATGCTTGTTGCTACGGAGCATGCTTCGCCTGTCGATGATAACCTGGCCGGTGCGGCTTGTCCGATCATTGACTTGAATAAAGAGGTCCCTATCGGCTTTTTAGCCGTTTCCGGTCATTGGTGGGATTCGCATGTCCATACGTTGGGGCTGGTTATTATTGCGGCAGAAGCTATTTCGCAGCAAATACGTTTGCGTGAAGCCAATTTGCGAATGAAGGAATTAAATGCCGTCGTGACACATGTGAATCACAGGCTGAAGCGCACTGTGGAAAATGTAAATTCAGGCTTAATTTATATAGATAATGCAGGCCGTATAAAAATGATTAACCGGGCGGCGGTTGTACTCCTGGGAATAAAAAAAGAAGAGGCGGATGTTGTCGGAACAAATGTATTTGCTTATTTGGATGCCGACATTACGGTGGACATAATCAGGCGAAATACAGCTGACGGCAAGACCTTCCAATACGCTCTGTCCAATTCGGCGAAACACAGGGACATGTATCATACCCGCTCTTCCCTGTATTTGTTCGTCAATACGATGGGCGGAGATGCGGATGAACAGGGGGCGGAGTATATTATTCAAGTTTGCAAGCAGAACAGTATTCACAAAACCGCGTTAAACCTCGTGTATTTGCAGGCGACATATACGTTTGACAGGATTATCGGCAGGTCTGAAGAAATAAGCGAAGTAAAGCGGATTGCCAAAGTCGCGGCGGCCCATGATACGCCTATATTGCTTTTGGGAGAGAGCGGTACGGGAAAAGAGCTCTTTGCCCAAGCTGTACATAATGCAGGCCCGCGTGCAGGCGGTCCTTTTATTGCCATTAACTGCGGCGCTATTCCGCGAGCTTTAATTGAGAGCGAGTTATTCGGCTATGAACCGGGCGCCTTTACGGGGGCCGATAAAAACGGTCGACCCGGTAAATTTGAATTGGCCGACGGCGGCACGCTGTTTCTTGATGAAATCGGCGATATGCCTTATGACGTGCAGGTGACTTTATTGCGCGTCTTACAGGCAAAAGAGGTCGTTCGCATCGGCAGCCGTAAAGCGAAGAAAATTGACGTACGCATTATTTCCGCTACCAATCAGGATTTGGAAAAACAGTTGGAAAACCGTACATTTCGTTCCGACTTATATTACCGCCTGAATGTCTTTACAGTCATGCTGCCGTCTTTGCGAGAGCGTCCGGGCGATATTGCATATTTGACCGATTATTTCATCGATCTTTATAATCGGAAATATGAAAAAATGGTACGGGCCTGCTCGACTGAAGTAGTGCGTGTATTTAACGAATATGCCTGGCCCGGAAATATTCGGGAATTGGAAAATGTCATTGAGCACGCAGTCATACTGAGTGAAAACGGTCGTATCGAGTTGGGTGATTTGCCCGATAAGTTCCAAAAAAAGAAAAAGCAAGCGCCGGGGTCGGCAAAGAACGGGGCTGAGAAAGAGAGGCTTATAGCCCTTTTACAGCAATATGAATATAATGTTTCTCGCGTAGCCAACGAGCTGGGCATCAGTAGGCCGACATTGTACAAAAAGATGAAAGCTTGCGGTATCTCTAAAAAAGACAATAAAAACTAATTGGAAAAAGGGTATAAGAGGACAAAAAGAGGCCGTAACGCAGCAGAGAGTTTTCACTGTTTGCGTTACGGCCTCTTTGTAAACCAAAAGAAGCCCTTCGGCAAACACTCGACATATGTTTACCGAAGGGACTTTTTAATACATTACCTAACCTTATTACTTCTTTAATATAATGGACTTACTACATATAACACTCACTATAACCGAATACATGCAATGATACTACGTTCTGCTATAACATAACACTCAGAAGTGGCATTGCCGGATAACGTTCTTCCGGCTGCAAGAAAACAAACAGTTAAGATGCTATATGTTAACTGCAAATCCTCTTTTGCAGAGTACGAAGTAAGGACGAGCGAACCGCCTCACCTTACGTACACCTCCTGTTTTGTTATTTGCGGCTTGACGTATGCCGCCTTTTATTGGCTGTAAGGCTGTTGCGTGTCGCTGTGTCCTGTCAAAACGTGATCCCGCGAGTCTATAGAGGAATAGTTTATCGTACGCGGGAATTCACTAACCGGTTCTATTTCCAAGGGAATCACCTCATTTCTATTATTTGCCTACAGTATAGCATAATATATTGCGTTGTCAAGATATTTGAAATGCAAAATACGCATTCCGGAAGTAAGCATATGAGAAACGGGGTTGCTTTATGAACGAAGGTTGTCAAATATAATGAGCGCCATAAAGACGATATCTTCGTCACCCGTATTATCCAGTCCGTGCGTGCAGCCGTCGGGAGTAAAGGTCACATCGCCGGGTCCGATCGGGCGATCCGTGCCGTTATCGTGATACGTACCGCGGCCGGACAGGATGTAATAAGTTTCGCTTTCACCTTTGTGCTCGTGAATTCCCAGTGAACAGCCCGGAGGAATGGTGACCTGAGCATAAAGCCCGCATTTTCCGTTTAATTCCGTTTCGTCGAGGAGACGCTTGATCAGGATATAGCCTTTGCCGCCGGAGGCATTTTCTTTTTTGATGACGGGCAGTTCATTTTTTACAAAGCTTTTCATGAATTTCATCTCCTTTAATATTCCGTATCTTCCGTTAAGGGAGTTTTGCCGAAGCGTGTGACGAGGTCTTTCTTTTCCCAATGCCACTTAGACGAAGCGAGACTGATGGAATCGTCGTAGTTGGGCGACTTTATGTTGAGGAGACCGCAAACGAGTTCGTAGACGAGATCGTTCGTAAAATAGGCGTTTTCATGGGACTTGAGTGCCGCCGTGATTTCCGGGTTGCGCCGCATGTAGTCGTCGGATAAGTAGATGAACATGGGAATGCGCAGGACCTTGAAGCTTGCGCCGTCGGGCTGGCGGGCAATATTCGGGTCGGAACCGTGGTCGGAGAAATAGAGGAGTGCATCCAAGTGAAGATGAGCCTCGGCGTAGCCGAAGACTTGCGACAGGAACCAATCCGTATAAAGGATTGTATTGTCGTAGTCCGCTTCCTGATTTATCTTGCCGTCATTAAAGTGTTGGAACTCCGCAGGATAGCGGTTGCGATATTCAATGTGGCTGCCCATGATATGAAGGACAATGAAATTTTTCTCATTAGGATTGACATTTTTAAGGAAGTGCAGCAAGGCACTGTCCAAGGTGGATTCCTTCAGGTCTCTATCGACCCATTCGGCTACGTCCGCCGTATTGGCAATAAGGGAAATGGGTGTATCCGCAACGCCGACAGAGCCTTGGTTACTGAACCAATATGTCCTATAGCCGGCTTTTTTTGCCATGTCAACGATAGAAATAGATTCGTTAAATTCTTTGTCATTGTAGAAATTCGATTCCGTCAGGGCGTGTTCCAATACGGGAACCGTATACCAGACGCAACTGTAAACGTTCGTGAATAAGGTGAAATGAGAGTCGTCTTTTACAGACGTCAGCCACGGCGTATTTTTCGGTGCCGCCGGATTATAGGCGTTCATCAGTGTGCGCGTCTCCGATTCTCCGATGATGACGATGACCGTGTTGGGCCCGATTGCAGGGTTCAATTGCACGGCTTGCAGGGCGGCGAACTTGCTGTCGTGGTTTGCCGCGTAAAGGCGGGAGCGGTCCAAGTAGTCTTTAGTGTCGAGAAAGGTCCGTATGGGGAAAGAGTTGGGCAGGAGTTCGTCGCAGAGCATCCAGACCGACGGTATGATAATAAGAAGAGATAAAACGGGCAGTATCTTGCGGTAGACCGTTGTTTTCGGCAGCGGTGGCAATGTATAGTGCGTTAAAAAGAAAAACAGCACAATAACGAGCAAAGTAAAGGTCGCACCGGCAATCATGGCCGGACCGAGAGAATGTAGGTATTCCAGCGTTTCCGCCGGGCCGGTCTGAAAAAGAATGAGTGATCCCGATGTGGTGATGCAGGAACCGTACAGGTCATAATAGGCCCATTGAATGAGATTGACAAAAATGGCCGCAAAATAGATTATTGTCAAAAGCGCTGCGCCGATAACGCGGTGAATATACTGCTTCACTGCCATGGAGAGACAGAAAAGAACGGCAAAGAGAAAGAGCCCGTTATAAATATCGTAAATATTATTTAAATAAATAGTATTGCCGTTTATGAGCGTCTTATAACTGAGGAGAGGTCCCGTAACGATCCACGATATGCCGGTGATTGCCGGCGGCAGGATGTTTCGCCAGGACAGTTTTTTTATATATAATGCCAACGAGAGGACAACTGCGCCGACAGCCGGAACAAGTCCCCAAATCATATCGGCTATGTTGTCTTCGCCGAGACCGAGAGAAACGAAAAATTGCCATTGTACGCAAAGTGCATAAATGATAATAAAAACGGTGATTAGCGAGAAAATTCGTTTTTTCGTATACGCGCCTGCATCAGCCTGTACAGATAACGCGCTTGTCCGTGTCATGCAGAAAGGCTCCTTATAATAGGTAAAATCGATACATACCGAACTTATTATACAGCAATGCATGTAAATAACCTAGTATTTCTCGAAATGATTGCCAATTTATATAGACGGGATTGCAGTATGCGTTCACAAAATAGATGATTTTATAATATTAAGGATTGATAATATGTAGTTGCGTATATTTCATAGTATGGTACACTGGAAAAGTAAGGAACTCCGGTTTGATCCGGTAAAAAGCTTGATAAACGGTTGGAGTACCAAGTCTGAAGGGAGTGTTTGTTCAGTGAGTGATACAGGAAAAAAAGTTGCCGTTATCGGCGCAGGGCCGGCAGGATATACGGCTGCACAGGAATTATCGAAGAACGGGTACAGCGTAGACATATTTGATAAAGAAAGCCGTATCGGCGGCGCTATTTATACGGGGATTCCCGAATATCGCATGTCCAAAGCCTTTTTGGATAAGGTTTATGACGTTATGACAAAGGATGCGAACATTACCTTTCATTTTGACACGAAAATTGACGGCAAAGCATTTGCCGAACTGCGGCAAAACTACGATAAGGTTCTCATTGCAACGGGCGCACAAATTGAAAACACTTATGATTTCACTGTCGGACAGGGGCTTGGTGCAGGGCTTACGCTCCTCTACGATTTGAATATCCTCGGCAAACAGGACGATTATAAAAAGTACAAGGAAGCTGTCGTCTGGGGCGGCGGTAATGTTGCCATGGACTGCGCCCGATCGCTCATTCGTATCATTGACAGGGTAACTGTCGTGTATAGGCGGTCGGAAGCGGAAATGCCGGCAAACAAAAGTGAGATCCGCGATGCCAGAAATGAACATGTCGACCTGGAATTTCTCAGCAACATTAAAGAAATCATCCGCGATACCGAAGGCAATGTCACAGGTGCCGAGGTTATCAAGATGGAATTGGGCGAACCTGATGAATCGGGACGTCGTTCGCCCCATGAAATTCCCGGTTCCGAATACGTCCTGCCGGCGGATCTCATTATCATGGCTATCGGGCAGAAGGTGGACTTGTCCGTTCTCGACGAAACACTGGCTATCGAGGATAACTTCCGGACGAATTTGGAAAATGTCTACATTGCCGGCGATGCCAACGTAGGCCCCGCCACTATCGGCAAGGCTCTCATGGAAGGCAAAGCGGCAGCTGCAATGATGCAAAAACCGTGGTAAATAGATGTAAGGCCATGCAAAAAGAGAATGCCTCTTTGCATGGCCCTCATTCCAAGATATAATCTTGCCAAGATCTGTGCGTCTATGGTATAATCCAATTTGTTCGGGGCGATTACGTCGCCTTGAGAGTATGAAACGGCCTCGTGGTGTAGCGGTTAACATGTCGCCCTGTCACGGCGAAGATCGTCGGTTCAAATCCGATCGAGGTCGCCATATTTGCTCAGGTAGCTCAGTCGGTAGAGCAGGGGACTGAAAATCCCCGTGTCGGCGGTTCAATTCCGTCCCTGAGCACCATCAATTTTATATGCGGTTGTGGCGGAACGGCAGACGCGCTACTTTGAGGGGGTAGTGAACGTAAGTTCGTATGGGTTCAAGTCCCATCAACCGCACCATGCTGACAGTAAAGCGCTTTACGGACATTTCGTAAGGCGCTTGTTTTTTGCTGACTACGTTTAATCTTGAGCGGTTTGACTACATTTTGACCACATAAACGAATGACCGCCCTTGCCGCTGCAGCGGCAAGGGCGGTCATTCGTTTGTTTACACGGAAATGGTACTGAATACTTCGCCGATAGGCTCGCGAAGGACAAGGTCGGCACTGTCGTCCATGTCCGTTGCGCCCTTGTTGATGAGGACGAGTTTATTGCCCTTGTAGTAATGTATAAGCCCGGCTGCCGGATAGACGACAAGAGACGTACCGCCGATGATGAGCATGTCGGCCTGACTGATATACCGGATGGTAGCCGTAATGACCGAGTCATCCAAACTTTCTTCGTAGAGGACGACGTCCGGTTTTATAGGACCGCCGCAAGCGTCGCACATAGGAATACCTTCGGCCGCTTTCATATACTCGGCGTCAAAAAACTTGCGGCAGTGCTCGCAGTAGTTGCGGTGTACGCTGCCGTGAAGTTCCAGGACGTTCTTACTGCCCGCTTTTTGATGGAGACCGTCGATATTCTGCGTAATAACGGCTTTCAATTTTCCTGCTTTTTCCAGCTCCGCCAATTTTAAGTGGGCCGCATTGGGCTTCGCATCAAGACAGAGCATTTTGTCGTGGTAAAAACGATAAAATTCGCTCTTATTATTTTTGTAAAAGGTGTGGCTCAAGATCGTTTCGGGGCGAAACTTATAATGCTGATTATAGAGGCCGTCAACACTGCGAAAGTCGGGAATGCCGCTTTCCGTAGAGACTCCGGCGCCGCCGAAAAAGACGATGTTGTGAGAGCTGTCAATGAGCTTGGCAAAACGTTCCGTGTCGGTCATGATATATTCTCCTATACAAATAATGGGTAAACGGCGTCAGTTTTTATTCCACTATACCATTATTTTAGGAGATTGACCAATTGAAAGTATAAAAAGCGAATATATTTTTCTTTGGACGAACACAATAATTTCATAATGCGGGAAAGAAGAAATAAGCTTTGTGCAGGAAAATATCCGAGTAATAGCGAGTAAAAACTTATAACATAAAGATTTTGCACCTGAATTATAAATTAAATCAAATATCATAATTTAAACCGGACAATATGCTTTAGAGAAATAAAGTGAATATTTATTGACGATTACGGTAATAGATATTATAATTTCTGTATGTGAAAACGAATTTTAATAAAAAGGAGTGTTCGTATGACCGCATTGATTTTAAACGAGCTGGATTACCTGGACAGTGTCCTCTATTATCCCGTTCTCGTTGTTATCTTGGTAATTGCGGGCTTTTATTTTTCCTGGAGCACGAAGCTTGTGCAATTACGTATGTTCGGAGAGAGTATTCGCGTTGTCATGGAAAAGCCTCGGGAAGAAAAATCTATTTCGTCCTTTCAGGCGCTCATGGTATCGACGGCGTCCCGCGTAGGTACGGGAAATATTATCGGTATTTCTACGGCTATTTGTCTCGGCGGTCCGGGCAGTGTCTTCTGGATGTGGCTCATGGCTCTTATCGGCGGCGCCAGTGCTTTCATTGAAAGTACGCTCGCACAGATTTACAAGCGCCGTGACGAGCACGGCGGCAGCTACGGCGGCCCGGCTTACTATATCGAAACGGCTCTGCACAGTCGTTTTCTCGGCGCGGCCTTTGCATTCTTTCTGATTTTAACGTATGCAGTCGGCTTTAATCTCTTGGCATCATTTAATTTGCAGTCGACCTTTGCGGTATACGATTTTTATCAACCCGGCAGGACGTCCTGGATTATCGGTGCAGTCCTGGCTGTTCTTGTGGGCTATTGCATCCTCGGCGGCGGCAGACGTATTGTCCGCGTGACCGCTTGGATTGTGCCGCTCATGGGCGGCATTTATGTACTGGCGGCGATTTTTGTCATTGTAACGCATATTACAATTTTGCCGGACGTTTTTATGATGATTTTTACCGATGCCTTCGATTTTCGGTCCATCTTCGGCGGTATTGCCGGCTCTTGCCTTATGTACGGCGTAAAACGCGGCCTTTATTCGAATGAAGCCGGCATCGGTTCCGCCCCGAATGCGGCGGCTACGGCCGATGTAAGTCACCCTGTCAAGCAGGGCCTCGTACAGATGCTCTCGGTATTCCTCGACACACTGCTCATTTGCTCGGCAACGGCTATGATGTGCCTGTGCTCGGGCGTGCCCATCACGAAAGGGGCCGCCGGTGCGGTCTACGTGCAGCAGGCCATGATTGCCGAGTTCGGCGGCTACGGCCCTGTCCTTATTACGGTATGCATGGTTCTCTTTGCATTCTCCACACTTATCGGCAACCTCTTCTATGTCGATAACTGCCTGAACTTTCTTCATAAGAAAGTGCCGAGTACGACTTTCATGGTCTGCTACCGTATTATAGCTGCGATCATTATTTTTGTCGGTGCCGGTATGTCCATGGCGGCAGCTTGGGATGTGGCCGACATTTTCATGGCCTTCATGTGTCTTATTAATATACCGTCCTGTGCCATTTTGGGCGGCGTAGCCGTAAAGGCGATGAAGGATTATGAAAAGCAGAAAATGGCCGGTCAAAATCCTGTCTTTCTGGCTAAAAATATCGGTCTCGATGACGCAAATCTGGATTACTGGAAATAACAATGCACGGCATAGAGGCGGCACCCGTATAGAAGCACCATCTTGACAAAGGCTGTAAATGCCGCTACAATACGGCTATATATAGAAGTATATGTAAAAGCGATGAAAAAGACGGTTAAGGCGACAGCTTCGCCAGCGAGTCGGTGACGGTGGGAGATCGACGGAAGCGGGTTTTGACGGATCACTTTGGAGCCGCAGCCGTGAGCCGGTTGCCGGGAAGTCCCCGTTAACAACATTGAGCGGCTGCGTTTGCAGCCAATAGGGTGGTACCGCGGTGATTACATCTTCGTCCCTTTGGGGATGAAGATGTTATTTTTTTTTGGAGGAGGAAAGACAATGGACTACAGCAAGACCTTACATTTGCCGGAAACGGAATTTCCCATGCGCGGCAATTTACCGAAGCGGGAACCGGAATTTTTGAAATTCTGGCAGGAGCACGACATTTATCGGAAACGCTTACAAAAACGGGAAGGCGCGCAGAAATTTATTCTCCATGACGGCCCTCCTTATGCGAACGGCAAACTGCATATCGGACATGCTTTGAATAAAGTGCTGAAAGATATTATTTTAAAGTATAAGACGCAGAACGGTTATTATACGAAGTACGTGCCCGGCTGGGATACGCACGGACTGCCTATCGAGCACGCCGTCATTAAGGAAACGGGTCTCAATCGTCATGAAATGGCGCCCCTCGACTTACGCAAGCGGTGTCATGATTACGCTCTTGAACGGGTGGCCGAACAAAAGGCCGATTTTATTCGCTTCGGCGTTCTCGGTGACTGGGACAATCCGTACCTCACCTTGGCGAAACATGTAGAGGTGGCACAGATCGGTGTTTTCGGCCAAATGGCCAAGAACGGCCACATCTATAAAGGCTTGAAATCCGTATACTGGTGCCCTCACTGTGAAACGGCTCTAGCCGAAGCGGAAATCGAATATAAAGAGGTCAAATCCAACTCCATTTACGTGCGATTCAAAGCGGTCGACTTGGGAAAACATGCGCCGGCCGGCTTTGACCTCGATCATGCGTATGCACTGATTTGGACGACGACGCCGTGGACTATTCCGGCCAATGTGGCTATCTGTGCCAACGAAGAAATCGAGTACGCTTGGGTTGTTATAGGCGATGCTGCTTTCCTGATGGCAAAAGAACTGGTCGCAGGTACGATGGAAGCGGCTAAGATTACGGAGTACGCCGTTCTTCCCGACGTCATGACAGGGAAACAAATTGAAGGCCTCGTGTTCCGTCATCCCTTCTATGAGAAACGGCGCGTTCCCGTTATTCTCGGCGAACATGTTACGCTCGAAGCCGGTACGGGTCTCGTACATACGGCTCCGGATCACGGCGCGGAAGACTTTGAAGTCTGCAAGAAGTACGCCGCCTGGGGCCTCGGACCGCTCGGTACGGTTGGTCCGGACGGCAAGTACACGAGTGTTGTGCCCGGCTATGAAGGCAAATTCGCCTTGGATATGAACGTGGAAATGATTAAAGAACTCGCAGCTTGCGGCGCTCTTTTTGCCAAAGGTTCCTTGCGCCATCAATATGCCCATTGCTGGCGTTGTAAGAATCCCATTATTTACCGTGCGACGGAACAATGGTTTTCCTCCGTCGACGGATACCGCAAAAAAGCCCTGGAAGCCATCGACCGGGTACGTTGGATTCCGTCCTGGGGTCATGACCGCATTTATAATATGATTCGCGATCGCGGTGACTGGTGTATTTCCCGTCAACGTGTATGGGGCGTGCCCATTCCCATCTTCTATTGCCGAGGATGCGGCAAGCCGACCATTAATGACGATACTATTTCGCACTTGCAGGAAGTCTTTGCGGTTGAAGGATCCGATGCGTGGTGGGCTCACGACGAAAAAGAATTACTGCCGCCCGGCTATAAATGTCCGGAATGCGGCTGTGAAGACTTCCGCAAGGAAACGGATATTATGGACGTCTGGTTCGACAGCGGTTGTACGCACCAGGGCGTGTTGAAGCACGATCCGGAACTGGACTATCCTTGCGAAATGTATCTTGAAGGTTCCGATCAGCATCGCGGCTGGTTCAATTCATCTCTGCTCACGTCCGTCGCCATTAACGGATATGCGCCGTACAAGTCCGTCCTGACACACGGCTTTACGGTTGACGGAGAAGGCCGTAAGATGAGTAAGTCCGTAGGCAACACGGTGGCGCCGCAGGAAGTCATTGACCAGTACGGTGCCGACGTCATGCGCCTTTGGGTGTCGTCCGCCGATTATCAGGGTGATGTACGGTTGTCGCCGAAGATTTTGAAGCAGCTCGGCGACGTATATCGCAAGATTCGCAACACCTTCCGTTTCCTCTTGGGGAACATCAGCGATTTCGACCCCGAACGGGATGCGGTCGCTTATGAAAATATGACGGAAATCGACAAGTGGGCTCTCCTGCGGCTGGAACAGGTCCTCGAAACGGTTACGGCCGCATATGAAGACTACCAGTTCCATGTCATGTACCATGCAATTCACAACTTCTGCACCGTCGACCTCAGTTCTATTTACCTCGACGTCATGAAGGACTGCATGTATACGGAAAAAGAAGACGCACCGTCCCGCCGCAGTGCGCAGACGGCCATGCACATTATTTTAGATACGCTGGTCAAAATCGTTTCTCCCGTTCTTTCCTTTACGGCGGAAGAAGTTTGGCAGTTCATGCCGAACGTTTCGGGCAAGGAAGAAAGCGTCCTCCTGACGGAGTGGCCGAAGTTTCACAAGGAATATTTGGATGAAACGCGGGCTGCCCGCTGGACCGAATTTCTCTCGTATAGAGGCGATTTGACGAGAATCCTCGAAGGCGCCCGCCGGGAACGCAAAATCGGTCATTCCCTCGACGCGGCCGTTACGATTTATACGGACGGTACGACGTACGATTTCCTGAAAGAGATGGAAGACCGCTTGGCAACACTTCTCATTGTCAGTGAAGTGCGGCTTGTAAACGGCAGCGCGCCGGGTAATGCCGTTGCCGGCGAAGACCATCCGGACATGCGGGTTGTCGTGGAACCGTCGCAGTATGATAAATGCGAACGCTGCTGGACTCATGACGTGACAGTCGGCAAAGACCGTGAGCATCCACCCCTTTGCCGCCGCTGCGTGAATGTATTGGAAAATAAATAAACTTGAGAAAGATATAGAGGCGTGCTCGTTATCTCGACAGTACGCCTCTCTTGTTTTATCCGGGTCGAATTAAATCAGTCCGCGGGATTGCAAGTACTCGACGGCCACATCATGAGCACTGCGGCCGTTGACACGGACATCGTAATTCATAGTACGCATTTCTTCTTCCGTAATGCGGCCGGCCAGTTTTTCCAGGGACGTTTTCAGTTCCGGATGTACTTTCAGCGTTTCTTCCCGTAAGAGGGGTGCGCCCTGATAGGGTGGGAAGAGGTGTTTGTCATCCTGCAGGGTGACCAGATCGTACTCTACGAGTTCGCTGTCCGTCGAATACGCATCTGTTATAGTAACGGCACCGCTTGCAATAGCCTGATAGCGGAGGGAAGGTTCCATCGTTTTCACATTCAGCGTCAAACCGTACAATGATTGGAGGCCGCGGTTACCGTCTTCACGGTCTGCAAATTCCAAGGTGAAGCCGGCGACGGCGCCGCTCTCCACCTTGTGTAAATCGGAAATGGTCTTTAAATCGTTTGCCTCCGCATAAACGCGGGGCACGGCGACGGCATACGTGTTTTCATAGGACATCGGTTCCAGGAAAATGAGATTATCTTGGGCCTTTATACCGTCCCGCGCCTGTTCATAGACCGTGCGTGCATCGTTGGAAGGGGCCGGCCCGTCTTTTAATAAAGAAGCCGTAACGGTTCCCGTAAATTCGGGATATATGTCGATATCGCCGTTTTTCAGGGCTTCGTAGAGGAAAGAGGTCTTGCCGAAATTCGGCTTTACTTCGACCGGGAACGAGGTGTCATGCTCAATGAGTTCCTTATACATATTAATCAGAATTTCCGGCTCCGGTCCGAGCTTTCCGGCAATGACAAGGGTATTGCTTTTGGCCGTCAGGGGAACGAAGGAAAGGGCCAAGCCTAAGAGGGCGACGGCAAAGAAATAGGCCAGGTACCGCAGCGAACGATGTTCGAGGAAATGCAAAATACTGTTGAAAATAACCGCCAACAAGGCGGAAACGACGGCGCCTATGAGAATTAAGGCGCTGTCGTTGCGGTCGATCCCGAGGAGAATAAAGGAACCCAAGCCGCCGGCGCCGATGAGGGCGGCCAGGGTAGCCGTGCCGATGATCATGACGGCAGCCGTACGAATCCCCGCAGTAATCATGGGCAGGGCTAAGGGCAACTCGTAATTTTTCAGCTTTTCCCATTTCGTCATGCCCAAGGCTTCGCCCGCTTCCTGCAAGGACGGGTCTATTTCATGCAGGCCCGTAACCGTACTTTGCAGAATCGGGAAGAGGGCATAAATGACGAGTGCCGTCAAGGCGGGCAGGACACCGATGCCGAGAAGGGGAATCATAAGGCCCAGAATAGCCAGGGACGGGACGGTCTGCATGATACCGGTAAGCTGCAAGATAAATTCCGCCGCCGCTGTACTACGGCACGCCAGGACAATACCGACCGGCAAGGCGATGAGAACGGCCAGAAAAAGTGCACTCAGTGAGAGCTGCAGATGCTGCAGCAAGGCGACATACAAGTCATATTGCCGTTCGGCCAGGGTGGTGAATAAGCTAGTCATGGAACTTGTCTCCTAAGGCGAAAAGGTTCTTAACAAAGTCGTTCCCCGGATTCGCTTTAATTTCTTCGGCCGTGCCGATTTGAATAACGGTGCCGTTTTCCATGATACAAAGTCGGGTGCCCAAATAGCACGCCTCGCCGATATCGTGGGTGACGAATACGACGGACAAATGAAATTCCCGGTGCAGCCGTTTTACCATTTCCCGCAATTGGCTGCGGGAAATGGGATCCAAGGCACTGAAGGGTTCGTCCATGAGAAGAATACGCGGTTGGCCGATAAGGGAACGAATAATGCCGACGCGTTGCTGTTGACCGCCCGATAATTCGCGCGGGTAACGACGGGCATATATGGAGGGATCCAGTCCGAGAATGTGAAGCCATTTTTCCGTCAAGCGGGCAATCTCTTTTTTCGCAAGGCCTTTCATCGTCGGGACAAGGGCAATGTTTTCGGCAACCGTCAGGTTGGGAAAGAGCGCGATTTGCTGCAGCACGTATCCCGTATCAAGGCGCAGATCGCGCAGCGGGATGGAACGAATATCCCTGTTGTCTCGCAAAATGGTGCCGCCTGTGGGCTCGAGCAGACGGTTCAACAGTTTGAGAAATGTTGTCTTGCCGCCGCCGCTTGCGCCGACGAGGACAAAAAACTCGCCGTCATCAATTTTCAAGGTTGTTTCCTGCAGAGCCGTAGAGGAACCGTACGATTTATAAACCTTATCCAGCGTAAACATCAGCCGCTCTCCCGTATACGCGCGTAATCTTCCGTCAGAACGGTACGAAGGTCTTTGGCCGGCCGCCCCGTAATCAGGCGAAAATCGTCCGTAACCGTATTTAAAAGTCCTCTTTCGGCAGCTTCGTAGAGGGACGCCAGGACAATGCCGAAGCCTTTCGGCGTATCGTACTTTTGCGCAAAGGCGGCCGTACTTACAGGCGAGAAAGCGATTTTTTTGCCGCCTACGGCAGTGAGAATATCCGCCAGTTCAGGCATCGTATAGTTTCGTTCCTGCGTGAGTGTGTATGTCTTTTCCAAGTAATGACTGTCCCTTGCCGCTTTAATAATGGCCGCAGCGCTTTCGGCGCGGGAAATAAAGGATATCGTGCCGTGCGGTACGGGATAAATCAGTTTTCCCATAGTCTGCAATTCGGGCAAGTACGGTATGAGGGGATCCGTATACATGGCGTTTTTTATAATCGTATACGAAAGACTGCTGCAGGCGAAGCGGCGGTTCGTGTATCCGAAAAAGGGGGCCATATGGAAAGGATTCGTATCCTGATCGGCGAAGAAACCGACAAAGATGACGTGTTTTACCTTTGCCCGTTCCGCCGCGGTGATGACATTTTCCGTTTCCGGCACGCGGACAATACTGGGATGCGTAATGCTGGGGATGTAAATGAGTATTTCCGTATTATGGAAGGCAGGCACAAGCGTTTCCGGCTGTAAGTAGTCCGCCTTGACGACTTCAAGTCCCTGCTCCGCGTATGCTGCGGCTTTTTGCGGGTTTCGTACGGCTAAACGGATTTCGTCCGTTTGAAAATGCCGCAGCGCTTCGCTTACGACGTGTGTGCCCAGCCGGCCTGTCGCGGCCGTAATAGTGAGTTTCATCGCTATCAGTCCTTTCGGTTGGCTAAAAGCATCAGCTCTTCCGTCAATTTTTCCGCGAAGAGCGCCGTTGTTTGCACGAGAGTTTCCTGCTGTTCGGCCGTCAAGCGGGCCAGGGCTTTTTCTTCGGCTTTATCCATGGGCTCGATGACGGAAGCCGCAAAGTCCCGGCCCGTGTCCGTTAAGGTAAGCAGTTTTTTTCGCTTGTCTTCGGCTGAAGCCGTAACGGCAATGTAGCCTTTTCGGGCAAATGATTTTACGGTCGCGTTGACGACCTGCTTGGTTGAATACGTGCGCATCGCAATGGAATGCTGTGAAATCCCGCCGGGTGTGTGATACAGCCAAAGCAGAATTAAGAGGGACTTTGATTGGAGGCCGCGTTTTCGGGCATAGTTTTCATATAATGAAAATTGCGTATCTCTAAGTCTCGTATACATGCGATTTAAATCCTTTGTCTTTGCGGTAACGGTCATAGTCGGTCCTTTTAATAGTAATAAATAGTCAAATAATTTTACTGAAATACTAAACCTGAACAGGCGGCTTGTCAAATAAAAGTTTGAGCGGGCGCAACAAAAAAAGACGAACCGCCGTTCGTCTTTTAGATGTATTATTTTTACTTATGCTTCCGCAATGCAGTCATTCAGATCCGCAATCAAAGCGTCTACATCAATGCCGTGGGCACCGGCGCCTTCACCGATGGTTTCAAAGTGAGAAGCCATGCAGCCTACACAGCCCAAGCCGTAGTCCTGAAAGATTTCAATGATTTGCGGATATTTCTGAACCGCTTCAATAATATTGGTGTCTCTTGTAATGGCCATGATATAATATGCCTCCCGTTATTTATACTAAGTTGGTAATCTTTTGCTAGCCATATTATAACATACTTCCTGCGTATTACTATAGGTAAAGGCCCTGAAATTGGTTACTTTCTTATTTCTGCCGTATCGAGGAGCGTGCCGTCCGGCAAGAAGCAACGGAAGCGGACGGAGTTTGCCGTGGCTTCCATGGTCATGTAATTGTCCGTTTCCGGCTGCGGCGGGACATAGATATCAAGGGAATGCCGCTTCCACAGGCTCGGGTAGCGTACATCCCCGGCAACGCCGGTAAGAAGATACAGCGTACCCGTTTCGTCGCGTTTAAAATTTCTGATTCGGCCGCGGTTGCGGTATGTGTGCAAGTGGCCTGAAAGGACGACGTCCACGCCATACCGGTCGAAAAGGGGCATAAAGATTTTTCCTTCATCGGAAAACCCTTCTTCACGGGCCGTCGGCCGTGTTTCCGGGTTGAACGAGTATTGGAGCACGTCTTTGTGCATGAGGACGATTTTCCACGGCGCCTTCGTTTTTTCCATATCTTCTTTAAACCAGGCCACTTCATCTTCGAGCAGATTGGGCTCAAAGTCTTTTAATTCCGTAAACTGCGTGTCCAAGACGGTAAAATGAATATCGCCCCAGTCGAAGGAATAGAATTGATTAGGATAATCGGGCAGACCGTTTTTCGGCAATTCAAAGAGATGTGTATAAGATAGGGGCATGTGCATTTGCCAATCCAAGTCGTACATTTCGTGATTGCCGTCCAAGGGAACGACGGGAATACGGCGAATCATGTCTTCACAGGCATCGAACCAGGCATTCCACTGGTAATCGGCCTGCCCGTTGTCGACGAGGTCACCGATATTGATGAAAAAACGGGCATCTTGATTGCGTTCCCAAGCCGGCATGGCCGTATTACGCCAAACGCTGTAGTCGGCCGATTGGGAGTCCGGGAAAATGAGAGCCTTGAAATCGGTTCCGTCTGCCGTTTTCAGAGGCAGCCAGCTGCTCCGTTTGTCCGCATAGCCGACCCGGTATTCGTAGTCCGTGCCGGGGGTCAGGCCGCTGATGGCGGCGCTGTGGATATAGGTCTGTCCGCCGCCGTCGCTGAACTGTGTGTCCGTTGCGCTTACGGTCAGCGTATCTTCCGCGTCTTTCAGACGATATTCGACGACCGCTTCCGCTTCATCGTAAGACGATTGCCACATAATTGTGCGGGACGTGCGGCTGTCCGCCGTAATGACCTGGCGGATATTGGCTGCATCGACGTCACTTGTCAGCTTATAATGAGCAGCCGTGGCTTTTGTAGCTTTTACAGCCTGCTTCGCGACCGACTTCGTCCCCGGTATGAATTCATATACACCGAAAGCGGCTGCGACGACGGCGGCGCCTGTTGCTTTCAGAAAATCCCTGCGCGTTAACTGCTTCAAGATGATACCTTCTTTTAATAAAAATAATAAAAAATGTAAGTGTATAATATGACACCGTGTCAAATTTGTCAATGTAGTCAGTGTAAAATAATTATGGAAAAATTTTACAGGTAAAGGCAAGAACGGTACCTTGGAAAAACTGATAATGCGGCGCCTCGCCGGAGATGATTTTTATTTGGCCCGGTATTTGACACATTGTCGGACAAGCATCTGAGGCAGTATTTATGAGACCTTGAAAAAGGGACGAAAAGCATTGACACCCATATGAATCATGGTATACTGAAAACAGAATTCAATAGGGGAGCTTAACGGCTGAGAGGAAGTATTAGCTTCGACCCGGAACCTGATGTGGATAATCCCACCGTAGGAAAGAACGGCAGTTTCGCGGTCATTTTGAGATGGCCGCTTTTTTTGTGCCTAAAGGAGAAGTGTATGGAAAACGGAAAAACATCGGTTATAAACAACAGCTTGCTTTGGTTCGGCGCCGGCATTTCTATTGCTGAAATATTAACGGGGATGCTTGTTGCGCCTTTGGGGTTTGAGCAAGGGGCAATTGCCATTTTGTTAGGTCACGTTATCGGCGGTATCGTTATGTATGCTGCCGGACTTATCGGTGCGAAAACGGGGTTAAGTGCCATGGAAACAGTGCAGATGGCATTCGGCCGCAACGGCGGCAAATGGTTTGCCCTGCTCAATGTAATCCAGCTTATCGGTTGGACGGCAGTTATGATTACTACTGCCGCTGTTGCGGCCGAAGCCCTGGTTCCTTTAGGCAATGTCTTATGGAGCGCTGTCGTCGGCGCCGGCATTGCTTTGTGGATCGTCGTGGGCGTGAAAAACTTGGGCAAAATCAATGTCTTTGTTATGGCCGCCCTCTTCGTATTGACCCTCTTTTTGTCTCATGTTATCTTTCGCGGCGGCCTGCACGGCATAAACGGTACCATTACTTTCGGCGGTGCCGTGGAACTTGCCGTCGCCATGCCTTTATCGTGGCTGCCCGTCATTGCCGATTACACGCGATATGCCAAGTCGCCCGTTAAGGCGACGGCCGGCAGCTGCATTACTTACTTTGCGGCCAGCTGCTGGATGTTTTTCATCGGCATGGGCGCTGTCTTATATGCGGGAAATGATAATTTGGCGGACATTATGGCACAGGCAGGTATGGGTGTGTCGGCTATTTTAATTATTTTATTGTCCACCGTAACGACGACCTTCCTGGACACTTTGTCGGCCGGCATCAGCTGTAAGTCCGTCTGCACCGCTTTTTCCGAAAAAGGAGCGGCTCTCGTTGCCTGCATTCTCGGCGTCGCCTTGGCCGTTTGGACTGATGCGGGACGGCTGCAGGACTTCTTATACCTCATCGGCTCCGTCTTTGCACCCATGACGGCCATATTGTTGACCAATTATTTTATCCTTCGCGAAGACAGGCGGGATGAGAACGTAAATATTTTAAACATGGTGCTGTGGATCGGCGGATTCGCTCTTTATCGTTATGTTCTCGACGCGGATACGCCCTTGGGGGTTACCTTCCCGGTCGTCATTGTCATTATGGTTTGCAGTGCTCTCCTGCATAAGCTGATACGTAAATAAATTTATAGCAAAAAAGAGATTCGCTCCGTCGGGAACGAACCTCTTTTTTTGCTTTTAGCGTTTCTTTTTATTAGCCGGTTGCTTAGGAGTTTCTTTTACCGAGTCTTTTTGGTCGGGTTCTTTTACTGTTTCTTCTTTACCGGCGTCCTTTTTATCGTCTTTCTTTTCTTCCTTTACTTCTTCTTTTTTCGGCGGCGGTTTGTAGGAAATCCGCCCCATGCCGGCAGGCACGTCAAAGTCGTCGGCAGGTGAGTCGCTTACGGCCGAGGTCATATAATCGTGCCAAATTTGTGCCGGCACGGTACCGCCGTAAACTTCGCCGAGGCTTTGATCGCCTGTATCATCGCCGACCCAGACCGCCGTTACGATATCCGGCGTATAGCCGATAAACCAGGCGTCATGGTTATCATCGGTCGTACCCGTTTTTCCGGCTGCGGCGCGGCCGATAGAAGCGGCCGTACCGGTACCGTGATTAATCACTTCTTCAAGCATGGACGTCATTTCATATGCTTCCTTTTCGGACATAACCTGTGTTTTTTGCATGTCACTGTCCGAGGAGTTGTCCTCCAGTACATTGCCGTTGCGATCGAGAATTTTGACGATTGCCGTCGGCTTGACGTGGACGCCTTTATTGGCAAACGTTCCGTAAGCACTTGCCATTTCCAGAGGTGTTACGCCTTTGGTCAAGCCGCCGAGCGCAGCTGCCGCCAAGTTGTTGTCGTTCGGGCTGCCGTCTTCCACAAGGGTTGTAATTCCCATTTTTTTGGCATTGGCAATGACATTGGACGGCCCCACTTTGTCAGCCAGCTGCACGGCAATCGTGTTGACGGAGAGTGCGAGTGCCAGGTGTAAGGGTATGCTGCCTCTGTAGGAGTTGTCCGCATTGTTCGGTGACCAGTCGCCATAGGTCACTTTTTTATCTTCCATTACCGTTTCAGGCGTCATATCGTGCTGCAGCGCCGTCATATAGACGAAGGGTTTGAATGAGGAGCCCGGTTGGCGTACGGCCATGCTGGCGCGGTTGAAGCTGTCCTGTCCGCGGCCGCCGACCATGGCTAAGATGTGACCGTTTTTCGGGTTGATGGAAATGATGGCGCCTTGCGGCTGTGTTAAGCCCTGTCCGTCCGTATGCGTTTCCGGCAGATTTTCCAGGGCTTTGACGGCGGCATGCTGCTTATCCGTATCAAGGGAAGTGTAGATTTTAAGTCCTTCTTTATACAGTGCGTCGTCACCGTATTTTTGGGCGACTTCCTGAGCGACGTAGTCAATGAAGTATGCCGTTTCATCCGGTGAGTTGTTGGCTGCTTTCTGCTTGAATTCTAGGTCCGTGCTTTTGGCTTTTTCCGCCTGATCGTGAGAAATATAGCCGTACTTTTCCATTTGTCCGATGACTACATTCTTGCGTGCCGCCGCTTCACTTTGACTGGAGGAGTAATAGTTCGGGCTCTTCGGCAAGCCGGCAAGGAGGGCGCATTGCGCTAAATTCAATTCGCTTACGTCTTTGTCGAAGTACGTCTGTGCCGCCGTCTGAATACCGTAGGCGCCGCGGCCGAAGTAAATCTGGTTCATGTACAGTTCCAATATTTCTTTCTTGCTGTACTTGCGTTCCAGCTCCAGTGCCAGCATGGCTTCCTGAATTTTACGTTTCAGCGTCTGGTCCTGCGTGAGGAAGGCGTTTTTGGCGAGCTGCTGCGTAATCGTACTCCCCCCTTGGGCGATGCCACGGTTCGTCAGGTTTGTGACGACGGCACGCAGTATGCCGATGGGGTCGATGCCGATATGGTCGTAAAAACGATTGTCTTCAGCAGCAATAAAGGCGTTCTGCAGGTTTTGCGGTACCTTGTTGATATCGATAGGCAGCCTGTTCTGATCGGAATGTAAAATCGTTATCAGTCGACCCTGGCCGTCAAAAACTTGTGATGAAACGGCGGGACGCATGTTATTGCCCACTTCCGGCAAGCTTTGATAGGCCGCGAATATATAGCCGAACATGAGGCCTGCAACGACGACGAGTAACAGAGCCGCTATGACGCGAACGGAATGGAGCGGTCCTCTTTTCTTCGCGCGCTTGGCCCTGTGTCTGGGTATATACATTATATCCTCCTCCGGTATAATCCAATAGGATAGCGATAACGCATATCGTCGGAATATTATCGTTCCTATTATAGCATATATACATATGATGGGAATACAGAAAAAGCCCTGTTAATCGCGAGAAATGGAAAGAATCGAAACATCTTTTTTCATCATCCAGGCATAGATATGGAGCTATAAAATAAATAGCATATACTAATAAAAATAAAAACCTCGATTACTGCAA
This sequence comes from Megasphaera coli, assembly GCF_900095855.1. Lineage (GTDB taxonomy): Bacteria > Bacillota > Negativicutes > Veillonellales > Megasphaeraceae > Megasphaera > Megasphaera massiliensis_A. Next base: position 33,805 of record NZ_FMIY01000001.1, on the reverse strand, counting down.
AAATATTGACAGGAGAAGGTTGAATTGTATACTATATAAGCGAGGAAAATTAAAACAGGTATTTACCAAAGACATTTCATTGGAGGTAATCACACATGGACAGAAATACTGCATTTGTTTTATGGTTTGATGAGCTGCGCCGGGAAGATGTGAATATTGTAGGCGGTAAATCTTCTTCTTTAGGAGAATTAACATCGGCTACAAACGTGCCCGTTCCTTACGGATTTGCGACAACGGCTGCAGGCTACAGATATTTCATGCGGAAAACGGGCCTCGATAAGAAAATAGAAGAATTATTGAAAGAATTGACGGATGTGGAAGACCCTGTACAGCTCCGTATCGTTACGGCGAAGGTGCGTGACGCCATTTGCGCGGCCGACATGCCGCAGGAGTTGGCTGAATCCATCAGAAAAAGTTATGATGAACTGGGTAAAAAGGTGGGCGAAGCGGAACCGTTCGTTGCTGTTCGTTCCAGCGCCACGGCGGAAGATTTGCCTGATGCCAGCTTTGCGGGCCAACAGGATACATATTTGAATGTCAAGGGCGCGGACATGGTTATTCAAAAAGTAAAGGAATGTTATGCCTCGACCTTTACGGACAGAGCCACTTATTACCGCACGAAGAAGGGATTTGATCATCTTGAAGTCGCCCTCAGCGCTGCCGTACAGATGATGGTTTTTTCCAAGAGCTCCGGCGTTATGTTTACGGTCGACCTCGTCACCGGTGATGACTCGACCATTACCATCGAAGGTGCCTGGGGTCTTGGTGAATACGTCGTACAGGGAACGGTTACGCCCGATAACTTCCGCGTGAAAAAAGATGACCTGTCCATCGTTTCGAAGATGATTAATACGAAGCCGATTCAACTCGTACGCAAAGCAGGCGGTGATTGTGAAGAACTGCCTGTGCCGAAGGAATTGCAAAAGGTGCAGGTTTTGACGGAAGAACAGGTCAGGGAACTGGCATCTTATGCCAAAGCCATTGAAAAGCATTACGGCTGCTACATGGATATGGAATGGGGCGTTGACGAACGGAACGGCAAGATTTGGCTCTTGCAGGCCCGCCCGGAAACGGTTTGGTCCAAAAAGAATAAAGACGGCAAAGGCGCTGTACAAGGAGATGCTATGGAAACGACAACGGAACGCGTAATCGTAGTAAAAGGATTGCCTGCCAGCCCGGGACGCGCTGCAGGTAAAGCGCATGTCATCTTGGATCCGTCCCGCATCGGCGAGTTTAAGGACGGCGAAATTCTCGTCACGACCATGACGGCGCCCGATTGGGTTCCGGCCATGAAAAAAGCTAAGGCAATTGTCACGGATGCCGGCGGTATGACCTGCCACGCCTCCATCGTCAGCCGCGAGCTGGGAATTCCCTGCATTGTCGGTACAAAGAGCCGCAGCACGGAAGCGACGACTACGATTAAGGACGGTACGGAAATTACGGTTGACGCGACGAACGGTGTCGTCTACGAAGGCTATGTGGAAGATCTCGTCAAACCGCAGGAAGGGGCTGCGCAGGGCGGTTCCGTAACCGTTGCGGAAGCGGCACCCGTTACGGGAACGAAAATTTACATGAATCTCGGCAATCCCGATATGGCGGAAAAATACAGTGTATTACCCTGCGACGGCATCGGGCTCATGCGGGAAGAATTCATTTGGACGACTTTCATTCATGAGCATCCGCTCTATCTCATCGAAATCGGTCATCCCGAACGGGTTGTCGACCAGTTGGCCGAAGGTATCCGCAAGATGTGCCAGGCTATGGCGCCCCGCCCGGTAACGCTGCGCTTCAGCGACTTTAAGTCCAGCGAGTACCGCGATCTTAAAGGCGGCGATAAATTCGAGCCCGTGGAAAGCAGTGCTCTTCTCGGTTGGCGCGGTGCTTCACGATACTATGATCCCAAGTACATTGAGGCTTTCAAGTTGGAATTGAGAGCGGTCCGTAAAGTACGTGAAGAGTTCGGCCTTAAGAATTTGAATGTCATGGTTCCTTTCTGCCGCCGCGTTGACGAAATGGAACGGATTGTATCCCTCATGGATGCGGAAGGATTACACCGCGGGCCGGATTTCAAAGTATGGCTCATGGCGGAAATTCCGTCCAATATTATTTTGGCGGATCAGTTCAATAAATTTGTTGACGGGTATTCCATCGGTTCCAACGATTTGACCATGCTCGTCATGGGCTGCGACAGGGATAACGAAACGGTAGCTCCTCTCTTTGACGAACGGAATCTCGCCGTTAAACGGGCTATTCGCCATCTCATCGAAGTGGCTCATAAAGAAGGCAAGACCGTTTCCATTTGCGGTCAGGCGCCGAGCGTATATCCGGACTTTACGGAATTCCTGATTAAGAGCGGTATCGATTCCATTTCCGTCAACCCCGATGTAGTTGCGGCTACACGCAAGAGCGTAGCTCAAATCGAACAGCGCATCCTTATGGATTCTCTCACCGGCAGGGGCAGAGCGGATACGGAAGATTATAATTGGTAACTGTAAAATAAATATGTCTTGTAAACCGGCTTCAAGATATAGAAGTACCTTTCTTTATATCTCGGAGCCGGTTTCATAAATATAATTTAAGGAGATCTTTGTTATGAACATGTTCAGGAAAACCGCAAGTATGAAAATGGTAACGGCCGCAGTTTTAGCGACACTGGTGTGCAGTGCGAATGCCGTTTATGCAGCAATACCCGAAACGGGCACGACCCCGGAAGTTAAATTTGATAGTGATCAAAATGGAATTTTTATCGGAACTAATCAAGGAATTGCAAGCACAGGGTGGAGTAATAAAAATGTACTCGCCATAGGCTACGGACATCACGGCACAATGGATGATTTGGGCCGTGATACGACCGTGTTGGGAAACAGCTCCGGCGGAGCCGGAGAGGGGTCTACCCTTGTAGGACAATTAACGGGAGCAACGGGGTCTAAAAACGCTGTCGTCGTCGGCAGCAACGCATCGGCCGGCATGAATAGAACAGGAGATGTCGCTATCGGCTCCTATGCGGACAGCCGCGGTGATGAAAGCGTATCGGTCGGCTATTTCTCCAAATCCAGGGGAAACGGCAGTGTAGCCTTGGGCGCCCGTTCCGAAACGGGAGATATCGATGCCGGACGTGCCGGGTATTTGGCTGACGGAAAGACGACATCAGCTTGGCAGTCTACACGCGGGCCTGTTTCTGTCGGTTCAAGTGCAAGCGAAATTACGCGGCAAATCATCGGTGTTGCCGCCGGAACGGATGATACGGATGCCGTAAACGTAATTCAATTGAAAACGGTGGAAGAAAAGGCCTTGACCGTCGTAGCTGCCGGTCAGGCACAGACGGCGCAGGAAATCGGCCGTGTCGATAACCGTATTGCCGGCGTGGAAAGCATGCAGGTACAAACGCAGCGGCAAGTGCAGCAGCTTGACGGTCGTCTCGACAAGGTCGGTGCTCTTTCGGCAGCCATCGGCGGTTTGCAGACATTGCAGTATGATGCGGCGGCACCTACGCAAATCATGGCAGCCGTCGGTCATTACAGCGGTAAGACGGCAACAGCCCTGGGTATTGCCCACTTTACGGACAAAAATCTCCTCCTCCATGCCGGCGCGGCTTTCGGCAACGGTGAAAAAATGTATAATGTCGGGGCAACGATCAAAATCGGCAGCGGCGATAAGGCGCAGGGAAAGATGCTTTCCGGGCAGGAGCCGGAAGTGCTGAACCGATTAGTCAAGGAAAATGAGGCCTTGAGGAAGGCCAACGAAAAGCAGCAGGAACAACTTGACATGCTGCAGCAGAAGCTCGAAGCCATGTCCAGGCATATCGGCATGAATTAAGATAAGGTGCGAGAGACGGTATAGCCTTTTGCCGGATAAGATGAATCCCGTCCGCTCACGCTGTGAGCAGCGGGATTCTCTCGTTATGCAAATGAGTATATGCCGATATGGTCTGCATACTTTTAATTTACGTATAAATATAGTAATATAAATAACAACAGCATATACTGATTTTGTGCGCAGGAGGTGAAATGCGTGCTATCTGAGCGACAGGAACGAATTTTGGAAATTGTACGTACAAGCAGCCCTATAACGGGGCAGCACATAGCGGCGCAGCTGCACGTGACAAGGGCGGCCTTGCGGTCGGATTTGGCTATTTTAATGATGCTCGGTCTTATTGGCGCGCGGCCGAAGCTGGGCTACTTCTTTACAGGCCATAAGGAAGAAGATCTGTTGTCCCGCACGCTTATGGAAATAAAGGTCAACACCTATCTCTCGCAGCCCGTCATTGTCGGCGAAAAGGCGACGGCCTATGATGCGGTCATCGCTATTTTTACGGAAGACGTGGGGACCGTGTTTGTCGCTTCCGACGATGTCCTCGTCGGTCTCGTGTCGCGCAAGGATTTGCTCAAGGCGGCTATGGGAAATAATGACTTGCGCTCCCTGCCGGTGCGCATGGTCATGACGCCGGTCAGTAAAATTATTTACGCAGAAAGCGGTGAGACGGCCATCGTGGCGGCCCAAAGGCTGCTTGATTATGAAGTGGACTGCATTCCCGTTGTCCGCGTCGCGGAAGACGAAAAGACGAAAAAGAAGGAGCTTCATGTTTTAGGACGTATTTCCAAGACCAACATTACGCGCATCTTCGCGGACTGCGCCATGGGGAGGAGAGAATAAATGGACAAACCCGTTATTTACGCTTGTTCCGATTCACTCGGCGAGACGGCGGAACGCGTTGCCCGTGCGGCGGCAAGCCAATATGACAAACAGGAATTTCATATCGTTCGCATGCCTTATATTCGTTCAGAGCAGCAAATAGAAGAAATAGTAAAAAAAGCCATTGACGAAAATGCCATGATTTGTTATACGATCATTTCACCGGCCCTACGTAAAAAGCTGCAGGCTCTGACCGCAGGCACGCATATTTCTGTCGTCGATATTATCGGACCCATGATGAACGGCATCGGTACGTTAACCAATACGGTGCCGACGATGAAGGCCGGCATGATTCACCGGCTGGACGGAGAATATTTTAAGCGTGTCGACGCCATTGAGTTCGCCGTTAAATTTGACGACGGAAAAAATCCGATGGGTTTCTTGAAGGCCGACGTTGTTATTATCGGTGTCTCGCGTACGTCTAAAACTCCCTTATCCATGTATTTAGCCGGTAAGCGAGTCAAAGCGGCCAATCTGCCCTTGGTTCCGGAAGTGCCGTTGCCGCAGGAACTTTTTGAAATACCGGCACGGAAAATCGTCGGCCTCATTATCGATCCCTTTAAGCTCAACTTTATTCGTTCCGAACGGCTCCGTACGATGGGCCTGGAGCCGGATGCAAGCTATGCCAATGTGGAACGGATAAACGAAGAACTGGAGTACGCCCAAAACGTCATGCGCCGCCTTCATTGCCCGGTTATCGACGTATCGGCTAAAGCCATTGAGGAAACGGCCAACCTTATTTTGGATATTGTCAAACGAAATAAAGAATTATATGACGAATAAACAAAGAGGGCCGTGCCGACAGGTGCGACCCTTTTTATATGAGTGCATAATAAAAAGAGATGACTCCTTGCGAATCATCTCTTTTTATATTGAGCTACGCATCGCGTTGTACTTTGCCGGAACGAAGGCAACGAGTGCAGACGTTAATCCGTTTTACTTCGCCGTCTACGATGGCACGTACTCTTTGGATATTGGGCTTCCACGTTCTCTTTGTTTTCAAGTGGGAATGACTGACGTTCATACCGCTCATAGTACCTTTGCCGCAAACTTCACAATAATTTGCCATGACTACACACCTCCTTGCAGTGTTACAGTACAACATTGGAATCATATCACAAAAAGTGAGTCAAGGCAAGTATTCGACCCTTTCTCTTCATGCTTCAGTGTACAAGAGTATGGTACAATAGAAACGAAAAAATAACAAGGAGCGACTTTCGGCTCCGACTTATGATACATGTAGGGATATAATGGCTCAATCAATTACGACGATAAAGGGAATAGGCAAACAAAAAGCGGTGCTTTTTACAAAAGTCGGCGTCTATACGGTAGGCGACTTGATACAATATTTTCCGCGGGCATATGAAGATCGTTCGCGTATTTTCCGCATCGGCGATTTGACGGGGAAAGAGGATCGTGCCGTCCTCATTAACGGGACGGTCCTAGCCGTTCAGGAACTGCGGCCCCGCCGCGGTATGTCGCTCTTGAAAGTAATCATCAGCGACGGTACGGGTGCCATGGAACTCGTCTGGTTTAATCAGTCTTTTAAGAAGCGGCAGTTCCGCAAGGACATGATTCTTCATGCTTTCGGCAAGGTTGAACGGGCTTACGGCAAGTTGCAGATGAACGCGCCTGAAGCGGAAGCGGGAAGAGCGGAAGCAGGCGGCCTTGTACCGATTTATGCCCTTACGGACGGCCTCTATCAATCGGATTTTCGCCGTGCCGTGACATACGTGTTTGCCAATTTACAGGAATATGCAGGCGAATTGCCGGAGCTTTTGTCGGCCGAGGTTACGGGCAATGTTGTCGACGCATATACATATAAGACGGTTCATTTTCCGGCATCCTTTGAGGCCTTGCGCGAGGCACGGCGAAAGCTTGCCTTTGAGGAGCTCTTTTCACTCCAGGTGGGCTTACTTTTGAAGCGGCAGAGGGAAAAGGCCGGTCGTGCCGTTAAATTCGGACCGAACGGAAGTCTCGTTAAGGGCCTTATAGAAAACCTGCCTTTTTCTTTGACAAAGGATCAGGTTTCCGCCTTTTCGGATATACAAAACGACTTGGAAAGGTCAAGCCCCATGCGACGCCTCGTCCAGGGGGATGTAGGCTCGGGCAAGACCGTAGTCGCCGCCCTCGCCTTGGCCAAGGCCGTAGAAAGCGGTTATCAGGGGGCGCTTATGGCACCGACGGAAATATTGGCGACTCAGCACTATGAAGAATTTGTCCGTCTTTTTGCACATTTACCCGTGAAAATTGCCTTGCTGACAGGGCGTATCGGTGCCGGTGAACGGCGGGAGCTTTTGGAAGACTTGGCCGTGCGGAACATCGATATCCTCATCGGCACGCACGCTCTCATTCAAAAGGATGTGGTTTTTGCAAGTCTTGCCCTCGTCGTGACGGATGAACAGCATCGTTTCGGCGTCGGCCAACGTGCGGCACTGCGCGACAAGGGGTATAACGTGCACACACTCTTCATGACGGCCACGCCCATTCCGCGTACCTTGGCGCTGTCCGTTTACGGCGACCTCGACGTGTCGTCCATTCGGGAAATGCCGCCGGGGCGAAAACCGGTCAAAACCTATGCCGTAGGCGAAGGTATGCGGCAGCGCATATATGCGTTCATGGAGAAGTTAATTGCAGAAGGGCGGCAGTGTTATGTTGTCTGCCCCCTCGTGGAAGAATCGGAACAGGCGGATCTGCAGGCGGCAACGGCTATGTATGAAGATTTGCAGCATCATGTTTTTAAGTCGCGTGTATGCGGTCTCGTGCACGGCCGCATGGCAGGAAAAGAAAAAGAGACGGTTATGGAAAGCTTTCGCGCAGGCCGCATAGATATCCTTGTCGCGACGAGCGTCATTGAGGTGGGCATCAGCGTCCCGAAGGCGACACTCATTCTCATTGACGGGGCGGAGCGCTTCGGCCTGGCGCAGCTGCACCAGCTGCGGGGACGCGTCGGCCGCGGCAATTTGCAGGCTTACTGCATTCTCATGGCTAAAGGTGGCACGAAAGAGACGCGGCTGCGCCTGAAATGGATGGAAACCGTTTACGACGGATTCACCTTGTCGGAAAAGGACCTGCTCCTGCGCGGCTCGGGACAGCTTTTCGGCTACATGCAGCACGGCCTGCCGGATCTGCATGTTGCCGACGTCATCGGTGATGCGGACCTGCTCGTACCGGCGCGGGAAGCGGCGGCCTCGTATTTACGCAAGTTCGGTAATGAAGAAAAAGCGGTGGACATGTTAAAAATCCGTTTCGGTGCCGATTTTACGAAAATCCTCGACAATTAAGTCATAACGTAATGTAATATATACATAATGTCGATTATCCGTTATAATTAGGGATAAAGCTGTTGTGGGTGAAAATTCCCTTTATTACATTTTATAGAGGTGTGAATATGAGAACTGATAAATTTGGCATACAAGGTCTTACCTTTGATGATGTGCTGCTGGTACCGGCTAAATCCGACGTATTACCGAAGGATGTGGATATTTCCACCAATTTAACACGGGATATAAAACTGAACGTACCTATTATGAGCTCCGGCATGGATACGGTTACGGAAGCTCCCATGGCTATTGCCGTTGCCCGTGAAGGCGGCATCGGCGTTATTCATAAGAACATGTCCATTGCCGAGCAGGCACGGGAAGTAGATAAAGTGAAACGGTCGGAACACGGTATTATTATTGATCCTATTTTTCTTCACCCCGACAATATTTTAGCCGACGCCAATGAACTCATGGGCAAATATCGCATTTCCGGCGTTCCCATTACGGTCGACGGCAAGCTCGTAGGCATCATTACAAACAGGGACATGCGTTTTGAAGAAGATATGAGCCGGCGCATCGGTGATACGATGACACGGGAGAACCTGGTTACGGCACCGGTCGGCACGTCCCTGGCGGAAGCCCGGGAAATTCTTCGCCGCCACCGCATTGAAAAGCTGCCTCTTGTCGATAAAGACAACAACCTGAAGGGACTCATTACGATTAAGGATATTGAAAAAGCTACGAAATATCCGAATTCCGCAAAAGACTCGGACGGTCGGCTTCTCGTCGCGGCCGCCGTCGGCGTAACGCATGATATGATTGATCGCATTGATGCTCTCGTAGCGGCTAAACTGGATGTCGTCGTCATTGATACGGCGCACGGTCATTCGCAGGGTGTGTTGAATACGTTGAAAGAAATTAAAAAAGCCTATCCCCATCTTCCGGTCATTGCCGGCAATGTCGCGACGGCCGCCGCAACGGAAGCTCTCATTGAATGCGGTGTAGATGCCGTTAAGGTCGGTATAGGACCGGGCTCTATCTGTACGACCCGTATTATTGCGGGTATCGGCGTGCCGCAAATTACGGCCGTCTATGAATGCGCTCAAGTGGCACAGCGCTTCGGTATTCCCATTATTGCCGACGGCGGTATTAAGTATTCCGGCGATATGGCCAAGGCTATCGCTGCCGGCGGCAATGTGGTCATGATCGGCAATGTTCTGGCCGGCACGGAAGAAAGTCCGGGCGAAACGATTATTTACCAGGGCCGCAGCTATAAAGTATATCGCGGTATGGGCTCTATCGGAGCCATGGAAAAGGGCAGTAAGGATCGTTACTTTCAGGAAGATGCAAAGAAGCTCGTACCCGAAGGCATTGAAGGCCGAGTACCGTACAAGGGACCGGCGGCAAGCACGATTTTCCAAATGGTCGGCGGCTTGCGCGCAAGTATGGGATATTGCGGCTGCCATACGATCAAAGAAATGATTGAAAATACGCAGTTTATTCAGATTACAAGTGCCGGTTTGCGGGAAAGCCATCCTCATGACATCAGCATTACGAAGGAAGCTCCGAACTACAGCGTAAACTAGGAAGCGGAGGGTCGTCATGAACGACGCTATCGAAATATTGTCCATACCCGTACAAAATGTTTCCATGCGGGAGGCGACGGACTTTGTATTTCAGTGCATTGAAGAAGGAAGAGCCGCGTCTATTGCTACAGCCAACGCGGAAATGTTGATAAAAGCCCGTGAAGACGAGGAACTGGCGCGGATTTTACAGGATGCCGATATGGTTGTTCCTGACGGCGCCGGCGTTCTATGGGCGGCGGAGCAGCAAGGCAAGTGCTTTAAAGAACGCGTTGCCGGCGTGGATTTGGCGTGCAGTCTCATGGAGGCCGGTGCCGCCAAGGGGACGAAGGTTTATTTCTTCGGCGGCGCGCCGGGTATTGCCGAATTAGCCGCCGCCAATATGGAGAAGGTTGTCGGTAAACTTTCCGTTGCGGGCATTCACTCCGGCTTTTTTACGGCGGAGGAAGAAAAAAATATTATTGAAGACATACGAAACTCGGGTACGCAGATTCTCTTCGTCGCCTTGGGCGTACCGAAGCAGGAAAAATGGATCAGCAAGCATCGGTATGAACTGGGACCGTGCGTTTGCATGGGTGTGGGAGGTACCTTCGACGTTCTCGCCGGGAAGGTATGCCGGGCGCCTGCGTGGATGCAGAAACACCGCCTCGAATGGCTTTTCCGCTTGTATAAAGAGCCGAGCAGAGCTTTGCGTATGTTGGCATTGCCCAAGTTTGTCGCTGCCGTGAAGTTCGGCAAAAATTCCGGGGCGAGGTGAACGAGATGAAAAAACCCTTTATCATTGAAGACGGGTATATTTTTATTGCCGTGCCGCTTATATTGGCCCTGGCAGCGGCGTATTTCATGAATTTGTACGTTGCCGTCGTGCCCTTTGTATTGGCGGCATATTTTATGTATTTTTTTCGCAATCCCCATCGTATTATTCCTGCCGACGAAGCGCTCCTTGTATCACCGGCGGACGGTACGGTTGTCAGTGTCGGGAAGGTGAATGAGGACTTGTATTTAGGGCAGGAATGCCGCCGTATCGTTATTTTTCTGTCCATCTTCGATGCCCACGTAAATCGTACGCCCCTGTCGGGCATCATTAAATTTCAACAATATACGTGCGGCCGTTTTCGTCCTGCTTATAAAGAAGGCGTAGGCTATGAGAACGAACGGTATTCTTTGGGCATAGACAACGGCAAGACAAAATTTTTGATCACGCTCATTGCAGGCGTCCTGGCGCGGCGTGTCGTGTCGTGGGTTACCTTGGGCGACGTGTTGGAGCACGGCCAGTTGTACGGCATGATAAAATTCGGTTCCTGTATTGAAGTATATGTACAGGATAATGTGGAGATTTTCGTCAAAAAGGGCGATCGCGTTCGCGGCGGAGAATCGGTAATCGGGAGGATCGTAGAATGAAAAATGTAATTCCCTGCTTATTTACATCCGGTAATTTATGTTTCGGCGTACTCAGTATGATATTGTCCGCACAGGGCAATTTTTTCTGGGCGGCTCTTTGTATCTTTTTCGCCATGCTCTGTGATGCCATGGACGGCAGGTCCGCACGTGCTCTCGGTGTGAGCGGTGACTTCGGCAAAGAACTCGACTCATTGGCGGACTGCGTTTCTTTCGGCGCAGCGTCGGCTTTTTTGGTCTATAACTACACGCTTCATACATTAGGCTGGGTTGCGGTCATACCTGTTCTCATTTACGCTGCTCTCGGCGGTATCAGACTTGCCCGATTTAACATAAATACGAGTATCGTCCACGGATATTTTCAGGGCATGCCCATTCCTAACGGCGGCTGTCTCTTTGCGACATACGTCCTTTCGGGCGTTCAGCTGCCTCCTGCCTTGGTTGCGGTGTTAATGGTGCTTGTAGGTTATGATTTGGTCAGCAAAATTCATCACCCCGATTTTAAAGGGCAGAGTGCGGATATATTGCACAAGTCGGCCTTAGCCGCTACGCTCCTCATCGGTGCAGCCATTGTCTTCTACGACTGGCATCTGGTTATTACACTGCCCTTCGCCTTATATATTGTATTCGGATTGATTAACACGGCTATGAACGGAATGCGCGTGTAAACCGGGAGTTTTGATGGAATATATAGCGGATTTGCTGATGATTCCGGTACAAGTAATTATCGTCTTTTATACGTTATATTATTTTGTGCTTGCTCTTTTCGGCTTAATCAAAAAAGAAGATAAGACCATGGCACCGCCGCGGCATACCTTTGCGGTCGTCATTTGCGCCCACAATGAAGAGCTGGTTGTAGGGGCACTTATTGACAACCTTTATGACCTCAATTATCCGCGCCACATGTATGATATTTATGTCGTCGCCGATAATTGTACGGACAGGACGGCCGAAGTTTGCGAGAGCTGCGGTGCTTTTGTCAAAGTGCGCGTCAATGCGGAAGATGTCGGCAAGGGTTATGCCATGGATTGGATGTTTGAGCGACTTTTGCAGCAGGAAAAGCAGTATGACGCCTTTGTCGTTTTTGATGCGGACAATTTGGTTCATCCCGAGTTTTTGCGCGAAATGAACAACCACCTGTGTAAGGGAGAAAAGGTCATTCAAGGGTATATGGATTCTAAGAATCCGACGGACTCATGGATTGCCGGCACCTTTTCCATCGCCTTTTGGCTCATTAACCACATGTGGCATCGGGCTAAATATAATATCGGCCTGTCGACGGCCTTGGGCGGCACGGGCATGTGTATTGCGACGGATGTCGTCAGAAGATACGGTTGGGGCTGTGATTGCCTGACGGAGGATATGGAATTTTCCATGAAAATTCTTCTCGAAGGTGTGCGAACCTGTTGGGCTCATGACGCCATTATTTACGATGAAAAGGTCGTCTCCTTTTGGCCCTCGTGGCGGCAGCGCAAGCGATGGGCTCAAGGGCAGTGTGACTGCGGCGAACGGTTTATACCGAAACTTTTTACCAAAGGTATACGGACCGGAAATATTCGCATGCTTGACGGCATCATCACGTTGTCGCAACCGTTTTTTATGATGATGTCGACTATATATGCCTTTCTGTCGTACATTAATACGTCCTTTTATCCGTTTTATACGAATATACTGAATCAGCTCGTACCCATGGAAATTTGGACGTTTCTCTTTATAGCCCAATACGCGATTCCCGTTATTGTGCTGCTGCAAATAAAAGTACCGTTAAAATCGTGGCTTTATCTCATTGTATATCCTTTGTTCATGTACAGCTGGATTCCCGTAAATTTCCTCGGTTTCAGAGATAGACATGATATGAAGTGGAGTCATACTATACATACGCGGGCCGTTTCTTACGGTAATACGAAGTTGTTGCGCAAGGAAAATAAAAAATAGGAGCGACTATATGCATATTTTATTGACCAACGACGACGGCGTGTCGGCACGGGGCATACGGATTTTGGAAAAGGTGACGGCCGCCTACGCCGAAAAGGTAACCATTGTCGCGCCGGTCGGCCAGCGAAGTGCCGCGTCACATTCCATGACAATTAATAAGAATCTCTATTGGCGCGAGTTGGAAAGCGAATATGCCAATGTGCGTAAAATAGCTGTCAACGGTACGCCTGTAGACTGCGTGAAAGCGGCTATGGAGTTTTTCCTTACGGATAACTTACCGGATCTTATCATTTCCGGCATTAACGACGGGTATAACCTGGGCAGTGACGTTCTTTATTCCGGTACCGTGTCGGCAGCTATGGAAGGCCTTTACTATCAGGTGCCGGCCATTGCGGCATCCCTCGGCAGGATGAATGAAAAGCGGTGTATGGAAACGGCATATCTCGTTACGAAGCTGATTGACAGTGTTATTGTGGGCGGAAAATTTCCGGGCATCTTAAATCTGAACGTGCCGGCCCGTAACGGAGAGATTACGTTGGAAAACGTTGTCGTCGTGCCCCAGACCGTGCAGATATACAATAATGTAATCTTGAAGAAAAGCGATCTCGACGGAGCTGCCTGCTTCCGCGTCGTCGGTGATATAGACATGACCGATGCGCCGAAGAACACGGATGTAGCTCATATTCGCGAAGGCCATATAACCGTGACGCCTCTGCGCTGGCAACAGACGGCAACGGCGGTTATGGAGACGGTGGAGAACTTGATTCACAACGGTCATTGAAGATTGGTAAAGTAAAGGGACATTGTAAATTGCAATAACAAATTGACACTGTCCTTTAAAGAAAAGGGCTTGCATAAATACAAGCCTTGATTTATAATGGCAACAACCGAATATAGATGGATGAAGCATGTGGGAGAAGACTCGGCTGTCTACCGAAGGAGTTAAACTCTCAGGTGTCCTATACGGACGAAGACCATGTGCGGACATATCTCTGGAGAGTCCCTAACGGGCGCCGAAGGTGCACGAAATACACAGTATTTCTTATCTCTCAGGCAAAAGGACAGAGCGTGAAACGATCTATTGCGACGTGACGTATATAGATACGTTTTCCTTTTTCCTGTCTCCGGAGTATACGGTGACAGGTTTTTTATTTTAAGAAAAAGGGAGTCGATTTAAAATGAATGTAGACATGTTGAATGCCGTAGACAGTTTTATTTGGGGGCCGCCCTTGCTGCTCCTTCTTATCGGGACGGGGATCATACTGACGGTTCGCCTGAGTCTTATTCAACTCTTCAGGCTGCCTCGTGCCTTGAAATTGATCTTTGCCGCCGAAAACCGCGGTGACGGTGACATTGACAGCTTTAAGGCTCTGTGTACGGCTTTGGCGGCCACTGTAGGGACGGGAAACATCGTCGGTGTCGCAACAGCTGTTCATGCCGGCGGACCGGGGGCCGTCTTTTGGATGTGGGTGGCCGCTTTTGTCGGTATGGCGACGAAGTATGCCGAAGGATGTCTGGCTGTCAAGTACAGGACGGTTGACAAAAACGGCGACATCGCCGGCGGCCCGATGTATTATATTGAAAGAGGCCTCGGTAAGAAGTTTAAGCCTTTAGCGGTTATTTTTGCGTTCTTCGGTGTTCTTGTCGCATTCTTCGGTATCGGGACCTTTGCGCAGGTAAATGCGATTGTCGAAATCACGCAGCTTGCGACGGATATTCCCGTTCCTTATACGGCCGCCGCTTTGACGCTTGTCGTTGCAGCCGTTACCATCGGCGGGCTCCAATCCATTGCCAGGACGGCATCCAAAGTTGTACCGGCTATGGCGGCCATTTATATCGCCGTTACCGTTGGCTTCCTCGTCATTTTTAGAGCGCAGGTTCCGGCGGCTTTGGCGGAAATCGTTACGGCCGCCTTTACCCCGACGGCTGCTGCCGGCGGCTTCCTCGGCGCTACAGTCCTTGTGGCCATGCGTAACGGTGTGGCCCGCGGTGTATTTTCCAATGAATCCGGCCTCGGCAGTGCTCCTATTGTAGCGGCCGCCGCCAAGACGAAATGGCCTGCCGAACAGGGGCTCGTATCCATGACGGGGACCTTCATCGACACAATTATTATTTGTACGCTGACGGGACTGGTGCTTGTTATCAGCGGTTCCTGGACTGGCGATGTGAACGGGGCGGCATTGACCAATATGGCTTTTCAGCAGGCATATCCGCAGATGGGAAGCCTCATCCTTTGCGTAGGGCTTACACTGTTCGCTTTTACGACCATTCTTGGCTGGAATTATTACGGCGAACGCTGCATTGCCTACCTCGTAGGAGTCAAGGGGATCATGCCGTACCGTATTGTCTTTATTATTCTCGTTGCTTGCGGTGCCTTCGTTAAACTTGATGTCATCTGGATTCTCGCCGATATCGTCAACGGCCTGATGGCGATCCCGAATCTTATTGCCCTTATCGGTCTGAGCAGTGTTGTCGTTGCCGAAACAAAGGCCTACTTCGCGTATATTAAAGAAAAAGAAACGACTGAGCAGGATATAAAGGTCGTTACCGACGCGGAACGATAAATATATACAAGCCGTCATTCGTTAAGGAGGAAGCTGCGGAATCCGCTTTCGGCGGTAAAAATTCCTCCTTGACGGATGTAGTTCGCATAGTATACAATAATCACTGTGTTAATGCACAATATATGCCGGAGTGGCGGAATGGCAGACGCACTTGACTCAAAATCAAGCGATGAACAGTCGTGTGGGTTCAAGTCCCACCTCCGGCACCACTGGAGACAGCACCTACGGTGCTGTTTTTATTTTGCCCGTAAAATCTTTCTCAAACAATTTGTTTGCGGCCGCTCCGGCGTATGCTATACTGAGCGAGTAGAAGCTTTAAAGGAGGGGTGCGGTCATGTTTAATGTGGGTATGAGCGAGATGGTGTTGGTTTTCATTGTTGCGCTCATCGTGTTCGGACCGGACAAGCTGCCTGAAATCGCCCGCACGTTGGGTAAAAGTATTAATGAAATAAAAAAAGCCGGCAATGAACTTGTCGAAGCGGCGGCGGATACGAAAGAGAACGGTAAGAGGGCCGTCGATATAGAGTTGGTGGAAGTAAAGGATGCCATGAAGAAATTTTCCGAAGCGCAGGAGCTGTTGCGCGAAGAAGAGGCGGCTGCGGCTGCAGTGAGTGTGACAAATGATGTGACGGCACCGGCAAAGCGCGACCGGTCCGACGAAAATGAGACGGCCGCAGTGCAGAAAGAGCGGATAGAAACACGGGCAGCAGAACAGGAGCGGGACGGTGGCAGAACAGAGTAAGCAGGAAATGCCCTTGCGCGATCACTTGCAGGAGTTCAGAAAACGAATCATTATATGCCTTATTGCCGTAGGGACAGCCTCGTTCTTTGCCTATTCGTACGTGGACGAAATCATCGCTCTTCTTTCGGCGCCGGCAGGGAAGCTCTATTTCATGAATCCGGCGGAAGTCTTCTTTACATACCTGGAAATCGCCGTTTTTGCAGGTGTCCTCATAACCTTGCCCCTTCTTCTCTACGAATTGTGGGCTTTTGTTGCGCCGGCCCTGTGGCCCGATGAAAAGCGGGCGGCCCTTTTGATTTTGCCGTCGGCGATTGTCCTTTTTTACGGAGGTCTCGTTTTTGCCTATTGCTTCGTCATCCCGGCGGCAGTCGGTTTTTTCATGAGTTTTGCATCGCAATCGCTGCAGCCCCTGTTTTCTTTGGAAGCATACCTGTCCTTTCTTATGGCCTTGACCCTGCCCTTCGGTTTTATCTTCGAGCTGCCGCTCATTGTCATTTTTTTGGCCAGGCTGGGTATCGTCTCGAGCGCTTTCTTGCGGTCGAAGCGGAAAATCCTCATTGTCGTTTCTTTTATCTTTGCGGCGATAGTTTCGCCGACGACGGATATTTTTACGCAGACTATGATTGCCGTGCCGCTTATCGTTTTGTATGAAATGAGCCTGTTTATTGTTCGCGTCGTGATGAGAAAATAAATCTTGTATACAGTATTTATTAGCGCCGCCCCTTTGTTGGGGGCGGTTCTTTTGCTATAATGTAAGAATACGGTGTACCATTATGCAAGAAAATTGTAGACCATTTCTACTGACAGCAGGAGGTAAGCTTTCATGAAAAAGATTAATTCGGTTTTGGTGGCCAATCGCGGTGAAATCGCTATTCGCGTCTTCCGTGCCTGTAATGAATTGGGCATACGCACAGTAGCCGTTTATTCTAAAGAAGATTCACTGTCATTGCACCGTTTTCGTGCCGATGAGTCTTATTTAGTCGGAAAGGGTAAAAAACCGGTCGACGCGTATTTGGATATTGAGGATATTATCCGCATCGCTCATGAGCATGATGTGGACGCGATTCATCCCGGCTACGGGTTCTTGTCGGAGAATGCGGAGCTCGCGAAGCGCTGCGCTGAAGAAGACATCATTTTTATCGGACCCAAAGTGGAACATCTCATCATGTTCGGTGATAAAATCAACGCCCGCATTCAGGCGAAGAGAGCCGGCATTCAATACATACCGGGCAGCGACGGCCCGGTTATGAATTATGCCGAAGTGGAACGCTTTGCCAAAGAGGTGGGACTGCCCATTATGCTCAAGGCGGTTAACGGCGGCGGCGGCCGCGGCATGCGTATGGTAGACAAAATGGCCGACCTGCAGGACGCATATGAACGGGCTAAGTCGGAAGCGAAGCTGGCCTTCGGTAACGACGAGATTTACTTGGAAAAATGCATTATTAATCCGAAACACATCGAAGTGCAGATTATGGGAGATGAACACGGTAATGTCGTTCACCTCTTTGAACGGGACTGCTCCATTCAGCGGCGTCATCAGAAGGTTGTTGAAATCGCCCCTGCCTTCTCCTTATCGAAGGAGTTGCGCCGGGATATTTGCGATGCGGCTATCAAGTTGATGAAAAATGTCAACTATGTCAATGCCGGCACGGTAGAATTTCTCGTAACGAGTGATGAAAAATTCTACTTCATTGAAGTAAACCCGCGTGTGCAGGTTGAACACACGGTTACGGAAATGGTTACGGGCATCGACATCGTGCAGACGCAGATTAAGGTTGCCGAAGGGTACCAATTGGGCAGCGAAGAAATCGGCCTGCCCGGCCAGGAGTCTATTCATTGCCTGGGCAACGCCATTCAATGCCGTATTACGACGGAGGATCCGTTGAACGGCTTTATGCCCGACTCGGGAAAAATTATTGCCTACCGCAGCGGCGGCGGTTTCGGTGTGCGTCTCGACAGCGGAAATGCTTATACGGGTTCTATTATTACGCCTTATTATGATTCCCTTCTCGTCAAAGCGACGACCTATAACCTGACCCATGCCGGCGCCGTACAGAAGATGATTCGCGTGCTGAAAGAATTCCGCATTCGCGGCGTTAAGACGAATATAGGTTTTCTCATTAACGTATTGAGCAGCCCGCTCTTTATGAACGGAAATTATGATGTCAACTTCATTGACGAACATCCGGAGCTCTTCAAGCTGCCCGTTACGCATGACCGCGGCACGAAACTCCTGAAATACATTGCCGACACGACGATTAACGGCTATGCCGCCGCGGGGCATCAGGCAAAACCGGATTTCGAACACCTGGAGCTTCCCGTAACGCCTAAGAGTGATTATCCGGACGGGACGAAACAGATTTTTGACTCCTTGGGGGCGGAAAAATTCTCCCGGTGGATTTTGGATCAAAAGAAGATACTCTTCACGGATACGACCATGCGCGACGCGCACCAGTCGCTTATGGCGACGCGCGTTCGCTCTATCGATATGCTGCGCGTTTTGGAAGCGACGGCAAAGAAGCTGCCCGGCATGTTTTCTTTTGAATGTTGGGGTGGTGCGACCTTCGACGTGGCTTACCGCTTCCTCTATGAAGACCCGTGGGTACGCCTCCGTGAAATGCGCAAACTCGCGCCGAATATTCTCCTGCAAATGCTCATCCGCGGTGCCAATGCCGTCGGCTATACGAGCTATCCCGACAATGTAGTCAAGAACTTCGTTGACTTGTCCGCAAAAAACGGTATCGACGTTTTTCGTATATTCGACAGTCTGAACAGCTTGGATAATATGTACGAAACGGTTCAGGCCGTTCGCGAAACGGGTAAAATCGCTGAAGTCGCTCTTTGCTACACCGGCGACATTCTCGACCCGTCGCGGGCAAAATACGATCTCAATTACTATATCAATATGGCAAAGGAACTGCAAAATGCGGGTGCGAATATCATCGCTATCAAGGATATGGCGGGCCTGCTCAAACCCGAAGCGGCATATCGCCTTGTTTCGGCTCTGAAGGACGCGGTTTCTTTGCCCATTCACCTGCATACGCATGACGGTTCCGGCAACGGCGTAACGACCTATTGCCGCGCTATTGATGCGGGCGTCGATATTGTGGACGTTGCCTTCTCATCCATGGCGAGCGGTACGAGCCAGCCGAGCATGAATACGCTTTATTATGCGCTCAGCGGCAAAGAACGGCAGCCGGAAATGAATATTGACGCTATGGAAGAAATGTCCCGCTACTGGGCGACCGTACGGCCGTACTACAAAGGCGTCGACAAAGCCGAACCCTATTCCAATACGGAAGTGTATCAGCATGAAATGCCGGGCGGTCAGTTCTCCAACCTGCGGCAGCAGGCGAAGGCCGTCGGTCTGGGCGAGCGGTGGAATGAAGTTAAGAAGATGTATCATGACGTGAACATGATGTTCGGCGATATCATTAAGGTAACGCCGTCGTCCAAAGTCGTCGGCGATATGACTTTGTTCATGGTGCAGAATGACTTGACGGAAAAGGATATTTACGACAGAGGCGACACGCTCGACTTCCCGCAGTCTGTCGTTGAGTTCTTTGAAGGGCGAATCGGTATTCCCTATCAGGGCTTCCCGGAGAAGCTGCAGAAAATTATCCTCAAAGGCAAAAAGCCGTTGACGGAACGTCCCGGCAAAGCCCTGCCGGCAGCGGATTTTGAAGCCATTGCCAAGAAGCTTGACGATGCCGGCTACAATCACACACCGGAAGACGTCAACGCGTACTGCCAGTATGCGAAAGTATTTGCGGACTACAGTGAACGATTTAAGGAATTCGGTGATGTAAGCGTCCTCGATACGCCGACATTCTTCTTCGGCATGGCGAAGAATGAAGAAATTCACGTGGCCATTGAAGAAGGTAAAGATCTCGTTATTACTTTGGTCAATATCAGCGATCCTGATGACGACGGAGTACGTACGATTACCTTTATGTTTAACGGCGCGGAACGGGAAATTCGCGTTCAAGATAAGAGCGTGGATATGCATACGGTTGCCAAGAAAAAAGCGGATCCCTCCAAACCGGGAGATGTGGGTGCCACCTTGTCCGGTTCGGTTGTAAATATTCTGGTTACGAAAGGCCAGAAGGTAAAGAAAGGCGAGCCTCTGATCGTAACGGAAGCCATGAAGATGGAAACGACAATTACGTCGCCTTTGGACGGGACGGTCGGAGAAATTCATGTGACCAAAGGACAGGCTATTATCAGCGGCGACTGCCTCGTAGAAATTGAAGGATAAGCATAAACGAAAAAACCGCGCATTCCGAAAAATGCGCGGTTTTGTGTATGTAGTTTAAATTCCCGCTGAACGAAGGTCGGATTTATGGCGGCGTACTATAATACTGATGGCGATAAGGATGCAGCCGCAGGCGATATAGATGTAGCGCATGCCCAGCCAGGTGGCAATGGCGGCGCCTAAAATCGGTCCGATGACGGCGCCGATTTGCTGAGCCGAAAAGAGCAGGCCGAAAACATGGCCTTTTGTATTATCTGTTGTCGTCTTTGCCAAGATTGCGTTAATGGACGGGTTTATGCCGGAGAAGAAAAGGCCGACCGTAAATTGAGCGGCTGCGAAGAGATAAAGCGTCCGCGGTAAAGACTGCATGACAAAGGCAATCCCTGCGGTCGTGAGGGCGGCAATAAGGGATGTATAAAACCCCTTGCGTTGGCCGAAACGCCCCCAGAGCGGAGCCGTTACAGCGCCGGAAAAGCCGCTTAAAGAGAAGACCAGTCCCGCTGTCAAGACGATATTGTCGGAATGCCCCGCCAGCTCTTCCACGTATGTAGCCATTACGGGTTGAACGAGGAAGATAACCATTTGAACAAAGACGGCAAAGAAGAGCATGTCGCGTACAACGGGCGCCTTGCGGAGACTGAAGGATTCCGTCTCATTATAAGTTTCCTCGGAGATAACCGCATGAGGCGGTTCGGATATGAAAAAGAAGAGCAGAAGAAAATTGATAAAAAGCGCGATTGCCGCCAGATAAAAAGAAACTCTCATGCCGAAAATACCGGCTAAAACACCGCCGAACAGGGGGCCGACAATACTTCCGGCCGTAAGGGTGCCCTGCATAATGCCGAGGCAAAGCCCCAATTTCTGCGGAGGTGCATAGATAGTCATGATGGCCAGTTCCATAGGCCAGAGACCGGAGGCGAAGCCTTGAAACATACGTACGAATATAAGTTGCAACGGTGTTGTGACGATACCGCCCAGGAAATAGCTGATAGCCAAAAGAAAACTGGCACGCAGCGCCATAAGGCGTTTTCCCTTTGTATCGGCCATTTTGCCCCAGATGGGAGCCATTACGGCGCTGATTAGAAATGAGGAAGAGAAAACCGCACCCGACCAAAGGTGGACATCTGCCGCCTGCACGCCTAACTCGGACGTCAAATAGACCGGCAAAAAAGGCATGATCATCGTATAACTTGCCGCCATAAAAAGGATATTGCACGTCAGAACGGCAAGACAGGTTTTCCAGTTCATAGTTTCACTCTTTCCTAATCGTATAGTATGCCGTAATTTATTATACGAACCGCGTGCCGTTCTGGCAAGATTGCGGTTCTTCCTTTTTGACGGATCGGACTTTATAATAAATACAGTGATGAGGTTTACTGATGAAGCCGTGTTTGAAAAGGACTTGCAGACGTGCGGGCAAGTATGGGCGGTAAGGAGGAGAAAAATATGGAATTTATGTACTACGGTCATTCCTGTTTTGCCTTAAGACAGGAAGAAATAACACTTCTTGTGGACCCGTTTTTTACGGGAAACACGTGGGATGTTGCCAAGGCGGAAGATATTACGTGTCAATACATCTTTGTCAGTCACGGCCATGATGATCACTATGGAGACAGCGACAGCATCGGTATGCGGAATAATGCCTTGTTTATATCGACGCCCGAGGTGGCGCGCAAAGCGGCAGAAGCGGGTTTGGAGACAAGGGTGATGCATCTCGGCGGCAAGGGAGCCTTTCCGTTCGGAACTATCCGAATGGTTCAAGCCTTACACGGCTCCGGTGTCCCCGGCGGTCATGCGGCAGGCGCGCTCATTACCTTTTTCGGCAAGACCGTTTACTATGCCGGTGATACGGCGTTCTTCAGTGACATGGGCCTTTTAAGTCGGTTCGGCAAGATCGACTATACTCTCCTTCCTATCGGTGACACGTACACTATGGGAATAGATGATGCCCTCCTGGCGGCATCGTATATCAAAGCGGATGTGACCGTGCCCGTTCATTATAAAACGTGGCCCGCCATTGATGCGGAACCGCAGGAATTTGTACGGCGCTTAGCCGATGAGTACGGTCAACGGGGCTTGGTCATAGAACCCGGCACAAGCGTTGAATTATAAAAAACGACATGCGTACGCATATAGAGACCGGGACTCGCCAAGCGGCGAGCCCCGGTTTCATGTTTTCTTATTCTTTTAACGAACCGTTAATGCGGACACCCTGCAGGAACGGAAGTAAAGGTTTTTCCGTCTCCGCGGACGGCTCGCGGATGCTTTCAAAGGTTGTTGTCAGCATCAGTTTCAGACGGTTCGTCTGGTTGACGGCGCTGGCACCCGGGTCATAGTCGATGGCGACGATGTTTGTCTCCGGGAAAGCGGCCTTTAAGGTCTTGATCATTCCCTTGCCGGTAACGTGGTTCGGCAGGCAGGCCCAAGGCTGGAGGCAAACAACGTTCTTTGCGCCGCGGTGGATGAGGTCGATCATGTCGCCCGTAAGGAACCAACCTTCGCCGGCTACGTGACCGAGGGAGAGATATTCCTTTGCTTCTTTGGCGATATCGTAAATGGACGTAATCTTATCGAAGCGTTTGCTATTGGCGACGGCATCGGCATAAGGCTTGCGGTACCAGTCGAGAAGACGGATTGCCGTCTTGCCGGCCAGAGACGACAGGAAAGAGCCTGAGAGATATTTGTGGCGGAATTGATTGTCCAGCAGACCGTAATAGAAAAAATCAGCCAAGCCGGAAACTATGATTTCACCGCCCTCTTCTTCGATCATTTTGACAATCTGATTATTGGCAATCGGGTGAAATTTGACATAAATTTCACCGACAATGCCGATGCGCGGCTTTTTCAGGTCTTCCCAAATGGGCAGTCTGTCGAAGTCGGCAATGAGGTTGCGAATATTTTCTTTAAACGTGTGAACATCGGCTTTTATAAGGTCGCCGGACAGTTTGTCCTGCCACTTTTGGAAGAGCGCTTCCGCCGTACCGCGCACTTTTTCGTAAGGTCGCGTGCGGTACAGCACTTGCTGCAGGGCATCTCCGTAAATCATCCCTTGAAGCAGGCGATGCCAGAAACCGATTTTCGGTTTAAAACCGGGCTGCTTGTTAAGCCCCTTCGTATTAAGCGAAATAATGGGGATTTTCGGCATATTCGCATCGGCCAGAGCCTTGCGCAGCATACCGATATAGTTTGTCGCCCGGCAACAACCGCCGGTCTGCGAAACGATGACCGATGTGTGTTCGAGATCGTACTTCCCCGAGCGGAGAGCCGTCATAATCTGGCCGAGAGACATGATAGCCGGATAACACGCGTCGTTGTGAATAAAGGAAAGGCCCGTGTCGATAGCTTCCTGTCCCTGATGAGACAGGATCTCGATATTATAGCCCTCGTGGCGGAAAGCGGCCTTAAAGAGCGGGAAGTGAATGGGCGTCATTTCCGGCGCCAAAATAGTGTGCGTTTTTTTCGCTTCTTTCGTGAAAATTGCTTTTTTGTACGAATAGAGCTCGCTGACGGGCGCAGTCATCTGTTTGCGGTGGTTCATGACGAAAAGCAGGGAGCGAAGCCGGATGCGGATGGCTCCGAGGTTGGATCCTTCGTCTATTTTTAGGAGAGTATGAATTTTATTGCCGTGCGCCAAAATTTCCTGCACCTGGTCGGCGACGATGGAGTCGAGGCCGCAGCCGAAGGAATTCAGTTCGACGAGCTCCAAGTTGCTGTGCAGTGATACATATTGGGCCGCTCTGTAGAGGCGCGAGTGGTAAGACCACTGGTCGACAACGCGGAGCTTGCCCGGAAATTGGCCGAGCGGTGCGACCCCGTCTTCCGTGAGAACGGCCAGGCCGAGACTGTTGATGAGCTCCGGGATACCGTGATTGATTTCCGGATCCAAATGATAGGGACGGCCGCTCAGGACAACGGCACGGTCACCGGATTTTTCCAGTTTGGTCAGTGTTTTCTTAGTGAGCTCGTAGTAGTCGTTTTTGAACCTTTCTTCCTCTGCCCAGGCGGCAAGAGCCGCCTCTTTTATTTCCGCCTTGCCGAGTCCCCAATCCCGCAGCTCTTCTGCCAGGCGTTTGACGATGCGTTTTTTATCGTACAAGGGCAGAAAAGGGGTGATAAAGGGTGTCTGCGTTTCCGTCAGGCGTTCGTTCATATTATGCTTGATAACTTCAGGGTAGCTCATGACCATAGGGCAGTTGAAGTTATTGTCCTTGCCGCCTTCAAGCGGACCGTTTTGAATGCACGGATAGAAGATGCGGTCGACCTTTTTCTCCAAGAGGTTTTCAATATGCCCGTGAACGAGCTTGGCCGGATAGCAGGCCGAATCGGACGGAATTGTATCGATAGCTTTTCCGTACAGCTCTTTAGACGATTGGTCCGACAGAATTACGCGGTAACCGAGGCGGGTAAAAAAGGTAAACCAGAAGGGATAGTCCTCATACATGTTGAGTACCCGCGGAATGCCGACGGAACCGCGCGGCGCGTCGGATAAGGGTTTATAATGCATAAACAGACGGTTGTATTTTTGCTTGTACAGGTTCGGCAATACTTTCGTCCGCTTGGCGGAAGAACCGGCGGCGCCGCGTTCGCAGCGGTTGCCCGTAATGAAGAATCGGCCGTCGTTAAAGGTATTTACCGTGAGCAGGCAATTATTCGAGCAAAGGCCGCAATGACGAATGGATGTGGCAATGCTGAGATTGCGGATACCTTCCATGTCAAGGAGTGTAGACGGCACGCCGTCTTCGCAGTAGGCCTGCCGGCAAATAAGGCCCATACCGTAGGCGCCCATAAGGCCGGCAATGGACGGACGGATGACTTCGCGGCCCAAAAGCTGTTCAAATGCGCGCAGGACAGCGTCATTATAGAAGGTGCCGCCTTGAACGACAATGTGCTTGCCCAGCTTGGACGGGTCTTTTACTTTAATAACTTTATACAGCGCATTTTTTATGACTGAGTAGGACAGGCCGGCTGAAATATCCGCCATCGTGGAGCCTTCCTTTTGCGCCTGCTTTACTTTAGAGTTCATGAAGACAGTGCAGCGCGAGCCGAGGTCAATCGGCTCTTTCGCGAGGAGGGCCGCTTCGGAAAACTCGTGAATGGACATTTTTAAGGATTTTGCGAATGTGTCGAGAAAAGAACCGCAACCGGCTGAACATGCTTCGTTTAAGATGATGTCCTCAATGTGGCCGTCTTTTAAACGGCAACACTTCATGTCTTGGCCGCCGATATCAAGAATGAAATCGACGTCCGGGCAGAAATGGGCCGCCGCCTGGTAGTGGGCAATCGTTTCCACTTCACCCAAGTCGATGTGAAGAGCTTCCTTTAAGAGAAATTCGCCGTAGCCCGTAATGCCGGTCTTGGCGATGAAGGCGTTTTTCGGCAGGTTCGAATAGATTTCGGAAATAATCGACTTCGCCGCCGTAAGCGGACTGCCTTCATTGTTTTGGTAATGAGAATAGAGGATTTCGTTGTTATCGCCCATGAGAACGGCTTTAATTGTCGTCGAACCGGCATCGAGGCCGAGGTAACAAGGGCCGCTGTATGCGGACAGGTTGCCTGTAGGGACCGTGTTCTTGCCGTGTCTGTTGCGAAAGGCCTGCAGCTCTTCAGGCGAATTAAAGAGGCGTTCAATGCGGTCCGTTTTAGGCAGGGACGAGTCGTCCACGTTGCGGATGCGGTTCATGAGGGCCATGAAGGATTGCGGTTTTTCGTCAAAGCTGCCCAGTGCGGCGCCGATGGCTACATAGACTTGTGCATTTTCCGGCGCAACCGTTCCATTTTCACCCAGGTTGAGGGTTGTGGCGAACTGCTTGCGCAGCTGCGGCAAAAAGGTGAGCGGCCCGCCGAGAAAGCAAACCGTTCCCTTAATGGGACGGCCGCAGGCAAGACCCGTAATCGTTTGTAAAACAATGGACTGGAAGACGGATGCGGCTACGTTTTCCTTGCTTGCGCCTTCATTTAAGAGAGCTTGAATGTCCGTCTTGGCAAATACGCCGCAACGGGCCGCAATGGGGTAGAGCGTGTCGGCCTGTTTTGCCATCTCGTTGAGGCCTAAGGCATCCGTGTGGAGGAGTGTCGCCATTTGATCGATGAAGGCGCCCGTACCGCCGGCGCAGGCTCCGTTCATGCGGTGCTCGTTGCCGCCCGTGAGGTACGTAATTTTCGCGTCTTCACCGCCCAATTCGATGATTACGTCCGATTGGGGATGGTATGTGCGGACTGCTTTGGTACCGGCAATGACTTCCTGAATGAAAGGAATGTGCAGATGTTCGGCCAAGGCCATGCCGCCGGAGCCGGTCATGGCAATGGAAATCTGTCTGTCTCCGAATACTTCAAAGGCATTTTCCAAAAGCTCCAACACCTTGCCGCGAATGTCCGTGTAGTGCCGCACGTAGCAGGCGTGAAGGCATTGTTTTACATTATTGAGTACGGCAATCTTTACGGTCGTAGAGCCGATATCGATGCCGATATGGAGTAAGTCTTTCATGTGTTTCTCCTGCGTCGGATAACCGACGGTATAGTAAAGACCACAATAAAGGTATAAATTATAAATGTGGTGTATGTCCAATTATACCATATAAAGAGAACAGAAAAAGATAAAATATTTTTGACAGTGTCAATGAGGTGACCAAGCTTGACAGTGTTTGTGAAAGCGGCTAGAATTTATAAAAGAAATATTCGCGAACGGTTGTAAGCGCCGATAACGCGGAACAAAACTCCTTTCGTCCCTGCCAGAGGGGTGGAAGGCTTTTTTTGTAATTATGAGGAGGCTATTATGTCGATTATTTTCTCGGGTATTCAGCCGAGCGGAGAACTTACATTAGGGAATTATTTAGGCGCCTTGCGTAATTTCTCAAAGATGCAGGACGGCAATGAATGCTACTACTGTGTTGTCAATCAGCATGCCATTACGGTTCCGCAGGAGCCGGCCATGCTTCATGAACGGACGCGGCAGCTGGCGGCCATTTATTTGGCAGCCGGACTGGATCCACAGAAGGCTACACTCTTTGTGCAGTCCGAAGTGCCCGAACACGTGCAGCTTGGCTGGATTATGACGACCTTATCGTATGTGGGTGAACTGGAACGGATGACTCAGTATAAGGATAAGGCCGCAAAACGGGGCGACTCCATTCCGGCAGGCCTCTTGGCGTATCCGCCTCTTATGGCCGCTGATATCCTTTTGTATCAGACAAATCTTGTACCCGTAGGAGACGACCAAAAGCAGCACATGGAGATTACACGCGACCTGGCGCAACGCTTTAATCGGCTGTACGGCGAAGTTTTTACGATCCCCGATATTCTTCTCGGCCAGGACGGCACTCGCGTCATGAGTCTGCAGGAGCCGACGAAGAAGATGAGCAAGTCCGACGAAAACCGGACGGCTACGGTTTATCTCCTCGATGCACCGAAGGATATTGAAAAGAAAATAAAACGGGCTCAAACGGACAGCGACAATGCCGTTCGTTATGACGTGCAGGCAAAGCCGGGTATATCCAATTTAATGGACATCTTTGCGGCCGTTACGGATAAGAGTCATGAAACGATAGAGCGGGAATACGCGGATAAAGGCTACGGTACCTTTAAAAAAGATGTGGCCGATGCGGTTGTTTCCGTGTTGGAACCCATTCAACAGCGCTATGAAGAGATGATCGGTGCGCCCGAGTTGGATGAAATCCTTACACAGGGCGCTGAAAAAGCGCGGGCCAAGGCGGCAGTGACGTATGAAAAAGTTCTTCATGCCATAGGCTTATATCGCTGAGGAGGCGTCATATGAGTCACTTTTTTGCCATGCTCAGCCGTATGAAGTATATTCGCCGTTGGGGCTTAATGCGCAATACGCAGGATGAAAATATTCAGGAACACACCTTGCAGACGGCCATGATTGCCTTTCATCTCTGCGTCTTACGCAACGTGCGCTTCGGCGGCAAGGTTGACCCGCAGCGGGCGGCGGTTCTCGCCATGTACCACGATGTGACGGAGATCTTTACAGGTGACATGCCGACGCCTGTAAAATACTTTACACCTCTCATGCGTAAGACTTACCGCGAAGTGGAAAAGTTGGCCGGCCGCAGGCTTATCGAATCCCTGCCGGAAGACCTGCGCGCTCCATATGAATCGCTCATTCTCGATGCTGAAAACGATCCCGTTTGGCCTCTCGTGAAGGCGGCGGATACACTCAGCGCCTACTTAAAATGCCTGCAGGAAAAGCATGCGGGAAACACGGAGTTTAATGAAGCCTTTGCAGGCATTGAAAACAAACTGAAGTGCCTGCACATGCCCGAAGTGGACTGCTTTATGACCGAATACGCGCCGGCATTTCTCCTGTCTCTCGATAAGATGAATTCATGAGTAAAAAGGTCTTACAGGTGGATATTATGTTGAAAAAATCACGTGTTTTTCTAACTATACTTTCTTTGATGTTCGCCTTTTTTGCGGCATTGCCTGTAAGTGCCGCCGATACGGTGCGCATTGTACACGTATCCGGCGAAATTGACAATGCCCGGGTCGCCCTGGTGCGGCGGAGTCTTACTGCCGCCGAAGATGAAGGCGACAAGGCTGTTGTCGTTGAAATCAATACGCTCGGCGGCGAAGTGGAGAGCGCTTTGAAGATCCGCGATATGCTGCAGCAAACGAATGTGCCCACTATCGCCTATGTTTCATCGCGTGCCTGGTCGGCAGGGGCACTTATCGCCCTGTCCTGCCGCCATATCGTCATGGCGCCCGGCAGCAGTATAGGCGCGGCAGAACCCATACCGGCGACGGAAAAAAATATTGCCGCCTTAAAGGCGGATTTCAGCGCGACTGCCGCGGCAACAGGGAAAAATCCCCTCCTTGCCGAAGCGATGGTCGATAAAACGCTGGGCTATTACGGCTATGCCGATGCAGGGCAGATATTGGCGCTGACCGATGTTCAGGCGCGGGCGCTGAATCTTTCCGAAGGCACGGCCGATTCCGAAACGGAGGCTCTGCGCCTTTACAGCTTGGGAGAAGCAACCGTTGTCAGTGACGAGATGGAGCCGCGCGATATGTTTGTCGGTATCCTGCGGCAGCCTATTGTGCGTATGATTTTGGTTGCCCTTATTTTAAGCGCCTTGGTCATTGAAATTAAAATGGGCGGCATCGGCGCCGGCTTGGGCATGGCCGTCGTCATGGGAGCTCTCCTGTTAGGCGGCAGCGATGAATCATGGTTCAATTCCATGAAGCTTATTGCTCTCTTCGTATTGGGTGCCGTCTTTATCGGCATTGAACTGGTCACTCCGAGCGTCGGCGTCTTCGGCCTTGCCGGAGTCGTCATGGTTTTCGGCAGCCTTTTCTTTATGCTCGGCGCCGATATGTCGGCTTTATATATTCTGGCAGGCAGCATAGTCTTTGCGGTTCTTCTTTTTATACTTTTGGGAAAGCGGCTGCCGAAGAGCCGTTTTCTTGCCAAGGTTACGCTTCATAATCGTTCGACTCGGGAAAAAGGCTATTCGTCACAGGAAGATAAGAGTAAATATCTTTATGAAGAAGGCAAAACGATAACGATTCTTCGTCCGTCCGGCACCGTACGCATCGGCAAAGAACGGGTTGATGCCGTATCGGGCGGTGAATTTATCGATAAGGACACGGAAGTCCGTGTCATTCAGGTAGAAGGTACACGGGTGATTGTCGAGCCTGTTATCAAAAATAAATAAGTTTAGGAGGGTTTGTATATGGTAAGTATTATTGCATTGCCGCTTATCCTTATTATAGGTGCGGTCATCATCATTTCCCTTTTTCTTCATTTTGTACCCGTCGGCCTCTGGATTTCCGCCAGAGCGGCAGGTGTCAGTGTGGGAATCTTCAATCTTATCGGCATGCGCTTGCGCCGTGTCGTGCCGTCCAAGATCATTCTTCCCTTGGTTAAGGCCAACAAGGCCGGACTCGACGTGAACGCCAATCAGCTGGAAGCACACTATCTGGCGGGCGGTGATGTGGACCGCGTTGTAGATGCGCTTATTGCGGCTCATCGCGCCACAATGTCCCTGACTTTTGAACGGGCCTGCGCCATCGACCTGGCCGGCCGCGATGTGTTGGAAGCCGTGCAGATGAGCGTCAATCCGAAAGTCATTGAAACGCCTTTTATTTCGGCAGTGGCTCAAAACGGGATTGAACTGAAAGTACGGGCTCGCGTCACCGTTCGTGCCAACATTGATCGCCTTGTCGGCGGTGCCGGGGAAGCGACGGTTATCGCCCGCGTCGGCGAAGGCATTGTCACGAGCGTCGGTTCTGCAGGCGATCATTCGCAGGTATTGGAAAATCCCGATGAAATTTCCAAGACCGTATTGAATAAGGGTCTTGACGCGGGAACAGCCTTTGAAATTTTATCTATCGATATTGCCGATGTCGACGTAGGTCGTAATATCGGTGCGCGTCTTCAAACGGACCAGGCTGAAGCGGATAAGCGCATTGCCCAGGCGAAGGCGGAAGAACGCCGTGCCATGGCCGTGGCGAAAGAACAGGAAATGCATGCCTATACGCAGGAAATGCAGGCAAAGGTCGTCGAAGCGCAGGCGGAAGTTCCCCTCGCTATGGCACAGGCGCTGCGTGAAGGCAATCTCGGCGTAATGGATTACTATAACATGAGCAATATTCAGGCAGATACGAAGATGCGTAAGGCCGTTGCCGCAGCAGGCATGCCTGACGGCGCGGGCATAACGGAAGACGACGGCAAGCCGACGGAAATCGATACGAAGTAGGTGATGGTATGGATTTTACAACTGCCGCAATCCTCATCATGGTCATTTTTTCCATCGGTTCTGAAGTGCTTCGTAAGAAACGGCGCTATCCGACGCGCGGCCGGCAGCCGCGCGGAAACGAGCAGCCGGTAAAAGTGCCGGCTAAGAAGACTGAGCGTAAAAAGAAACCGACCGCCGCAACAGAGCTGCCTGAGCGGCAGGGCGAAGCGGCAGAACAGGCTGAGGCGGTGTACGCTTTTAAAGCGGAACCGCCGGCGCCCGTGAGCGAAGCCGGACCGGCAATATCGGTCAGGAAAACGGGACGTCTTCGTCCTTGGGGGAAGCTGACGGCCGGACAAAAACGGCTGCAGGCGGGCTTTGTCTGGTCCGAATTGTGGCAGCCTCCTTTGGCCTATAGAAGGAAGCGGCACTGATGATAAATGAAGAGCGAATTACCGTAGATTCCGTACCGTGCCTTTTTGTGGAACCGGGCGACTGCGTGAAGGGAACCGTCCTTTTTTATCACGGCTGGTCGTCGGCGAAAGAATTGCAGGTCTTACGCGCACGCATTCTTGCGGCTTACGGCTATGCCGTCCTCGTTCCCGATGCCTTGTACCACGGTGAGCGCGGCTCCATTGACTACGACAGCAAGGCGGCATATCCTTTCTTTTGGCAGGCCGTTTTAGCCAACCTGCAGGAAGCACCGCAGCTGGTGGCATATATGCGGGAACGGCGGTTCAAGACGCCTTTCTTTGTCATGGGGCATTCCATGGGCGGTATTACGGCTCTCGGTGTGTTGGCGACGGAAAAAGCCGTTCGCGGCGCCGTCTCCATGAACGGATCCGGTTGGTGGAATGAGTCGGAACGGAGGTTCCGCGCTGCCCATAAGTTGGATTGGCAGTCGGAGTATACGGATATGATTGCCGCCATTGACCGTGTGGACCCGTATTATAAGATGGATTCCCTGAAAAAAAAGACGGTCCTTCTTTTAAGCGGCGGTGCCGATGATGTTGTTGACGGCGCGGCTCAAGTCATGTATGCGGACAAACTGCGGCAGCATCATATTGACTGCGAAATAATTACGTATGAAGGTCTCGGTCATTTTGTGACGACCAACATGATGGGCGATGCCGTACAATGGCTGGACAAAAAGATAAAGGAATAAACAATAAAGAAATCCGCAGCGTGCTGCGGATTTCTTTATATCTTAG
Organism: Megasphaera coli; assembly: GCF_900095855.1. Taxonomy (GTDB): domain Bacteria; phylum Bacillota; class Negativicutes; order Veillonellales; family Megasphaeraceae; genus Megasphaera; species Megasphaera massiliensis_A. Next base: position 1,468 of record NZ_FMIY01000001.1, on the reverse strand, counting down.
CCATATAAGCCTTCGCTGAAGTCAAGGCCTTCGTCCGTTGCGTAGTACGTGCCTTTCTGCCGGCCGTGTGTAATATATCCCTTGGACAGCATCGCGGCGAGGAGAGCTTCATCGACGGGAGCGGGTGCGAACATTTCTTCGGGAGTTCCTTCCTCCCGTTCTATGACGGCAATGGCAGCGGCCATAATATCTTCTTCCGTCGGCCCTTGTCCTGTGGAGTAGATACGCGGCAAGGCCGTAGGATAGTCCCTGTGTGAGAGCAGCAGAAACTGACCGGCTGCAATGGCTTCGCTCAGCTCGTTATTTTCTTCAAAATCCAGCTTTGCTTCGTCGCAAATGGCGGGAAGTGAATTGGAGTTAAAGTTGTAGAGGCTTTTTGCCGTTTCCAAGGTGTCGATGAATTGAAGACGCGGTGCATCGATCTTGTACACGTCCAATGCGTGAAGAATACAGCCTATGACAAAGGGGGCGTTATGGGCGACGAGAACCGTGTCGATAAACAATTTATTTACGCCGGCGTTCCAGTACTCGCCGAACTTGTCTGCCTTTGCCAAAACGGGCCAGCTTACGTCCGGGTCCGTTACTTCGGACAAGTTGTTTTCAGGGGGCTGAACATAAAAATAATGACGGTCCTTTAACTCTCCGTCTTCAAAGTCGGCGAAGGCGAGCTTGTAAATGGAATAAGGCTGCTTTGTCGCGAGGGACAGCGAAATGGCCGTGAAGCGCCGCGGGAAACGGTGTGTATAGCCTTTGATGTCGGTGTTGTAGCGAATGTATCCGCCCTGCCCCTTGAGATCGTGGCTATGGAGATTTTCCGTCTTCACATGCTTGCGATGAGCCAAGGCCTTGTCTCTTTTTTCGGCGTTATCGCGCTTTTTTATATTGGAATAGAGGGAATAGAGAACGGCAGCCACAAAAACCAGAGTTAAAGCCGTGCCTCCGAGATGAAGTAATGAGTCCATGGAACAATCCTTTCAGCGAATAAGGACGGTAAGTGAGTATAAAAATATAAGTGCTTTTATATTATAGCAAACTTACAGGTCATTATCATTAGTTCCTGCAACTTGCGGTATTTTGTTTAGAGTACTTCTTAAAAAAACGTTAAAAAATTGAAAACGAAAAAAAGTTTGGACGATTGATTATACCGGATTGTATAATATGTGTATAAATCAGGACTTATATACAGGGGATAGTAGGTCATGTAATTTTCATATGAATAAAGGCGAGACATTACATTAACATATAAATGGATTCGTTGACAAGAACATGGCTGCGTGCTATTATTTAAAAACTAATTCGGTTCGACGTGGAGCAAGAACGAATTGGTGTGATCTTACTGAACCGGCCTTGACATAAGGGGAAGAAATTTGGTAAGATAAGCAAGTCGCCGCAAGGCGAAAAGACCTTTGAAAACTGAACAATACAATACCAAAAAAACGCCAGAGTGCGAGGTCTTACGAAAGTAAGG
>NZ_FMIY01000002.1:0-1610000 GCF_900095855.1 Megasphaera coli | reverse complement strand
AATTTCTTCCCCTTATGTCAAGGCCGGGGTTGCACCCTGTATCTATATCCGAAAAATAAAATTTTTCATTTCTTTATACGAATAATATGTATATTTCCATTTATGTCTTTTTGTTATCTCTACGTTTATTATTCATATTTCGATGTTATTTTATCATATTTATTTTCGAATATTTTTGCGATTCTCTCTTGCTATTTATTTTTATTGGTTGTATAATTATGAAAAAATAATTGATAAGGAGATTGAATCTATGAACAAAAAATTAATTGCACTCGCTCTTGCTTCTATAACAACCGTTTTCGCCCTTTCCGGCTGCGGCACGACGCAGGAAGGCCAACAAAATTCCAAGAACACATTAGTCATCGGCATGGAGCCCACTTTCCCACCCTTCGAATTTACGGAAAACGACAAGTATATCGGCTTTGATATTGACTACGCTTCGGCTATTGCCGAAAAAATGGGCATGAAACCGGAAGTTAAAAGTCTCGGTTTTGATGCGCTCATTCCGGCATTGCAGAGCGGTCAAATCGACATTATCGCCTCCGGCATGGACGCAACGCCCGAACGAAAAGAGCAGGTCAACTTCACGGATGTGTATTTTAAAGGCGGTTATACGGTCGTGGTTAAAAAAGACAACACAACGATTAACGGCTTTGACGATTTACAGGGCAAGACCGTCGGCGCCCAGGTGGGTACAAAAGGTGTTGATTATGCCCAGGAACACGGCGCAACTGTAAAGCAGTACGATTCCAACAGTCAGGGCTGGATGGAATTGGAAGCCGGCACGTGCGATGCCGTCGTCATTGATAATGCCGTTGCCATGTACTACCTTAAGCAGGGCGGCAGCGATAAGCTCAAAATGGTCGGCGAACCGATTATTTCCTCCGGTATGTCTCTCGCCATCAACAAGGATAATAAGGATTTACAGGAAAAAGTGAATAAGGCTATGGCTGACTTAAAGGCGGACGGAACCTACGCTAAGCTGTATAAAAAATGGTTCGGCACGGAACCGCAAGAGTAAAAATCATGTATAAGGCATATATTTTCGATTTCGACTACACCCTGGCGAACTCGGAAAAAGGTATTGTCATGTGTTTTGAAATGCTCTTTGCCGACGAAGGATACGCGCCCGTTCCGAAAAACAAGATACGTGCCACTATCGGTATGACCATGTACGACGCCATGGCCCTTTTAACAGGTGAAATGAACCCGGTAAAAATTGAAAAGCTCATCAGGCTGTATCGAATACGCTATTCCGACAAGTATATGACCGCAAACACGCATTTATATCCGGATACGGTGCCTACCTTACAGGGCTTGAAAGATAAGAACGCCCTCTGTTGCATCGTTTCCACAAAAACGAGGTCCCGTATTATGGAGACATTAACACGCGAAAGTATCACGGACTTAATCGACTGTATAATCGGTTATGAAGACGTGCAGGCACCAAAGCCTTCTCCCGAAGGAATCAATAAAATAAAGCGACGATATAACTTGGCCAACTCCGATATTCTCTATATCGGTGACAGTCTGATCGACGCGGAAACGGCCCGAAAAGGACACGTCGATTTTGCCGCCGTAACAACGGGTGCAACGCCTTCCGCCGCTTTTGCTTCGGCAGGCTGTCAAACGATTCTGACCAATTTACGGAAATTACTCTAAGGAGGCCCTTATTATGAAAAAAATATATTCAACTCTTTTAGCAACCTGCGCCGTTACACTTTCCCTCTTGGCAGCCGGTTGCGGCACCGGTAACGATACGGCAACCGCCGACAACGGCGCGGACAAGCAAAAGACCCTGATTGTCGGTACGGAGCCGACATTCCCGCCCTTTGAGTTTACGGAAAATGAAAAGGACGTAGGCTTTGATATCGACTTGGCACAAGCCATTTGCGATAAGCTCGGCTACAAGATGGAAGTGAAAAATCTCGGCTTTGATGCCCTCATCCCGGCTTTGCAGAGCGGCCAAATCGATCTCATTGCCGCAGGCATGGATGCAACGCCGGAACGGGCAGAACAGGTCAACTTCACGGATGTGTACTTCAAAGGCGGCTATACGGTCGTCGTCCGAAAGGACAACACGGATATTACGGGGTTTGACTCGCTGAGCGGCAAAACCGTCGGCGCCCAGGTCGGTTCCAAGCCCGTTGAAGTCGCGCAGGAACACGGTGCTACCGTAAAGCAGTACGACACAAACACACAGGGCTGGATGGAACTGGAAGCCGGCACATGCGATGCCGTTGTCATCGATAAAGCGGTTGCCATGTATTACTTGGAACAGGGCGGCAAAGAAAAATTAAAGCTCGTCGGAAATTCCACCGATTCCCGCGGAACCGCTATGGCGACAAGCAAAGATAAGGGGGAACTGACACAGGCAATCAACAAGGCGCTTTCCGAGCTCAAAGCGGACGGCACGTATGCTAAAATCTATAAGAAATGGTTCGGCACGGAACCTAAGATGTAATACTGTAAAAAGGACGCTGCTCAAGGCAGCGTCCTTTTTACATGAATAAGTTTATTTGCTTCTTTTCGTTTTTGTTCTTCCGCCGCCACTTCTTTTATAACTTCTTTACTTACTTTATCGGAAACGAAAATATATTGCACCGGCAGATTGGCCGCTCCCGGCGGCATGAAGTGAAGACGCACGGTTTCACCGGCTTTAAACGTAGTCACATATTCCATGGCATAGGCGTTATTGTAACCCATGCTGTGCCCCTTGCGCGGCAAACCCACGTGTGTTACAAAGTCCGACCCGTCCTTATGGGTGCGAATCACTTCGACGACACCCGAATATTCACCGCCGACGGGATTAAAGTAGAGGTGCACCGCACCGTGTCCGGTTGTTGGGACCTTAACCGTATAGTCGACACCGTAATTGCCTACATTTTCGGATAAACGATTGTCGAGAATGTCCGGCCCTTTTAAGAAAAGATCCGTCCTGCCGTCTGCCAGGCGAATATACGAAATACCGTCTGACGTCGAATAGGGCGTTTGCACCTGCAAGTACCGGTCTTTACCCTTAAAACGGCCGCGCAGCTTCATATCATCGCTGACGATAAGGAAAGCCTTCTTCATAAAAGCCTGCGGATCCGCGTCTGCCGGCATCATGACCGATGCCACTTGCGCCGCTCCGTCGACCGTAAAATCAACGATTCCCGAAAAAAGTTCATCCGGGAGGACGGTTACATCGTTTAACTTCTCATCCAGGAGGACCGTCTCGCCGGCAGGAACCGTAATCTTTCGCCCCTTGCGGCTCTCTTTGTAAAATAATTCCGACAGCTCCCGTCCTACGGCATAATAATCCGTACTCGGCCGACTGTGCCAACTGCCGCGTACGTAAATCTCGACGGGTGTCGCTTCCTTATTGGTGGCGACGACGAGAAATTTTTTCAGGTCCTTTGTCTGATTGACGTGATAAAAGTACATGCGGCTGTCGCCGCGAACAAGGTCACTATATAAAATGCCGTCCCGTTCGGCATACTCGGGACTGTCCGAAAACAGAAGATTGCCCGTATCTTTCGGTTCACGCAAAGCCATGAATTTCATGGGCATGTTCACTAAACGGGCCATAACCTCGGGCGTCTGTAAATCTGCCGCTTGAGCAAAAGAAGCGGTCAAGCAAAATAAAACTGCCCATACGAGACGTATACCGAATTTTTTTCCATACATATTACAAGGTCCTACCTTTCCGCTTGCTTGGCAATTTTCCGTATCTTCTGAAAACGATGGGACAGGCCGGACTTGGTCAAACCGGACAGCTCGGCCAATTCGCTCAGCGTCGCTTCCGGATTTTCCAGGCGCATTTCCGCCGTCTCCCGCAGTTTCGACGTAAGATTTGCGTATCGGCCCGAAGCCTGTATGCTTTCAATATCCCGTATTTGTGCAACTGCAGCATCAACGGTCTTTTGCAAATTTGCCGTTTCGCAGTTAACGACGCGGTTCACGTTATTGCGCATTTCTTTGATGACGCGGACACTTTCAAATTCCATATACGCCCTGTCGGCACCGATATACTGCAAAAAGGAAGATACGCCGTTACCTTCTTTTATGTAAACCAAATACTCGCCCTTGCGGTCCGTCATTTTGGCAGGCAGGCGAAAACGGCGCATAAGTTTCAACAAAAAAGCGGCAAACTCGCCGTCCGGTGTCATGAGTTCCAAATGGTAATCACCGCTCGGCTTATTCACGGAACCGCCGCCCATAAAGGCACCGCGCAAAAAAGCCCGACCGTGCTCATTTTTTTTGAGGCGCATAGAGGAGAAGTCCTGTTTAACCGGATAGACATGTAAAGCTGTTAAAGCGGCCTCCGTCTCACCGGACGGCAACATGCGCAGAATATAATAATTTTTTTTGCGCAGTTTCAAGCCGCGCCGTATGCGGACTTCCGGCACGACGGACGAAATAATTCGCCAACCTGCCAGTGCCCTTCGGGCAACGGCGTTATTGGACGTGCTAAACTCGACTCCCGTCGTGCCGTCAGCGCCGTAAATCACGGTTCCGCCCATGCGCAGCAGAGCGGACAGCTCGGCACGGCGGCTGTCCTTATCGCCGCCTTCGTAATGGGCTATTTCATTCTTCACATCTTCCGCAAAGGACATGGATCATCCTACCGCTTTCTGTTATATCTCTTCAAATAGTAATGCAGCAATTGAGGTGACAAATCACTGCGCATAGCGTTAATCAAGTCAAAGAGCACTGTCGCCAACCGCTTCGGATCGTGCATTGATCCTGTTTCCTTGCTGACCAGATCCGCCAAGATAACCGTTGCCCCGGTCTTACCGGTTTCTTTCTTATCGATACGCACGGGCTGTGAACCGGCTTCAGCATAATGCTGCAGTACGGCCGGATCGATCTCTCCGTTATTGGCCAGGACGAAGTCGATAATGTCCGCACCTGCATGGCGGTTAATAGCCCGCACATGATCGGATACACTGTAGCCGTCCGTCTCACCGGGCTGCGTCATAACATTGCAAATATAAACCTTCTTCGCCTTACTGCGCTTAATGGCCTTGACTATATCGGGAATAAGCAAGTTCGGCACAATGCTCGTATAGAGACTGCCGGGACCCAGGACGATCGCGTCGGCCCGGTCAATGGCCTCAACGGCGGAGTGGACGGCCTGCGGTTCTGCCGGTGTCGTAAAAACGCGTTTAATCTTTCCCTTTACAATCGGAATCTGTGATTCGCCCCGTACAACCGTGCCATCCGTCATTTCCGCGTTAAGGCGAATTGTTTGGGCCGACGAAGGAATGACGTTACCGCGGACTTTGAGAATTTTGCTCGTCGCATCCATGGCGCTTTCCACATCACCCAAGACCTCGATGAGGGCGGCAATGAATAAATTCCCGAAGCTGTGGCCCGACAGGTTGCCGTTGCCGCCGAAACGGTGGGCAAAGAGCTTTTCCATGAGCCCTTCCTTATCAGCCAGAGCGACGAGGCAGTTGCGCAAGTCGCCGGGCGCAATCATATCCAGGTCCTGACGAATCCGACCGGACGAACCGCCGTCATCAGCGACCGTGACGACTGCCGTCAAATTATAGGTTTTGTTTTTCATGCCGCGCAGCAGTACGGAAAGGCCGGTGCCGCCGCCGATAACGACAACTTTCTGTCCTTTCGTAAGCTTCAGATTGTCGAGGATTAAATCACTGAGATTTCCTGATTCATTCGGCATTACGACGGCGATCATCGTGCGTATAAGCCGCCGCGTCGCCCAAATCATGATACCCAAGCCGGCCAAAAGAATGAATATGCCGAAGGAAGCGAGGACCGTATAGTTATAATGACCGGTCACTTCATAGAGCATACGAAAAACCCATTCTTCCAACGCACCGATCCACTCGTAATTAAAGGTTAAAATCAGTCCGAAACTGGTAATCATCATACCGATTCCGAAGAGAAAGAGCCACCGTTTGACATGAACACCCGGGCGCAGCCATCTGAAAAGTTTCATTTTCCTTCTCCTCTACCGTATTTCCCCTTCATATCCGGGAGCATCATGGATGACATCATTTTTATCCATATCTCTATGCTCAATCGTTACGGGAATACGTTGCCCGCGCAAATGCCTGTACATGGCTTCGGCCATCGCCACACTGCGATGCAAACCGCCTGTGCAACCGACAGCTATGATCAGCTGCCCTTTTCCTTCTTTTTTATAATTGGGCAGGAGGAAATCAATAAATGAAAACCACCGCTTTTTAAACTCCGCCGTTACGTCCGACGCGTCAATATACTCACGCACGGCCGGCACTCGTCCCGACGAGTGCCGCAATTCTTCTATATAATAAGGATTCGGCAAGAAGCGAACATCTTCCACGATGTCCGCGTCAATGGGAATACCGAATTTAAAGCCGAAAGAAACAACCGTAACGGACAGACCGTCCCGCTTACCGCGCAAAGCATATTTCTTTTGCAATACTTCTTTTAACTCTTTTGCCGACAGGCCTGTCGTATCAAGCAATACATCGGCATGGCGCCGCAGGGCGGCAAACCGTTCGCGTTCCACTTCAATCCCCTTGCTGATACGCCCCTGCGTAGCAAACGGATGGACACGGCGCATTTCCTTATAACGACTAACCAGCGTCCGTTCCGATGCGTCCATGAACACGACTTCACAGGAAATGCCGTTTTTACGCATATCCGTCAGGGCTTTCTGTAAACCGCCCAGATAAGCGTCATCACCGATATCCGCGCTCACCGCCACATGGCGCACACGCTCACCGCTCTTGGCGCAGAGCGAAGCGATTTCGGGGATGAGCGCAGGCGGAATATTGTCGATACAAAAGTACCCCATATTTTCCAATACCTGCAGGGAATAGCTTTTGCCCGCTCCGGACATGCCCGTAATAATAATCAAATGAAACTGTTCCATGCGATTTCCCCCTATGAACGGTTATCCGTCTACACGTCGAACTGCTTCCTTTTATAATTAATATTTTTTCTTCGTATCGTCCCGCCAATCAAAGGCCACGCCCGCATTGCCCTCTTCTTCCGGGTTCAGTCCCGCATAGGTCAAATCGTCGGCAAATTCCTTTGCCAGGCGGTCAATTTTCTTCTGCTCTTCTGCCGTTCCTCTATTACGGTTGCGCACGGCATTGGCAACCATTTGCACCATTTCATAACGCGTAAGACCGTAAGCGGGATCTGTTTTTTCCGGACCGGCGCCTGTCAGCCCCGCTTTCGTCAGCTCCGTTATATACGCGTATTCCCACGTGTTTTTCTCCACGGCGTCGAAGGGATTGGGAGCATACGGATTATAGGCGCCTGCCGAGCTGCTCCCCGCCATAAAGCAAAGGGCCAGAGCCACAAGTAATTTTCTCATCATCTTCTCCGTCAGTAAAAAATATACTCTCCTGTTGACGCAACCATCTTTACGCCGTCCGGAGAGCATATATACTTCTGTTTATTTAGCCGTTTTCCGCCACTGTTTCCGTTGCCGGTTCCGGCGCTTCCGGTACCGGTTCCTCAAGAGCCATATCGTCGAGAAGACGCAACTGACTTGTCAAAATAGCCTTGCATTTTGCGCGGAACGCATTTACCTGGGCCTTCAGGCTGTCCATTTCCTGCTGCGTCGTCTGCATATTAATCGACGTTTCATCGACCATTTGCTTCTTCTTATTCTCTGCTTCCTGCAAAATCAATTCCGCTTCTTTGCGGGCCGCTACTTTTACATTTTCCGCAGTCTGCTGGGCCAACATGAGCGTGCTGTTCATAGTCGCTTCCATCTTTTCATACTGCGCGAGCTTATCTTGCAGCGATTCGCACCGTTCTTTCAATTCGCAGTATTCCCGGTACACCTTTTCGTAGTCCGTTGCCAGACTTTCCATAAAGGTATCTACGTCTTCTTCGGCATAGCCGCGGAACCCTTTCTTGAATTCTTTATTATGAATATCCATCGGTGTTAACATGACAACTTCCTCCTAACTGACAGCAAACGTTACATATATCGCTTTAAGAGAATACCTGTACGCCCCTTGCGCGATGTTCCCGTAATCTCTACCAATTCCATCCTGCCTTTGCCGCGCAGGGAAATAACCGCCCCTGCGCCGACTTCCTGAGCCGGTCCTTTGGCAGGCTGCCAATTGACCCGGACGCGTTCGCCCTTAATGGCTTCAGCCGCCTTCGTGCGGGATATGCCGAACCCCGAAGAAACAACGGCGTCCAGTCTCAATGAAGCGACAGTCGTCTTGATTTCTTTTACTTTTTCCTGCCGCGGCGGGATGGACGTAAGCGGTACTTCCGAAACCGTAACGGAAACCATGGCTATCTTTTCCAAATGTTGCTGCAAGTAAGGAAAAAGAGCCGTATCCGTCAAAATTACGGCACCGTCTTCATGCATGATAATATCGCCGAAACGGCTGCGGTCAATGCCCAGACTCATGAGAGCTCCCAATACGTCGCGATGTCCCAAGAGCCGATACCGCGCGTCCCACGTAATCCGGCATGCCGTAATATCCGTCGGTACGGGGCCGTCATAATCGTCGCGCACAAAACAGAGCTTCACCCGCTCGGCCCCTTTATAACCGCCGTCCGTCCGCAAGAACAAGGACGACACATGAGCGTTTATGGTTTCGCCTATTTGCACGGCGCCGGGCGTTACAAACTCACTTACAGTATAAGGCCGCCCTTTGACGGCACTGTCGGCCAAGTCAATCAGGCGCGCCGCCAAGGCCCCGTTATCGCCGCTTTTATAATATCGAATAATACTGTCCCGATTTTTCACCAAAGCTTCGCCTGCGCTTATTAATGAGTCGATCCGCCGTCATTCGCGTTCCACGACAGCTGTGTCGTAAAATCACCGTAGTCCCGTTTGCCGTGATCTACGGATACATTGCTCGGCACACAAAGAAAAATATCTTTGCCCACTTTTTGAATATTGCCGTCCAATGCATACGTCGCACCGCTGATAAAGTCGACGACCCGCTTGGACACATCTGCCGGTGTGCTTTCAAAATTGATGACTACCGGTTTTCGTTCACGCAAATAATCCGCAATGTTTTGAGAGTCGTCAAATGTTTCCGGTTCGACGATCATCATCTTTAAAGGACGATCAGCCTGAGAACTGCCCAAGGAAGAGCGGCGCGGCGCGGATACGGCACGGCGGGCGGGTTGTACTTCATCAAGCTCTTCCTCTTCTTCGTACTCATCGTCCGTTTCAAATTCGTCTTCGTCGTTTACACCGCCGAAATTGCTGGTCATTTTGTTCCAAAAACTTTTCAATCCCATAATATAATCCTCCTTAGTAATTTCGCGGCCCGAATATAGCCGTACCGACGCGAACAATATTGGCGCCTTCTTCAACGGCTATTTCAAAATCATGAGTCATGCCCATCGATAAATAACGAACCTGACCGTCGGGAAACTTCATTTTCATATCATCATATAACGCTTTTGCAATGCGAAATATGGGACGCGTGTCTTCAACATTCTCAAAATCCGGAGCCATGCACATGAGTCCTCTCACGCATACATGCTTCAATGCCGCCGCATGTCCGCATATGACGGGAAAGTCTTCCACACTCATGCCGGTCTTGCTTTCTTCACGAGCAACATTCACTTCCAGGAGTATGTCCTGTACCTTGCCGATACGTTGCGCTTCTTTATCGACAACATCGAGAAGTCGGATGGAGTCGACGGAATGAATAAGATCAAAGTGCCTGACGGCCTGCTTAGCTTTATTGGTCTGCAAGTGGCCGATAAGATGCCACTTCAGCTCATTGTCCGGGAAGGCGGCCTGCTTTTCCAGAGCCTCCTGCACACGGTTTTCACCGACATCGCTTATTTCCGCCGCCGCCTCTTTCATATCCTCAACAGGATGATTTTTTGTGACGGCTACAAGCGTAACCGCATCAACTCTGCCGGCGCGCCGTGCCGCCGCGGCAATTCGTTTGCGTACGCTTTCGATATTCTCTTTTATCAAGCAATATCCTCCTGTCGTTTACAAAAAGAACTTATACGTTCTTATTATATATATTTATGCTTACAATTACCAGCATTTTTTTAAAAAAGCCCGTCTTATGTCAATAGAGCGAAAATACCGTTTCTGCCGCTGAAGTTGCCGTCTCGCCGCAAGGAGAAAAAACGCGCTTCTTCCTGAACCGTGCAGGACGGGCTGACGTCTATATTTTCGCTCACCACACCTGCCGCTGCAAGCTGCTGTACCACCAAAGCTTTCGCATCGACGTGAATGCCGTCGTCCGCAGCAAAAAGAAAGTCGGCCTGCCCCGTTGTTGCGGCACTAAGCAAGGCTTCAGCCGTACGGGCGCCGACAGTTACATAAGGCGCCGTTGCGGCGGGGCCTATACAAGCATACAACTGCTTCGGCCGAGTACCGTAGACGAAGTCCATCGCCGCGACGACCCGTCCGGCCAACCCGTCCGCGCAGGCCGCTAAATCACAGACGGCGACAGCGCAGGCATGCCGTTCCCGGTCATAAAGAACGAGCGGAACGCTGTCGGCGGCACAGAGAAGAAGCGGCGTCCGCACGAGCTCCGTCAAGAGAGCCTTTATCCGAGGCAGGGCTCCTGAGAAGCTGCCCGCACCTGCCCCCCGTTCCGGCCCGCTCACAACGGCAATATGAGATTCTCCGTTTTGCCGCGCCGTCGTCAAATCCTGTATGTCACATCCCAGGGCGGCGCAAAGACGGCGGCGGTTTTCCAGCACTGTCCGTACGGCATCACCGACGGCAAAGGAGAGATTCAATGAATCATACAAGCCTGTACCGGCGCCGCCGCGGCGTTCCGTAAAACCGTGCACAAGGCCGGCAGCATGCAGCCGCACACTATATTCCCACGCAACACCCGTGCAATCTTCGTATATCTCTGCAGTCATGAATCTCCCTCTTTTTATGTGCAGTCTTAAAAAATATGCAAAAATCGGATTCGGGCACACATGTCCGAATCCGATTTACAGTTTGGAGCGGGTTAAATTTCCTTTTCTGCCGCAATGGCATCGGAGCAGCAAACCGCTACGACGTCGACAACGTCTTCCGTCGATGCGCCGCGAGAAAGGTCAAGAATCGGTTTAGCCAACCCTTGGACCAAGGGGCCGAGGGCCGTTGCATTGGCAAAACGCTGTACCAGTTTGTAGCCGATATTAGCCGCATCAAGAGACGGAAATACGAGGATGTTCGCGTGACCTGCCACCTTGGAACCCGGAGCCTTGTGTTCACCGACTGCCGGAACGATGGCCGCGTCGGCTTGGATTTCGCCGTCAAAGTCGAAGTCCACGTTACGCCGCTTCAATATTTCTACAGCCTCACGTACGACGTCCACAGTACCGCCGCTGCCGCTTCCCTTGGTGGAATATGAAAGCATAGCGACCTTCGGATTCAAAATCTGCACGGTCCGGCGTGCGCGGTCGACGCACATCACGGCAATGTCGGCCAGCTGTTCCGCCGTCGGTTCGGGAATAACGCCGCAGTCACCGAGGACAAGGATGCCGTTATCACCATATTGGGGCGTATTCGTAATCAGGATGAATGCACTCGATACGGTCTTGTTGCCCGGCTTCGGGCCGACAACCTGAAGACCTGCACGAATGACGTCGGCCGATGTCGTTGCCGCACCGGATACAACACCGTCGGCATCGCCGAGGACGACGAGGCCGCAGGCGAACATGGTATAGTTGTGCGTCATGATTTCACGCGCTTTTTCTACAGTCATGCCCTTCTTTTCACGGCGCTTTGCAAAGTATGCGCACAATTCGTCCAATCTCGGATATGCCGCGGGATCGACGACAGTTACACCTTCCAAATTGATTTGGAATTTTTCCGCCGTGCTCTTAACTTCACTTTCTTTGCCGACTAAGGTAATTTTTGCAAAGCCTTCCGCCATGACGCGTTCAGCAGCCTTAAGTACGCGGCGGCTGTTCGTTTCCGGTAAGACGATAGTTTTTTGAGCTTTCTTTACGCGGTCTTTCAAATCATCAGTAAATCTCATTTATATATCACTCCTTATATGAAACCGATTAACATTACACGCTACATTATAATACAAATGCGCTGCAGTGCAAGCTATTTTTTGACCGCTCCCGCCTGCAGTACCTCTTCCATACGGGCCGCCATGGCGGCCGCCCTGCCTTTGATTCCCCGGCAGGCGAGGATGCTCCGCGGTGTATTGGCCGTCTCCACCATGGCAAATTGCGGCGGCAAAATAAAATTCTTGTTGCAGCTCATGGTATCGGCAATTTGTTCGGCCACAATATCGCCGCCGCTGTACCCGGATACGACCAGGGCGTAGACTCGCTTTTCCGCAAACTCGCGAAAGTCCGAGCGAAAAAGCGCGGTCAGGCGATTGAAAAAAGCTGTCATATTGGCGCCGACGGCATCGTTGTAATTGGGACACAGCAGAAGAACGGCATGGCACCGTTTTACTGCCGGGTATACGCGGTCCACGATGAGGCCCCCGTAAAAACAGTCTCCTTTTTCGCCGTAATGCAGACACGTTTCATAGCTGCAGCCGCGGCAGTCGACGAGCTCACCGTCACGCAGAGAAATCTCTTCAATTTCTGTGAACGCACCGAGATTTTGCTTCACCATGTCCCACAAAAGGAGCGTATTTGACGTGCCGCGACTGCTCGCGTGTAAGACAAGGAGGCGTTGGCACGCCCTTTTTCCCATACCCGTTCCGGAAAAAGAGATGACCTTGTCTATCAGCCCGGCAACCGCCTTTTTATAGGCTTCTTTTTTATGTACGCCCAAGAGGCCTGCCTGCGTGCTGAAGTTATATAAGGAGCCCGTCGCTTCGACAAGAGGCTTGCCCGGAAAGAGACAGCCTGCCCGATTGGCCATGAAGAGCAGTTCTCTGCCCATTTTTTTTGTGAACAGTTCATCCGGCCCGTCTATAACAAGGCCGGCACATACGCCGGCCAGAAAGTCTGTATGTGTATAGAGCAGCGTTATGAGTCGATGATATGCATCATTTGCACCGCCCCTGCCGAGGGAAATCGCAAAGAGACACGCCTGCCCCTGCAAATCCGCCGCACGGAGCAAAAACACATCGGGGTCGTTTATTTCTTCATATACCGTCCCGCTCAAGCCGGCCTGCAATATAGCGGCAAGGCGAGTCTCCGATGAACCCGTCCCCCTCAGGTGAATAACATAGAGCATGGTGTACCGCCCTTTCTACGACAATTCACACAGCCGGACATAGGCAGTCTTAATCCGTTCGTACAAGGCGTCCTGCAAAGGCAGGTCTTCATATTCCACGCCGTCCGGCGTAAAGCGGTTGCACAGACCCAGGAACGCGCCTTTTTCGGCATTACCGAACCAGAGGGAGCTGTAATGCCTGTCGCCGCGCAGGGTAAGTAAAACGGACAGTGCCGCCGACGAAAGAGCCGGCGCAATATAGGGCTTATAGCCCAGGCCGCGGACGGCCAAATTGGCACGAACGACGAGATCCGTCAGACGGCGGGACACGTCATCATCGTAGTGCACCACACTGTTTGCAACGACAAGATCCCCGCCGTGCGGGCCGAAGACGCGCCCTTCCGTCAAGTACTGTTTGAACTCGGGGTTTCTCTCGGCATAATAACGCGCCCTGCCGTTCATGACACCGAGACCGTAGCCCTGCACCTGCACGGCCTGTAACCCTGAAGTTTGCAAAAACACCTTACACAGAGGATCAACCGGATCGGACACGATGCAGATAAGGCCCTTGTAGGCGGCCTTCGCGGCCATGGCCGCAAAATGCCGAACGAGCTCCCCGTTAGCCGCAAGCTGCGCCATGCGTACATCTCCGACAGTGTCCAAGGCGGGAACACCCTTAGCAGCACAGAAAACGAAGACATCACAGTCGAAAAGTCCTTCCTCCGCCACGATTTTTACGGGCGGCAGGCCCCCTTCACCGCCGGGATAGGAAATTTGGTTCATTTCCATTTCCAGCCGTTCCGAATTTTTCTCATTTATGTCGTAAATACCGCAATACTCGAGGACATCACCGCCTAAAAGTCGCAAACCGAGGAGCATGGTCATGCCCACATCGCCGAGGGCGACAATATGAAGACGATTCTTTTTCCGCAGCTGCGGCAAAGCCCGTAACGAAACGGGTGTAATTACGCCGATTTCGCCGGGTAAATCGTGAATATACATCATTTCCCGTCCCTTTCCTGTTTGCGGTTCGCGCCCTTCCAGCGGAGCCGCGTCAAACGCTCAATATCATTTTCTATAAAACGGGACGGATTCATATTTTCGTCAAAGTGAACGCCCACATCCATGTCGGGAATGCGCAGAGGCGTAACAACCTCACCGAGGCGCTTCAAGGTCAGGCGCTTTTCATAAATGCGCTGGTATTCTTCCTGGAGTACCTCCATAATGTCGTGAGCGTTTTCCAGACAAATCATAGAGTAAATGTAAATGGCATTATCATCGCCGCCGCCGATAAATCCCGGCTTCACGTAAGGCAGGACAAGGTTGATAAAGGGATTGGAGCTATACCCTTCGAACGCTTCGACGCTCTCAATACTGTCGCCGCCGAGGAAGGGATAGCAGTCCCGTTCGTTGAGCCACACTTCCAATGTCGGCAGAAAGTATGCGCTTTCCGTTTTAATCTTCCGGCCCGTCATCATGTCCATGGCACGCCCGGTCATGACACCCGTGAGGACAGCCTTAATATCAATCTCATTGCGTTCCAAGTGGGGCACGAGCATTTGCATACGGTAACCCTTATGGAGCAAATCATCAATGAGAATGACCGGCCGATTAAAAGACTTAATGGTCCGCACCTGATTGTCAACGGACGAATAGTAGCGCGACTCGGCCATAGTAAAGCCCTGGACGGAACGATTGAAGTATTTTTCCAGGTGCAATGCCTTCGTCACCGTGTTGGGCACGAGCACATCACTCAACGTTTTGCCGAAAGGAACGGACATATACGGACCGTAGCGGCGTTTTTCACTGCGTGTCGCCGACACGCCGTTCAGGCGCACAGCCTTCTTAATGATCTTATTGTGGACGATGCTCGTATTAAAAGAGAGGATGAGTTTCCCCGGATAGATGTGGCGCATAGCCGAAAGCAGGCGCTTATGGGCCTTATCAAGGACCTGCAGGACGCGCGGATTTTTATTAAAAGGATTTTTCAGCACAGTTTCGACGTCGCGGAAAATAACGACAGGCGCCTTCAAGCTCACCGCATAAAGCGGTTCTTCGCCGGGCGGGGCAATATCCGTAAAACCTTGATCCTTCAAAGCCTTGATGACGTCGTCGTTCCGGCCGGACGGGTCGACGGGATGATACACGGCATAGGCATAGTCGCGGGCAATGAGCTCGGACATGAGCTCGGTAATAACGATTTCGCCGATATTGGCAATAGCCGCTGCCGTATCGGCGTAAATAAAGCCGATAGCCGCCACACTGCCTTCGGCGGCATCGCGAATATGCGAGGCGATTTGAATATCACCGAACTCGTCATGGAGATCTTTCGTCCCAACATGGTGGGCTGCCGCATATGCGATAATGGCTTTGTTCTTGTCAACACTGTCAATGTACAGTGTCCGCACGTTACCGCGTTCAATATACTCTTCCACCGTTTCCGCACAATAGCCCAGGGCGACGAGCTTATCCTGAATGGGCCAGAGGCTTTCATGCCCGCGGGCTTTAAAGGTACCGACGCCCATGTCTTTCGCTTCAAAGACATGTTTGTACGCCGGTTCGCGCAGGTAAAGGTTGTTTTCGTAAATAAAATTCTGCGCCACCGCATCAATGAGGTTGGAAATATCCCTGTTGAGATCGATATTTTCCCGAATCCGCGTCGAACTGATATCTTCGTAAAACTTATCGAGGAGCAGGGATATGACCTTCCCTCTAATCGGATGCGGCATGTCGCCGCCCGTTTGCGTATTCTCACGCGTTTCTCTTTCAAAGGCAATGTGGTTGAGTGTATGAATCGAATCTTCCGTCGGCTGTACCTTATAGGCGGACGCATTTTTAATAACATCCGTACCGACGGCAATATACAAATCGCGGCCTGCAAATATTTCCTTCAACCGCTTCAAGTCCGCCGGATTGGCCATGTTGATGGGAATGTCGTCCGGGAAGGGGTAAATTCGCTCCCTGTCGGCAGTGGACATATTCATGATTTTGCGCCGCATGAGGCGCGGCTGCGTATGCTTCGACCAGGAGAATTCGTCGAGTGCCAGGTACACGTCGAAACCGAGATCGCGAATCTGAACGGCCACGGCTTTATGACCGAGACTGAAAGGATCAAACGTGCCCGGATAGAAACAAACTTTCCGTTTTTCTTCAAAGACAAAGGCGCCCGTGCTGAACTGGTGATTGCCGATGTAGCGGTAAATATGATTCAGTACGGCAGCATTGCTGTAAAAATCCAGTGATTCTTCCGTCTCTTCCGATAAAAGGACGAGTATCTTCTTATACGAATGAACAAAGAGGAAGTCCACTTCTTCTAAAGGCAGGTCCGGATTGGCAAAAACGAAGCGCCCCAAATGCCGGAAGGCATCGCGACTGAGCTCCTTGTCGTAGTGGGCGTAAGCCTTCAGCATGATATACAAAAGCCGCCGCTTGCGCAATTCCTGCTCCGCCGCATCTTCAGGGAAGCGTTCGGAAAATTCATGGAAACTGCCGAGCATGACGCCGACCGTATGGATCATGGATGACGCCACCTGTGAAGAAGACGTGAGGATTTGCATCTCCAACGTATAAACGCATTCATCCAATTCCTGCGGTGACAACTGCAGAATAATATGGCCCAAGTATTCAGGCACGTATTTGGATATGCGCAAGTCGCCGACCTTCAGACCGTTGACGAGTTCCACGGCAATTTCGTTGCGCTGCGTATAGGACATATACTGAGACACGCGCAACAGCGCAGCCCCGGCGGCACAGCGAACGAAAGGATTTTCGCTCACTTTAAGGACATTGGCCAAATGCGTTCCCAAGTGCATGACGCTGCTCCTGTCGGGCGACGCCTGCAAATAGTGCAATAAAATTTCTATATTGGCCTCTTTGATGACCCAGTGAGTGCCCATCTTGAGGTTATCCAAAAAGAGAGTGCCCTCTCTTTCGGCAACAGTAGTTTCATCGTCCGGCAAATTGAGGACTGCCAACAGCTCCTCGAAATACCGCGTTTCGTCATAGTTCGTAATGAGGTGCGCCTTGCAGCGCAGGGCGGCTACCTTAATATTCGTGTCGTCACTGCAAAGACCCGCTTCCGTAAACGCGAGGGCCGTTTCCAAAAAAGACTTGTCCACATGGACGGCTTCCACTTCCATGAGTGCCGTCAAAAGGACGATAAAGGTCTCGCTTTGATAGTCGAAACGTGTATAGTAAGGCTGCAAGAGAGATACGTACCCGGCCTGTTCCGCATCGTCACAATGCTGCAGGACGGCCTGCACAAAGGTGCCGAGGCAGTAGGCAATCCACGTTCTGTGCTGTGACGTAAACCGCCAGCCGGGCTTAATCATGACGGCCAGGTAATTGGCAAAGAGCGACACGCCGGTTACATCCTTTGCGGGCAGCGTCACGCCTTCGGGCAGTTCTTTGGAATAATGCTCCGTAAACTTGGCAACAATAACGCCCATCAATCGTGCCGCCTGCATGCGAATATCCACGTCTTTATAGGCCAGTATTTCATAGAGGAACTGCAAGGTCATGAGCTTCTGCCGTTCCGTCATATAAGTCGAATACTCTTCAAAAATGCTGATGTAATTGCGCACGTTTTTCCAGCTGCGTTCACTGCGCGCCGCTTCAACAAGACGGGAAAACTCATTTTCCTTTTGGAAAATATTCATGAGTTTTATGTTGTGGTCAATGGCGGCGTACTTCAAGGCGGCAACAACGTCTTCTCCTTCCAGGAGAACCGCCTCGGGGCGCACTGCCGGCGTATATTCGGCCGGTTCGTCCGCAAAGTCTGCCGGCAGATCCGTCTGCACGCCCAGTTCCTTCATGTATGCCTCAAAATCGGCAAGCTTCGCATAGACCTTCTGATATCGCTGTTTCTTCTTTTCGTCCACATTATCGAGCTTGCTCAAAATGACGTCGAACGCTTCGGCAAGCGTATAGAAGCAGACCGTTTCTTTGCCGTCTGCGCGCTTGCTCTTGACGCGGAAGTCGGCATATATGAGGAGAAGCGACTCGACGGAGAGGTTTTCCAGCTCCAAGTCCCAGACAGAGTGGTTGGCTGCAATATGACCGATAACCGGGATACCCATACGGCGGCAGCAAAGGTCCGTATAAAAATAATGCAAGTACGGCACGCGCCGTTCTTCGCTCTTTTTCGAGCCGTATTTGCCGATGTCGTGGGTCGCGGCCGCACCGGACACGAGACCCAAATCGACGGGAATGCCGGCATGATAGAGTTGCCGCGCCGCATAAGTAGCCACATAGTGGACACCGCCGACATGACCGAGCGTATCAAAGGGCGTAATGACGCTGCCGATGCGCATAAACTCGTAAATATACAGCTCCGTGATCACTTCGCGCAGGCGCAGGTATTCGCAATTAAAATCATGTTTTACGATTTCCTCTTCCGAAAGAAAATGCATTTCCCGCGTCGGATCAAAGGGCAGATATTTCTTTTCATAGCGGAAGAGTGCGCGCAGAACCTGCAGCAATAAAACGCGCCCCGTCTTATACACCGGGTCGTCCTGCAGAACTTCTTCCAACCGGTCATCCGTCCAAAAGGCGACGTTTTCCGGGTAAATTTGCGCCAATATGTAGTAATAGCAGTAGCGCAGCCAGCCGACAGGCGGCTCCTTGCGCATCTCTTCCACGTATTTCCCCATAAGGTCCGGAATAAGGGCAAGATCAAAGCGCCCATCCTCGCCGACGGCGGTAACTGCCGCGGCCGCTAAAGCCTCCTGTTTTTCCCGGGGCAAGAGGCGCCGAATGTCTGCCTCCGTCATGCCGGCAAAGCGCAAAAACCGCTCCTGACGAAAGGCGTCGCTCAAAATTTCACTCAAACTCGAAATGCTGTACGCGTTCATAGTCTCTCCTCTATCAAAAGGTACTTCCCAAAGATGCCGCCGTGCCGCCTAATTGCCGTTCTTTTCGTCTACGGGCTTGATATCCATGCCGAAGAGCTCCTTGCCGAGCGTGTGGATCCAAAAACCGAGGAGTCGGTTGTATTCCTGCCGTTCCTTTTGCGAAGCTGCGGCAATGACCTGTTCTATAAACTTTTGCCCCCAGTCGTAAGAAAAGCGTTGGAACTTGCCCTTTTCGTTTAATGACGGTACGCCTTCGATTAAAGGCTGAAATACGTCGCGCGTCACTTCGACGAGCTTGTCCGTAATTGTGTAAATATACCCTTCATCGGGCTTATCGGAACGCATAAATACAAGTGATAATTTTTTCGGTTCGCGCCCATCCGTTGCATAGTCGATATGATACGATTCCAAAGGCAGAAGCCTGCGGTCTTCTTCTTTGACGAGATTATAAGCGCCGTATTTGATGATTTCACAAAGCCTGTCGTCCATGCCGCTTTCCATTTCCACGATTTTTTCGCGCATCTCGCCCCAGGTCCGCGTAAAGCGGCATTCATAAAGTCTCAAAGTTTCACCGTCCGTCTCCTTTCGCACCGCCTCGGGCGTAATCTCAAATGTGCGGTCGGGCATATTCCAAACGGCGATTTTTCGCTTTTTATCCACATAGAGACACGGCGCTTCCACCCGCACGGTCTCGCCGCAGTACGGGCAGTCGTACATAAACAGGCTGCCGTCCGTCAGAACGCGCAGGCGCATGAACGAGTCGCCGTCAATGCGCTCAAAGCCGTGAAACCGACCTTCTCTGCGGCAAGCCGGGCAGGAAATATGAATATTCTTTTCCTTCGTAATGAACCGTGACGAAAGTATGTCCATGGCGATTTTCCTCTTATTTCATAAACGTATTGACAGCACGTTTCAAATTTTCCACAGCTTCCATATCGTTGTGGCGCACGCTGTCGACAATACAATGGTCGATGTGATCCTTTAAAATGACCTTGCTCACACTGACAACGGCCGAGTCCACGGCGGAAAGCTGTGTCAGCACTTCCGTGCAGTCACGGCCGCCTTCGATCATACGCTTGACCGCCTCTATATGACCGCTTATTCTGGCCAGACGGTTTAAAACGGCCTTCGTCTCCGTATGAGGGTGAGTATGCGCATGACCGTGCGCTTTCAACGGAGTATCTCCGCATTCAATGTCATGCAACTTTTTCGCTCGAATGAAATAGAGATCTCCTTCATCTACGGCGGCAGTCACGGTAAAGCCCGCACTGACGAGCATCGTGCCGACTACATCAAGAGGCGGCAACAATTCTTCCGAATCGGCAGGCCCCTGCTTTTGTATGGCCTGTACGGCCCGACGCGAAATATCGTGCATAATGACAAGCTGTCCGCCCGGAACGACGGCCTTGGCGATTTTTTTGACGAACGCTTCCCTGTGACGGCTTACATGCGGGTACAGATTAAAACAAATGACAGTGTCATAAATTTCATCGGGAAAGGCATACTTCAAAATATCTTTTTCAATAAAGTCGATATTGTCATAATGACCGAATTTCTTGACCGCCTTTGCCACCATTTGTCCCGAATAGTCCATACCGTCTATGTGACCGCCTGCGCCGACAAGGTCATGCAAATAGGGCAAAAGGATGCCTGTCCCGCAGCCCGCATCCAGGACGCGGCTGCCTTTCTCGATGCGGCACCATCGCAGTAAGCGCTCTATTTTTTCCCGATCCGCTTTCCTGTCACGATCCCAGTTTTCCGCGTAATTATCAAAATACACCTGTTCCTTATCCATTGCAGAAATTTCCTTATCCTTTCTTTTGCGCATACAGACAGAAAAGCGGCTCCGAATCATACCGCATCATCTCGTCTTTGCGCACGAATTCCCGTATGTCGCCGCAGCAGCGGCACTCTGTAAAACCGATCTCCTTCAGCCTGTACATATCCCACAGAGGCCGTGCTTCCTTGCTGATAGCGAGCGAGTCCTTAATGACGGCGCACTCGCGAAGGAGCTCCCGATCCAGTTCGTTATGGACGTTATTCGGTTCGGCCGCATTGGCCGCAAAGTCAACGGGCCCGTAATTGGAATCAAAGTTGAGCAATACACCGCCGCGACGCAAGAGACCGTACCAGCCGGTGTAAGCACCGTGCACGTCCGGCAGGTTCCAGGTCACGTTCCGCGAGACAATTACGTCAAAGGAAGCTTCCTCAAAAGGCGGCATTTGTGCATCGCCGAGAATAAAGTCAACGTGAACACCATAGTTTTCACTGTTTTTCTTCGCCTCTTTCAGCATGAGTGGTGACATGTCCATACCCACGGCCCGATGGCCGGCGGCTGCCACCAGAATAGCCAAAAACCCGGGACCCGTGCCGATATCGAGAACGTCAAGCGTACCTTCACACGGCAAAAATTTCCGTATATAATCAAGCCACGCCGCCCCGTCAATGCCTTTCAACTCCTTTTGACGCACGGCACTGAAGTCGGCACTGCGGTTATCCCAATAAGCCTGCACCCGTTCTTGTAACGATTCCATGTATAAACACGACCTTTCGTATGTTCTTAATATATGTTCAGTATACAAAAGGCACATACCCTTATCTATCCCCACCTCCCGGTTAAGATGTCCTGAGTTCAGGATACCACAATTATGGTCCTCTGAATACGGAAATTGCCGTTCTTTCCTGCAGATTTCTTTGTTTTACCCCATGAAATATTAAATATGCATAAAAAGCAACATTTTTACCTTTCTTTTACATTAAGTTCTATACAAAAAGAGAATCCCGGTGCTACAATATAAACCAAGATTTTAAAAATATTAATTCACTAATCTCAGGAGGCAAACTAATGAATAAAATTCGCATCGGTATCGTCGGTTACGGCAATCTCGGCCGCGGCGTGGAAGCGGCTGTCAAGTTGCAGCCGGACATGGAATTAATCGGCGTCTTTTCCCGTCGTGACGGCATAAAAACAGTAAGCGGCGTCCCCGCTTACGCGATGGAAAAAATGTCCGGCTTTAAGGGAAAAATCGACGTCATGATATTGTGCGGCGGCTCGGCTACGGACTTAATTGAACAGACACCTGCCGTTGCCGAAGATTTCACCTGCATCGACAGTTTCGATACGCATCCGCGCATTACGGAACACTTCGGCAACGTCGATAAGGCAGCTAAAGAAGGCGGCACGGCGGCGCTCATTTCCTGCGGTTGGGATCCCGGTATGTTTTCACTGCAGCGTGTCTTTGCCGAAAGTATTCTCCCCCAGGGACGAACCTATACATTCTGGGGCCGCGGCGTCAGTCAGGGACATTCCGACGCCATTCGCCGCATTGACGGCGTCGTCGATGCCCGTCAGTATACGGTGCCCAAGGAACAGTACTTAAACGCCATTCGCAACGGTGAAACGCCGGATGTAACCTCCTTGGACGCCCACCTGCGCGACTGCTATGTCGTCGCGGCGGACGGTGCCGACAAGAATCGGATTGAACGGGAGATCAAGACGATGAAGAATTACTTCGTCGGTTATGAAACAGTCGTTCATTTCATTTCACAGGAAGAATTGGATCGCAATCACAAGGGTATCCCTCACGGCGGTTTCGTCATGCGCAGCGGTGATACGACAGAAGGAACAAAGCACGTTGTCGAATATGTCCTCAAACTTGACAGCAATCCCGAATTTACGGGAGCTGTCCTTACGGCCTATGCCCGCGGCATCCATCGCCTTGCACTTAACGGCTCCGTCGGCGCGTTCACGGTCTTCGATATTCCGCCTGCTTGGATTTCTCCGCACAGCGGCAAAGAACTCCGCGCTCACTCCTTATAAAAACGATAAAGGTGATCTTCATGAGCACAAACTTAGAAGTCGGCATTGTAGGCTTGCCGAATGTCGGCAAAAGTACGCTTTTCAATGCCATTACCAAGGCCGGCGCCGAAGCGGCCAACTACCCGTTCTGTACGATTGAGCCGAACGTGGGCGTCGTCGAAGTCCCGGACGAACGCGTCAAGGTCCTGACGAATATGTATCACCCCAAGAGTACCGTTCCGGCGTTCATGCGCTTCGTCGATATTGCAGGCCTCGTTGCCGGCGCCTCCAAGGGCGAAGGACTGGGCAACAAGTT
Source organism: Megasphaera coli (assembly GCF_900095855.1). Classification (GTDB taxonomy): domain Bacteria; phylum Bacillota; class Negativicutes; order Veillonellales; family Megasphaeraceae; genus Megasphaera; species Megasphaera massiliensis_A. The sequence continues at coordinate 1,586,946 of NZ_FMIY01000002.1, read as the reverse complement.
TCTCAGCCATATTAGAGAAACCGATGCCATAGCCGAGGTCGTGCGCTGTTTTGAAGACGAAAACATTACACACGTATCCGGATCCGTCGACCCTATTCGCGATATTGACATCATCAACACGGAGCTCTGCCTGGCCGACATGGAAACAACGCAAAAACGGGTCGACCGCGTCACGAAAATAGCCAAATGCGGTGACAAGAACGCGAAAGCCGAACTGGAAGTTCTGGAAAAGATATCGGCCTGCCTGGAAAACGGTGAACCCGCCCGTAAGGCGGAGTTGACCAAGGATGAACGGCTTCTGCTGAAAGAGCTCAACCTGCTTACCTTAAAGCCTATCCTTTATATTGCCAACGTGGCTGAAGAAGAGGCCGCCGCAGCCGATAAAAATCCGCACGTCCGGCAGCTTGCCGAATTTGCCGCCAAAGAAGGCGCGCAGGTCGTAGCCGTATCGGCAAAGATTGAGGCGGAAATTGCGGAACTCCCCGACGACGAAGCGGCCATGTTCCTCGAAGAGCTCGGTCTTCCCGAAGCGGGCCTGACAAAACTCATCAAGGCGGCTTACTCCCTTTTGGGCCTCATCAACTTCTTCACAGCCGGTGCCGACGAAGTACGCGCCTGGACCATCGTCAAAGGAACGCACGCACAAAAAGCGGCCGGCAAAATCCATACGGATATTGAACGCGGCTTTATTCGTGCCGAAATTATCTCATATGACGACCTTATCGCCTGCGGCAGCGAACAGGCCGCCAAGGAAAAGGGACTTGTCCGCCTGGAAGGAAAAAACTATCCCATGCGGGACGGCGACGTGACATACTTCCGCTTCAATGTCTAAATTCATAGGACACAAAAAAAGCGTGTACCGATTACTTTCGGCACACGCTTTTTCCGTGTTTTGTATAGCCCTCAAAAAGACATTCTTATGCCGTTACCTTCCTGCCGCTTCCAAAAACATGCTCCCGACCGCAAGTTTATTTGTTTACGGCCGGTTTAAGAAATGCTTCCAGCTCCGTTCCCGACATGGAGCCGACGCGAACGTCCAAAATTTTACCGCCTTTGTCGATGAGAACCGATACGGGAATGCCCGTAATGTGGTAATCCTTACCGACACGGTTCATGTCGCCGCCATAAAGGGGCATGGTAAACCGGCCTTTTTGCCAAAAGGCCTGCGCGTCTTCACGCTTCGTATCCAAGTTGACGGAAACAAAATGAATCTTCGTTCCGTATGCGTTATACGCCCTTTCAATATCCGGCATTTCCTGTACACACGGCGGGCACCAGGACGCCCAGAAGTTCATGAATACGGGGCCATCCGCATAAAGAGCGGACAACTTCTCCTTCTTCCCGTCAAAGGCAACGAGCTCCATATCCGGTGCCGTCATGCCGGTTTCTATTTTTTCCGTCTGCCCTGCAGGCTGCTGTTGTACCGCATCGGTCTTCTGCTCCGAACCGCAGGCGGTCAAAAAGACGAGGCACGTAAGTACGGCCACCATGGAAATACATTTTTTAATCATTTTTCTCCTCCTTCATCCGACGTGATATCGGTTTTTTCATATATATGGCATCTACGGGACACGTTGTTATACAGTCGCCGCAAGAAATGCATTCTCTGTCGCCGGCAATGCGCACGTCCGATTTGCAGACTGCCGCGCACCTGCCGCAGTTAACACAACGATTGTTGTCAACGGCAATCCCCAGTAAAGAATATTTGTTAAAAAAGCCGTATAGCGCACCTAAGGGGCAAATAAAGCGGCAGAACGGGCGAAAGATGACAATACTCACCATTACAAGAACAGCCGCCAAAAAACCTTTCCATGCCGTCAGCATACCGGCGGCGCTGCGAAGGCCGTCATTGGCAATAAAGAGCGGTACGGCCCCCTCAATCGTTCCGGCAGGACAAATATACTTGCAAAACAACGGCTCGCCCAGCCCGATAATAACATACGCCGCCGGTGGGCCGACACAAACAAGTGCCAAAAATACGTATTTTCCGTATGTAAACTTTCTCGTCAAGGCTGATTTGCCTACCTTTCGGACAGGCAGCTTATAGAGAAGCTCCTGAAAAAAGCCGAAAGGGCACAGGAAGCCGCAAACAACTCTGCCGAAGAGAATTCCGAAGAGGACAAGAAGGCCCAAAACATAAAGAGGAATGCGCGGGAGAAAGCCGCTCAGGGAGCTTTGCAGAGAACCGACGGGGCAGGAACCGAGAGCGCCGGGACAGGAATAACAGTTAAGGCCCGGCACACAGAAAGATTTAGTCTTTCCCGTATAGACCGTACCGTCCCGAAAACTGCGCCAATTGGCATTGCACACGATAGTACTGATAAATTGAATGACGCCGCGCCTAACCAAGGCCGATACACTCCAAACAAACGAAGGCTCCCTTTTGTAAAACGGCCAGTTCTTCTCCCCGCATAAGCCCGGCCGACACGAGCGCCGCGGCCAGTATAACCAGACCAACCTGCATTTTTGTCAAGTGTCACGCCTCCTCTATATTTTGATTATGTCATTAGTTGCCAAGAACTACTTTTCCCGTCGATTCGTTCAAGTACCGCAAAATAATCGATATTTTCCAATTATTTATCCTATATGTGCAATCTGTTTAATTTTTTCAAAAACAAACATGAAATATCCGTAGGTTTTGGGAATCCATCGTCGATGTAAAGCGCCATAAAGTAACAGTTCATATTTCAATCCGATTTTCGGCCGATCCGGAGCCGCTTCCTCTTTCTTTAAATACGCAAGCAAGTGCTTCACCTGTACACCTGTCAATTCCCCGCGGGCCAAATGAAAACCCATGCATCCGACTGCGCTGCGAATAGCGCGATGTCTTGCATATTGCACAAATCCATGCATTCCTTCAGCCGCAGCTAAAGGCTGACGCGATAAAAAAGCGGCAAATAAGCCATATTTACTTTTGGCGCTTAAATTGGAGGTTATTGAATTTTCATTATTGCAATTATAGTAATACAATACTTTCGGTAAATACGAAACAGTCTTGACTTGTTGAAATACTGTCGGCATAATCAGTAAATCTTCATAAAATGTATTTGCCGGTAAACGAATATGTTCCCATAAATACCTCTTAAAAAACTTATTACATAAATAACAGGGAATTTTATCTTCAATCAACGCACGATATGTCGTATCACGATTAATCATACAACTCGTATTCATCGGATATGGTCTGATTTCGCCGCCTTCCACAATAGCAACATTGAAGATCACGACGTCCACCTGCTTATCAAGGAGCTCCTGTAAACATTCTTCCAGCATAGTAGGCGCTACGTAATCATCCCCGTCAATAAATACGACATAATCACCGCTCATGACTTGTAATGCATCGTTCCGGCTAACGCTGACACCTTGATTTTTTGCATGATGAATAACGCGAATCCGGCTGTCTTGTGCTGCATAGGCATCACAAATCATTCCGCTCTCATCAGCGGGGAAAGAAGACGAGGAAGAGGCGTCATCCACCAATATAAGTTCCCAATCGGAATACGTTTGTGTTTGAATACTCTCAATGCACCTTCCGAGATATTTTGCTACTCGATATACCGGTACAATAATCGAAATAAGCGGATTTTGTCGACTTGTCTCCATATACTGCCATTATCCTTTACTCAGCCGTCAAGTATATTCAGGCAATCTTTTATGTATGCGTTCATCATTTTCGATAGGCCTGTACGGTACGCCAAGCACGTTTATACTCTTGACGAACCCGTTGATAATTCCACCAATTGCGTAACCGCACATACCATCGGTAAAATAAATCTTTATAAGTCCCTTTTCTCAACGTAACTTCACAGAAAGCGTCTGTTCCTGCAATCTCCAACCGAATTCTTATTGCCTCTTTTGTAAGTTGACCGGTAATCTCCGGCTGTACTTTTTCAGACGCAATCACGCGGTCGTTAATCTTCCATCGCAACGCCTTTGCATCTATACCGGCATTAGATACATATGCATTGATAACCGGCACAGTTTCTCCGGGATATAGTATCCAGTCGTACATAAATTCATTTCCTGCAAGTATATGACAATATTTATACGTATTCGCTTTATAAGTTTCTTTATATCGTCTTAAAGACACTTGCCACAATACATTATCTCCGTTTATAAGGCGGCGTCCTCTTTTATATGCGCGCTGCGATTCATGAGCGGACATGCCCGAGAAAACGGGATTATGAATTAAATCCAAGCTGCGGCAATCCTCCGGTACGGGAATCCGGATGCGATCAACCCACTCTAAATCCGGGTTTTCCGTCGTACAGCCTTCAGATAACAATTGTCTGTTAATTTTAGTCGACTTCAAGTTAAGCGCATTAAAATCATCAACAGTTTCATATCCCGTTGCATACGCAAAACCCTTGAAAACGCGCATTGTCGGCAACAACGCGCCGCGAGAAGACAAGTTTTGAATTGCTTGGTCAAATGCCTCCGAGCATATCTTATGATCCGGATGTGTGTCACAATCCGTCGCTATTACGGCATCAGGCTGAATTTTCAATAACAAGGTTTCCATCGCTTCAATTGCTTCGGTAATTTTATATATTCCCAATTCATGTCCGCGATCGGGAAATCCTAAATAACAAAGATTTTCTTTCGGCAATCCAATCCGTACTGCCATACGCTCCGCTTCCCGCCGTCGCAGCCATGCCGGATATTCATAATCACCGTCAGTAAAGTACGCGCAATATACGGTCATTCCTTCATGTAAAGCGCCATATATGGCAGCTCCCGCCATATTCATCTCATCATCCTGATGAGGCACAATGACAAGCAATGTATTGCCTCCAAAAAAGTCATGATATGTAAAACTCGATTGATACACAATACACTCCCCAACAACCGGTTGCCTGATTAAAACTCTATACCGTTTTGACATTATTGAACCGTCTTCACGCATAGTATACCACAAAATCATTTATATCTATACATCCCATTTCATTCAAACACATCTTTTTCCGTTCCCATGCTTTTCGAATATCTTTTTCTTTTCGCCTGCCTGCAGTACAATACAAGGAGTGAGGTGAATACCGTGTATTTTCGCTACGGCGACAATGAGGTCGCTTATTTAAGAAGCAGGGATGCCCGCTTAGGGGCTGTCATAGAAAAAATCGGCCACATTGACAGGGAAGTGGACAGTAATTTATTTGCTTCCGTCGTTCATCATATTGTGGGACAGCAAATATCCACGAAGGCGCAGACGACTATTTGGCAGCGCATGAATGAACGCTTAGGTCCGGTAACGGCAAAAACCGTTACCGGTGTAACGGAGGCCGAATTACAGGAAGCGGGCATTTCCTTTCGCAAGGCCGCCTACATCAAAGACTTTGCCGAAAAAATAAACCGCGGGGAATTCGACTTGGCCCGCATCACCGAAATGTCTGATGAAGGGGCTATAAAAGCACTTTCGTCCCTGAAGGGAATCGGCGTGTGGACGGCCGAAATGATTTTGCTTTTTTGCCTCGAGCGGCCGAATATTTTCAGCTTTGACGACCTGGCCCTTCAGCGCGGTCTGCGCATGATTTACCACCGCCGCCGTATCGACCGCAAGCTTTTCGCTAAATACAAACGACGCTTCAGCCCTTACTGCAGCGTTGCGTCCCTGTATTTATGGGCCGTCGCAGGCGGTGCCGTTGCGGATATGAAGGATTACGCGCTGAAGAAAAAGAAATAGGAGGTCTTTACTATGAAAACATGCACCTTAAATACGGGCTATGAAATGCCTCTCGTCGGCTTCGGCACATATCAGCTGACCGATCCGAAGGCCGATGAAACAGCCATCATTACAGCTATTGAAAGCGGCTATCGCCTTATCGACACGGCACAGGCCTATAAAAACGAAGAAATCGTCGGCAAAGCCCTGTCTCATTGCCAAGTGCCGCGCAACGACCTTTTTATTACGACCAAAATTTGGTTTTCCAATTTTCCCGGCGACAAGTGCCGCAAAAGCCTTGAAGAATCACTTCGTAAATTGGATCTCGATTACGTGGACCTTGTTCTTCTTCACTGGCCGTACAACGATGTCTATCAGGCCTGGCGCTCTCTGGAAAAGGCGCAGCATGACGGCCTCGTCCGTTCCATCGGCGTTTCCAACTTCATGCCCAGCCAGCTCATAGACCTCATTTGCTTTAACGATGTCACGCCGGCCGTAAATCAGGTTGAAACGCATCTCTATTGCCAGTATCGGGAATTACAGAACGTCATGCGCCGCTACGGTGTAGCCCACCAGGCCTACTCCCCCTTCGGCCGCAACCGCAACATGGACATGTATAAAGAGGATGCCGTTACGGCGGCGGCTCAAAAATACGGTAAGACGCCGCACCAAATCGCGCTGCGCTTCCTCGTTCAGTCGGGCATTTCCGTCTTGCCCAAATCCTCTCATGCCGACCGCATCAAAAACAATGCGGACATCTTCGACTTCGTTCTGACGGACGACGAAATGAAAACCCTCGCCGCGCTGGATAAGGAAGACGTCCTCGTCGGCAACAGTCAGGACGCGACCTATACGGAGAATATGATTAAAAGAACGGTATAGCAGAAAAAATAAAGACCCGGATGAAGTAACTTATACTGATATTTCATCCGGGCCTCTTTTTTAATTCAGTTTCAGTTTTTGCCGTCTTTCAATTCTTTAACTAATTCTTTTATTCGCCGAACTCCTTCTTCTATGTCGGATTCAGATGTTGCATAAGATATTCGAATATAGTCGGCAAAATTATCCCCAAACGCCTTAGCCGGAACAGTCGCCACATGTTTTTCTGCAAGCAATCGTTCGGAAAAGGCTTCCCCGCTCAAGCCTGATGCGGCGACATTCATCAATAAATAAAACGCACCGGCAGGATTTGAATAAGAGATTCCGGGAATCTCCGAAAGCTTTTGCAGCATTAGAGCTCGGCGCTTTCCAAATGTATTTACCATATGTTCCACATCAACTTTAGTTTCTTCGCTGTCCATAGATTTTGTTAATCCGACATGAATAAAAGTGGTTCCGCTGGTAGTAGAGTACTGATGTGTACGAATTAACACATCTGCCAACGGTTTCGCAGCAGCAAGGTAACCTACCCGCCAACCCGTCATTGCAAAGGTTTTGGAGAATCCGCTGACAATAATCGTCCGCTCCTTCATATTCGGGAAGGCTGCCATAGAATAAAACTTAGCAGCTCCATATGTAAGTCGGCTGTACATTTCATCTGATAAAACCAGGAAATTGTACTTTTTAGCCATTTCACAAACTGCATTGAGCTCAGCTTTAGAAAATACTACACCGCTGGGATTATTAGGATTATTAATGATCAACATTTTGGCCTTTGGTGTAATTGCCTTTTCAAGTGTTGCAATATTAAGCTTAAACCCTTCCTTATCATCTAACGGGACGTCTATAAAATTGGCGCCACACATATTTACCAGCATTTTATAGTTGACAAAAAACGGTGTCAGTACAATAACATCATCACCCTCATCCACAAAGCTCAGCATTACATTATTTAATCCTTCCGCACCTCCTGAGGTTAAAATTATTTCTGTTTCCGGATCATAACTGACACCGGTCTCACCATATATATAATTTTGCAAAGATTTTCTTAGCCCAGCATGCCCTCTGTTAGAGGTATAATGCGTGAAATTATCTTTTATTGCCTGTATGGTAGCCGATTTAATCGCCTCCGGAGTATTAAAGTCCGGCTCTCCGATACTGAAAAAAATTACATGATGCCCTTCACCTTGTAATTTAACAGCTTTTTCCAAAACCTTACGGATTGCCGACGGCTGAACATTCGCCAACCGTTTTGCTCCCACGCTGAAATTATAGGACCGCTCCATGTTGATTACTCCTTTCCGTAAATACCGACCTCTTTTAATTACCCGGATTAAGCTTCGCTTTCATTATCTATCCCGGCCGCGTTCACCTTGCTTTGCAAATATACTTCATGTTGCTTCTTGCCGCCCGCCAATATGCCGATTACGATAACAGCCAAGCTGACGCTTAACGCCAGATACAAGGGATTGACAGTCAAGTGAAGTATCATTTTCGATACGATAGGCACAATTGTAGCAATTATAATAGAAGCCAAGGCCCATTTAGGCGGCAACCATCCGGGCTTAAACACGGCAATTGTCAACGGAACAAATACACCCGCTCCGCGTAAAATAAATGACAGGAAGTTCAGCTCCAAAATCGTCGCATTCAAATTAATATATGAAACCAGCGTTCCTATCACCATTGTAAGAAAAATTGTAATACGATTGGCCCAAAGGATTTTAAAGTTGGACTGCACATTAAAAACGTTGGCAACAAAATCACGCGAAAGCAACGTACCGATACCCAATGCCATGCCGGCCGTAGAGCTGATAATAGCTAATAAAACGCCTGCAATGGCAATACCGCCCAGCCAGTCCGGAAGATATGTCAAAAAGAACGTAGGCAATGCCGTAATAGGCACTATTTCAGGGTGCGCATAATGCATGTACATACCGATGGCAACGATAGGCAATCCAAACGGGATAATTATAGCTGACGCCGTAAGGGCACCACGCGCAGCCGTTTTAGCATCGCTTGCAGAAAATAATGCTTGAATATAAGCTTGTGCAGACAAAATCCCCACTATCATAGAAAACAAATTCCCTAAAACCTCGCTGACACCGCGTCCAAAAAGGTCAAACCAGGGTTCAGCCGGAAAAACGCGATGAAATTCAGCTGACGGAATTTTAAACGATAAATTGCAATAAGTAATGCGACAAAATTAAATCAATTTTTTAATCTCATGTTTAAACATGTCAAATGGTGTTTTAAACCCAAGGCATTTTCTAGGTCGATTATTAATCAGCACTAGTGCTTCTGTTAGTTTATCTAGTGTTACTTTAGCTAAATCGGTTTTCTTAGGAAAAAACTCTCGAAGTAAACCATTACTATTTTCATTAGAGCCACGTTGCCATGCTGCATAGGCATCAGCAAAATACATTGTCGTTTTCAACCTGTTCAAAGCACGCAAATTCTTTACCACGGTCCACTGTAAAGTTTTTAAGTAATTTACTTGTTAATGTGTTTTGTATAGGGAACTAATAGCTAAAAACATAGACTCCTTAGTTCGGTCGTCCATTTTTATTGCTACATAAAATCGAGTTTTACGTTCAACAAATATAGCTAAACAACCTTTACTTTGACCTCTGGAAGACACCATTGTATCTAGTTCCCAATGACCAAAAGTCTTACGGTTTTCAACTTCTTGAGGTCGGTCCTTAATGGTCTTTTTCACATTGAACCGTCCACGCTTTTCTTGTGTACCAGGCTTTTTGCCTTTCCGGCGAAGTACTTTTTCTGTTACAGCAAGAAAACCACGATGGATCCAAGAATAAATTGTTTTAAAGCTTAGAACTCCAACTAATTCAGCACCAACTATTTCTTCTGGAGACCAAGTTTGTTGTAACCTGGATTCAATTAAAGCCGCTAATTGAGGTGTTAACTTTGTTGGTCTGCCTTTATTAGCAGACTTACTAATTGCTAATTGCTGTGCTTTAATCGCAGAATATTCACCTTCAACGCGATTTAATTCTCTTGCTACAGTAGAATGGTGAACCCCGTTTAAGCTAGCAATCCTACGAACAGAGTATCCTTCTCTTCGTAAAACTTCTATTTGACTTCGTTTTTCTATGGTAAGATGTATATAGCTCATATTAGAGACCTCCGTGTCATGTATTTGTGGTTATTTACATTTTACACGAGATCTCCAATATGAGTCTTTTTATTTGTCGCAATATATTTTACAATTCACCGTCAGAATTCCACAAAAAAACTGCAACTAAGTGAGCATCACACTCATTAGTCGCAGTTTTTTTATTCCGTTATCCGTACATAATTTCAGCAATCAAATTGAATGTAAGCCCCGAGACTACGGCAATAACAACCAACCCAATGCAGGCCATCATCAACAATTCGGCAAAAAGTTTTGTTTGCTTAGTTGCTGTAAAGTCTTTGATGTTAGTCCCCATTGCAGCTAAAATCAAAGCTCCTCCGGTAGACATCGGGGATATTCCCGCCAAAGAGCCGCCGACTCCTACAGCTGCCATTAACGCAACCGGTTCAACTCCGCCGACTTGCACGGCAATATCATAACACATAGGCATCATCGTCGGATACACGACCCCCAAGGCGGAGCTTACCAAGCTTAATAACCCTGCCGATATCCCGATCAACGGCACTGCCGTCGTGCTGTTCATAATGGAGGAAATGGCCGCACTCATTAACTTAATCCCTCCTACTTTATCAACCACGGATAATAAGGCACCTACCCCTAAAACCATAATAATAGTTCCCCACGGCAAAGCCTTCAAACATTCTCCGTCTTGCGCAACTCCGCCCAAAACAAGCAGCGTGCCGGAAATAAAGGCCGCCAAGCCAATATTGACATGGAAAACTATCATTAATATCAGCATAAGGAGTACCCCGCTCAAAGAAGTTAATTGCGTCCTTGTAAAGGGCGGAATCTCCACCGCTTCATATGTCCGGATCGGCTCTTTTAATTGATATCCTTTAAAAACTATATATACAACAACCGAGAAAACCAATGTCGCAAGTGTTTGACATACCAAAATAACCGGCATTACATTATACATCCCGGCACTTGCGGCAGCAGCAGATATAATCGCCGCCTCGGGAGTTACACTCGTCATCCTTCCTGCAATAAGGCCGAATTCACCGATTAACGCCAACATCAAAGGATTATATCCCACCTGCAGTGCTGTCGTAACGGCCAAAGCCGGAATAATAGCCAACGCAGGAATAGCCCCCGGCCCGACACCGGCAACAATAAATCCGGCTGCATAAATTGCTATCGGCAATAGCCAGACTTTTTTACCGGTCGCCGTTACAATTTTCTTTGCCAATAAATCCAATGCCCCCGTGGATTTGATTACGGCAAATAAAAATGTGATTCCGACAAGCGTACAGAACATAGAACTGCTGATGGCACTTACAAGCTGTTTATCAGTCATACCGAAAATTCTTACACATGCCGTACCTACTGCCAACGCTACGATACCCACATTAACTTTACGGAAAAAAGCCAGAAAAATAGTGGCAATAAACAATGACAGAGCTAAAAGATCCATTTCCATAATCAATAAACTCCTCTCTCAGAAGCAACCCATAGCAATCTATGTATTACAGTGTTCTCCGATCAGCACTTGATGCCCGCTATAATTACCCTCAATAACTTGCCTTTCATATTTTGCGGCTGCAAGAATTTTATTAAAATCAACTCCTGTTTTTATTTCCATCGCATCCAACATGTAAATTAAATCTTCAGAAGCAACATTTCCTGAGGCACCGGGAGCAAACGGACAACCGCCTAAGCCTCCCACCGCCGCCTGAACATTGGCAATACCTGCTTCAATACCGGCTAACGTAGAAGCAATACCCATTCCTCGGGTATCATGAATATGCAACTCAAAATATTCATCCGGAAAATTTTCTTTTACTGCCTGAACGGTTTTCCTGACCATTGCCGGATCCGCTTGCCCGATCGTATCGGCTAAGCAAAATTGATGTATTCCAATCTTCACCCCTTGCCGGATTATATTCAACACATTTTCTATCGGCGTAATTCCCTCAAACGGGCAAGTAAATGTTGTCGCCATGGACAGGATAATTTCCATATCCGGTAATGTCTCTCGAATCCGTTCCAGACCTTGCAATGACTCTTCAACTGTCCTGTTGATATTTGCTTTATTATGTGATTCACTGACGGAAATAACAGTATCAATTTTTTTGAGCCCGCATTCTGCCGCCGCTTTTGCGCCAAAAAGGTTGGGAACCAACGCAAAAAATTCAATTCCCTTATCTTGGTGCGTCTCTAAAGTTTTAGTTACGACCTCTTTTGCGTCTTTCATTTGCGGAATTGCCTTCGGATGCACGAAAGAACCGATTTCCATCGACTTCACTCCCGCATCAATCAACAAATCAATCACCTTCAGCTTCACTTCGGTCGGTATATATTTTTTTACATTCTGAAATCCGTCTCTCGGTCCTACTTCAATAAATTTAACCGTTTGCATTGTAATTTCTCCGTTCTTAGATAATTTTTTCCTTCTTCAATTCTTCCAGCGTTTGCTCGTCCAATCCCAATAATTTGCCATAAACGGCCACATTATCCTGTCCCAGCGATGGTGCCGGCCGGCTTATATCAGCTTTTGTAGCCAATAATTTGACCGGATTGCCATTAACCTTCATGTCGCCAATAATCGGATGCGGAAGCGCAACAAACATTTCACGAGCTTTAACAATATGTTCATCTTCCGTTACCCGCTTTAACCCATTGATCGGAGCGGCAGGAACGCCTGCGGCATTAAGCAGGTCAACGGCCTCATCAACAGTATGCTTACAGCTCCATTCCTCAATAATCGGCTTCAATTCATCATGATATTCACAGCGTTTCAGATTTGTCGCAAAACGAGGATCTTCCAATAATTGCGGCTGCATCAATACCTTTGTGCAAAACAGGGTAAATAACTTGTCATTCCCACAGCCGATAACAAAACTTCCGTCCTCAGCTTTGAATGAATCATACGGGTAAGCCGCCGCATACCGATTTCCCATTAATTCAGGCTGTTTTCCCGAAGCAAAAAAGCGTTGTGTCCCCGTTTCCAAGCTGGCCACTACCGAATCAACCAAAGAGACATCCACCCGCTGCCCTTTCCCTGTCAAATTTCGCGCATGAAGTGCCATCAAAATTCCGATAGTCAAATTCATCCCTCCGAGAACATCGCCCATGGCATTCCCCACTCTGATACCGTGTCCGCCGGGTTCACCGGTAATACTCATCAGCCCGCCGGTAGCCTGCGCAATAATGTCATATCCGGGACGCCGGGACTTAGGCCCGTAACAGCCGAAACCGGATACGGCAGCATAAATAATCTGACTATTTATTTTCTGCAATGTTTCATACCCCAGTTCCAACTTCTCCATAACTCCCGGCCGATAATTTTCGACGACAACATCGGCTTTCTTGACCATCTCAAGAAACAGCCGCCTGCCTTTAGGATTTTTTAAATTTAATGTGACGCCTTTCTTTCCTCTGTTGACATTGGCATAATACATGCTGGCGCCATTTTTTAACGGCCCGAACGCTCTCGTATCATCTCCTTTTTCAGGAACCTCGATTTTAATCACCTCGGCCCCGTAATCAGCCAGCATCATCGTACAGTAAGGTCCGGCCAAAACCCGGGTCAAGTCCAAGACAACAATATCTTCCAACGCTTTATTCATTTCAAATGCACCTCCATATGTAATAACCTCCGGCTTTGTAATTTATGTTATCAACCGCCATGTCTTCACTCCACTCGTTTATACTGAAAGAATAAGAGCGGCAACTTTGTTTCATAAAGTTGCCGCTCTTATTCTTTGAAACATATTTACTCGTTTTCAGCTCTAAAATCGATAATATTTCCTTCACATTATAGGAATGTTAAAATATTCGCATGATAAAAAGGTAAAGGAGGTGTTTTTCTATGCATACAGGAGATATATCCGGGAAATATAAAGTCTGTATATTGGGATATTCCTATATGATACAGCTCGCTCGAAAAATAGTTTTAACATTGCCCCCTTCAGAAATTGAATACATTGTAATGGAATCCGACTTGGATTCACAAGACGCCTGTGTTGCGGCGGCTAAACAAATGGGTTGTGAAGTATTTATAACCGGAGGCGGCAGTGCCGCCAAATTCACCAGAAATTATGACCTGCCGCTGGTATCATTCCGAATTCATGATATTGATTATATTACGGCAATAAAACAGGCCAAAAACATCGGCTGTCACAAACTCGGAATTGCTTACTACCGTTTCACGCCGCCGCCTAATTTATCATTATACAGCCATATAATGGATATACAATTAATTCCCATCATCTTCGACAATATTCCCGACTTACCTGCTTTAATAAAACAATCCGATTGTGATACTATTATCGGTGCCACGGCGGCAATAAAGTGGGCGCGACTGTTAGGCAAAAGAGGAATTTTGGTATATGCCGGAGAAGAAACAATTCGCGAAGCCATACATCAAGCAGGAGAGCTTGTAAAGCAGGTTTACGAAACCAAGCGTAATCAAGCGATCTTTCATTCTGTTTTAAATACATCACAGCTGGGTATTATTATTACTGACATACACGGAAATATAGAATTTATCAATCATACAATGGAGGGACATATTAATATCCCGCATCACCAGGCTATATCTTTATCGGTACAGGATATATTACCCAATCTTCCCTTAAAAAAATTTATCCGCAACAGTCTGCAGTCAAGTGACCGTTACCATTTGATCAATTCAGTCATGATGAGGTGCGTATTCGATAAAATAATGGTAAATAATACCGTTGCCGGAGTTATTATGACATTTCATCCCAATCCGCATAATTTAAAAAATAAAAATAAGAAGGAGCTTTTTAGCATTTCACCGGTTCATAATTTAAACAATATTACAGCGCACTCATTGGCCATGAAAAAACTGCTGGATACTTGCAAAAACTTCTCTCCAATAAATACACAGACTGTAATTTCGGGCCCTGTCGGCTCCGGCAGAGAAGAAATTGCCAACTGTCTGCATAACGCGTCGGCCAGATCTTCCATGCCTTGCATTACGATTGATTTCGCTACTATAAACGATGACAATGTCATTCAAATCCTATATGGCCATACTACAAAAAATAATTCAACGACCGGTTTGTTATTAGCCGGCAACGGCGGCAGTATTATATTGAAAAATATAGGACTGGCTACAGCCCGTTCCCAAGAAATTATCCTAAGGGCGCTGAATACACGACAATTCTTTTTACCCGGCATGGATTCTCCCGTCACTTTTAATATAATATTTTATACCATTATAACCGAGACGGAATTCAATAAACTCCGACCCGATTTGAAACAGGCGCTGTCTATTTTAAAAATCTCGGTTCCGACTCTCCATGAGCGCCTTGAAGATATTCCCCTGCTGTTCGCCAAATATATTTCAAATCTTTCTTCATCCAAAAAACTGGCCGCCGTAACAGATGAAATGAGTAATTTGCTGAGAACATATTCCTGGCCCGGTAATATTCTTGAGCTGCGTTCTATAAGTACTCGCTATGTTTTTTTATTAAATTCTTCCCGGTCAAAATCTGCCGAACATCGATATGCCGTATTAGTAAGTGCGATTGGAGAAGCGAATATCCTGGATGACATAAAAAAACAACACCCGGAGCTGACAAAAGAAAAAATCTCGGACAAAAAAGATTTTCAAGCGGGTGTTGAAAAAATAAGAAAACTTTTAGGATATACATACAATGAAATCGCCGTTTCGCTATCAATAAGCAGAACCACGCTTTGGCGACAATTATATAAGTAAATGCAGCTTATATGCAGCCATTCAACAGGATGTTCCCTTCAAAACGCATCCCATTCGGCAAATCGCTCGTTCATACGTTTACGTTTGATTTTTTTCGGTATTTTCCTCCTGTTTTTCCGTTCCGCTTCTTCGTTAACGCCGTCCAAGGTGCCCATATGCCAAATTGCGTACATCATGGACTGCATGAGAGAAACGGCGAGGACTGCGCCCGTGCCTTCACCCAGGGAAAATTCGCCGTGAATGGGGATTTGCGATTCATCCATGCCGATAAGACGCAAGGCGACGGCCATGCCGGCTTCACAGGACATATGAGAAAGAAGCGCGTACTGCCGCACGCCGTCGTTTATACGCACGGCGCAGACGAGAGCGGCGGCCGTTATAAATCCGTCCGCATAAAAGGGGATGTGCCGGTCCGCGCAGGCCAGCATGGCGCCGCAAATGGCTGCCAAATCAAATCCGCCTACATGCTGCAGGACATCGACGGGCGTCTTCATGGCACCGCCGTATTTCTTCAGCGCCTTCGTGATTAAGGCTTCTTTGCGGCGCAAGAGTTTATAATTGCCTCGGCTCGACCCGTACCCGGCGATAAGTGCCGCATGTGCCGGTGCAAGAGCCGTCAGAACGGCGGCGGACGTCGTCGTATTGCCTATGCCCATTTCACCGAAAGAGAGAAGATTGAAACCTTCTTTTACCGCAAGGCTCACTCTTTCTCCGCCGATGTCCATGGCACGCCGCACCTCGTCTGCCGTCATGGCCGGCTCGACGGCAAAGTCCCGCGTACGGCGGCGGATTTTGTAATCCAGCCCCACCGCGTCTTCGCTGTCGATACCCACGTCGACGACTTCATAAGGAATACCGTTATAGTCACAGAAACAGGACACGGCCGCCAATCCGTCGACCATATTTTTCGTCTGCAAGTATGTAATTTCCGATAATTGTGCTGCCGCGCCGGAGCGGACGATGCCATTATCGGCGGCAAAAATGATATGTTTCGGTTTCAGTTCCCTATACATTTCTCCCCAGGCAAGAAAAATCTGCTTGGCCTGTTTTTCCAACAGGCCCAAGCTTCCCGGCGGCTTGGCCAGATTTCGTAATTTTTCGTCCACTTCTTCTCTATAAGCCATGTTTGTTCGCACCTTCCGCCTGCTCCGTCTTAAATACGGCGCCGCCCTTTATGACACTCAGCGCCTGCTTGCCTATTATATCATACCGAATAGGCAAGGATAATTGAAAATAAAGAATACTTATGGCAAAATATATGAAAAGAGGGTGAATATATATGCCTACCATAAAGGATATTGCCAAAGCGGCGGATGTGTCGATTGCGACGGTTTCCATCGTACTGAACGGCAAAGGAAAAGAACGAAAAATTTCACACGACACGCAGCAGCGTATTTTGGAAATTGCGCACAACCTGAATTACGTGCCCAATCAATCGGCCAAAAAGCTGCGTGTTGCCCAGTCCGATTCGTATTCTGT
This sequence comes from Megasphaera coli, assembly GCF_900095855.1. Taxonomy (GTDB): domain Bacteria; phylum Bacillota; class Negativicutes; order Veillonellales; family Megasphaeraceae; genus Megasphaera; species Megasphaera massiliensis_A. The sequence continues at coordinate 1,570,083 of NZ_FMIY01000002.1, read as the reverse complement.
CGCCTTTTACTGGGCTACGGACTTTCGTATTAACTACTTAGCGCGCATTACCCTGGGACTGCAGCGTGAAATTATGCGGCAAAACAACCCCGTCCACCTGACCGTCGTCCCCTATAAGGTCGACGAACTGCACAAGCAGCTGGAAACGGAGCAGAATAAATTTTTTAACGGTATTATCATCGCCAACATGTCCGACAAGGACATGGACTACTTGAACCGTACGACCTTCACCTGCCCGGTCGTCCTCTTCAACCGAATTTCCGACAAATACGGCTGCGTGACTATGGACAACTATCAAATCGGCCGCAATGTAGGACAACACTTTCTGGAAAAAAACCTCTTCCACACGGGTGTTCTGACACACGACACGTCCTTTCCGATTATGCGCATGTGGATGAACGGCTTCCTCGACGTCTTTGCCGAAGCGGGACATCCCATCAGCGACGACAACATCATTCTCTGCGACACGTCGTCGGCAAGTGCCGTCACGGTCTGCGAAGAACTGTACCGCACGGGGCGTATGCCGCAGGCGCTCTTCTGCGAGTCCGACGTTCTCGCTCACGGCGTACTCTTCGCCTGCCACAAACTGGGCATTGCTATTCCGCAAGACTTGGAAGTATTTACTATCGGGATTACGATGCCCGAAATAAATGATTTTTCCATTCCTTCTCTGTCCCGCGTTGACATCCCGATGGGACAAATCGGTGAAGCCTGTATGCGGCTGATTACGGATCTTATTGAACAAAAAACGACTGTTCCCGCAACAATTTATATAGACGGCCGGAAAATTATCGGTCAATCTTCGCCGGAAGCATAAGTGTCAAAAACGCAAAAAGCTGTAATCAAAAAGGCTTGATTACAGCTTTTTACATGAACGGTTTATTTGACAATCATAACGGGGCAGGCGGCGTGGGTTACGACGAAGCTGCTGACAGAGCCCATAAAAAGCCCCTTAAGCGGTCCGAGGCCGCGGCTGCCCATGACGATGAGATCGGCATTGTTTTTCTTGGCAACGGACAAGACGGCCGGCCCGGGTGAACCCACTTCAAAAGCTTCTTTAACCGTAATCGTGTCGGGAATATCCTTGGCCAATTCGGCCAAAATCTTCTTTCCTTCTTCTTCCATGTCCAGTGCCACTTGTTCGGTCACGTAGCCGCTGGCATTGGGGATCTGATCGAAATTGGAAATAACGGATACGATATTCGCCACATATACCAACAAAAGCGCCGCCCCTACTGTGGACGCAAGCGTAACGGCATGTTCTATAGCGCGTTTCGAGTTTTCCGAACCGTCGACGGGAACGACAATGGTTTTGTAATCTTTCATCATGCACCCCTCCTAGGAATTTTATATAATAAGATAAGTTCGCCGCAAGAACGTAAATTCCTGCCTGGCTGAATGATTTCCATATTATTTTAACCGGATTAACCGTTTAAGTAAAAACAGTGCATTTCCGTATCGTATTATGATACAATATTTTTAAAGTTTCAAGGTTGAATATTATAAATTTATTGGAGGGTGGTTTTTATGAGTACCTCAGGTAAAACGCTTTTTTCAGTTCTCACGTTGGCAGTCTGTTGGGCTGCACCCGTCCTGGCCAATGATATGCACGGTCAGGTGGAAGCGTCCTTGCCGGTTTGGAGCATTCTCCCCTTCGTGGGCATGCTTCTTTCCATTGCCGTTATGCCGCTGACACATCCCCACTGGTGGGAAAAGAATATGCACGTTGCTGCCGGTGTTTGGTCACTGGTCTTCATTCTTCCCTTTGCCTATGCCTACGGCGTCGGTGAAGCATGGTTCCGCCTCCTCGAATCGGTTCTCCTCGACTACGTGCCGTTCATCGTCCTCCTCTTCGGGCTCTTCGTCGCCGCCGGCGGTATTGCCGTCAAAGGAACGCTGCCGGGTACACCTAAGGTCAATACGGTCATACTCCTCATCGGCACGCTCCTGGCCAGCTGGATCGGCACGACCGGCGCGGCCATGGTCATGATTCGCCCGCTTATTCGCGCCAATAAGTGGCGGCGGAAAAAAACGCATGTCATCATCTTCTTCATCTTCCTCGTTGCCAACATCGGCGGCTGTCTTACACCCCTGGGCGACCCGCCCCTCTTCATGGGTTTCCAGCGCGGCGTACCCTTTACATGGACCTTCCACCTGATGCCCATCCTCATCTTCAATATGATCCTTCTCTTCGTCCTCTTCTATTTCCTCGACAGTTACCGGTGCAGGCAGGAATTGGCTGAAGGCCGCTCGCCCATGGACGAATTGGCGGAAGCGGAAAAAGAGCCCATTCGTATTGAAGGGCTGCACAACATTCTCTTCATTGCCCTTATTATCGTCGGCGTCATTGCCAACGGTGTTTTACCGAAAGAGTTTGCCTTCTTCGCCGATAACGCGGGTATTCCCGTCTTCGACGAGCTCGTCTTCCCCTATGCGACATTGGCCGAAGTCGTTATCATCCTCATTGCGGCATACCTGTCTTTAAAAACGACAAAAGACTCGACGCGCGAACTGAACGAATTCTCTCACGCGCCGATTATCGAAGTGGCGGTTCTCTTCATGGGCATTTTCATCACCATGATTCCGGCCCTCATCTTCCTTAAAATCCACGGCAGCCAGCTCGGTCTGACCGAACCGTGGCAGCTCTTCTGGACGACGGGATTCCTTTCGTCCTTCCTCGACAACACGCCGACGTATCTCGTCTTCATGCAGACAGCCGGCGCTCTCGGTGCGACCGTCGGCATCCCCACGGCAGTCGGCACGATTACGCAGCACATGCTCCTCGCCGTTTCGGCCGGTGCCGTCTTCATGGGTGCCAATACATACATCGGCAATGCACCTAACTTCATGGTCAAGGCAATTGCCGAAGAGAACGGCATTAAAATGCCCAGCTTTTTCGGTTATATGGGTTGGTCCTGCGCCATCCTCGTCCCGGTGTTCATCTTGAACACGCTTGTCTTCTTCCTGTAAACGTACACAGCTAAAAGGGCGCTCCCGCAAAAGAGCGCCCTTTTTCTGTTCGCATTATAATGAACTGCTGCAGCCTTAGCCTTTATAATCGGCCACATAGCGGTCCATGGCACCGCCGAGGTCACCGAGGAAATAACCGAAATGATGCTTGCACGCCCAGTTGACGGCAACGCTGTCCGCCATTTCGGAGCTTGACGGCGTCGTATGAACGGGCAGCTCATCCCAGCTCTTCGTAGCCTTATTGTAAATATACGCCCGGCTGTCGTTCGTATCGACGCGGTACTTCGCCTTTTTGCCTTCACCCGTCAGGATATCCGATTCCATAATGGTTTCGTATTTTCTGGCCGTAAAGGTCCACACGCCGTTCTTGTCCTTATCCGTGTCGATGGAGTCCATATCAAGGTACGTTTCGTAGTCCGCATTGGCATAAACGGGACGGTACTGCGGATTGTAAACCAAGGCGCTGTTGAAATATGTCGTCCGCCGCGTTTCTTCACCTTCTCTGTAACCGAACCAATCGGCATTCTTATCCCAGAACAACTTGTACCAGTGATAGCTGTCGTTCAGGTTGTTGAAGTGATATACGCCCAGGTCGCCGTAGTGAATGGTAATGCCTTCATGCACGGCTTCACCGGGAACAGGTGAATAGTAGTTCTGCGCTTCCGTATAGGTCTGCCATTCCTTCTTTCGTTCATCATAGCCCATGAGATAGGAAAATTCGGAATCCTTGGACTGAACGATGTAGAAGTTCCGGCCGTCATCTTCATTTACGATCTGATGAATTTCCATCGTGTAAAAACGTCCCAGTGAAGGAACTTCCTTCGTGTAAATCACCTTGCCGTGTGATTTTACAATAATTTGAGGTACACCGTTCTCACGAGTATAGGAAATATGAAATTTGTTGCCGTGATCTTTAAAAGAATCATCGTAATTGTTTCTTTCCGGGCCGAATACTACCGAATGAACGGGCACAAACGAAGCAAATCCCGGAACGGCAGTGCACAAAGAAAGAACGGCCGCACCTAATAAAATATGAATCCGTCGAGACAATCGCATACTGACACACTCCTCACAAATAAATTTTAATGTTGTTGCAACTGCAAGTTGCTCATTTGTGTATAACGTAACATTTTGCGGCGCAGCACGTCAATAGTTTCGATATTTTTGACAGTGTCAAGTTGTTGTGGGAAATGGATTGACAGGGACTCCTTTGGAACTAAAACTAATTTAGATAATGATAGCCTCCATTTTGTATGTTGCGCATCCAACTGCCATATGTTGCCACTTCGCTTCCGGGCATCCGGAATTTTTGCGCGGCTTCATACGTACAGTAAGCCAACTTGCGCCGTACGCACTGTTTCTGTAATACAGGCTCGCTTACCACCGCTACGGGTACTTCAGCTTTGCTTGTGTTAGTAGTAGCGGCGCGAAAAGGTTAATTCTCCAAACGGGGTAACTAACGTGCGTGGACGCTCCTTATCTTTTACGTGATACGCTTGTGTTTGTTTTACACTTTCGTAAATTGCCTCATCTACTTCCTGCAGTACCGCGCGAAACAGCTCCATGCCAAGCCGCCGTGAATAGGCTTCCACACTCTCCGTAATACCGGACAACGCGGTTTTACCCATAAAATATCTTCCATCGTTTTATTGAAGAAAGTTGTGCTGTTATCTGCAATTTGTTGTATAATGTTGTTCATGAGAAGGTCTCCTTTGCGTTGGGATGTTGATACTTAATTATACCGAAGGATTCCTTCTCTTTTTGTATGCCTATACTTTACCCCGATAAAGTTTTCCCACAATTATCTTACACTAACATATTTTTTTGTTATTTTTCCAGCCTTGACAAACCATGTTATTTACAGTAACGTTAAATTATAAATTGGGCTTGAATCCCAAAAAGCAGCCTCTTTTCCGAAAGGAAAGAAGGCTGCTTTTGCCATATATCGCCACAGGGCGATTAGAATTTATATGTTGCCTGGATGCGTGTGTAGTTGCCGAGCTTGAAGTTTTCCGGTCCGTACAGGGTGTCACGCTTGTTGATCCCCTTCGCGTCAAAGGTGTAGAACGCTTCAAGGATGAAGTTTTTCGCCGGCACGTAACCCGCACCGACCGTAAAGCTGCGGATACCGTCGAGGTAACGGTCGGGCACTCCTTCAGCCCCGGTCCCGCCGAAGAAGGAACCGTGCTGGAAGTATTTATAGTCCGCAAAAGCATTCCAGCTGCCCGGCACGTCCGTGTCGGACTTGCCGATGTCAAAGCGTACAGCCCAGAAGTGCGGCGTGCCGCCCATGTCTCTGCCTTGAATAACGAAATCCGATAAACCTGCCGTATGATCATACCGCGTGTGCCCGTTCATATACCGGCCGAAATCGGTGCGGTTTTGACCGTAGTCGAAGGAAACGGAAGCGTTCCGTCCTAATTGATATTTCGCCCCGATGCCAAAGACATTGGCAAGACTGCTGAAATCCCGACCTTCCGTATGTGTGCCGACAGCCGTACGGAACGTATACGTATCGCCGCCAACGGAGCGCAGGTACCATGCCGTAAGGCCGAGCCTGTTGCCGATAAGCCGGCGCACCTGCAGGAAAGCCGCCCTGTCGATAGGCGGGATATAGTCACGCTGCAGGACGACGCCCCGGGACGGGATAACATTGCCCGTGTATTTGCCCAAGGCTTCACGCGGCAGTTTGCTGTAACCGTCGGTCGATTCCAGCACACGCGCCAAGGCATTGAAATAATCGGCCAATAAGGTGGGATAGTACTCACTTGTCTTGACATTAATCTTGCCGCTTGTCCCTGAATCAGGCAAGTCGACGGAATTTCCCTGATAAATTTTATTTTTCAAGTCATTCAGTGCCGTATCATCAATATGCATCGTATAGGGACTGCCGTTAAATGCAAACTTTGCCACATCTCTGGCACGCTGCTCATATGCCGCCTTAATAGCTGCCGTATTATTGTCATACCACCTTTCGAGATAATCCTTGCCGTTGTTCGCTAATACGGACATATCCGCAAGGGACAGTTCAAAGAGGGGATCTTTCTGATTCAGCCCCGTTACGCCGGGAGCCAGATTCTGTGTAAACGTCCGTTCTTCATCATACCATTGCTCGTCATCTTCATCGTAATAGCGTTCATGATAGGTATAGGTAACGGGAATTTCGGGCATTCGCAAGGTCACGGTCTGCTTAGCCGTGTCGCTGCCGTAGGCCTTGACGACGATGTCCTGCATACGGTGGACGACGTCGAACTGCGCTTTCCGCAGCGGTTCCAGCTGCGTAGTATATTCGGACCGAAGAACGGGAATAGACGCCTGAATACGCGCCAATTCCTCCCGCATGGGCTGCAGCACCGACTCGGGAGCACCTTCAAGATTTTCCTTCGTCCAAATATCACTTGTCAAATCTTCCGCTTTTTTCTCCGCATCCTTCACGCGGTCCGCCAAGGCCTGTTCGCGAGCACGCAATTCCTTGAGCTGCTGGTAGAAGTTGATTGTCGGCGCCGCATCGGCTACGGTCAGCTCTTTCTTCGATCCGTCCGTATCCATCGTGATCCCCAGAAATTCATCAACAGTCGGCACACGCATAAAGTCCGTGTAAATCGGATGGGTATAGGCCGAATCCGTAATACCCGTGCTATGGCTGAAATCGCCGAAGCCGACGCGAACCTGTGAACGTTTTCCCGTCCACACGGCACGGGCACCGTCAAATTCCTTGCCGAACCAGTATCCAGTCACGCCCATGGATTCGCTCAATCTGCCGACACTGAAGTCCCACTTGCCCGTATTATACGTAATATCGGCCTTTTCCAGGCGCCGGTGATTCAGCCCTTTAGAGCCCTCCGTTTCATGCATGGAATCTACGCCGGCTTGACCGGACGCACTGCCGAGAAGGGTAACATTTGTATGTGCACCGATGCGCGCATCGACGCCAAGGCGCAGCCGACCTTCAAAGCCGTGTTCTTTTTTATCTGCCAGGTTCTTCGCCGCACCGGCATCGACATAGCTTGTTGCCGTAACGCGTGCAGCCGGGCGTTCCGAGCCGAGATGACTGTCCCAACGACCCCGATAATCACCGGTAACCTCAACGCCTTCCGCCTTTTCAGTATCAAAGGGACGGTTGAGAAAGTCCAGCAGCAATACGGGACTCATTACGCGGTCTGTCGCCACGGCCGCCCCTTTTTTCGTATTCGCATCGCTGCCGATCTTCAGGTTGGCGCCGATACGATAGACCCGGCCGGAAAAGGCGCGGTCATCATCGCGGTGGCCGAAGAGATTATTGATGCCGAAGTAGACAAGTGAATCCTTATTGATCTTCTTTTGAATCATCAGATTCCAAATGCCGAAGGTCTTGCGCTCATACATATCGGCAGTACGCCTGTTGTTAAAATTATAGCGGATGACGGAACGGTCGGAATTGTTCGGATCGATATACGAAACCATATAATTCCCCCCCCCGCTCAGCGAGTTGCTGTCAAGCATACGAATGTAGTAATCGCCCCAAAGGCTGCCGCTCCAGCCGCTCTTCTCATTGATGTAATCGATACCGATATCTATCTTATGCTGCGGCTTATCCAAGAGCTGGCGCGGCATATCGGCGTCGCTCTTGTTCACGGCGTGAAGATAGGTGTAGCCGAAGCGGGCCTTCCAGTGTTGCGACAAGGTCTGCTTCAGCTCCCATTCGACACCGGTGATCTCGGCACGGCCGATATTGCGGAAGCTGTAGATCAGATCGGGTGCATGGGCAAATTTCGCCGCACCGTACGTCGTCGACTCATCATACTGAGGATAAAAATCCATCAGATAACCCGTATTATAAACGGACATGTAATTTCTGATCTTATTATGGAACAAGGTCAGCTTGGAATAGGTATTCTTATTCTCTCCTTCCACGGATATATCGAAGTTCAGTGATTTTTCGGGCTGCAGGTTCGGATTGCCGACCCAATACCAGCCGAGGCGGGCTTCGCCGCCGCCAATGGTGGCGTTCGTAATATTCGGGCCGTACATTTCCCAATTATAATAAAGTTCACCCATACCCGGTTCGGTATAGCTCGTACCGATGTTAGCTTTCAAACGGCGGTGCGTATTACCGCTTAAATTATGAGTCATCCCCATATTGAAGGTCAGGTTGGAACCGAAGAGATCGCTGTGATCAAGACGCAGGATCGGCGACAGGATCGTGTCCTTGTTGACCTGCCACATATCTTGTATGAAAAAATGCTGCTTCTTGATGGTTGCCTCTCCGACGGTCTGCTGATTGATGCGCTTATTGTATTCTTCTTTGAAATAAGCGCCGTTCAGCTTCAGCTTCGTCGAATCAAACCCCGGTACGGCGCCGTAATAAAAGCTAGGTAAATACGCGTCATACAGAGCCGGATAATAGTGACCGTTCTCATCTTTCCGGCCTTCTTTATTATTATGGTAATCCTCAATAAACTCCCGGTTGTTTTCCAGCAGTGTTTTGGCAAACTGTTTATACCTTTCATATGCTTCGGGATTCCGTTTTTTCAGCGTCTTTTCCGTCACGGGTCCGTCTACAAGTCCCATGACGGCGGCAGCATCAATTCCCGCTTCGGGATCCAGATATTGCAGGTATTCTTCATACGTAAACTGCGGCAGCGTAGACGGATCGTTTTTATTGCCGTTATACCATTCCTTTTCCTTATCCCACTGTTCGACGCCGGCATTATTTTTTGCAAAAGAATGGCGGTAAACGGTTGAAGAAGGGACTCCGTTCTTGACGGCAAGGCTTTTATCGTAGTCCCACGGGTCAATATTGCGCACGTATGTATGAGGGGCATTCTTCAAGCGGCTCCCTTCGCCTTTTTCCAGTGCATAGCCGAAGCCGTACGACACCAGGTGTTTCTCGTTTACCTGCGTATCGGCGGAAACGTCGAAGCTCCACTGCCGGTGATCCACATTATCCACATAATTAAGCGTATTTTTCCCTTCATACGTGCTGTTGCCGTAATCGCTCGTCAAGGTCACGTCGTCTTCTTTAACGCGCGCATAGTTCAGTTCGGTCTTCCACGTACTCTTGTTGTTTTTCCCGTTATACGTAAGGTTCATAGTATTGCGGTCCAAATCACGCTTATAATGAACCTGCGGTTCCATATACGAAGTACTGCGCTTTACATATCGCTCTAAATCCTCCGTATACCTGTCTGCTCGAAAGGAAAGAGAATTATTTTTATTGATATCATATATACCGAATATTCCCATATTCGAGTTCGTGCCGTAAAAACGCAGCGAATTTTTCAAAAAGCCGTGATCTTCATCGGAAGATAAGACACTGACCTTACGGTGCTCACTGGCATAGATCGGCATGATATCCTGCTTGCTGCCGTAAATATCGAAGCGGAATTTTCCCATTTGCCCCGAATCGGCACGAAGGAAGTAATTGGAGAAAGGAGCGATGTCACCGTTCCCTTTTTCCCGCCGGCCTTCAATATTAAATTGGATACCGGCCGTTTTCCGCGGTTTATTCGTAATGACGTTGATGACCCCACCGATGGCGTCCGATCCGTACTTGGCACTGGCCGCACCCTGCACGATCTCGATGTGATCCACATTTTCCGTACCGAGGCGCTGCAGCTCATCGCCGGCGCCGGAATACTTCGCCAGATCCCCCATAACGGGCTGGCCGTCAACAAGAATCAGCGTATGGCGCGGTTCGGCACCGCGAATGGATACACCGACGCGCCCCATTGAGTCCACCGTCCGAGATACGCCTGTTTCATTGAAGACAATATCCTCAACAGACTTTGCCTGTTTCTTTTCAATGTCGGCTTTTGTAATGATTGTCTTCTGCTGCGACTCATACTTTGCCTCTTCCTCCGCTGCCGTCGCCTGCACAATGACGTCTCTCGTCGTCGCCTTGCCGCCGTTATCGGCATAAACGGGCATGGACAGCCAGGATAATACGGCACACATCAAAAGAGTATACTTTTCAGCATGCCTAAACGATCGTTTCATATGCATCCCCCTTACATAACTGTTTTCCCAAATACTGCATACATGCGTGATAATTCCAATTATCATTATCTTTATAATAGCGAGTAAGCGCTGTTTCTTCTACTCCATTCAGTCCTGAAATAATCCAATCGGACAAAAATTTTTCACATTCTATGTTATGTGTATTTCGTGAGTAAAAAAGCAGCCTCTTTTCCGGAAGAAAAGAAGGCTGCTTTTGCCATATACCGCCACAGGGCGATTAGAATTTATATGTTGCCTGGATGCGTGTGTAGTTGCCGAGCTTGAAGTTTTCCGGTCCGTACAGGGTGTCACGCTTGTTGATCCCCTTCGCGTCAAAGGTGTAGAACGCTTCAAGGAGGAAGTTTTTCGCCGGTACGTAGCCCGCACCGACTGTAAAGCTGCGGATACCGTCGAGGTAACGGTCGGGCACTCCTTCAGCCCCGGTCCCGCCGAAGAAGGAGCCGTGCTGGAAGTATTTATAGTCCGCAAAAGCGTTCCAGCTGCCCGGCACGTCCGTGTCGGACTTGCCGATGTCAAAGCGTACAGCCCAGAAATGGGGCGTACCGCCTGATTGATGGCCTATAATGTCATACGTTGACGAACCGTATTTATGTCTATACTGCGTATTGCCGTTCATGAATCGGCCAAAATCGGTGCGGTTTTGACCGTAATCAAAGGACAGGTTCACGTCATTGTCGATTTCCCAGTTCATACCGATACCGATAATATTGGCCAGCTTACCGAACTCATGAATCTCGTTTCCTCTTTCTGTCGCCCGCAAGGTCATATAATCATCACCGAAGGAACGTAAATACCATGCGGCAACACCGAAGGACGGTGTTATCTCGTGTTTAGCCTGAATGAATGCGGCTCGTTTCAATGAAGGTATATCATCTTTTACAAGAACGGCCGTGTATGCCGGAATAACTTCACCAATGACTTTCTTAAAGGCCTCACGCGGCAGCTGGCTGCCCTGATCTGTTTCTTGAATACGTTTGGCAACCGCGCTGAAGTATTGATTAATAACATATGGCATATCCCGACGTTCGAATAAGCTGTCTCTACTCGACGGATCCACGAAGTTTTCCCGGTATATCTTATCTTTCAAAGCATTCACATCAATATCTACGCTATCTGCCTCGATCCCTCGTTCTCCAAGGGCTCCATAAGCGGCATCGGTGTACCATTCTTTAACCTTGGCCTCATTAGCAGCCCACCAGGAATCAAAGAACGCTTTGCCTTGAAGGGGAGATGCATCATCAAAGGGGATAAGAAAACGATGGGAATCATAGTAAAAAGCAGGATCATGAGGAAGAACGAATGTACCTTCCTGTTCATCTCCATTTTCATCTTCATAGGTATACTTAAACGGTACTCGTTCAGATAATGCCAATTCAAATTTCGTCTCCGAGAGCACGGCTTCATTCAAGTAATTCCCGTATGCAGCCTTGGCAATATCGTACATGCGGCGCATAATGCCCAATAACTCTTCACTTGATGCACCTGCAGCCTTTGCCGCTTCGAGCTGCTGATAGAAGTTAATCGTATTGGGAGCGCCTTCAACACGGCGTTCACCGTCAAAGCTGATGCCTGCATCACGCGACACGAGACCGATAAATTCGTCAAGCGTGGGCACGCGCATATAGTTTTCCCGAATAACGTGCGTATACGGCGAATCACTGATACCCGTACTGTGCTTAAAGCTGCCGTAGCCCAGTCGGACTTGCGAACGTTTACCGGTCCACACGGCACGCGCACCGTCAAATTCTTTGCCGAACCAGTATCCCGTTACGCCCATCGGCTCTGTCAAACGGCCTACGGAGAAGTCCCATTTATTCGTGTGGTGCGTTAAATCAAGCGTCTCTAAACGCTTGTGTTTTAAGCCCTTGTTTTCGGACATGTCGTATGACGTGTCGACACCGGACATACCGGATGCGCTGCCGAGAGCCTTCAAGTTCGTATTTTTCCCCAGACGCGCATCGAAGCCGACGCGGATGCGCTGTTCAAATCCGTGTTCATCATTATCAATCAAATTCTTCTCGGCACTACCGACACGGGAATCAAAGGTAACCTTCGCCGTCGGACGTTCGGAACCGTCATGAGCGTTCCAACGCAGACGATAATCGCCGATGAAGTCGATACCCTTTTCCCGTCCTTCTTCAAAGGGACGCGTAATAAAACCGCTTGTTTTAGCGATTGCAGCCGTTTCCTTGCCTGCAGCGCCTGCCGCCGCCGAAATATCGGCCTTATTTGCCTTATTGCCGGATGTCGCGGCCTTATCTCCGCTTTCTTCACCGGATGCGCCGAACTTCATATTAACACCGAAACGGTATACCCGATCCTGTAAGGCTCTGTCATCATCGCGATGAGCAAAAATATTGTCAATGCCAAAATAAGCCAGCGAATCTTTATTAAATTTCTTTTGAATCATGAAATTCCAAACGCCGAAGGTCTTGCGTTCGTACGTTTGAGCACCCTGCCGCGCAAAGTTGTAGTGGATTTCCGAATGTACGCTGTCCGGTGCAATATAGGATTCCATGTAATTGCCGTTATTGCCGATGGTGTTGCTGTCGAGCATGCGAATATAGTAATCTCCCCAAATACTGCCGCTCCAACCGCTCTTTTCATTTTCGTAAGAAAGACCGATATCCACTTTGTGAACAGGCTTATCCAAGAGCTGCCGCGGCATGGTCGGATCCGTTTTATTTATGGCATGCAAATATGTATAACCGAGTTTACCGCTCCAATGCTTATTAAACTTTTGCTTTACTTCCAATTCAAGGCCCGTAATTTCAGCCTTGCCGATATTCTTAAAGCTGTAAATCATATCGGGAGCATATAAGAATTTACTTGCGCCCCACGTGGACGACTCATTCAGCTCCGGATGGAAATCCATGAGAGCGCCGGTAAAATAAATGCTCATATAGTCTTTGATGCGATTGTGAAAAAGATTCAAGCGAGCCGTTGTGTTTTTATTCTCCCCTTCAATACTGATATCAAAGTTCAAGGATTTTTCAGGCTTTAAGTCCGGATTGCCGATAAAGTACCATCCTAACCGAGCTGTATCGGAGCCGACAGGACTGCCTCCGTACATTTCCCAGTTGTAGTACAGTTCACCCATACCCGGCTCAGCATAGCCCGTACCGATATTCGCTTTGAAACGGCGATGAACATTGCCGCCCACATTATGGGTCATACCCAGGTTGGCCGTCACATGCGAGCCGAAAAGGTCGCTATGGTCGAGACGCAGAGTCGGACTGACAGTCGTATCTTTATTGATCTGCCACAGATCCTGCAGAACTACAAACTCTTTCTTAATCGTCGCTTCGCCGACAAAAACCTTATTATTTCTATCCGTATAGGCACCTTTAAACACTTTGCCGTTAAATGTAACGTCGGATATATTCAGCTTTTCGAAATAATTGGCAATAGCCGTCATATTTCTACTGTAGGCATAAATCGAATCGAATTTACCGGGGTTTTCAGCAATAATCTTACCCGCAAAGGCATCGGCACGGCGTTTTACATCACTTGGCAAATTGTCATAAGCTACAACGGATGCTCCGTTCGGGAAATACTGCTTGTATTCCGTATACGTAAAATCCGGTTTCTTGCTCCCTGCTACATTGCGGTCGTAGTTATACCACTCAAAATCATTGTTCCAACGAGGGATTCCGTCTGCGCCGCGCACCATTTCGTAAGCATGAACATCAGACGCAACGTCGCCCACCTTGCCTTCCACAAGGGGGCTTTCTTTAGAAATGACAAACAGGTTTTTGTCATAATCCCACGGGTCTATGGTCTTTAAATGGACATTAGGCGCACTTTTCACACGGCTCCCCGAGCCGTCTTCGCGCGAATATCCCACACTGTAGGTCAATAAATGCTTGTCGTTTACTTGCGTATTCGCCGTGGCGGAAATACTGATTTGCTTATGGTCCACATCGTCGACGTAGTCAAGTTTATTTTTCCCTTCATATGAGGACTTGCCATAGTAACTGTCAAGTGTTATATCGTCTTCTTTAGTCCGCGTATAATTGGCGTCCACTGTCCAGTCCGTTTTTCCCTTATCCCGACCGGACCATGTAATACCGTATGTATTGCGACTCATATTGCGCTTAAAGTGTTGCTGCGGCTCCATCATGCTGTCGCTACGCTTTAAATACCGTTCCAGGTCTTCCGTATATCTATCTACGCGAAAGTCGATACTGTTTAGTGAATTAATCTTATACGTACCGGTAAGACCCGTATCGGCTGCCGTCCCGTAAAAACGCAAAGAGTTTTTTTCAAAATTGCTTACATTCGATTTCATAACGCTGCTCGAACGTTGACGGGATGCATAGACGGGCATGATATCCCGCTTACTGCCGTATAATCCCAGTCTCAAGTTGCCGAGGTCGCCCGAGTCGGCCCGAAGGAAGAAGTTCTGATACGGCGCAATATCACCGTTGCCGTTAACGCGGCGGCCTTCCGCATTAAACTGCAGTGTCGGTTTTTTAGCGGCCTTCTTCGTGACAACATTGATAACACCACCGATAGCATCGGCACCGTATTTGGCGCTGGCAGCACCTTGAATAACTTCAATGTGATCGACATTTTCTGCACCGAGGCGCATAACTTCATCACTTGCACCATAATATTTGGCAAGATCCCCCATGACACGTTGCCCGTCCACGAGGATGAGCGTATGACGCGGTTCGGCGCCGCGAATGGAGACCCCCACGCGGCCCATGGCATCGACGGTACGGGACACGCCGGTTTCATTGAAAATGATATCCTCTACGGATTTAGCCTGCTTTTTTTCGATATCGGCCTTTGTGATAATCGTCGTCTGCTGCGACTCGTACTTCGCCGCTTCTTCGGCAGCCGTCGCCTGAACGATGACATCTTTCGTCGTCGCCTTGCCGCCGTTATCGGCGCAGACGGGCATGGCAAGCCATGTCACAACGGCGCAGGTCAAGGCAATGTATCGGCTCATGTAACGGGTCCTTCTTTCCTTTTTATTCATGTGTGCGTCCTCTTCCCCCTCATGTTTATGCAATGATAGATTTTCTTAATTTTATCAGGAAGATACCTGGTTCTTCTACTCCAATCAGTCTTTAAATGCTCCAAACAGACATTTATTTTACTTTTTTTCAAAAGAACTGCTTTTCCCGAGACAATCGTCCTCAAGAAAAGCAGTACATAAAACGAAATAATATGTAATTTATTTGACCCCGTTCCCGATTCTCGTCCAGTCGCCGCATATATGCTGCTGCACGGCCAGGCCCTCTTTAATAAAGGCACCGCACAGAAAAGTCATGTGCTCCGGCACGATTTCAACGAGATGAAGGACAACGGGCATGGTCGCCATGGTTTTATCGGAAATTCCCTTTACTTTACGTATGGTTTCATATATATCTTCACCGGGTACGTGCACTGCTGCCTGCCCGTGTATTTGCAGACCTGCCAAACTCGAAAGTCCCGCAAAGGGATCGAAGACGGAAAAGGAAACGTTTCGGTTACGATAGATGTTGAGGAATTTGCGGCCACCTTCCGTAAAGAGCCATAGCCTGCCGTCATGCCAAAGGTACTCAATGGGCGTGGCCCGAACCGTATCACCGTGGCCCGTTGCCAGGACGCCCGTATTATGGCCGTGCAAAAACCGCTGTATCGCCGCGATGACGACATCCGCCGGATCCGCCGTTTCCGTCTTTTTCGGCAGGAGCGCACTTGCAGCGGCCAACGTATCCTCCGTAAGGGATTCGGCGCTAATATAAAAGGTTTTGCCGCTGCTGCCGGCCACGGCCGCCTGAAAAGACGTCCCCTCATCTTTCGTCAGGCCGACAAAGAAGCAAATAATTTCTTTTCCGGCAAAGGCCCGTACCGGCACCGCATAGTCCGCCGTCCTTGCACCGGCACTTACGACGAGGATGAGGCGCGCGTATTTCTGTGCGTCCGCAGTTTCACCTGCAGCTTTATAGGCACTCATGGCAAGGACGCTCCCGGCCGTGACGGCAACCTTCTTTGTCACGGCATCACGGTAGATAAACAGCGTGTTTCCCATATTCTCCTCCTGAAAAGAAAGCTGCAACAATTTCTTGTTACAGCCTGTATCCCGTACTATTCGATCAATTCAAATCGAACTGTCGTCGTCACATGCATGGTTTCGCCTGTCGGATTCGGATAGCTGCCGACAGCATAGGCCGCAGCCACAGCCGCCTGGGCAAAGAGGGAATCGGTTGAATCCACGGCGGAAACGTTGCTGATGGCACCGCTCGTTTCGATGGTCGATTCAATAGTCGCATATCCTTCCAATCTTCTTCTCGTCGCCATAGGCGGATAGACCTTATTGGCTTCAATGGCCTGTCTGAATCCTTCCGTATCAAAGGGTTCATGTGCGGCTTCACCGGTACCCGTACCGTCGCCGCTGCCGTCTCCGTAACCGCTGCCGTTGCCCGCCGCTGCCGCCGCCCGTTCCCGGACCGCTGCCGCTCTGCGAGCCGCCTTGCGAACTGGAACTGCTGTTTTTATCTCCCGTCGCCGACGCTTCGGGTACGTTGACCGCGTCTTCCGGCGCGTCACTGACGGGGGTCACTGCCGTAGATTGGGCCTGCACAACCTGATTTATCCGTTTGGCCATATCTTCATCACTCAATTTGTCAGGAAAGAGATTGCCGCCGCCGCCACCGCCGGCATGACCGCCGCCGTTGTCCGGTTCCCAATCGGATTCCAAGTCGATCACATACAGTTGTTCTTCCTGATACTGTATAATTTTCGGCACAATAAACACAGCTACGGCGAGCAGCAAAAGAATATTGACGATGATTGACAGGGCAAACGATTTCGCTCGCGTATAGTCTCTCATATACCTATCCCTTCTGTTCCGCAGCTACGGCAAGACGTTTTACGCCGGCCGTTTTCAGCATGTCCATAACGGCTACGACCTGGCCGTGTGCCGTCCGCTTATCTGCCTGTAATATTACGGCCGCATTCGGATTGGCCGCCATGCGCTCAGTCATGACCTGTGAAGCCTCGTCAATCGTGACAGGCCGATTATCCATTGTAATATGCCCCACTTCGTCGACAGTAATGATAACAGGCATCTGCACCTGATTCGATGCGTTCTGCGCCTGCGGCAGCTGCACGGACAGGGCCTTTTGCGCTACAGTCTGCAAGCTGTTCATCATGAAGAAGACGAGCAGGAAAAAGATGATATCGATCATGGGTATAATCATGAACTGAGGTTTCTTTTTCGTCTTGTAATTGCTAAACATCAGTCACGCCCCCAACCGCTTTTTTTCGCATTTACTACTGTAATGCAGAGCCGTTCCGTATCAGCTACAATCGTGTCGAGCTGGTGCGTAAAGAAGGTATACACGGCAAAGGCGATAATCGCCACGCAAAGGCCCGTCGCCGTTGCCACCAGGGCTTCACCTACCCCGCCGGAGATAGCTGTCGCGCCGGCACCGCTGTCGAGAACGCTGAACGACGAGATCATGCCCGTAACCGTCCCCAACAGGCCGAGGAGAGGCGCAACCGTAACGATGGCGCTCAGGTAGTCGAGATAACGTTGGAAACCTGCCGATTCGAGGGTCATCGTTTCCATGAAGGCCGACTTCATTTCTTCTTCCGACCCGTCCCGTTCGAGACCGGCACCGACAATTTTCGCAATTGCCGTCTTCGATCCGGCGCACGCCTGTTTTACGCCGGCCCAATCGCCGCTCTTCGCCGATGCCGCCACCTTCTCAAAAAAGGACCGCGAGTTTTTGCGATGACGACGGTAGTACATACCCCGTTCAAAAGCAATGGCAATTGTGATTACAGATAAAATAAAGAGCGGTATCATAACGGGGCCGCCACTTTCCAATAATTGTATTGCCGCGTAAATTCTTTCCATCTTCTTGAACACTCCTTGTCTGCGCCCCACGACCTTGCACGCGATTGCGGAATCAAGGCCCGGTATTTTGCGCACCTAATTTTGATATTGGTCATCAATAGCTGTATATATAATAGCAAAATGTGTTGCTTATTTCTACTCCATTCAGTCCGTAAATAATCCATTCGGACAGCAACTTTTATAAAATTTTCTTTTTCAGGGCAAAAAAAATCCCTATTTTGTCAATAGGGATATACATATCCGTCCACCTTGCGGGCGCGCCGCACGTCTTCGACGACGAGAACCGGTCTTGCCATGCCGTGGTAGTCACCGGTCTCAAGCTTGCCCTTGACGGCAAGCCACGTAAATTCAGGGTAATGCGTATCACCCTGCACGCGGCAGGCAATGCCGAAAGGCGACATATCGTTGACACAACAGAGCATAAGGTACCGCGACGGTGTGAAGTCGTTGCCGTTCAGACTGTCGTCGTGATATGATACGAAACCCGTCATATACACTTCGTAGCCCACGTACTCTTCATTGTGCTTTGTCAGCTTGAATATGGTCTTATACCAATTTTTAGTATTTAAAATAATCCGTTTATGAGCCGTGTCGATGCCGTCACCGTCCACACTCTCAAGGTCCATGCCGAAAGGCCTGGCTTCCCCCTCGCCGTCGTCGTGCTGAGCCGCCGCCTGAAACACGACAGGCACGATGCCGAACACGGCCGGGCCTACAAGAAGCAGGGCGGCGATAAACAGACCGGCAGCGTTCGTATAGACGCGGCGATAAGACGATATGCTTTGCCGGAGGCCGACAATTCCCCAAAGGATAAAGACGACCGCCATAAATCCCAATACGGGCATCAGGAGAGGAGTAACAAAGGCCATATATCGCTGCGTCACCAGCAGACAAATATCGAGCCCGGCCAAAATAAGGAAGGCCGCTGATTCCGCTATGGAAGCACGCCCGGAAAAAGAACGCCTCATCGTAAACCGCCTCCTGTCATTAAAGCATACATTGCCGCTATAAACGCACAGATACAAAAGGTCGTTGCCGCCAATCGGTACACAAACGCCTTGGGAAAGAGCGCACGCAGCAAGAGGAAGTTTTTCAAATCCATCATAGGCCCGAACAAGAGAAAGGCGATGATACCGGCCGTCGGAATATGGGCCGAGAAGTTGCGGGCCACCATGGCATCGGCAGTCGAGCAGACGGAGAGGAAAAAGGCAATGAGCAGCATGAGCGGAATCATCAGGATCGCACTCGGCCAAATGCCGAAATCCTGTAAGAGCGTGCTGCCGTATACCTGAAAGAGAGACGACAAAAACGTACCTGCCAAGACGTACGGTGCCATGCGCAAAAATTCCCGCCTGCCGTGCAATATAAGGCGGATCACGTTATTCGTATTTCCCCCGTCAAGCGTGTCACCCGGGAACAGCGGTATTTTTCCGCCGCTTATACCGTCAAGATCCGTATAGGCGAAAAATGTCAGGGAAATAAAAAGGACCGCCGCGATCCCTCCTACGGTACGCCATAAAAATATCTCCATATTTCCGGCGAAGGCGACGTACGTCGAAACGAGGACGACCGGGTTGATGAGCGGCCCGGCAAGCATGAAGGCCAGAGCCGTCGAGACGGGAACCCGTGCGGCGACAAGGCTGCGAAAGACGGGAACGGCCGCACAGTCGCAAACTGGAAAAAGGAAAGCACCCGCCAAGGCTGCCGCCGTACCGGTAAAATGATTCTTCCGCAACGACCGCTCTAAAAAAGCCGGTGATAAAACCAGCTGCAAGAGAGATGCCGCCACAATACCGACGACGAGAAAAGGCAGCGCCTGTAAAAGCGTAGCCGTCCAGAAGGACAGGGCCAGGCGCCAGTTGCCCGTCGCCGGGTCACCGTCCGTTATGACGAAGGCATAGACCGCCGCCAAGAGGACGAGCCCTATGGTCACGGCAGTCGCGCCGATGTGCAGTGGCCGCTTGGCAATGACCTTGCTCATCTTGCCGGATACCGCTTCCTGCAAGGGCGTAACGGGAATATCCGGCCGCACGGCCCGTATGAGCTGAACCGCTTTTTTGTACTCCCCTTTGTCATGACCGGTCATGATAAAGCGGTCCGCCTGTACGAGCTGACCGTATACGGCCTCGCCCGTAGCACCCAACATATGCAGGCAAAAACGGGGTGTTGCGACAAAAAGGATTTCCTTCAGGTCGTACATTTCTCTTACGGCCTTACGGGAAAAGATTTTTTCCAACGCCGCGAAGGGCGACATGCCGTTCCATTCGATCCAAACTTCGGACGGCCGCCTTTCGCGGCCGAACTGCTCCAGCAGAAAGGCCGTCCCCTTGGCGTTTTCCGCCGTAACGGGCGGCAAGGAGAGGATTTCGCTGCAAGCTGCGGTGCACCGTCCCCGTTCTATTTGCACGACGGCGGCACCGGCAGGCCGCGTCGGTAATATACTGTTAATAAAGGTCGTCTTGCCGTTGCCTAAAAAGCCGGTGACGACGTATACGGGAATAGGCTTCATCCTAAGCCCACGCCTTCCGGACGGCTTCTTCATCCAAGGCCGTACCGATGACGGTCAGGGCGGACGGCGCCAACGTCGTAGGTACCGTCTCTATTTCTCTGCCGCTGTACTGAAGCTCTATGTAACCGCCCTCCACGGGCAAAACACCCTTTATGCGCAGCACGCAATTTCCTGCAGCCGCCAAAAAATTACGGGTCCTTTCCGTCCAGGCCACAGCAGTCCGCGGCGAGCGGGGATAGACTGTATACGCTTGAAAAATTGCAGCGGCGCCGTGGTCATGCCCGTGATCATGGTCATGGTGATGACCGCAGCTGCACCGGTCGCTGCAGGAGCAATCGTGCTTGTCAGGGCCGATACCCTGCAGGTACGCCGGCAAATCCAGGTCCTGCCACGGTTCGCAATGAACGGGGGCCGCCTTATTTTCAGCCCGCACGGCGGTGACGGTCTTTTCCGTCTCAGCCGGGCTTTCGTCGCCGTGACTGATGAAGATATGACGGCTGTGCCGAATCTGGTCGACAAAAAACTCGCCGAAGTTTTCGACATACATGTACCCCTGCCTGCCGTCGACGATTGTTATCGGTTCGGCCAAGGCAATGGCGCCGGACTTTTCCACATCTTTACAGACGGCAATGATATCCGACAACTTCGCCACGCCTGACGGCTCGATAATTATGCAGTCCGTATCGGCATTTTGCAGCACCTTGTGCAGGGACTTCTTAAAATCGCCGACAAGAGTACAGCAAATGCACCCGGATGCCAATTCTTCAAAACGGATCCCCTGCTTTTGCAAGAGAGCCGAGTCGAAACCGACTTCGCCGAAGTCATTTTCAATAACCATGACATGGCGCGAATTTTCCATCTGCGAGATCCAAGTCTGTATAAACGTCGTTTTACCGCTTCCTAAAAAGCCGGAAACAATATATACGGGAATAGCCATAAATACACCTCCAAAAGGGAATCGCCTCCGCCGTCCGCCTACTTGCGAGGCTCTATATACTGCCGGATGACATCGTTGCGTCTTAATACGGAGTATAAAATCACGCCCAAGACCGTGACGGACAAGAGCTCGCCGGCACCGATGTAAAGGGCCGTCGGCACCAGCGCTTCGGCCGGAATAATATCAAGGCCGAAGAGTTCCAACCCGATGACGGCACCGTTCACGACAACCGGAACGAGCGAAGCCAAGCAGAGGTTTCTGCAACGGGACATGATATATACGGACAGGGCCGTCGCGGCCGTGCCGACGAAAATATCGGCAACACCCAGAGGGCTGCCGAAGTTGGCAATAAAACAGCCCGATATGAGGCCCGGCACATACCGTCTGCTGCCAAAGGCGAGAAGCGTCATACATTCGGACAGGCGCACCTGTACGGGACCATAGCTGACGGGCGCAAGGCCTATCGTAAGCGCCGCGTAGAGGGCTGCAACGGCGGCGTTCAACATAAGCAGGCGTGTTTGAGACATTATAATAACGACCTCTCCATAAAAATACAAAATCGCGATTATTGTCATTGTACCACGCCTGCGGTCAGTCTGTCATATGAAGTTGGATTCACATATCGGCCCCCGTCATGAAAGGAGAAGGTAAAACAGCCGATTTAATGATGATGACCACTTCCGTTTCCTTCCTGGAACGATACCGGCTTTGGAAGAGTTTGCCTAAAATGGGAATGTCACCGAGAATCGGTATTTTACGGAAGTTCTCCACTTCTTCCTTGCCGATAAGTCCGCCGATGACCAGCGATTCATTCGCCTTTACGCGCACTTCCGTGTCTACTTGGCGCGTGGCGATGCTGTAGGCCTTGAGGTCACGTACGTACACGGGCATACTCACTTCACCGTGAATCTTCGCCGTCACCGTCCCGTCCCGGTGAATACGCGGCGTGTACTGCAACAGGATACCTGCATCTTTGTATTCCGTCGTCGACGTCCGCTCGCCGCCGGACACGTGCTCCGTTACGACAGGGATCTTATCGCCGATAAAGATGCGCGCTTCCTGCCCGTTCTTGGCGACAATGTGGGGCCGTGCCAGCACATCGGCCTTGCCCGTCGAAAGAAAGGCATGAATCTGCGCCTCCGCATAAGGCAAATGCGTACGGCCGACACCGCCTTCTATACCCGACCAGGACCAGTCGATGCCCAATTCCTTTACGGCTTCTTTGTTGAGAGAAAGGATCTCCACTTCCACATCGACCTGCCCGGCCGGTTTATCCAATTCGCCTATAAGCCGCTTTGCCGCTTCCACATCGCGCCGCGTGCCGCTTACGACGACGGCATTTCCCTCACTGTAGACCTTTACCTTTTCCGCAGACAGGCGGGACGTCAGGGCCGCACCGATTTCATCGGGCCCGGCATAGGCGAGAACACATGAATACGATGTCTGCGCGCCGTCATCTTTTACAGCACCGCTGATGACGCGAATGCCGCCGTGCTCTTCAACGAAGAGGTTCTGATTGTCCACGACCGCCTGTAATGCTTCTTCCACCGACACGTCATGAAGGTGCATCGTCAAGTTCCCCGTCACGGTCTCGTTGACGACAAGGTTCATGTTGTTGCTCCGCGCCAATCCTTCCAGGACGGTTCGCGTCGGCACTTCATGTACATCGATTTGCAAATTTCCCGCGGCACAGGCCGTGCCGCCGTAAACGGCCAGCAGCGCTGCCGCCGTGAATATGCGTATATTCATAACGCCCGTTTCTCCTTATCCCCGAATTTCCCAAGCCTGCCCGTCTTTCTCCAGAACAACGGAAAACGCGGCAATATACGAAATATAAAAACCGCCGAAATACTCGCCCTGTACGCAGGCTTTCGACTCATTTCCCAAGGCCAGGATGACTACCGTCGCCGCACCGTTCTGCACACGACCGCACACTTGCGGAAACTGCATGACGGCCGGCTGTTTTCCGACAGATTCATTTTCGTCCTTATCGCCGGATGAAGCCTTTCCGTTTTCCGGCGTCCCCGCTTCCGCCCTCTTCGGCATGGCGGAAGCAAACAAATCCGGAAGAGGATGCCGCTTGCGGGCCGCCGCCGTCCCGAAAAGCAATGTTCCTTCCCGGCCGTCTTCACCGTTTTGCTGCGCCGTCGCCGTAAAAGAGGGAGAAGACGCATGTTCCGTCTGCGTCTTCTCCCTCGAGTCTGCCTGCATTTCCGTCGGATTGCCGTCCCACAAAAAACCGACACCTCCTAAAACAAGGAGGATAACTCCGTAAGGGAGCACCGTTCTTACGTGGTGAATCGACAGATTCCGTACTGACTGCGCAACATATATTATTTTATCTTTCATCATCTGTCCTCGTAACCGCGCGGATGTGTTTCATACCAGCGCAGGGCGTGGATCATAATCGTTTCAGGGTCACTGTACTGCGGCTGCCACCGTGTCGCCTCGCGGATACGCTCGGATGAGGCGACGAGTACTGCCGGATCGCCAGGCCGCCGCGACGCTTCTATGACCGTAAACTCACGGCCCGTCACCTTACGGGCCGCCTCAATCATTTCCCGCACGGAGAATCCCCGCTGCGAACCGAGATTAAAGGCCCGCAGCTTGCCGCCGTCGGCCAAATACTGCAGGACACGGCAATGTGCGTCGGCCAGGTCGACGACGTGAATGTAGTCGCGAATGCACGTGCCGTCGGCCGTCGGATAGTTCGTCCCGTAAATACTGATGTGGTCACGCAGGCCCAAGGCGGTCTGCAGGATAAGCGGAATTAAATGCGTTTCCGGCTCGTGGTCTTCACCGCACGAGCCGTCGGGCATGGCACCGGCAGCGTTAAAGTAGCGCAAGGCCGCATATTTTAAGCCATAGGCCCGTTCAAACTGCTTGAGCATGCATTCGATCATGAGCTTCGTCTGGCCGTACACGTTGATGGGCTTATACGGTACGTCTTCCGTAATAGGCGTAATATCGGTCTCACCGTAAACGGCAGCGGTCGACGAAAAGACAAAATACGGTACGGCAGCGCGCCGCCCCGCTTCCAACAGTGACCACGAACCGACAACGTTGTTGTCGTAATAAACGGTCGGATTTTCCATGGACTCGCCTACACAGCTGTGTGCGGCGAAGTGGAGAATCCCTTCAATGCGCCGTTCCGTAAGAAGACGCTGTACGAGTTCGACATTGCGAATATCCGCAATGCACAAAGCGGCTTCTGCCGGAACGGCATCACGATGGCCGCGTGAAAGGTTGTCAAGAACCGTAACCTCATGGCCCTGAGCCAAGAGGGCGCGCACCGTATGGCTGCCGATGTAGCCGGCACCGCCCGTTACCAAGACGTTCATCACATCACCTCGTTTGTAATGCCTTTAAGCTTGCACGCAAATGTCGTTTATAAATTTCCACGCCCGGCTGGTCAAAAGCGTCCACGTCGGCGAGTTCTCCCTCATAGGCGACGGAAAGGCAGAGAAGATACATGAGCTCACCCAAGTGAAAGGCGTTCAACTCGGGTAAAATATAATTCGCCGACGGCCTGTTGTCTTCGGCCAGGGCCGCCGCGTTGGCGCGGCATGCTTCGCTCATAATCCGGCTGAGCGGTACGCCGCTCAGCATATCAAGGCCGGCATGCCGGTTATATGTCTCGGGGACGATTAAGTCGTCTTGCCAGTCTCCGAGCGATACGAACTGAATAATCTTATCCTGCGGCCCTTCCTGGTGTTCCTGTGTCTGGGCATGCATATCCGTCGTCCCTACGGCAGCCACAGGCGTGCGGCCATAGTTTACGACCTGTCCGTTCCGGTCAAGGCGCTTGCCGAGCGATTCGGCCAGAAGCTGCACATACCATTCGGACAGAGATTTCAGGCAGTCCGCGTAGGGCATGAATACCTCTATGCTTCGGCCGTGATTCTTGGCGGCCAAATACTTCAAGGCACCGTTCAACAGGGCCGGATTTTCCGTGATATCATCACTGCGGCAGGCTTTGTCCATGGCCCGTGCGCCGTCCAGGAAGCTGCGCAGAGAAAAGCCCGTCAAGGCCCCGGTCAGAAGGCCCGCCTCCGAAAAGACGCTGAACCGGCCGCCCACGCCGTCGGGAATGAAGAACACGGGCCAATTCGCCTCTCTTGCCAAACGGTGCAGCAGCGTTTCATCTGCACCGCCGGCAGGACTCGTGACGGCAACGGTCTCCGTCGCAATAGCGCTGCGCTGCAGTTCGGCCTCCATAATTATATATCCCGCCATGGGCTCAATGGTCGTGCCCGACTTGGAGATGACGACGTGCATGACGCGATATTCGTCTTTTTGCGCCGCCTCGGCTCGGAAGAACCGCAATAATTCACTGAGCGAGCGGGGATCGGCATTGTTGCCGACAAAAAATATTTTCGGCCGCCCGTGCCGCTCCGCCTCGGGCAGGAGATTCCACAATGTACCGCAGTGAGCATCAAAGAGAACTTTACCGCCCAAATAAGAGCCGCCGACACCGTAAAGAATGACCGCATCTACGCGGCCGCGCGCCTTTTCGGCAAAAGCTTCCATATAGGCCAGCCGTTCAGGCGTATTGAGGCCGCGGTCTCTAACATAGGGCAATCTATAAAAAAGGACCTTTTCAGGAGCACCGTCCTTGGACACATGTACCTTCGCCTCGCCGGATTCCCGCATGGCGCAAATCGCCGCATGAGCTTGTCTCAGTTGCGGCGAGAAGACCGCCATTTCTTCAGCCGTAACACATATTTTGCCATATACGTTGGCAGCGTCAAAAACAAACCCCGACGCCAGGGAAATTTGTATCATACCGGTAGAACTCCTCTCGCGGAGAAAACAAGCGTATATATTCCTAAAAACATTTCTCTTTATACATGATTTTATTATATTCATTGTAGACAAATTCGCGGGTCTTGGCAATAACACGTTCATACGGATTGCGAAGAAGTCGGGAAGTTTTATAGCGTCTGCGGCATATATAATACGCAAATAAAGCAGGCTTCGCCACTCGCCGAAGCCTGCTTTATAATTCAGAAAAAATTAATATATAAACGTTTATTCATACAATTTTAAAGCTCCTCCGTCCGCCTACACACTCGGCTTATTATCGCTATGAATAGTAAAAAAAACTCCCCGGGCCGTAAAAACCGGGGAGTTCTCCGAAAAAGAAGCTTATTTCAATTCTACCGTTGCGCCGGCTTCTTCCAATTTAGCTTTCATTTCGTCGGCAGCTGCCTTGGCAACGCCTTCTTTTACGGTGCCGGGAGCGCCGTCAACCAAAGCTTTGGCTTCTTTCAAGCCAAGGCCCGTAATTTCACGGACAACCTTGATAACGTTGATCTTCTTGTCGCCTGCAGATGCCAAAACAACATCGAATTCGGATTTTTCTTCACCGCCGGCCGCTGCGCCGCCTGCTGCGGGAGCTGCTGCAACTGCTACGGGAGCTGCTGCGGATACGCCGAATTTTTCTTCCATATCTTTAACGAGTTCGGAAAGTTCCAATACGGTCATTCCTTCAATGGCTTGTAAAATTTCTTCTTTTGTCATTTTAAATTCCCTCCGTCATATAAGTGTTGATAAAAGTAATTTTAAAATTAAGCGCTTTCCTGTTCGGCTTTCTTAGCGCGAACGGCTTCAAGAGCATAGACGACATTGCGAATATTGCCCTGAAGAACGTTGACCAAACCGGAAACGGGAGCCTGCATACTGCCGAGCAATTTGGCAATAAGCTCTTCCCGGCTCGGCAAATCGGCCAATGCGTTGACCGCTGCGGCATCAATAACCTGGCCGTCAACGATACCGGCTTTGACTGTGAGTGCTTCGGTCTTCGTTTCTTTAATGAACGCCTTGAGAATCTTGGCGGGCGCTACGGCATCTTCCGTAGAAACGGCGATGGCCGTCGGGCCTTCCAAATGTGCATTCAAATCATCGTAACCGAGTTCATCGGCAGCAATACGGGTCAACGTATTTTTGATGACCTTGTATTCTACACCGCCTTCACGGAACTTGCGGCGCAGCTTCGTCGCGTCGGCAACATTAAGGCCGGTAAAGCCTACGAGAACGGCACCCTTGGCCGATTCCAACTTTTCTTTCATTTCCGCAACGACAGCGGCTTTCGCCGGCGATACGCCATGTTTGGGCATAGACATCAGACACACCTCCTTGCAAGTAATTTTTATATCATCTTAGCAATAAAAACGGCCTCCTATGCAACCGCATGTGAGGCCGAATCGAGGTCAACAGAATGAACCCGTTTCATAGCCTCAGAGGGCGGACTTGCGTCCATTATACATACCTTCAGTCTACAGCTAAGAGAGATATTATTTTTCTTCCGCTTTTACAGCGTCTTTAATGCTGAACTGGTTAATGCGAATGCCCGGGCTCATAGTGGAGCTGACCGTAATCGATTTGATGTACTGGCCTTTCGCACCGGACGGTTTCACCTTAATAAGCGTATCTACAAGGGTCGTCAAATTTTCGACGAGCTTGTTCGCATCAAAAGATTTTTTGCCGATAGGGGAATGAATATTGCCGGCTTTATCCGTACGATATTCAACCTTGCCGGCCTTGCTTTCGCTTACGGCACGGGCAACGTCCATCGTTACGGTGCCGACCTTCGGGTTGGGCATGAGGCCTTTAGGCCCGAGCACTTTGCCGAGGCGGCCTACTTTACCCATCATATCGGGAGTTGCAACCGCTACGTCGAAGTCGAGCCAACCGCCCTTGATCTTTTCTACCAAATCGTCACCGCCGACGAAATCGGCACCTGCCTCCAAGGCTTCTTTCTCCTTTTCGCCCTGTGCAAAGACGAGAACTCGCTTTGTTTTACCGATGCCGTGCGGCAATACTAACGCACCGCGCACCTGCTGATCCGCATATTTCGGATCAACGTTAAGATTGACAGCCAATTCAACGGTTTCATCAAATTGGGCCGTATCCAGTTTTTTCAAGATATCAATTGCCTCAGCCGCATCATACAATTTTGCCTGATCGAAAGCTTTCACGGCTTCGGCATATTTCTTGCCTGCTTTTGCCATCTTACTTGTTTCCTCCTTTTGTGGTCTACGGAGAATATCCCCTTCCACGGCATCCCGTCGTCTCAGTCGACGATATCGATGCCCATGCTGCGAGCAGTTCCTTCAATCATCTTCATAGCCTGTTCAACGTCGTTGGCGTTGAGGTCGGGCATCTTCGTTTCGGCGATTTCCCGCACCTTATCGCGGCCGAGTTTGGCAACCTTTTTCTTATTCGGTTCGCCCGAAGCTTTATCCAGGCCTGCCGCTTTTTTCAGAAGCACTGCCGCCGGCGGAGTCTTGGTAATAAAGGTAAAGGATCTGTCATCGTATACGGTAATTTCAACAGGAATGATGTAACCGGCCTGTTTTGCCGTACGTTCGTTAAATTCTTTGACAAAAGCCATAATATTGACGCCGGCCTGGCCTAATGCAGGGCCGATAGGAGGCGCCGGAGTTGCCTTCCCTGCTTCACACTGAAGCTTTACCATTTTTGCCACTTTTTTTGCCATGGTGTTACACACCTCCTTACGTTACAAGATGTGGTTCGACGGAGCTCCGCTCCTCCCACTCGCGGCGTAAACCGCATTAGAAGTATTTATTTCAGACTGCTCTCTATTTGAGAGTAGTCGACTTCTACAGTCGTTTCGCGGCCGAACATGTCGATAAGGCCCTTTAAGGTGCCCTTTTCGCTGTTGACCTCTGTAATGGTAGCATAAAAATTTTCAAAAGGTCCCGACGTAATGCGGACCTGTTCGCCGATTTCCACGGTAATTTGAGGCTTTACTTCCTTTTCTATGCCTTGCGACCTCAAGATGCGTTTGACTTCATCGGGATCCAAAGGAACCGGTTTCGTCGCCGAACCTACAAAGCCGGTTACGCCCGGCGTATTGCGGACGACGTACCAGGAGCGATCGTTGACATCCATTTCGACAAAGACGTAGCCCGGAAAAATTTTACGTCTTACCGTACGCTTTTGGCCGCCTTTGATATCAATTTCATCTTCTTCAGGAACGAGAATGCGGGTAATCACATTTTCCAGGCCCATTGATTTGACCTTACGCTCCAAGTTGTCTTTGACCTTCTTTTCATACCCGGAATACGTATGAATGACATACCAACTTTTTTCAGATTCCATCAGGCTCAGCCTCCTAACCGATTACGCTGCGAAGCAATTGAAACAATTGCGCGAATACGGCATCCGATACGGCAATAATCGCCATGACGACCACTGTTGCCACAATAACCATAATCGTATAACTGAGCAATTCTCTCCGCGTCGGCCAGATGACCTTTTTCATTTCCGTTTTGACGCCTTGCAGAAATCGGCCCGACTCTTTTTTTCTCTTATTTTTTTGTGCTGCTTTTTGTGCCGCCGAAAGTGACATATACCCTCTCACGTTTCAAAAATGTAAGCCCGAAAGCTACTTCGTTTCTTTATGTAATGTTTCTTTCTTGCAGAACGAACAATATTTCTTCAATTCCAAGCGATCGGGATTGTTTTTCTTATTTTTATTCGTGCGATAATTACGATTCTTGCATTCCGTGCACGCCATGGTAATAGCTGTACGCATTCCTTACACCTCACTTCACAAGAGTAGTCAAAAACCTGCTTTTTGCGCAAGACTGCTTATATAACTTACCACAAAAAGCGGTCCGGCGTCAAGAAAAAGGGAACAACTAAAAAGGCTAGGCGTCCCGGACGCCTAACTCGGTTTATCTTATTACAGAACGGCACACCTGTCAATGCGATTTTTTCACAAAAAGAGAATTCTTCAACCTGCCCGTGAATCAAAATCCGCATTTGACAAGTGAACTTAAAATGCTTAGACTAATCAGTGTAATACAAAAATACATTTGTATTTTTGAATAGGACATCAAAGGAGTTGTTTTTATGAATTTTCGTTCCGGCCTGCTGACCAAGCTGCTCTTAGGCATCGTCGGCGGCATTGTTTTAGGTTCGCTCGGTTCATGGCTCGGTTTTCACGACGCGCCGGCATATGAAGGGATGATTCGCCTTTTTTCGACATTTACATCTTTATTCAGCACTTTTCTTTCCTTCATCATACCTCTCCTCATAGTCGCTTTCGTCGCTGTCGGTATGGCCGATCTGGGCAAACAGGCGAACAAACTCTTCGGCATTACGATTTTTCTTGCTTATGCGTCAACTATCCTGGCCGGTTACATTTCCTACTTCTTCGGCATTGCCGTCCTGCCCAACTTTATCCAATCCTTTTCGGGTTCCATTGCCGACGTAAATCCGTATGACCCGTTCCTGGTCATCAAAGTAGCCCCCGTTTTTGACGTCATGACGGGACTCATGCTCGCCTTTATCCTCGGTATCGGCATGGCGAACCTGAAAATCGGCAGAGCCGGCAAGCTGCTTGAAGTACTGCGTGAAATGCGCGACATCATTACGAAGACTTTGACGAAAATCATCATTCCCCTCATTCCCATTTATGTAGGCTGCCTCTTCTGCAAGCTCGCGGCACAGGGTAAAATTGTGGCTACAGCCAAAATCTTCATTTCACTCTATGTCTGCATTCTCCTCTTGCAAGTTCTCTACATCGCTTTGCAGTTCGCCATTTCCGGTGCTGTTTGCAGAAAGAATAATTTCCGCTATATTCCGCGCATTTTACCGGCCTACTTCACGGCTGTCGGTACCCAGTCTTCGGCCTCCACCATCCCGGTCAACTTGAAATGTGCCCGCAACAGCAATATCTCCGAAGACGTTACAAACTTCTGCATTCCTTTATGCGCCACCATCCACCTGGCAGGTGATACAATTTGCCTTGTCCTCGGTACGATGGGTATCATGATGGCCATGGGTATGGATGTCAGCCTTTCTCTCTTTACACCGTATATTTTCATGCTCGGCATCACCATGGTCGCCGCTCCCGGCGTCCCCGGCGGCGGTGTCATGGCGGCGCTCGGCATCATCACCTCCATGCTCGGCTTCACGGAACCCATGCAGCAGCTCATTATTTCTCTCCACTTCTCACAGGACAGCTTCGGCACGGCGACGAATGTAACGGGCGACCAGGCCCTGGCCATGATTATCGACAAGGTCAGCGGCAACGCCGACACCGCTCCTGCCGGTGCGGAGGGTGCGGAACTGGAATAAATCCCTTCTCAATAAAGACAATATAAAACGGCTCCGCCTCTTTTTAAGCGGAGCCGTTTTATTATTTTATTCTTTCCTAACGCCATAAAAAGTACTATACTATTACTATTATTTTTACATATCCTTATAAAATGAAAAGCAGGTTTTTCTCATGCCCTATAGATATGTTATTAAGGGAACGGGTTTTTACAGCAAGTCGCCCGATTCCTTTGCCGTACTGGAGAACCATCTCTTCTGCGTCGATAACGACGGCACCTTGGCAACCTGTATTGCCCCCGGCACCGCGGCATACGAAGAAACGAGAGACACTGCCAAAACCGACGGCAGCCTCATCGTGCTGAAGGAGGGACAGTTTCTCCTGCCCGGCTTCGTGGACACACACGTTCACGCACCGCAGTGGGCGCAAACGGGCAAGGCTCTCGACGCAAAACTGCCCGTCTGGCTGAACAAATACACCTTTCCCTTGGAAGCAGCTTACGCGGACCTCGACTTTGCCGAGACGGTCTACAGGGATTTGGTGCAAACACTTCTTGCCAACGGCACAACAACGGCCCAATACTTCGGCTCCGTCCACCTGGAGCCGAACAAACTCCTTGCCGACCTTTGCGCGGATGCCGGGCAGCGGGCCTTTGTAGGCAAGGTCGTCATGGACCTGCCCGCTCAATGTCCGGATTACTGCCGCGACAAATCGGCCGAACAGGCTCTCGCGGATACGGAAGCCTTTCTCCGCTATACGGCGGACATAAACAAGCAAACCGTCCAGGACATTGTCGGTGTTGTTACACCCCGCTTCATTCCGGCCTGCAGTGACGACGCCCTCTACGGCCTCGGTGAGCTTGCCGTGAAATACGACGCACCCGTTCAGTCCCACTGCTCCGAAAGCGACTGGGAGCACGATCATGTACTTGTCCGTACGGGCCTCAGTGATACGAAAGCCCATCTTCGCTACGGGCTCCTCACAAAGCGTACTGTCCTGGCCCACTCGGTCCATCTCAGCGACGACGATGCCGAATTGTATCGCAAGCACGGCGCATCCATCGCCCACAGCCCTTTATCGAACGCCTTCTTTGCCGGCGCCGTTTGCCCCGTCAAGAAGCGTCTTGACCAAGGTGTCCGCATCTCTCTGGCAACAGACCTCTCCGCCGGCTACACGCCATCCATGTTCGACGCCATGCGGCAGGCAATCGTGTCATCGCGTATCCTGGCAAGCGGCACGGATTACCGGCTGCCCGCAGAAAGACGCGGCGTATCGGACAGCGACCTTGATTTCAGGCAGGCCTTTTACATGGCAACCGTCGGCGGCGCCGAAGCGCTCCGCATTCGAAGCGGCAAGCTGGAAACAGGGTACAATTTCGACGCTTTTATTTTTGATTTCAACGCGCTGCAGAGCAACAGCCGTTACTACGAATTCGACAACCTCGCCGACGTACTGCAGAAAATAGTACTCACCGGGCAGCGACAAAATATTGCGGCCCTGTGGATACAGGGAAATGCCGTTTCACTTCATTAGGAGGACATATGTCTACAGAAACTACGACCGTACATCACTATGAAGGCTCGCTTCTCGTCAAGCCTGACGAAGCTTTACCTCCCCTGCAGTCGCTCATTTTGGGGTTGCAGCACCTGCTGGCTATGGATATTTACGTCGTCCCTTTCATCATTTCGGGCATCCTTGCCTTATCTGTCAAGGATTCGGCATTTCTCATTCAGGCAACCTTCATTGCCGCCGGCTTGGGCACGCTCATTCAATCCCGTTTTCTCATGAAGCTCCCCGTCGCCCAGGGACCGTCGTACGTTCCCATCGGCGCCATTGCCGGTATTGCCGCGGCATCCGGCACGGGCCTTGACAGTCTGGCCGCCGTCTTCGGCGCCATTCTCGCGGGCAGTCTTGTCGTCTGCCTTCTCGGCCTGACAGGCATCGTACGCAAAGCCGTCAACTACTTTGTACCGCCCCTCGTAGGCGGCACGATTATCTTTGTCGTCGGCCTTTCCCTCATTCCCATCGGTCTGAAGGACAACATATTCACAGTCCGCGGCAGCGGCACGATTACGGAAAACATCGTCCTCGCTCTCGTATCCGGAGGCGTTCTTACACTCTGTGTCATGTTCGGCCTGCACTTGGGAAAAAAAGGGAACTGGCTGCGTATCGGCTCCGTTATCATGGCCCTCATTGCAGGCTGCCTCGCGGCCGCTTCCATGGGGCGCTTCTCCCTCAATGCCGTCGCCCAGGCGGAATGGTTCACTTTGCCTCATCCGGCCTTTGCCGGCTTCCCCGTTGCCTTTGAGCTTCCTGCCATCGTGACGATGATTCTAATCTATATTGTCCTTTTGGCGGAAACGACGGGCACGTGGTTTGCCGTAAGCTCCGTCATCGAAATACCGCTTACGGACGAGCAGCTCGACCGCGGCATCCTCGGTGAAGGGCTGAGCTGCTTTTTAGGAGGCCTCTTCGGCGGCACGCCCGCCACGGGTTACTCCACCAATGCCGGCCTCATTTCCATTACCGGCGTTGCCAGCCGCCATGCCTTTTACGGCTGCGCCTTCTGGATGCTGCTTTTCGGTCTGTCCAACAAGCTGGCCACTCTCATCGCCTCCATCCCGACACCCGTCATCGGCGGCATTTTTGTCATCGTCTCATCCATTATCGCCCTCAGCGGCCTGCGCGTCATTCGTCGGCTGGAGCTGGATGAACGCAACATGTTCATTATCGGCCTGCCCGTCATCACGACGCTGGCCCTTTATCTCCTGCCGCCGGACTATGTGGCAACGCTGCCGCAGCTCCTGCGCTATCTTTTGAGCTCATCTATTGCTGCGGCGGCCGTCGTGGCCATCATCTTGAACAAAGCATTGCCGAAGAAAATCAACCTTTACAACGACCGGCAATAATTCCGTACATTACTTACTATCCGGGATGTGAACTATATTGAACGAAAATGAATATAAAAATTATCGCCGCGGCTTACTGTCCACGTGCCTTTGTTATGTTATTTGGGGTCTGTTGCCCCTCTACTGGCACTTGCTCACTCACGTGAACGCCAACGAGATTTTGGCACACCGCATTGCCTGGTCCTTCGTCCTCATGTCGGCCATTCTCATCTTTTCGAATCAAAAGCACTTACGTGATGACTGCCGCCGTCTGTGGGCGGAAAAGAAGAAGCTTTTCTTCTTAATTGCAGCGGCCTTGCTTATTACGGCCAACTGGCTCACCTACATTTGGGCCGTCACGCACAACCATGTTCTCGACACGAGTATCGGTTACTACCTGAATCCGCTCATGTCCGTATTCCTCGGCATCACCTGCTTTTCCGAAAAGCTCAATACACCGAAAAAGGCCAGCCTCATCCTCGCTGCAACGGGTATCATCCTCATGACCTGGCAATACAGCCGCTTCCCGTGGATATCCGTTTTCCTCGCCTCATCCTTTGCCGTTTACGGTGCTGTAAAGAAAAGTCTGCATCTGCACCCGGTCTCGGGCATTACCCTGGAAACACTTATCGTGCTGGCACCGGCGGTCATTTATATTTACAACTTGGGCCAAGGTACGGGCGGCCACTTCAGTACAGCCGATGTCCCGACAGCTTTGCTGCTTATCGGCTGCGGCGCCGTCACGGCCGTGCCGCTTCTGCTCTTTGCCTATGGCGCCAATAACCTGCCGTTGAACGTCCTCGGCTTCATTCAGTATATCAGTCCGACGATTTCTTTTTTATTAAGTGTTTTCTTCTTTAAGGAAGAATTAGGTTTCGGCAAGCTCATTGCGCTGTCTTTTATTTGGGTTTCCTTGATTATTTTCACGATTTCTTCATTGCAGGTCAAAATCGACTATGTAAAGAATCCGCAAACCAAATCGCATTATAATTTATTTAGGCGATAAATAATGACTTCTTACGCTAATTCATTGGTAGCTATAGAAATATGCCGTGCCGCTTCTTTTAATAACTTTACTTTTTCATGAAATCGGCTGTCAGTAATGCGTGCCTTGGGTCCTGAAACAGAAATTGCGGCAATTGCTTTCCCATGTTTATTAAAAATAGGTGCGCCTATACAAAACAACCCTATTTCGCGTTCCTCATTGTCAATTGCATATCCTTGCGCACGAATTCGCTCCAGTTCCGTCTTTAATTCGGCTACATCCGTAATAGTATGCTCTGTAAATTGTTGAAATTTTGTGCCCTTAATAATTTGCCAATCAATATTATTAAAAGCAAGCATACATTTACCGACAGAGGAAGAATATGCGGCTGTGCTGGAACCGATTTGCGGATCGACCCCCAAAATTTGCTGCGGTCCTTTTGCCTTAAAGACCACGACACTGCGATATCCGTTAATGGGATCTGCATGAAGTACGGAGACATTAATAACTTCTTTTACTTTTTGGCAAAGCACCTCGGCCTCCGGCGCAACGATATCACTTAAAGAGTATGAATTGGCTACCATCATTCCGATCGTATATAAACTGGGGCCCAGCCAATATTTATCTGTAAGCTCGTTTTTCTGTACAAAGTTCTTTTCCTGCAGTGTATATAAGGTCCTGAAAACTGTACTTTTATATATGCCCAATGTCCCTGCAATTTGAGATACTCCCATTTCTTTTCCTTCACCGTATAATAAAAGCAATATATCGAGAGCTCTTTCTACAGATGCAATATTATTATTCATCTCCGCCCCTCCTTAGTAATGATAAAATATGAATAAATACATTCATATTTTATCATTACTATAATAAATTTCCAAAACATTTTAAATCCACCCGGACCGACGAAGTTGTCCGGGTGGATTTAAAATTAAGAGAGGGTTCGTTCTTTGCGTTATATTATAAATATTGGACATCGTAATACAGTATTAAATACCGGATACTATGTAAATGTAAACCCTGTTTTCATAGCGGCAGTGTTCAATGCTTCAAATTTCTCTTTGCCCTTACGCCGAAACGTATCGTTCATTCCGTCGATAGCTTCCTGCATAGTAAAATTTCCCGTTTTTTTAATAATAACACCGCTCATAATAATATTGGCACCTTTGGGATGATGTATTTCTTCCGCCAAATTTAAACATGGCACTTCAATGAGCTGAACGTCTTTTCGAAAATCTTCAGGAACGGACACCATATTGGAATTAATAATAACTACGCCTTCTTTTTTTACAATATCCCCGAATTTACTCAACGTTTCCTTATTCATTGCCAAAAGGATATCCGGCTCTTCTTTTTCCGGGCTGTAAATACGGCCTTCTCCGAATTTAACAACGCAACTTGCCGTGCCGCCGCGCATTGCCGATCCGTATTCCGGACTCCAGGTCGCGCTATACCCTTTATAAATAGCCATTTCGGCAAGCATTGTTCCCGCCGTGAGAACGCCTTGACCGCCTAATCCTCCTAAGAGTATTTCTTTCATTTTCGTATCCTCCTCTTATGTATCAGCTTTGGGTAACTTAAACTCCCCTATAGGAAAATAAGGTTTAATAACATTCTCAATATGCTTCATGGCCTGTATCGGGCTCATATGCCAATTTGTCGGACAGGGAGAAAGTATTTCCACAAAGGAATACCCTTCACCGGAAATCTGGACTTCAATAGCCTTCTTGATAAATTTTTTAGCCTGATGGATATCTTTGATGTTGGCAATACTGCCACGGGCAACATATGCAGGATTAAAGCTGTGAGCAATCATCTCCGGAAATCGCATGGGAAAACCGGTTATGTCACAATCTCGTCCTCCGACCGTTGTACTGGTCTTTTGTCCGGGCAACGTCGTTTGACTCATCTGCCCGCCGGTCATCCCATAATTCGTATTATTAATTACGATCGTTGTAAAATGCTCATTACGATAAGCGGCAGTAGTGCTTTCGCCGATACCAATACTGTAAGCATCCCCGTCTCCTTGATAAGAAATAATAATATTTTCCGGATTGACCCGCTTCATTCCGGTACACACCGCTCCGGCACGACCGTGAGGACAATGCTGACGATCGGCATTAAGGCCTCCGCCCAAAAGACTGGAACAGCCGACACCGATTCCAAAAATAATATTATTATCTTGTCCCAATTCTTCTAAAGACTCCGCAATCAATCGAATAACGACGCCATGGCCGCAGCCGGGGCAAAACCCCATAGGTTTGTCGATAATGTACGGGATTTTCTTTGCAACTGCCATATCAATATACCTCCTTTAAGGCTCCTGCTTTCATTTTTTGATAGTCGTCAATAATCGTTCGGCGCGGCGCGACTCCCCAAATATAAGGATGTGTATATACCGGAATCATTCCCTTGCCTTGGCGTTTTACCGTTAATGCGACATCATCAATGAGTTGTCCTGTCGCATTTGCTTCTATGGTCATAATACCCTTTACATGAGCACTTATCTTTTCAAAAGCCTTTTCGGGAAATGGCCATAAAGTAATAGGACGGATAAAACCCGCTTTTTCTCCCCGTGCGCGCAGAGTCTCGACGGCACCGACGGTACTGCGCCCCGGCAGCCCGTAGGAAACAAAAATATATTCGGCATCATTTAGATACCCTTCTTCCCAACGTTGTTCATTTTCTTTGATAAGGGCATATTTTTCGACCATCCACTCCTTGGCCTCCTGCACGCTGTTGCGGTCAAATATACCGATTCGGGGATGCGTATAATGCCCGTCCATGCCCCAATCGTATCGGTGCGGATCCTGCATTTCCGGAAGTTCACAATCTTCCATCATATGGCTAAGTGCCGCTTCCGTCTCCAGCATACAAACCATTCGA
This sequence comes from Megasphaera coli, assembly GCF_900095855.1. Taxonomy (GTDB): domain Bacteria; phylum Bacillota; class Negativicutes; order Veillonellales; family Megasphaeraceae; genus Megasphaera; species Megasphaera massiliensis_A. Next base: position 1,531,961 of record NZ_FMIY01000002.1, on the reverse strand, counting down.
TATTTTTCCGCCAAATCAAAACCGATACCTACAAGATCAACGGCCTCCTGAATACTTGAAGGGGCGAGTACGAACGGGCGGTAGTCGCCATTGCCTCCGCCGCGGGTATCTCTAAGATAATCGCATTGGGATGATACGAGCGTTCCGATACCGTTGCCGTACCGTACCGAATTAATAATAAGCGCCGGGAGCCGTTCATCTGCCAAAACCGAGATGCCTTCCTGCTTTAAGCTGAGCCCCGGCCCGCTGGAAGCCGTAAGTGCTCGGACACCGCAGGTAGCGGCGCCCACCACCATATGGATGCTGGCAACTTCTGATTCGGCTTGTACAAAGGTCCCTCCGACTTCAGGGAGACGCCATGATAAATATTCCAATATCTCTGTTGTCGGCGTAATAGGATATCCGGCAAACATTCTGGCTCCGGCTCGGACTGCCGCCTCGGCAATGGCTTCATTTCCTTGCATAAATTGTTTCATTTTTCTGCCTCCTAACTGCCCAAAACTTCATATACGCCGTCCGGACATACAATATAACAAGTACCGCAGCCGATGCATGCAGTATCATCAATGCAGGTATAATGATAGCCGCCGCCATTCACTTCATCGCTGAATGAAATACATTTTTTAGGACAATAAAAAATACAAAGTTCACATTGTTTACATCTCTCAAGACGTGTCAACACTTTCCTTTTTATCGTTTCATTCATTCCGGCTCCTCCTCGGATGCTACAAAGAATATATTTATGGTGATCAAATGCGTTTTTGACTTCTGCGCCAAATTTTCATATATTCTGCCTGTCTGATTAAGTTTTCTCTAAAATCCGGGTGGGCAATAGAAATAAGCAACTCCGCCCTTTCCCAGGTTGATTTTCCCTTCAGTTGAACTGCACCGTATTCCGTAACGATATAATTTGTTATAGTTCGAGGCATCGTTACAACAGTGTAAGGCTCAAAACAATTTCGGATGCGGCTAATGACTGTACCGTCTTTTTTCTTAAATGTCGACGGCAGGCAGATAAAACCTTTTCCGCCTTGAGAACGATATGATCCGAGCATAAAATCGATTTGTCCGCCGGTACCGGAAATCTGAAATATTCCGGAGCTCTCCGACGATACTTGTCCATACAAATCCACCTCCAAGGCTCCGTTAATAGCCATAAAATTATCATGCTGAGCAATAACAAACGGATCATTGACATAATTTACGGGAAAGGCGGCACAAGAAGAGTTGTTATTTACAAACTCGTAGCATTCCTTCATTCCCATTGCAAAAGTATAAACGTGTTTACTGCAATTAATTTTCTTTTTTCTCCCTGTAACACGCCCCGAACGCACCATATCCACCATGGAATCGGTAAACATTTCCGTATGAATCCCCAAGTCCGTCAAATCGGATACGGAGATCATCGCACCAATTGCATTGGGAATACCTCCGATTCCGAGCTGAATGGTAGCGCCGTCACAAAGTTCATTCATAACGTGATGCGCAATCCGTTCATCAACAGCGTCTGATTTTGCCGGCGGTACTTCTATAAGAGGATTGCTTGTTTCAACAACAAGATCTGCTTCGGAAATATGGACAGTTTCGTAGTAACCGCCCAAACAGCGGGGCATCTGATCATTTACTTCCAAAATGACGATTTTGGCATGATCAATCATTTCTTTATTATGAGAGACCTGCGGCCCTAAATAGAAATTTCCGAATTCGTCCATCGGAGATACGGGAACCATGGCTACCGAACAGTCATAAATTTTGCTGAAATATGTAGGAAGCTCATGATAAAGCATTGGAATATAGTAACATTTGCCTTCCTTCATCAGATGGCGTTCAACGGCACTAAACTGAAAGCTGTGATATGTAAAAGCGTTTCCTTCCGGATCCGCTTCAACTACAGCGGGCATGACAGGGTCAAAATCGGTACGGATCTTAACATCATGCAATTCATCCCGTCTTGCTGCCAAGGCCCTGTCCAAGGCGATAAGCGGGCTGCCGAAGGAGCCGTATTCCACCCAATCTCCGCTTTGTATGACTTTTACCGCTTCTTCCGGCGTTGTCAGTTTTTTCTTATATTCTTCTTGATAATTCATAATTCATCTCCCTCTAAACCCGCTTATTTTGATTATGTACGGGATTCTTTGATCGAAGAAAAATCGGCTTCTTCCGCTTTTATACCGTGCGTACGGTACTTTATTTTGTACCACATAAAAAGACACAGGAATAAAGGAACACTGCTGTATGTTACAATAAGCCCGCTCCAGTCAATGCTTTCATCAGTAATAAAGAATGTGGCTTGTCCCACTATAACAATGGTACAGACAACCATGCCTAAAATTGGCCCGAAGGGAAACCCGCGGCTGCTGTAAGGAAGTTCTTCCAGCTTCTTCCCCTGTGCTATATATGCCAGTCGAAAGCGATAGTGACTCCAGGCAATACCGAACCAGGCAATAAAGCTGGTCAGGCCGGCACCATCGACGAGCCAAACATAAACGGTACCGGTTCCTGCAAAAGAAGTAAGAAAAGACAGCATTCCGACAGCGGCCGTAGTAAGGACCGCAAGATAAGGAACGCCGTTTCTGCTCGTTTTAGTCAATAGGGCAGGCGCTTTTCCTTCCCGAGCCATGGCATAAAGCATGCGTGATCCGGCATAAATCCCCGTATTTCCACAGGACAGCACTGCCGTTAATATAATAAAATTCATAACGGTCGCGGCCATTGCCATTCCCGAGCGTTCAAATACCAAAACGAAGGGACTGACACCGATAGCTTCAATACCGCTGTGCAAGAGTTCGGGATCGTTATATGGCATAAGCAAACCGACAACGACGATCGTCCCTATATAAAACAGAAAAATTCGCCAGAATACCGCATGGATGGCCTTGGGGACATCACGTTTCGGATGCTCCGATTCTCCGGCGGCAACACCGATAACTTCAGTTCCCATAAAAGAATAGCCTGCAATAAGAAAAACACTGAAGCCGGCATAAATTCCTCCGGGAAACAGCCCTTCTCCTGCCGTCAGATTCTCAAAACCGACCGGCTTGTCGCCGATAAGTCCTGTAATAAGACCTACTCCGGCAATAAGAAACACAATAACGGTAATAACCTTGATGCCGGCAAACCAGAATTCCGATTCCCCGTACAATTTTGCCGATAAAACATTAAGGAAAATTAAAATCGTCAGAAACAAGGCGCTCCATAAAAAAGAACTTGTATCAGGAAACCAAAAGCGGATAAGCATGGCTGCCGCAACGAGTTCCGATGCAACGGTTACAGTCCAATTGAGCCAATAATTCCATCCCAGGGCAAATCCGAGCGCCGGATCAATAAACCGTGAAGCATAGGTTTCAAATGAACCGGATACAGGGATATAGGTAGACATTTCCCCCAAACTGGTCATAAGAAAATAAACCATACAACCGATAGCACTATAAGCAACAAGAGTTCCGCCGGCGCCGGCAGTACTGAGGGATCCTCCCATAGCTACGAAAAGGCCGGTACCAATCGTTCCGCCCAATGCGATCATATTAATATGGCGGCCTTTTAAAGTGCGTTTTAAAGTACTGTCACTGCTGTCGGACTTCATATAAAGCACCTCCTTTATGAAAAACAGAACATTGTTCTATTATTGTTTCATAAAAAAGTCTTATTCAGCAGTATGTGCTTCTTCGATATAGGGCCTGTTTTTTCTACGGAGCCGCAAAATTCCTATAGCCGCGAATGTACCGATAATTAAAACGATCCCTTGGAAAATAAACATGTAGGCATAGGCAGCATTGCCGTAAATATCCAGCCAATATCCGAACAATGTAAATTGGAAAAGATCCGGTGAAAATCCGACCGCCGCGGCAATGCCGATAGTCGATGCCGTCAATTCTCTCGGAATCCCGGCTTCTGTAATAGTCGCATAGTAAGAGCCCCGTCCAATATAAACGGCTGCCGATAAAATAAGCGTTAATGCAATAATAAACGCGGCACTCATTTCATGAACTGTCAATAACAAAATGAAACCCAGCACGCCCAGGACCTGCACTCCTACCAAAACCTTCGAAGGAGATTTGATCCAATCAGACAGAAAACCGCCGATCGGAGCCCCCAGCAATGTCATGCCATGTTGGCGTAAAATCGCGACCCATCCGGTAAAAACGATGGTTACTCCCAGAACATTCGTAAAATAAGGAGTAAAATATGTTAAGGTCGTTAAAAAAGAATAAATGGAAAACACAAGAATGGCAACAAGCCAAGTTGCCGGATTTTTACCGACAAGCATAAAATCCTTGACAATATTGGACTGTTCTTCCCGAATAAGCTGTTTTTTGGGACTTTCCAATACGATACAGACAATAGCACCTAATATGATAGATAATATAGCAACTCCAATCATTGCTGCCGTAAGCCCGGCAATCCCTTCCATAAATTTCACATAGATAGCCATCATCATCATATTGATAATAATATTCCAGACACCTATAAAGGTTTCATTGAAACCGAAGATTTTTCCCTGGTTTTCATCAGTAGTCAGGCTCCTGATAATTTTGATATGAGCGGGATAATTCATAAACAAACTGGCAAATGCAAAGCCTACCCACATAGCTACCGCAAAAGAATAAGTCGGGTTAAAAACGAAAGCCAAGGTAATTAATCCATTTAATATGACAGAACCGGCATAAATATATTTATAATTGAACCGGTCGGCAAACCAGCCGCCTAAAGGGGCGCCCCAAACATTTCCGAAACCGTAAATCGTGATAAGAAACCCCATCTCCATATTTGTACCGTGAATAAATTCTTTGAAAGGGTCATACCAAATATACTGAATAAAGGGAATAATATAAACAATGGACCAACACGCACCTAAAATAAGCATAGTAAATACTAATTTGGGGCTTATCTTGTAACTCATATGAATACCTCCTCAAAAAACACAGCTATACTCAAACAAGAATATCCGCACCTGCAGGTATACCGACAGGATTTATTTAGCAAACGCCATGCAGTGCTTGCCCTAACAGTTTAATTCCTTCTGCGATTTTTTCTTCCGATACGGTTGTAAAATTCATTCTCAATGTATTTTTAGGTCCTTCATCGGCATAGAAAAATTCACCGGGTACATAGGCTACGCCTTTTTCTAAAGCAATATCCAAAAATGTACCGGCATCTAAATGTTCCGGAAGTGTCACCCAAATAAACATGCCCCCCTCCGGCCGGGTAAAGGAAACGTTTTCGGGAAATTCTTTGCTCATCTGTTCTAACATTAAATTGCATTTACCTTTATATCGTTGTTGAATCTTTTTAATATGAGCTTCAAAGTCAAAAGATTGAATATATTCCACGGCCTGAACCTGACAGAATTGATTGCACTGCAAGTCCCAGCCTTCTTTAATAAGTTCCGCCTGACGAATAATTTCAGAAGTTGCGCAGATCCAAGCCAATCGTAAGCCGGGAGCTAAAACTTTTGAAAATGATCCCAAATAAACAATCTTCCCTTCTGTATCCATGGATTTTAAAGACGGGACCGGGCTTCCTTCAAAGCGAATTTCTCCATAAGGATTATCTTCAACGACTAATACATCATATTTTTTAATTACTTCCATAAATGCTATTCGCCGCTTTAAAGACCAAGCCTTTCCCGTTGGATTTTGAAAATTCGGGATAACATATAGCAGCTTAACCTTCTGATTTTCACGAAGACTCTTATCCAACAGCTCCGTATCTATACCTTCGTCATCAGTATCCACACCGATAAACGATACTCCATAAGGACGGCAGGCATTAATTCCCCCCAAATAGCTGGGATTTTCCGCCACAACAATATCACCTTCCTCAAGAAGCATCATTGCACATAAAGCAAGCCCTTGTTGCGACCCCGTCGTCATAATAATATTTTCCGGCAGTGCCTCCACGTTTTCTTTAGATTTCATACGGTGAATAATGGTATCAATCATAGGCCCGTACCCTTTTGTCAAGCCGTATTGAAAAGCAATTTTTCCATGTTTATGAATTGTTGCCTCTGTCGCTGCAGATAAATCATCTAACGGAAACAAATCAGGATCCGGAAGCCCTGCTGCAAAAGAGATAACACCCGGACGCTGCGAGATCTTCTTTTGCACATCACGAATAGCAGACGGTTTGATTCTGGACATTCTTACAGAAAAGTTCATTATACTCACACTCCTTTTATCAGCATTCTTAATGAAGCTTACAGTAAAATACTTTTTACAGATTTTATTTTTACCGGAAGTTATTTCTTAATCTAATATGCAGTTTGGATTTAAAATACCTTTCGGGTCGAAAATATTTTTAATGCCTTTCATAATTGATAATATTCCGGGGGAATATTGCATGGTCATGTAATCTTTTCGGGTTTTCCCGGTTCCGTGTTCTGCCGTTATTGTACCGCCATAAGTAATTGCCGCCTCATAAAACTCCCGCCGTATATCATCTGCCCATTCCGGGACAGAACCATCATTATTCCTCAAAATAAAATTGTGAAAATTCCCATCTGCTACATGTCCTACTCGCGGTGTCGTTGTTCCATATTTTGAGGCAATATTATCAAAATCGGTAAGTAAATCATTTACATGGCACATGGGCACTGCCGTATCAAGAGAATCAACAAAATACGGCTTAAATACCTCATATATGGCAGAACGAATATCTAAAATAACCTTCTGCTTCTTTTCATCTTCTGCAATAATACAAGTTAAGGCTCCTGTTTGAGCTGAAATCATATCTATTTTTTCTGCCATTTCATATAACTCGTCTTCCGACTTCCCTTCCAGCATATAAATGATATCAACATTACCCCTATCATGGAGTGGCCAAGGTTTTCCGATTTCCTCCGCTGTTTTTAAAGCTATAACTCTATCCATATATTCTACTGCTAAAGGAATAATGCCTGATGTCTGTACTGCAGCTACACAATCTATTGCATCCTTGGCATTATTAAAAGATACAACCATGGCTCCGGTATGCTCTAATCGTGGATGAAGTTTAAAAGTAACTTCTAAAATAACGCACAATGTTCCTTCAGAGCCAATAATTAAATGCATAAGATCATAACCCATGTTGTTTTTCAGTAATTTTCCGCCAAGCTGTACAATTTCACCGGAAGCAAGACATACTTTTAAGCCTTTAACATAATTCCGCATAATACCATGTTTTACGGCCCGGACTCCACCGGCATTTTCAACGGCTAAGCCGCCAAGTTGTGCTCCCTCATCGCCAGGATGGCAAGGAAAATAAAGTTCATGTACTTCTTTATCTAAGAATTCGTTTAATTCATATAAGGTAACTCCGGATTGTGCCGTTATCATCATGCCTGTACGGTCCACTTCTATAATATTTTTAAACCGTTCCATTGATAAGATGACACTTGGCTTTGTCGGAACGACGGCACCACAGGCACCGGTACCGCCACCACGAGGAATTACATAAAAATTCATTTCATTTGCTGTTTGTAATATTTGAGCTACTTCTTCATTTGTTGATGGACGGACGACAATACAATCCGTATTGGCCTGTGGTCTAATTAATTCTTCTGTTTCATCGTACAAATATCTTTTTACATCTTCAGATAAGGTGTAGACATATTTTTCCCCACAAATCTTCTGCAATTGACAAATGATTTTTTGTTCCATTAGGCATTCTCCTTTCTTTATACTATAGGGGCATCCTTAGAATTAGAAATCTTATGCTTCTTCTTGTATATTTGAATCAATATAGAATTTAAGACTCCGATTGCCATAACCACAGTGGAAAACAAAAATATTTTGTCAAATCCGGCATTCCCATAGGTATCAAGCCAATAACCATAAAGAACAAATATAAATAAATCAGGACAGTATCCGATGCAACAAACTAAACCGGACGTGGATCCTGCATACTTTCTGGGAATTTGCAATTCTGTCGGAACAGCAAACATGGAACCTCTAGCCATATATGTAAAAACAGCTGTCAGAATTGTCATCACTATAAGTAAAGCAGGAGCGATTCCTACCGGTAATAATTTAAATACAATGACAAAAACAATAGCACCTGATAAAGCAAAACCGACCACAGCTGATAATGAATGAATTTTATCACCCAGCCATCCTCCAAGCGGCGCTCCGACAAAGCGAGTTCCGTATATACGGATGATAGCTAATCCTCCTGTAAAAGCAACAGATGTGCCTAATACATTTGTAAAATACGGGGTATAATATGACAAAGTACAATACATTGTATATGTTGCGAAGACAGCTATACCGGACATCCATGTCCGTATATCTGTCATTACATGAATCCAGTCAGAAAATGTCATTTTTTCTGTATCTTCATCTTTATTTCCTTGTTGTTCCGGTTTGGGAATTAAAAAATATAATCCAATTAACGTAAAAACTCCGATGACGGCATAACAGACAATTGCTGCTTTCAATCCGTTTATTCCATATGCATCAGTTGCAAATTTTGTAAAAAAATATAATGCAATAAAGTTTACGATGACATTTCCTACTCCACAAAAAGCCTCAACAAATCCAAAAATAGTTCCCTGTTGGTGTTCACTGCCTACAAGCCGGCTTAATTTAATGTGTGCCGGAAAATACAGGAACAAGCCGGCGAAAGCAAATCCGGCCCAGGTGAAAAGAGCAAATTCATAATTCATATTGAATACAAATAAGAAATTCAAGATACAAATTAATCCAATGCCTATCATATATATAGTTTTAGTATTAAATTTATCACTTAATATTCCTCCAAAGGCCGCCAGTATATTACCGATGCCAAAGATAGTGATTAAATAACCTAGTTGTTGTTGAGAACAGCCAAGTGCTGATACGAGGGAATCATAAAAAACATATTGGATAAAGGGAGTTGCATAAACTACGGTATACCCCAGCCCGAGAAAGAAAATAATAATAAATTGTTTTAATGTTAACCTAGTATTTTCATTACTTGTAAACATATAATTGCCCTCCTTTCGTCCTTGTTCTATTAAATAGAACATTGTTTCGTTTTCACTTAAATTGTATCAAACTTTTTAAATCAAGTAAATAATTTTCGAAATAATAATATAAGAAGTAAAAAATAATTGTATAAGCGATAATTTATATAAATTATAAATAATATTTATCGATGACATACAAAAATCGGGTTCGGAGTGTATGTCCGAACCCGATTCGTTATATATAATACCTTTTAGAGTTTATACCAATATGTCGTCGTAACCGTCAAAGAATTAACAATCATAAATAAAATCAGCGAAACAATAACAACTGCAACAATCATTCCGTTCGACGGGCTGGCAGGCTTGCCGATACGAGCCGCTTCAGCCGCCGTCAGGGCAACGAAGTTCGTCTTTCTGCCGTACTCATTATATTCTTCCGGTCCTTCCGAAAGAAGAAGGAAAAGGATATAAAAGTTAACAAACGGGATAAAGCCGCCTAAGAGCCACCATCCGCTTTTACGAACATCATGAAGACGGCGAATTGCCAGGCACAGGCCGGGCAGAAGTACGGCAAGCCCGAAAATATTCGATAAGATAGTGCCTATAAACGGTATAACCAGACCCAGGCAGATAAGAATCGCATTACATATAACCGCCACGCCGACAAATTTCCAATATTCACCGCGTGAAGCACGTCCCTTAACAGTCACATATTTCTCCGTGAGTATATACCGGAAATTTTCAATAAAACCCTTGGCACGTACGATTTCCAACTCCGCGTCGGACAGATTTGACGGATCCGCGCAGCCGTCCGGATTGCTTCCGGCTGCGGAACCGCCGGCATTTTGCATATCACCTGACGTAGGTGCGCCGCAACTACTGCAAAACCGCTGATTATCATCCACTTGTGCTCCACATTTTGTACAAAACATTAAGGTCACTTCCTCTCTTACTATTTAAATACATTCCCAATTATACATTAAGTTTTAGAAAGCAATACGTGTAAAGGCGTCACCTCGCTTTGAGATGGCGCCTTTATTTATTAACTCAAGAGAACACTTTCATTTTTCAATATCTTTTCGGCACCTGCACAAGCACCGCAGTCGCAATAGGTCGCACCTTCGGCTTTAATTTGTCTGCCGTGTGCTTCCAAATCTTCAGCACCTTTTTCCCCGAAGATTTTCACCGCTTCGGACGATGCGGCAAATTCAATGAGGTCGTCAACCGTATTGATATCCGCTTTGACTTCTGCCAAGAGCTTTTCGGCAGCGGCCTTTTCCTTATCCGTACCGACAGCATCAACCCATTCCTGTCCGATTTTTTGCAAGTCTTTATAGCAGGACGGAGCAGCAATCATTTCCTTTACGACTTGGACGAGACCTTTTTTATCCATGATCATATCCCCCTTTATACATAGTAAATACATCTCTACAGTTTTAGTATACCATAAAGAAGGAATATGTGAAAATAGTTTCACATATTCCTATTCGACAATTATTTTTATAATTGCCTCGTCTATACGAGTGCCGGCCGTCTTATAAGTCCGTGTACACTACCCGCCGGAACGAACATCCAAAAACAGGGTAAACAAAAAGAAGGTTCTCCCGCAGGAAAACCTTCTCATAAATCAAGATAATTAAATCATGGCAATAAAGGGGGAAACGACGAGGAGGACGCCGGAAAAGACGATGAGGTTCAGGACTGCTCCCTTGTACTGCCGCAGCGATGCCACCTTGTACACGAGGTATGCAGGGATGAGGCAGCCGATACAGCCCAAAATGGGACCCAAGAACGAGAGGAGTTTTAAAATCGGCGCGTTGAGAACGATAGCCCCCCAGGAAACGGCGACCGCAAAGACAAGAATCCCCGTTGCCACGCGTTCTCTATTGATTTTCTCCGCCGGCAGGGCGCGGGACAAGAGATTGATGGCAATGCCCGTACACGCTTCCTTAAAGCCGAGGAATACACTGAAATACGCCGTAACGACGGCAAAGATGTTCAAGACGAGGCTGAAAATCTTCACCACATCACCGTCGGCACCTTTCGCAACCATAGCAAGGGCGGAAATATTATGCGTATATGCTTCCACCGCCTGTTCGTGTCCCATAGCCAGGTTAAAGGACAAGGCATACGAAAAGATCGTGACAAAGAGGACAAGAAAGGCGATTTTCATAGCTCGCAGCGCTTTATAGCGAGCTACGTAAATAGACTTGTGATGAGACCGGTAAGAAATAACCATGGGACTCAAGCTGGGAATGAAGATAATCGACGTAAGCGTGTAAGGCAGCATAATGATCGTCTGCTTTAAGATGTAACCGAAATCGGGGAAAGCACCTATGTTCGCCAAATCCCATGACTGCACCATGAGCAGGCCCAGGCAAGCGACGACGCAGAGCTTCGTGAGCACCATGAGTGTCGATACTTTGAAGAGCAGTTTTTCACCGCGCGACGCGATGACGACCATAAAACAGATGACGGCCAGGCCGTACCACGGACTGTCCGACAGAAGGCCGTCCGTTACGCCGAAGGATTGAAGGAAGGACGCGCTGTCATTGGTAAGAGCCGTCGAGTACATGAAGACGCAAATAAGGCTCATCATGAAGTATAAAATACCAAGGAGGAAGCCCCAGTTTTTTCCTAAATAGCCGCTGATAACACTCGGATAGTCATTACAATCCGGCGAATCGGCCAAGGTATTGATAAAAAGGCGTTGCAGCAAATAAATAGACGGATACGCAATAAGAGCCGATAATAAGAATACCCAAACACCTACCAACCCGACCTGTACGGGCAAAAACACGATTCCCGCACCGATGGCCATACCGATACTCATGACAATCCAGCCCCAGTCGGTGCTGTCAAATTTTACGGCCTGCTTCCACTCCGTCTCGGACATGCCGGCCTGTCTCGCCAAACTGCTCATTGACATACAATATCCCTCCGAACTCAACATTTTTTACACTAAGATTATTCATTACACCATATACAATCCTTGCAACACATGGACAGAAAAAGCCAACACGAAAAATGTACCCATCCGAATCATAAGTATGACTCCTTTCTCTAAAAATCCACGGAATCCTGAAACGGTTTGTTATGACGCAAACCTATTTCGTTTATGTATAAATGATATCATTGTCGGCCGTTTCTCTCAAGAATTCACATTTCTCATGTAAAGAAACTTTTCACTATTTTTGTTTCTTTTAAGTGGATTTTTTACGTCCTTCATGGTATAATCTCAAAAAGGGAAAACAATTTTACGGTTCTTCGTGAAAAAACATATTTGTACGAAACGTTTTTAGGTATCCCATGGTAAATATCCCGCAAGAAATCGGTAATAAGATTAAAATTTACCGAAAAAAGAAGAATTTAACATTATTAGAATTGTCCGAAGCCATTTGTAAAAGTAAGGCTACAGTCAGTAAATATGAAAACGGGCAAATCTCTTTAGACATCATGACACTCTACGATATTGCCCGCGTCCTGGGTATTCATGTAGAGCAGCTCCTCTACCCCGTTCAGGACGAGGCCATGAATATTTCCGCCCCGCGCCTGCCCGCCTTTTTCCGTGATACGTCACAGCTCTATATGTATTTCTATGACGGGCGCTGCAATGAGATCAGCCGCGGTGTCATTGACATATTGGCCAAGACGGGTATGAACTCCTATAAAATCATGCTCTTCGCCAACATCAACGCGTATGAGACCTATCAGGACTGCGAAAACACCTATTGGGGCACACTTACCCATTACGATTCCCTTTCGGCAATAACATTGAAAAATCAGAATACACCGACAGAACAGCTGACGATTACTATTTTGTCGACCTTCCTCGACGTTCCTACGAAGTGGGGGCTTCTCGGCGGTATCTCTACGCGGCCGCTCATGCCTATTGCCACCAAGGTATGCCTGTCGAAAAAGAAGCAAAAGGAAACGGAAGAATTCCAAAAATCTCTTAAAATTTCAAAGGAAGATATTCGTCTCATGAAACTTTACAATATGCTTTCCATTACATAGAGACATTTCAGTTTTATCTTCTTTCTTGTTTTAAGCCGTTTTATTTGTGTATGAATTTTACGCTTTCTCCGATTTCTGTATTTTTTAAAAATTTATGTGCTTACACGGGACATCCCGCCTTTCCTTTTTATGTAAAAGCTTGACAAGATTGCATTTATTTTCATATAATTAGTGTTGTACTTGCCACTTTAGCTCAGCTGGTAGAGCATCTCATTCGTAATGAGAGGGTCGTTGGTTCAAATCCGATAAGTGGCTCCAATAGAAAAGCTCGAACTTTGACAGTTCTTTGTCGGAGTTCGAGCTTTTCTTTTATTTTTAACGGCTTAACAACTAAATAATTTCAATGCTTTCAAAACCGGTTATTCAGAAGGCATACTCAGGTCGAAATGGTCGGTAACGGCCGCACCTTCGGGCATAACGCCGGAGGACTTTTCCTTGAAAGAGGACTGAAAACGGTATAGCCCAAAAATCCGGCACCACATCATTCTGTGATACCGGATTCTTATTTTGTTACAGCCCTTTTTTACGTTTAATGATAATTGTCAATGTGCAATTTTTCAAAAGCGAGAAAGGCCAGACTTAAAATCATGGCAACAACCGTTGCCAATCCCATCCCCTTCAGTTGAACGGGGCCGATGACAACGGTCGCACCCGACAAGCCGCAAATCATGGTTACGGCCGTTAAGATGAGGTTTTTCGAGCGCGTGTAATTGACATGCTTCTCAACGAGAATGCGAATGCCCGATGCCGCAATAAAGCCGAAGAGGAGAATGCAGACACCGCCCATGACGGGAACAGGAATGCCGTGAATCAGGGCGGCAATTTTTCCGACAAAAGAAAAGATAACGGCCAACACGGCGGCGCCGCCGATTACCCATGTACTGTACACACCCGTAATGGCGAGGACACCCATATTTTCACCGTACGTCGTATTCGGCGTAGAACCCGCAAAACCGGAGAGGATATTGGACAGGCCGTCGGCGAAAAGAGACCGATGCAGCCCCGGGTCTTTAATGAGATCATGGCCTACAATATCGCTGGTTACAAAGAGATGGCCCAAATGTTCCGCAAAAACTACGAAGAGAGCCGGCATAATCATCATAATGGCGCTGAGGTTAAACTTCGGTTCGTAGAAAGTCGGTACGGAAAACCACGGTGTTGCCGCCACTTTGGCAAAGTCGACGACACCCAGGCACCATGACAGGACATAGCCGGAAATAACACCGATAAGAATGGGGATGATGCCGATAAATCCGCGCCCCAGCACGGTTGCCAATAACGTAACCGCCAATGTAAACGTGGAAATAATGATGGCCATCTCATTCGGCATATCCTGAGCTTCACCCAAGTAGCCGGACATGGTCATAGCAAGAGGGGCCAGTTCTAAACCGATAATGGCAACTACGGCACCCATGGCCGCCGGCGGAAAGAGAATATCAATCCAGCGCGTGCCCACTTTATTGACGAGCACCGCTAAGACGACGAAGGACAGGCCGAAGACGATAAAGCCGCCCTGTGCATCACCGTATGACATGCCCGGCGTGGCGCAAACGGCAAGGACCGGCGAAATGAAGGCAAAGCTGGAACCTAGATAGGCCGGCAGCCGCCCTTTGCAAATGACGAGATATAAAATAGTGCCGATGCCGTTCATAAAGAGAGCCGTCGCCGGATCCACTTTCAGCAAAAACGGGACCAGGACGGTTGATCCGAACATGGCAAATAAGTGCTGTAAGCTGAGCGGCAAGGTCTGCAATAAGGGCAGCCGTTCATCAACCTGAATAATGCGTCTTTGTTCCATCTTTACTCTCCTATTTTTTTACATTGCCGGGACGAAAAACGCTGCGCGTCTCATCACGCATGGACGTAACGGGCCGCTCGTACAATACGGCCGCGCGCCTGCGCGCTTCGTCGTAATTGGCCTTACATATAGTAAGCAAAACAGCCGCCGTCACAATATTTACAATTAATGACGTCCCGCCGTAACTGATAAAAGGCAACGGTACACCGACAACCGGCAGGGCGCCGCTGACCATACCGATATTAATAAACCCCTGTACGCCGAAATACATGGTAATGCCGAAAGCCGTAAGCATACCGAAACGATCTTTGCAATGACCGGCACAAATGCAGCCGTAATAAATAATAATGCTGAATAAGATAAGCATTATAAAAGATCCGCGCAAGCCCCATTCCTGGGCAAGTACGGCAAAGGCAAAGTCCGTATGCGCTTCAGGAAGGTAGCTGAATTTACTGATCCCCTCGCCCAATCCCTGGCCCATAATGCCTCCGGAGCCGATGGCGATAAGTCCCTGAACGGTCTGGTAGCCCAAGGTTTTTTCATATTCCCACGGATACCACCAGGCAATGATTCTATCCACCCGATATGGCGCGGACCCGAGATATATCCCGGCTGCGACCAGCGCGACAAGGATCTGGTATTTCACATGCTTTATGCGGGCACCGCTGATCCAAAGCATTAACACGGGAATGAGCAGAATAATGATGGCTGTACCCGCATCGGGCTGACGCATAACGGGAACAGCCAAGACCAAGGCCAAAGCCAAGACAGGATGCGGATACAAGTTGGCCCGTTGCCACACCGATGCTTTACTGTCCGTCCGTAAGGGCATCAAAAACTCAACCGGTTTATGTTTTTCCAAAAGCAGCGCCAAGATGTGGGCGGCACACAAAATAATCGTTAATTTCGCCAGTTCCGACGGTTGAAACGTAAATCCGCCGAAGCCGATCCACCGTCTGGCACCGTTAACGGTAATGCCCGCAAGCGGCACCAGGAGCAATAAGACCAGGTTTAAAATATACAGCGTCTTTACATATTTCCGTAAATGTATGTAACCGCGCTTAAAGATATAAATTGCCGGAACCAGACCGAGAGCGGAAAACACCAACTGGCGTACAAGATGACCGTAAGCACTGCCCGATGACATATCTTCTGCAAAGGTCGCGCTGAAGACGTTTACCGTACCGATTACCCAGAGCAGGACAAAGGCCGTTAAGAGGGCAAACATGGGCCGATTCATTCTTTTAACCTTCTTGATGACAATGCACCTCCATAGGCCGTTTGGCGACACAGTGAAAAATAGGTTGCCCTTTAGCGCTGAATTTAGTTTCATATTCAGTCAGCGCTTCATTGATAATATCGCTGTGATGTAAATCATATGTTACTTCGGATAACTCCCAATTTCTCTCTTTAAATTCTTGTAGCGTAAAATTGAAGAGTCCCTCATTATCGGATTTAAAATGAATTTCTCCGCCTGTTGCCAGCAGCCGCGCATAACGGTCCAAAAAAGCCCGATGCGTCAGCCGCCGTTTGGCATGGCGTTTTTTGGGCCACGGATCACAAAAATTAATAAAAAATCTATCTGTTTCGCCTGCGGAAAAGAGTGTCTCTAAAAGGGAGACGTCAAATTGCAATAGCCGGACATTGGTCAATTCGGCGGCAGCACATTTTTTAGCGGCATAATAGAGTACGCCCAGTTGAATTTCAATGCCAATAAAGTTCACGTCCTTATGAAGTTCGGCCATACGGGAAATAAAATCGCCTTTCCCCGTTCCCAGCTCCACCCAAAGCGGTACATTCGGATTTTCAAATAATTCTCGCCAATGCCCTTTGCATTCTTCACCCGGATGAAGACGGACAAAAGACGTATACGCCTTAATAGCCTCGTCAATCCAAGGCTTTCTTCGCAAACGCATGCTTCCCTCCTGTAAAAAAAGGCGGCTGTTCATAACACAGCCGCCCCTCGTTTCCATTATCCGGGCGGAGAAACCCGGTTCACATCTCTCTACATTCCCGATTTCTCTTATTCAGTTATTTAATTATAGGTAATGAAGGGGACACTGTCAATGGCACCGTACATTACGCGCACTTTTTTGAGCTTATCGAAATATGACGAAAGCAATAAAAATTATAGCAGTATTTCCGGAATATCCAAAACCGAACCGACAATATAGTCTGCATTTTCCCGTTCAAATACTGTTCTTGCCTGTTCACCGTCCAAGCCGGTAAGGACGGCAATCATTACGGCTCCCATGGCTTTGGCACACCGGACGTCAGCCGGGGAATCACCGACAATAATGTATTCTCCCTGCTTATATACTTCGGGATGTAGAAGGTAATCCCGATAACGTGCTTCATATCTGCCGAAGGCACCGGCGTAATAGACGAAGGGGTTCGGCTTATCAAGCGGTATGCCAAGCTGCTTTTCCGCTTTTTTTACATCCGTTTCCGTAGCAATATGGTCAGCATCAAATTCAGTAAGCCAATCGTAAGTCTTAAACGGGACTTCCACCTCTTTGGCCGCCCTGCCCGTACCGATGGCCAACCGATAGCCGCGCCGCTTCAATTCTCTAAACATAGCCTTTGTTTCAGCAGCCCCGCCGAGAGGCACTTCACACTGCAAAAACCCCTTTTTGCCGACATTATACGGTTCATCATGATATGTATCCCTGTAAAAAACATCACCCAAATACCAGTTCTGAAAGCACTCAAAAAGGCGGCACCACAAGGGACCGTGCAGGCTCAACCCGCGTTGAAGCGCCAAGCCGCCTTCATCGGACAGAGCTTTTTCCATACAAGGAAATACTTCATCCTTACAGGTATCTTCCGGAACAATTGCCGTAAAAAGCCGAAACAAGTCCGTTCCGGGCGCTACGGTAAAGCCTCTTTTTTTCAGCAAAGCACCGGCAGCCCGCACTCCTTCGATTTTCGTAAAACCGGCAGTCCAGCCGGCAAAGAGCTCTTTATTTTCTCTGCTCCGCAGAAGGAAAGCCAAAAGAACGTGGAGATACACCATATCCCAGTTACTGTTAATACCATGTGACTTAAATTTACGCAGCAGCATGTCATCTGCCCAATAATATCGGCGCAAAGCAATGATGCGTTCCTCCGACGGAGCCGATGTAAAACGCTCTTCCCCGAGGCCTAAATAGAGAGGGCTGTTATACCATTCCCAAAGGGTCAGCCCGGATACATCAAAATAGCGCTTTTCGCTAAGCAGCACGCCATCTACATCGAAGATTACGGTTTTCATAAGTCACCTCAAAAAGTCCTGTCCCCATGACCTGCCGTCTTTTTGTTTCCCTGCGTACGTGAACGCTCCTCCAGTACTGTCATGACATCGTTTACCGTAATCCCGGCCGCCTCCCAAAGAACGGACAGATGATAAAGGATATCTGCCGATTCTTTTGCCGTTTCCGCCCGCATTTCCGGTAAGTTTTCCGCCGCAGTGCAGCCATTTACATTTTTGGCCGCAATAATTACTTCTGCCGCCTCTTCACCAATCTTCTTGCAGATCTTATCCATCCCGGCATTCAGTAAATATGCAGTATAGGATTTTTCCGTCGGGTGCAATCGTTTTTCCCGAATTCTTTCTCCCAAATCGGCAAGGACGGCAAGGCTGCCCGTAACGCAGCTCTCTATCGTATCGAGACCGCGAAAGAAGCAGGATTTACTGCCTGTATGGCATGCCGCTCCGGTCTGTTCCACCTGAAAAAGCAGCGTGTCGGCATCACAGTCTACGGCAGCAGAAACAACTTTCTGGAAATGTCCCGACGTTTCGCCTTTATGCCAGAGTTCCTGCCGGCTCCGGCTGTAAAACCAAGTTTGTCCCGTTTCCAGTGTCTTTTGCAGGGATTCGGCATTCATATACGCTACCATCAGCACCCTGCCGCTATTTGCTTCCTGAATAACCGCCGGTACCAACCCGCGCCCATCGAATCGAATCTCTTCAACGCTGACACGATCCATTTATTCTTCAGCTCCCCTCATCGCAATGCCTTCATGACACAAATAGCGCTTCAACTCCGGAATGGCAATCTGTCCGTAATGAAAAACGGAAGCTGCCAAAGCCGCGTCGGCGCCGACATTGAGGACATCCTTAAAATCGCTCATTTTTCCGGCCCCTCCCGACGCGATGACGGGAACCGGCAACTGCCGTGCCAATAAACTGTTCAATTCCAAATCGAAGCCTGATCTTGCGCCGTCCGCATCAATCGAGTTGATACAGATTTCACCGGCTCCCAGAGCAACGCCCTGCCGCGCCCAGGTAAAGGCATCCGTTCCCGTGTTTTCTCTGCCGCCCGAAACGTATACCTCCCAATTCCCCTGCCGGCCGCGCTTGGCATCAATGGAAAGAACCACGCACTGACTGCCGAAGCGCTCAGCAGCTTCACGAATCAGCTCGGGGCGCCTGACGGCCGCGGAATTAACGGAAACTTTGTCGGCCCCGGCCAAGAGGACTTGGCGAAAATCATCTATCGTCCGGATGCCGCCGCCGACCGTAAAGGGAATATCCAAGGTCTTCGCCACGCCGCGGACGACATCCAAAAAAAGGGCGCGCCCCTCGTAGGTGGCCGTAATGTCATAGAATACCAATTCATCCGCCATTTGGGCGGAATAAAACGCACCCAACCGTACGGGATCGTCCACATCGCGAATATCTTTAAACTGCCGCCCTTTGACAACGCGACCGTCGCGCACGTCCAGACAGGGTATAATCCGTTTTGCAAGCATTTTATGCGCCTCCCGCGAGTTCGCAAATCTCGGCCATCGTAATTCTTCCTTCGTACAGGGCCTTTCCCGTAATGGCGCCGTATACGCCCAGAGTTCGTAAGTTCCTCAAATCGTCCACGGTACCGATGCCGCCGGACGCGATAAGCCGAATCCCCGGCAGGCACTGCAACTTTTGCAGCATGGGTAAATTGGGCCCGCTGAGCATGCCGTCACGGCCGATGTCCGTATAAATAATCGTGCTTATTCGTGCCTCCAGAACCCGCTCGGCAAAGGGCAGGACCGTCTTGTCGCTGCCGTCCACCCAGCCGTGCGTGGCGACGACGTCGTTCTTCGCGTCAATGGAAACGGCCAGATGTTTTGCGTATTGCCGCGCCGTTTCCTGCAAAAAGCCTTCGTCTTCTACGACCAAGGAACCGATGATGATGCGGGCAACGCCTTTTTCCAAATAGTCTTCAATCGTCGCTGCCGAGCGGATGCCGCCGCCCACTTCAACGGGAATCGGCACGGCTTCACAAATCTGCCGGATTATGACACCGTTTTGCGGCGTTCCGGCAAAAGCGCCGTCCAGGTCGACAACATGTAAATATGCCGCTCCTTCTTCATACCATTTTACGGCTGTTTTCACGGGGTCTTCAAAATACGTGACACTATCGTTTTCAACGCCTTGGCGCAAACGGACAACAAGTCCTTTTTGTATATCAATGGCAGGAAATACAATCATGAGCCTACTCCTTTCGGACATAGTCCGCCATATTCTGCAAGAGCCGCGCCCCGACAGGACCGCTCTTTTCGGGATGAAACTGCATGCCGACCACGTTACCGCTACAGCAGACGGCCGGTACGGGCCCGTCATAATCGGCAGTGGCAATGACATCGGGCGTATCCGTCGGCGTTTTATAGTATGAATGGACGAAATACACATACGGTCGGGCCGGTAAGCCTTCCTGCAACCAATGGGATTGCCGGAAATCCAGCCGGTTCCACCCCATGTGCGGCACTTTAAGTGTCCTCTTCAAGGGCATCACTTCACCCGGCAAAAATCCCAGCGTCTTGTGAAGGCCGTCTTCATGAGACGCTTCAAAAAGCGCCTGCATGCCGAGGCACACGCCGAGAAAGAAAGTACCCTTTTTTACTTCCTCCTCCAGGACGGGAATTAAATCGCGTTTTCTCAAGTTTTCCATGGCATCGCGCATGGCTCCGACGCCGGGCAGCTCAATCAAGTCGGCCTGCCTGATAAGGCGGGGGGCATTTGTTATAATCGGGTCTACGCCGAGCCGCTGCCATGCGTAGGCGACATTTGCCAAATTCCCGACACCGTAATCAATAATGACGACTCTCATCTTACAGCACTCCCTTAGTCGACAAGACCTTATCCGAATCCGCTTCCACATAAACGGCTCCTTTTAAAGCATGCCCCAAGGCCTTAAATACGGATTCCGCTATGTGGTGCGAATTGATGCCGTACAAGTTGGTGACGTGCAAATTCATCCGGCCGTGCACGGACAGGGCATATAAAAATTCACGCAACATTTCCGTTTCAAAATCGCCGATACGTTCCGCCTTAAGCTCTACGTCATAGACCAGATACGGACGTCCGCTCAAGTCGATGACGACGCGGGACAAGGCTTCATCCATGGGACAATAAAAAATACCGTACCGCCTGATGCCGATTCTGTTTCCCAAGGCCCGATCCAGCGCATCGCCCAGGACAATAGCCAAATCCTCCAGAGTATGATGAGAGTCCACCGCAAGGTCGCCGTGCACGTCCAGTACCATATCGAAACTGCCGTGGCAGGCAAAAAGATTCAGCATGTGATCAAAAAAGCCCACACCCGTCGTTCCCGCAAAGCTTCCCTTGCCGTCGAGATTCAGGGAAAGGACAATCTGCGTTTCTTTCGTATTTCGCTCAACCTGCGCTTTACGCATGACTAAACTCCTTTCTAAGAGCGGCAACAATCCGCTCCGCCGTATCTTTCGTCGTCGCCGTGAGACGCAGGCAATCGCGCAAGGCACTCGCCTTATAGCTGCGAACGGCAATGTCCGCAGCGCTCAAAGCCTTGACCGCCGCCGCCCCATCGGGAACGCGGCAAAGGATAAAGTTGGCAGCGCTCGGATATACCCTAATCCCGTCTATCTCTTTAAGCTCTCGGGCAAGAAAATCCCGCGTCCGTACAATGCGCGGAATCGTAAAGCCCAAGATTTCATCCCTGTGCGCCATGGCGACAAGGCCGGCCGTTTGAGAAACGGCATTGACGTTATACGTCGCCTTGGTCAGAGCCAGGGCGTCAATCATCTCCTTTTGCCCGACCGCATAGCCTATGCGGTAACCGGCCAGTCCGAAGGCCTTGGACAGTGTCCGCAGGACGATGAGGTTGTCGTATCGGCGAATGAGAGGAATACTGCTTTCAAGCCCGGAAAATTCCAGATAGGCCTCATCGACGAGAACGGGCCGATCCGAAGCCGCCACAATCGATTCCACTTCGTCCGTACTCCACAGGTGCCCTGTCGGATTGTTGGGATTGCAAATAACCGTGACCTTCGGCTTTTTTTCTTTCACGGCCTGCCCGTACGCTTCGGCGCTGCGCACAAATCCGTCTTTATCGGGAACGCGCTCCTCCCTTGCGCCCGTCATGGATGCGTCAATGCCGTAAATGTCAAAGGTCGGCCAGTGCGTCAGAATCGTATCGCCCGGCTCCAGAAAGGTGCTGCACACAAGGCCGATAATTTCATCGCCTCCGTTGCCCACGAGAATTTCTTCGGGAGTGCAGCCGACATATTCGCCAAGGGCCTTCCGCAAGTCATCGGCATAAGGTTTCGGATAGCGATATGACGGCAGTCTTTCCAGCCGCTGCAAGAAATCGCTTTTAACAGCGGGAAAGTCAAATATACTGTACGGGCTTTCATTGGCATTGATAACCGTCGATTCCGAAATAACCGGCACCTTGTAGGGCTCAACCTGCCGCAAGGTCGTGCGAATCCATTCCTTATTCATCCAGTCTCCTCCTCACAGCCAGTCCATGGGCCTGCAGCCCTTCCACGGCGGCAAAGCGTTCCACCTTTGCCGCTACAGCCGTAAAAGCAGTCCGATCATATTGTAAGAGACTGCTCCTTTTCATAAAATCATATACGCCCAAAGGAGACGAAAAGGCGGCCGTTCCCATAGTCGGGAGAGTATGATTGGGACCGGCAAAATAATCTCCTATCGGCTCGGGTGTGTACGGACCCACAAAAATTGCACCGGCGTTCAGAATCTGCGAAACATATGTTTCAGGCCGATCAAACAGTATTTCCAAGTGTTCCGGCGCAATGAGATTCATAATTTCTACAGCCTGTTCTTTACTTTTTGTAATAAAAATCTTGCCATAATCCCGAAGAGCGGCCTCGGCAATTTCGCAGCGCCCCAAGTCTTGCAGCTGCCTGGATATTTCCGACTCTACAAAACGGGCTATATTTTCGCTGGGCGTTGCCAAAAAAGCTGCAGCCCGCACATCATGCTCCGCCTGTGCCAGCATGTCCGCGGCAATCCAGGCAGGATCGGCCGAATCATCAGCCAAAACACCTACCTCGCTGGGTCCGGCAATCATATCGATGCCGACGACACCGAAGACAAGACGTTTGGCCATAGCCACATACGCATTACCGGGACCTACAATTTTAAAAACCGGCTCAATACTTTCCGTGCCGAAAGCGGCAGCCGCAATGCTCTGGGCGCCGCCCACCTTATAAAGTTCCTTTACACCTGCAACATAAGCGGCCGCCAATATATACGGGCTGACACCGCCGTCCCGGCCGGGCGGAGTAAAAACGGCAATGGACGGTACGCCCGCGACCTGCGCCGGCACCGTATCCATAAGGACAGTAGACGGATATGCCGCCGTACCGCCGGGAACATAGACACCGACACGCCGAATGGGGGTAAATCGAGTACCGAGATGAACGCCGTCACGAACTTCTTTAAACCACGATCCTTCTATCTGCCGCTCATGATAAGTACGAATATTACTACGCGCTTCCGCAAGTATCTCCATAAATTCGGGGCCGACCGCTTTCACCGCTGCCTCAATTTCTTCCTCGGTGATCCGAAACTCCGGCACATCTACGCCGTCAAAGCATATTGTAAAATTTCGAACCGCCCGATCTCCATCCTGTCGAACGGCTGCCAGGATCATTTCTACCCGTTCCCGTATTTTGGAGTCACCGGCCTGCTCCCGCTCTGTGATCTCCCTGATCTCCTTTAATGTAAATCCTTTATCCGGTACTTCTATTCTCTCCATTATGCTCCCCCTCCGCCTTTCTCCGTTCCTCGATATTTCGGATCAAAGCCTGTATCTCTCCGTACTTTAATTTAAAAGAAACCGGGTTACAAATCATACGAGCACTGAAATCCATAAAATACCGCACTACTTCCAGCCCGTTGGCTTTTAGCGTATTGCCCGTCTCGACAATATCGACGATAACATCGGCCAGGCCGATAAGCGGTGCCAATTCGACGGAGCCGTTGAGCTTAATAATATCGACGCTGTGATGATGCGCTTCAAAATACTGCCGTGCAATAAGCGGGTATTTTGTACCGACAGTAAGGCGCCGACTCATTTCTATCTTCCGCCCGGCAATAGTGGCAACAGCCATACGGCAGCAGCCGATGTTGAGATCGAAAATTTCATAGACTGCCGCTTCACTACATTCTTCAATCAGTATATCCTTACCGACGATGCCTATATCGGCAGCGCCTCTTTCTACATAGACAGCAACATCCGGCGATTTGACGAGCGTCACTTTTATACGTCCCTGTATATCTTCAAAAATAAGTTTGCGGCTGTCTTCCGAATAGGATGAAAAGTTATAACCGCCGGCCTGTAAATATTTCATAACAACTTTATGTATACGTCCTTTAGCTAGGGCAATATGAAGAGCCATCATCACACCTCCTCATAAATTCTTCCAATTCCCGGGCAGTCAGTATGTTTCCGTCTTTATGATATACTCCGTCCCCGTAACGGCAACATAACCTGCAGTCTCCGGCATCAATATAGGCCGTATCCGGATAGGCCGCTACGCGAAATCCCCGGCGGCGCCAATTGAAGAGGTCAATGAGAAGCTGCCGATCATAAGTCGAATAAGAAACGGCCAGCTGCAATGACGGTTCAGCATCTTTCAGCAGACCTGCATCACTCATAAACTCATATAATAAATTAAGATTCATACCGAACCCGCAAGCCGGCCGTTCTATGCCGAAAGCGGTTGAAAGCCGATCGTATCTGCCGCCGCTTACCAGTTCGCAAAGCGCTTCGTCCGCATATATTTTAAACATCATGTCCGTATAATACCCTAACGGATCCGTAACCCCCAAATCAAGCCGGATATGCGACGTATATCCGGCACAGCCGAGATATTGATGAGTTTTTTCCAGTCGTGCCAACGCATTTCTCATACCGCTGTTAAGACAATAAGTCCGGGCTGCCGTCAATGTTTCCGCATACGGTCCGAAAAGGACGGGCAAGGCGTCAAGAGCCCGGCGGCAGTCGGATCGCAGCGGCAAAAGAGCCGTATAGCCGCGGTAGGCAACAAGATTACGTTCTCCCAAATAGCGGCGCAGCACTTGTTTAGCTTCTTTATCCAGAGACAACTCGTCAAAAAGCGCGTACGCGTATGCTGCCGTCCCGATATCGATATGAATATTACAAATACCTACAGCCGCCAGTACCGCTGCAGCCATGGCAATGATCTCACCGTCACATTCAGGCTCGGGGTCTCCCAGAATTTCAGCCCCGCCCTGAAGGAAATCTTTACCGTACGTGCTTCTCCCGGAATATTTGCGGAAAACCGTACTTACATAACCGAACTTTAAAAGCTGATTTGTTCGGGGGAATTCGCGAGCCGCCGTTTCAACGATAGGCAGTGTCGCATCGGGACGCAGAACAAGGACAGAACCGTCGGCATCTATGGTCTTAACCATTTCTCTGCGCAAATGCGGAAAAAATTGTCCATATATATCGTAATCCGCAAAACTCGGCGGTTCTACGATCTTACAGCCGTGTTTCATCAAAACTTCCAGCATCTTACTTTGTATACGAGCATAATTGCGCATTTCATCATGATGCAGCATCTTTACTCCGTCCAAGCGGGCCCGGCTCATTGAGTATATTCCCTTCTTTCTTTATTACTTTAATTCGATAAAGTAAATATTGTATTTATCATATCATAAAACCCGAAAAAAACAACTGATTTTTTTCGGGTTCTACAGTTTATTCAGAGAAATTATAATTCCGTCTCCGCTTCGGCCGATCGCAAAATTTTTTTAACCGCTTTTTCAAACTTTTGCCGCGGTATCATTACGCGATGACCGCAGCCACGGCATATAATGATAAAATCAATACCGATACGCATTATTTCCCATTCATTCATACCGCAAGGATGAACCTTTTTTAACTGCACGACATCACCGACGCGGTAACGTACAAAATCGCTCATAGCAAGCCCCTTTATTCCAGAAAATCATTGTGTTATTTCCCGGTTGTAACATTGTCTATACGTAAACTCCGCAGAACAATGCCTTTTTCTCTGAACCGCTTAGCCACTTCACAGCGATAAGCCGTACAGAGCGAGTATGAATCCGACCAGTCCGACGGCAATATTACGTCATATATATACGCGTCTCCTTCCATCCCTGAAAGCCCGCCGACAACCGCACCGTTCTTCAAAGCCGGAATTTTTGAAACAGCTTTTAAGGCCTCTTCCAATACGGGGATGATTATATCGGGGCCAAAGTCCTGTGCAACGGCAATGCGTACGGCGCCGGAATAAACGCCTCTCGTATAGTTCGTTACCGTATCGATAAGGCCGTTAGGTATGATGTTCACAACATGGTCGGCCGACTCAATTTTTGTCGTGCGCAAGGTAAGTTCCGTTACTCTCCCCGTAATACCTTTAACTTTCACAATATCGCCTAAGGCATATTGGTTTTCTACAAGAATAAAAAAGCCTGCCGTGAAATCCTTGACAAGACTCTGTGCGCCGACACCGATAGACAGTCCGATAATACTTATGCCTGCAAGAAGGGAGGTCGTATCAATAGCCAATTCTTTCAGTACCGCTATGAGGACAAAAAAACAAAAAATACTGAAAAGGATATGTTGCGTAATGGACAGAAGCGTCATTCCTCTCTGCCGCCCGGCGTCACTCATGCGGTTAACGGGAAAGCCAACCAGTCGCCCCAAGATAAATTCAACAGCTTTATATGCAAGAAAAGCGCACACAAATATGAGAGCTATGCGAATACCCTTAACTACAAGTATTTCCCCGTAATTTCGCACTATATCCTGCAAATTTATTGTCGTCAGCATTACGTTCACCGCCTTTCCCCTATCATTCATACATAATGTGTATTCTGTCGGTATCGGTTGGCCGAAGATTTTATTTTGTGCTAATATAAAATCAATTTCAATTTATTATAAAGGAGTTCTCTTTATGTTTCAATCACCAGCGACATGGCGTCGCCTCTATATATTGTTATATATGTGCGGATTTACGGCTCTCCTCCTGACTGTGGCCGCACTCTTTCGAATCGCTTATTTTATCCTTATTAATGCCGAACCGCTTGCAGCTTTGGATTTTTTACCGCAGCCCGTTCGCCCCTTTGCCGTGCCGCTCCTCGTGATCATCATGATCCTCGGCGCAGTTTCATGGAATAAGGGCGCTCAATTACAGGAACGATTGGAAACTTTACAACGACAGAAGGTAAAAATGTGAGAAAAACGGAGTTTATGGATCTGTTACGTTACTATTTTCGGCACAGTAACAAAGATGATTTACAGGAAATTTTATCGGATTGCGAAACGCTCTTCCGTAAAGGCATGCGCCAAGGCCTGTCGGAAGATGAAATTTGCCGTCAATTGGGCTCACCGAAAAATATTTATCGCTACTACATAGGAAAGCCGGTCATTCCTGAAGAAAATCCCGCCATTTCACCCTATCGGCAAAAAAGCTATAAGCGGCAGCAAAATCCATATGACGTACATACCGAACCGGATGTAAATAGAGAAAAAAGGCATATCGGGCCGATAGAGCGATCCTTTTATATACTCATCGGTATCGTCTTTACCTTAATCGGCAAGGTTTTTTCTCTATTGTTCCTTATAGCCGGCCTGTATACGGCTCTGCTCTACAAGCTGCCCGACTACCTGAGCCTCCTTCCGGTTCCGACCTTAGGCCCGGAATCGGCCTCCTTTCTAACAGTTGCCATTTTTCTAATCATGTGTATTGCCAGGTACATTGCCCATATCTGCCGCACCAATACAAAAAAGAAGGTTAAGCGGCAGCATGGCTATCCCCGTTGAAGGAGCTATAAGACAGATTTACCGAAATCTCTTATAGTTCCTTTTTTATGTTATCATCAATTGATGAGGCCGCAGCAGCCTATATATAGCGTTTAAGCATATTAATATTATGTATAATTCATAAATAACAAGTAATGATTCTTCTTGACTTAGGAAAAATAAGTTATATAATATAGTCAGTAACAAATATTGATTATTGATTATTGAGGAGGATTCTTATAATGAATTTAAAAGGAAGCAAAACGGAACAAAATTTACAGGCCGCATTTGCCGGTGAATCTCAGGCACATACGAAGTACGAATACTATGCAAGTGTTGCCAAAAAAGCGGGCTATGAACAGATTAGCGGCTTCTTCAACGAAACATCGCACAATGAAAAAGAGCATGCAAAAATCTGGTTCAAGCTGTTGCACAGCGGTATGCCCGATTTGGACGGCGCTTTGAACGATGCTGCAGACGGCGAAAACTATGAAAACACGGAAATGTATCCGGAGTTTGCCAAAGTTGCCCGTGAAGAAGGCTTCGATAAAATTGCGGAGCTCTTCGAACGCGTCGGCGCTATCGAAAAACACCATGAAGAACGGTATCGCGCTCTCTTGGCAAACGTTAAGAACGGTACGGCTTTTAAACGTACTGAAAAGCGCACCTGGATCTGTCGTAACTGCGGTTTCATCGCAGAAGCCGACGAAGCTCCGAAAGTATGTCCTGTTTGCGCTCATCCGCAGGCATTCTTCGAACTTCTCTCGGAAAATTTCTAAGTATAATCTCCATCATACTGACACATAAAAAACGAGGCCTAATGCCTCGTTTTTTATTGCAAATTATTTCTATTTTCCCGTTTGCAATCGTCTGAATCCGTAATCCAGGATAGCAGGAGCATCTGTCCAGCGATTGTCGTCATTAAAAAGAGCTACAACCAACGTATGTCCGTCGCGTGTCGCCGATGCGACAAGGCAGACACCTGCCGCATCGGTATAACCGGTTTTTACGCCGTTTGCACCGTTATATCCGCTCTTCAAAAAATTATTTGTCGTTTCTACGTATTTCGTATGTCCGTCCAAATACTTTACCATATATGTCGGTAAACTTACGGTATAGCGAAATTCGGGATAATGCTTTATGCCGTATGCGGTCATGCGGGCCATATCGACGGCCGTTGAGTAATGACGTACAGCTGTCAGGCCGTTGGGGTTGACAAAGTGAGTATGTGTTGCTCCCATCTTCACGGCTTCGGCGTTCATCATTTCCGCATACTTCGCGACGGAACCGCCCAAGGTTTCAGCAACGGCAACGGCCACATCATTACCGGAAACGACCATCATACCGCGCATCGCTTCACGCAGTGACAGCTTATCCCCCGGTGCGATTCCCAATACGGACGGCTCCGTGTTGGCCGCAGCCGCCGATATTTTTATGGGCTCATCCAGTTTGTCCCTTCCCTTATCCAGAGCCGTCAAAAAGGTTACGATTTTCGTCGTACTCGCCGGATGAATCCACTTATTCGGATTGACTTGATATAAAATTTTTCCCGTATCCACCTCAATCATGCACGCCGATTCGGCACTTGTAGGCGGTACGTAAGCACCGGCTGTTCCGGCCGCAAGGACGGTGACAAGAGCAAAGATCGCCAAAATTTTTTTATAAATACCTATCATGAGACCGCTCCTCTGCACATACTGTACAACTAACAGTTACGGCGCGGCTTATGAACCGTGCCGCTTCGGATTGAATCTATTCATTCCCTTGGAAATACCCAGTTCCAGACACCCTTCTACAGCTTCCGCCGCATACGCTGTACCTTCTTCAAAGCGCTCACGCAAATCTTCCGGAAAAGGCGTGAGTACGTGAGCAATAACATCGTCATGCCCCAAAGGCCGGCCTATGCCGAGGCGAAAGCGCACAAAGTTACGGCAGCCGTTGGCAAAAAGGCTCTTTATACCGTTATGACCGCCGTCACTGCCGTTTTCGCGAATCCGCAGCTTGCCGACAGGTAAATCCATGTCATCATAAATGACAAATACATCTTCTTCGGCAATTTTATACCAACGCATAAGCGGTCCAACGGCTCGACCGCTTTCATTCATATAGGTCTGCGGTTTTACGAGCAATACCGTCTCGTCCTGAACGGTTGACGTGGCGATAAGTGCGTCCATTTGTTTTTTCTGAAAGTCCGTTTCCCACTTCCGGGCCAGCTTGTCGACAACGGAAAATCCCGCATTATGTTTTGAGCCCTCATATTCAGGTCCGGGATTACCCAAACCGACAATCATGTGCACGAAATAAAACTCCTCTTACTTCTCAAACAACTTGCTCACCGATACTTGGTGAAATATACGCATAATCGCTTCACCCAACAAGGGCGCGACGGAAAGAACTTTAATCTTGTCAATCGCCTTTTCTGCCGGCAAGGGAATGGTATTGGTAATGACCAATTCCGCTATATCCGATTTCTGAATACGTTCTACTGCCGGATCCGTCAGGACCGCATGAGCACAGGCCGCAATAATTTTGGACGCGCCCCTTTCTTTAAGGGCTTTTGCGCCGCCGCACAGGGAGCCGGCCGTATCGACAATATCATCAACGATAATACAGGTTTTCCCGTCTACATCACCGATAATATTCATCACTTCCGCAACACCCGGTCGGGGCCTCCGTTTTTCAATAATCGCAATGGGTGCGTTGACCCGATCGGCCAAATCACGAGCGCGCGTAACGCCCCCCAAGTCGGGTGAGACGACAACGATTTCGCCTAAATCCGTCTTTTCCTTTTTTTCATTAATATACCGCGCAATAATTGAAGCGGAACCCAAATGATCGACAGGGACGTCAAAAAAGCCCTGAATTTGGCCGGCATGCAGGTCAACCGTCACAACACGCGTAATACCGGACGTAGTCATCAAATCGGCAACGAGTTTGGATGTAATCGGTTCCCGACCGCGGGTCTTGCGATCTTGGCGGGCATAGCCGTAGTAAGGAACAACTGCCGTAATATGATTGGCCGAAGCACGTTTTAAGGCATCCGCCATAATCAGCAACTCCATCAAATTATCATTGGCCGGCTGGCTTGTCGGCTGAATGAGAAAAACGTCTTTGCCGCGAACGCTTTCATCGATCATAACCTGTACTTCACCGTTATTAAATTTACCTACAAAGGCTTTCCCCAATTCCAATCCCAAATAATCGGCAATTTCTTTTGCCAACTTCGGGTTGGCATTTCCCGTAAAAATTTTAAGCTTTTTACCGTCTTCGTAGCTCATTATGCCCCTCCTGCCGGGTTAATATAGTAAATTACTTTGCCGCACTCTTCATATTATAATGCTTATTTTTTATATGTATCGTCTTTTACCCAATCTTCTATATTTCGCTGTTTCGTTCGACCGACGGCCAAGGCCCCGGACGGCACCCGTTTCGTCACTGTCGAACCGGCGGCGACATACGCATATTCGCCGATTTCAACAGGCGCAACGAGATTGCTGTTGCAGCCTACAAAGGCATGGTCGTCAATCCTGGTCCTGTGTTTCTCCCTGCCGTCATAATTGACCGTTATGACACCGCAGCCGATATTTACGCCTGCGCCTACATCGCTGTCGCCGATATAGCTGAGATGAGGCAGTTTGGTGCCGTCGCCGATATGAGAGTTTTTCACTTCCATAAAATTGCCCACTTTAACGCCCGCACCGATGACTGTTTGCGGCCTAAAATGGACGAACGGGCCGACTTGCGTGCCATCTTTTATTTCGCAGTCATCGGCACAGGTAAATTGCAAACGGTTACCGTCACCTATATGTACATTCGTCAGACGCGTATACGGTCCTATTTCACAGTTTTTCCCGATAACCGTACGGCCTTCCAATATTGTTCCCGGATAAAGAACCGTATCGCTGCCGATACATACGGTCGTGTCTACATATGTGCCGGCCGGATCTATAATCGTTACGCCTGCCGTCATCAACTCTTCCAGTTTGCGTTCTCGTAAGATTTTTTCAGCTGCCGCCAACTGAAGACGCGAATTAACGCCGAGCGTTTCTCTGTAATCTGGAGCCGACAACGCACTGACCGTTGCGCCTTCCGCAACAAACATACCGATGACGTCGGTCAAATAATATTCGCCCTGCCGATTATCATTGCCGAGGCGGTGTAATAAATTCCAAAGGGATGGCAGTTCAAAACAGTATATGCCAGCATTCACTTCGTTAACGGCCAACTCATCAGGCGTACCGTCCTTTTGTTCTACGATCTTCGCTACACGGCCGGCAGTATCTCGAATAACCCTGCCGTATCCCGTCGGGTCCGGCATTTTTGCAGTCAACACGGTGGCTGCAGCACCGGTCTTTCGATGACAGTCAAGAAGTGCCGCAAAGGTCTCTGTCGTCACAAGAGGCGTATCGCCGCAAGTAACCAGCAATGTTCCCTTTTCGCCGGCCAACAGACTTTCCGCCTGCATAACCGCATGACCCGTACCCAACTGCTCCGTCTGGACAATTGACTCCGCCCTGCCGGCAAGGTATTCTTTTACCGCATCGGCACCGAAGCCGACAACAACCGCTTCCCGTCGCGTACCGATCGCTTTCACGGCCTGCAAAACCTGTCCGATCATGGGAATCCCGCCGACTTTGTGCAACACCTTGGGCAAGGCCGACTTCATTCTCGTCCCTTTACCGGCAGCTAAGACTAATGCTGTTACATCTTCCATATACAAAGAGCCTCCTGCACTGAATTACTTTCAAATCCTTGTTTAGGATACCACAAAACACAAGGGAAATACATACTTTGCAAACAAAAAACGAGGCGACTTTCGTCTCCTCGTCTTCTTCTTACAACACGTGAACAACTACGTTCCGACGACCGAAGTTCAACGCGTCATCAACAGAATCCATTGCCAAATCAATTCTGTTTCCGACAATGCTGCCGCCTGTATCGGCAGCAACGGCATAGCCGTATCCTTCAATATACAGCTGACTTCCCAAGGGAATTACATCGGGGTCAACCGATACGACACCATACGCCAACGGCTGTCCTGTCGCGGTATAACCGCTATTTCCGGGATCGTCGGCAGTATAAGCAGTAGCTTCCATTACAATAGTATTATCAACAGGTATCGGCTGGCCGCTGGCAGTTGACAACGCATTCATCGTTTGCGTGCCGACGATTCCGTCGGCTGCCAACCCATGATCTGCTTGGAACCGTTGTACAGCTGACTGTGTACCGCTTCCAAACACACCATCCGCCCCGCCGGTCAGATATCCCGTGCCGATCAACATATTTTGAACACTCTCTACACGAGTGCCTATCATTCCTAAAGATACATTGGCCATTACCATGACCGAACATGCTAAGGTAAACAAAAGGGTAAATAAAAGAGTAATATACTTCTTCAAAAAACCACCTCACATTATGATTGTGAAGCTCTGCTCATGGTCAGTATAGCAAAAAAATCATAGCAAGTCAAAATTTTACAGGTTTATGCATCGTTTTTTCTTGTTTTATGCGTTTGTTTATTCTCATTTTTATATACCTTGTCTCTATATTACGCAATTTCCGCGGCTATCTTTTTATTTTCTTTGTATGCATTGCTATTATTATACATTTTCTTTTTCTGTCATATGTCTCACGGCCTCCGCCGCAGCCGCATCATCGGTCAATATATAAATATAATCTCCCGCGGCCAGCACTGTATTCGTATCGGGAATGATTTCCCCATCACCCCGTTTGACGTCAATCAAAGCTACGTGTTCGGGCCAGGGGATTTCCCGCGTCGATTTGCCGTCCAATAAGCAGCCGCTGCCGACGGTAAGTTCAATAATATTGCGCTTTTTATCTGCCGCTCCGTCCCGGCCCTTCTGCAGCAATCGTTCCAGCAACATGTCATATACAGGTCTGCCGCCGCAAAGTTTTGCCGTTACCAAGGCGATGAGCGCCGCCGTGCACAAGACGAGAAGATGCTCGTAAGATCCGGTCATTTCCATAATCAGGACGGTTCCCGTAATGGGTGAATGAACGGCAGCCGTAAAAAAAGCGGCCATGGCAATGACTACAATATCGGATAAGTACTGTTCTTCTACCAGTCCCGCGTCAATAAGACAAATGCCGATAACACTTCCCAATAAAGCGCCGATGACCAGTATGGGCAGGAAGAAACCGCCGGGTACACCGCAACCATAACTGACAAGAGTAAAGACGAATTTGCCGACCAGCAAGGCGGCAAACAGTTTAAGTGACAACGGCAGCGTATGCAGAGAGTTAATCAACTCATTGCCGCCGCCGAGAATCTGCGGAAACACATATCCTAAAATACCTGCCGTAAAAAGAGCAAATACGACGGGCATCCAGGATTTTGTAAAAATAGGCAGTCTATAAAAGCGGCTTGACAACAGAAGCCCTTTATTAAAAATAAGCCCGCAAAATCCGAGAACGACTCCCAGCAGTACGGCAAGCCATGTATAGGTCACGGGAAAAGCAGACAATACGCCGAATTGAAATACCGACTGAGCGCCGAACATAAGCCGGCAAATGACGGTGGCAATCAGAGCTGCCGCCATGGCCGGCGCCAAAACGACACCGGAGAAATTACGGTGCAGTTCTTCCAATGCGAAGAGGACGCCTGCCAGGGGCGCGTTAAAAGCCATAGCCAACCCGGCGCTGGCGCCGGCCGTAATCAGATACCGCTCTTCCATGCGCGTCCGCTTCAGCGCTTCACTGAATCCCTGTGCCGTGACGGCTCCGAGCTGAATGGACGGACCTTCCCGCCCGAGTGAAAGGCCCAGGCCGATGCCCAGGATACCGCTGAAAAGCTTCACCCAGAAAACACGAAACCAGCGCATATGGAGAGAACAGGATATGGCGCCCTTTACCTGGGGAATACCGCTGCCTGCCGCGTCGGGTTCGTAGGACACGCACTTATAAAGAATATAGCCGGCAAGGGCTAGCACTAAAAACCAGAGACAATTCCACAAAAGGTTCGCCTGTGTCAGCAAGCTATATACATATTCACGTCCTACAGTACCTTTTTCCAAAGCCCAGCGGAAAAATCCCGCTGCCGAGCCGGACAATATGCCGACGCAGGCGCCTTCCGCAAAAAGGCGCAGGCGAAACCGCGGCCAGCCGTTAAGTTGTCTCACTGTCGGAAGTAATTGCCCTGAAATATGCATAATCCGTCTCCTCATACCATAATTTGCCGTTACATCTATTATCCGAGCACTCGCGGGCGTGCAAAAAATTGAAAATATATTTATGCACTCACTGTCCCCAGTATACCATATGCGTAAACCGTCCTTATATCTTTTTTTGCTGCAGCAGGATTTTGTATATACAATCAAGAATTGTATATACACTGACAGAGGCTTCCCTGCGAAGAGCCTCCTGACGAGGTGGTATACATGACAACTTTTATGCCTGACTTCACTATTCGCGAAGCCGTTCGCAAGGTACTCCCTTATATGATGGAAATGCGGGAATACTTCCATGCGCGGCCTGAACTAAGCGGCAATGAATTTGATACGTGCAGAACAATTTTCCGTGAACTGTCCCTTATGGGCGTTACGGATATAAAAATAATTGCCGGTACCGGTGTCACCGGCATCATCCGCGGGAATTTACCCGGTCCGACGGTGCTGCTTCCGGCAAAAATAGATGCCCTACCCGTCAACGAAGCAGACGCTTGCCCTTATGCGTCCCTCTTTCCCGGAATCATGCACGCTTCCGGTCATGACGGCGACACGGCGACACTGCTCGGTTTGGCAAAGCTGCTGCTGCGTCACAAGGATTGTCTTCGCGGGACAATTCGCCTCGTTTTTGAACCGGAATCGGAAAAATACGGCAGTGTAACCAAGCTGATTGACAACGGTATTTTAGCGCAGCCGCGCTGCGACTACGCCGTAAACTTAAAACTGGACAGTACACTCGGCAAAGGGAGAATCGGCTTTGGTTCGGACGTCTGCCTTGCTTCCCGTGATGATTTTACAATTACCTTTGTCGGCAAGGGCGGCCATTGCACACAAGTGTCGGCAACGGACAGCGTTTTGCAAAAAGGGGTAATTTTCCTGAATACCGTCAACGCCTACATGGAGCAAGTAAATAAAGAGCGACCTGTCGCTCTCGTCTCCTTCGGACAATTCCAATGCGGCAACTTGTCCACAACGATTCCCGAAACAGCGGAAATAAAAGGGACCGTCCGTACCTATGACGATGACCTGCGGCAACGCATTCTAGCCCGACTCAGGGATCTGTGCGATGAAGATTGCCGGTGGCAGCACTGCTTTGTATCGCCTGTCGGCAGAAACAACGAAGCCTTGTGCGCGGCAGGCGAAGAAATTCTCCGCGCCTACGGCGGAGATCGAATCACGCCGGTTCCGCTGGTTCCCGATTTTCGTGCCGATGATTTTTCCCGTTTTGCCGAGTTTCTGCCTACGCTCTCCTGCTTTGCCGGCATAGCGGAGAACATTCCCTTGCCCAGTCATTATTCCGGATTCCTCTGGGACAGCAGTTTACTGAAGTACGCCTGCGAAGCATTGGCACTCTTAGTTTACTACTTGCCCTCTTATGTAAAACAGGAAAAAACAATATAATCCAAGCCCTTTTTCTTCCGTTTACCCGTGCTATAATAGCCGTGTAAACGGAAGTTTTTTTATATGAAAGGACTGGTACCGTGAATAAACGTATTCCCTTTCTCGACAATGCCCGCACCTTCTCCGTCTATGCGGCACTTTTGGCCTCACTTTGTACCCTTTACGCATTCCCCGGCACCGTCATGGTTCCGCCGCTGGCTCATTCGGGCGGGCTTTTCTTATCGGACGGGCTGAACCGCCTCAGCAACTGGCTCTATTCATTTACACCGGAAGTGGTGTTCTTTATTTGCGGCTACTGCACTGCAGCCACCTTGCGCATTCGCAGCGATGCATACTTTTTGCGTCATAAATTCATCCGTCTTGCCGGTCCCTGTCTCATCGGCGGCTTAATAGCGGCACCGGAAATGTCCTATCTCAACTACCTAAGCAACGGCGGCACGGCGTCGGTCATCTCGTTTTTCACGTCAGCTCTTTTTTATAAGTATTACACGGAGGGCACCTACATTTTTATAACTGCAGCCTTGACCCTGTCCGTATTTTCCCTCCTCATAAAAAAACTCCGGCCGAAGTTTTTTCGTCAAAATAAGTCTTCTCCGACAATATTATTCTTTGTTCTTATAACGATGCTTCACGGCGTCGTATCATTTCTGCTTTTTTATATTATTTACATATTCGGCAAATTCATCTATCCTTTTGATTTGTTCCTTATAAGCGGCTGGACTCTCTATTTCTTCATCGGCATCTATGCATTCAAACGTAAATGGTTCGTTCATGACGGCTATATCCCCTCCCGTCGCTGGCTATATTTTTTTGTAATTGTCTCCCTCTTATTTCTCTTCACGGATATCCATTATTTTATGTGGAACTTTTCCTTCCTTATAACGACAAGCGGCGTGTTTGCAGTCTTATCTTTTTTCGCCGCCTATCGGAGCAAGGCGGCAAAAGTTTGGCGAACGGCATCAGACCATGCCTACGGCGCCTATTTTACCTGTTCCTTCCTCTTTTTCAACGGCGCCTATTTTCTCAAATACCTGCAGGTTCCAACTCTTGTCGCCATTGCCGTTCTGCTTATCCCGGGCGGTATATATGCTTATTTCTTAAACACTCATATTCTCTTGCGCCTGCCATCCTTTAAGCGTCAATAGCCGGCCGGTTTGGCAAGGCTTCCGGTCATATGATATGATAAAAGCAATTTTAATTCCTTAAACACTATCACCCTGCAGGAAGAGAGTTGACATTTTGGACACGCTATTACAGTTAATGGAAACCTACGGGTATGCCGCCATGTTCTTGGCTATGGCAGCAGAAAATGCCAATATTCCTATTCCCAGCGAAATCATCTTGGGCTTCGCCGGCTTTTTAATCTCCCAACAAATATTTTCATTTTGGCCGACCTTCATTATCGCCTGTATTGCCGGCGTTTTCGGTTCCGTCATCAGTTATTGGCTCGGTTCTTACGGCGGCAGACCGCTTTTATTGAAATACGGAAAATACATTTTTTTCAATGAAAAAAAATTTGCTCTGGCGGAGCGCTTATTCACCAAGTACGGCGGCCTGGCCGTCCTCATTTGCCGTTGTCTTCCCGGCGTACGCACATTCATTTCTTTTCCTGCCGGTGTCGCCCGCTATCCCTTTGTAAAGTTTCTCATTTTAACGATTATCGGCACCATTCCGTGGACCTTTCTCCTCGTCTGGGCCGGTTCCGTTTTAGGCAGCCGCTGGCATGATCTCATCCAGTACAATCATATCTTTACCATTGCGCTCGTTCTGATTTGTGCGCTCATGGCGGCTTTCTTCTTTACAAGGCGCTATATGCGGAGAAAAAACAAATGAACCCGCTCTTCAACTTCATTCATAAAAACCGTTACGGCTTGGCCGTCATCTTTTTAGGGGCAATTTTTTTATTGCCCTTTCTCGGCATGTTCCCTCTCATTGACCCGGACGAACCCGTATACGGCCAAACTGCCCGAGAAATGCTCCTAGCTTCGGACTGGCTTTCTCCCCGCATTTACGGGCGGTTTTGGTATGATAAGCCGCCTTTATTTTACTGGCTCGAAATGATTTCTTATTCTCTTTTCGGCATTAGCGAATACTCATCACGCCTGCCCAGCGCCGTTATGGGCTTGGCGACTGTCGGCACGGTTTACATACAGTGCCGCGCTATTTTCAATAAGCATATCGCCTTTCGCGCCGCTGTCGTCTTAATAACGTCTCTCGGTTTTATGTACATCGGTAAGGCCGCCATTACGGATATGACCCTCCTCTTTACGCTGACCTTGACGATGTTTGCATTTTATCGCAAGCAATATTATACGGCCTATCTGGGCTGCGGCTTGTCTCTCTTGGCAAAGGGCCCCGTCGGTTACGCCTTTCCGGCACTTATCATGCTGCTTTATATTATCCTGACGAAGCAGCTCCGCCTGCTGAAAGAGATGAAAATTCCGAGGGGCATTCTTCTGGCCTTCCTCGTCGGGCTGCCTTGGTACGTCGCCATGTATGCCGTTCACGGCTCTGATTTTCTCGATACGTTCATCGGCTATCACAATATTATCCGTTTTGCCGCACCGGAGCATCC
Organism: Megasphaera coli; assembly: GCF_900095855.1. GTDB lineage: Bacteria > Bacillota > Negativicutes > Veillonellales > Megasphaeraceae > Megasphaera > Megasphaera massiliensis_A. The sequence goes on along the minus strand of NZ_FMIY01000002.1, from coordinate 1,493,014 downwards.
CGGCAAAAACAGTTTTTTCTTTTTTATACCCGTTGTCCTCGGCTCCATGATGCCTTGGACAGGCGCGCTCTTCCAAGCTATGTACCGTATTTTGCGAAATAACAGCCCCTATAAGGACGGACTTCTTTTCTGTCTCATTTGGGCTCTTTTTATATTTGCCTTTTTTTCCGCTTCAAAAACACAGCTCGTTACCTATATTGCACCTCTATTTCCGCCGCTGGCGGTTATTCTCGGCTGGTACACATACGCCCTTAAACGCCTCGGCAGCCTGCCGCGCCTGTGGATAGCCTCGTCTTACGCCGGTTCCGTCATCCTTCTCGCCTGTAATGCCATTCCCTTACATGATACGGCCCTTTTTTACAAAGCGCCTATTTTATGGGGTTCGCTCCTCCTTTCGGCGGCGCTTATTATTCCTGCCGTCTGCATGCAGCTTAAATACTGGCGCGCCGCCCTCATAGGGGCTGTTGTTTCCATGTTTGCCCTCATGACGGTCGCCTTTACACAGGTCCTGCCTCAACTGGAAAAATATATTTCGGGAAAAGACATTGCTCTTGTTTATGCGCAGCTCCATACGCAGGAGAATCCTGTTTATATTGAAAAATTCCTCTGCCCGGCCATGGCGTTTTACGGCAATACTGTCGGCGACAGTTGGGAAATGCCGCAAACACCGGACTTTACCGGTCTGCGCACCATGCCGCAGAAAACGTATATCGTCATGCTTCAATCGACGTACAGGAAACTGCTGAAAACGCAGCCCGCCCTGCAGAACTATTATTCCGTTACAACTGAAGCGGGGCACATAATTCTCGTCAATCATCCGGAGGATTTATGAAACAGTATCGCTTTCTGCTGCCGCTATTTATAACGACATTTATCTTTTTAACCGTCGGCAACAGTTATTTGGCCGTAACGGATCCGGTCGAGTCGAACTACGCCCTGACGGCAAAAGAAATGGTCCTTTCCGGCGCTCCTCTGTCGCCGCGAATTTATGATACTGTCTGGTTTGACAAACCTATATTCACCTACTGGGTTCTCTATATCGCTTATACCCTCTTCGGTTTCTCCGATTTCGCAACGCGCTTGCCCTTTGCCTTGTGCGGCGCCCTCTCTGTCACGGTTCTCGCCTATTATACGCGGCGGCGGCAAAACGGCATTGCCTTATCCTGCCTCATTGCGGCAATAGCGGCGACATCGCTTCTCTTTTGGGCCGTTACGCACTCCGTATTGACCGATCAGTATCTTCTTCTTTTTACGGAGATTTCTCTTTTCAGCATTTACATCGGCATGAACGAGAACAGTCGTCTCCACACATGTATAGCTTATGGCGCCGCCGCTTGTGCCGTACTGACTAAAGGACCTGTCGGCATCATCTTACCGGGCCTTATCATTCTTCTTTATATCGTTTGTGAGCAAAAAAGTGTATATTTACGCCGCCTCTTTCGGCCGGAAGGCATACTTCTCTTTTTCCTTCTTGCCCTGCCCTGGTACGTTTACATGTATCGCCTCTATGGGACGGCTTTTATTGACGGCCTTCTCGGTTTCAATACAATGACACGTGCCCTCGTCTCGGAACACCCGCAGGAAAATGTTATTTACTACTATTTCCTGCTTCTTCCCGTCGCTCTCCTGCCGTGGACGGGCGCCGCCTTTTACGGCATGCGCCGCTTTTTTCGCAAAAACGGATTTCCTCTCTTTCTTGCAGTATGGGCGTTTGTACCGCTTCTCTTCTATACCGTCATGGCAACAAAATATCCGACATATACGTATATCTCCCATATTCCCTTTTTCTACTTCGCCATGTTGGGGGTCCGTTGCCTCCGTGAAGCGAATACGCGGAAAATCCATTTTATCCTGACCGGCCCGGCAATCTTCTACTGGCTTCTTTTCTGGCTTGCAGCTCTCTTCATTCATGTCGACTATGTACGGCTGAACAGCCTGTGGCCCCTTTTTATCTTCCTGCCCTGTGCCATAGTACTCACGCTCTTCGCCCAACGCATGAAAGCTTATATCGTCCTGCCCGTTCTCGTCTGCTTCGCTACGGCGACGATGTATGTTCTTCTCACGTGGCAAGTGCTCATCCCGTTTTATTCCTACCGCTCCACCGTTCCCCTGGCCGCAAACGCCGCCTCCTTCGGGATGTATAAAGTCTATTTCTTTGAAGAATTTCGCACGTCCTTCGTTTACTATACAGGCATACCCGCGCTTCTCGTTACACCGTCAGGATATGACGAAAGCAAGCGTTTAAAACGCGACCCCGTATGGACGCAAAAACACCTTTTCAAAGAAGAAAATGAGCAAACCTTCTCCGAACTCGTAAAAGCACGGGAAAAACTCCTGCTCATCGTGCCGAAAAGCCGACTTGACGATTTTAAGAACAGCGAGTTTTACGAAAACATGACTTTGCAAAACATATACGGTACCTTCTCCATATATGTACCGCGAAAGGACACCATATGACACCGGCCGCTTTTATCCGCTCCCTTGCCGACTATACGGGAACAAACGTCTTTAATCCGTGGCGGAATTATGACCCGGTCTGCGACATAAGTCCGCAAGCGCCGCAAATCAGACGCGACCAACTGACAAGCTACTTATCGTCACGGTTGGAAGAGGCGGACTTTCTCATCATTGCCGAAGCTGCAGGCTACCAGGGCTGCCGTTTTACAGGTATTGCCCTTACATGTGAACGAATGCTCCTGGGCTTTCATAAAACCGTCGCCGCCTCGGCCGTCCTGGACCGTGCCGGCATACGTACAAGCCGTCCGAACGGCCCTTACATGACATCAGACGCCCAACGGCACAAAGGCATGAACGAACCGACGGACACATATGTTTGGAACGCCCTTATAGCAACCGGTTTAGATACACATCGCTTTTTGCTCTGGAATATTTTTCCCTTCCATCCGTACAAAAAGACTTCACCCTTTTCCAACCGAACGCCGACGGAAAAGGAACTCGTTGTCGGACTGGCCTATACAAAAGATCTGCTGACTCTCTGTAAAAAGAATGTTCATATTGCCGCAGTCGGCCGCAAGTCGGCAGAAACGCTGCAAGCGGCAGGCCTGAATGCTACGGCCATGCGCCATCCCGCCAACGGCGGCGGCAATACATTCAAAGAAAATTTTTCCGCCTGGATGAAAGCTCTCACCGCTCCGAGCAATACATAGGATTTGATAAGTCTGTCTTTTTTATGTCGTAATGGTATAATTTGTCTATACTATACTTAATTAAACGTATTGACAGGTGATGCCATGATAATCGACGATGCCGGCGGCATGGTCTTCCGGCCGCCCAGCGAGGCCCGCAGCTTCATTTTGCGCGTGACCATCGGCTGCTCTCATAATTCATGCCTCTTTTGCACGATGTACAAAGATTCAAAGTTTCGCATTCGCAGCTGGGATGAAATAAAGGGAATCATTCACCGTGCAAAAGCCGCTATGCCTTATATACGCCGCGTTTTCTTAGCCGACGGTGATGCTCTCGTCCTGCCGACGCCGTTCCTTTTGCGCATTCTTAAGGAATGTTACACCGCCTTTCCGAACTTGACGCGCGTCGGTACATATGCGACAACTGCCGACATCAACCGAAAAACGGCGGAAGAATTGACCGCCTTAAAAAAGGGCGGCCTGAAAATTGTCTATGTCGGCATTGAAAGCGGCAGCAATGCGGTCCTTTCGTATATCAACAAGGGAGTAACAAAAGAAGAAACTATACGGGCCTGTCACAACATATTGACAGCGGACATGAAGTTGTCCGTCATGGTACTCCTCGGCCTGGGCGGCCAAACGTATTCGCACGTTCATGCCTTGGAAACGGCGGAAGTCATTTCCGCCGTCAACCCGACCATGCTCAGCGCCCTGACACTTATGATTCCCGATGACGCACCGCTGGCAGCCGCCGTAAATAAGAGAGAGTTTCTGCCTTTGACGGCACGCGGTTTCTTGGCGGAATTGCAGCTGATGCTGGAACACATCCATGTAAGCGCGCCCTGTATTTTCCGCAGTAATCACGTGTCTAACCTGCTCGCCCTTGCCGGCACCTTACCCAAAGACAAAGAAGCCCTTCTGGCTCAATTAAGATCGGCCATTCCGCGTTTGGACAACGCACTGCCCTTACGTAATAATACGGGAAACTTCTAATACATTGTTAACGGAAGAAGGTAAGTCAATGAAAAAGCTGCTGCTCTCCATAGTCATGATACAATGCCTGATATTTTCCGCCTTCGCTGCCGACGCAGTTACCTTTGACGACAGCCTCAACGTCGTTATCGTGACGACGACACAGGATAATTATGCTGCCCGTTACTTGCGGCGCGGCATCCGTGAGCCCTTTCGCATCCCTTATTGGAATCGTATTGACGCCGCCGAAGTACTGTCTTCGAAGGATATTACCCTCGACGGTTTGGAAGCGTTGGCAACCCGCTATGACGGTGACCTCGTTATTGTCCCCTTCGTAAACCACTGGTATTGGCGGACATATCACACTTTTTTCCGCTTTAACGATGAACTGTACACGGAATACAGCTACCGCTTCAGCATCTATATATACAATCACAATACGAAAGAGATGGAATCTTATGAAGTCTCCGGAAGGGGACGCGACGAAGCCATTGTGCTCCACGATCCGGACGACGTCCTTCGCCCCGCTTTAGCGCGCCTCTTGGAAAAGATACCCTATAAACGTATTCCTAAAGAACGGCGCTACACCAATCCGGACACGCCGAATTTACAACTTCACACGACAGAAGGAGGAGCCAGAATTTATAAATCTCCTTACAGCGCCGTGTCCATTTGATTATTTATTCCTTTTTGCTCAAGTCCGTAAGGAGTTTTTATGAACTGTACTAAAAGAACGGTTCTTCTTTTATTTTCATTTCTCGCCCTGCTTGCCGCAAGCACCTATTTCCACTATGAGCAAACCCATGCGACGGTCCGCATCGGCATAAACCTGAACTTTACCGACGCGACGGCGGCCGTTCACACGGAGCAGGGCATTGAACTGGCCGCCGACATGATAAACGAGTCGGGCGGACTCCTCGGCAAACCGGTCAAACTGATTACCATCGACAATAAGAACTCCGCCGCCATGGCAGAGACGGCAATGGAAGTCTTATCCCTGCGCCACGTATCGGCCGTTATCGGACCGAATGAAAAAGCCCTTGCCGATTCTGCCGTTCCCGTAGCGGAGGCTGAAAAACTGGCGCTCATCAGCCCTGCCGTTACGCCGGCCTCTTGGCGCGGCGCAGAGTCGCCGCGCCCGTACCCGCACGTATTCCAGCTTGCCCTTACGCCGGTACAGGAAGGCCGGGCCATGGCCGCATACGCTCAAGCAAAGCTGCACAAAAAACATCCGCTCATTATCTATGACAGCCGCAACGAGGCCTCTGCCGCAGCGGCCCTCGCCTATAACGAATCCGCACCCGGCAGCGTTACGGATATAAAGGCGGTATCATGTGAAGACGTTTTTACCCTCCTGGAGAACGAAAAGCCTGATGTCATTTACTTACCCGTACCGGGAAAAACGGCGGCCGCCTATATTACAAACTTGCGCAGGGGACATCATGATCTCCCCGTTTTAGGGTCTTCCCTTTGGACGACGGACGATCTTACGGCGCTCTTGCCGCCGGCCTGCCTGACCAATCTCTTCTATTCGGACCAATACGCCAACGACCCGCTCTACACGGCAGGTGAAACTTTTGCCGAACGATATTACGAGAAATACGGACTTCTGCCCGATAAATACGCAGCTCTCGGTTACGATGCGGGCGTCCTCATCGCCGCCGCCATAAAAACGGCCGGTTCTGTCAACAGCAGCGCCGTCGCAGCGGCGTTGGCATCCGTACGCAATCTTCCCGGTGCGGCCGGTGTCATGACCGTGTGCAGCGATCACGGCATTGACAGAGCCGTGCATATACTCTCCTTCTGGCAGGGCGAGCCGGCCCTCTCGGACAGGCAGACCATTTCTCATAAACAATAGACACATATATTTTCACAGTTCCTTGCCGCTGATGCCAATCAGGCATGAACGCCCGTCCCCGACGCATGTGATTGGGCCAGAAAAGCCGATTCGTCATTTATCATTGTATTTGAGGAGTAAGCCATGCTGAAATTTACAGCCTTTGATTTTGAAACGGCAAACAAATATGCCAACAGCGCCTGCTCTCTGGCGGCCGTATCCGTTGAAGGCAACCGAACGATTCACGAGGGTTACGCTCTAATCAGACCGCCCTTTTTAACCTTTGACGAGGAAAATGTCCGCATCCACGGCATTACACCGCAAATGGTACGGGAGAAGCCTGATTTTGCAAGTCTCTGGCCGTCCATAAAAAAACGCCTCGACGGAGCGGTTCTAATCGCCCATTACGCCGTCTTCGATACGCGCGTCCTGCGCAGTCTGATCAAAACATACCGATTACAGGCGCCGCATGCAACATACACCTGTTCTGTCGAAATTTCCCGCAAAGTATGGCCGGAGCTGAAGAATCATAAGCTTGACACGGTCGCTGCTTATCTTGACTATCCCTTTCACCATCATCAAGCCCTCGACGATGCCCGTGCCTGCGCCTTCATCGTTCAGGCGGCAGCGTCAAAAGTCGGTGCCGAGTCTGTAGAGGAGTTGCTCGACCGATTGAATTTATCTTTAAAAAATCTATAATATATGTCATAGAACTACATTCACCATAGGAGGTACAGTACCATGAAAGTCGTTTTACTCGAATCGCTGGGAATACCGGCCGAAGAGCTCCGAACCTATGCGGCATCCTTGGAAAAATACGGTCATGAATTTGCGGCCTGCGAACGGACCGACGATACGGACGAACAAATTAAGGAAGCCAAGGATGCAGATATTCTCTGCATCGCCAATATGCCCTTAAAGGCGGAAGTGATCAACGCGTGCACAAAGCTTAAATACATTAATATAGCCTTTACAGGCGTAGACCATGTAGATCTTGCGGCCGCCAAGGCAAGGGGCATAAAAGTAAGCAACGCGTCCGGCTATTCTACCGTCGCCGTCGCCGAATTAACCGTCGCCATGATGCTGGATCTCCTCCGCCATATCCCCCAGGCGGATGCCGCCTGCCGTGCCGGCAAGACCAAGGCGGGCCTTATCGGTACCGAGCTGGAAGGCAAGACCGTCGCTCTTTTCGGAACCGGTGCCATCGGCTCCAAGGTAGCACAGCTGGTACATGCCTTCGGCGCAACCGTAACGGCATACAACGGCTTTTCGGAAAAAGCCGACACCGACCTGATTACGTACTTGCCCTTAAAAGAACTCCTTTCCCGGGCGGACATAGTCTCCCTCCATTGTCCCGTAACGGAAGAATCACGCCATATCATTAATGCCGAAAGCCTGTCTTATATGAAACCGACGGCGTATCTCATTAACGAAGCACGCGGACCGGTTGTCGATTCCACGGCTCTGGCAAAGGCCCTGAACGAAGGAAAAATTGCCGGCGCCGGCATTGACGTCTTTGAAACGGAGCCGCCAATCCCTACGGACCATCCGCTCCTTCACGCAAAAAATACAATTGTAACTCCCCACGCCGCCTTCGCTACGGAAGAATCCATGCGCAAGCGGGCAGCTATCGTTTTCGATAATATCCACGCCTTCCTCCGGGGAAAACAACAAAACATAATCCTGTAATTCTCCGGGGCTGCCTCTCAGGCAGCCTCAATTTTTATATACCCGATTTTTCCGGGCAACAGGAATCCGGCCGGCCGGAAAAGCTCCGAAGCTAGTCCGTTTTATCCCGTACTTCTTCTTTCAGACGGCTGAAAACGGTCTGCCGACTGAGATGCAAAATTTTAGCGATCTGGCTTTGCGTATATCCCTGATTCAGCAAATCGTGAATTACGGTTTGCTGGAAGGACTGCTGCAACTTCTTCATGTCCATATCCGGCAAATCCCTGCCTTTTCTCTTCGGTGTTTCCCGTATGGTGTCAAAGAGAAAAGCATAATCTCCCTGCGTCGCCCGGCCGAAAATATGATAGCGCACGGCCACACTGCGCAGTTCTCTAATATTCCCCCACCAATTGTGCTCCTCCAAAGCCGTGCGCAGCTTTACGGGAATATCATTTGCAGTCCATGCCCGACCGTCCAGTTCTGTCATGAATTCCGCAAAAAGATAGGCAATATCTTCTTTTCGCTCATCTAAGGGCGGCAAATTCAAAATTAACGTATTGAGGCGGAAAAAGAGGTCGTTTCGAAATGTTTGAGTTCCCACTTCTTTTATGAGTTCCGTATTGCCCGCTGAAATAATGCGAATATCCAAGGGGATAACATAGTCCGAGCCGATACGCATAACCTCCTGCGTCTCCAGGACGCGCAGCAGTTTTGACTGTATATTGGGCGACATGCTGTTTATTTCATCGAGAAAAATAGTACCCTTATGAGCCAGCTCAAAAAGGCCGGCCTTTCCTTCTTTCCGAGCGCCTGTAAAAGCGCCGCCCACATAACCGAAAAGCTCACTTTCCAATAAGTCCGCCGGCAAGGCTGCACAGTTGACGGCCACAAAGGGACCGTTACGGCGCGAACTGTGGTTGTGGATACTTTGTGCAAAAAGCTCCTTTCCCGTGCCGCTCTGCCCCTGAATCAGAACGGGCGCATCAAAGGTCGCCATCCGCTCAGCCGTCTTAATCAGCTTTTTCATTCCCGGCGCCGTCGTCTTAATATCCGAAAAATGATGCTGTGCCCGAAGTCCCGTTTTCGCCATTTTGTAACGAATACTTTTCTCCAAATGCTGCAACTCCGTTACGTCACGAATATTCACGGCATAGTGCATATCCTGATTTACGCGAAATGTCGTCGTCGTAAGGATCAGTGTATACGGCCCGACAGTAATCAGCTTTTCCTTTTCACCGAACATGGCGATACCGTCTTTCGAGAAGTCCGCAAAAATATCACCGAGACGGCGCACGCGACCGTCAATACGCAAAAACCGCTGTGCCCGCTTGTTAATGTGGTAAATCTCTCCCGCAGCATCACAAATAATAATACCGTCATTAAAATTCTCCAGCACGGCGCTGATCATGGCGCCCCAATTTTGCCCTTGGCGCCGAAAATTAATGAGCTCACACGCATATTGATATACCGATAAAATAGCGGATTCACTCGGCCGAATGGGCATGATGGGCAAGGTCGTATTGGCAATTTGCGGCAACAAAGTGCAGCCCACGATTACCGTGTCCGGAGTGACGGGGATGCGGTTAACCATGGTTCGCAGTTCCTGATAGGTCGTATCCAACTCATAAGCGCTGTGTATTTTCAGCTTCTTTTTCAATCGCTCCGAACAGGCGTCTACATTAAAAAGAAAATTCTTGTTCAATAATAAGTGAATAAGCTTATAGTTTTCTACCTGATTGAGTGTGTAAATCGTATCACTCGTCGAGCTGTAAAGGCAAAGAACGGGCACTTCCGTAACGGCTTGACTCAGTATCTGATAGGAGCCGCTGTTCGTAATAATAACCTGGGCTCCCTTTTTTATTAAGCTCCTCGCTTGCCGCACGACGTGTTCAATGTCGATAATTTCTATTTCCGTTTCAATTTTCCGCTCCGGCCTGTAAATCCATAAAATCTGTTCCACTTCCCGCTTTAACAACTCATCGGCAAGAAGAAACGCTATTCGTTCCATTCGCCTCACCTCCCAAGTTACTTCTATTTTAGCAAATTGTAAATTCATGTCCAATTTTTTTACACGGCAATCGTTTTTCCTCATCCTTCATATGCCTTAAAGCCATGACCGGCCTTAATCAAAAAATTGGCATACTAATTTCATTGTATGTCAATAAGAGCAGTATGTTTTATCAACAGAGCTTTACTTATCTACACCGTATAAAGGAGGTTTATTATGAAAAAATTAATGACCGGTGACGAAGCCGTAGCCAGAGGCCTATACGAGGCGGGCGTCTCCTTCGCTTCCGCTTATCCCGGTACGCCCAGTACGGAAATACTGGAAAATGCTTCGCAATACGATGAAATCTATACCGAATGGGCCCCTAATGAAAAGGTCGCCATGGAAGCGGCTGTCGGGGCATCCATGGCAGGTGTCCGCTCTTTTGCGGCTATGAAAATGGTCGGTGTCAATGTGGCGGCGGACCCGCTGTTCACCTTCGCCTATCTCGCCGTAAACGGCGGCTTCGCCTTTGTCTCCGCAGACGATCCGGGCATGCACTCGTCCCAAAATGAGCAGGATAACCGCAACTATGCAAAATTCATGAAAATCGCCATGGTCGAGCCGTCGGACTCTCAAGAATGCCTCGATATGACAAAAGAGGCCTATCGGTTGAGCCGGGAATTTGAAGTGCCCGTCATGATTCGCATGACCACGCGGGTCTGTCATTCCAAAAGCCTCGTGCAGGAGGGCGTGCGGCATGAAGAGCCGCCCGTTCTCTACGAAAAGCATCCCGAGCGGAACGACGCCATTCCGGCAGTCTCCAAAGTTCGCCGTTACGTCGTAGAAGAACGGGAAGAGAAACTGAAGTCCTATACAAATGACTGTCCTTGGAATTACAGCGAAATGCACGACACGAAAATCGGCATTGTCGCTGCCGGCGCCGCATACACCTACGCAAAGGAAGTCTTCGGCGACAATGCCTCTTATTTTAAAGTAGGCCTGACTTACCCCATGCCTTTAAAAAAAATCAGAGAATTTCGCGATGCCGTCAATGAAATGTACGTCATCGAAGAGCTGGATCCCTTTATGGAAGAACTTATCCGCTCCGCCGGCATCGACTGTCACGGCAAGGATGTCATTCCGAAAATCGATGAACTCAATCCGAATATCATCGCAGAGGCCATTCTCGGCAAAGAGTTTGAATACAGCGATGTACCGGCCGAACTCCTCGTTCCCAGACCGCCAACCTTCTGTGCCGGCTGTCCTCATCGCGGCTTCTTCTACGAATTGGGCAAACGCAAGGATACGGTCATGATCGGCGATATCGGCTGTTATGCCTTAGGCGGCGCCGAACCGCTCAATGCCATCGACCTTGCCGTATGTATGGGCAGTGCTTTTGCCGTCGGCCACGGCATGTTCCACGCCTTTGAAAAGAGCGGACAAAACAAGCGCGTCGTCAGCGTCATGGGCGATTCGACATTCTTCCACACGGGCATCAACTCCCTGACGGAAGTGGCCTATAACGGTTCGACGACGATCAATGTCATTCTGGATAACCGCATTACCGGCATGACGGGGCATCAGGAGAATCCCGGCACGGGCTACAATATAAAAGGCGATACGGCAACTCTGATCGACATTGAAACGGTCGTTCGCGCCTTAGGTCTGACCAATGTGCGCACCGTCAATCCCCTGGATTTAAAGGCCATGAAAGAAACCCTCGACTGGGCCTACGCCATTACGGACGGACCGTCCGTGATCATCACCAAGTGGCCGTGTGTCCTGAAGAAATTCTCAAAGGAAGACCGCGAGCAGTTTGATATTAACGTAACGGCCTTCGAAGTGGCGGAGGACAAGTGCATCGGTTGTAAAAAATGTCTCTCCACAGGCTGCCCGGCCCTTCGTTTCGCCGACGAAAAGAGAAAGTCCATGATTTCCGTCGACTGCGTCGGTTGCGGCGTTTGCGCGCAAGTATGCCCGGTAAAGGCAATTTCCCGGAAGGAGGCTCATTAATATGGATAGCGTAAAAAGCGTATTGTTCGTCGGCGTCGGCGGACAGGGCACCATACTGGCAAGTAAAATCCTCACTATCGGTTTAATTGAAAGCGGCTATGATGTAAAAATGTCGGAAGTGCACGGCATGAGTCAACGCGGCGGCAGTGTCAGCACACAAGTCCGCTTCGGCCCTAAGGTATATTCACCCATCATCGGCAACGGCCAGGCAGATCTCCTTGTCTCTTTTGAAGAAATGGAAGCCGCCCGTTACCTGAAATATTTAAAGCCCGGCGGAAAAATCGTCGTCAACACGCTGCAGCTGCCGTCAATGCCAATCCTGTCGGGAAAAAAGAAATATCCTCAAGGCATTATGGAGGAACTGCAAAAAAAGGCGACTGTCCTGCCCCTTAACGCCACACAAATCGCGACGGATATGGGCAACCCCAAAAGCGCCAACGTCGTTCTCTTCGGAGCTCTCGTCAAAGCCCTCGGCTTGACGGATTTCGATTGGAAAAGTATTATCAGCAAAACGGTTAAGCCCAAATTCATAGACATCAACTTAAAAGCCTTCGAGGCAGGTATGACCGCTACATAAAACAAGGCGGTCGGCGTATCTTATAAAGGAGTGATTATTTTGGCTTCAAAAGAAATGTATGCCTGGGGTGCCAAGGCATCCGTTATTCGTGACCTGTTCACGTACGGTCAGGAACAGGCCGCTAAAATCGGCGCCGAAAACGTATTTGATTTCAGCATCGGCAATCCGACCGTGCCTGCGCCGGCATGTATCAAAGAAGCGATTGAAGAAATCATAAACACGCGTGAAGCCGTAGCCGTGCACGGTTATACGGCGGCTGCCGGCGACACGGCCGTTCGCCAAGGATTGGCCGACTACATGAATGCCGCCTATGATGCCGATGTAAATCCGGAAAACTTCTACATGACCTGCGGCGCCGCAGCTTCCTTGACGATTACTTTAAAAGCCCTCGTCGAGTCGGCTGACGACGAAATCATCGTCATTGCACCGTATTTCCCGGAATACACGGCATTTATCGAAAATGCAGGCGCTGATAAAGTCGTCGTTCCGCCCGATTTGGAGCACTTTCAAATTCCCTTTGCCGATTTGGAAAAGGCCATAACGCCGCACACGCGCGCCGTCATCATCAATTCACCCAACAATCCGTCGGGTGTCGTCTATTCGGAAGAAACATACAAAAAACTAAGCACTCTGCTTAAAGAAAAATCGGCGGCTGTCGGTCATGCTATTTATCTCATTGCCGACGAGCCTTATCGGGAAATCATTTACGACGGCCTGCCCATCCTCTATGTACCAAAATACTATGAAAATACGATTATCTGCTATTCGTACAGCAAGTCCCTCTCTCTTCCCGGTGAACGCATCGGCTATATCCTCGTTCCCCCGACTGCGGCGGACAGCAAGGAAGTGTACACGGCAGTCTGCGGTGCCGGCCGCATTATGGGCTTTGTCTGTGCACCCCATCTCTTTCAGGATGTCGTGCTGAAATGCCTGGGCAAGACTTCCGACATTTCCGTATACGACGAAAACAGAAAACTTATTTATACCGGATTGAAAGAGCTCGGCTATAACTGTGTATATCCGAGCGGTGCTTTTTATCTCTTCGTAAAATCACCCGAACCGGATGCGGCCGCCTTTTCCAACAAGGCGAAGGCTCTTAATCTCCTCATCGTTCCGGCCGACAGCTTCGGCTGCCCCGGCTATGTTCGCGTTTCGTACTGCGTAAATCCGGAAATGATTAAACGCTCCCTGCCGGCATTCGCTAAGTTAATAGAGCAATACAAACAGCCTCTTTAGAAAAATAAACTGCTATTGCAAGAAAGGGATTCTCATGGATATTTACGCCGAATATACGAAGAAATTCGTTGCGCCCGAAGAAGCCGTAAAAGTTGTAAAATCGGGAGACTGGGTTGATTACAGCCAATGCTGCTCCTTCCCTGAAGCCTTGGACACGGCCTTGGCACAACGGAAAGATGAATTGCGGAACGTCAACGTGCGCCACGCGCTTTCCGTCAAAAAAGTGCAAATTGTTGAGCACGATCCGGAGCAAAAAGCCTTCACGTACAATCTTTGGCACTGCTCCGGTCTGGATAGAAGTTATCTTGATAAAGGCCGTGCCTATTACGAGCCGATGCTCTTCCGCAACTGCGGTTCTTATTACAACCAAAAGCAGGCGCCCGTAAACGTAGCCATGATAACCGTCGCGCCTATGGACAAAAACGGCAACTTCAGCTACGGCCTGACCAACTGTTGCCAGCAGGAAATGCTCAACGCCGCCGACACGGTCATTGTGGAGGTCAACAGTGAAATGCCCGTCATTGCCGGCACGGCGGACGACCACATCCATATCGGCGACGTAGACTACATTGTCGAAGGGAACTCTCCCTTACCGGTTATTCCAAACCGGCCTGCCGGTGAGATTGACAAGAAAATTGCCGAGCATATTTTCCCTTATCTTCATGACGGCATGACTTTACAGCTGGGCATCGGCGGTACACCCAATGCCTTGGGTTCCCTTATCGCATCTTCCGACTTAAAGGACCTTGGCATGCACACGGAGCTTATGAGCGACGGCTACCTTGCTCTTTATAAAGCTGGCAAGATTACGAATAAAAAGAAAACGCTCCACCGCGGCAAGGGCGTTTTCTCCATTTGCATGGGCTCGGCCGAGTTATACGAGTTTCTGGACGGCAACGCCGACATCCTCTCGGCCCCCATGTCCTACGTAAACAACCCGTATGTCATGGCACAGCTCGATGATTTCATTTCCATTAACGGCTGCCTGTCCATCGACTTGTACGGACAAATTTCTTCCGAGTCCGTCGGCACGCGTCACATCAGCGGCACGGGCGGCCAACTCGACTTCGTCACGGGCGCTTATATGGCCGAGCACGGCAGGGCCTTCCTCGCCATGCCCTCCATGTATGTTGATAAACAGGGCGTGCGCCATTCCAACATTTTCCCGTATTTTACACAAGGAGATATCATTACGACGCCGCGCACACAGGCGCCTTACATCGTCACGGAGTACGGCATTGCCAATCTCTCAGGCCTCACTACCTGGCAGCGGGCGGAAAAAATCATTTCTCTCGCCCATCCGGAATTCCGCGACGACTTGATTAAAGCTGCCGAAAAACAACGTATTTGGCGCAAGAGCAATAAACGCTGAGCAATAACAGTAAAAGGCTTTGACGAAGCGGATTCCGTCAAAGCCTTTTTACATTTTACCCTAATTGCTTTCAAAAAAAGCCTTATATGCCAAATATGCCGAATATACATCGGCCTTGGCAACAAGCTCTAAGGGCGCATGCATACTGAGCATGGCTACGCCGCAATCGACGACATCGCACCCCCAATCAGCCATAATATAAGCAATTGTGCCTCCGCCTCCCTGGTCAACCTTGCCCAGTTCACCCGTCTGCCAGGGCACATCATTTTCGTTAAAGACATGCCGTACTTTCGCCAAAAATTCCGCATTCGCATCGTTGCTGCCGGCTTTGCCTCTGGCACCGGTATACTTGCAAAGGCAAATACCGTAGCCGAGTTGAGCGGCATTACTTTCTTCATAAGCACCGGGAAATACCGGATCGAAGGCGGCGCACACGTCGGCCGATAAAACCTGACTATGCCGCAACATACGCCGTAAATACAGCTCTTCCCGCTTTCCCTGCAAAGCCAGGAGTTCAGCCATAAAATCGAGGAAGTATGACGACTGAACGCCCGTATTGCCGACAGAGCCGATTTCTTCCTTATCCGCAAAGAGCGCTATCTGCGTCTTTGTTCCCGCTTCAGCGTCGAGAATGCCGGCCAGATTGGCATAAGAGCAGACACGATCGTCGTGGCCGTGCGCCATAATCATGGAACGGTCAAAACCGACGTCGCGGCTTTTCTGTGTCGGAATAATTTCCAGCTCCGCACTGGCAAAATCCTCTTCCTCAATACCGTACTTTTCCTTCAAAAGCTGCAAAACGGCGGGCTTCGTCTTTTCTCCCTCACCGTGTATGCCGATGACGGGCATGAGCATTTCACCTTCAATGGCTTCGCTCAATTTTTTAGCAGCCTGGTCTTTGCCCAAATGGGGCAGCAGGTCATTAATATAGAATACAGGATCGTCCGGGCCGTCACCGACGGAAATTTCCACCTTGCGTCCGTCCGTCGTATATACAATTCCTATAAGACTGAGAGGACGGCAGACCCATTGATATTTTAAAATGCCGCCGTAATAATGGGTTTTGAAATAGACAATTTTATTTTTTTCCAAAACCGGCACGGCTTTTAAATCCAAATGCGGGCAGTCAATATGAGAGCCCACGATTTTAGCGCCCCGTTCCAGCGGTTCTTCGCCCATAACGGCCAGAACGACGGACTTATCCTTTTGATTCCAATATACCTTATCGCCCGCCTGCAGAGATGTATACGCTTCAAGAGGCCGAAAGCCGGCGCTTTCGGCTTGTCCTAAAATCTCTTTTACAGCCAGTCGTTCCGTGCGGGCCGTATCTAAAAAGAGGCGATAGTTCCTGCAGTATTCTTCCATTTTACCGCGCTGCGCTTCACCGAAGCGGGCCCAAGCGTTATTTTCTTTATCGAATGCTTTCATCGTTCCTCCCTAAACATACGAATGAACCAATATTTTTTTCTATGCCTATTATACACTAATGCAAAAATATTTGTTCAAAAATAGTATACACAGGGAGAATTATTTTATATATGCAGGAAAGGGATTTTCCTTTTTACAGCGAATCATATAAGTAATTATGATTTTCAGGAGGCGATTGATCTATGAAAGAATATGCAAGCGATAAGATTCGTAATATAGCCGTACTTTCTCACGACGGCGCCGGCAAAACGGCCGTCGTCGAATCCTTGCTGTTGGCCTGCGGTGCCGTTCCCGCAGTAGGCGTAGGCAAAGACAATAAGCATATCATGGACTTCGAGCCGGAAGAAATCAAACGGAATGTAACGATTCAACTCGGCATCGCTCCGTGCGAATGGGACGGCCATAAGTTGAATTTTCTCGACACGCCGGGATACTCCGAATTTTGCGGTGAAGTTCGGGCGGCTCTTCGCGCCTGCGACGGGATTCTCCTCGTCGTCTCCGCTGAAACGGGTATTGAAATGGATACGGAACGGGCTTGGGATTACGGAGTGGAGTTACAGCTGCCGCGCATGATCTACATCAACAAGATGGACGTGGAACATGCGGACTTCTTCGGTACCCTTGAAAAGATGCGCTCCGTTTTCGGAAAATCCATTATGCCCCTGCAGATTCCCATCGGCGAAGGAGCCGACTTCCGCGGTATTATCGACGTCTGCAAAATGGTTGCCTGGGAATGGGACGGCAATAAAATAAATGAAATAAAAGTACCCCCTCAGTATATGGCCAAGGCGCGTGAAGTCCGCGAAATGTGCATGGAAGCGGCTGCCGAAGGGGACGATACTCTCCTGGAAAAATACTTGAACGGCGATGAGCTCACGCTCGACGAACTTCGTTTCGGTCTGCGCCAAGGCATGCTTACCGGCCGTGTTTGCCCTGTTATGTGCGGCAGCGCAATGAAGCACATCGGCACGGCGGAACTCTTGAATCGCCTCATCCGCTACATGCCCGACGCATCACAAAAAGTAATGATGGGTACGGATAAAAAGACGGGCGAACCGGTCATGGTATACCCGCACAAGCCTTTTACGGGCTTTGTCTTCAAAACACTTATCGATCCTTTCTCCGGTAAACTCAGCTACGTACGCGTCTTTTCGGGTGAGCTCAAAGAGGGCGATAAAGTCCTGAATGTAACGCAGAATAAAGAAGAAAAAATCGGCAAGATTTTCACCCTTGTCGGCAAGGAGCAGATTCCCGTCGACAAGGCCGGTGCAGGCGATATCATTGTCCTGCCGAAGCTGGCCAATGCAAAGACGGGAGACACCTTTGCGGCCGCCGATTTTGCCGTGGCCTACGAAAGTATTCGTTTTCCTCACCCCCTTCACACGGTTGCCCTCGTACCTGCAAAAAAGGGGGAAGAAGAAAAGTTGACCGGCGCTCTCGTAAAAATCAGCGAGGAAGATCCGACCTGCCAAATTGAAAAGAATGCGGAAGGCCATCAAATCATCTTGCGCTGCATGGGCGACGTCCACTTGGATCACATTCTTTCCAAAATGGAACGAAAATACGGCGTCAAAGCGGTGCAGGAAGACTTATACATTCCTTACCGCGAAACGATTCGTGCTGCCGTCACGGCTGAAGGAAAGCACAAAAAGCAAAGCGGCGGCCACGGTCAATTCGGCCATGTCTTCCTGGAAATCGGGCCCGCCACAAACGGTGAACCCTTTGAATTCGTCGACGCCATCTTCGGCGGCGCCGTCCCGCGTCAATATATTCCGGCCGTTGAAAAAGGGGTACGCGAAACACTCGAAGGCGGCCTCCTCGCCGGCTATCCCATGATAAACGTCAAGGTCACCTTAAAAGACGGCTCCTATCACCCTGTAGACTCGTCGGAAATGGCCTTCAAGACGGCTGCCGCCTTAGCACTAAAGAAAGGCGTCCCCGATGCAAAGCCGGTTATTCTGGAACCGATTTACAATGTAGATGTCGTCATTCCCGAAGAATTTATGGGCGATATCATGGGCGATTTCAGCGGCCGCCGCGGCCGCATCCTCGGCATGGAACACCACCGCAACCGCAGCGGTATTATTGTCGTCAAGGCACAGGTACCGCTTGCCGAAATGACGGGTTATGTGACGTCCCTCCGCTCCATGACACAAGGCAAGGGAACATTCAACATGGAATTTTTCGATTACGAAGAAGCACCCCAGAAAATAACGGAACAAATTATTGCCGCCAAGACTGCTGCTAAAGATTGACAACCGACATTTTCCTTCCCACTTGTTACAATACGTTAAATTTTGTATAATTGCTTTAGATAATCGCAACCTCAAATTGCACGAACAGCATAATAAATGAAGGGTAAGGTGAAGAAAATGTCGGATTGGTCTGCACTCTATAAAGAGAAACTGCGCACTCCCGAAGAAGCGGTAAAAATCGTTAAAAACGGAGATTGGGTCGACTATGGTATGGCCACGTCGCAACCCATAGTTTTGGATAAGGCTTTGGCCGCCCGCCGTGACGAACTGGAGGACATAAAGGTCCGTACGGCTTTCTCGTTGGCTCCGCGGCAAATTGTTGAAAATGACCGCACACGCAAGACCTTTACCATGATGAACTGGCATATGAGCGGCTATGATCGCAAGCTCTGTGCCGAAGGATTAAATAATTTTATTCCCATGTGCTACCGCAACAAGCCGTCCATGTACAGGGATATCCTTGACGTGGACGTCGCCATGATAACGGTCAGTCCCATGGACAAGCACGGCTTCTTCTCTTTCGGTCCGACCGTATCGGCAACGGAAGAGATCACAAAAAAAGCGAAAAGAGTAATCGTCGAAGTAAATGAAGCGGCACCGCGCGTACTCGGAGGCCGCGGCGAAGCGATTCATGTCAGGGACGTCGATTTTATCGTTGAAGCCGGCAATATTCCCATGCCCGTCATCCCCTTTGTCGAAGGAGATGATACGGATAAAGTTATTGCCAAACTTATTTTAAAGGAAATCCCCGACGGCGCTACGCTGCAGCTCGGTGTTGGCGGCCTGCCCAACGCTGTCGGCTCCATGATCGCCGATTCGGATCTGAAGGACTTGGGCATGCATACGGAAATGCTCGTCGATGCCTTTTACTTAATGTATAAAAAAGGCCGTCTTACGAATAAATTGAAATCCCTCGACCGCGACAAGGCCGTCTGGTCCTTTGCCGCCGGCTCGCAGGAACTTTATGATTGGCTTGATGACAATCCTTTCCTTGCGGCTTATCCCGTATCGTATGTCAATGACCCTTTCGTGATCGCTCAAATCGACAACTTTATTTCCATAAACAACTGTATCGAACTCGATTTGTTCGGGCAAGTGTCGTCCGAATCCTCGGGCACCAAGCAAATCAGCGGCAGCGGCGGACAGCTCGACTTCGCCGACGGCGCTTACCGTTCTCGAGGCGGCAAGAGTATCATCGCCTTCCGCTCGACCTTTACGGATAAAAACGGCAAAACACATTCCCGTGTACGGCCGACCCTGTCGCCCGGCACGATTGTAACGGATCCGCGCTCTCAAGTACATTATGTCGCAACGGAATACGGCCTTGAAAACCTCATGGGCGCCTCTACCTGGGAACGGGCGGAAAAATTAATCGGCCTCGCCCATCCCGACTTCCGCGAAGACTTGATAAAGGAAGCGGAAAATATGAAGATTTGGCGCTACAGCAACAAACGGTAACCACACGAAAAGGCCTGCTCCTGCGGGAGAGGCCTTTTTCTTGTATTTTGCCTGCACCTGTGCTAAAATATAAAAGCTTGATTCCATCAAGTATCTTCCTGCCCTTTTTTCGTGAAGGGCCATATGTCCAAAAGAGGAGGTGATTTCGTGAAAAAGTACGAAGTCATGTTTATCGCAAAGCCGTTAGAAGAGGCTGAAGCAGCTCCGATTGTAGAGTTTGTCAGCAATCTTCTTACCAAGAACGGCGGCAAAATTGAAAAAGTTGATGTTTGGGGCAAGCGCCGCTTGGCATATCCCGTTAAAAAGCAAAATGACGGCTACTATGTCCTCATTAACTTTGAAATTGAACCGGCGGCGATTTTCGAAATTGACCGTGTCATCAAAATTCGTGAAGAGATTTTAAAACATTTAATCGTTAAGATCGGCGAATAACCGGAGGCGCAAAGGATATGAATTCAGTACAATTAATGGGTAACTTAGCTCGTGACCCGGAAATCCGTTTTACCAAGACAGGTAGAGCCGTAGCAATGTTTACCGTAGCCTGCACACGTACGTACGTTCCTGCAGGAAGCACGGAGCAGCGCGAACTGACTGATTTTATTCCTTGTGTCGCATGGGGTAATTTGGCAGAAAGTTGTGGCAATAATTTGGCCAAAGGCAAACGTGTTTTCGTTGAAGGCCGCATTTCCGTTCGTTCCTATGAAGGTGCAGACGGCCAAAAACGCTATCGCACGGAAGTAGTCGCCGATTTTGTAGCGCAACCGTTGGGTTCAGATTCCAGACCTGCTGCGGATATGTCCGCGGGACGCCCCGGTCCATCCGCAGCCGGAACAGGCTTTGACGGCCTGGGCAGCGAATCTGACGAAGAAATCCCATTCTAACGTCAAATACATCCCTTCAAATTCAACAGAGGGAGGAATTATATCAATGAGAAGAGATCGTTCCAGAAGACCGAGAAGAAAAGTCTGCAATTTCTGTGTAGACCATCTTGATGAAATCGATTATAAAGATACGGCAAAACTCCGTCGCTTCACGACGGAACGCGGTAAAATCTTACCGCGCCGCGTATCCGGTGTTTGCGCAAAACATCAACGTAAGTTGACCGTTGCCATTAAACGCGCAAGAGCAATCGCATTATTGCCGTATACGGCCGAATAATAAAAACGGTAAGAGCCCGAAGAGCTCTTACCGTTTTTATTATTCGGTGCCGAAGCGGCCGACACGATACAACTATTACGACATCATATAATTTACCTGTTGACAGGTAGTTACTACCGCATTGTATACTTTCTCTCAGTAAGACAAAACCGTTGCTTAATCCGGCTTTAACTATGCTCAACCTGTTATGTATGGCGCAAAGGAGAATACTATGGAACAAGTTACATTATCAAACGGCGTAAAAATTCCTATTTTGGGGTTCGGTGTATTTCAAATTCCCGAGGCGGACACGGAACAGGCAGTATTAAATGCTATCGACGCAGGATACCGACATATTGATACAGCTCAATCGTATTTTAACGAGGAGGCAGTCGGCCGTGCCTTAAAGCAATCCCCCGTTCCCAGAGAAGACCTGTTTATCACTTCTAAAGTCTGGATTGAACATTACGGATACGAAGCGGCAAAAACTTCCATTTCGGAGTCATTGCGAAAATTACAATTAAACTATATCGACCTTATGCTCCTCCATCAGCCCTTTTCAGACTATTATGGCGCATATCGGGCATTGACGGAGCTTTATAAAGAGGGAAAAATTCGCGCTATCGGAGTAAGTAATTTTGCCCCCGACCGTCTTGCCGATTTAGCCGCATTCAGCGAAATTCCGCCTATGGCGAACCAAATTGAGGTCAATCCGTTCAACCAACAAATAGCCGCACAGGAAACCAATACGCACTGGCATGTTCAGGTAGAAGCATGGGCACCCTTTGCGGAAGGCCGCAACGGCCTGTTTACACACCCCGTTCTGTCTGAAATCGGCAAATCGCACGGTAAAAGTGTCGGCCAGGTAGTATTGCGCTGGCTTGTACAGCGGGGTATTGTAGCGCTGGCAAAATCGGTTCGCAAAGAACGAATGACTGAAAATATCAATATTTTCGATTTCTCCCTAAGTGAAGAGGAAATGCGGACTATTGCTTCACTCGATCAAAAAGAAAGTGCCTTTTTCGATCACCGCGATCCGAAAACGATTGAGTATTTCCTGCAACTTCTGGAAACACGCAAACAAAAATAATGCAAGAAAAGAGCGATACTATGAAAAGAAACTTCCATCAATCGCCCAAAGAGTACAGGTCGGCGAAAAATTTATGCGATACTACGCCCTTACAATCCCGAAATACACGTTATACAATGATGCAAGTATGCCGTGAACTGGATATGCCCTATGAAACGTTAAAGTATTATTGTAACCAAGGTCTCGTTCCGTATATTGAACGGGACAGTCGCAATCGGCGTGTTTTCCCTGAACCCACGGTTCGATGGATTCGTGATTTATCACAACTGAAACGATGCCGTTTATCTATTGCAGAAATGAAAAATTATTTATCGCTCTGCCTGAAAGGCAAAGAGACTATTCCCCAGCGTCAGCAAATATTATCGAACAAGCGACGGGAAATCCTGTCCGAGCTGGAAACACTCCAATTCAGCCTTGATTATATCGATAAAAAACAGGAATTTTATCACCTCGTCTTAACGGGAGAAATTCCCTTTACCAGTAATCTGGTGCCTATGGATAACACCGGAAACGACCACGCAGTGCCTCCGGCAAAATAAGACCGTACAGACCGATGAAAGGATAATTCCATGAAAAAAATATCTCTCAAGAAACTGTCTCTTCTCGTACTCGGCACAGCCGTACTGTTTTGCGCCGGCTGCAGTCCGTTTTCGTCTGCAGCAACAAACACCGCTTCCGCACCGGTACAACAGCCGGCGGCAAATACGGTGCAATTGAAAACAAAAGTACTGTTTATTAATGCAAGCCGAAATCGTGAAGGAAACACGGAAAAAATGGGCGAACGCTTCCTGTCCGGCATCGACCATGATACGTTATTTCTAAACGACTACAAAATTTATCAATTAGGCCAACACTTCCCTGACGACCAAATGGCAACAGTCCTTAACGCCATGGAACAGGCCGACACCATCGTCATCGGCACGCCCGTGTATTGGCACACCATGAGCGGTCCGTTGAAAACCTTCATTGACAGGCTCTATGAATTGGATCGCCCCCTGAAAGCCTTGGCCGGCAAGAAGTTATATTTCTTAATGCAAGGCGCGGCACCTTCTAAAGAAACACTGCAACATACGCCGTTTATCCTCTCGCGGGTAGCCTCTCAATATGATATGAAATACATGGGTGCCGCAACAGCCCCGGATAATATGGCAGACTTGCAAAGCGTGTTGCGTCAAAACCAGTAGACAAAAGTATACCGAATTTCGACTCTTTTTTTACCGGCATTTCGCGTCGGTAAAAGAGTTACTGCGACAAGAGGCGGCAACGAAAAAAATTCTTCGTTGCCGCCTCTTTTTCATGCGCACCTCAGCCGTGGAAAAGTTCTTTCGGAACGACGAGCGGTATAAAGCCGGCAGATACTGTTTTTTTCGGCACATAGACCGTAAGAAAGGAAGGCATGACTTCCATTTCCAAGGGGAAATCAGGCCCCTTATCGCCGTCCATATTCGTGGACAGACATTCGTCATCTACTAAAGAAATACGCGCCCTCGTCACTTGCGTAAGCGTCATAAACTCGGAATTTATGGGCAGCCCCGCCAGTATTTCCGGAATTGCCTTTATAATATCAAAATAGCTGAATTCCTTAAAAACGGCAAGCCAAATTTTACCGTCATCCACCTTTGCGCAAGGTGCCAAATTATTGAAGCTGCCGACGGAATTCGTAAGCATGGCTACGACGAGCGGCGACCTCCGAATTACGGTCCCCAAGTCCGTTTCAATTTTAAAGAGCGATGTTTCCCGCGACTGAAGAGCCTTAATGCCCGTCAAGAAATATGCCATCGGTCCGAGACGTGTTTTTTGTTCAATCGAAACCTTGCCTACAGCTTCCGGTAAAATCCCTGCGGCAACCGTATTGACGAAGTACTTGTCATTCACTTTGGCAATATCCGCTTTCACGATCTTGCAGTCGTCAAGCATGCGAATGGCCTCTTCCGGATGAAGGGGAATGTGCAGAGCCCGTGCCAGGTCATTTACCGTGCCGAGGGGAATAAAGCCGAATTTTACGGGTTCATTCGCCTGCGCCAAACCATTGACGGTCTCATTCAGCGTACCGTCACCACCCATGCAAAAAACGGCTTCATACTTATTCTCGGCCGCCTCCTTAGCCCAAAGCGTCGCATCGCCGGCTTTTCCCGTCTCCCGCAGCTCTACATGGGTAAACATCTTCCGAAGCTGCCTTAAAATATCGTCTTTATAATACTTCGCCCGCTCCTTTCCGGCCGTCGGGTTGATAATCAACATACAACGCCCCATACTATACTCCTTTTCTCATGACATATACTTTTATTATAACGATATTACATAATTTAGTGAAGATGCAATATGCGTCTATCCACGCATTTCCACATATGCTATAGTGAAGCTATACAAACGCGTTCGGAGGATACTGCTATGCTCTTACAGTTTGACCCTTCCTCTTATCCATTTGCTTCACGGCGGGAAGTACTCTTCAGCCGCGGCGGTATGGTCTGTACATCGCAGGCCCTGGCTGCACAGGCGGGCCTGAGTATGTTAAAAAAAGGCGGCAATGCCGTCGATGCGGCCTTGGCAACGGCTATTACCCTCACGGTTCTGGAACCGACGAGTAACGGTATCGGCAGTGATCTTTTCGCCATTATTCATATGGGCGGCAAAGTTTACGGACTCAACGGCAGCGGCTTTGCGCCGTCAGCCATACACCTGCCCTCACCGGGCAGTCCGATTCCGCTCTTCGGTTGGCATCCCGTCATGGTTCCCGGTGCACCGGCAGCGTGGGCTATGCTGCATAAACGCTTCGGCAGCCTGCCCTTTAAAACTCTCTTTACCCCGGCCATAGAGTATGCTGCCGAAGGTTATGCGGTTATGCCCACACTGGCCCAACTCTTGGCCGGCGAATATAAAAAATATGAACCATACAGAGATAACCCTGCCTTTTTCGGCCTTTTTTCCGTTTTTTATAAGAACGGCGTGCCGCCGGTCGGTTCCGTTTTGAAACTCCCTGAACTCGGCCGCACCTTAAGCCTTTTGGCAAAAACATCCTGCCGCAGTCTGTATACGGGAGAGCTGGCAGATGTCGTCCATACATTTTCCGTCAAAACGGGCGGCTTTCTGCGTAAAAAAGATTTGGCAGCATACTGCCCCGAGTGGGTAGAACCGATACGCACGACCTACAAAGGCTATGACGTGTGGGAATTACCGCCCAACGGTCAGGGACTTGTCGTCCTCATGGCGCTTAATATCCTTGCGGGCCTTCCTGCAGATACGTGTAATGCTGAGACACTGCATAATCAAATAGAAGCGCTCAAACTGGCCTTTACAGACGGCAAAAGATATATTGCCGATCGCAACTTCATGAAAACCTCCGTCGCGTATTGGCTGTCGGAAAAATATGCAGCCGTCAGACGCAAACAAATCGGGCCGACCGCACTCGAACCGATGCCGACCGTCGACTGCGGCGGCACGGTGTACCTCTGCAGCGCCGACAAAGACGGCAACATGGTCTCTCTTATCCAGAGCAACTACGACGGCTTCGGTTCAGGTGTCGTCATTCCCGATTACGGTATTGCTTTAAATAATAGAGGCCATAATTTCAGCAGTGATCCCGGCGACGATAACTTCATAGGCCCGCGAAAGCGGTCGTATCATACGATTATTCCGGGATTTCTCAGTAAAGGCGGCATCCCGATAGGTCCCTTCGGTGTCATGGGCGCCTTCATGCAGCCTCAGGGCCATTTACAGGTACTCACCAATACGATAGATTTCCATCTCAATCCGCAAGCCGCCCTGGATGCACCCCGTTGGCAGTGGACGGGCGGAAAAAATATTGAAGTGGAAACGGCCTTCCCCAAGGACCTTATAGAAAAATTACGAAGACGCGGCCACCGGATCACTATAAATTCGCAAACGTCGTCCTTCGGCCGCGGCCAAATTATTTGGCGCAATGAAGAAGGCATCCTTACGGGGGCAACCGATCCCAGGGCGGACGGCACCGTTGCCGCTTGGTAAGCATACATCCAAAGGAGATATCACTATGACCAAAAAAGAAATTGCCGATTCCATTATTGCCGTTTTAAAGAAAGAAGTCGTCCCTGCAACGGGCTGTACCGAACCTATCGCCTTGGCCTATGCCGCCGCAGTGGCGCGCAAGTACTTGGCCGCAGAGCCCGAAAAAATAGAAGCCGCCGTCTCCCCCAACTTAATGAAAAACGGTATGGCCGTCACGGTCCCCGGGACAGGGCTGCCCGGCATGGATATTGCCGTTGCCGTAGGTGTGACCGGCGGTGACCCCGAAGGTGGCCTCGACGTACTTCACACACTCTCGTCCGCAAGCGTCGACCGCGCTAAAGAACTCATAGTCCAAAGGCGCGTCTCCGTCGCCGTTGCCGACACGGAATTGCCCCTTTATGCGGAAGCAACGCTTACACACGGTATCCACAAAACTCGTGTCGTCATTAAGGGCAGCCACACGAACATCGTCCGCATTGAGTCGGACGGGAAAGTCTGTTTCGCTAAAGCCGACACCCCGACAAGTACCAAAGATCCGTATGAAGACTTTCTTCATTCCTTAAGCTTACGTGATTTATATGACTTCGTGCAGGAAGTGCCTTTCTCTGAAATCGAATTTATGGAAAAAGCCGGCCTTGTCAACGACACCTTGTCGCAAGAGGGTTTGTCGAAAAAATACGGCCTTTCCTTGGGAAAATCCATGTTGGACGACCTGCAGGCAGGCCTCTCGGCAGATAACTTTCATGACCGCCTCATTATGGAAACGACGGCAGCCTCGGATGCACGCATGGGCGGTGCTCCCCTCCCGGCCATGACCAACGCCGGTTCGGGCGATCAGGGAATTACGACAACACTCCCCGTCAATGTGACGGCTCGATTCTTGCACGCATCCCGGGAACAACATATACGCGCACTTGCCTTAGCGCATATTACATCCATGTATATTCACAGCTTTTATCCGAAACTGTCCGGACTGTGTGCGACCGCCACTGCCGCCATGGGCGCGGCAACGGGAATGACCTACCTCTTCGGCGGCGGCCCGGCTGAAATAGAGGCGACCATTTCCAACATGACCGGCGAGCACATCGGCATGGTCTGCGACGGTGCCGGCGACGGCTGTTCACTAAAAATCGCCACCGCCGTAGATGCCGCTTACCGCGCCGTATTCCTCTCCCGCAAGGGAATTCGCGTAAACGGCACGGAAGGGCTGGTCAGCAACAGTGCCGACGAATCGATTCACAATATAGGCAGACTGGCAACGACAGGCATGAAAGCGGCGGATAAAGAAATTCTGCAAATCATGCTTTCAAAAAATAAGTAGTCCTTATCCATTCATGTCAATTTTAGTCTATAATTGACACGGACAGATTACGCTCCTATAATAAAATCGGTAATGAGAAAAAAATTACAGTCCAGCTTAAAGGAGATTGATTATAATGAGTGAACAATGCAGCAGTCAAGACTGCTCCGGTTGCAGCAGCGGCTGCTCCGCTCAGCATGAGCCGCAAAGCCTTTTGGCGGCGCCTCATGAAGGGACACATGTAAAGCACGTTATTGCCGTAGTCAGCGGCAAGGGCGGTGTCGGCAAATCCCTCGTCACCTCTTTGATGGCCATTCAAATGTGTCGCCACGGTTATAAAACGGCTATTTTGGATGCCGATATTACGGGCCCGTCCATTCCTGCCGCATTCGGCCTTACAGAACGGGCTCGCGGCGATGAGACCGGTATTATTCCCGTTGAAACGAAATCGGGAATTAAGGTTATGTCCATGAATGTCCTCCTTGACAATGCCGGCGATCCCGTCGTTTGGCGCGGCCCTGTCATCGGCAACGCCGTAAAGCAATTTTGGACGGACGTCCTTTGGGGCGACATTGATTACATGTTCGTCGACATGCCTCCCGGAACGGGAGACGTGCCGTTGACCGTATTCCAATCCTTGCCGATTGACGGTATTCTCGTCGTCACATCACCGCAGGAACTGGTCTCCATGATCGTCGAAAAAGCGTTGCGAATGTCCGAGCTGATGAAGGTTCCCATCCTCGGCATCATTGAAAACATGAGTTATTTTGAATGCCCCGACTGTCACGGCAGGCACGAAATCTTCGGAAAAAGTCATGTCGAAGAGTCGGCAAAAAAATTTGATATCCCGCATGTAGCAAAATTACCGCTGGATCCGAAATTTGCCGCTCACAGCGATGCGGGGGACATTGAAACGTACGGCGCAAAATATCTCTCTGAAACGGCCGAATATTTGGCCCGGACATTAGAATCTTAAAAAATACTGAACGGGCGCTTTCTCGAAAAAAGCGCCCGTTTGCTGTATGCGATTTATGCCGCTTTTTTATCCGCAATAAAGCAGCCCGCTGCCGTACCGAGAATAAGGCCGGCAATAAAAGGGATTACCCAGCCGAAACCGGCTTGTGAAAGAGGCATAGCCGCAACAACGGTCTTGGCAAAGCCGAGGGAGCTTAACCCCGGAAAGGCTTCTAAAAACGCATAAACGGTGACTGAATAAACGGCCCCTTTATAAGCCCCGTCGTTGGGGATGACCTTGGCAAAGGCCCCCAATACCATCAGTGCCAGGACAGGCGGATAACTTATACTGTAAATCCAACCGATGTACGTAACGATACCGTCTACGCCGAGGAGCGCCGTAGCGGCCGAAAGGATGCATGTCCCGATAACCAACGTCTTATAGCCCAACTTCTCTTTGGAAGCCGTCCGGAAGAAATCGGCAACCGCCGCAACCTGCCCGACAGCCGTCGTCAGGCAGGCAAGGATAATGGCAATTCCCATAGGAATCATAACAAATTTACCGACATGCCGAATAATGGCGACAAGTAAATCGGCTCTTCCCATATCCGATGAAAATTCGCCGCTCACACAGGCCCCCATGTAGAGCAAGCTGCCGTAAATAATAAATAAGAGAATAACTGTAACAATACTGCAGGCAATCATCATTTTATTGCGCGACCGGTTGTCTTCATAGCCCTTGTTGCGAACGGACTGAATAAATACGGCGGCCATAATAAAACTGACGAGCACATCACCCGTATTATATCCGCCAAGAAAGGCGTTGACGAAAGCGTTCTCCACGCTTGCTTCAACAGGTACACCGATAGGTGATATAACGCCGACAATACCGATGACAATTAAAATAAGTGCCAAAAAGGGCGTCAAATACTTGCCTATTTTATCAAGAACGCGGTCTTCATCAGACGTAAACCAATAAGAAACAACAAAATAAGCGATTACACTCGGCAAGAAGGGCACCTCCGGAAAATTTCCCTGTATGCCCAGTTGAATGGCCGTTGCGCACGTACGGGGAATGGAAACGAACGTACAGATAATCATAAGCATCGCAAGCAGCACGTTATACGTGTACGGACCGACATGTTCCGTTATGCGCCGTACGTCGCCGTGAAAAGAAATAATAATCAGCGCAAAGACGGGCAATATAATTCCCGACACGGTAAGTCCCGCTAAAGCCGGTCCGTACGACGTGCCGCTGACCAATCCGAGCTGCGGCGGGAAAATAAGATTTCCCGCACCGAAATACGTTGCAAAAAAAGCAAAACCTAAAATCAAAATATCGCGCAGTTTGATTTTTACAACATTCCTTGACGGATTATCCATAAAAATCCTCCCCCTATTCAATACATACTCCTCCTCTTCACGATTTCATCAAGAAGTTCTCCATCGTGTATCCTTCCGGACCTCTCCAGTTACGACAGAAAAACACCCAATTTGCTCTTATGCCGTCGATACTCCGTCCACATTTCGACTTCAGTTATACACATGATTTCTATTTCTTTCTTTACCGAAAAAATCCGCTTATCTACAATATTTAATAGCTATACATAACTAGTGCTCTCAAAGTTATGCACAATTTATTCCCACCGGTCAATTTGTTTTTTCCGGCAACAACCGCATAAAACACAGGGTAAATTAAACTTATACACAATTTTTGCACGGCATGTGCCGTAAATGTGTATGACTTGTGATTAAACATATTATTCGACCGGCCGGCTCCAATCCATATGCACGCCTAAATCTTGCCATATCTTTCCCAAAGCGATTTTCAGCAATTCCAAACTTGCATTAGGCGCATCCGTAATTACTTCATACTCCGAAAGGCTCGTAAATTTCTTTAAGGCCCTCGGCTTAGTTAAATACTCGTATATGCGCCGATTATATTCGGTATCGTTCAGAAATACATCTACACGCTTACTTTCCGTATCATATTGAATATAACCGTTATTATCTGCACCCGTATGAGCGGCAACTTTATAAATGGACACTGTCGCTTACTCCTTTTTATCAAAATCTTCTTTAAAACCGTCATCCGAAACTGCTTGGAGAGGCCCTTTCATAATAGCCTGCGTACCGAAACGTCGCTGTATTTTATCAATTACGGTCGTGACCGTTTCCTTTATCACATCATCTTCGGAAAAAAGATTTTCCTGTACCGCCAAGGAATGTAATTGACTGACCGTTAATCCGAGCAATCGAACTGCCGCGCCAAGCGTATTCTTAGCATATAACTTTTGCGCTGAAAAATAAAGCTGTTTTTCCGAATATACGCCTGCAGAATCAAACGTGTATGACCGTGTTATCGTCTCAAAATCGGTATACCGGATTTTAAGCGTTATCGTCCTCCCCATCAAGCCTTGCCGCCGCAGCCTTCTTGCCACTTCCGCCGCAAGAATTCTC
Organism: Megasphaera coli; assembly: GCF_900095855.1. Classification (GTDB taxonomy): domain Bacteria; phylum Bacillota; class Negativicutes; order Veillonellales; family Megasphaeraceae; genus Megasphaera; species Megasphaera massiliensis_A. Next base: position 1,462,137 of record NZ_FMIY01000002.1, on the reverse strand, counting down.
AATTGCCCGTCAATCTCTTCGCGTTGACGCAAATCATGTTCATATGTATGCTCGCTGCCGACGGACTTGCTCCGTCGCTCCGACTCTACAGTTCGAGTATCCTTGCCGTGTGCCAGTTGAAAAAGATGACGCCCCTGATTCCCGGCTACAGCCTGCAGCATTTCCGGAGATGCCGCCGCAATGTCGCCGATTGTCTTATATCCGGCGGCGATAAGCTTATTCTCCGTCACCTTGCCGACTCCCCATAATTTACGAATCGGTAACGGTGCCAATATTTCCCGCTCTTTACCGTAAGGAATTAAAACAAAACCGTCGGGCTTTTCCAAGTCGGACGCGAGTTTTGCCAAAAATTTATTGGGACCTATACCGGCCGAAGCGGTAAGGCCCGTTTTTTCTTTTATTTCCGCCTTAACGGCCTTACCGATTTCCCGAACATCCGAATACTGCAACTCCATTCCCGATATATCCAGAAAAGCTTCATCTAACGAAAGCGGCTCGATATAGGGCGAGTAGTTAGCAAAAATACGGCGGATTTGCAGGGATATATTCTTATAGTATGCGATGCGCGGCCGCAAAAAGACACCGTCCGGACAAAGCCGTCTTGCTTTTTTTATGCTCAAGGCGGAATGAACACCGTACTGCCGCGCCTCATAGGATGCAGTCGCGACGACACCTCTTTCCGAAATGCCGCCGACAATAACCGGACGTCCTCGCAGCGCAGAATTATCCCGCTGCTCAACAGACGCATAAAATGCATCCATATCGACATGCATAATCCAGCGTTTACCCATATATAATCTCCCCTCAGTCAACTCAGCTCTTTCTACACGGCTACAGGCACGAATACGAGTGCCCTTAACAACTATAAAAAGCCGTACCGAATGCATCCGACCGCGTTGCATTTCGGCACAGCTTTTCTATTCATTCCGTTTACATTGTTAATTGTTCACCTTTATTGCCGCCTGCACACAGCTGACCGCAAAGAGAACGGAACGTATTGCCGTATACGCTTTTCACCCGCCATAGAAAATAAAATGTATCGCTGCACGATAGACTGCGGATTTTAATTTCCCGCAGTCTATGGGCCGCAATATCTTCGCGAACGACACTTTCATATAAAAAGGCTACTCCTTTATTACTGATGGCGACCTGCTTCACCAAATCGGGAGTGCCCAATTCGGCAACAAGAAAATGCTCGTCAAGACGTAAGCTGCGCTCTGCAAAACACTGCTCCAATAATTGCCTGGACCGAGCCCCCTTTTCACACAATAAGAGACGTCGCCCCATGAGATCCGCAAATTCCACTTCGTTCTTTATACCGTACTCAGGGCCGCAACAGGCAACAAGACGGTCTTGAAAAAAAGGAATGCCGTCATACTTATCCTTGTCAAAACCACCTTCAATCATGGCAAAATCAATTCGTCCTTTATCCAATTCCTGCAACAGTTCTTTGGAATCTGCCAGTTTCAACTGCACGTTAAGGCCACTATGGTCATTCAAAAATTGGGACAAGGACTTGACGATCCCGTATTCCGTAATAGTCGCGGTCGCGCCGAAAGACAAAGAGCAATTCCATAAGTCCGTACGTGCAAGATATCGCTTCAGCATGTTTACGTCATACTGCATACTCATAGCCATCCGGCGCAGCTGTTTCCCCGCTTCGGTCAAGGTCAAATGATGTCTCGTATAATCAAATAATTTCACTTGATAATTCTGCTCCAGGTATTGAATGTGTTGCGTTACTGTCGGTTGTGTTATATGCAGTTCCGTTGCCGCCTTTGTGTAATTCATATGACGACATACACTTAAAAAGGTATTGATCCGACTGTCCAACATATAACCGCCCCTTTGCAATATATTGTTTTTATGCGTTCCGAAAAATTATCTACCTTCATTCTAACTTTATTATTACATTTCTGCAAGTGTTCGTTCGCTATTTTTATACAATTCTCATTCTTTTATGTGCATTCTGCAAAATATACCCATATACCTGCACAGTGGTATATTTTTACGGAATTGAGAAAATCCGTTTTCCGTTTTCCATTGTCATTTGTTGAACCGCTTCTTCATCCCTTCCTCGCAGACGTGCAATTTCTTTCGCCACAAATCGAACATATGCCGGCTCATTTCGTTTACCTCGATAAGGCGGCGGCGTTAAATACGGACAATCCGTTTCCAGTAAAATCCGATCCGCCTGTAAACGGGCGGCAATATCCTTCAGTTTATGCGACTTCGGAAATACCGTGGTGCCGCCGAAGCCGATATAGAATCCCATCTTAATCAATTCTTTCGCCATTTCAAAGCTGCCTGAATAACAGTGAAAAATGCCGCGGCACCCCTTTCCGTATCGGCGTAAAATATCGACTACGTCGCCATGCGCTTCCCGATCGTGAATAACAAGGGGCACGTCCAGCTCCGCCGCCAACTCTACTTGCTCAATAAAAACCTCCTGCTGTACCTGCCGCACCGGTTCGGGCCAATGATAATCCAACCCGACTTCACCGATGGCAACTACTTTCGGTTCTTCAACAATCCACCGCCGTATTTGTGAAAACGCTTCGGCCGGCACTGAGGCGGCATCCTCCGGATGGATTCCGACAGCCGCATACACCTGTGTATATTCGTGAGCCAGCTGAACGGCCGAAGCGGACGTTTCCAAATTCGTGCCCGGGCAAAGCATATACTCTACGCCGGCCGCAAAGGCCCGTTCCAACATTTCCTGACGATCCTCCGCAAAGGCCTCGTCGTTAATATGGCAATGCGTATCAAACAACATCAGCGAACCCGGCTTCCTGCAGCCATGCCGTCGACAAAGACGACCTGCAAATTATCGTTGCCGTCCGAAGCGGCCAACAACATTCCGTAAGATTCTACGCCGCACAGTTTTGCAGGCTTCAGATTTGTAACGACAATAACCTGATGTCCGATGAGGTCTTCCGGTTTATAGTATTGGGCAATTCCACTGACAATCTGCCGTTTTTCCGAACCCAAGTCGACCTGCAGTTTTAACAGCTTCGCGGTCTTCGGCATCTTTTCACACGCAAGCACCGTGCCGATGCGCAAATCCGTTTCGGAAAATCGATCAATCGTAATCTCCGGTTTAATCGGTTCTTTCGCCGCCGGAACAAGCTCGACAGCCGTTTCTTCCGGTTTGCTTTCAGTCACTTCCTCCGCCAGGTCATAGCGAGGGAACAACGCATCACCCTTGGCTATATGAGTACCGGCAGGATACTGTCCCCATACTTGCACAGCTGCAAGTCTTACCGCTGCAAAATCGTCCAGGCCGAGCTGGCGCCACATTTCCGCAGCACTGAGAGGAACGACGGGGCTCACGAGGACGGCAATAATGCGCAACGCTTCCAATAAATTATACAGTACCGTTTCCAAGCGCCCTTGTTGTGCCGCATCTTTCGCCAACACCCACGGCATCGTTTCATCAATATACTTATTGCTGCGCCGAATGAGTCCCCACGTAACATTAAGTGCGTCATCAATCTTCATGTCGTCCATATAGGCTTCATATTCTCTAGCCGTCGTAACGGCCAGACTTGCCAATTCATCGTCAAGCGGCGCTTTTACGGTCGGGCCGGCAACAACACCCTTTTCATACTTTTCCACCATAGCCAACGTACGCTGCAGCAAATTCCCCAAGTCATTGGCCAAATCGGAGTTAATACGATTAATAAAGGTGGTCAATGAAAAATTTCCGTCCTGACCGAGACGCACTTCTTTCAACAAATAATACCGCAGCGCGTCGGCGCCATATCGCTCAATTAAAGGAATCGGATCGACTACATTGCCGAGGGATTTGCTCATTTTTGTGCCGTCAACGATAAGCCAGCCGTGACCGAACACCTTTTTAGGCAGCGGTAAGCCGCAGCTCATCAGCATAATGGGCCAAATAATCGTATGAAAACGGACGATTTCCTTGCCTACGAGATGAAGATCTGCAGGCCAGAATTTTTTGAATTTTTCCGGGTCGTCAAAATAACCTGCAGCCGTAAGGTAGTTTGCCAGAGCATCGAACCAGACGTATACGACGTGCTTCTGATCCCACGGAACTTTTATGCCCCAGTCGAAAGAGGTCCGCGAGACGCTGAGATCTTCGAGACCGCTCTTAACGAATGCAATCATTTCATTACGCCGCGATTCGGGCTGGATGAAATCAGGATTTTCTTCAATGAACTTCAGCCATTTGTCGGCATACTTGTTCATCCGCAAAAAATAGCTTTCTTCCTTGACCAATTCCAACGGCCGTCCGCAGTCGGGGCAGACATGCTCACCGTCGGGAAGCTTGTTTTCCGGCCAAAAGGTCTCGCAAGGCGTACAGTACCAGCCTTCATACTCGGATTTATAAATATCGCCGTTATCGTACGAGCGCCGCATCAAATCCTGCACCACCTTTTCGTGGCGCGCCTCGGTCGTACGAATAAAGTCGTCATTTGATATATTAAGCTTCTTCCACAACTCTTTGAACAGAATGACAATGCCGTCCACATATTCAATCGGTCTCATTCCTTTCGCTTCGGCGGCGCGTTGAATTTTCTGTCCGTGTTCATCGGAGCCGGTCAGGAAAAACACGTCATCACCGCGCAATCGATGAAACCGCGCCAATGAATCGGCAATGGTCGTGCAATAGGTATGACCGATGTGAAGCTTTGCGCTGGGATAATAAATAGGGGTCGTAATATAGTAACTTTTTTTCTTAGGCATGAGCAATTCCTCCTGTCGCCGATAAGCATTTTTATTATACTTCCAATGTAGCTTGATATACTTCCCGCTTCGAAACACCGCATTGCTTCGCGACGGCTCGAACCGCTTCTTTTTTATCAGTTCCCGCCGCTACGAGGCGACTGACGAGTGCCGCATAATCGGTCTCTCCGCACGGTGCGGTTTCCTCCTCCATAAAACCTGCTGCAAGAATGACGAATTCACCGCGCACACCGGAATGTGCCAGTTTTTCCCGCACTGATGACAGTGTTCCGCGTATATACTCTTCGTGTTTTTTAGTCAGTTCCCTGCACAAAACGACACTTCTGTTTCCAAGGACGGATTCCATTTCAAGCAGTACCGCTAAAAGGCGATGGGGCGCTTCATAAAAAATAAGTGTCCCCTTGTAGGATTTTATCTTCTCCAAGACAGGTATGCGGTGCTTCTTCGTCTTCGGCAAAAAGCCTATGAATGTAAACAGTCCCGTATCCATACCGGAGGCGACAAGGCCCGTAAGACCCGCATTGGCTCCGGGCAGGGAGATAACGGGAATATTCGCCGACAATGCCTCCCGCACCAAGTCACTGCCGGGATCGCAAATACCCGTCATTCCCGCATCGCTGACCAGAGCGATTATTTGCCCCTGTGCCAGCCGCTCTATAAGAATACGGCCCTTTTCCGCTTTATTGTGCTCATGGTAACTGAAGAGCGGCGTATCAATGGCATAGGCGGCCAGTAGTCGCCCTGTATGCCGCGTGTCTTCGGCAGCAATAAGATCCGCCTCTTTTAAGCAGCGAACGGTCCGATACGTAATATCTTCCAAATTGCCGATCGGCGTAGGGCATAAATAGAGTGCACCCCTTTGAAATATCTCCGCCATGCCGCTTCCTCCTCAGATTTTTCCATACCACCGTAAGACTTCTTCCGTATATGTTCCGTCCTCATTATGTACAATAAGGGGGTCTTGCAGCGTCAAGCCCGCCCTGCCGCCGCGCAGGCCCTCGACAAGAAACAGCTTGGCCTCTTTTCCCCGCCGCCCGTATACGGGGCGCAGCAGCTTCGGCTCTATGTCATACCGGCGCATAACCGACAGTATTTCCGCCATTCGTTCCGCAATATGCACCATCCGCAGGCGGCCGTGAAATTTTAACGCATATGCAGCAGTACGCAACACGTCTTCCAACGTAACCGTTTCTTCGTGACACGCCCGGCGCACGCCCTCTTTTGTACTGGCCGCACCGCGAAAGGATTCGCGATAAGGCGGATTTACGTATACCGCAGAGAAATGCCCGGCCTCATAAAGCTGTCCTAATTGCCGATAATCACCGGCTACGACAGATACGGCCGCCTCTTTTTTATTGAGCTGCACATTGCGCGACGCAATATCGGCCATGACCGGATTTAATTCAATCGCCGTAATATTCATCGCCCCTCGAGCCGCTAAAATAAGAGGAATTGCTGCCGTTCCCGTGCCAAGGTCCAGCACGGCACCCTGCGTAACCTTACCGAAATGAGCCAGTAAAATTGTATCTATCGAAAAACAGAACTGATCGGCTCGCTGAATCACTTTCATTCCGTCCAGCACCAAATCATCCAACCGTTCATTTTCGCGAAGCTCAATCATCATGTTCCGGTTCCGCCACATCGCTCCAAGCGACATTCACAGTATGTCCCGACTCAAGCTGCACCTTAACCGTACGGTCTTTCATATGCACTCGCAAAACGGTCCCCAAGCCGTCATCCGTAATAACTTTCTTGCCTACACCCGGCAGCTTTTCCTGTTCGCCGCAACATTTATGCTGGCAGCCGGCGCACTTCAATTCCCCCGACGTATATAAGGAGTTTTCATAGCGCAGGCAACACATTAAGCGCCCGCAAATACCGGAAATTTTAGTCGGATTTAAGGACATGCCCTGCCCCTTCGCCATGCGAATGGAAACGGGTTTGAAATCTCCGAGAAACGACGCACAGCAAAGGGGCCGACCGCAATAACTTATGCCGCCAATCATTTTTGCCTCGTCGCGCAGCCCGATTTGCCTGAGTTCAATGCGCGTTCGAAAGACAGAAGCCAAATCACGCACCAATTCGCGAAAATCAATGCGGCCGTCAGCCGTGAAAAAAAATATAATCTTGCCCATATCAAAGGTATAATCCACGTCAATAAGCTTCATCGGCAATTTTCGTTTGGCAATTTTTTCCAAACAAACAGAAAAAGCCTTCTTTTCCCGCTCTTTATTTTTTGCCACCTGCTGAAAATCTTTTTCCGTGGCCCGTCTGACGATAGGCTTCAACGGCTGAATTACTTCTATGTCTTCAACTTTTTTCGGTTCAATGACGACTGTGCCGAACTCCATACCGCGAGCCGTCTCGACGATAACGCCGTCCTGTATGTCCAGTTTAATGCCCTTCGGATCAAAGTAATAGACTTTTCCGGCAGGCTTAAAACGTATACCTACAACGATCAACTAAAAGTCTCCCCTTCCTTGGAGAAAAGAAATACAAACGTAATCCCAGATCAAATATATGTTGACATGCCTTGCCGCCGCTTCCAAAGCCGTTTCTATAACGAGTACGCCGTCCGTCAACGCCTTATCCGGCCACTGCGGCGCAAGGTCCATTAAAAGACGCTCGTTCTGTTTCAACTGTAAATATTCCGTTGCAACCCCTGTACGGAGAAGCAATAAATCTCGCAAAATGACGGCGATTTGTTTCAACAATTCAATGGAGTCGGCCTCTTTTAACGTCGCTGCAAAAGCGGCCCACTCAGTATAAGGAATCGCGCTCTGTTTTACGGCCTTCAAGAAAAAAAACGCCTTATCCGTGCTCGGTAAATTCCCGTCTTTCACATATCGCAAGACTTCACGCACATTACCGCCGCACAACGCAAGCAACGGCATATAATCAGACGTCTTACCGCCAAAGCGGAAAACCAGCGCCGCCGACAATTCCTGTGCGCTTACCGGTTTGAAATGAAAGGAAACACACCGTGAAACAACAGTCGGCAATAATATGGCCGGCCGGTTCGTAATTAAAATAAAATACACGCCGGGTACCGGCTCTTCCAAGGTCTTGAGCATGCGATTGGCAAATTCGGAATTCATCGTTTCCACATGATCAATAATAAAGACCCTACAGCTCCCCGTATTGCCGCACAAGGCAATAATCTCCTGCAATTCGCGAAATTGCCCCGTTTTCAGAACAGCCTTTTCCGGGGCAATGTAAAAAACGTCTTCGCCGTCATGCAAACTTTCATGAGCTTCAGAAAAATCGATGTTTTTTAAAACCGAATGACCGACGAGAGCCGAGGCAACGGCTCCGGCGGCAACGGTTTTACCAACTCCCGGCGGACCGGAAAAGAGGGATGCTTGGGGCATTCGCCCCGCTTCAATGAGCCGGGAAAATCTCTTTTTTAATTCCCCGTGACCGATTAATCCGGCAAAGAAATCGTCTACCACCCTGCATCCTCCAAAAAACACACGAATTTAACTTATTATAAGGAAAAACGGCGGCAAAGTCCAATTATACCGCCGTTCATCACACAGCACGCCATTAAAACATCTTATATTCGCCAATATAGCCGCGTAAGACATTGGGGATTTCCAAGTCCTTCGTCCCCGCCCCGTAAATGATGCGCTCATGAACAAAGTCTTCCGGCCTCGGTCCTGCATAGGCCGCTAATGTTTTGACAAGGGCCGCACCCGTCGGCGTCACCAGTTCGCCGTCTATGGCGGTGCCGTAAAAAGGTAACCCCGTCAAAATTTCCGCCGTTGCCGGAGCCGGAACGGGCATAAGACCATGCGCACACTGAATAAACCCGCTTCCCGTATGCAGCGGCGAAACACCGATTTGTTCAATACCGCTTTCTTCCAAAGCCCACACGGCACCGACAATATCCAAAATACAGTCGACGGCGCCGACCTCATGAAAGTGCACCTCTTCCGGAGGCAAGCCGTGCACTTTGCCTTCCGCGATCGCCAGTGTCTCAAAGACGGCACAGCTCTTCGCTTTTACAGCAGCACTTAAATCGGCTTTTTCAATAATTTCTTTAATCTCCCGCAGGCCGCGATGTACATGGACATGATGGTGATGTCCATGCGCATGCGGGTGTTCATGTACGTGCTCATGATGATGTTCCCGGCGATACTCGTGCTCATCGGGGCAACAGTGTTCATGCTCCGCCCGTTCTCCGTCAAGAACGACATCATAATACTGTGCCTGAATCCCTTGTTTCACAACGGGTTCACAAATCAATGAATATCCGCTTACAGGAAGTCTTGAAAAGGTCTCTTTTAATCCTTCCAAAGAGATATCGTTTTGCAGCATCATGCCGACAAACATATTTCCGCTGATGCCGGAGAAACAATCTAAATATAAAGTACGCACTATAATTACCTCCCATACCGTTTCTTCTTGTGTATAAAAATATTATAACATACGGGACTATACCTATACGATGTGCCGGGCCGGAGCCAGCGAAAATAAAAAGGCGAGCCCGTGCCCGCGCACGCTCGCCTTTTTCAGTTATCTCAGATTTATAAGGCACCTTGTCCTTTTAACCATGTTTCCACTTCATTCAAAGACTTGGGGGCAATCAGCATATCACTGTATACACCGTCTTTATAAACGAATAAGGCCGGAATATATTCGACTTTCATCATGGCCGCCAATTCCGGGCTTTCATCCGTATCAATAGCGGCAACGATGAGCTTGCCTTCCGTCTTTTCCGACAACTCTTTTAAAATCGGCAGCAAGTCTTGGCAATGAGGGCACCATGTAGCGCTGAAATCCAATAAAACAGGAACCTGCGAATTTTCCACAATAGCTTTAAAGTTTTCCTGATTGACAACTGTAAGCATATCTATGTGTCTCCTTTATTAAAGCACAGATTTTACAAACCGTTTTTCCGGTATGGACTTATTATATCACAAGAATACAAATTTTTTGTCCTTTGTCAACTGCAATACTCGTATGTCCGAAGTCCTTTATTATGCCCGAATTTTTGAATATAAAAGCAAAAGTTTAGTAATGGTCTTGTCTTTTTAGTTTACCCGTATATAATAATAGTTGATATATAGTTATGTTCGTACTATATACAAATTCCAAAGGAGGTTTAATTTATGAACGGCTTGTTTTTAGTCATTATTTCAGCATTGATCTTCGTATTGGCATACCGTTTCTACGGCGCATTCGTTGCCGCTAAAGTTCTTACGGTTAATCAATACAAGGTAACGCCTGCATTCCGTTTTGAAGACGGACACGATTATGTGCCGACAAACAAATACGTGGTTTTCGGCCATCATTTTGCGGCTATTGCCGGCGCCGGCCCCTTGGTCGGTCCCGTTATTGCCGCACAGTTCGGGTATTTACCGGGCGCATTGTGGATTATTCTCGGCGGCGTATTGGCCGGCGGCATCCACGATATGGTCATTCTTTTTGCATCCATGCGGTATGACGGCAAGTCCATTGCCGAAATCGCAAAAAGCCAAATGGGCGGCAATATCGGCCTGGTTACATCCCTTGCCGTGCTCTTTCTCAACATCCTGGCCATGGCCGGCATGGCCGTCGTTATCGTGAACGCTTTGCACGACAGCCCTTGGGGTACATTTACAATCGGTATGACCATCCCTATTGCGATCTTTATCGGTATATACATGCGTTATTTACGTCCCGGCAAGATCCGTGAGGGTACGATCATCGGTGTTATTCTTACCTTATTGGCCGTTGTCTTAGGCCCTGCGGTTGCAGCTTCTCCGACTTTGGCTCCGCTCTTTACCATCAGCCCGCAGGGCATCGGCATTGCCCTTATTATTTACGGCTTTGTTGCCGCAGCTTTGCCGGTTTGGCTCTTACTCGCACCGCGCGACTATTTGTCCACATACATGAAAATCGGTACTATCGGCGCGTTGGCACTCGGCATTATCATTGTAATGCCAAGCATCCAAATGCCTGCGGTTACACAATTTATCGGCGGCGGCGGACCGGTTATTACAGGCCCCGTTTTACCGTATATTTTCATTACTATCGCCTGTGGTGCTGTTTCCGGGTTCCACTGTATGATCAGTACGGGCACGACACCGAAAATGTTGATGAACGAACGTTCCATTCTTCCCGTCGGCTACGGAGCTATGCTGACGGAAAGTTTTGTCGGCATGATGGCTCTCATTGCCGCTACCAGCCTGATTCCCAACGATTATTTCGCCATTAACTCCACGGCTGAACACTTTGCGGCACTCAACATGCCTGTCGTGGATTTACCGCAGCTCAACAGCATGGTCGGCGAAAATGTTGCTCACCGTCCCGGCGGCGCCGTTTCTCTGGCTGTCGGCATGGCATTTATCTTCTCCAGTATTCCCGGTCTCGACCACTTAATGAATTACTGGTATCACTTCTGCATCATGTTCGAAGCCTTGTTCATCATGACCATTCTCGACGCCGGTACTCGTGTCGGCCGTTACATGCTGCAAGAATTGGTCGGCCGTGCAATTCCGAAATTTGCCGACCCGCATTGGCTCCCCGGTGCATTAATCGCATCGGCACTGATCTCCGGCGCATGGGGATACATTGTATTGCAAGGTAATTTGTCGACAATTTGGCCTATATTCGGCGTTTCCAACCAATTACTCGCCATTATTACCCTCGCCATCTCCTCGGTTGTCATCTGCAACATGGGAAAAGCTCGCTACGTTTGGGTCACTGCCGTTCCTTGGGCATTCTTAACGGTAGTTATCTTCTGGGCCGATTATCTCAACATGTTTAATATTTATTGGCCGAAAAATGAAATGCTGCTCTTCTGCGTATCCGCCATTATGGCCGTATTTGTTATTATCATCAGTGTCGAATCCATCAGAAAATGCCTTACCTTGGCTAAAACTGTTCCTGCCAACTATGATACATCCAAAGAAGTGGAAGCTGTTGAGTTGCAACGCCTGAAGGAATTGGAGTTAACCGATCCCACGGCTAAGCGCTTCGACGAACAAACAGTGGAAACTCACTAAATTTTTACATTGCCTGTTTTACGGTAAAGCAAATCGGCCTTCATAACGAAGGCCGATTTTTATATGAAACCGGCACCGCCGGCCGGTAATTCGGAGACGAAATAATGAATTCCTCAAAAGAAAAACTCTGCTCGGATTGCCCGCGCAACTGCAACCTGCCTCGCGCACTGGAATACTCTCCCGGTGCCGCAACGGGTTATTGTCGTAAAGTGTTTCAGCCGACAGTGGCCCGTGCGGCCCTTCACATGTGGGAAGAGCCCTGCATCAGCGGCACAAACGGCTCAGGCGCGGTCTTTTTCGGCGGCTGCAATCTGCGCTGCGTATTTTGCCAAAACAGCGAAATCAGCCAAGAGGCTCGCGGGAAAACAGTAACGGCAAAAATATTGAAAAAGATATATGCCGACTTAATAGGGCAAGGGGCACACAATATCAACCTGGTTACGCCGTCTCATTACGTACAGGCCGTCGCCGCCAGCTTGAGCGATAAACTGCCCGTCCCGGTTATTTATAATTGCGGTGCCTATGAAAAGATCGAGTCTTTAAACTTGTTAAAAGACAAGGTACAGATATATCTTCCCGATTTAAAATACATGAATCCCACCCTTTCCGCCCGCTACAGCGGTGCCGCCGACTATCCGGAAATAGCGACAAAAGCGATCCTGCATATGTACGAACAAACAGGCGCGTATAGGCTGGATGGCGATGGATTGCTGCAGCAGGGCGTACTTATCCGTCACCTGATCCTCCCCAATGCTGTAGAAAACTCAAAACGCGTCATCGACTGGGTAGAAACACATTTTTCCGAAGGACAGGTGTTGTTCAGTCTCATGCGGCAGTACGTGCCCTGCGGTCAGTCCGCAGCCTATCCGGAAATCAATCGTTTCCTGACAACGGCGGAATATGACGAAGTAGAACGCTATCTTTTTGACAGTACGGTTGAAGACGGCTTTGTACAGGAAGCGGGAAGCGCCGATTCCACTTTTATTCCCGCCTTTGACGGGACCGGTGTCGACGTGCCGTAGGTCTAGTCGACGTCGAATATCTTGCCCGGATTTAAAATCAAATTCGGGTCCCACGCCTTTTTTAAGGCCTTCATCAGCTGAAGCTCTACAGGAGATGTATACCTCTTCATAATATCTTTTCGCAGTCCGCCGATACCGTGCTCTCCGGAAATTTTTCCGCCCAACCGATATACAACATCATACGCGGCGGATTCAAAAGCACCCAATCGCTCTTCCCACACTTCTTGAGAAAGCCTCTCTTTGAGAACATCTAAATGTATATTACCGTCACCTGCATGACTGACACTGCGAAAAGCAAGACCTGCATCTTTCCCGATGACCTGCAATTCTCGCAGGAGAACGGCAATACAATCGGGAGGCACGACAAAGTCTTCCATTGCCACTACCCCTTCCGCCCCGGAGGCTTCCGAAAAAATTTTACGGCTATACCAAATTTTTTCAGCGTTGCCTATAAACACTTCTGCAGCGCCTTGGGCACGACATATTTCGTCTACTGTAACACATACACCATCCGTTTCGTCCTCGCTTTTCCCGTCTACTTGAATGATAATATAGTTCCCCCGTTCCGAACCGACCTGCTTTTCCCCTGTAAACCGCTCCGCAACGCGAATGCACTCATTATCCATAAACTCAAGACAGGTCACCTCCACGCGAGCTCTTTGCAAGGCATTTACCGTGAAAAGAGCCTTATCCGCATCTTCAAATACGGCTAAAATATGGGCACTGTGCAGCGGCAAGGGAACAAGCTTCAGCGTCAGTTTCGTAATGATTCCCAGTGTGCCTTCTGATCCGATAATGACTTTTTCCAACGCATACCCCGTCGTCATCTTTTTTACTCGCCCGCCCAACTCCACAATATCACCGCCCGGCGTGACAACTTCGACAGCGTATATCTGATCCCTCGTTGTACCGTACTTGACGGCTCTGTTTCCGCCTGCATTGGTTGCCGCGTTGCCCCCGATAAAACAGCTGCCGCCGCTGCACGGATCGCCGGCATATAGAAGTCCTTTCTTTTCCGCTTCCGCCTGCAACCGGGCCGTAATTACTCCCGGCTCAACGACGGCATACAAATTTTCTTCATTAATTTCCAAAATGGCATTCATTCTCTCCAAGGACAGTACAATGCCGCCATATTCGTTAACAATTGCCCCCGCCTCAAGTCCCGTGCCGGCACCTCGCGGTATAACGGGGAACTTCCGGTTGTTGGCAAGCCTCATAATCGCAGCGACTTCTTCTGTCCGTGCCGGCAAAACCACGGCCTCAGGCTGCCGATAACAGGCTGTATTCGCGCTTTCATCCTTTTCATAGGGAGCAAGGCGCTCGGGGTCCGTCAATACGTATTTATCACCGACAACGGCTTTAAGTGCAGTAATAATATCCTCGTCAATTCGATTATATACAGGCATAAAAAGAACCTCCTAATAATTGTCCTTGCATAGTGCAGGCATCGGTTAACGCCGTAATCTCATCTATGCTCGGCACTTCCTGTCTTTCTATAATATAACGCCGCGGCACAAAATACCGCGGCGTTATATTATGAAAGAAAGAAAGCCCGCACGGCAGGCACCACATAAGGCACATACAGCCACTCAATAAGAGCGAATACGAAAAATCCTATGACCGAGCCGACAATGGCGCCGTTAATACGAATCCACGCCAAATCTTCGCCGACCTTACTTTCTAAAAACTCGTTGAACTTCTTCTTGTCAAATCCCGATAATACTTCTCGCACGGCCACACCGATTAAAGCGTGTTCATGTTCTAAAATCACTTCCGCGCAGCGGCGAATTTGTTCGTCAAGCCATTGCTTAATTTCCGGATGATCGTTGCAATATTCGAGATAGTTCATAAACTCGGCTTCCAGCAAATCTTGTAACTTTTTTTTGCCGACAGGCCCTGTCGTAAAATAACTTTGACTGGTCCGCTGCGTGGCGACAAACCATTTCTCAATCGGCAGGGAATCGACAAAGTGATCTTGCCAGCTCTGCACTGTATAGGTCAACTGCCCGTTAAGCGAATAAAGCTGCATCTCCAATTTGCGGCACAGCCATTGCCGCTCCGTCGCGCCGGCGTGTTCCCACCGTTCCAGCCAAACGAGCAACCCTTTTTGCACATCCGCCGCAATTTTATTCATATCCACCATGCCCGTAAAGCGATTCAACATGACAATAACCTGCGGCGTCGTCTTCGATTCACGCAACCACTCCGACAAAGACGCGGCCACGAGGCTGCGAAAACCTTCCGTCCGTAAACACTCCCGCAGCATACCGATGCAATCATTCAAAAGTTCGCTGTCTTTATCTTCCAGCATGGCAATAAAGCGATCCTGTAAAAATGATAAGAGCGGCTGCCGCTTTAAATAAACGCGAATGTGGTCAATAATAACATCCCGTGTCTCGTCCTTATGCGTATACGCATAAACCTGCTTCGCCCCTTCAAAGAGGATGTTACGAAAACGCTCCCGCCCTTCCGGCGTATTCAGCCAGGCCCGAAACTTATCGACAAAAGACAGGCTATACAGCTTATCCCGCCAAATCTGCGGCTGTAAAAGCTTTTCCGAAACAATGCGCGTCATGCCGTCAATGATTTGGCTGCGATGGCTGTGAACGAGCTCCGTGTGATACGGAACTCCCAAGGGTTTCTCAAAGAGCGCCGTAACGGCGAACCAGTCGGCAATGCTGCCGATTAAAGCGGACTGTATGACAAAAAATATCAGCTTAACTTCCAATGTAAGCTCATGCGTATACCACACAAAAAAGACAGCAAAAAAACATAAAAAAGATAAGGCCAGAATGCCGTTTGCCCGTTGACGATAGGTCATTTATTACCAGCCTCCTTTTAATGCATACATACCCAAATAAATAAGCGTGCCCAAGGCTCCGCCGACAAGGGAGCCGTTAATACGGATCATCTGCAGGTCATACCAAATGGCCGTTTCCAGCTGCCGTGCCAATTCATATGCGTCATAACACAAAATTTCCTGCTCCGCCGCCGTGCTGAACCAAACCTGCAATCGCTTCAGCTCCTTAGCCGCAATAACAAGAACATAACGATTAAGCTGATCGATTTGATCCGGGCTGGTCCGCCACGTTTCAAGTTTTTCTATGGCATACGTAGCGGCCGCATAACAGACGCGACTCTGCCGGTCTTCATCAAGAACATAATGCTGCCACGCTTCCTTCATGTCCGGGCACGAAATAATATGTTTGTAGAAACGCAGTTTATAGCTTTCAACCCTCTCCTGCCAGATTTTATTATTTTCCAATCGCTCCGCCTGCTCCCGGATAAATTCAAAGGCGCGCTGCCGTTCAGGTGAATCCGGTTCTTTAGCCCGGTCCAACAGTTCGCCGATTTTCCGTTGTATGCCGTCGGCAACGCGATCCGGACTGAAGACATCACTGGCAAGCGCCGCCTTGACAGCCAAGGCGTAGACAAAATTACGCCGTTCGTATTGGCGCAAAGACTCCGTATAAATATCGGCAATATACGAATGCATCGTACTGCTCCGCACGGCCTTGGCCAGTGTTAAAATGATAAAATCGAGAAATACCGCCCCCGATTCTCCTGTAAGGCCGATTTTCATGGCCTTACCCATCATAGGTGCAATATGAATCCGTTCAATTGCACCTTCGCCATACTTGGAAAAGGCTTCCACAACGGCACGTAAATCTACCGTATAGAGAAAGGTATTCAGCACTTGTCCCAATACCCGTTCTGCCGAACGGAAACCGTCACTCGTATGTAAATACACGAGACCCGCTTCCAATACGGGGTGATTCTTTAAGACCGAATACATGTTGGAAACCGTCAATATTTCACTGGCAATCATATGGCGGGCCGTTTCGGCAATACGCGTCTTACTTTGCGGAATGAGCTCCGTTTTAAAAGATATGCCCAAGGGCTTCCGAAACAACGCCGTTACGGCATACCAGTCGGCAAGCCCGCCGATTAGGGCGGCACCGCTCAAATGGGCCAATAATCCGCCCCAAAAGAAATCTTCAAAAGGATATGTAAGTAGTAAACATATGGCCGCCGCGACCAATATATAATCGGCAATATGTGTGCGGTGTTCGGTCCGTACTGCGTCCTGATCCATTCTGTTCTCCCTGAATAAATATATTAGCTCTGCCTGAGATCCATCTTAAAATACCTGCGTCTCACCGGCAACCTGCGGAATCCACAAGGGAACCCGGCCATGAGTCTGCAAGAACGCCTTTGACGGCGTCCAAGGGGAGCCGAAGTAATGCATGGGAATAAGCGCCCTTTGCACAGTTACGACGTTGACAAAATCCGTGACTCCCCATTCCCGCGTCCGTTCCAATCTCGCGTCAACGGGAAAAAAGGCGATATCCACAACAAGTCCGTCCAAGCACTTCAATTCCCGCTCAAACAATTCATCTGCCTCCTTTATGTTGGCATCCGTATCTCCGTCCCAATGCCACCGGTTCAAATCGCCGGCATGAAAAATTGCATAATCGTCAGTGCGGATAAGAAAAGACCCGCCTTCGTCGGTCGAACCGTATTGCTTAATCTGTACATCGCCGAGCCTTATGGCCTCATACACGGCCATGGAGCGGCGTTGCTCCGGCCGGCCGCCTGTAAACGGTACGTCCTTGTTATAGACATAATATGCCGTGCTTGCAGAAAAATCAGCTATACGAGGATTGAAATGATCCGCATGGCCGTGACTGATAAAAAACCAGAGCGGCTTTTTTGCCGCCCCATAGGCATTTACAATACCGGCCGGATCTTTGTAATAATCAAAAACAAGTACCTTTGTATCCGTTTCCACGGCAAATCCGCTGTGTTCCAAGTATGATACGGTCAATCCGCCCATTACGGTGCCTCCTTCATTCTCGTTAAAGCGAGCTTACTGCTATAGTATAACATAAGACGTCCCGTTTCGGCGCACGCCTTCTATATCAGATGGGAAACACGATCGGGCACAAAGCCGGTACGGTCATACAAATACGGTCTGCACCAAGATCATGTAGCAAAAGGTCCCGGCAAACATACTTACCAGAAAATGCTTCTTCCACAAATGAATGCCGACTGTAACGACAAGGGACAATGCTTCCGGAATGCCGAAGGGATACGCGAGAGGACTTACATCCTTTAAAGCGTAAACGACAAGCAGGCCCATTACGGCTGCAGGCAAAACGTTGCCGAGATACGTAAGGACCGGCGGCAGTTCACCTTTGGACATAAAAAAAGCGAACGGTGCGAAACGGGTAACCAGAGTACCTGCCGCGACAACAAAAATGACTGCCATCATTTCAAAGTCATTCACATGCAGTCCCTCCCTTTACGTATTTCAGCAAAAAAATAACCAACATACCGCCCATAGCCGGTAAGATAAATTTATCCGGTCCCAATATGAATAAGGTCGCTGCCGTAATGGCGAGGCCCATCATGCCGCTTCCCGCCGATTTTGATCTGCAAAGATCGACAAAAAGGACGACAAACATGGCCGGTAAAATAAACCCTATCCCCTTTAGAGGTAACGACGTGAGAGAGCTTCCCGCTACGGCGCCAAGCATGACACCTCCCACCCAATAAAGCTGGTTAAGCAAGGTAACCCAGAAATACACCCATCCTTCATCAATATCTTCCGGTACTTTCGCCGTCGCGTTTACGGCAAAGCTTTCATCGCACATGCCATAAATCAAATACGGTGTCTTCCAGCCCTTATGCCGATATTTTCCGAGCATAGTAATACCGTAAAAAAGGTGCCGCCCGTTGATCATTACGGCCAAAAGAAAGGCCCCTACAGGATCAAACGGCTGAAACAGAAGCGTTACCGTTACAAACTCCATAGATCCCGCAAATATAAGCACGGACATCATGACGGGATAATGGGGCGGCAAGCCGCGTGACGCCGCAAATAATCCGTACGAAAGTCCAATGAATAAAAATCCCGCACATATAGGCAAGGTTAAAGGAAAAGCAAAATGAAATGCCCTTTTTGCCGTCAGGGAAAGCACATGGATCACGCTCCTTTATCACTTGTATTCAGCCTACAACATACACCGCGTAAAATCAATAAGCTGTTTATTGATGCGGTTATACAAGGTCTCAGTGAAGACAACGGCGGCAAACAAACCGCGTCGAACCGCACACTGTAGAGGCGGATTATATCTGTTCGGCGCCAAAATCATAACCACCAGTAGAACTGGTGGTTTGCTCTGACCCTATAAGGGTCTATCTCTTGTGGTAGCACCAAATGGTGCACTGAATAAAATCCGGCAATCACATCACTGTTACTGGCAGCCCCCTACTCGGGGGCTCTTTCTTTGCCTACTTATGTACTCTTCTTACCCGTAAACGGGTCTACATACTCTTTGAAATCCAACGTGTCCTGTGCTATATCTTCCTGCAGTTGTTGTCGGATATAGGTTTTTATCGCACCTTCGTATTTTCCTACCGTGTCCACATAGTAACCCCGACACCAAAAATGTCTATTGCCATACTTATATTTTAAGTTTGCATGTTTATCAAATATCATTAAACTGCTCTTACTTTTTAGATATCCCATGAAACCGAATACACTTAGATGTGGTGGTATTGTCACCAGCATGTGGATATGATCCGGACAACATTCTGCTTCCAGTATTTCTACGTGCTTCCGGGTGCACAACTCCCGCAATATTTTTCCTATATCCACCTTTATGGTCCCATATATAGCTTGTCTTCTATATTTGGGCGCAAATACGATATGGTATTTGCATCTCCATTTACTGTGTGATAAGCTGTGTACGTCATTCATTGACAGTGAACCTCCTATCCGTTATGTGATGTGGTTGCCAGACCATCATCATTCTAACACAGGAGGTTCCTTCTTTTTCTATAAGTATTTTTTTGCTCCCCCAGTAAACTGGGGGTTTAGTCATGCCTGTTCGGCGCCAATAAAAGACACGAAGCCGGCTTTCCGTCAGCTTCGTGTCTTTCCGAATTATCTTTACTTACGTTCTTCCCGTTCCAAAGTCATTTCTTTATCGTCCATAAAATAAACTTTAATAATAATCACCAGGATCATAAATACACCGACCTGGCCCATCAGTGGATACAAAAAACCGATTAATCTGCCGAAACCCAGTCCCGCCCCGAAGTAAGCGATGATTCCCAAAACAAGGGTAACCGATATCTTAACCGCTTTATTGGGTATCCACTGTTCCAGCTTATTAATAACTACCCAAAACATAGGAGCCGCAGTACTGTATATACCCAGTAAAAGAATAATAGAAAAGACGGCGGCCAATACCGGCGCAAACTGCTGCACTAAAAACAGATTAGGCACCTCCAGGGCAACGATCTCTTCGGGGAAGTACAGCATTGCCGCCACCAAAATGCCGGCAGCCAAGATAATCGCCACGCCGCCGAGGAATCCGCCCCAAAAGGCTTCTTTACGAGAGTTGGCCTTGCTGCCGAGGCCGGTAAGAAAAGGGATGCCCCCGAAAATCATGCAGGAAGCATACAGAATACCGCTGAACCATGCCGAATCGAGAATATCATACCGGGAAAACCACCATGATCCGGTAGCTCGCAGCTCATACAGGATCTGCCAATTCTGCGCCCATGTACCGGAGGCGCTGAACATGGTCAGTATTCCGACAAGAATGGAGAAAATAATAATAACCGGACCGATAGAGCCGATAATGTCGGCCAGCCGCATCAAACCGAGTAAAATAGAAATTACGCACAGCACCGTCATGCCGATACTGCCGACTTCTTTTGATAAGCCGTAGTATTCGGAAGTCATCGCTCCCGTACCGGCTATCATGATGGAGACTACGCCGAAAAGGAAAATAACCGTTATCCATTCCAGAAAAATGCCGATATATGTACCGCAATAATACCGGAAAACTTGTGTCTGATATTTCAATTTCAAATCGTAGCCTTTTTGCATGAGCGCACCGCCCAGAAAAGCAAACAGAATCATACTGACAAGGCACCCGATCAGGCCGGACGGCCCGAAAGCGCAAAAAAACTGTAAGATTTCCTGTCCCGTAGCATACCCTGAGCCGATAGTAAAAGCACAATATGCACCGGCAAAAATAATAAGATTGCGTATACTTACGGACTGTGTCTTGTCTTCCAAAGCTCTCCCTCCCAACATTAATTCAATTCCGCCTCAATCAAAGCAAGGCGCTGCAGCAGTTCGGTCATATGGCGTGGAACACGTAACCGCAAATGCCGTTTTGTCAGGCCTGCAAAATCCGGACCGCTTTCTACACGAATACCGTGTTTAAAAAAAAGCCCGCCTAAATCTATATCTTCAGTCGTGTAGTACACGGCAACCGGCACTTCGTCCGCTGTTGCCGATACATGTATATGCCGCAATGCCTGAATCAGTTTATGCTTATTAGCCCTGATCAGATTCCGAGATTCCGTCAAAAATTCCGGATGAGCCAAAACATGCGGCACCAGCTTGCTGGCAACAGAATTAAGATTCATCTCGCCCGGATAGGTATTGATCACGGGTACCATTTCTTCAGGCATAACGATATACCCTGCTCTCAGGCCGCCAAGACCGAAGGCCTTGGAAAAGGTCCTGACCACCAGAAGATTGTCAAATTCCGGGAGCAACGAGACTGCCGAACAGCTCTTGTCCAGAAAATCACCATACGCTTCATCGACGATAACGACGATATCTTTTTCTCCGGCAGCCGCCAGTATTCGGCGCAAGACGGTCAGTTCTATAAATTGGCCTGTAGGGTTATTGGGATTATCCAGATAAGCCAGCCGCTGAGAGGGATGAAGAGCCGCTATAAACCGTTCCGCGTTAAAAGCGAATCGCTCTTCTTCCAAAAGCGGCACCGCATCGATCGCCGCACCGCAGGCTCGTGCATGTGTTACATAAGAAGAAAAGCAAGGTTCCGGAACCAAAACACGGGTATTTTCTTCCAAAAAGATATGGTTAATTGTACATAAGGCCGACATTGAGCCCGTCTGCATACTGATCTGTGCTGGAGAAAGTGTTATCAAATCAGAAAAATATTCGCAAATTTTCTGACGATCTGCGGTGTACGGGTGATCCGGATACTTACTGATATCCTTAAAGGTCTCCAAATACAGTTCTTCTGTCAATGTAGGCGTCAAGCCGCAGGGATTGACACCTAATGAGCAATCAATAATATCGGCGGCAAGCGCTTCTCCTTCATCTTTTAAATAGCTTTGTGTCTGAAGCTGTTCAAGCGCCCGTGAAATCCTGTATTTCATTACTCATTCCTCCGCTGAATGTGCTTTCAGCAATGAATATATGTCTAATTTTACGCTACAACAGTGTTCCCTGTTCATCGGCGTCGTCGTTGCCTTCGACGGAAATGGTATCCAAGGCCGCCACTTTATCATTTTCTTCGAGTCGTTGAATCTTGACGCCCGATGTGTTGCGACCTTTTTTGATACCGATGCTTTCAATATCCGTACGGATGACGATGCCGTTCGACGTAATCAGGATCAGTTCCTGCGAACCGCGAACGACTTCAACGCCTACCAGGACGCCCGTCTTCGGCGTGATTTTGAAATTCTTCACACCCTTACCGCCGCGGAGTTGTACCTTGTACGCATCCACGTTGTTACGCTTGCCGAAGCCTTCTTCGCTGACAGTGAGAACCTGTGCATCCGTTTCGAGCACGTCCGCACCGATGACGACATCGTCGGCGGCAAGGCTGATGCCGCGCACGCCGCGCGTGTTTCTGCCCATAGGGCGAACGTCCTTTTCGTTGAAACAAATGGCCATGCCCTGCTTCGTCGCCAGAATAATATTCTGCTCTCCTTTGGTCATGCGCACCTTGGCCAGGTGATCGCCTTCCATGAGAGAAATGGCGATAAGGCCGTTGCGCCGTACATTGCGGAATTCACGGAGAGCCGTCTTCTTGACGAGGCCCTTTTCCGTAGCCATAAAGAGATTCGCCGACGGATCGACCTGGTCGAGGTCGATGAGGGCATTCACCTTTTCTCCCTGCGATAAGGGCAGGAGATTGACGGCGGCAATACCCTTCGAGTTGCGGCTGTTCGCTTCCGGAATTTCGTATGCCTTAAGGCGGTAAACGCGGCCCAGGTTTGTAAAGAAGAGAACCGTGTTCAGAGCCGACGTGTAGAGCAGGTGGTTAACGGCATCTTCATCCTTTGTCGCCATGCCCTTGATGCCGCGGCCGCCCTTGTTCTGCGTGTGGTATACATTGGCATTAATACGCTTAATGTACCCGCGCCGGGTCAAGGTCAGCACCATCCGTTCGTCCGGAATGAGATCTTCCACGGCCAGTTCCGACGTATCCGCTTCAATGACCGTACGGCGGGCATCGCCATATTTCTTCTTCGTTTCGAGCAGTTCATCTTTAATAATGCCCATGAGCTTATGTTCATCCGCCAAGACGCGGCGCAAATAGTCAATGGTCTTTTCCAGTTCCGCATATTCTTCCTGAATCTTTTCGCGCTCCAATCCGGTCAGGCGGCGCAACCGCATATCCAAGATGGCGACGGACTGCTTTTCGGTGAGTTCGAACTTACTCATGAGCGCGTTTTTCGCCACTTCGTCCGTCGCCGATTCACGAATCGTATGGATTACTTCGTCAATGTGGTCAAGCGCAATGAGCAAGCCTTCCAAAATGTGTGCCCGCGCCAGCGCCTTGTCCAGCTCGAATCGGCAGCGCCGCGTAACGACGATTTTACGATGGTCCAAGTAGTACCGCAGTACTTCCTGCAATGTGAGTACGCGCGGGTGTCCGTCGACGAGGGCGAGGAGAATGACGCCGAACGTCTCCTGGAGCTGCGTGTGTTTATATAATTTATTGAGAATAATATCAGGATTAACATCAGCACGCAGTTCAATGACAATACGCATGCCCTTGCGGTCCGATTCGTCACGCAGTGCCGTAATGCCGTCAATGTCCTTATTGCGAGACAAATCGGCAATACTTTCAATAACGCGCGCCTTGTTGACCTGATAAGGGATTTCCGTAATGACAATACGGTTCTTCCCCTTCGACATGGGTTCGATTTCCGCACATGACCGCATTTTCACGCTGCCGCGCCCTGTGGAGTACGCCTTTAAGATACCTTCGTGCCCGAGGATTTTCGCGCCTGTCGGAAAATCCGGTCCCTGAATCCTTGTCATCAACTCTTCCAAAGTAACGTCCGGATCATCAATCATCATGACGAGTCCGTCAATAACTTCGCCCAAGTTGTGCGGCGGTATATTTGTAGCCATGCCGACGGCAATGCCGGCCGAGCCGTTGACGAGGAGATTCGGAATCTTCGCGGGCAGCACTGTCGGTTCCTGGAGGGAGCCGTCATAGTTGGGCATGAAATCGACCGTTTCCTTGTCAATGTCGGCCAACATTTCACCCGTAATCTTCGCCATACGAACTTCCGTATACCGCATGGCCGCCGCCGAGTCGCCGTCGACGGAACCGAAGTTGCCGTGGCCGTCCACGAGGAGATATCGCGTTGAAAAATCCTGCGCCAGACGAACTGTTGCGTCATATACGGAGCTGTCGCCGTGAGGGTGATACTTACCTAAAACTTCCCCGACAATACGGGCCGACTTTTTATACGGTTTATTCGGTGTCATCCCGGCTTCGTGCATAGCGTATAAAATACGGCGATGCACCGGTTTCAAGCCGTCGCGCACATCCGGCAAAGCCCGTGTAATGATAACACTCATGGCGTAATCAATATAAGAGCTTTCCATTTCATGTTCCAGACACACGGGCAACACTTTATCAAATTGCTGTTCGTCCACAATGTCACCTCTACTTACCTAATACGTTAACGAATAAAGCGCTCTATAGGACGAGCGCATTCGTTTTATTATAGCAAACTTAAACCGAATTGAACAGTTTTATTAAGAGCCCGTCCGATTCAACCGATTTCTTCGGCCCGCTGCAGGAAACCGCGAATAATGTCGCAGGATGCGTGGAATTTTTCCTGCTCTTCCGGCGAAAGCGGGATTTCCACGACTTCTTCAATGCCGTTCCTGCCGATGACGCAGGGCACGCCGGCAACGCCGTCCTTTTCACCGTACTTGCCGTCCAAGACCGTCGAGCAGGGCCAAATAAGGTTTTGGTCATGCAGGACGGCGCGAATGATCATAAGCGTCGCGTTGGCAATGCCGAATTCCGTGCAGCCCTTAAAATCCACTTCCATATCGCCGGCCCGCTTCACCTTAAGCTGCAGGTCGGCCAAATCAAGGTCGCCCCATTCGGGCTTTTCTTTCATGATTTCCGTAAAGAGGCGTCCGTTTATGCGCACTGTCGACCAGGCAATAAAGCCGGAATTGCCGTGCTCGCCCAGGCAATATCCCTGCAGGGAGCGGCGTGCATAGCCCGTAAGATTGCCCATAACGCGCAGGAGTCTGTATGTTTCCAGACTTGTACCGGTGCAAAAGCAGCGCTGCGGTGCCCACGCCATGCGTCGGCGAATATATTCGCAAATAATGTCGGCCGGATTGGAAATACTGATCATAATGCCGTGAAAATCGACCTGCCGCAGGTGTGCGACCACATCATCAGCCATGCGGATAGAATCAGTAAACATGTCGAGACGCGTTTCGCCGGGACGGCGGCTGCGGCCAAAGGCCGTGACGAGAATGTCGGCATTATTCAGCTCCGTATAATCGCCGGCCCGCACGACCGTATCTCTGCCGCAGGCTGCACCCGTAACGGCATCATCCAAATCACATGCCTGGCCGAGAGCCTTGTTTTCGTCCTTGTCGATGAGGACTATGTCATCGACGTCTCCCGACTGCACCAACGCCAGCGCCACGTGTGAGCCTACGTGGCCGGCGCCTATAATGACGACCTTGCGTGTTTTATGCATACTTTCCCGTCTCCTTTACACCTTTTTACTTAAAGTAGTTCACGCCGGCCGTAAAGATCGGCTGCACCTTGTTTCCGGAAATATTTTTAAACACGTTTTCGCCCGTATACCGTTCCGTATGGGCCATTTTGCCGAAAACGCGCCCGTCTGGGCTCGTAATCCCTTCGACGGCAAAGACGGAACGGTTCGGATTGAACTCGCTGTCTCCGCTCGCAACTCCGTCAGGCGAAACATACTGCGTTGCAATCTGCCCCTTTGCCGCAAGGGCGCGAATCTCTTCGGGCGATGCCACAAAGCGGCCTTCGCCGTGCGAAACGGCAACCGTATGAATGTCGCCGGCTTTAACATTGCCGAGCCACGGCGACATGACGGAGATGATCTTTGTATCGACCATGCGCGACAGATGTCGGCCGACGGTATTATACGTCAGTGTCGGGCTGGTTTCACTGAGCGGCCGGACATGTCCGTACGGTAAGAGGCCCAACTTGATAAGCGCCTGAAAACCGTTGCAAATGCCGAGAATCAGGCCGTCACGGGAATAGAGGTGGTTTTCCATGGCTTCCGCCAAAACAGGGTTGCGGAATAACGTAGCAATAAATTTGCCCGAACCCTCCGGTTCGTCGCCGGCGCTGAAACCGCCGGGGAACATGATGATTTGCGCCCGGGCAATGCGTTTTTCCATTTCCGCTATGGACGCCGACAGCTCCTGCGGCGATTCGTTGCGCAGGACAAAGGTGTCCGTCACGGCTCCGGCCCGCCTGAAGGCTGCCGCCGAATCGTATTCGCAGTTCGTCCCCGGGCATACGGGAATAAAGACGCGCGGCTTGCCGAAGGACTCGCTCCGTTTCGGCCCATATGTCGTACAGAGAGGCAGCGTATCGTCTTCGTTCGCACTTGCGCCTTTTATGGGGAAAATACCGCTCAAGGTTTTTTCCCATGCCGTCTGCAGTTCCGCCAGAGAAATACGCACATCACCCGTTACGGCTTCGGCCGTACTGTTGGTCGTCGCTACGACACGCGTATGCTCCCGCTTCGCCCAAATTTCAGCCCTTGCCTCATCCGTTTCGACAAGAAAGGCACCGTATTTCAAGGCGAAAAGTTCTTCCCCCTTTATATTGTCGGTAACCGTAAAGCCGATACCGTTGCCGAAGGCCATCTTCGCCAGTGTCGTCCCCATGCCGCCGCGGCCGACGGCGTGCGCCGCCTTGACCGTACCGGCCGCACTCTGTTCATATAGGAAGTCACATTGCCTGCGAAAGACGTCCCAATCGAGAATTTCATCTTTATCGCGCGGCACGTCGAGAAGGACGACGGCGCTGCCGGCATCCTTTAATTCGGGCGAGATGATGCGCTTCGCCTTTTCGGTAACGACTGCAAAAGAAACGAGCGTCGGCGGCACGGTAAGGTTTTCAAAGGTGCCGCTCATGCTGTCCTTACCGCCGATTGCGGCAATTTGCAATTCACGCTGCGCCGTATAGGCGCCGAGCAATGCGGCAACCGGCTTTCCCCATGCCGTTTTATCCGTACCGAGACTTTGGAAAAATTCCTGCAGCGTCAAGTATGCTCGGCGCCGGTCGCCGCCGAGAGCGACCAATTTCGCCACGGATTGGACGACCGCGTAAAGGGCGCCGTGAAAGGGGCTCCACGCGGCAAGGTCCGGATCGTAGCCGTGCGTAAAGATACTGGCCGTATCGGTCTTTGTACCGACGGGTACGGGAATTTCGGCTGCCATACCTTCAACGGGCGTCTTCTGATACTTGCCGCCGAAAGGCATGAGTACGGTCCGGGCGCCGACAGTGCTGTCAAAGCATTCGGCCAGGCCCTGTTCGGACGCGACGTTGAGCTCGCCCAGCGTACGGAGCCACGTCTCCCGAATATCATCTGCCGAAGCCTGCACAAAAGCGCTCTTGCCCGCCGGGCACGCCACATAAGCTTCGCGTTGCTGCATGACGCCGTTCGTATTTAAAAAGTCCCGCGAAATATTGACGATTTTACTGCCGCGCCAGTTCATGACCAGACGGTTCGTATCCGTCGCTTTGGCGACGGCCGTCGCTTCCAGATTTTCTTCGGCGGCATATTTCATGAACGTGTCTGCCGCTTCGGGTGCGACGACGACAGCCATCCGTTCCTGCGATTCCGAAATGGCCAATTCCGTCCCGTCCAGTCCTTCATATTTTTTCGGCACCACATCCAGATTGATGTCCAAGCCGTCCGCCAATTCGCCGATGGCGACGGACACGCCGCCGGCGCCGAAATCATTGCAGCGCTTGATAAGGGTCGTCACTTCACGCCGCCTGAAGAATCGTTGAATTTTTCGTTCCGTCAGGGCATTTCCCTTTTGTACTTCAGCGCCGCTTGTTTCAAGGGAGGTCAGGGTATGTTTCTTCGACGAACCCGTTGCACCGCCCATACCGTCACGGCCCGTCCTGCCGCCGAGAAGAATGATGACATCACCCGGCTGCGGTGCTTCGCGAATGACGTTTTCCCGCGGTGCAGCTCCCAGAACGGCACCGATTTCCATGCGCTTGGCAATAAAGCCGGGATGATAGTATTCTTTTACTTCGCCCGTCGCCAGACCGATCTGGTTGCCGTACGAGCTGTATCCCTTAGCTGCGCCCGTCGTAATCGTCCGCTGCGGCAACTTGCCGGGCAGCGTATCCTTAACGGCCTGCCGCGGATCGCCGGAGCCGGTGACGCGCATGGCCTGATAAACATAGGCCCGGCCGCTCAAGGGATCGCGAATGCAGCCGCCGAGACAGGTCGCGGCACCGCCGAAGGGTTCGATCTCCGTCGGATGGTTGTGCGTTTCGTTTTTAAAGAGAAGAAGCCATTCTTCTTCCGTTCCGTCCACGTCAACGGGAATGATAATCGTGCAGGCGTTGATTTCGTCGGACTCATCCAGGTTCCGCAGCTTGCCTGCCGCTTTGAGTTCCTTCACGGCAAGTGTCGCCATGTCCATCAGAGTCTGCGGCCGGTCAGCGCGCACGAGTGCATGCGACTTTGCATAGACTTCATAAGCCTTGCGCACAGGTGCCGTAAAGGAACCGCCGGCAAAGTCGATATGCGTGAGTTCCGTCATAAACGTCGTATGACGGCAATGGTCGGACCAATACGTGTCGATAACGCGAATTTCCGTAATCGTAGGATTTCGTTTTTCTTCGTCCCGGAAATAATCTCGGCAAAAAGCAAGATCCGGGCCGCTCATGGCAAGCCCCAAGCGGCGGCGCAACTCTGCCAAAGCCGCGTCGTCCATAGTCGTAAAGCCTTCGATGCGTTCCACGTCGGCCGGCCGCTCCCAAGGGACATCCAAAGACGTTGCCGGCGCCAAAGACGCTTCCCGCGCTTCGACGGGATTGATGCAGTACTGCTTAATGGCCTCTTTGTCGGCAGCGGAGAGGGCACCCGTAAAAATAAAGACCCGTGCTGTACGCACGACGGCCTCGCTTTTCATGGTCAACATTTGAAGGCACTGCATGGCTGAATCGGCGCGCTGGTCGTATTGGCCGGGCAAGTACTCAATGGCCAGAATCATGTCTGCCCCGTCCGTCGGCAATTCGCCGCAAATTTCGTCTACAGGCGGTTCGGAAAAAATCGTTTCCTTCGCCGTCTCGAACGCGGCATCGTCCAAACCGGCTATGTCATAGCGATTGTAAAGACGGACTCCCGTCAGACCGCCAATCTGCAAGTTTTCCCGTAAATCCACCAGTATACGCCTGGCTTCATCTGCAAATACGTCTTTTTTTACAACATATACACGCCGAATCGATTGCATCAAATACCCTCCCGAAGGCAAAAATCATATTCCCGCTGTTTTTCCGCCTGCACTGCTGCGCTCACTTACATATAAGTTACCGTTTCGGACAAATTTTTGCGCACAGTGTGCTTCGGATTCATAGGCGCATCCGGCGCCGCATAGCCCAGATCCATAATCATGAGGACTTCCTCATTCTCCGGAAGACCGAGCTCTTTTGCCATAACCTCCGGATCAAAGAAATTAATCCAGCAGCTGTTTACGCCTTCATTAGCTGCAGCCAAAATCATGTGGGTAGCAACAATACTTGCATCCTCTACGCCCGAGTCACGCTTCTCGCCGGGATAAGTGAATACATTATTCTTATCAAAGGCTACAACAAGGCACGTGCCCGCACCATAACGGCAGGGAGTGACTTTATCGATCTTCGCCAATCCCGCCTCGGATTCAACGACATAAATTCTCTGCTCTTGCAGATTTTTCGCCGTCGGCGCCACACGCCCCGCTTCCAAAATAGCCGCCAACGCCTCTCTTTCCACCTTCCGGCCGTCATATTTTTTGCATGCATACCGCTCGGTAAGAACTTTTGTAAATTCCATGATCTCGTCTCCTTATATAATCCTTTACAACACAATATAAGTTCATACCTGTAGTATACCCAAGTCGGGAAAAAATGTAAAACAAAAGGCCGCCTCAAGTAGACAAAAAGGTGTCAAATGTGTAAGATAAAAATCAATACACCAAAGGAGGAATATATGCAGCCTCAATTTTTTGACGGTTTCAACTTTCATAACCGCAAATACAGCATTGTGGCCGTTGAAAAGCCTCAGAACCTTTTTTCTATAAACGACCTGCCCCTGCGCCCGGTCATGTTCGACGAATCATGTCTGCGCGGCTATGCATGTAATTACGCCTTAAACGGGGACAGGCAACTGATTTTGGCGCAGCTCTTCACGAACAACGGCGATGAGGGCGGGCCCCGTTTATACGAAAAGAAACCGGTCAGCTTTCATTCGCCGGCCGGTGATTTGCGCTATGATCTCGACCTACCCCTGTCCTATACGGGTTCCTTTCTCATCGCCTACGACTTCGACCACACTTACTACATGCCCTGTGGCTTTCAGCTGCCCCACGCCTTTAAGACCCTTTACGAACTGACCTTTGAAGACGGCCGCTTCATACATGTTGAAGACCGCTCCGAACAGGCGCGCCGGCTGCGTATCGAATACGAGCCCCCCATAACGGCGCAAAAGAAAATGCGCCGCAAAATGAACGGCCTTTTCCACGGCAGCGCACCCTGCGATTTTGACGACGAGATCCTTGCCCAGTACATGGATATCAGTTACGATACAAAATACCTCTTCTGATGAAAAACGGAAAAGCCGCGGCTTTTCCGTTTTTGTCTCCTCCTATCGTTCCCGACAGGTCACATATGCTTATTTTACGTGCTTTAAAAACTGCACCAGCCGCGGATTCTCCGGATTGATGAGAATTTCTTCCGGCGTCCCGTCTGCAGCGATTTTGCCGCCTTCCATGAAGATAATGCGGTTGGCCACTTCCCGGGCAAAAGAGATTTCATGAGTCACGAGAATCATCGTAATACCTTCCTTCGCCAGCTCTTTAATCGTATTCAGCACATCGCCGACGAGCTCCGGGTCGAGAGCCGACGTCGGTTCGTCCAAGAGAAGGACCGACGGGTTCACGGCCAGGGCCCGGGCAATGGCAACGCGCTGCTGCTGTCCGCCCGAGAGTTTGGACGGATAGTAGTCCTGCCTGTCCAGCATGCCCACCTTGGCAAGCCAGTGGAGCGCCGTTTCTTTCGCTTCATGCTTGGACTTGTTATGTACGATCATCAGCGCTTCCATAACATTTTGGACGGCCGTCTTGTTTTTAAACAAGTTGTAATTCTGAAATACCATGGCCGTATGCGTGCGCAGCTTACGTACTTCCGCCGCCGTATGGCGCCGTGCGTCAACAGTCAGACCGTCTATGGTAATGGTTCCCTTGTCGGGAATTGTTAAGTAATTCAAACATCTGAGCAGCGTCGATTTGCCTGTGCCGGACGGTCCGATAAAAGCGCCGACGTCGCTTTTATACAGGTTGAGAGATATATCGTCCAGAACGGCTGTATGCTTGTCGAATCGTTTGCTCAGGTGTTTTATTTGAACCAGCGGCCGATGATTATCCATACTCGCTCCGTTCCCATCTTATTCGTTGATAATGTACTTCGTCATATCGCTGCCGAAGTACTTTTCCGTAATTTTCGCAATCGTGCCGTCATCAAGCATTTTCTTCAATTCTTCGTTTACTTCATCACGAAGTTTTGCGCCATCCTCCGTTTTCGGGAAGAAATAAGCCACATTGTTCGCTTTCAATCTCTTGTCGAGTATGGTCAGCCTGTTTCCCGTCTTTTCCATGAACATCCGTGCCGTCGTTACGGCGCAAGCCTGTGCGTCAATACGGCCCAGGGCCACGTCCAAAAGGCCTGCGTCCGATTCTTCATAGGTCTTGACGTTGAAATTATATTCTTTGGCCATGTCCATAATAATCGTCTGGCTTGCCTGCCCGTTCGTAATACCGATGGTCCTGCCGCGCAGGTCTTCAATGTTCTTAATGTCGCTGCCTTCTTTCACAACGACGGACTGTGCGTCACCGTAATACGGAATGGACGCATAGTACTTGTCGGTCCGTTCCTTTTTTACGGCAAAGGCGTTGGCCGCAAGGTCGGCACGCCTTGTATCGAGCTCGCCGAAGAGCGAGTCGAAAGCGGCACGCTTCAGCTCAATTCTCCACCCTTTGCGCTTTGCCAGCTCATTCCAAATATCACCGTCAATACCGGTCCACTTGCCGTTTTCATCGACGACCGTATAGGGTACGTTGGTTCCCGTCGTAGCAATGGTAATCGTCCGTTCTTCGGACGCGTTCCGTCCGCCGTCGGAATTGCCGCCGCAGCCGGTCAACGCCGCAACGGCGACAGATAAAGCCGTAACAATACATAATACGCGTTTTTTCATTAAACACCCCTCCTGAATATGTGTGCTGCACTTTAATATGCTGCGGAACACCGCTTATCCAAATAGCGCTGCACGAGAGTCAACAAGCCGATAATGACAAGATAAACAACCATGACTGCCGCATATATTTCAAAATAGCGGAATGTGTAGCTGCCTTCGATTTTAGCGGCACCCATGATGTCAATTACACCGAGCATAAAAGCTAAAGACGACAGCTTGACGATGTTGATCATATCGTTAAACAGTGCCGGCAAGGCTACACGTGCCGCCTGCGGAATGATGATGCGCCGCACGAGCTGCAGGTTGGACATGCCCAGGGAATAGGCCGCTTCTTTTTGCCCCGAATCAACCGAGAGCAGGGCGCCGCGAATACTTTCGGACATGAAAGCGCCGATGTTCAAGCTTATGACGACGGCAACGGCCATAGTCGGATTCATGCCGCGTACGAGTTCACTGACGGTGGCAATACCGTAATAAAAGAAGTAGAGCTGAACTACTGCCGGCGTCCCGCGCATGAGAAAAACGAAGACTCCGGCGACCTGATAAAATCCGGGAACCTTATAATACGAAATAACGGCTATGACAAGCCCGATAACGAGGGCACATACCGTCGACGAACCGGTCAGGGCCAGCGTTACGTCCAAATGTTCCAATACCTTCGGAAATACTTCCGCGAAATAATCAAATTGAAAATCCACGCAGTTATGTCACCCCCAAAATGCAGATAAAACTTTTCTCATTATAGCGTATTGCCGTTGCCTCGCCTATAAAAGGCTCTCAGTTATCAGAAAATTTCATAAATACGGCTTAACACATATCCTTTTATTATGTTATTTTCTTACATCCGCCTTATCGGCGAAGTGCATAAATCATGCTTTTCCCCCTTCCGTACGGGCATGATATAATAGCTGCAAAACATATCCATTACAACATAGCTCGTTAGAGGAGGAAGCCTGCATGAATGAATTGATAAAAGAACTTGTTGCGCAGTACGGTCAAAAGATAGTGGAAAACAGGCGTTATTTACACGCTCATCCGGAATTGTCCTTTAAAGAGTTTAAAACGGCCGAATGGATTCGCAGCCGCCTGCATGATGCCGGAATTCCCATGCTGACCGGCATCGGCGGCAACAGTACGGTCGGCTTTCTGAAGGGAGATACGTCAGGCCCGTCCGTCGGCCTGCGCGCCGATATTGACGCCCTCGGCCTCATCGAAGAAGGGGACCTTTCCTTCAAAAGCACGGTACCCGGCGTCATGCATGCCTGCGGCCACGATGCGCATACGGCGATCTTATTGGCAGTCGCCGAAATTCTTGCGGCACACAGGGAGCTCATCAAGGGAACGGTATATTTTATCTTTGAACAGGCCGAGGAATTTCTGCCCGGCGGTGCCGTACAGCTCGTAAAGGACGGCATCATGGACAAAATTGACTACCTCTTTGCCATCCACGTGGACGCGGAAAATCCGACCGGCACCATCGACATCGAAGAGGGCGTCCGCTTTGCCGCCGTCGGTACGTACGACTTTAAAATTACCGGCAGAGGCGGCCACGGCGGCTTCCCGCATACGGCCAATAATCCGCTCATTCCGGCAAGTCAGCTCATTTCCTCGTTAAACCTCATTCCCGCCTTAAAATGCGATCCCCTAGCGAGCTGCACCTTGACGGTCAGTTACCTCCACTGCGGCGTAGAAGGCGTGGCCAACGTCATTCCCGAAAAGGTCAGCATGGGCGGCTGTGTCCGCGCCTTGGACACGGAGCTGCGCGACTTCATCATGGCCGAAGTAAAGCGCTTGGGCCGGTCCGTCTGTGCAGCCTGCAACTGCGACATTGACGTCTCCATGGTCTACGGCTATCCGGCCGTCATCAACCACCCGGACTGCGTTGCCGTCATGAGCGAAGCGGCCGACGAGGTCGGCATCATGCGGCAGCACGTGCCGCCCCGCTTGGGTGCCGAAGATTTTTCGTACTTCGCCGAACAAAAACCGGCGGCTATCGCCTGGTTCGGCCTGGCCGACTCGACGGGCAGGCACGCGCCGACGCCCCATCACAGCCCCGGTTTCTATCTTTCCGACGAAGAAGGGCTGCCTCTTGCACTGACGTACATGCTCACACTTTACTGCAAAGCCGCAAATAAACTTTCCTAAGAATGCGAAAAGGACAACAGTCTTTCGGCTGTTGTCCTTTTTCCATGCTCTGCGGCATGTAACCTGTTTTATTTCTCCGCAACGAAAGATCGTTCCATCTGCACGTACGATTCGTATCTGTCGCGAGCGTCTTCCTCGGTCTTGGCGAAGAGAGCTTCCGCCGAATCGGAGAAGGTGCGCAGAAGCGAAGCGAAACGCGTTTCACCCATGAGGAAGTCGCGGAAGTTTGCCTTAGGCGGCTTCGAGTCGAGAATGAAGGGATTCTTGCCTTCCTTCTTGAGAAGCGGATTGTAGCGCCACAAGTGCCAATAGCCCGCTTCAACGGCGCGCTTTTGTTCCAACTGGCTCTGGCCCTGACCGACCTTCAAGCCGTGGTTGATACAAGGCGCATATCCGATGATAAGGGACGGTCCGGGATAAGCCTCCGCTTCCTGGAGAGCTTTCATAAACTGATTCTTGTCGGCCCCCATGGCAACCTGGGCCACATATACGTACCCGTACGTCGCCTGCATGAGGCCGAGATCCTTCTTCTTTGTCTTCTTGCCGGATGCGGCGAACTGTGCCACCGCCGCCGTCGGTGTAGCCTTAGAGGCCTGGCCGCCCGTGTTGGAGTACACTTCCGTATCGAAGACGAGAACGTTAATGTCTTCGTTCATGGCCAGAACATGATCCAAGCCGCCGTAACCGATATCATACGCCCAGCCGTCGCCGCCGAAGAGCCACTGACTCCGCTTGACGAGGAACTGTTTCATCTTATATACCCGTTCGAGCTCGGCCTTGCCGTCTTTTTCCGCTTCCAAAAGGGCCACTACCTTTGCTGCGCGGTCACGTGTGCCGTCGCTTACGTCTCTCTTATCCTTCCATTCGGCCAGTGCTTCGCGCAGAACCGGGCTTGCCGCGTCCATAGCCGCATCCACGTACGTGACGAGGAGTTTCCGCTCCGCCTTTTCAGCAAGCAACATGCCGAAGCCGTATTCGGCGTTATCTTCAAACAGCGACGTCGCCCATGCGGGACCCTGCCCCTTTTCGTTTTTCGTATAACCGCAGGTCGGCGCGCTGCCGCCCCATACGGATGAGCAGCCGTGGGCGTTGGCAATCATCATACGGTCGCCGTAAAGCTGCGTAATAACCTTGCAATACGGTGTTTCGGCACAACCTGCGCAAGCGCCCGTAAATTCGAGAAGGGGCTGTTCGAACTGGCTGCCGATAACCGTCTTCTTATCGCCCGGGTTCGGTTTTGCCGGCAAATCAATGACATAATCCCAAATAGCCGCCTTGGGCTGTTCGTCATCAAAGGGCATCATGGTCAGTGCCTGTTTCGGGCAAACGTGCGTACAGCTGCCGCAGCCGAGACAGTCCATGACGGAAACGACGATACTGTATTTGTAATCCGGCGCAATACGAATTTCCTTATTCGTGTAGCCATCCGGTGCCTTCGCCGCTTCTTCCGGTGTCAGGAGGAAGGGGCGAATAGCCGCATGCGGACATACAAAGGAACATTGATTACAGCCGATACATTTTTCCGCATCCCAACGGGGTACGAACATAGCGACACCGCGTTTTTCTTCGGCACACGTTCCCGTCGGCCAGTGACCGTCTTCACGGCCGTCAAAGATACTGACAGGTAATTCGTCCCCTTCGAGACGGTTCGTCGGCAATGCGAAGGTCTTGTAAAATTCCGAATATTTCGACAT
The DNA here is from genome assembly GCF_900095855.1 of Megasphaera coli. Classification (GTDB taxonomy): domain Bacteria; phylum Bacillota; class Negativicutes; order Veillonellales; family Megasphaeraceae; genus Megasphaera; species Megasphaera massiliensis_A. The sequence goes on along the minus strand of NZ_FMIY01000002.1, from coordinate 1,425,987 downwards.
GTCCATTACTTCGTCGACCGCATCCGCCCATGCGGCAGGAATGTCAATTTTGACGATGTTCGTCAACCCTTCATCAATAGCGGCGTAGTTCTTGTTGACAACTTCCTGACCCTTCTTACCGTACGATTTGACCACGGCTTCTTTCAACTTGGAAATAGCCAAATCGAGAGGAATGACTTCGGACAACTTGAAGAATGCCGACTGCATGATCATGTTGATACGACCGCCGAGGCCGATGCGCTGGGCGATGCCGACACCGTCAAGAATATAGAATTGCACGTCATTGCGCGCCAGGGAGCGTTTCAACTGAGCAGGCAATTTTTCTTCCAATTCTTCGGGCTTCCACACCGTGTTCAGCAGGAAGGTGCCGCCTTTCTTGATGCCTCTCAGCAGGTCGTAGGCGTACACATAAGACTGGCGGTGGCAGGCAATGAAATCGGCACTGTTTACGAGATAAGGCATATTAATCGGTTCGGATCCGAAGCGCAGGTGCGATACCGTTACGCCGCCGGATTTCTTCGAGTCATACGCAAAATACGCCTGAGCATACATGTCCGTATTGTCACCGATAATCTTGATGGCGCTCTTGTTGGCGCCGACGGTTCCGTCCGATCCGAAACCCCAGAACTTACAGGCTTTCAGCTCTTTACCGGCTAAGTTAAGCTCTGCCGTCCGCGGCAGGGACTTGAAGGTCACGTCGTCGACGATGCTGAGCGTAAAGTCCGTCTTCGGGTCGGCCTGTTTCAAATTGTCGAAGGCCGCAATAACGTCGGCCGGTAAAAATTCTTTTGACGCAATGCCGTAACGGCCGTTGTAAATCTTCGGATGCACGTCGGCACGCGCAAAGGACGCGACTACACTGTGGTACATGGGTTCACCGTTGGCGCCCGTTTCTTTCGTCCGTTCCAGAACGGCAATTTTCTTCGTCGTCTTAGGTAACGCTGCAAGGAAGTGCTTTTCCGACCAGGGACGGAACATGTGGACATTGACACAGCCTACTTTTTCACCGTTTGCCGCCATGTGCTTAACCGTTTCTTCCACGGTCTGCGCACCCGAACCGATGGCGACGATGACATATTCCGCATCGGGAGCGCCCGTATAGTTGAACAGATGATATTCACGACCGGTTATTTCATGAATCATTTGCATGTATTTTTCCGCCGTTTCAGGCACTTGGTCGTAGAACTTGTTGAGTGATTCTTTGTGCTGCATGTACACTTCCGCCGATTCGCAAAAAGCGACCGCTTCGGGATTGTCCGGGTTCATGCCGCGTTTACGAAAGGCTTCAACCGCTTCCAAATCAAGCATAGGCCGCAAGTCTTCATAGTCGATGACTTCAATTTTCTGCAGTTCGTGAGAGGTGCGGAAGCCGTCGAAAAAATTGATAATCGGCACGCGACAGGAAATAGCCGTCGCATGGACAACGGCCGACAAGTCCATAACCTCCTGTACACTCGATTCGGCCATCATACAGATACCGGTACCACGCATAGCCATGACGTCGTCGTGCCCGGCAAAAATCGTATACCCGTTGGACGCAATCGTACGGGATGCCGCATGGAAGACGGCCGGCAATAATTCACCTGCTACCTTGAACATGTTGGAAAGCATGATCATCATCCCTTGAGACGATGTAAAGGTTGTCGTCAGAGCACCTGCGTTGAGAGCACCGTGCAATGCGCCGGCAGCTCCTTTTTCCGACTGCATTTCCTGTACGAGAACGGGCACGCCGAAAAGATTCTTACGGCCGTGGGCGGACCATTCGTCCACGTGTTCCGCCATGGGCGACGACGGTGTAATCGGAAAAATGGGGGCAATTTCCGTGAAAGCGTAGGCTATGTGGGCTGCCGCTTCGTTGCCGTCCATCGTCTTGAATATTTTTTTTGCTGTCATATAGTTCACTCCTTTGTAATATAAACACACATAGTGTATGCTCCAGCAAAGCATATGGAATATGCCTTATTCTCATCTTTATTGTAGCTAAAAAAAAGGAGGCCCTCAAGAACAAGGCTCCCTTTTTCTCCCGTATATTCAAACCTCGTCTGCCGAAAAAACAGGGAGAACGTGATAACTGCCACGTCCTCCCTGTTTTACGTTCGTGGTACTAAAAAAAGTACCACCTTCTCAAGATTCATTAAATTGCAATAACCGTATACTTATACTTATAATTGTGCCAATTTTTCCAATGTGCCCGCAATGACCTGCACCAGTTGTGCCACCGTATCTAGTTCCACGCATTCGTCGGCGCTGTGAATGTCGTGCGTTTCCGGGCCGACGGCAACAATATCGAGGTCCGGATTCATAGCATAAAGATAGCCTGTTTCCAGGCCGCCGTGCATAGCTTCAATGCGCGGTTTTTTGCCCATGAGCTCTTCATAGACGCCGGCCATAAGAGGCTGCAGCCTGCTGTGCATATTTTCAGTCCATGCCGGCATGGGTTCGTCAATATGCACATCCGTTCCCGTAAGCCGCGCAATGACGGGCATGGACAGGAGAAACTCGCGCAGACGCGCATCGGCCGACGAACGCGGGAAGTACTGAATGGCAACGTCCTTATCCGTTGTGACGATCGTGCCCAAACTTGAGGAAAGGTCCGGCAAGGTCGGAATGGCGCAGTTCATGGAGAAGACGCCGCAGTGAAGGAGACTGATCAAGTCGACGACGGCTTCCGTGTCTTCTTTTGAAAAGACCGACTGCGCCATGGCGCTCGGCGTCACTTCAAATACGGCCTTGTCTTCAAGGCCTTCGTAGGTGAGACGGAATTCCTTTTCCGCTTCTTGCACCGTTTTTTCTACAAGGCCCTTATCCTTTGAGGCGATAACGATTATTGCCGTCGCATCTGCAGGAATGGCATTTGCCGCTATGCCGCCGCTGAAATCGGCCAACCGATAATCAGCGCCCTTATCGGCAAGGCGGCGCAAGACGGACGAGACCGCCTTAATGGCGTTGCCCCGGCCTTCATTGATAACTTCGCCTGAATGGCCGCCCAAGAGACGGTGTACCCGTACGGCAAGAGCCACATCCCCGGCCGGTACTTCCCGATGGAGCTGCCGCATAAAGTGCATGTGCGTGCTGCCGGCGGATGCGACGCAAATAACATCGATCGACTCGGAGTCACAATTAATGACGTACTTCGCGTCCTTCACGTGAGCCGCATCCAAGTTGGTCGCTCCGGTCATTCCCGTTTCTTCATCAACCGTAAAGATCAGCCGCAGCGGACCGTGATTTATTTTCTGCTGAATTAGATAGAGAGCGACGGCCACGGCAATGCCGTCATCAGCACCGAGGCTCGTCCCGTCGGCACGCAGAATATTGCCTTCCCGAACAAGTCTAATCGGATCTTTCAAGGGATCGTAAGAAACACCCGGTTTGGCGACGCAAACCATGTCCATATGTCCCTGCAATACCGTTAAAGGAGCTTTTTCAAAACCCTTCGTCGCCGGCACATCGGCGACAATATTGTATACGCTATCCTGTTTTGCCGTAATACCGAGCTCCGCCAAGCGAGCGACAATATAATCGCTTACATTCTTTTCATGATGAGACGGACGAGGATGTTTCGCCAATCCTTCAAACTCGCTCAATACACCTTCAATAATTTCTTTTTCCGTCATACAGGCAACCTCCTTGTGAAATAAATACATTTACTTTTATTATAAAGGAGAATTTCTTCCTTGGAAACCGATTATTTTTCTCAAGGGTTCATCTCAGTCCATGCTTTATGCGCAAAATGATGACAAATGCAAAAAATATATAGTATACTTGTAGTCAGCAGAAGTATGAAAGTTCGTTTTTTCACCAAAAAGGAGGAGAGTATATGATCTCACAAAACGACCGGACCGTATATCCGTCCCTTCCGGAATTAACCTTTAGAGGCATGTTCCTGGGGATGCTTATTACGGTCATTTTCACGGCTTCCAATGTCTATTTGGGATTGAAGGTCGGCCTAACGTTCTCATCATCCATTCCTGCTGCGGTCATTTCTATGGCAATTCTGCGCATGTTCAAACACTCCAATATCTTGGAAAACAACATGGTACAGACACAGGCATCGGCTGCCGGAACATTGTCGGCAATCATTTTTATTCTTCCGGGCCTTTTGATGCTCGGCTACTGGCAGGGTTTTCCCTTCTGGCAGACCATGATCCTCTGTACGTGCGGCGGCTCCCTGGGCGTCCTTTTCACGATTCCCCTGCGTCGTGCCATGGTCGTTAATACGGATCTTCCTTATCCGGAAGGCCGTGCGGCGGCGGAAATCCTCAAAGTCGGCAGTGAATCGCACGAAGAAGGGGAAGCAAACAAAAAGGCGACAGGCATGCGGGACATCGTCAAAGGTACGGCTCTTGCCGGTATCATCGGGCTGTGCGCCAACGGATTCCATGTCCTTTCGTCCGAATTCAGCTATTGGCTCAACTTCGGTAAAGCGACGACCCAGATCCCGCTCGGCTTTTCTATGGCACTTCTCGGCGCAGGCTACCTGATTGGCATTGCCAGCGGTGCGGCCATACTGGTGGGGACACTGCTCGCGTGGGGTATCTTCGTGCCTTACCTGACATCTACGCTTACACCGGCTGACGGACAGACGGCCGCTGCTTTCGCAAAAGTCATTTGGGCTCAAAAAGTCCGCTTTATTGGTGCCGGCTGTATCGGTATTGCCGCCGTATGGACACTCATTAAACTTCTGGGACCTGTTATTGACGGCATCAAGATGTCTGTCAACGCGATCCGCGCCAATAATACTGCGGAAAAACAGGCTCTTCACCATACGGATATCGACATGAGTCCCAAGTCCGTAGGCATCGTCTTTATAGCGGTCATTCTCGGCCTGCTCTTTACGTTCTATAATTTCGTTTCCGAAGCGGGCCTGCCCGGCACGATAACGACCATTTACATCGTTGTCGGCGTTCTTGTCGCCGTTCTCATGGGCTTCTTTGTCGCTGCAGCCTGCGGTTACATGGCCGGTCTTATCGGCACATCTGCCAGCCCGATTTCAGGCATCGGTATTCTCGGCATCATCGTTTCATCATTGGTTGTCCTCGGCATCGGTCAGTCCTTCGGTATCTTCGATACGCCGGAAGGCACAAAATTCGCAACGGCATTGGCGATTTTTATTACCAGTGTTATCGTCAGCATCGCCTCCATTTCCAACGATAATCTCCAGGATTTAAAGACGGGCTATATCGTCGGAGCAACGCCCTGGAAACAGCAGGTCGCCTTGATTCTCGGTTCCGTCGTCGGCGCTTTTGCAATCGCACCTGTATTGAACCTTCTGTATCAAGCTTACGGCTTTACAGGCGCACTGCCCCGCGCCAGCATGGATCCGAGTCAAGCATTGGCAGCGCCGCAGGCAACGCTTATGACGACGATCGCCCAAGGTATTTTCAGTTCCCAGCTCGACTGGAACTACATCCTCTTCGGCATCGGCGTAGGCATCGCCGCCATTATCGTCGATCTCATCCTGACGAAAAATACAAAATCTCTCGCCCTGCCTCCGTTGGCTGTCGGCATGGGTATTTACTTGCCGCCGACATTGGAAATCCCTTTGGTTATCGGTTCCGTTATCGGTTATATCATGCATAAGCGTCTTCGTGCCCGCGCAGCTCTCCGCAGCCCGGGGAAAGAAGATGAAGACGTCGAAGCGTGCACGCACAGAGGTGTTCTCTTTGCATCCGGCCTCATCGTCGGTGAAAGCCTGATCGGTGTCATCATCGCCATGCTCATCGTATTCTCCATTACGGCCGGCGGCAGTGAAGATCCGTTGGCATTGGTGGGTAAAGATTTTAAAAACACGGCCGACATTCTCGGCCTCGCCGTTTTTGTTCTGTCCATTGCCTACTTTATTTATCACGTTTTCTCCACAAAATTCTCGGCAGAAGACGGCAAGAACTGATTTACCTGCGAAACGATGCGGCGCTACACGTCGTATCGTTTCTTTTTGTCCGGACGCGAAAAGTGCATTGATAAAGGTCACGGTTATGCTGAACTTATCTCTGTCCTTGAAACAACAACATAAACTGACGCAAATACAGCGGCTTTCCGCTATGTTTCTCACCTTACAGGAACAGGACTTAAACGATTTCCTGCGTCGACGGGCCGAAGAAAACCCCCTCCTTGAAATCTACTATCCCATGCGGACTGCCGTGACGAACGGCACTCCGCCCGACTTTGTCCGAGAGAAATCGCCGCAGGAAATCCTCTTCGAGCAACTCGCTTTATTGAACGCGCCGGACCGCATTACGGCGGCAGCCAAGGTGATTATCGGCGCCCTCGACGAAAAGGGATTCTTCACGGATCCGGAACTCCTTAAAAGCGACACCCGCGGTTTTTCGGACAATGAAATCGCCTGCGCGCTGGCTCTCGTCCAATCCCTCGATCCGCCGGGCATCGGCGCCCGCTCCCTGCGGGAGGCGCTCATCCTGCAATGTAAGCGCAAGGGTGACGCGCCGCCGCATACGCTGACTGTACTGGAAGCGTACTACGATGCTTTTCTTAACGGGCGCTGGCAACGCCTGCGCAAAGAGTTGTCCATGTCCGACGCGGATCTGCAGGCCGTCATCGACTTCCTGCGCCCCCTCTCCTTTCAGCCCTTAAGACAGTTGGACACGCGGGACGTCTATATCCGTCCCGAAGGAAAACTTGTCGTAACGGATCGGGGCGACGTATCGGTCATTCTCTTTCAGACCTGTCCAATCCTTCGCTTCCGCGACGATCTCTACGCGGCTTACGGCAAGAACGCCGACAAGGAGACACTCGCCTATTTACGAAAAGCCCGGCACTCGTATGTCAATCTGCGCACGGCACTGACCTTCCGCAGCAAAGCTATTCGCCTAGTCCTGGAAGCTATTTGCTATCGTCAGCACGACTTCTTTCTCCATGATGCCGCACTTCATCCGCTGACGCAAAAAGAAATTGCCCGTATCACGGGCCTGAGCGAAGCGACGGTCAGCCGTGTTTGCAAGAACCGCTGTGTTCTCTTCAACCGCCGCGTCTGCAAAATACAGGACTTCCTTACGCGGGCTTACGACAACGGTACGACCGAACCGGCATCAGCCGACGAAATCAAACGAACTCTGCTCGCCCTTATTGCGGCAGAAGACAGAGTCCGGCCTTATTCGGATCAGGTACTGGCAAACATGCTGGCAGAAAAGGGGCTGCCCATCGCAAGGCGAACTGTCGCCAAACTTCGTCTCGCCGCGGGGATTCCGAACAGCACCGTCCGCAAGCAACGCAAAACTACGTAAATAAAACGGCAGATATCCGGTCCTCTAAATTTTTATAGCCGCCGCGCCGACTTTAGTATATACTGTTTTTTGGGGAGATGATTTCTATGGGTACCTTACAATGGAAACGAATCTATGAAAAACCGGTCGAAGCGGACGGCTTCCGCATCCTCATCGACCGCCTCTGGCCGCGGGGAATCAAAAAGGAAAATGCCGGTCTCGGCGCATGGGTCAAGGACATAGCGCCCACAACGGATTTGCGCAAACGCTACCATCACGAAGAAATTTCGTACGAAGCCTTTGCTGCCGCCTATGGCGACGAACTGGCCGCAAATGACGCTTTTCCGCCCTTTGTCGACCTCATTAAACAGCACTTGGCTGCAGGCAACGTAACCCTCCTCTATGCAGGCAAAGACCGGGAAAAGAGCCAAATTCCCACCTTACAACACTATCTCGGCAAGTACATACAACTATAAAATCGAAAGGGTGTTACAATAATGGAAAAACTCACAATTGAAACGGTTATCGGCCGTCAGGTCATCGATTCGCGCGGTAATCCGACAGTAGAAGCGGATGTCATCCTCTCCGACGGTACCGTAGGCAGCGGCATCTCACCCAGCGGTGCCTCGACGGGACAATTCGAGGCCCTGGAACTGCGCGACGGTGACAAATCCCGCTACGGCGGCAAGGGAGTCGACAAAGCCGTGGAAAATGTGAACACACACCTCCGTCAGGCATTGACAGGTCTGTCCCCCTTCAATACGTACGCCGTCGATCAGGCCATGCTCGCAGCCGACGGCACAACAGACAAGTCCAAACTGGGGGCCAACGCCATTTTAGCCGTCTCCTTAGCGGCGGCCAAAGCGGCGGCCAAGGCCGAACACATCCCCCTTTACCGCTTCATTGGCGGCTGCAACGGCAATCACCTGCCCGTACCGATGATGAATATATTAAACGGCGGTGCCCACGCGGCCAACACGGTGGACGTCCAGGAATTTATGATTATGCCTGCCGGTGCACCTACCTTTGCCGAAGGTCTGCGCTGGTGCACGGAAGTCTTCCATGTCCTCGCAACCCTCTTGAAAGAAAAAGGGCTGGCTACCTCCGTCGGCGACGAAGGCGGCTTCGCGCCCAATCTTTCGAGCGATGAAGAAGCCATTCAGTACATTCTCTCGGCTGTCGAAAAAGCCGGCTACAAACCGGGCTCCGACTTCTGTCTCGCCCTTGACGCGGCGGCAAGTGAATGGAAGGGTGCCAAGGCCGGTGAATACGTCCTGCCCAAGTGCGGCAAGAAGTATACTTCCGACGAACTCATTACCCACTGGCAGGAACTCGTAAAAAAATATCCCATCTATTCCATTGAAGACGGCTTGGATGAAGAAGATTGGGATGGCTGGCAAAGGCTGACTGCCGCGCTCGGCCACAAGGTGCAGCTCGTAGGAGACGACCTCTTCGTTACGAATACACAGCGCCTCGCCAAGGGGATAGGTCTGGACAGCGGCAACTCCATTCTCATTAAGCTCAACCAAATCGGCACACTCTCGGAAACGCTCGATGCCATGAAACTCGCCGCCCACGCGGGCTACACGGCCATCGTCTCCCACCGTTCGGGCGAAACGGAAGACACGACCATTGCGGATCTCGTCGTCGCTTTGAATGCCAACCAAATCAAGACGGGTGCGCCCAACCGAAGCGAACGGGTTGCCAAATACAATCGCCTCCTGCGCATTGAAGAAGAGCTCGGTACCGGCGCCGTATATGCCGGCTTCACCGCATTCCGCCAAAAGCATTAAAAACCGCAAAAGCCTGCCCCATACGCGAGGCAGGCTTTTTTATGTCCAATATTAATATCTTTTCAGGGCTTCTTCCACAGTTGTCACGAAGAGGGCCAAGCGTTCTGCCGCTCCGGCAAGCACCTTACTGCGGCAAACGGCGAGAGCGCAGGCCGCACCCAAGACAACACTGCCGATAATATCGCTCGCATAGTGAACGCCGCAGTAAACGCGGGCCGCTCCTTGGGCAAGTCCCCACAGGAGCAGAGACGTGCCTTCTTTTTGCCTATACGCCATAACGGCCGCACCTATGGCGGCGGCATGGATCGTGTGATTGCTCGGAAAGGACGGCGAATTTCCGTGGCGCAAGAGAGCCGTCTTGCCGCTCATAAAGGGCCTCGGTCTGCGCCAAATTTTACGAAGGAGAGCCGCTGCAACGACAGTCAGGCCGAGAGAAAGCGCTGCCGCCGCAACGGCCCTGCGCCGCTCAAACCGTTCTGCAGCCCGGCCCGGATAAAGCCAGGTGACAACACCGTACAGGATATAGACGACAAAGCCGAACTTGGCAAGAACGATAACCGCTTTTTCGGTGAGGTGCCGACCGCGGCAGGCGTAATATAAAATTTTAAAAAACCTCTGCACCATATCATCCCGCTCCTTTTTCATCGTCCGAACATCTATACTATAGACTATGTGCAGCCCTTCCACAAGACGGTTATTGCAACAAGGCCTCTTTTTACATATCGCATTCTTTTCCCTGCCGTGCTATGATAAACACAACCGAACTTTCAGGAGATGAATCTATGATTTGTAAAACCTGCGGCACGGAGCTGCGTGACGGCGTACGCACGTGCCCCATTTGCGGCACCCGACAGGTCGTAACGCCGCCGATACTGCCGCAAATGCAGCCGGCCAAGTTCGTCCTTACAAAGCAGCGCGTCTTGAGCCTCCTCTGCGTTCTCACCTTCATTCTCATCGCCTTATGGCGTATCATTACGGCATAGAAAAACACGTTACCCCACCCGGTGTAACGTGTTTTTTCGTAACAGCTTATTTCCCTTGGAAATTCTTTTCTTTTCTCTTTTCCATAAATGCAGCCATGCCTTCCTTCTGGTCTTCCGTCGAGAAGCACAGGCCGAACACTTCATCTTCGTAAGCGATACCCGTAATGACATCGCACTGAATACCGCGGTTGATCGCAGCCTTGCAAAGTTGTACGGCAATGGGAGCGTTGCCGGCAATTTTCTTGGCAACTTTCATAACCGTCGGCATCAATTCTTCCTGCGGTACAACTTTATTGACAAGGCCGATTCGAAATGCTTCGTCAGCCTTGATGTTGGCAGCCGTGTAAATAAGTTCCTTGCCGATGCCGCGGCCTACGAGACGGGGGAGACGCTGTGTGCCGCCGAAGCCGGGCGTAATGCCGAGGCCTACTTCCGGCTGACCGAAGAGAGCGTTTTCAGATGCATAGCGGAAGTCGCAAGCGCAAGCGAGTTCGCAGCCGCCGCCGAGAGCAAAACCGTTAACGGCCGCAATGACGGGCTGAGGCATGTTTTCAATACGAGTGAATACATCCTGGCCTACCTTGCCGAAGTTCCGGCCGTCAACAGCGTTCTTCGTGGACATTTCTTTAATATCCGCGCCGGCAACAAAAGATTTATCGCCGCCACCTGTAATTACGAGAACTTTTACTTCCTTGTCCGCTTCGATCTTACCGATGCAATCATTCAATTCCAACAACGTTTCAGAGTTGAGCGCGTTCAGCGCCTTCGGGCGATCGATCGTCAATACACCGATTCCTTCTTGTTTTTCAAACTTAATGTTGTTATAAGACATAGAAATGACCTCCCTTAAGATAGTAAAATCGGATTTATTTCCTCTCTCCGAAGAAACGAAATCTGTTACTTATAGTATAGCACGTTCCAAATAGAACAATAGAGAAATTTCTCTATTTTTTAAAAGTTCTCTATTCATTTTTTAGATTGCGCCTCAGTTTATCATGTAAAAATGTAATATTAGCGCTGTGCCGCAACCCGCCACTGCAGCAGATTTGCCGCGCAAAAGCCGCCTGTCAGTTCTCCTTTTCGTCCCCTGCATCGGATTGATACGGCAAAACGGCTCTTTATTACGGGATTATTTTCACAAAGTTTCTATTTATGTCCTATTTGTTTCTTCAATTCCTCATTCTGCGCCTTCAATTCGGCGACTTCCCGTTCCATCGCATCAAGACGCCTGGAAACTACTGCATCACCGTAATGATCTTCACCGCGGTTACCGCCCTTGCCGACACGGAAAGTAGCGCCTATATTGCCGGCCAGTTTGTGGTCATCGCCGAAGTTTGATGCAATACCGAAGGATAAGAGCACATTCGGACCGGCGTTATAAAATCCGCCTAAGGCGACAGCCTTTGTACCGCCATATGTGCCAAGGGCTGCCGAGATCTGGAATTTCGACGCGTCACCGCTGTAATCAAGCGGATGTAATCCCGCCAGGGCTGCAGATACGGCGCCGACACTTTTAAGCTCTTTTCTCAGTCCGCCTGTCAGTGATTGCCCGTACTGATAAAGCTGATTACCCGTGACGGCATCGTGCGATCCGGCGGCAATTCTGCCGTCCGCCACATTAATAATACGGCGCTGCAACGAATCGCTGCCGACGGAAACGACATTGGCTTCCGTCGCAAGACTGCCTCCGCCGAGAGCCACACTGCCGGCACCCGTAACGGAGGCATTGTACCCGACAGCCAATCCTTCGGCTGCTTTCACATGGGCACTGTTGCCGAAGGCCGCAGCATGATCCCCTTTTGCGACCGCATTGGCGCCAAATGCACTTCCGTTTTTAGATGTATTCGTATTCAAGCCGAAATTCGTCCGTTCGCCGCGAATAATGACACGAGCCGTATCAGGAGAATCCGCACCGAGATTATCGGGAACATGTCTCCCGTTATGCGCAGGATAGGTATCAGGCGCATAGTTTTGATCCGGTGTAATCATGACACTTGCACCGGTAGTCGCATCAACGCGGGTTCGGCCTGCCGCTTCACCCGTCGTCGCCCCGCCGATAAGTACACTCGCGCCGGCATCAATTTGCGGAACCGCCGCAAAGGCGGCACTTCCCGTAACTGCCGCAGCAGACAAGACCGCAATCAAACGCTCTTTTGACTTGCTCATTTTCAGCATATAATCTCCTCCCGTCATATAAACAAAAATTTGATCAATAATTACATTTATATTTTATTATTTTGATATTTATTGTCAATATTTTAAGCGTTTTAAAAAAGAATATGTATACTATTACTGCTGTTATATAATACCTGAACCGCAATATAGTAAAAGAGACTTCTTAATGTATCATAAGAAGTCTCCTTTACTTAAATCACAAAAATCTATTGACCTTTGGACGTCAGCTCTGCAATCATTTTCTTTAATGCGCCATTCTCCTGTTGTAAGGCCATAACCTGTTGTGCCAATTCTTGTACACGGCGGTCCGTTATATACAGCTGATTTCCCGTAACGGCATCATGCGAACCTGCCGCTACCGCGCCGTCGGCAATATTCGTCACCTTACGCACAAGGTTTTCATTGCCCACGGAGATAACATCTGCATCCGTCGCCGTACTGCCTGCACCCAGCGCTACACTTCCGCTACCTCTGACGACGGCACCGTGCCCCAGAGCAAGGCCTTCTTCCGCCTTGACATCCGCCCCGTTGCCGAAAGCGGCAGCATAACTCCCCTTTGCTTTCACGTTAGCCCCGACGGCAGTACCCGTTTTGGATGAATTCGTGTTAAGACCGAAATCCGTACGCTGGCCGCGAATGACGACGCGAGCCGTCGCAGGGGCTTCCGTTGCCGGCGGCACGGGACTTAGATTATCGGGTACACGCTTCCCGTCATGGAGCGGATACGACGCAGGTTCATAATTCTGATCCGGTGTAATCATCACACTCGCACCGGCCGTCGCATCGACACGAACCCGGCCGGCCCCTTCAGCACTCGTAGCGCCTCCGACGGACACATGCGCTTCCGGATCTATCTGCTGCACACCTGCCGCCCATGCGGACGTTCCGACCAAAGATACTGCCGCAAAGATGGTCGCCATCGATTTCTTTGTACCCCTGTTCACACTGCATTCCTCCTTTGTGAATCACACTTACATACGGTTACAGTCTATAGTTTCTGATACTTGTTGTCAAATTTATTCTCGCGCTTAATTGGCTTAATTGTAAAATCAAGGACCGCACCGGAAGAGATTTTGATCCGCTTCTGTTGCAGTCCTTGATTTTTTAAATACAACACTTATGTTGCACTAGTCTTTTACATACCCTTTATACCATACATCCCAGTCTTTATTGGAATATTTCCAATGATTAAGCAGATCCCGGGTATACCGACTCTTTTCTTCATCCGTAGTGTTTCTCTTATACCATACGGCACCCATCCAATCGCCGTATGTGGCATTAGGCAATACAATCCAAGCAACGCCCCAATTATTCTTATACCGGGGATCCATGGCTAATTCCGTACGTTTAAGAGCGCCCATTTCACGGCCGAAAGCCGATGTGAAGTCGCCGATATTGTCGCCTAAATACATGACTACATCATAGTCTTTAGTTACATTAGCACGGCGGCTGTCTTTATTGGACGAACCGGACCGGTCCATGACCTGCACGTGCGCCGCGTCGGCATACGGAAGTCCTGCATGTTTGAGTTGCGCAACTGTAAGATCTTCTGTATCCCAATCCCTGTTTGTAATGTAGAAAACTTCTACACCTTTACTTTGAGCATAGTTGAAAAATTCCACTGCGCCCGGAAGCGGCTTATCCGCTTCAGAAGCAATTGCGTGATAATACCCGTCCCACGGACCGCTGTCCCACGAGCCCTCTTTCATCATCATTTCAGCTTGATACGTAGTATCATCCATAATAGTTTCATCAATATCACTGACAATAGCCAACGGCTTGGTATGTTCGGCCTTGTTTGCCAACGCCTGATCAAGTCGAATACGTGCCAATTCATAGGCTTGTTTTTGAAGACCGGCCACTTCTGCGGAATATTGATAAACAATGCCGTTCACATACGTGTCTTTACGGGCATTCCCCGTAACCGAAGCAGGCTCCGCCGCTGCCGCAACAGTCGACATGCAGGCTGCCGTTATTGCGGCAATGCAAAGTTTACTTTTTAAGTTCATAATAAATACCTCCGTTTATAAAATATCAGTGATATACAACCTGTTTCAAGTACTGCCCGGTAAACATTACTTAATAAAATGATTAATTAAATCTCGTCCGTATTCATTGACACTGTAATATACATGTAATACATCATTCGAATCCAATTCGAATCGTGACTCGTCCAACAAGCCGTTCGCTTTTGCCGTCATGAGCGCTTCTTCTACCGCATCGGAACGTAACATTTTAAAACTTCCATATTCATTACTCAGCGCATTAATTACATCTTGGTTAGAGGCTTCATCTACAGTCGTCATATATTTCATAATGGCATAATATAACGGTTTCATTATTTTGCCTCCTTTTTTAATAAATGCAGCGGATTCAAGTTGCCCACAAGTGCAATACCGCAAATCATGACAAGAGCTGCAACCCATTGAACAGGCGTCAGCATCCATCCCGGCTGCCCGTCAATCATACCGACAATGATCATGCAGAAAAAGGGTCCCCAGAACGAATATGCGCCGTTGCAAACCATACCCAGGGCCGCGCCGCACATAGAGTTGCCTTTATACCAGAAAGAATACGCCGGCATAGCACAAAATCCGGAAACGACAAAAAATATAACGGACCAGTCCGACCATGCCCCGGACAATAATCTGGGTGCAAGGCCGATATTCCCGTCAATAAAGCAAAGGAGAGGCAACATAATCAACATATTGGATAATCCGGAAATACATTGCCGGATTGTAATCCCAATATTGTAATCAATGAGAGTCGTCCCAAATCCGGCAACAGCTCCTTCAATGCCCCAACCCAGCGCGCAAAACAAGGCAATACCGCAAGCAACCAACGCAGTAGGCCCGACGTCGGAAAAAGAAGTGCCGCCAATAACGCCGGCGGCAATCAGACAAAGTAAAATACCGGCAATCATCCGTCTGTTAATTGCCTGTTTAAATACGAAATGTCCGATAATCGCGCCGAAAGAAGCGTTTAAAGCACAAATCGGCACGATAATGGAACCGCCCATCTGCAATGCCGCAACATAGGCAGTCGATGCCAGGGGACCGCCAATAAGCGCACAAACAATCATAACAACCCCCGGCTTGGACTTTAAGGTACGAAAGAAGTCTCCCAATTCACCTTTTACGGTGACATTGATCAAAGCCCATATGCCGCTCATCGTATCATTAACGGCCGATCCCAACGCAGCTAAACAATAAGCAACGGCAAATGCGCTTAATCCCGATATATTCGCTCCATACCAATCATTGCCCCAAATACCCTTTGACATTCCCAAGGTAAGGAATGCCGTGTACAATCCGTAAAAAACACCCGAAAAAATTGCAAATGTTATACCACGGCGTTTGAAACCGGCATCAATACTCAGTTTGACAGCTGCCGCTCGGTTATCCATAGATATCACCTCTGAATAGTCTAATTGCAACAATAAGTGCATTTATATCGTCGCATACTCCTGATTTTGCCTGTTCCAAATTGTTGTTATGTAGTCAAGGCATACACAAAGATATAATCATAACCACCAGTAGAACTGGTGGTTTGCTCTGACCCTATAAGGGTCTATCTCTTGTGGTAGCACCAAATGGTGCACTGAATAAAATCCGGCAATCACATCACTGTTACTGGCAGCCCCCTACTCGGGGGCTCTTTCTTTGCCTACTTATGTACTCTTCTTACCCGTAAACGGGTCTACATACTCTTTGAAATCCAACGTGTCCTGTGCTATATCTTCCTGCAGTTGTTGTCGGATATAGGTTTTTATCGCACCTTCGTATTTTCCTACCGTGTCCACATAGTAACCCCGACACCAAAAATGTCTATTGCCATACTTATATTTTAAGTTTGCATGTTTATCAAATATCATTAAACTGCTCTTACTTTTTAGATATCCCATGAAACCGAATACACTTAGATGTGGTGGTATTGTCACCAGCATGTGGATATGATCCGGACAACATTCTGCTTCCAGTATTTCTACGTGCTTCCGGGTGCACAACTCCCGCAATATTTTTCCTATATCCACCTTTATGGTCCCATATATAGCTTGTCTTCTATATTTGGGCGCAAATACGATATGGTATTTGCATCTCCATTTACTGTGTGATAAGCTNTTGTACGTCATTCATTGACAGTGAACCTCCTATCCGTTATGTGATGTGGTTGCCAGACCATCATCATTCTAACACAGGAGGTTCCTTCTTTTTCTATAAGTATTTTTTTGCTCCCCCAGTAAACTGGGGGTTTAGTCATGCCTGTTCGGCGCCAAATAAACGGGCTAAGGTGCAACAACTCCTTAGCCCGTTTATGACGAGCTTACTCTTTTACTTCAAGGTTGTCATGAGGAAGAATCATTTCAACATCATTGTGCGGACGCGGAATGACGTGAACGGAAATAAGCTCACCAACGCGTTGTGCTGCTGCCGCACCGGCATCTGTGGCTGCTTTAACGGCGCCTACGTCACCGCGAACCATAACAGTTACCAAGCCGCCGCCTACCAGGACTTTGCCGATCAAATAAACGTTTGCCGCCTTTACCATTGCATCCGCCGCTTCAATAGAACCTACCAATCCTTTTGTTTCAATTAAACCCAATGCTTCTGTTGTGCTCATATTATTTTCCTCCTAAATAAATATTAAAAAGTTTATTTAATAATTGTTATCCTGGAGCCGTTCTTCAAGTTCATCGCATTAGCTTCTTCCGTGTCTATATGACACTCCAATGCCGATGTTGTCGTTACTCGGATAACAACATTAGCGAAAGTACCGCCTCTATCGCCGTCAACGCCGACAGATACAATTTGACCGTCTGAAACGCCGAATTGCCGTGCATCTTCAGGCAACATATGAATGTGTCGCTTGGCAATAATCGCCCCACGCGGCAAGTACAGGCCGCTTGCCGGTCCGATTAAGGTGATTCCCGGCGTATCCGCCAATTCACCGGACATACGTACCGGCGCATTAATGCCTAATTTAAAGCAATCTGCCCGAAGTATTTCCACTTGTGACTCTTTTCTGACCGGTCCGAGGACACGCACTTTTTCAATGGCGCCTTTCGGCCCGGCCAGGGTAACCGTTTCTTTACATGCAAACTGCCCCGGCTGAGAGATATCCTTTGTCTTTGTCAGCTTATAGCCGGCACCGAACAATATCTCCAAATCCGCTTGTGACAGGTGAACATGTCTGTTGGACACGCCCACGGGAACGGAGTTCGGCGGCAGCTGCACATTGCCCTCTTTTACCGTTTCAAGCAAAAGGTCGATAAGGGCATCATAGCGTCCCATTAAAATTCCCCTTTTTGTTTCAGGAGCTGCAATACTTCGTTGACTACACCGACCAATTGTTCATCCGACGCGGATACGGAATTATTGCTGCCGCTATAGGACACCTGTCCGCCCGACAGGGGAGGTGACGGCTTTATTTCTCTGATGCCGTATGCCACTCTCTTGATATTCATCAAATGCCGCGGCGTAACGTTATCGGCCGTAGCACTTCCGCCCCATGTACCGCACCCGAGCGTAAATGCTGGAGCCAAGCCCGTACTGATGCCCGTGCCGCCCTGTGTTGCAGGCGTATTCACAATGAGTCGGAATACGGGTTTTTCATAGAAATGCCGTACAATATCCGGGTTTTCCGTATGGATGGACATAGTATGTCCCATGCCGCAGTTTTTCAGCAAACAAATGCACAAGTCACAAGCTTCCTGCCAATCGCGCACCGTGTAGAACCCCAACACGCTCGTAAGCTTTTCAAACGAAAGAGGATATCCCTTGCCTACACCGTCCTGAGCACCGATGAGAACGCGTGTTCCCGGCGGAATTGTAATGCCTGCCGCATCGGCAATCACTTGTGCCGAACGCCCGACAAACTTTGCATTCATGTCATACCCGTTTTTAAACAGGAGTGTGCAAACCTTGTCCGTTTCGTCCTTTGTCATGAAATAACCGCCCTGGCGCTCAAATTCCGCTGTGACCTGCGCCTTATTACATTCTTCAACGATAACGGATTGTTCGGAAGCGCATATAGTGCCGTAGTCAAAGGTCTTGCTGAGCATAATGTCCTCAACGGATTTTTTTACGTCCGCAGTCCGTTCAATATACGACGGCCCGTTCCCGGGACCTACGCCCAAAGCCGGTTTCCCGCAGCTGTATGCCGCTTTTACCATGCCGGCGCCGCCCGTTGCGATAATCATCTTAACTTCATCGCAACGCATCAATTCGTTGGTTGCCTTCATAGACGGGTGATTCACGCAGGAAATAATGCCGGCCGGAGCGCCTGCCGCTTCTGCCGCCTGTGTCATAATGCGCGTTGCTTCCAACGTACATTTCAACGCCGACGGATGCGGCGAGAACACAATTGCGTTACGCGCCTTCAGGGCAATCATCGCTTTGTAAATAACCGTTGAGGTCGGATTGGTCGAAGGCACAATGCCCAAGACAACCCCGACAGGTTCGCCGATTTCCGTAATTTTATTTACAGGATCTTCATTAATAACGCCGACGGTCTTCATGTCTTTAATGTAGTTATATACATCTCTCGACGCCACAAGGTTTTTAATAACCTTGTCTTCGGCTTTGCCGAATCCCGTTTCTTCTACAGCCATGCAGGCGAGCTTCTCCGCATTTTCTTCAGCAGCGCGTACCATGTTTTGCAAAATTCTATCCACTTGATCGTCGGCGAATTTGCAAAAAACGTCTTCTGCCGCCTGTGCTTTCCGTACAAGGTTTCTTGCTTCCTGTACGGTTTGCAAATCATAATCCAAAGTGTCCAAACATCTCTCCCCTTTCCCGGTCTTTTAAATTATTTTTATGACAAAGAGTAGTATCTTTCCAGCAGGCTGAGCAAATCTTCTTTCTTAGCCCGCGATACGGCTCTTCCTTTGATACCGATATCTTCATACTCGCGAATCAGTCGCCTTAAAGCGGGAACGGACATATTACGCAAGCAAATTTTCAGTCCGGCGCCGCTCTTACGGGCAAGCGCATCCGCTTCGGCTTTGCTCGAAACCTGAATATCCGAAACTTCGGGCGACGGATTTTCCGGTACCGCTTCTTCCAAGCCTTGTGCCTCCGCTTTTGTCTCTTCAACGGCAGGTTGCATTGCCGGTTTTCCGCCCTTCGCCGAGTTATCCGTCGCTCCTTTGGGAAATAGGATTCCGACGGCATTATCCGGTCGCGGAATAACGTGGCTCGAAATCAGGGCGGTCGCACCGAGTTTTTCCACGGCAGCTACGCCGGCATCAACAGCGGCCTTCACGGCCGCCACTTCGCCGCAGACACATACGGTTACTAGTCCGCCCCCGACGAAAGTTTTGCCGGCAAGACCGACATCCGCCGCTTTAAGCATTACATCGGCACTTTCTATGGCCGCCACCAGTCCCCGCGTTTCAATCATCCCTAAAGCTTCCATCAATCAAGCCCTCCTCCGGCAGAATTAACCGGCCCAATCTGCGGGATATGTCGTATAAAACAGCTTAACGTGATCTTCCGCATTCCAGATAACCGTAGAATCCTTGGGAATGAAGAGAACATCTCCCTGACTTGCACGGTAAGTCTTACCGTCAATCGTTATGGACAAACTGCCTTCCAGAATAATATCGGTTTCTTCATATCCGGAAAGCGTCCATGTAAACGACGAGTGATCTATGGTCAGAAATCCCGAACTCATATGCGACTCGGCCTTACTGACAACTTCCTGATATTTGACACACGTTACGGGGTTGCCCGTATCAAACACTTCATATGAAACCGAATGACCTCGTACGACCTTTAAGCCGCTCACATCTTTTTCGGCTATATACGGCTCGGCCGCCTGTCCGCGCGACAAAAGAACCTGGCGCACGATTTCGGCAACAACACCTTTATCGACAGAGCTTCCGCCCGATGAGGGTTTTGCGCATCCCCGTTGCGCCGGGACAATGCCCCTTTCCGCAAAGGTCATGCCCTTACTGCGGGCATAGTCCCGGGCAGCATCGGTAATCAGCGTATTCGGCTCCACCTGCAGTTCCGTAATACCGGCCGCAGCGGCTTCCTTTACTTGGTCAATACAAATTAACCGCTTCACCTTATCACCTCCTAAATTAATTCGCTTTACAGTAAACTATCCCAAAGTCTCTCGGACGGAGACGGAATAATTTCTATATCAACCAGAAGACCGCTTTCTTTGACAAGTTCTCTTCCGGCTTCTACCGCCGCCCCCACTGCCGCCACATTTCCCGTAAAGGTAAAAAACGCTTTGCCTCCGAGACCTGTGCCCAACCGCAATTCGATTCCCTGAATTTCAGCGGCTTTTAAAGCCGCATCGGCAGCAAAAATCATGGATGCCATGGAAAAAGATTCCATGATCCCCAACGCCGCTTTCGTGTCCGGAATCGTCGTGGATGATATGGCCGGGAATATGGCCGGATGGATATTGGGAATAACAAACTGATCGACAATATATTCACCTGCAGCCGTCATGCCGACCCGGACGGCGTTTTCCACGGCCGCCACATCACCTTGTATGAGAACGATGTATTTGCCGGGACAGACTGCCGTACAGCTTACGGGCTCCACCGCTGCAGCTTTAATCATTTGATCGGCAATATAAACGCCTCTGGCAATACTGCTCAGTTCCACCATACCGATTGCATTATACATAAGCCGCTTCCACCTTTATCGTAATCATCTTATCCGTCACGCTTACTACCTGCCCGTCCCGACTTGCATGCACCGGGGCGCCGAGACTTCCTGCCCGAATTTTGCCGATAACCTGGCCGGCCTTAACCGTATCGCCTTCGCAAACAATCGGTTCTGCCGGAACTCCCGCATGCTGGCTGAGCATAATCGAAACTTCCTTTACATGCCACTCCGGGTTCGTAAGCGGCGCATCGCCGTTAAAAGCAGCAAGCCCCAATCTTGCAATAAGCCGCTTGCTGGGTACCATGCGGTAACTGCGCATTTCTTTAGTTTTGTAATCGGCTGCGGACGGCGTATATTTAATATCGGCCTCTTTCATCCTGCCCTTATACCAGCCGTTAATACTTCGCGGGCTTAAGTGGGCGGGACAGGAAAACATTTCACATAAATTGCATTGGCTGCAAAGTGATGCCGTCACCGCTTCCGCAAGCTCGCCGGGCATGTACTTCATCGTACGCATGAGCTTATGCGGCTGCAAGTCGTGCCCCAACAAATACCGCGGGCACAAATCCGTACACATGCGACACTGTTCACAGGCCGTTTTCCCGATAACCCGTGCCTGCTGTTCGGTCATCATCTTTTTTCGAATCAGGTAATGGTCCTTGCGAAGAATAATAAAACCCTTGTTCTTCTTCGTAATATATCCGTTGTAGTCATTCATAACGGCTCCCATCATCGGCCCGCCGTCAATTACGCTGTAGCCCGTAAAGTCGTCGATGCCGCTCCGGCGCAAAACCTCCATAACCGGAATTCCCACAGGAGCCTTGACGGTCATAGGACAGGGAATATCTCCTTGTAACGTAATATACGTTTCCGTGACGTTATGGCCTTGCAGCGCGCGGGCAACATTCAAGGCCGTTTCCGCATTAATGACAACGCATTTTACGGCCAGCGGAATGCCTCCTTCCGGAACGATTCTGCCGGTTAATTCATAAACCAGAACATGTTCGTCACCGGCAGGGTAGATGTCCGGCAGTATGTGAATGCTCACATATGACTCAAAACCCAAGGCTTTAATGCGTTCCGACAGAGCTTCTATGACGTCTTTATGCTTTCCCTTAATACCTATAATCGCCTCGGACGCCTGCACCTGTTCGCCGGCCGCAACCAATCCCGTAATTATTTCATCGGTATATACCGCCATGAGTTGTTGATCCACGCGAAGCAGGGGTTCACACTCCGCTCCGTTCAGTAAAACATATTCCGCTGCAGCATTTAATTTCACATGAGTAGGAAAGCCCGCCCCACCGGCACCGATAACGCCGGCCTCCCGTACTCTGCTCAAAACATCCAAGCGGAATCACCTCCACCAATCAAAACTTACATTCTTCATCAATGATGCCGATAATCACGGCATCAATCGGAATCGTATTCGGCTCGAACAACTGTCGTGCCGAACTTCCCAAGCTGACAATGACATTTTCACCGATGCCGGCATTAATCAAATCCGCCGCAATCAGTCGGCGGCCCGTATCTTTACCGTCTATAATTTCTACAATCATAAACTTCATACCCACCAGGCAATCCGCTTTTCGTGTCGCCCATATATTGTCTATTACTTTTGCCGCAATCATTCCGTCACCTGTTTATTTTCTTTGAATTTTTTACGGATATTCTCGATTGCCGCCTCAACCGACGCCGTATCACCGAAAACAGCGATAAGAATCAGGTTTTGCGGACAGCTTCCGCGAATATCTTCAACGACGACACCGGCAGCTTTTTCGGCAATGTCCGCCGCAACAATCATATCGATCAGGCGACCTTGGACAAGACCGATTGCGTCACACTTGGGAATGCCCTGAGAAACGGGTGAGCTCTTACGCCGTAACAGTATATTCATCGTCCCTTCCGCAGGCGATTTGATAATTTTCCACTCCATCCGACTACTCCCGTTCGCCCTGTTTGCAGCTCAGTGCAATGCCGAGCGGCGTTACGAACATGGGATTCTGCGGTTTTTTAGTCACAATCCCCGTACGCTTCTCAATAATGTCTTCAATACCCGTTAAACAACATGTGCCGCCGACCAGATATACTTCCTTTACGTCCCTTCCCTGCGTATGTCGCGAAATAATGGAAGCAACTTTCTCAATGACCGGCTGTAATATGGGAAATACCTCTTTATGATGTGTTTCATCCCGCTTATATAATTCCGCATCGTCAAAGGCCATTTTATAAGCTCCCGATATAACCAGCGAGAAGTGCGTTCCGCCTGTCGGCTCATCGGCAACATATACGACTTCGCCGCCTTTTACGACGGCAATGCCCGTAGTGCCGCCGCCGATATCGACAATAGCGCCATCCCTGATTTTTAACACCGCATTCGCCGCAGTCGGTTCATCCAATAAGGCCGTTACTTCAAACCCGGCCCCTTCAACAACATGCTTAATGGCGCCCGAATCAAGTTCAAAAGTTCCCGGCGGTAAGGCTGCCGCCGCAAACCGCAATTCAACACCCAGCTTCCGTTCCAGGCTCTCCTTCATTTCCCGTACGATTCTGATGGCCCCTAAGTAGTCGACTACCATGCCGTCCTTTACTACATTGGCATAACGATATTCGCCGGCAATCGGATGAAATTCAGAATCCAAAACGGCCACGACGATAAACGCGGTGCCCAGATCCACTCCCGTATAATACGCGGGAGACGGTGTCGTTACGGGAGTTTTCACAACCGACTCAAAGGCTTCTATCAAATTATTGCAATACGTAAAATCCGAGTTCATTTCTTTCATATATTTCCTCTTATATACTTTCCCATCATGATACAAAGCACATCCGCCAATGTCTGCAAGACATCTCTCAGCCCCGTATAAAGTCCGTCATTCTCATTCGCTCCGCGCAACTGCCGAACTACGAGTATCGCAGTCAACGCTTCGGTTCGCAGGCGATTCAACATCAACACCTTCAAACGCAAATCGCCGGTATGGGGCAGGCTGTCCAAAGAGAACGGGAACAGCTCCGTATTCACCTTTCCATGAAGTTCCTCAAGGCTGCAGTTCCAAAAGGTCGGCGCTTCCGGCTGTTTGCCCTGCAGGCACGCCGTTCGAGCATGATACACTATCCGGCATAAGGAAAGGATTTCACCGGCAACGGAGCATTCTTCATGGCCCGAAAACCATTCGGCTGCTAACAGCATCTCCGCCTCCACCGCTTCTATCCGGTAAAAGAGCATGGTCAATTCTTCCTTGCAAGTTATGCCGTTTTCATCAACCGTCGACGCCGATCGCATTTCTGCAATTTTACAATCCGCAGCTATCGTAATGCGCCGATCCGTTAAAAACTGTTTTGCTTCGGGCGTCAATTTTACGCCGCTTCCCAACCGATACGTTTCAAACGGTTCTTCTCTGTATTTTCTTCGCAAGTCCATTTCCGTTATATACTGCAATGTACCACCCCCCTTTTTATAGAACTTCAGCTGGCTGCGACTTGTTCCAATCGGGTTTCCAAGAGCTTCAGCTTTTCTTCGTCCTGCTCAGCCATGCAAAAAAACGGTTCTTCCAATCCGGCCCGCTTCAACTGGACTACGCATTTCTCATAATTCTCCGGATGTAAATCGCTTTTCGTAATCACGCCCGTAACGGGACACGTGAATATCCTGGCAAATCCGGGAGAATACACTTCTGTCGGGTTTGACTGATCGGCAAGCATCAACACGTGTCCGGCCATCTGAGACAGGGCGATGATATATTTGTACATCATCGTGTTTTCCAAATATGCTGCAGGCACGTCGATGGTTTTCTTGCCGAAAACAGCATCCTGGGTCTTTTTTAACGGTCGCGCCGTCCGTTCCAACAAGTTTGCCAGCGTTGACTTGCCCGCTTGCCGCGGACCGATAATCATAATTTTCTTCTTCATGTTCGCGTAATCATTGCCGGCGTAAATCCCAATAAGTCGGCCAGGATCGTATTAATGGCCTCCATGGCCGTTCCGACGCTGGCAACATCTCCCGAAATAACCAGGGAGCCCGTAAAACGATCCAGAAAACCGATTTCCACGTCTGAAGCCTTTGTGGCAATGTCCGCCGCAATAATCGCCGTTTCACAGGGAGTAAGTGTCGCAATCCCGATTGCACCGCTTTCTTCAATGCCCAGTCGTTCGTAAATATCACGAACCGGCGAGGCAATAATATGTGCTAACGTGACCTGCTTACCGGGAACGTATTCCTGAATAATTCTGGTTTTACTCTCCATCCCGTCTGTCATCACACACTCTCCCGTCAAAATTAATGCCGTATAATCTTGGCATCCAACCCGTATTCGCCAATCCATCCTTCAATACGGGTCAAGTCATCTTCCGTCATGGCTACGTCCGCTTCAATAGGGTATATTTTTCCTAACTGTTTATATTTGTTGACGCCCAGCTTATGATACGGCAACAGGTCTACACCTAAAAAGTTCGGCCGTCCGTGGAAGGACTTTAAAAATTCCATCGTTTTCCGAATAATTTCTTCCGACGTATTCAGCCCTTTAATCATGGGCATGCGTACTTTTACTTTATAACCGCGCTGAATCAATTCCGTCAGGTTGCGAAGAATTTTTTCATTCCTTACTCCCGTAAGTACTTCGTGTTGATCCGAATTGATATTTTTAATATCGTATAAAAACAAGTCGCTAAACTGTGCAAGCTCGAGAATCGCGTCCAATTCCGCATATCCGCTTGTTTCAATAGCCGTATTAATACCCAATTTTTTGCATTCCATCAGTAAGTTAACCGCAAACACGGGCTGCGTACAGACCTCGCCGCCGCTTAGGGTAACACCGCCGCCGGAGCTTTGATAAAAAGCGGCATCCTGTTGAATAAAATCCAACACTTCCGTTATGGTCAAGTCCTTACCGGCAATATTAAGTGCCTGGCGCGGACACACGGTTTCGCAGGAGCGGCAGCCGGTGCAGTTAATATCACGTCGGACCTTGTGTTTTATGCTGTCGCCGCTGTCGTCCATATAATGAATTTTGACAGGACATACGGCAACACATTTACCGCAGTGGATGCACAGTTCTTCCTGAAACATGACTTGGTACTTTTTTTCCAATCCTTCCGGATTCGCACACCATTGACACCGCAGCGGGCATCCTTTGAAAAAAATAATGGTGCGAATGCCGGGTCCATCGTAAATGGAATATTTTTGCATATTGAATATACGCGCTTTTCGTTCCAAACTCAGGAGCGGCCTGACTTCCATTATTTCCTCATCTCCGCCTTACGGTTTACCGGTTATACGCCCCCGTCCGGCCGTACTGCAGCCGCCTTGATTGCAGTACGGCCGGGGGGGGAAATCACTTAAAAGTGCTCCAACATCGTTCTGCTGATGATTTCGTCCTGCACTTCCTTGCACAGTTCGACAAAGTATGCGCTGTACCCGGCAACGCGAATAATCAGATCGCGATACTTATCCGGTTCCTGCTGTGCCTTCTTCAACACTTCATTATCGACATAGCTGAACTGCATTTGCCCGTTCCCCAGAATAGAGGCCGTTCTCAACAGTGTAATCAGCCCGTTTTCACCTTCCGGTGTTTCCAAAATACCCTTGAGCAGCTTGAAATTATGAACCATGCCGATTGTCATGGCATCGCAATTCATCTTGCTGACAGACTTAATAATAGCCGTCGGGCCGAGCTTATCCGCACCTTGCGTGGGGCTGATACCGTCCGACAACGGCGTCCATGCAAGACGACCGTTCGGCGTTGCGGCCGTCAATTCCCCAATCGGCGTGTTGTTGGAAATGGACAAGGTGCCGTGGCTGAATTTTGCAAAAAGCATGTCGAACTTATTATGTTCGTCTTCCGTCCAATTGACGATATCCGCCGCAATCTGATCGACATAATCATCGTCATTGCCGAACTTCGGCGCATTCAGACAATCCGTCCGTAACTGTTCATACCCTTCAAAGTTGGCATCCAATGCCGCCTTAAACTGTGCCAATGTATATTTGCCTTCTTCAAAGACCAACTTTTTAACGGCCGCCATGGAGTCGGCGTACGTGCTGAGGCCGGAAAAAATCAGGCCGGGGCCGCTGTTTACAAGAGCGCCGCCTTCCGTCACGTCCAAGCCTTTTTCCATACAACCTTCCACTAAGGATGACATATACGGCTTCGGAGCATATTCACGATGAACGCGCTGGCTGATGACCGTTCCGACAGCGGAAAGCCGGATAATGTGCTTAACCTGTTCTTTTACAGCATGATCGAACGCCTCGTACGTTTTGAACCGATTAATATCGCCCGTATCCAAGCCCTGAACGCTGCCGTGCCATTTCATGAGGCCACGGTTAAAGACAAATTCGATAGCAATGGGCCACTGCGTATAGCCGGTGGAAGTCCACTGGTAAATACGACCGGACTTCTGCGGTTCCACGCAACCCATCAGGCAGTAATCGCGAGCATCTTCCAAGGAAAAACCTTTAGCCAACATCATCTTAATATGAGTATCGTCGAAGTGGCATGCCGGGAAACCCATGCCGGCTTTAACAACATCGACAATTTTTTTCATGTACTTCTGCGGTGACCGGTTATGAATACGGCACGCAAGCGAAGGCTGGTACATCTTTATAAAGCGGACGGCATCCATAATCAAATAGGTCAAATTGTTGCAAGCGTCTCCACCGGTGCGCTTCTGCCCGCCGATTGTGCAGTTGACGAAAGGCTGATAGCCTGCAAAGTATTTAGCAGCCGCTTCACTGGACAGCCACATGACTTCCGAGCATTTGACGATAAAGCAGCAAAAAAGCTCGAACGCCTCTTTTTTCGTAAGACGGCCCGCCTCCCGATCCGCTTTATATACAGGATACAAATATTGGTCAACGCGGCCGAGGGAAATACCCGTCTGGTTTTCCGCCACGTTGAACAACGATTCCATCGTCCATACTGCCTGCAGGCCTTCATGGAAGGTACGTGGCGGGTTTGCCGGAACATGCGCCATAATGTCTGCCAGCTTGTATAATTCCTGGCGCCGCCGATTATCGTTTTCGCGATCGCCTAATTGCCTTGCATAATCGGAAAGTCTTCTGCTGTATGCCAATACGCCTTCGCATACTAAAATTTCGGCCTTATAGAAGTAAATCTTGTCAATATCTTCCGGCTTTTCCATGGACAAGGCGGCCAGTTTTTCTTCCGCTTCCCGCTTAATGCCGTTAATTCCCTTTTTAACAAGAATAACGTCATAGCCCGGGCACGTATCGCCGCCGCCGTTTACTTGGTGATAAGACAAGTCGCTGACAAAGGATTCGCCCGAGAAAGACCAAACGCCGGCTTCTTCATATTGCTTTTGGCAAATTTCGTCTACGCTTTTACCTTCCCAGAAGGGGAATACCTTTTCCCGAAGTGTTTGTTTATCTTCCTCGCTGATTTGGAAGGGGTCCTGTGCTCTCGTGGACATCGTATCCAATTCGTCGCGAACCCAGCGCCATGAAATTTCCGGAGACACACAGCCTGCTCTCGGCTTGCCGCAAGGGTGTCCGATAATCAGTTCGTCCTGCTGAATCAAGAGCGGTGCCGTTTCGCAGGCTTTTTTAAATGCCAAGGCCCGTAATATCTTGATCGGCATGCCCGCATTTTCTCTGTACACTTCCGTCGTTACGACAGCGCGACGCACGAAAACGCTCGGTCTTACGTTAAGATACGCATTCTTCAGGCGTTCCAGCCGCGGCGTCAAGCCCGTGATCTCTTCATCATCATTAAAATTTGCGGTACCGCCTGCAGCCTGCGGAACAGGATTTTCGGAGGCCAATTGCTGCGAAATACCGGCAAACAATTTAAACACCGCTTGTTTTTCTTCCGGAGATAAGTGTTGTGTTGCTTGTGCAAATTTGTTCGAAAATTCTCTCTCGTCCAATTTCATTCCCTCGCTTTCCGTTCAATTAATTAAAAGCTTTCTTATATATGGAAACGATTTCATCTTTTGTCGGTGTCCGCGGATTGGTCGGCGTACACCGGTCGTTCATCGCCTGTTCGGCCATTGTTTCAACTGCCGCCATAAAATCGTTTTCCGCTATGCCGCTGTTCTTAATGGAAGCGGGAATTTTTAAGTCCCGCTTCAGTGTCCGAACCGCCTGCACAAAGCTTACATACCCTTCCCGTACCGTTCTGGCCGGTACGCCGATTGCTTTTGCAAGACAGCCGTATTTTTCAATTACTCGTCGGCCGTCATCACCGGGGGCTGCCGCATTATATTCAATTACCCGTTCCATCAATAAGGCATTTGCCCGGCCGTGAGAGAGATGGAAAGTGCCTCCAAAAGCATGGGCCATACTGTGCGTGATGCCCAAATTCGTATTTGTAAACGCCATCCCGGCCAAACAGGATGCACGCTGTATGCGTTGCCGTGCGTCCTTGTCATCGGCATTCCTGAAGAAACTGACCAAGTTGTGATAAATGATATATACCGCTTTTTCCGCCAATGCATCCGTGCAATCCGTAGCATCTTTGGAAACATACGCTTCAACGGCATGGACCAACGCATCCAAACCTGTATCGGCAATGACATGGGGCGGCAAGTTTTTAGTGCATGTGGAATCCAGAATCGCAATATCCGGAACCATTATCTTATCGATTAAGGCCGTTTTTTTACCGTTAATCGTGAGTACGGAAAAGTCGGTTACTTCGGATCCCGTACCGCTTGTCGTCGGAACGGCAATAAACAAGGGCTTTTTAAAAGCATGCCCTGCCTTTTCTACAGCTTGGCGCAAAAAATAAATCATTGCTTTCGCCGTATCTATTGCCGAACCGCCTCCCAAGGCAATAATCGCCTGGCCGTTATATTCCATATAACGAGATATGGCATTCATAACCGCTATAACATCGGGCTCCGGCTTTACATCCGTAAATACGTTGCATCGTACGCCGGCCGATTGCAAATAATCGGCCGCAGATTGCAAGTATCCGAGCTTTTCCATTATAGAATCGGACAGAACAAAGGCGCTCTTATCTTGAATCTCCTTCAGAAATTCAAGCGAGCCTTCATCAAAATAAATTTTGGGCTTTACTTGAAATTGTTTCATTTAATCAGTTCCTCCGTGAAATCCCTGCTTTGCCAATTCGGCTATAATCGTTTCCACGAGTTCCGCCATATATTGCGGTGAATCCGCTTCATTTGCCGCCGCTCCGACCGGAGTGTTACTACATTCGAGGTTATGCACCATATCATTAACAGTACGCACGCCATATCCTACTTTACGAATATTAATCAAGTTTAACGGTGAAACATTATCCGACGTCGTTGTCCCGCCGGCTGCACCGATACCCAGCGTAAAGGATGGGAACAAATTCGTTGTCGCCCCCATGCCGCCGACTGTTGCCGGCGTATTCACCAAAATACGGGATACGGGTTTTTTTAAAGCAAATTCACGAATAATTTCCTTGTCTTTTGAATGAATGACCAACATATTGCCTCGACCTTCATTACATAAAAGCTCTATGCACTTTTCACAGGCATTGCGCCAATCTTTCTCAACGTAAAACGCCAGGATGGGGCATAATTTTTCTTTTGCATACGGATTACACGGATCAACATAGTTCTGCTCGGAAATAAGCACCGTCGTATTGGCCGGCACGGGGATGTTATATTGCTCTGCAATCTCCACGGCCGTACGTCCGACACATTCCAAATTGGGACGCCCATCGCGATGAAAAAGCGCCGCACCGATACGATGCGCTTCTTCTTCGTTCAAAAAATATGCCCCCTGTTTTTTCAGCTCTTCCCGAACCGCGTCGGTAATACAAGCCTCCGCAACGATTGATTGTTCCGCCGCCGAAATAATTCCGTTATCAAAAGTCCGGCTGAATATGATATCCCGTACGGCCTGCCGAATATCCGCCGTTCGTTCTATAAACGCCGGTCCGTTTCCGGGACCGCCGTAAATAGCCGGTTTGCCCGATCGATGAACAACGGGAAGCAGCCTGGGTACACTCGTATTAAGTACCAACGACGTATCCTTGTGGCCTATCATTTCCCTGGTACCGCTTAACGTCACCATGCGCAAAAACTCAACGGCACCGTCAGGCAGTCCCGCTTTTTTGCCGGCTTCCATCATGATGCACAAGGTTTCGGCAATCGTGTGTTGTGCCCGCGGATGAGGGGAGAAGATAATGGCATTCCCTGATTTTATCGCAATAAGCGTATTGTAAATCGTTGTCGACACGGGACTCGTACACGGCGGCAACGCCACAATAACACCGACCGGTATGCCGATGTCGACAGTCTTTTTTTCCTCATCTTCTTTTATAATGCCGACAACCTTCATACTTTTCATACGCTGACAAAGGTATTTGCTTGCAAAAATGTCTTTTACGTATTTGTCTTTCCTATTGCCCAAGCCCGTTTCCTGAACCGACATTTCCGCGAGTTCCTTTGCATGCGGATAAACGGCATTCGCCATAGCTTCCACAATGTCGTCCAATTCCCGCTGTGAAAACATCGCCAGCTGATGCTGTGCTTCACAACCGTTTTCTACAAGAATTCTTGCTTCCTGGACGGAACATAAATCATAATCCAACCTATTCATAACAATTCACCGCTTATCTACCAATCAAGCACATATTTTTCGACTATCTTCTCAAGATCCGGATGAGGATTTGCAATCACAACCTTGCTATATACGGGACCGACCTCTTCCGCCCGTTTTACACCGGCATCAACGGCCGACTGCACAGCTCCGACATCACCCCGTACAACTACGGAGATAAGCCCCGAAGCCGTATTTTCATATCCGACCAATTCTACGTCGGCAGCCTTGCACATTGCATCGGCCGCCTCCAACACGGACACGAGGCCGCATGTTTCTATAAACCCCAAAGCATCTCGCGATTTATCCACTTCAAATTCACCTCTCTACCGTTTATTGGGCATCAATATCATGTACCGAAACAATAGTCCCTACTCTGCCGACAGGGCGCGGCATAACATTTTGCGCCGTTAATTCCCCAATACTTGCAGCAGCTGCCGCACCGTTTTCCACTGCCGTACGAACGGCCGCCACATCGCCTTTCACCAATACCGTTACCAAGCCGGAACCGATATTTTCATAAGAAACCAATACAACGTCCGCCGACTTACACATAATGTCCAATGCATACAGCGCCGGCACCATACCTCTCGTTTCGACAAGCCCCAAGGCTTCTTCTCCGCAGTATTTCATAACTCTATGCTCCTTTTACGTCGGATTTTCACGAACACTTGCAACTCACATAACTTTTACGTAATTCATTCATGCTCAAAGCATATCACTGTATTTCACATGTTTATTGAATAATCGATACAAGCAATTTTAATTTTTGTTACACCGTTGCTTGATACAATTTTGTCTTTTTTGCACTATAGAGATTGGTTTTTCTTTTCCCTCGTCAAAAAATAGTATTCACAATAATCCTTCAAGTATAATAAAGAAAAAATCGTGCCTATTCGGAACCGCTGAAAGATTTTATAAAATAGAGACATTGGCAGTCACTTACTAAACTTGTTGAAAGGGTTTGTACATCATGATTACCAACGGAAAAGAACCGCATGTTAATAAAATCAGAGTCGGTATTAAGAAACTGAATAATCTCTTGTCTCTAGCTAAGATCCCCCTGCAAGTCGCGACTCAAACAGGTCATATTTTAGTTGAAATAAATCCGGCTCCCGATTTTTGTAAATTTGTG
This sequence comes from Megasphaera coli, assembly GCF_900095855.1. GTDB lineage: Bacteria > Bacillota > Negativicutes > Veillonellales > Megasphaeraceae > Megasphaera > Megasphaera massiliensis_A. The sequence continues at coordinate 1,393,502 of NZ_FMIY01000002.1, read as the reverse complement.
TGTCAGAAATCTTCCTCCATTCTCTGTGATACATGCGTCAGCCGTCTGCAGGATAAAAACAATAGTGATTTTTTTCACTTTTCTTGCCCTTTCGGGCTGTATAATTTTGCCGTTCCAATCTTTTCTCCGAAGGACTATCCCCGTTTATATCTAATCGGCGGCCAAGTTTACAGCGAAGAGGCGCAATACCACAAATATATGATTCCCGTAGATAAACTGGCAAAAGAAAAAGGCCTTTCCACAGCTGTCATCGCCAAGACCATCGGACAAATAGACACTATGGAAATGCCGCAGTTGGAAATCTATGAACGCATGTCCAAATATATTGCGCATAATCTTTCCGAATCTATAAATACGCCTAATACGACGGTAGCGCGACTTTCATTGGAAAAAGAGCTTTTAGAAAAAAAAATTATTGACTTGGAAACAAAAAACAGTTTCTTACTGGTCAATCCCCATTTCCTGTTTAACACGCTGAACACAATTGCCAGAGTAGCTTATTTCGAACATGCCGCTAAAACGGAAGAGTTGATTTACTGCCTCTCCGATTTACTGCGTTACAACTTAAAGCAAGATAATAATTTACACCCCTTGTCAGACGAATTAGAGAATATAAAAAAATATTTGTACATTCAAAAAATCCGTTTAAAAAACAGATTGAATTACGAAATCGACATTCCCGAAACAATACTGCAACATCGGATCCCCAACATGATTCTGCAACCGATTGTAGAAAATGCCCTGCTTCACGGCATAACACCCAAGCATGATGTCGGACTTATCCGTATTACGGCGGAGCAACAGGGAAACAGCTATTTCATTTATGTCAGCGATAACGGTTACGGATTTCCTGACGAAGTGCTAAAATCCCTTACTGAACGTGATTTTTCAAAAATTGAAACGACAACGACAAAATCGGGAATCGGCTTACTGAGCACCAATAAGCGAATACAATATTTCTTCGGCTCTTCTTACGGCCTCTCCATCAAACATTCCGATTTCACAGGCAGTACTGTATGCTTATTTCTTCCCGTAAAGTAATCGAGAGGTGAGTTTATGCGCACAATTTTAATCGTAGAAGATGATATTCTGGAACAGGATTTTTTGAAAGACATCATAAAAGAAGAAGTCTCCAAAAGCGATGCCATCATTACCTGCAATAACGGTCCATCCGCCATCGAAGCGGCAAAAGAGCATCGTCCCGACTTCATCTTCATGGACATCTGGTTGCCGAAGCTTGACGGAATTAAAGCCTTAACGGCTATTCGGGAATTTTGCCCTAATGCGGCCGTTATCATCTTATCTGCATACTCGGATTTTTCATTCGCCCAGGAAGCGATTCGCCTCCAGGTCAAAGATTACTTATTAAAGCCCATTCGTCCAATTGAAATCCGTCAGACCTTCCAATCCGTTTACCTGAATTCAGCGGCGTCAACATCTCATTTTCCACAAGTCCTTGCGCCGAATATCCCGATCCCGAAAACATCAATTCATATGGACGTAATTGAAAAATCCGTTCAATATATTCAGCAAAACTTTAAACAAAAGCTTTCCCTCAAGGCCGTTTCCGATCATGTGTATATGAATCCGCAATACTTAAGCCGGATTTTTAAAAAAGAAATGGGTATAAGCTGTATTGAGTACATTAACCGTCTAAAAATTGAATATGCCTGCAAATTACTCGTAACTACGGATAAGTCAATTTGTCAGATTTCTTCACTATGCGGCTTTTCGGAGCAATCCTATTTCAATCGTGTGTTTATCCATCAAATGAATACGACACCGAAACTTTTCAGACAAAAAAACGGAAGAACAGGCTCTTTCGAATTTTTACCTACAGATTTATAACTCACACCTTATCCTTTGGAGCCCGCTATCATGCAAATTGAAAATTTAGTACAACAGTCACTGCGCCGATTTTTTAACGATAAAACCCTGAAATTTGATAAATCCCGCTTTGCCGGCGGTTTAACCAACTATAACTACATCATGACCATTCACGGCAAGGATTATATTATCCGCCAACCCGGCGGCCTCACCGAAAAAATGATTAACCGGCAGGTTGAGCTCATAAACAATACAATCACGATAAATCTGGGGATTAATTGCAGATGTCCGTTTTTTGATCCTGTGACGGGTATTAAAATTACCAATTATATTTCCGGCAGCAAGAATTTGGCACAAGAAGATCCTCAACTGAAGAAAAATATAGATGTCGCCGTTTTCTTAATGAAAAAACTGCATCAAATGAAGCAGCCTTTTTACAACCGCTTTGACTGGCTCGTAGAGCTCAACAAATACGAGCAACTTATAAAAGAGCTTCACGGCGAAATCTTCTCCGACTATACGGAAATTAAAAATCTTCTTATACGTTTGCATGAAAAATACGCAGCTAATGATATTCTGATGCCTTGCCACAACGATACGGTTCCGGAAAATTTCTTAATCAATTCGTCCGGAAAAGCATATTTAATAGACTGGGAATATTCCGGCATGAACAGCTTCTACTGGGATCTTGCGGCATACATACTGGAATCGCAATTGCCCGAAGAGGCAATCGCGTATTTACTGCAGCAATATTTCCGCCGTTCCGTTTCTGAGACGGAAATCACTAAAATAAAAATATATATGTTGGAGCAGGATCTGCTTTGGACTATATGGGCACTGGTTCGGCATTACAACGGTGACGATTTTCTCGAATACTGCGCATTGCGCTATGAACGTCTTCTAAAAAATATAAAGCAGCTGGATTCTTCCATGTCCGTTCCTCTTCATATGTTTATATAAACCACATAACTATACAGAAGCCCCGGTATATACACTGAGCCTCGGCGGGAACATTTCCCGCCGAGGCTCGGTATTGAATTACACGTATTATCTTAATTTACGGTCTTCCTCTAATACCACTCATTTATATAGCACTCTGTCTTCGGAAAGAGATGTGTCAGTTTTTGCACTTCTTCGTCCGTAGCCGTGAGTTTTTCGTAATAGCGAAGCTCTTTCGCGTTCATGGTGCCGAAGACGAGGAGGGCCAGTGTACCCGCCGGAACAGCTGCCGTTGGCGCGACGTCGGTGCCATCCGCCAACGTTACCTTGCCCTTACCTGCCTGCACGTTTAGCGTGAAGGTACCGTTGTTCCACGAGGCGATGGGATCCGTGACGGTGAAAGTAATTTTTTCGTTTACGTTCTTGCCGTAAGTGACAGTTTCCAATGCGGCTTTGACATCGACGATACGGCCCGTCATGAAGGGCATGGTTTCGTGCCCCTTTTTGCCGTCCGGGTAAAAGCGGTAGCCATCGTCACGCATAGCCTCGTTCCACTGCAAGGCCTCTCCTTGGGAACGGTGGTTATAGAAGTATTCCAAAAGGCCCCGCTTGCCCTGATATGTGGCGTAAACAAATTCACTGCACCGTATCGTCGGTGCACCGAGTTGGTAGAAAGAGTATGCAATCGGCTCGTCTCCGTTAAAGACGACGACGATGTTCCCTTCAGCCAGCTGCGCGTCAATGTGGCGGCGCCATGACTCTTCGTCGCGGACGGCGTAGCCCGAGAGGTCAGCCGTGTATTTTTCGTAGACCTCGGCTAAGTAACGCCACCGGTCGGACGAGTCGACAAAACCGAACCGGACAGTTTTGTCCGTCAGGGGACGCAGGTCATCGAGGTTCACGGTATCGCGCCACTGATGACAATAGAGCTCGTAGCCGTACTGTTGATAAAACCCCGCCCGAGACGGCATGAGGATGTGCACGGCCTGGCCGCGCCGTCTCATTTCTTCGAGGGCCGCCGCAAGGAGCATGCCGCCTATACCGCCGCGCCGTGCCGCCGGGTGTGTGGCCAAACCGACAATATATGACACAGGCAATATTTTGCTGCGCAAAGAAAGTTTATATTGATTCAGGTGGGTCACGCAGACAACATTGTCGCCGTCCAGGCCGAGGAGCACGTTTTCCGGTTTGTACATGTTCGCAAAGTACCAGCGGAAAAAAGGGTGCTCCTTCGGCTCAAAGCAGTAGGCCCACAAATTTTCCACGACGTCCCGTTCTTCGGGGCGGGCTAAACGAAAGCGTATCATAGTGACCTCTTTTCTTTATTTCGCCAAGGTAACACTGAATTTTTCCACGTAATGGTCCGGATTGTACGATTCCTTCGACTGGCGCAGGCCCGGCAGACCTATATCTTCTTCGCGGTTGATGTATGTCGTGTGGCTCCAGGCATGGACAATGAACTCATGATTAATCGCCTGATAGAGGCCGCGAATGGCCGGGTCGCTCTTTTCAAAGTGGATGATCGCCGTGTCGTCATTGAGCATTTCGCCGATGGAGAAGGCGGCGATCTTGTTGAAAATGCGAATAGCACCGCCTGTGGCACCAAGGGCGTCCCAATTATCGAAGATCGTCTCAATGGCCAAGCGTTCTCCCTGCATTTCATCTCCATCCTCGCCGACTATTTCCCGATCCATACGGTTTTCCATCCACCGCGCGTCGGCGGCCAAACATTCTTCAAAAATTTCCGGTGTCACGGGCACGTACTCGTACCCCATGTACTGATTGCGGAAATGATTCAAATTGTTCTTCTTCTGGCGAAACTTTTTGCCCGACAGGTTAATCAAGTCCTGCGTCAAGTAAACATATTCGTAGTTGTCCCGGTCCGGAGTGACGACGTAACAATCGGGACAGAGTTTTTGCAAGCGCTCAACGACAGGCACCGTAACGCCCTTCATGAGAAGCGGATAGTTATGCGCATCAAACCATTCCTTCATTCGGTCCAGGCCGGCGACAAAACCACCGTCACGACGTGAAAAAGGCGGCAGCCAAAATTGCTGCTTGCCGCGGCCTGAACGGATATAGAGCACATTATCTTCTTCTGCCCACTGGATTTCATAAGGATACTGCCAGGCGAAGAGGTTCATAAAGGTCGCGTCGGCCTGTTCGTACCGCTTTTGATGGAAATAATCATCCAAAACCGGCTTGTCGGCAATGGTAAATTCCTTAAACTGAATGATAATAATCCCCCCTAACGGTATAAAACTCAATATTCATTACTCATTCCTCTACGGGTTGTTTCATTTATACGGGTTATTCTTTTTTGCGATACCCTAAGGCGTAAGAAATTTCGCAGGCATACTGGCTCATTGTAAAAAGCATTTTCTGCCGTACGGAATCGTAGAAACGCATGGACGGACCGGCAATCGTAAGGGATGCGACGACCTGATTCTCAAAATTAAAAATCGGCACGGCCAGAGCAAAGAGGCCGTTTTCGCTCTCATCCTGAGTGACGGCATAGCCGTTGTGGCGAATCATGGTGAGCTCGCTTTCCGTCAAATTGCCGCAGGCGTCACTGATGCGCTTCTGTTCATCCGCACCGGCCCAGGCCACGAGAACTTTGCCGGCCGCACCCTTGTAGATAGGCAACGATTCGCCGATGGGTATGACGCGCCGCAGAGAGTGCGTGCTTTCAACGTGATCGAGACAGATGCGGCAGTCCCCTTCAGCAATGTACATACTCGCCGTTTCATTAAACTCCTGCTGCAGTCTGTGCAAATAGGGTTTTGCCAAGGTGACGAGGTTTTCCGTCCAATGGGACGAATAGCCGAGGGCCAGGGCCCGTGCGCCCAGACGGTACTGCTTGGAATCTTCGTTGCGCGTCAAATAGTGGCGCCGCTCCAGTGTGTTGACAATGCGAAAGGCCGTCGACGTATTGAGCTCCGTTTTGGCAGCAATTTCTTTAAGCGTCATGCCGCCGTTGCACTCGACGAAGAGGTCGAGAACGTCAAGGCTTTTTTCCAGTGATTTTAATAAACTTCCTTCCCGATTGGATTCACTATGAAATTTATCTTTCATCGTAATTCCCTTCTTTGCATTAGCCTGAAACTTTCATGCCGATTTCCAGCGAACCGGGCGGATCCGAGACAATGGTTTCGCCTTCACGAAGACCGTTCAGGACGACGACCCGACCGTTCTCTTCATCCCCCGTAAGGACGGCGCGGGCGTCGACGAGTCCGTCGTTGTTCACGACATAAACGAAGTCGCCGCTGTCTTTCGTGCGTACCGCTTCTTTGGGTACTGTAATCTGGTCGATTTCCTGCGGCGCCGAGAGACGAATAGAGTAAAATTCGCCCGGCACGAAGAGGTTTTTCGTATTGTTAAAGGTGATTTTAGCAAGGTACGACTCGGTTGCACCGTCTTCTTCAGTCGCCAAAAAGGTCAACTCTCCCGCTTCCGTCTCGCCTGCAGGCGTCAGTATCTGCACGCGCAGACTGCCGTTGCCGCGGGCCTCGCGAATGGCGTCAACATAAGCTTTGGGCACGGCAAAGGTCGCAACGAGGGGGGTCATTTGCTGAATCGTCGCCAATATATTGCCTGCCACGGCGACGGACGAGTTTTCCGATACGGCCGTGACGCGCCCGTCAATGGGCGAGTAAATGGTCGCATTGCTCAGCATTTCCCGCGCCGTCTGGATGGTCTGCTGCAATTGGGCAATTTTTTCCGTATCTACGGCAGGCACAACGGCAGGCGCGCTGCGGGAACGCATCTGTTCGTATTCAACGCGGGAAATGGCACCCATATCATACCATACATCAAGTTTGGCCCGCTCGCCCGTATCGGCTGCCGCCGTATAAGAAGGCGTTGCTGTAGCCGCTGCCGCCATGAGTTCCGCTTCGGCCTGGCTCACACTCTGTTGGTACGGCGCGGCATCCACTTGGGCAACTACTTCGCCCGCTTTGATTTCCTGTCCTACCGCGAGAGGAGCCGAGACGAGCTTGCCCGACACTTTCGGCATGATTTCCGCCGCGTGCAGGGCCGTAATGTTGGCATCCAACGTCAGGACAACGGGATGCGCCGACATTGTTACCTTTTCGGTCTTCGTCGACACCGTGTTGCCGCAGCCCGTGAGAACGGCGAGGGATAAAAGGGCGGCACCGCAAAGGCCGAGTACTTGTTTTCCGTTCATACTGATTCAGTCCTTACATAAGCGTATAGTACGCAGTCACAACGGCCACGCCGGGAATGCCGAAAAAACCGATGATTATGCCGACGAGAGGCGTAATCGTCACATGGGCCAGGCCGACGAGAGAACCGTATGTGTTGACAAGATACAACAAAAAGAGGCCCGACACCGTATTGACGACCAGGCGGCGCATCGGTGCCAATATAAATTTATTAATAATAAAAAGAAGAATAATCCCCGCTGCAATAGATGCGTATTCCATAAGAACCTCACATTTCCCGGCGATTAGCTACGGCGCCGGCCAAGGTCGCTTCATCGGCAAATTCGATGTCACCACCCATGGGCAAGCCTCTGGCAATGCGCGTTACTTTGACGCCGGTCTGTTTCAAGAGCCGCGCCAGATAGAGAGCCGTCGCCTCGCCTTCCACGTCGGGATCCGTGGCAATAATGACTTCCGCCACGTCCGCATTGCCCAAGCGCTGCAAGAGTTCCCGAATGCGCAGGTCTTCGGCGCCGATGCCGTCCAAGGGGGACAAGGCGCCGTGCAGGACGTGGTAGAGGCCGCGGTAATCCTTGCTGCGCTCAATAGCCGACACGTCCTGCGGCGTTTCGACTACGCAAATAACCGACCTGTCGCGGTGCAAGTCCGCGCAAACAGGGCAGGGGTCAGATGACGAAAGATTGAAACAGACGGAACAAAAGCGCATTTTTTCCTTTGCCTCACGAATAGCGGCGATAAAGGCGTTCGTCTTTTCTTCCGGCTGCTGCACGACATGGTAGGCAAGCTTACGCGCCGTCTTGATGCCGATGCCCGGCAGGCGACGAAACTGCTCGGCCAGCTGTTCCAAAGGCGTTTCCATCAGAACAGCCCCGGTAAATTCATGCCGCCCGTAATTTTGCTCATTTCCTGAGCCATCAGGTCGTCCACTTTCTTGCTTGCTTCATTGACAGCCGCGACGATGAGATCTTCGAGCATTTCCTTATCTTCCGGGTCAATGACGGACGGATCGATGGAAACGCTTTCTACACTCTTTTCACCGTTCATAACAAGTGTCAACGTGCCGCCGCCGACCGTCGCTTCAACGGTCCGCGTCTTGAGCTCTTCCTGCATCTTTTTCATGTCTTTTTGCATTTTCTGCACTTTTTTCATCATGCCTTGCATATTACCGCCGAACATTATAGTTTCCTCCTTGTTGTACACTTAGTCTTTGTATTCTACGTATAGATGAAAGTCATTTATTTGTTTGAGCAGGGGAGAAAGAACTTCCCGATCTTCCGCAGGTATATCGGCGGGAGAAATCTTTCCTTCCCGAAGCGGTGTCTTTTTCGCCGTTTCGGGAATTGCCGCCGTCTCTACAGTGAGGTCAGCGTTTTTTTTTTCGTATGCCGCAAGATCCGCGTCGCCTTCAAGGTAGCCGCGCATATGATATCCTTTACCGAGGACCTGCGTCAATGCGGCGTCAATGCAGGAATAGTAGTCTTCCCGGTTAGCCCGCTTGACCATGAACTCCGTCTTTAAGGCCAGGATGAACTCGGTCTCGCCGATGTAGGCTACGCGGCCGGCGCGGACGCAGGAGAGAACGGCTTTCTTCCGCTCCCTGTCGAGAACGGCGCACACATCGTGCCAAATCCTGGCGTAGTCCGCCTGCACCGGTGCAGGTACGACCTCGGTTACCGGTACGGCAAGTGCTGCACTTGCATCATTCACAGACAGCACAGAATCTGCAGCAGCTTTCGATGCTGCAGCCGCTTGAGGCGGCGGTTCTTTCACCGGCCGCTCCGGCTCTGTTTCGGCCTGTTTTGCCGACGGCACAGGTGCAGCCGGCACGGCATACACCCGTTCTTCCAACTCTTTCACGCGCGCCGTAAGGTCGTCGCCGTCGGCAGTCCGAACACGAGCCGCCATGAGAAGACCCGTCTCCGCCGCAATACGCGGTAAGGGTGAGTTTTTAACCCGCAGGAGCGCTTCCTGGAGGATATTGAGGACGGCAAAGATGCGGCCCGTCGGGACGGCTTCCGCCTGGACACGCAGTTCCGTGTCCGAATCGGCATAGGCCGAGAGCGTATCCGTACCGGGTGCCGCCTTGCAGAGCAAAAGAGCACGCAAATGCGTAATGAGCTCCGTCAGGAACATTTGCGGCTCCTTGCCCATAGCGATAACATCGTCAACACCCTTGATGAGGTCTCCGTTCCGCCCCGCAAAGAGGGCGGCGGCCATGGAGAAGAGCCAGTCCTTGCCGACGAGACCGAAGAGGGAGCGTACGAGAGCTTCGTCAACGACGTCGGCACCCGTGCCGGCGCACTGGTCGAGATAACTCAAAGCGTCACGCATACCGCCGTCTGCCTGTACGGCCATGATATGGGCAGCCCCCGCCGTCAGGTCGATATTTTCCCGCTCCGCCACGTAGAGGAGGCGTTCACCGATATCGGTACTCGTCAGGCGCCGAAACTCGTAGCGCTGGCAGCGCGAAAGAATGGTCATGGGAATCCGCTCGGCTTCGGTCGTCGCCAAGATAAAGACGACATGGGCCGGCGGCTCTTCCAATGTCTTCAGCAGAGCATTGAAGGCTTCCGTCGTCAGCATGTGGACTTCGTCGATAATGTATATCTTACGCCGCCCTTCCGCAGGCATGAACTTCACCGTCTCGCGAAGCTGGCGAATGTCTTCGATGCTGCGGTTCGACGCGGCGTCGATTTCTGCCACGTCCAACGACTCGCCGCTTGTAATGTGACGGCATACGCCGCAGTCGTTGCAGGGGTGCGCCGTCGGACCGTGGACGCAGTTCACGGCCTTGGCAAAAATCTTGGCCGTACTCGTCTTGCCCGTGCCGCGGGGCCCCGAGAAGAGGTAAGCGTGGGCTACCTTGTCCTTTTCAATTGCCTGTTGTAAAGTTGCCGTAATGTGCTCCTGTCCGACGACATCGTCGAAGTCTTGGGGACGCCACTTGCGGTACAACGCCATATAGGCCATACATATACCCTTTCAAATACGAAAAAAAGCAGCTAATCGCTGCCCTTGCGCCAAGTAAAAGCACTCGTGCATGATAGCCTTACCGGGTTCCCTTGTGGCACATGAAGATGACTACTTATCGCTGCTTCCTCTCGGACCTGACGAGGTTCATAGGTCTCCATTGCACAAGCCCCGGCAGGCTACCACGCACCAACACTTTTATATGCCTGCTAATTATAGCCCATCGGGCAAAAAATAGCAAGGTAATACGAGGGAGAGGGGGGATTGGCGGCATTGTCGATCTTTTACCGCTAAAATAATAAATCCGGATAATCTGGTCTCAGATTACCCGGACATGTTACATGTTAAGCTATGCTTGATTTATCATGTACAAAAGCCGACAGACTAAGGCATGCAGGCGGCGGCTTACTTTAGCTTGGCTCCAACCGAAAGCCGACGCGATTTGCCGTTCCGTCCATTCGCGTCGGAAGCGGCAGGCAACAAGACATTTTTCTTCTGCCGACAATTTTTGCAATGTAGTTTTCAATTGATCACGGTTATCTTTCAATAAAAGCATCGTTTCCGGCTGTACATACGGATCGCTGTCAACGGGTTCGGGCAAATCCCGCCCGTCCGTTTCATCAAAAAAGTGAACAGAACGTATGAACCGGCTGTCATCACGTCGTTTTTTCGTCACGTAATCACGAAAACGATTGTGGACACTCGCCTTGAGACAGTACCCGAAAGGCTTGGAACCGTACGTATCAAAAGCGGCAATACATTCCAAGGCGGCAAGGGCCGCCGTTTGATAAGCATCTTCATAGGAGGGAAAACACATCCGGTATTTGCGGATTTGGCCCAGAAGGAGCGGTTTGTAGATATCCAATAATAATTGCTTTGCTGCCATATCTCCCTGTTGGGCTAAAATAACTGCGGACGGGGTTTCGTCATAATGTTGCATACTGAACATCTCCTTCATATATTTTTCTCCCCCCGCTGCTGCCGGGAACGGAGTACGAGCGGCGCTGCCTGCGCCGCTCATACACCCGGCTCCGGTTTCAGGCCTTACTCAAAGACTTCTACCTTGCGCGTTACAATCTGACTTGCCGCAAGGGCCGTCAAATCACCGTTCTTAGAAGCGAAGACGTTGGCACTGATGACCGCGCTTGCCGCCCCGTCGACAGCAGCCTTGTCAAGGTCCGCCTTGGGACGCTGCAATGCGTAATTCACTTTCTTGCCTTTATCATCGGTAAAGATGAGCGTTAATGTTTTCGTTTCCGATTTTGTCTTCATCGTAATTCCTCCTCGTTACAGACTATTCGACGATTTCGTACTGAACCGTTTCTTTTACCTTGTCCAAATGATCTTTCTGAAGGCCCGCCAACGCGTTTGCCGCCGACCATAAGCCGGCCGGCTCCGCATCGGCCTTAACGCCGGAAAAAGAAAGGCTGCGATTTTTTTGTTTACCGCCATCCTCATAAGAGACGACGAGCTGTAACTTTCCGGATATTACCTTTTTATCTGCCATATTCGTATCCTCCATTCAATTTATAAATTCTGCCGTGAGGGGCACAGGACAAAACTGTCAACAAAATTGTGCTTATGCACCTTGAGGTGTTGCCGTTACGGGGCGATTGTCCATGCGAAAGTGGACTTCGTCACCGATAGCAAGACCCGTCATGCGCGCCATTTGATTAGCCGGGCAGGGACATCGGGCCGAACAGCCGCAAAGACTGTACGGCCGCAGCGGCAAGATAAGGCGAACGAGGCGCTGCAAAACGTAGATAATCTGCTTCTTGTCGAGCGTTCGTAAAAAACCGAGCATACTATCCCTCCTTTCTCATGCTGTAATTACCCCTCTATACTTATAAAGCAAACTAAGTCGCCATTTTATTCACCTTTTTTAGTTTTTTATCATAAAATACAATTCAAAATTGAACATTGTCCGAGCAGACCGGCTCACAGACACACTGCCTGCTCTTATTCCGATTGGACATCTAAATCATAATTACGAGACGATCCGTAAAGTTTTGTGCGTTCAATTTCAGTTTATAATCAAGCAATTAATACTTACATATTATTGTTTAATTATTGACAAGTTTTAAATTTTTGATACAATTTAGGAAGTTATCACAAAGTCAAGACATTATATTGTCAATTCAAAAACATTATACCAAAAGGAGTGTGAACGTATGAATCGAATTTACAAGGTTATCTGGAGCAATGCAAAAGGTCGCTACGTTGTCGTTTCGGAGTTGGTTTCCCGTTATGCACACAGTACCGCTGTTTCGGGACAACATAAAACGATGCTGGCAGCTTTGGTTGCTTGTCTTTGTATTGGCGGCACCGCACTGGCAACACCGGCGACAAATCCTGCCGGCGAAGGTCCGGGCGTGGCGATAGGTACCGGCAGCAATGCCTCAAGAGATACGAGTATCGCTATCGGCAAGGATGCGCATATGCGGATGCACGGCGGCATTCCGTCTACAGCTGAAGGTGAGATCGCGATTGGAAACAATTCGCTTATCGAAAATTATTTAAACCAAGGCGGCAGCATTGTTTTCGGACAAAAGGCGCATGTACAAAATATGTTCGGCTCCACGGAAAGATCCATGCTGATGGGACAGACCGCGCTTAACGGCAGTCTGCCTGCTGCCCCCTCCAATTTGGCGGGCGGTATTGCTATCGGCGAAAATTCTTATGCCCGTTCGGGCAGCCTGATGATAGGAGCCCATAATTACCGCGGCGTCATCGGTGACACGACAATCGATACGGGTGCGGCGGACAGTGCCGCCGGCAGTATGCATAACGCCAATCTGCAGATGAATTCCACGACGCTGGGAACAAACAGCTTCAATTTCGGCGCTTTCTCCACCGTAACCGGCGCCTATACGGCGGTTACCGGCGACTATACAAAGGATAAGTGGGCCAATTTTGGGGCTACCGTAACCGGCTCGCTGAACACGATTGAATCCAAGAGCTCGACCGGCGCCAATGCCGGCGTCGCCAACAATATCCTCGGCACGGCCAACCGCACGTTCAATACGAACGGGTCTGTGGTCCTGGGTGCGGGAAATGCGATTACCAATTCCGTTGACACAATCTCGTTCACGCCGGATCAATCAATGAGTTCGGCGAAAACCGTTGCGGACAAATTCCGCGAGGCCATTAAGAATTCCAATGGCGGCGGTGCCCTGACTGTCCTGGGCTCCGGCAACACGGCAGATTATGTGCAGGCGTCTCAGATCATCGGCGTGAACAACACGCTGAAAGGAACCAGCGGGGCTGTCAGCAAGTATAATTTTATCAACGGCTATAAAAATGACGTACACCACGTTACTCATGCGACCGTGATCGGTTCTGAAAATACTGTTGGCGGAACGGCCGGCGATATGCTGGAAGACATCGTTGTCATCGGGAACAACCGCCGCGCTACCAGCCGGTCCGATCACAGCATTATTCTCGGTTCCTCCGATGTCAGCGGCGATACGTATAACGTAGCCCCCAACATGGTCGTAATCGGCCGCAACGCCAACGTACGGGACCATGGCGGTAACCAGTCCGGCGGCGGCGATGTCGCCGTCGGCAACGGCACTCTCATTGAGAACTACGTGAACCAGGGCGGCAGTGTCGCTTTGGGGCAGAAGGCTCATGTTCGAAATATGACCGGATCCACGGAAGTGGCACTGGGGATGGGACAGGTCAGCTGGACCGCCGATGCCAACGGAACCAGTGTACCTGATGATCCCTCGAAGGTCGCCGGCGGAGTGGCTATCGGGGAAAATGCCTTTGCCCGTACGGGCAGCCTGATGATAGGGACCCATAATTACCGCGGCGCCATCGGCGACACGATGATCGATACGGGCGCGGCGGACACTGCAGCCGGCAGTATATACAACGCCAACCTGCAGATGAATTCCACGACGCTGGGAACAAACAGCTTCAATTTCGGCGCTTTCTCCACCGTGACCGGCGCTTATACGGCGGTTACTGGAGATTATACAAAAGATAAATGGGCCAATTTCGGGGCTACCGTAACCGGCTCGCTGAACACGATTGAATCCAAGAGCTCGACCGGCGCCAATGCCGGTGTCGCCAACAGTATCCTCGGCACGGCCAACCGCACGGCCAATACGAACGGAACGGTAGTGCTGGGTGCAGGCAACGAAATCACCAATTCCTTCGACACGCTCTCGTTTATGCCGGATAAATCGATGGGTTCGGCAAAAGACGTTGCGGACAAATTCCGCGAGGCTATTAAGAACGCCAACGGCGGCGGTGCTCTGACCGTTTTGGGCTCCGGGAATACGGCGGATTATGCACAGGCTTCGCAGATTATCGGTACGAAAAATACGGTAACAGGAACCGGCGGTGCCGTCAGCAAGGGAAATACGGTTATCGGCAGCAATCATAAACTGACCGGCGTATCGAACAGCGTGGTCATCGGCTCCGCCGACAATGAAACGGAACAGACCGTATCCGAAGCCGTGTCCGTCGGCCACAACGCCAAGGTGGAAAAAGCCGGCGGTGTGGCATTGGGAAGCGGTTCCGTCGCTTCTGTGGACAAGGGAATTGCAGGCTATGATCCGGTAACGGGAGCCAACTCCACTGTGACTACTTCCACATGGAAAGCCACACAGGCAGCCGTTTCCGTCGGTGATGCGGCGAACAATGTGACCCGTCAGATTACGGGCGTAGCGGCAGGCACGCAGGATACGGATGCCGTCAACGTGGCACAGCTGAAAAATGTAAAGACTGCCGCTGATGCTGCGAAGACACATTACTACAGTGTCAAGTCTACAGAAACGGGCAGCGGAAGCAACTATAATAATGACGGAGCCAAGGGAGATAATTCACTGGCTGCCGGCGTCAAGGCATCTACCATGAGCCATAACAGCGTGGCCATCGGTACGGAAGCACTGATCAAGGACAGCAACGGTCACCGTGGCAGCGGTGACATTGCTATCGGCAATAAGTCTTATATCGACAACTACGTTGATCAGGGCGGCAGCATCGCTATCGGGCAGAATGCCCGCGTGGAAAATATGGCCGGCAATCAGGAAAAGCTGTTTGCTCTCGGGCAGACGACCTTCAGCGGCTATCCTGCCATTCCGGCTGATCCGTCGAAGGAAGCCGGCGGTATTGCCATCGGTGAAAATACCTTTGCCCGTACAGGCAGTTTGATGGTAGGGACTCACAACTACAAAGGTAAGATGGGAGATGTAGATATTGATAGCGCCAATACAAGAGCGACCGGTATCAATGTCAACGCAACAACGTTGGGAACGAACAGCTATAATCAGGGGGCTTTCTCGACAGTGAACGGTGCGTACTCCATCATTTCCGGAAAATATAACGGCAGCAACTGGTCTTTCTATGCAGGGCAGAACTTCGGCGCGACGGTCATGGGATCCTTGAACAGTGTTGAATCTGCAACGTCTTCAAACAGCTATTCTGGTGTTGCCAACAGCATCGTCGGCACGGCGAACCGGACATTCAACTCCAACGGTTCCCTGATTTTCGGCGCCGGCAATGAGATTACCAACTCCATTACCAATATTTCCGCGCCGTCTGACGGCGGTTCTTCGGCAAAAGATCTGGCCGACAAGCTCCGCACTGCCGTGAAGAATTCTGACGGCGGCGGTTCAACATTGGCTATGGGCGGCGGCAATACGGCCGACTGGACGCAAGCTTCCCAGATCATCGGCGTGGGCAACGTTCTGAAAGGGACCAGCGGGGCTGTCAGCAAGTACAATATGATCGACGGTTATAAAAATACGGCGACTAATGTCAATCATGTATCCGTCATCGGCTCCGAAAACACGGTGGAAGACACGGATGATGCTCTCGTGATGGGCAACAAGCGGAAACTTTCAAACCACGCCGACAACAGCATCGTTCTGGGCTCCGGAGACAGCACCATTACGACGAGCGTGGCAAACGCCGTAGCCATCGGCCATAATGCCAATGTGACCGCGGCCGGCGGTGTAGCTCTCGGCTTCGGCTCCATAGCTTCTACCGCAGCCGGTGCCGCAGGCTATGATCCCAAGACCGGCGGGGCTTCGTCCGACGCGTCTGCGACATGGAAGGCCACACAGGCGGCCGTTTCCGTCGGTGATGCGGCAAACAATGTGACCCGTCAGATTACGGGCGTGGCGGCAGGTGCGCAGGATACGGACGCCGTCAATGTGGCGCAGCTGAAGCAGGTTCAGTCAACGGCGACGACGGCCGCGAATATGGAAGTAAAAGGCGGAGATAATGTGACTGTCGATAAGACGACTGCCGGCCCCGATAACCATACAGTCTATACGGTTAATTCCAAGGACACGTATACGACAGGCGGCACGTATGATGCGGCAACGAAGAAGCTCAAATTCACGCAGAATGATCCGTCCAAGAATTATGAAGTTGACGTAAGCGGTCTCGTAGGTGCCGGCGGAAGCGGTAATCTGACCTTTGCGGGAGATTCGGGCAGTCCCGTCACCAAGAATTCGGGCGAAACGCTCAATATCACCGGCGGTGTCAGTGAAGCGGATACGGCTTCGGCGAACAATATCGGCGTTATTGCCAAGGACGGCAAGCTGAACCTGAAGCTTGCCAAGAACATCGACCTGGGCAGTGACGGCAGCGTCAAGACCGGCAATACGAAGGTCAGCAATACGGGCGTGACGATCGCCGGCGGCCCGTCCATGACGACGACAGGAATCGATGCGGGCGGCAAGAAGATCACGAGTGTGGCGGCCGGAGAAGTCAGCAGCACTTCGACGGATGCCGTAAACGGCAGCCAGCTCCACGCCGTAAAGAATGACGTACAGAACATCACGAACAATGTGACGAATATCAGCGGCAAAGTGAACAAGCTGGACAACCGTCTTGACCGCGTCGGCGCGGGAGCGGCGGCATTGGCGGCTCTCCATCCGCTGGATTTCGATCCGGACGACAAGTGGGATTTTGCAGCGGGTTACGGCAATTACCGCGGCGCCAACGCCGTGTCGGTAGGCGCTTTCTACCGTCCCAATGAAGACACGATGCTGTCCGTCGGCGGCAGCTTCGGCGGCGGTGAAAACATGGTCAACGCCGGTATCAGCCTGAAGCTGGGTCAGGGCAATCATGTATCCACCTCCAAGGTGGCTATGGCCAAGGAAATTGTCGATCTGAAGGCCGACAACAAAGAGCTTCGCAAACAGATAGAGGATATGAACGATCGGCTGAATGCCGTCCTCGGCCTGTTGGATACAAGCAAGACCAAGGATTTTCCCGATGTGCCGGAAAACCATTGGGCTTATGAGTATATTCGCGTCCTTGCCGGCAACGGCCTTATCCAAGGGTATCCTGACGGTACCTTCGGAGGCGACCGTTCTATGACACGGTATGAATTTGCGACGCTCCTTTACAGGGCATTGAAGAACGGAGCTCCTGTTGACGACACGATGGACAAGGCAATGAATGAGTTCGAACCGGAATTGCGCCGGATTCGCGCAGACCGAATCCGTGTAGACCGTATTTCCGGAAAAGACAATGACAGAAGCAAGGTAGAGCGCGTACGTGTCAACAATGACGACGATAAGGAAAATAATGACTATCGCGATGTGTACGGTTCCCATATTCCGGCCGAAGGATAAACAAACGGAATAAACATTGCAAACATACTCTGTTAGAGAAACAAGGCCCCACGGCGAGAGTTATCTTGCCGTGGGGCCTTGTGCTTGCATGCCAATCTTACGGTTCCGTCTTATAACGCTTAAAAAATCCACTTTTTACGGGATAAATAGTTCCACACGGTCACGACGGCGCTTGCCAACATTTTGGCCGGCACCGGCGCCAAAGCAAATACCTGCTGCGAGGTAAAGAGCCACATGAGGAGGAGATTCCACAAAAGCCCCATGCCGCTGACGAGAAAGACGAGGGATATTTCGGCCCGCCTGCCGTAGCGCCGACCGCTTTCAAAGACGAAGATGTTGCCCAATACATAGTGATAGACCGTCGAGATGGAAAAAGCCGTAGCCGTTGCCGCCAAAATGGGCTCCGTAGGGCCGACATCCTGAAGCAGAGCTCCGTAAGCACGGTAAAGGAAATAAAATAAAATCCATTCCAAAACGGCTGCCGAACCGCCGATGAGAAGATAAAAGAAAACTTTTATATATTCTTTGTCCGTATAATCTTTGCCGAAGAGTGTTTTCCGCTTCATTACTTCTTCGCTCCGTGCGCCTTCTTCCATGCCTTAATTTCTTCCAAACGGTCCTTATACCGCTCTTCCAGGCCTCGTCCGGTCGGCACGTAATATGCTTTTCCGGCCAGGGAATCGGGCAGGCACTGCATGGTTGTCAGACCGGCCGGGTTATCGTGAGCATATTCATAGTCTTTACCGTAATTCAAGTCTTTCATCAGTTTTGTCGGCGCATTGCGAATCTGCAGCGGTACGGGTTCGGCAATCTGCTCAAGCGCATCTTTACGCGCCGCCAAATAGGCCGTTTCCATAGCATTCGACTTGGGCGCCAACGAAAGATACACGACAATTTCCGTCAAGTGAACGTTGCATTCGGGCATGCCGAGAAAATGACAGGACTGATATGCCGCAACGGCCAATTCCAAGGCACGCGGATCCGCAAGACCCACGTCCTCGGCGGCAAAGCGGACAACGCGGCGAGCCACGTAAAGCGGATCTTCACCGGCCTCAAGCATGCGGGCCAGCCAGTAAATGGCTGCATCCGGGTCGGAATTACGCATGGACTTGTGCAGGGCCGAAATAAGATTGTAATGCTCTTCCCCCTTTTTATCGTACAAGAGGAATTTCTTGGAAATGCACTGCTCCAACGATTCTTCAGTCACCTTCAGCGTATCGCCCTCGAGTTCACCGTTGAGGACGGCCATTTCCAAAGTTGACAGCGCCGCACGGGCATCGCCGTCGGCAAAGCCCGCAATCACCCCGAGCAGGTCGTCCGCAATGTTAATTTCCCGCATGCCGAAGCCTGCCGGCTCCTGCAAAGCGCGGCGCAGGAGTACGACGAGGTCGTCTGCAGACAGGGCTTGCAAAACAAAGACCTTACAGCGCGAGAGAAGCGCGCCGTTTATTTCAAAGGAAGGGTTTTCCGTCGTCGCACCGATGAGCGTGATACTGCCTTTTTCCACGAAGGGAAGAAAAGCATCCTGCTGTGCCTTATTGAAACGATGAATTTCGTCGACGAAGAGAATCGTCCTGTCGCCGAAGCGCAGGTTTTCATCGGCCTGCCGCATAACCTGACGAATTTCCTTAATGCCGCCGGTGACAGCGGAAAAGTCGATGAACGCCGCCTTCGTGCGCTGCGCGATAATCCGGGCCAACGTCGTCTTGCCGACGCCGGGCGGCCCCCAAAAGATCATGGACGCAATCGTGTCGTTTTCGATAAGGCGCCGCAGAATTTTTCCTTCGCCGAGCAAGTGACGTTGGCCGATAAAGTCGTCCAGAGTCTGCGGCCGCAAACGCGCCGCCAAGGGCTGCTGCACCGCATTTGTTGTAAAGAGAGAAATTTCTTCCATATGACTTTTCCTTCAAATAACAGTTACGCTTCCGCTCCCGTAAGGGCCGTATATTCTTTGCGCACGTCGTCTTCGCAGGCGCGCATGGCGAGAATGGTCTTTTCCATAAGCTCCGTCAAATCCCAGCCGAGGCGCTGCGCTCCTTGCGTAATAATGTCACGGGAGCAGCCGGCGGCAAATTTTTTATCTTTAAATTTTTTCTTCAAGCTTTTCACTTCCATGTCCTGCGTGCTCTGCGAGGGACGCATCTTCGCGGCCGCGCCGATAAGGCCCGTCAGTTCGTCGGCGGCAAAAAGGATTTTTTCCATCAAGTGCTCCGGTTCGATGTCAACGCAAATACCGTAACCGTGACAACAAACGGCATGGACAAACCCGGGCGATGCGTCGACTTCCGCCAGGAGAGCCGGCGCCTTTTTGCAATGTTCTTCCGGGTATTTTTCAAAATCCACGTCATGCAAAAGACCGACGAGGCCCCACCAGTCGGCATCGCCGCCGTAACCGAGTTCGCAGGCGTACCACTTCATGACGCCTTCCACCGTGAGTGCATGCAGAATGTGAAAAGGTTCTTGATTATACTTCTGTAAAAGGCTTAAAGCTGCCGTTCTATCCATGTCTGTTCTCCTTCCCGAAAGCTGTTATATAAACTGTTGCAGCCGATTAATGCGAAAGTCTTCAACAACATTCATAAATGGCCGGTAGTGAACGGGATTTTCGTGAAAATAAAAAAGGTGCGACGCGCAGCCGCAGTCGGTGCAGCCGAAGCGCTCCACCGACGAGACGGCGATTTTCTCCAAGCGCCGCGCCAAGTCATGCTCCAAATCATCAGCCGTGCGGACGGGAACAGTCGCCGTAATGTCGGCAATTCGGCGCAAGTAATCGAGATGCCAGTGCATCTTTTTGCGCACGCGGCTGTGCCGCGCCAGTCGGGCAGCCAAATTCTTTTTTGCCGATCCGACGTACACGTAGTAGCCGGGCAAAAAGATCAGACGTCCCAAGGAACCGACTTCACAAGCCGTTTCCCGCTTCACATGCAGGACGGCCATGTAGTCGCCGCCGTCGTGATTTTCCCGCTTGAGAATATGGCCGGGATAGATAAGCTCCCGCCCCGGCCGAGGCAAGGAAAATTCTTCGTCCCAGGCAACGGAAAAAGCCTTCCAGTCAAGCTTGTCCTGTACGGCCGCAAAGGTGTCGGCAAAAGCCGGATCCGTGTGGTAGTCCGGCAGAAACCAGTCCGCCCGATCCCACTGAACGAGAAAGAGGAGTCCCGTCCGATACCCCCGTTCCTGCAAGGCGGCAAGGTGAAGCAAGTGCTTTTCCCCCCGTTCCGTGACGGCATCGGGAAACATGGCACCCGTCCTGCCGAAGAGTGTACACGACTTCACTTCAACGAAGAAGAGCTCATCGTCTCTGTGCAGGAGCAAATCGAAGCGGCTTCCTTCAACGGCCACCTCCCGGCGCAGAACGGACCACGATTCCCAGCCCGGAATGAGCTTGCGCGCAATGAGCGCGGATGCCACGTCGTTATTGTACTGCGTGTCCATGAGGACGGGCACGTCGTCGCGAAAGACGCCGATAACGTCATAAGATGTCTTTCGGCCCGAATCGGCCGGCGCCTTGCGCAGCATAAGAGACGTCCCCGGAAAGAGGAGCTCCCACAGGCGGCCCGGGTTGGGCATATGGCAGGTGACGATTGCTCCGTCCAGGTCGGCACGCACGATAAATCGGTTCGGCCGCTCGACGAACGTCGCCCTGTACAGTTTGTCATGACGTATCATGTCAACCCTCTATTTCGCCGGTAAAGGATACGGAAGCCGGCCCCGTCATGTAGACGCTGCCGTCGTTTTCATCGTAATCGATGTGCAAGGTACCCAAGGCGAGGCACACGTCAACGCTGCGGCCCGTATAGCCGTTCAGGTAGGACGCCACCGCTGCCGAGCACGAGCCCGTGCCGCAGGCCAGAGTTGCGCCGGCACCGCGTTCCCACGTACGTACGGCAACAGTCTTATCGTCTATGACCTGTGTAAAGTTGACGTTCGTTTTCTTGGGAAAGTCCGGATGATGCTCGAAAAGCGGACCCAGACCGGTCACGTCTACGGACGCAAGATCGCCGACGTACGTTACCGTATGGGGCACGCCGAGAAGAAGGGCGGTAATCTTATAGGTCTTGCCGTCTACGACGAGAGTTTCATTAATGACGGTCCCGTCTTTTCCCGTCATGGGGATAGCATTGCGCTCAAGAACGGGCCTGCCCATATTAATCGTGATGAGCTCGGCCTTGCCGTCCGTGAGCGCGGCGATTTTCGGCCGCATAATGCCGGCACCCGTCTCTACGGTAAACGTATCCGTTTGCATGATCCCCGTATCGTAGACGTACTTGGCAAAGCACCGAATGCCGTTGCCGCACATTTCCGCCTCGCTGCCGTCGGCATTGATAATACGCATGGCCACATCGGCCACGTCACTGTCGTCAACGACGATGAGGCCGTCGGCGCCGACACCCGTATGGCGGTCGCAGAGACGCCGCGCTGCGTCGGCATAGTTCTTGTCTTTATTATTCTTCTCTTCAATGAATACGAAATCATTGCCGAGACCGTGCATTTTTACGAATTTCATACTTTTCCCCCTCCACGGCATGAAAATCTCATTTATCGGCTGCGATTAAAGTTAATCAGGCAGCCGGCCTGAATAATCTGCCGCTCTTCGGCAGTGAGAGCCGTAATATAGAGTGAAATTTTCGACACGTCACCGCCGCTTACAACATAAGCCGCAATATCGTCCGTATTGCCGTTCAGAATTGAACGCACATGAGGTACGTAAATGTAATCGCCTACGGAAAAGTTCGCGTCCTCTTTCATTTGGAAGGGTAACATACCCCAGTTGATGACGTTAGAGCGGTACCGTTTGGTGGCGTATTCCCTGCAAATATTGGCCAAGCCGCCGAGTACGCGCTGACAGCTGGCAGCCTGCTCCCGCGCCGAGCCGTCGCCGGGCTTGATACAGTAAATCATGCTGCCCACTTCAACGGTTGCGCGGTCAAGCCTGCCGACTTTCTTTTCCAGGATATCATAGACAGCCGCCAGTTCATCATCCAGATCACCGGCTCTGCGCTTATCTTCCAACTCACGAACGGCCTTGGCGCGGCCGACGTAGTCCGGATCGCGGCGGGAAAGGGTAAATTCCGCCAAGGCAAGCGGGTTGGAGCGGTACGATGACGTTTCTCCCGAGGGAATGAGCTCATCCGTCGTTGTGACGGGGTCTAAAATTTTGGAACATACTTTAAGTAAAATCGAGTCGGCCAGGACTTCCTGTTCCGGCCAGTCTTTAATATTCGGGCCGTAAACGAGGGGTATTCGGTCGTCTCCCTTATTATACCCGTAGTAAACGCGATTGGCATAGGGCGAATCGTCGTAATCGTATACGGGCTCCTTATAATCATCGAAATAGCCTTCTGCCGACGTCAAAACACCGCCGTTTGCGGCTGTTGCGGCGATGGAGCGGGCATCCATGAGGGCAACGGCGGAAAACTGTCCGCTGCCGGGTTTACTGCCTTCTCTGTTCGGAAAGTTGCGCGTCGTGTGACGAATGCTGATGGCGTTGTTCGCCGGCGTATCGCCGGCACCGAAACAGGGGCCGCAGAAGGCAGTCTTCATGACGGCCCCGGCTGCGACAAGATCCGCAACGGTACCCTTACGAAGCAGGTCAAGGCAGACCGGCTGAGATGACGGGTAGAGGTCGAGTGTAAAGACGTCATTCGTAAGGCCTGCATGCTTGAGAACGTGAGCGGCAGCCATGATATTCGTATAGTTACCGCCGGCACAACCGGCAATGACGCCCTGTTGCACGTGCAGCCTGCCGTTCTTAACCTTATCGCTCAGGCTGATATGTACTACTTTGTCATCAAAACGCCTTTTTATATTTTCTTCTATATCATGCAAAATATCGGCCGTATCAGCGTTCAACTCGTCAACGGTGAAAGCATTGCTCGGATGCATGGGCATGGCGATCATAGGTTTAATCCTGCTCAAGTCAACATAAATCATGCCGTCATAATAAGCAAGATCCGCAGGGTTCAGCTCGCGATACTCGTCGCCGCGGCCGTGAAGCTCCAAGTAGGCCTTCGTGTCGGCATCCGTACGCCAGACCGACGAGAGACAGGTCGTTTCCGTCGTCATGACGTCGACGCCGTTGCGAAAATCCGTAGACATGGCCGCTACGCCGGGACCGATAAATTCCATGACCTTGTTTTTGACATAGCCGTTCTTAAAGACGGCGCCGACGAGGGCGATAGCTATATCGTGAGGACCGACGGCAGGATTGGGCTCGCCGTCGAGGTAGACGCCGACGACTCCGGGATAGGAAATGTCGTACGTGTCGCAGAGGAGCTGTTTGACCAACTCACCGCCGCCTTCACCCATAGCCATCGTGCCGAGAGCACCATAGCGCGTATGGCTGTCGGAGCCGAGGATCATTTTACCGCAGGCGGCGAACTTCTCCCGCATGAACTGGTGAATGACGGCAAGGTGGGGCGGGACAAAGATGCCGCCATATTTCTTGGCCGCCGAAAGACCGAAGACGTGGTCGTCCTCGTTAATCGTGCCGCCTACGGCACAGAGGGAGTTATGACAGTTTGTGAGGACATAGGGCAGAGGAAAGCGCTCCATGCCGGACGCACGGGCCGTCTGGATGATGCCGACAAAGGTAATATCGTGTGAGGCCATAGCATCAAATTTTATTTTCAGCCGTTCTGTCGAGTCGGACGTATTGTGGCCCATCAAAATAGCATGAGCAATGGTTCCCTTACGGGCTTCATCCTTCTCTATATCCGTGCCGGCCGGGGCCCGTTCCGCAGTCATTTCCAGTTCGGGCACAATACGCGAACCGTTGATGACATAGGCGCCGCCGTCATACAATTTAATCATAGCACTTCCTCCTTCACGGGCGTGTTGGTCATACTTTATTTTAGTAATTGCGCAATTCGTTTTTACATTGTAAAATTTACTGAGAATATGAGTTATATTATACCATATTCAGGGCTACACAAAAAACATGCGGCCATATATTTTACAATGAGGCATTCTTTTTACAGATACTATTTTTATGCTATAATAGCTCATATATAACAGCACGGTTTTCCAATCTTTTTCCGGTTGTATATTTATAATTAGTGAAAAATATTTATAAAAAAGGAGTCTTCGGCATGGACCGAAATATTCAATTAGCCCAATTTTACGGCAAATCACAAAACTACACGCAAATACCCAGAGACTTGTATGTAAAGCACGGCGTAAAACGCGGTCTGCGGAACGAGGACCACACGGGCGTACTCGTCGGACTGACGCGCATTGCCGATGTCGTCGGCTATCGTCGCGATGCGGAGGGCGTTAAGGTCAACTGTGACGGCACCCTGTACTACAGGGGCATCGATATCCTCGATCTCGTCAAAAACGACGCCTATACGGGTTATCTCTACGAGGAAGCCTGTTTCCTCCTCCTCTTCGGCTACCTGCCGAACCGGAGAGAACTGGATGATTTTTGTAAAATCATTCAGGAGTCGTATGAGCTGCCCGACGATTTTTTAGAAATGAACCTGCTCCGTATGCCCGGAAAAAACCTGATGAACAAGCTGCAGCACGCTTTACTGACGCTCTATAACTACGACGAGGACCCGGACAACACGGACGTCTACCAAACGCTGCGCAAGGGCCTGAACATTATGGGCAAGCTCCCGTCCATCGCCTGCTATGCTTATATGTCTAAAGTACACTACTATAATAGACACAGCTTGATTATACACTATCCGCGCAAAGATTACTCGACGGCGGAAAACATTCTTTCCATGTTGCGGCCGGACAGTTCCTTTACGGAAGCGGAAGCACACCTTCTCGATTTACTCCTCTTCCTCCACGCCGATCACGGCGGCGGTACAAATTCAACCTTTACAAATGTCGTCGTCGCGTCGACGGATACGGACATTTACTCGACCATGGCCAGCTCCATCGGCGCTCTGAAAGGGGCACGACACGGCGGGGCCAACGTGCGAACGTCGCAAATGATGGAACGGATTATTGCCGCCATCGGTCTGGACGCGACGGACAAACAAATCCGGGAAACAATCAAGCGCATCCTCAATAAATCCTTCCCCGAATCGAACGGCCTCGTCTACGGCTTCGGCCACGCCGTCTATACACTGTCGGATCCGCGCGCCGAAATCATGCGTGAATACTGCGGTGAAGTGGCTACCAAGAAGGGCCTTGCGAAGGACTTTGACTTCTATCGCCGCTTTGAATGCATTGCGAAAGAGGAAATCGGCAAAGATACGGGCATGGATATTTGCAGCAATGTCGACTATTACAGCGGATTTTGTTATCATATGCTCGGCATTCCCCGCGATTTGTATACGCCCCTCTTCGTCGTCAGCCGTCTCGTCGGTTGGCTGGCCCACAATATTGAAAACAAACTGTACGACGGGCGAATCATGCGTCCGGCAACGAAATATGTCGGTGATCTGGTCTCGTATATACGCAGAGAGGACAGGTAAGGATGAAAACGATCACGGTATTCAAAGGAGACGGTATCGGCCCGGAAATTACGGAGGCGGTTATCTCCGTTTTGCAGGCCGCCAAGGCACCGCTGGACTATGAGTTCTTCAATGTCGGCGCGGCCGAATATGAACAACATGGCGCCCTCATTCCGGACAGGGCCTTCTCGTCCTTTGAAAAAACTCATATTCTCTTAAAATCGCCCGTTACGACACCTGTCGGCAAAGGCTTTCGCTCGCTCAACGTGACGCTGCGCAATACATACAACTTATACGCCAATATCAGACCGGCAAAATCGAACAGTGCCGTGCCGACGCCTTTCCCGAACGTCGACATCGTAACCTTCCGCGAAAACACGGAAGATCTCTATGTCGGGATAGAGGAGCAAATCGACGCGGACACGGTACACGCAACCAAAATTATTACGCGCAAGGCAAGCGAAAAGATTATTCGCGACGCTTTCCGTTACGCAAGGGAGCGGAAGCGGCACAAGGTGACGTGCGTCCATAAGGCGAATATTTTGAAGTTGAGCGACGGTCTTTTCCTATCTGTTTTCAAGGAAATCGCAGCGGAGTTTCCGGACATTAAGAGCGACGACAAAATCGTCGACAATGTATGCATGCAGCTCGTAATGCGGCCGGAAACATTCGATATCATCGTCACACCCAATCTGTACGGCGATATTATTTCCGATTTGACGAGCGGCCTCATCGGCGGCCTCGGTCTCTTGCCTTCCATGAATATAGGCGAAAACTATGCCATGTTTGAAGCAGTCCACGGCAGTGCCCCGGACATTGCCGGCAAACACATTGCCAATCCGACGGCTCTCCTTTGGTCGGCATGTATGCTCCTCGAATATATAGGCGAAAAAACGATTGCCGGCAATATTCGCCGTGCCGTCGATACTGTCCTTGCGGCGGGAATAACACTTACGCCCGATCTCGGCGGCAGTGCCAAAACGGAAGAATACGCACAGGCCGTTATTGCCGCGTTATAAGTACAGGATCACTGAAAACGCCCTTTCATCGGGCGTTTTTTTGCGGGCCTGCCCCTTATGTTATAATAAAACTACTATATGTTGGATGAGAGGAATTAAAGGATATGAATATTTCCGTTTTAGGCTGCGGCCGCTGGGGGAGTTTTCACAGCTGGTACGCCAATCATATCGGTCATGTCGTCACCTTGTGGGGTCGTGAGTCGTCGGCTAATTTAAAACGCCTCAAAAAAACACGGCAAAACGATTACCTGACGCTGCCGCCTGAAGTTACGCTCACAAGCGACCTGGCTCGGGCCGTAAAAACGGCAGATATGTGCGTCATTTCCATTAAGGCTCAGGAATTTCGCAGTCTGGCAAGGCAACTGAACAGTTATAAAGCCATAAGAAAAAAGCCCCTTCTCCTCTGCATGAAAGGGCTCGAAATAGGCACAGGCCAAACACTGACCGCCGTAGGACGGGAAGAGCTCGGCAGTGACGTTCCTCTCGCCGTCTGGGTCGGACCGGGCCACGTGCAGGATTTTATTCGGGGTCTGCCCAACTGTATGGTCATAGCGTCGGATAACATAGAACTGACGAGGTTACTCGTAAAGCAATTGACGAGCCCGCTCATCCGTTTCTACTACGGCCGTGACCTCTTGGGCACGGAAATCGGCGCGGCCGCAAAAAATGTTATGGGTATTGCTGCAGGCATGCTTGACGGCCTCGGCTACGGCAGCCTGAAAGGGGCACTCATGGCACGGGGAACCAGCGAGCTGTCCCGCCTTATCGAAGCCATGGGCGGCTGTAAGATGACGGTCTATGGCCTCTCTCATTTGGGCGATTACGAAGCGACGCTCTTCTCGGCATACAGCAATAACCGCCGTTTCGGCGAAAATTTCATTACGCATGCACCGTTCTCCAAGCTGGCCGAAGGCGTTTATACGGCCGAAGCCCTTATTGCGCTTTCCCGAAAATACGGCGTTGAGCTTCCCATCAGCCGTACTGTCTATGACATAACGCACGACCACAAGGATCCGAGGAAATGCTTGGAAACTCTCTTCCTCCGTTCCGTAAAAGATGAATAAGGATATGTAAAACCCGGTACAGGTTGAATCCGTACCGGGTTTTCACTCTTCTTGCGTCTCTTTTTCTTCTCCTCTTTTTATAAGGATTTTATCGACACGGAGATTATCCATATCGATGACTTCAAAGGTAAAATTTTTCCACTTATAGATATCCAGCTCTCGCGGAATACGACCGACACCGTAGGTTACAAGACCGCCGAGAGTCTTATAGAGGTCTTCATCTTCTTCCGGCAAATCGTCGTCAATCTGAAAGAAATCCTTAAATTCTTCTATGGACACGAGACCGTCTACAAGCCATTCATTCAGGCCGCGCTGTACGATTTTATTAGCTTCCTCCGCCTTTTCTTCTTCACCGACAGGCATGATACCGACCAATTTTTCCAAAATATCATGTACCGACAGGATCCCGCTTAAATTGCCGTACTCATCAAGGACAGCGGCCTCATGTATGCCTTTTTCCTGAAAGATATGGACTACTTTCATAATGTCCATGGATTCGGGAATGTATTCGGGACGACGACAGGAATGTTCCAGGAGTGAGCGAATGGAAACATGGCGGCCCGAGGTTACGGCCTTATAATACTGCGTGAATACCTTGTTGAGGGATACAATACCGACGAATTCGTCAATGGAACCGCGGCAGACGGGAATATTGACGTGATGAAAAGAAACGAGAGCCTTCATGATACGACTTTCGTCGTCTTCCAAATCAATCCAGTCTATTTGCGTGCGGTTCGTCATAATATCACCGGCATCCATATCGGAAAGACGAAACACGCGCTCCACCAGCTTCGGTTCTTCCTTGCCGAAGGCACCCAATTCGGCGCCCTGCTCCAAAAGAAGCCGAATTTCATCGGCCGTAACGGGCTGAACTTCGGGGTTATTGGCGCCGATGAGTTTGGTTACGAAAGCCGTCGACGCGGAAAGAATCCCGACAAGGGGCGTACAGAGCTTGGAAAAGAGAAGCATAGGGCCGGCCAGAAAGCAGGCGATTTTCTCCGGGCTGTCGATCGCAATGCGCTTGGGAACCAACTCGCCGAGAACGAGCGTCAAATACGTAATGGCGACTACAATGGCTGTCAAACTGACGGTGTACGCATACGGCTTGAGTTCCGGAATGAGGGCCACATATTCGGACATAGGGCCGGCCATTTCCGTACCGCCGTAAACACCGGTCAGCAAGCTGACCAGCGTCATACCGAATTGGACGGTGGAAAACATTTTATTCGGATTCTCGCGCAGTTTCAAGACGACGGCAGCAGACTTGTTTCCCTCTTCGGCCATCGCTTCCAAACGGGATTGATGACTGCTGACGATAGACATTTCAAGCATGGAAAAAATACCGTTGCCTACGGTGAGCAGCAAAATTACGAGAAACTGCTTCGCTAAGGAAACATCCAAGAATAATCACTTCTCCTTATTGAAATTACGTCCGTGTCATTTTTTCTCTCATTGACTCCAGCCGGTTCAGGGCATTATACAGCGTTTCATCATTGACGGCAAAGTGAAGGCGAATATATTTTTGCACGTCTTCGGCAAAAAATACGGAGCCCGGAACGGCACCGACACCCACTTTGCAAACAAGATCCTCGCAAAAAACCTTATCACTTGTATACCCGTATTCGGAAATGTCAAGAAGAAGGTAAAAGGCACCCTGCGGAATGGTATGAGCAATACGGAGATCATCAAGACCGCCCATGAGAATGTCTCTTTTTTTCGCATAAAGCTCCGTCAGCTCTTCGTAGTACTGACGATCAAAGCGAAGTCCTGCAACGGCCGCTTCCTGCAAAGGGCTTGCCGTGCTGACGGTCAAATAAGCATGAAGTTTTTTTATTTCTCCCACAATATGTGCCGCACCTATAATATAGCCGACACGCCAGCCTGTAATGGAAAAAGTCTTGGACAGGGACCCGACGCAAACGGTGCGCTCATGCATACCGGGCAATTCGGAAAAATACGTGTACGTAAAGGGCTTATAAATAATATGGGCATACACCTCGTCCACAATGGCGAAGGTATCGTATTTACGCATCAGTTCGGCAATATACGACAACTCTTCGAGGGAAAATACTTTACCGCACGGGTTGGACGGATCGCAGAGAAGGACGGCCTTGGGCCTTTGCTTAAAGGCCTCTTCCAATTCGTCCGGATCAAAGGTAAACTCGTCGCCGCGGAGGGAAACGAAGACGGGTTCACCGCCGGCCAGAAGAACATCCGTCTCATAAGCGTCGTAATAGGGTGAAAAGATAATGACTCCGTCGCCCGGGTTAATAATGGTAAAAATAGCTGAAAAAAGGGCTTCCGTTCCGCCGCAGGTAGCAATGATTTCCTTATCTATATCCGGCTTGCGGCCTGTAAATTTAAAACGGTATTCCGCCAAAGCCTGTCTGAAATTTTCTGCGCCTGCATCCAGACTGTATTGATGAGGTCCCTTGTCGGCAACTGTTTTCAGGCGTTCCGTAATTTGCCGGGGCGGCGGGAAATCGGGAAAACCGGCGGACAAATTAACGGCACCGTATTTATCGGAAAGAACCGACATATGAGCAATGACGGGATCTTTAAAAATTTTCGTGCGTTCAGCTAATGCTGGCATAGTACCACTCCTTACGACTATAAGTCGAGATTGCGTACTTTCTTGGCATTTTCCTGAATGAATTTACGGCGCGGTTCCACCTTGTCACCCATAAGGACGGAAAAGATTCGATCCGCTTCAACGGCATCTTCCAACTCTACTTTAAGCATCGTTCGGAACTGGGGATCCATCGTCGTTTCCCAAAGCTGTTCCGGATTCATTTCGCCAAGACCTTTATAACGTTGTACAACAGCGTTGTCCGTACCGATTTCGATAAACTTGTTCTTCAACTCTTCATCCGTGTACAAATACCAGACGGAACGGCCCTTGCGCACCTGATAAAGCGGCGGCTGGGCAATGTACACATGCCCTTCCGTAATAAGCGGTTTCATGAAACGGTAGAAGAAGGTCAATAAGAGTGTGCGAATATGTGCACCGTCGACATCCGCATCGGTCATGATAATGATTTTATCATAACGGCGCTTCATAATATCGAATTCTTCGCCGATGCCCGTACCGAAGGCCGTGATCATGGCGCGAATTTCTTCGTTTGCCAAAATTTTGTCAAGGCGGGCCTTTTCGACATTTATAATCTTGCCGCGCAAGGGCAAAATAGCCTGAAATTTCCGGTCGCGGCCTTGTTTTGCCGATCCGCCGGCCGAATCGCCTTCTACGAGATAAATTTCCGTCATGTCCGGATTCTTTTCGGAGCAATCCGCCAACTTGCCCGGGAGGCTGCTGATTTCCAGCGCATTTTTGCGGCGCGTCAATTCTCTGGCTTTGCGGGCAGCCTGCCGAGCACGAGCGGCGTTGATATTCTTGTTGACGATGTTGCGCGCTTCTGTCGGGTTTTCTTCAAAGAATTCTTTTAACCCGTCGGAAATAATATTGTCTACAATACCCTTTACTTCACTGTTGCCCAGCTTTGTCTTCGTCTGTCCTTCAAACTGCGGTTCCCGAACCTTGACGCTGATAATGGCTGTTAACCCTTCGCGCACATCTTCACCGGAAAGGTTTTCCTCACCTTCCTTAATAATGCCTGCCGACCTGCCGTAATCATTAATGGTACGGGTCAGGCCCGAACGGAAGCCGCTTAAATGAGTTCCCCCTTCTTCGGTAAAAATATTGTTGACAAAGGTAAGTATATTTTCACTATACCCGTCATTATACTGCAGGGCAATATCGACGATAACATCATTCTTAATGCCTTCCAGGTTGATAACCGTCCCGTGTACGGCCGTACGATTTTCGTTTAAAAACTCGACAAACGATTTTAAACCGCCTTCATAATGATATATTTCTTTTTTATCATTTCGCTTATCTCTCAAGGTAATGGTGAGACCCTTATTCAAAAAGGCCAATTCGCGAAGTCTGATCTTCAAGACGTCAAAATCATAAGCGGTATCGGGGAAAATTTCATTGTCCGGTTTAAAATATACTTTCGTGCCCGTTTCTTCCCCTACTTCAAGAGGCCGAATTTTTTTCAACGGCTCTTTCGTCAAACCGCGGATAAAGGAAATGTCCCACAAAAAGCCGTCCCGTTTCACTTCGACTTCCGTGTATTCCGAAAGAGCGTTGACAACGGAAAGACCGACACCGTGGAGGCCGCCGGAAATGGGATAGCCGTCACCGCCGAATTTGCCTCCGGCATGAAGGACCGTTAAGACGACTTCCACGGCAGGTTTACCGATTTTATGCATGGCGACGGGAATACCGCGACCGTTGTCGATGACAGTAATACTGTTATCTTCTTCAACAGTAACTTCAATATGCGTGGCAAAGCCTGCCAATGCTTCATCTATGCTGTTGTCGACGACTTCATAAACGAGATGATGCAGTCCCTTCAAGGATGTACTGCCAATATACATGCCCGGTCGTTTGCGAACGGCTTCCAACCCTTCCAAAACCTGTATTTGCTCCGCTCCGTAAGAACCTTTCTTTTTTTCAGTCATAAACCTGTGAGCCTCCTGTTTCATAATCAATTTATTATACATCATTACTGCAAACTTACCAATTATTGCAGCTCCTTTTATCCCACAGTATTTGATTACACCGGGAAAATAATTCCTTATACCGTTTGACGAGTGTTTCGAGTGTAATGGGCGAACCGTATATGTAATCTTCCGTTATAATGTAAGACCTTATTTTTTTCTCATCTGTTCCGCCGACGGGAATAAAAGGCTTATCATAGTGTTCAGGCGGATTAGCCTTGCACAGCCGCGTCGGATGCTGTCTTACCATAGCCACTAAAGAAACCAGCGGCACGACCTCATTTTCTCCTATATGAAGATACATTATGTCTTTCTCCTATACTTATTGACTATATTAATAATAAAAGAATCCGTCAAATCCGTCGGTTTTTTCTGCGTAATCAAGACGGCCAAAAAAAGGTCATCTTCCGCTGTATCCGCTTGGTGATATACCTTTTCAATAAGTCTGTAAATATAATTCCGCCGCACGTCATTATATATTTCTTCCGTCCATTCGTCCCGACCGTACTCTTTTATTATATCTTCCCACGTAAGCCAGGGCATTTCCTGTAATAAGGCAGTCAATTTTATTTTCTTTCCATGGTCCCGCTCAAGCTGACAAAATAAACATTTTTCCGTTTTTTTCAGCCATCTGCCGCAACGGGGACACGGCCGAAACCCGTGTCCCGTTAAAATTATTTTTTTGCGCTCTCGTGCTATATGCAGTTTAAACAATTTTTCCCTCAATGATTCAGGAAAATCCTTTATCTTCTCTTTCACAGCATCAACAGTTTTTTTATCAAGAGCAACCGCGGACAGGTTAACGAATATATTTTCTTCCCTTTCATACAGAAACGCTTTTTGCCTAACAGGCTTTTTTCCGATACTGACAAAACGTATATCCTTAACATAAGCTTCGCCTAAGTAGGAATTAAGCCTTTCTTCGATTTGCCGCTTATACATAAAAAGCTGACTAAGCCATACGGAATTTAAAACGCCTATGGTAATAATGCCGTCACGGATCTCCTTTATATATGAATACCGGCCTATTTTTTCTCCCATAAGACAGGGCCATTTAATCTTTAACGTGTAGAGATTATAAGGCTGTAAGAGATTATTCTTTTTCAGTACATCCTGTACAAAGGTACCTGCTTTTTGCAGAGATTCTTTATTATTCATAAGTCAAAGTTCCGTCCATGACCTTAAACAGGGAACATTCTTTTTCATTTTGAAAAAGGTACGCGTCGGTGGTTGTAATAAAAGTTTGTATGCGTGCATGTACGAAGTCGAGCAAGGCATTTCTTCTCTCTTCATCGAGCTCGCTCATGACATCGTCCAACAAGAGAACCGGGTATTCTCCCTGCTCGGATTTTACAAACTCCAGTTCGGCCATTTTCAAGGCCAGGACGGCCGTCCGCTGTTGTCCTTGTGAGCCGAATCGTTTCAGCGAACCTATGGAAGAATTGAAAAATAAATCGTCCCGATGAGGCCCGATAGATGTGGACGCCCTATAAATGTCGTTTTTCAGATTATTCTGTAAGAGCTGATAATAGCGATCAGGATTTATTTTATCATCAAAGTCTTCTCCTTTTTTTTCATAAGGCTGTACATATGCCAAAGAAAGACTGTCTTTCCCTCCTGTAAGCCTCTTATAAATGACATGAGCCATAAAATTTATTTTTTGTAATGACTCCAATCGTTTCTTTACAATTTCCGCCGCAAAAAAAGCAATTTGTCTATCCCATTCTTCCAGAGATAAAGAACCTTCGTACTTCATTTTCTTAAGCAATAAGTTCCGTTGCGTTACAACCCTGTTATACTGAAGGAGAGTTTTATAATAAGACGGACTGACCTGGCTTATTTCCATATCCATAAAACGGCGCCGCAAGGACGGATTTCCCTTAATGAGCTGAATATCATCCGGTGAAAACAGGACTTCCTGCAAGGTACCGAAAAGCTCACGAATCTTTACCTTCGTCTCGTTAATATACGTGCTCTTCTTT
The DNA here is from genome assembly GCF_900095855.1 of Megasphaera coli. Classification (GTDB taxonomy): domain Bacteria; phylum Bacillota; class Negativicutes; order Veillonellales; family Megasphaeraceae; genus Megasphaera; species Megasphaera massiliensis_A. The sequence continues at coordinate 1,358,942 of NZ_FMIY01000002.1, read as the reverse complement.
TCGGAACGGGATAAAATAATTTTGACCTGCTGCTCCACATTATTTCTGAAAAAATTAATGATAACGCTGCCTTTCTCATCACATTGCCGCAGCATATCCGTATCGGCAGCACCCCTATAGGACCTGCCCATGCAGCCCGTGTATAAGGATTCAAGTAAATTTGTCTTCCCTTCTCCGTTATTTCCGTAAAGTACGACGATGGCCGGCGGAAAGGTTATATCGGCATGTTCATAGTTTCTAAACCCCTGCAGGCGAAGACGGGTAATTATCATTTATACCTCTCCGACAACACGATATGTGCCGTTCCCCTTGAGAGTAACAACGTCACCGGGATAAAGCCGTTTTCTCTTTGCATTTCCACAAGAGCGGCCCATTTAAAAAATTGATTCAATTGTATTTTTTCCGTTTTGATACCAATATCTTTCATAGTTACTCCTTACCGAGTCCGCATAGGGGTTACGACAAAGACACAGTTGTCCACACCTTTATCCTGTACCAGCATAGGACTGTTTTCTTTACATTTAAGAATAATTTCGTCACTGTGGCAGTGTTTCAATAAATCGAGAATAAATTTACCGTTGAAAGAAATGCTCAAAGCCTCACCAAACAAGTCGCAGTCCACAGAATCTTCTACGACACCATGATCCGGATCCTGACTGGTCATCTTTATTTGGCCGTCTCTAATATCAAAAGTAATAACATTATATTGCGCATTTTTAGCAACAATGGAAATGCGTTCAACAGTTTGTGTAAATATATTTCTGTTTACACTTATGCTGTTTTGAAATTCCGTCGGAATAACGCGTTTATAATCGGGAAAAGTTCCTTCCAGAAGACGCGTTTTCATATAGACATCTCCGAATTGAACAGCCAGGTAGTTGCGAACGACCATAACTTTTACGGCAACGGGAATATCTACAGGCAGCTGACGCGACACTTCTGCAAGCAGACGTCCGGGAACAATGGCCTGAACCGTATCGGATACGGGTTGTTCCAAAAGAACCGTCTTTAATGCCAGCCGATGTGTATCTGTAGCGACCATGGAGAAGGTTTTATCCGTAACATCCATAAAAGTACCTGTAAAAACGGGACGGGACGTTTCAGTAGCGCATGCATATGATGTGTTGTCGATTAGTTCTTTTAAGGTAATGCTGTCTGTAATAAACTGTGCATATCCTTGTTCCACTACTTCCACTTCCATGAAATCTTCTACATTCATGGTCATATACTTATACGTCAGTTTACCGCCTTGTATAGTCATTTGTGAATCGGAATCACCTTTTGTCAATATTACTTCGTCACCGTCAAGACGTCTTGCCAGCTCAAAGAGATACGGATCCCAAAGAAATACTTCTCCTTCCTCTTCAATAAAGCCGGGAACGATTATTTTAATCCCCATATCATAATCATTGGCTTGAAACTCAATAACATTGTTCATGGCTTTTATTAAAAGACCGTTTTCGCCGGAAAGATTATTGCTCTTGTTTTGAGCTACTTTTTGTACTGCCTGTAAGCCTTGGTTAAAATCGGATTTTTGAAATTTTAGTTTCATTGGAAATTCTCCTTTATAGATGATGATAAAATTAGTTGGGAATTCAATTAAGTAGTAATAATAGTAATAGGCATTGTGAATTTGTGAAAAAGTGAGATTTTCATTAAAGAGGCCTGATTTATAGATGTGTATAAACTGTGGGTATTCGAAATTTGGATATCCACAAACTGACAATATGGAAAAAGATAAAAAAGTAAGAACAGTATGTATACAGCCTATTCTCTTAGTTATCCACCTTTAAGATCATATTCTTTAATTGTTCTATTGTCTGAAAAAAAGATTCATCTTTTTTTATATTATTTGATATTTTTGTACATGCGTGCATGACAGTCGTGTGATCTCTGCCGTTAAAAGCCGTACCGATATGAGGATATGTATTGTCCGTCAGTTCCCGGCATAAATACATGGCTATTTGGCGCGGATAGGCAATATTTTTTGTCTTTGTCTTGCTCATCAGGTCTTCGTATTTTACTTTATAGAAGGTACAGACGACTTTTGTTATTTCGTCGATGGTAATATATTTTTTTTCTTTCTTTACGGAAACAAGTTCTTTCAGCGCCCGCTGTGTCAGTTCCAACGTAATAGGTGATTTTTCTACGGAAGCCTGCATTTGTGCCCGTATAAAAGCACCTTCCAGTTCGCGGATATTTTCGCTTACATTGGAAGCAATGTAGTCAATAGCTTCCTTTTGAATCCGAATATTTTCCATTTTTGCGCGATTGCGAAGAATAGCCGTTCGCGTTTCCAAGTCGGGAGGCTCTATACTGACGACGGTGCCGCCCTTAAAGCGGGAACGGAGGCGATCCTCTATTTTCTTTATGTCCTGCGGCGGGCGATCGCTCGTAAAAACCATTTGTTTATGGTCTTTTAAAAGTTTGTTGAAAGTGTGAAAAAATTCTTCTTGCGTATGTTCTTTGCTTTCCAGAAATTGAATATCATCGACGAGGAGAATATCTATGTTTCTATAACGCTGACGGAAGCTTTCGGAACTTTTATCCTGGATGGATTGAATCAATTCGTTTGCAAAATCTTCACTTGTAATACAGCGAAGGCGCATATGAGGAAAATGTTCTAATATATAGTGTCCGATGGCATGCATTAAGTGAGTTTTGCCGAGGCCGCTGCCGCCGTAAATAAAGAAGGGATTATATTTTTTCGCCGGCGCTTCAGCAATGGCTAAAGCTGCCGCATGGGCGAGGCGATTGCTGTTGCCGATGACAAAGGTATCAAAGGTATAAGCGCTGTTTAAGGTGTAAGCGCCCGTTTTGGCAAAGCGGGAAGCAGGCGTTATTGAAACGGAAACAGCCGGTATTAAGGAATCCGCCGGGTCAGGAGAGGATCTATACGAAGCGGCGTCAACGACAGGTGTATGATCCGGTTCGGGCAGATAGTACGTGTTGTCCGAATCGTCATGGGAAACGACAGGCTTGGGAGATTTTTCTTCGGAAAGGTTGTCGGAACTGTGAATAAGACGCACCGTGATGGGACGGTTAATGACAGAAGAAGCCGTATTTTCCAACAGATTCGTATACTTTTTTGATATAAAAGAACATATAAAATGATTTGTTGTATCAAGGGTAAATACGTCATCTTCAAAAGAATAGGGAATGAGAGATGTTTCGATCCATGTATTGTAGATTTGTATTGGTAAGGTTTGTTTCAGACGATCCAACATTTCTATCCATAAATTCGTTATATCTACCGTTTCCATAACATTCCTTTCTTTTTAAGACAAAATACCTTTACAGGCGTAATGTTTATAACTCGATGAAAAAAATCGGGACAAAAAGATACTTGGCGAAATTCATGAAAAAAACAAAGTTATCAACAATTGTTGATAACCTGTTAATAAGTCTTTTTTACATATCCACAGTTTACACTAAAACAGGTGTAAATGGAATAGGCAGTAAATATATAAATACGTTGTTAAAACAACGGAATATAACGGTTTTTTGTTTGACAGCAGTGAACGCATTGAGTATAATTACACTGTTATAGTGTGGGCTAATTATATTCTGCACAAAAGGAGGTGTTTCACTTGAAACAGACTTTTCAGCCTAATAATTTATGGAGAAAGAGAACACACGGATTCCGTGAAAGAATGAAGACAAAAGGCGGTCGTATGGTTTTAAAAAAACGCCGCATGAAAGGCAGAAAGAAGCTTTCCGCTTAATAACTGCAAACGATGAACAGAAAAGTCCGTACGGGATTTTTCTGTTTATCCGGTGCTGCTGTTTAGGAATTTGATGTATGTATGAGTTGAGAAAAGAAGATCGTTTGTGTAAAAATCGCGAGTATCAACTCGTATACAGATACGGCAAGTCTTTTGTCGACAGGGCGGTTGTGTTGTATGTTATGCGTCGCTCTTCGGAACGGCCCGTGCGAATGGGATTCGTAACGGGTAAAAAAATCGGTTGTGCCGTGGAACGAAATTATTGTCGTCGTCTCATGAAAGAAGTATATCGCCTGCATAGGACGGAATTGTGTGACGGCTATGATCTGGTGCTGATCGGCAGAGTCCGTTTGAAAAACGGCGGATTTGCCGATGCGGAACGTACGATTATGCGACTTTTCAAGCAAGCAGGAGTGTTGCGAAAGAAGTAGGCTATGAGGCATATTTTTATTTTTTTTATCCGACTGTATCAAATGTGTATATCTCCGTTAAGCTTGCCGCGGTGCCGTTTTTATCCTACCTGTTCCGCTTACGCTGTAGAAGCCTTGCAAAAGTACGGTGTAATAAAAGGAATCACTTTATCGGTTAAACGTATTTTGAAGTGTCACCCTTTTCATAAGGGCGGCTATGACCCGGTACCGTAACGTAAGACGACGGATGAAATAAAGGCCGTCGTATGTAATGATTATGACTTGAGGAGTTGAGGTTTTTGGGCTTTTTCAGCGGGATTATGGATGGACTGGGCGGGTTTATGTCGACCTGCCTTGATTATTGCTATGCTTTGACGCAATCACTGGGGTATCCGAGCTACGGACTCGCTATTATTATGCTTACGGTTATTATAAAGCTCATACTCAGCCCGTTGACGGCGAAACAAATTCGCTCAATGGAAGGTATGCAGGTTTTACAGCCGAAGATTAAAGAATTACAGAAAAAATATAAGGGTAATCAAAAAAAACTGCAGGAAGAAATGAGCAAGCTTTACAGAGAAACGGGCATCAATCCTTTATCCGGGTGTCTGCCTATCCTGATTCAAATGCCCTTTCTTGTGGCCATTTTCTATGCTCTTCGCTCATATCCTTATGATCCGGCGTATCAAAGCTTTCTTTGGCTTCCCAGCCTCGGAGAAGCTGACGGAACGTATATACTGCCCGTCTTATCGGCGGTATCGACCTTCTTTATCCAAAAGCAGATGACCGGTGCGCAGCCTTCCGGAGAGGGGCCGCAGGCGACGCAACAGAAAGTAATGCAGGTTGCCATGCCTCTGTTTATCGGCTGGATCAGCTTAACCTTTCCCAGCGGCTTGGTAATTTATTGGATTGTTTCAAACATTTTCCAAATGGCTCAACAGCTTATTATGGGTCGCCTTAAAAAAGGAGAAAGCAAATGATCACTATTGAGGCTACGGGGAAAACTATTGAAGAAGCTCTTAAATCCGGACTGGAACAACTGCAAAAAGAAGAAAAAGAAGTAGTAATGGAAGTTATTACTGAGCCGAGCAGCGGTATTTTCGGGTTCGGTAAAAAAGAAGCGAAGATCAGACTTACTGTTAAAGAACCGGTCGAAGCTGTTGTCACTCCTGCAGCAACAGAAGAGATGACAGAGGCGGAGAAAGCGGATGATTCGGTTGAAACGAAGGCGGATAAAGAGGAAAATCGTTTGTCTGCTGAAGAAGTCGCGGCTGACGGAAAGGCTTTTTTGCAGGAAGTTCTTGACAAGATGGGCATTCCCGTAATGATTGAAAAGATGATTAAGGAAGAACGAATCATTTTTCATTTACGAGGTAATGATTTGGGTGTTCTCATCGGTAAGCACGGACAGACCTTGGATGCACTTCAATATTTAGTCAATTTGAAAGCGAATAAGGGAAAAGAAAGCCGCTTCTTTATTATGCTCGACGTGGAAAATTATCGTGCGCGGCGGGAAGAAACGCTGAAAGCGTTGGCACATCGCCTGGCAAGCCGCGTAAAGCACAGTCATAATAAAGTTATTCTTGAACCGATGAACGGGTATGAACGAAAAATTATTCATCTTGCTCTTCAAGATATGGAGCACATTCGCACGGAAAGTGAAGGACAGGATCCATATCGCCATGTTGTGATTTATTACAAATAAATGAGGTCCGGTGCTGTGCACCGGGCTTTTTCCTATATAAGGAGAGGAACAGTGTATGTATGATACGACCGATACGATTGCTGCCATTGCCACCCCTGTCGGCGAGAGCGGTATAGGTGTTATTCGTATTAGCGGCTCAGGGGCCTATGGTGTGGGCGAGAAAATTTTTCACGGCAAGGGAAAAAAAAGAGTCAGCGAATATACGGACAGGACCGTTCATTTCGGCACGATTGTCGATACGGAAGGTGCTGTCATAGATGAAGTACTGGTCTTAATCATGAAGGGGCCTCATTCATATACGGCCGAAGACGTCCTGGAAATACAATGTCACGGCGGCAGACAGTCTCTTGCGGCAATATTGGCTCTTGTTCTGCAAAGCGGTGCCAGATTGGCCGAGCCGGGGGAATTTACAATGCGCGCTTTTTTAAACGGCCGCATTGATTTGGCCCAGGCCGAAGCGGTAATGGACGTTATTCAGGCCAAGAGCGCTCAGGGATTAAGTGCAGCCGTAAATCAACTGGAAGGTCGCCTCTCCCGAATCGTCGGCGCTATGAGAAGGGATTTGACCGACTTTATTACGCGGCTTGAAGTGACTGTGGATTATCCGGAAGAAGATTTGGAGGATATTGTCGTTACCGACCTGAGTGCCGCCTTGGAAGACATGAAAGGGCAATTTCGAGGTATGCTTGCCGAGTCGACTAAAGGGCGCATCATACGGGACGGAGTCATGGTCGCCATAGCAGGCGCTCCGAATGCGGGGAAATCAAGTCTTTTAAATCGACTTCTCGCCGAAGAACGGGCCATTGTCACGAATATTCCCGGTACGACGCGAGACGCTTTGGAAGAATGGGTATCTATAAAGGGAATTCCTTTTCGCCTCGTCGATACGGCCGGTATTCGAGAAACGGCGGATACAGTTGAAAAAATAGGTGTGTCGAAGGCGAGGGCTTATTTAGAAACGGCGGATATGGTTTTAGTTGTCGTCGATCGGTCGCAGACACTTATGCAGGAAATAAAGGATATTCTTTCCTCTCTTGCCGGAAAACGGGCGGCAATCGTGCTTAACAAAACGGATTTGCCCGCTGCTGTTACGACAGAACAGTTGATGGAATATTCGTTGCCGATTATTGCCATATCCGCCGCAACGGGAGAAGGAATGGATGAATTGGAGCATTTTCTTACGGAAGCGGCTGCTCAAAATAGTTTTACCGGTAATGAAGTGCTCCTTGCCAATGCGCGACACACAGAACTCGTTCGGCAAAGCTTGGCGGCTCTCGAGCGGGCATCGGAGTCGGTTCGAGCCGGTATGCCTGCGGACTTTGCCATTGTCGATATACGGGAAGCATGGGAATTACTGGGCGCCATTACAGGTGACACGGCGCAGAGCGATATAGTCGGCGAAATTTTCAGCCGCTTTTGTTTGGGAAAGTAGGAGGAGTTTTTTGTTTATTGCAGGTATGTATGATGTCATCGTCGTCGGCGCCGGGCATGCCGGCTGTGAAGCCGCGTTGGCGGCCGCCCGGCTCGGCGTGAGGACCTTGCTCATAACATTGAACTTGGATAATATTGCGCTCATGCCCTGTAACCCTGCTGTAGGAGGTCCCGGCAAGAGCCATCTTGTTCGGGAAATCGATGCCCTCGGCGGGCAGATGGGCCTTATTGCCGACAAGACGGCGATTCAAATGAGAATGCTCAATACGGGCAAGGGTCCGGCCGTGTATTCTTTGCGGGCACAGTCGGACAAGAAGCAGTATCAGGCCGTCATGACGCACGTCTTGGAGACGCAGTCCGGTTTGGACGTGAAACAGCTTATGGTTACGGAGCTCATTATAGAGAACGGCGTAGTTAAGGGCATTTGTACGGAATTAGGCGAAGCGTTTATGAGCCGGGCGGTCATTTTGGCAACAGGGACGTATTTGAAGGGCCGCGTGATTATCGGTGAAACGACCTGTGCCGCCGGCCCTATCGGCCAACGGTCGGCGGAAGCCTTGTCCGATTCGTTGCGCAAGGCGGGAATTTCTTTGCTGCGTTTTAAGACCGGTACGCCTGCCCGTGTAGACGGGCGGAGCTTACGGCGAGAGAAAATGACTCTTCAGGATGGTGATAAGGAAGACCATGCCTTTTCTTTCCTGTCCAAGCGGGAAAATCGTAATAAGGTATGCTGTTGGCTTACGTATACGAATGAAAACACACATGACATTATTCGCCGCAACTTGGAGAGAGCGCCCATGTGCAACGGCACCATCACCGGTATCGGGCCGCGTTACTGCCCGTCCATAGAGTCCAAGATTTTGCGCTTTGCCGATAAAAAGCGGCATCAACTCTTTGTTGAGCCGGAAGGCCTGTACACGACAGAAATGTACGTGCAGGGTATGAGTACGAGCTTGCCCATGGATGTGCAAAAGGAATTTTTACAGACCATTCCCGGTTTGGAAGAGGTGGAAATTATGCGGCCCGGCTATGCCATCGAGTACGACTGTCTGGATCCGCTGCAGCTCTTGCCGACGCTGGAAGTGAAGCACGTTGCCAACCTCTATTCCGCCGGCCAGGCGAACGGGACGAGCGGTTATGAAGAAGCGGCGGCTCAAGGATTGATGGCCGGCATTAATGCGGCCTTGAGACTGCAAGGCAAGGAACCGTTTGTCTTGACTCGTGCCGAAGCGTATATAGGCGTGTTGATTGATGATTTGGTTACTAAGGGGACGGAAGAGCCCTATCGCATGATGACCAGTCGTTCCGAATATCGTCTCATTCTGCGTCAGGACAATGCGGATCTGCGTCTTACGGAAAAGGGGCGCCGTATCGGATTGGTTTCGGATGAGCGCTATGAGGCATTTTGTCAAAAGAAGGCGGACATAGAAGCGATGATTGCCGAGTTGGAAGGAACCATGGCGACGCCGACGGCGGAGACAAATACAAAACTTGAAGCGGCAGGTTCCGCTCCGCTGCGGACGGGCATAAAAGTTGCCGATTTACTGCGCCGCCAGGAAATGACGTACGCTGTTTTGCGCGGTATTTTCCCGGGACTGTCGGTGCGCTCCGAAGATGTGGCTGAAGAAGTGGAAATCATGATCAAGTATGACGGATATATTAATCGCCAAAAGGAGCAGGTCGAGAAGCTCAATCGGTTGGAACGGAAACTCTTCCCGGCGGATATCGATTATATGAAAATTGAAACCGTGTCGATGGAAGGAAGGCAAAAGCTGGCCCACATACGACCGCGTTCCCTGGGGCAGGCCAGCCGCATTTCCGGCGTATCGCCGGCGGATATTACGGCCCTTTTAATTTTCATGGAGCAATACGAACGGGAGAAAAAAGGCAATGTTTCTATGTAATGGTGAAAAACTGTTTGCCGCAGCGGGATTTTCTCTTACGGAAGAAGAGCTGAGGCGTTTTGAGACTGTTGCTAAGCGGCTGGTGGAGACAAATAAGGTCATGAACTTGACCGCCATTACGGAAGCCGATGAAATCGTAGTAAAGCATTTTATCGACAGTCTTACATGTTATGATGAGGCCTATTTTCCGCAGGGCGCCAGATTGCTCGATTTAGGAACGGGTGCCGGCTTTCCGGGGATTCCTCTTGCCGTCATGCACGGCGATCTGGAAATAACTTTTTTTGACAGCCTGCGAAAGAGGTTGCAGTTCTTACAGGAGCTTACTGCCGCTATAGGGTATGAAAAAGCCGTTTTTTTACACGGCCGTGCCGAAGAAGAAGCACACAAGGGAGAGTACAGAGAAGTATTTGACGTCGTGACGACACGTGCCGTCGCAAGGCTGCCGGTTCTTGCCGAATGGGCCTTGCCGTATGTTAAAGAAGACGGTATTTTTGTGGCTCTTAAAGGAGCGGCATATAAGGCGGAATTGGCCGAGTCGCAAAAAGCCTTGCAAATACTGGGCGGGACCGTCGTTGACGTACGAATGAAACAATTGCCGGGCTTGACGGATACACGAGCGGTCATCTATATTAAAAAAATAAGCAAGAGTCCCTGTAAGTATCCGCGAAGACCCGGGATAGCGATTAAGAATCCCTTATAATTTGTAAAGGCGGGAGGTATGTAATTATGTTGAAGAAATTTGCCTGCAGTGCTTTTCTTTGCTGCTTATCCTTAACGGTAACGGCAACCGAGCCGCCAAGCGATATTCATGCCCGGGCAGCCTATGTCATGGACGGGGATACGGGTGCGGAAATTTACGCTAAGAATGCGGACGAAAAGATGTATCCCGGCGGCACGACCATGATTATGACGGCGCTCTTGTGTGCTGAAGCGGGTGATGCGGTCCTGGACCGGCACGTTACGCATGCGCCTGAAGTAAATACCCTTGAAGCGGATGCCGCCGTTCTGGGGCTCAGCGCGGATAAACCTGTTACGCTGCGTAATGCCGTAACGGCCATGATGACCTATTCGGGCTGTGATGCGGCCCTGGATGCGGCCGTAACCGTCGCGCCGACGGTGTCCGCTTTTGTCGACTGCATGAATGAAAAAGCGGCGGTCATAGGCACGGTGAATACGAAATTTGTAAATCCTCACGGGCTGCCTGATAAAAATCATTATTCGACAGCGCGGGATCTTGCAAAAATCAGTGCTTACGCCATGCAAAACGGTACATTTAAATCGTTTACAGGTAAAACATTTTTCACTATGCCCTATGCGACGGGAGGGGAAAAGACAGTCTATACACTGAATGAGTTTTTACGTTCTGACTACAAGGGAGCGAACGGAATTAAGACGGGTGCAACGGACTACGGCGGAGCCGATTTGGTTGCCTCCGCAACAAGGGACGGTAAGACGATTATAGCCGTTGTCTTAAACTCCGACGATCGGGCCGGCGATGCGACACGGCTGATGGATTATGCGTTCGCGCAAAAACAGGAATCGGTTATGCGCAAGAGTGCAGCGCCCGATGACGGAGAAGCCTATATCGTGCGCGATGCCTCGGCAGGACAGACACTGCGGGATCTCGTAAGGGAGCAGCAGGCGGCGGTGCAGTAATCGTGCATGCTTATATGTATAGAAATAATACAGTAAAGGTGAGGTAGTACGGCATGAAAAGCTTTACATATACAATTACGGACTTGCAAGGTATTCACGCGCGCCCGGCCGGATTATTGGTAAAAGAGGCCAAGCGGTTTGACGCGCGAATATCCCTTGAAAAAGGTGAAAAGAAGGGAGACGCGAAAAAGATTTTTAATGTTATGACCTTGGGAGCAAAGCAGGGCGACTTACTTACAGTTGTCCTTGAAGGTCCTGATGAAGAAGCGGCAGCACAGGCCATGGAAGCTTTTCTGCACAAACATTTATAAGGGAGAAATCTATGCTGATTCTTAAGGGAACTCCCGTTTTTTCAGACATCGCTACAGGCCGGTTTGCCGTATTTTGCGGAAACTCCGAGTTCGAAGAAAGGGGAAAAGCCGGGACGCCGGCAGAGGAAATAGAACGCTTTCGGTCGGCTCGAACTGCGGCGCTTGCAGAATTGGCGGAGCTGTATAAAAGCGCTGTTGAGAAGGTCGGTCAAAGCGGTGCCGACCTTTTTGAGGCTCATGAAATGATGCTTTGCGATGATGATTACATTGATGCAGTTGAAACACGAATTAAAGACGGGGATATCCGCGCCGAAATGGCCGTGGATGCGGCTGCTAAGCGGATTTCCGCCGCGTTTCGCGCCATGGATAACGCATATATGCGGGAAAGAGCTGCCGACGTATTTGATATATCAAACAGGGTGAAGCGCCTGCTCGGCAGCGGCGAAACGAGAGATTTTTCCGCATACGACGGGGCCGTTTTATGTGCTGAAGATTTATATGCCAGTGACATGCTGCAGCTTCATATAGGAACGCTTGCAGGTATTGTTCTTTCCGGCGGCAGTGTGAATTCTCATACCGCTATTTTAGCGCAGACATTGAGTATTCCCATGATCGTCAGGACCGGCATGCCCTTTACTGAGGCGGGAGCACATAAAACGGTCCTTATTGACGGCTTTACGGGAACCGTGTATATTGATCCGTCGGAAGCAATACAAAAAGATATGGAAACAAAAAAAAATGCATATGACAAACGGAAATTGCAATTAAGCCGTTTGCGTGACAGCGTTTCCCGTACGGCAGACGGGAGAAAATTACCCGTTTTTGCCAATATCGGCAGCCCTGACAATTTACTGCAAGTGGAAGAAAACGGTGCAGAAGGTATCGGCCTTTTCCGCAGCGAATTTTTATATTTGGATAAAGAGGACTACCCAACGGAAGAAGAGCAGTTTGCCGCATATAAGGAAGTTGCCGAAAAGATGGGAGCCAGGCCGGTTATTATTCGTACTTTGGATATGGGGGCGGATAAGCAGGCTGCATATTTTAAGCTGAAAAAAGAAATTAATCCGGCTTTGGGTATGCGGGCCGTGCGAATTTCTCTGGCTCGCCCGGATTTGTTTAAAACACAGTTGCGCGCCTTATGCCGCGCATCGGCTTTCGGCAAAATATCGGTCATGTTTCCATTAATCGTTTCCCTCGAGGAAGTCTTGCAGTGTAAGGCCTTGCTGCAGGCGGTGCAGGCGGAATTAAAGGCGCAGCACCTTACTTATGATGAATTTATGCAAGTCGGCATTATGATTGAAACGCCGGCGGCGGCTCTCATAAGTGATGTATTGGCAGAAGAAGCAGATTTCTTCAGTATCGGCACGAATGATTTAGTACAATACACTTTGGCAGTCGATCGGCAGCAGACAGAGTTGGATGCCCTTTTCAACCCTCGGCACCCGGCAGTATTGCGGCTTATTCAAATGACCGTGGAAAACGGCCATAAGGCGGGCATTCCTGTCGGTATCTGCGGGGATTTGGGAGCTGACTTGACCCTGACCGAGACATTTCTGCGCATGGGTGTAGACGAACTTTCCGTGGCTCCGGCAGCTATTTTGCCGCTTCGCGAGAAAATATGCTCCTTAAATTTGAGCAAATAAATTGGATTGCACATATATTCGATTCGCGGACATGTGTTACAACAACTGGAAACATGAAGAGAGGCCCGGCGGATTCCGCCGGGCCTCTCTTCATATAGTGCCTATAAATATTATCCTATTGCTTTCGCTTACTTTACCAATGTGTAGCCTGCGTCGGCAATGACCTTGTCAAACTCGTCAGTCGAAATCTCACGATTTGCCGTCACGTCGGCAGACTTGTTTTCCAAATTTACGATTACATCAGTGATGCCGTCCATTGCGGAAAGCGCTTCCGTTACGTGCTTTTTGCAATGGTCGCACATCATGCCGTCAATGTGCAATGTTGTTTTCATAGCGGGGACCTCCTTGGAAGTGGTGAAAGTATGAGTGGTGTTTAAAATTGTTTCACGTGAAACATTCGGGTACGTTACCTTAAAGAAACGGAGACGCAGCGCATTCATGACAACGCAGAAGCTGCTGAGGCTCATTGCTGCGGCTCCAATCATGGGATTGAGCTTGAGTCCGAATGCCGGATAGAACAGGCCTGCCGCCAACGGGATACCTATGACGTTGTAAATAAAGGCCCAGAAGAGATTTTCCTTGACGTTTTTGATTACGGCCTTGCTGAGACGAACAACCGTAACGGCATCGAGGAGATCGTTCTTCATCAGGACGGCATCCGCGCTTTCAATCGCAACGTCCGTGCCGGCGCCGATGGCAATACCCAGATCGGCTTTCATTAAAGCCGGAGCGTCATTGATACCGTCGCCAATCATGGCAACCCGATGGTTTTGGTCCTGCAGTTCGGCAATGTGTTTTTCTTTATCTTGCGGCAATACTTCCGCAATGACCTTAGGAATACGGAGCCGCTTTTGAACGGCCCGTGCCGTCCGTTTATTATCGCCTGTAAGCATGACAACGTCAATACCCATGCGACGGAAGCAGTCAATTGCAGCGGCACTTGTTTGTTTCTCCATATCGGCAACGGCAATGATTCCCTGAATGCCGGCGTTTGTCGCAAAGAGGATGGGCGTTTTACCTTCGTCGGCCAAGTTGTTCAAACGTTCGTTCACGTCATCCGTGGGAATGCCGTTTTCCTTCATGAGGCGTAAGTTTCCGGCATAGTAAAGCGTACCGTCTATGGTGCCTCGCACACCTCTTCCGAAGAGGGCGGAAAAATCGTCGACCTTTGCCGGGGAAACATCCCGTGCTTCACCATAGGTGACGATAGCCTGAGCCAAGGGATGTTCACTCTTGCCTTCCAATCCGACGGCAAGAGGCAACAGATCTTTTTTTGTAGTGCCGATGGGGATGATATCCGTTACGACAGGTTTTCCTTCCGTAATGGTACCAGTCTTATCCATGACGACCGTGTCGATGGAGTGTGCCCGTTCCAGCGCTTCACCGGACTTAATAAGAATCCCGTTTTCCGCGCCTTTACCGGTGCCGACCATAATGGCTACGGGCGTAGCCAGGCCGAGTGCGCAGGGGCAGGAGATGACGAGGACCGAAATGCCGGCAGAAAAAGAAAATTCCAAGGTTGCTCCCAAGAGAAGGTACCAAACGCCGATAGTAATAAGGGCGATGGCAATAACTGCAGGAACGAAAATACCCGAAATCTTATCGGCAATTTTAGCGATAGGTGCTTTACTGCTGCTCGCTTCATCGACGAGGCGGATAATTTGGCTGATCGTTGTATCTTCCCCGATTCGTTGAGCCGTCATGCGAATGGCTCCCGATTTATTCAAGGTTGCCGCTGTAACAGTGTCTCCGGGTTCTTTGTCGACGGGAATGCTTTCACCTGTGAGGGCAGATTCGTCAATACTCGTCGTGCCTTCTATAATCACGCCGTCTGAAGGAATACTTTCGCCGGGACGGACAAAAATTTCGTCACCTACGACAAGGTCACTGACCGGAATGACGGACGCTGCGCCGTTACGGATAACCGTTGCCTCTTTCGGTGCCAAGTCCATCAATTTTTCCAGGGCTTCACTTGTCTTGCTCTTTGCGCGGGCTTCTAAATACTTGCCGACCGTGATCAAAGTGACAATCATACCGGCCGATTCAAAATAGAGGTTGGAGCTATATGACCGTACAAGTTCCATGTCACCGTAACCGAGGCCCCAGCCGATGCGAAAGAGCGCAAAAATACCGAAGGCGGCCGCAGCCGCCGAGCCCAGACCGACGAGGCTGTCCATATTCGGCGCGCCGCGGAAGAGATTGCGAAAACCGTTAATATAGTAGTGACGGTTAAAATACATAATCGGCAAAATTAAAAGAAATTGAGAGAATGCATAGGCAATAGCATTTTGCGGGCCATCAAATACTGCCGTAATAATACTCGGTACAGGCAGGCCGAAGAGCCTGTTGAATATGCGATGCGATGCGATGTACATCGTCGGAATTAAGAAGATGAGCGAGCTTATGAGACGGAATTTCATTTCTGTCATGGCATTTACAGCGGCGGAAGAAAGTGTGCTTTTTTCGGCAGTACGGTCCGGCGCACCTGCAAGGGATGCGCCGTAGCCTGCATGGGTAACGGCTGCGATTATTTCTGTGTCGGACAATCTCGCTTCATCATAATCGACCTGCATACTGTTTGTCAGCAAGTTAACGGAAACCGTTATTACACCGGGCAATTGAGAGACCGTTTTTTCCACACGACTGGAGCAGGAAGAGCAGGTCATGCCCGTAACGGTGTATTTTTCGTGCTTCATTGCATTTCCCCCTCGGATTATTTCATCATTTTTTGCAATAACGAGACGAGTTCATCGACGACCTCGTCTTTGCCTTGTCGAATATCGTTGACGACACAGCTTTTAATATGTTGTCCCAATAGTTCCTTGTTAAAGGCATTCAATGCCGATTGAACGGCACTGACCTGTGTTAGAATATCAACGCAGTAGCGATCGTCGTCAAGCATTTTTTTTATGCCCCGTATTTGGCCTTCAATACGGTTTAAACGGCAAACAAGTCGTTTATATTCGGTTGTTTCTTTGTCACGCTCTTTAAATTTTATATTCGTATGGCAACATTCTTTTTGCTCTTTGACCATGTTATCCTCCTTACTGAATATAGATTGAACACCTTTATGATATACCCCTTATGGGTATACGTCAAGAATAAACAAAAAGACATGACAGAGAAATTTTCCATCATGTCTTCTTGCTTGTTGAGTTATTATTTTAATAAAGCGGCAACGGCCTGTGTTTCATCAACGGCTTTGTCGGCACCGGCAATAACGGAACCCTGAATGACGATAGCGTCAAGACCCTTCGCCTGACGATCCTGTTCAACTTTAGCAACAATGTCTTTCTGAATGGGATCGAGAAGCTCAAATTCCAGTTTGTTCAAGTCTTGGCTGAGTTTATTGCCGAGTTCCTGGCGTTCCTTGTCGGACTGCATTTTTTCGCTCTTGCTCTTGTACTCATCCTGTGCTTTCTTTACGGCAGCCTGCATTTGAGCCGACGCTTTCGGATAATTTTTGTGTGCCTGTATTAACGCATCAAAATTCACGTAACCGACACCGGATGCGAATGCGGAAGTTGCCGCTGCAACACCGAGCATGCCGACTACGGCAAAAGACGCGAGCTGTTTTTTCAAATTCATATTCATATACCTCCTAAAACCCAAAGATTGTCGTTACATTGTCTTATTATAGCAAAGGCATGCACAAAAGACAACGTAATGCCTTATTTTGTAACACGATAGTCCGTATTGTGTGTTCAGACATCGTTATTTTTCGATTCAGACGTAGGATTGTCAGTATCTTTTATGTATATATATTTATCGCGTTTCAGCTTTTCAATGATCTCCGGTGCCATAGTCAAAAGCTTTTCAAAACCGGATGCATGATAGCCGTCTTTTTTGATGGAGAACATTTCTACACGATCGCCTTTTATGACGAGAATAGCCGTCGGTTCCAGTTTGGCCCCGCCACCGCCGCCTACACTTTGGCGGGATGCATCGCCTTTTCCGTCCGTGCTGCCGGAGCCGAAACCGAAGGAGATGTCGACAAAGGGAACGAGAATGGCATCGCCGATGTGAACGGCCTCTCCTACGACCGTTTCCACTTTGATCATATCTTGGAAGCGTTTAAAAATGGTCTCCAAGTTATTCTTAATATAATTGTCGTCCATGAATGTTACCCCTTTCGGTGAGAGTATAAGTATTTGAACAAGGGCCGGACCGGTTCGGAAAAGAAGAAAGAGAACGTATAGAGTATACAGACGGCGGGCACAATCCGCCCGCTCAAGACAAGACATACACGGAGATCCTCTTCCGAATAATTGAAGTTCAGGCCGCTTATATACGTTATCATGAGAGCATAAAGGAGTCCGGCGAGCATTCCCGTTTCGTGCGGCTTATTAAGCCCGACGGAACCGCTTATTTCGCAGTTACGAATTTTTGAATGACATAGGATCCGATGGATGTAACGAAGGAAAGCGAAAAGGAAATTCGTGTTCAAGACAAATTTCCGCCACTCACGCGGTGGCTTAGACTGCGAACGTGTCCCTTTTCCGGCAAATGTATTGTTTGTCACTGCCGCATCAGCTATGGCTTCATCTATATCGGGGCCGTTTGCATTCCGATCAGGGATGGCTGCTTCCTCAAATGGAAAGCCGGATTTCGGCACCGTTTTTTCCTCTTTTGTATGGTGCGCGAAGCGACTGATTCGGTATTCCTTTTTCGGTTTTTGCCCGTATGCAAAGGTGTAAGAAAAATAAACGAAATTGTTCAGCCAGGAAAAGGTTATCTTTACGGATGGCGAGTCCCCTATATAAGCGTGTAGAGAATATGTAGAAGGGATGGAAACGGCAATAAAAGCGATCATTAAGAGCAGTACAATACCAGTCAGGATAAATGCCAATGAGATTTCCTTCTTTCCGCCGATTTCCATACTTCTTCTTAATTATAACATTTATATAAAGATGCGTAAGGGATTAGGCTTCGGTTTCTTCGTTAAAAATACAGCTTACGTTATCCGCCTTAAAGCAGCGTGAACAGGAAATACAAAGGGCCGGTTCTTTACTTCCGTGCTGCCAGCGAAGAGGTAAGTCCGGTTCGCGCAGCAACGGACGGCTGAGGGAGATGAAAGCTATATCCGTTGTTGCAAGACAGGTTTCCATGGCGTCTACATCACGGAAGCCGCCTACGACACCGACATCGGCTTTATCTTTTAAGAGCCTGGCCGCTTCGGCCGCGCAAGAGGCGAAATACATGGGTTCTTTTGTGCGGCGAATGGCTCGAATCGGGCCTTGGCGCGGTAAGGACGCCGTGTTGCCGCCGCTTACTTCGACGGCGTTTATGCCGGCGTCGGCGGCAGCGGTCATGACCACCTTGCTCTCTTCAAAGGTCATACCGCCTTCAGCCATATAATCGGCACTGTTGAGTTTGAGCCAAAATGGGTACGCCGGGCCGACAGCGGTACGGACCGCATGAATGCAGTTCATAAGAAAACGGGCACGGTTCTGTAGTGAACCGCCGTATTCGTCTGTTCGTTTGTTAAAATAAGGCGTAAGAAACTTACTTATTAAATAACCGTGGGCGCCGTGAATTTGTATGCCGTCAAAGCCCGCTTTGACGGCGCGTCCGGCGGCATCTGCCAAATGGCGTGTGAGTTCTTTTATTTCATTGGCCGTTAAGATATGTAAGGGCGCTTCGGCCGTGACAATTTTTTCAGGGACACCGCTGGGGCTGATAATATTTCCGGGCCCTTCCGGAACGGCTATAGCGGAGCCCATTATAACCAGCTGTGCAATTATTTTACCGCCGTGGGCATGAACCCGACGCGTTAGTTCCCGAAGCGGCGCAATGCAGTCATCGGAGCTGATGCGGAGCTGATTATGCTGGTGCGGTTCGAAGGGGCTGACAGCCATCATGCCTGTAATAATGATACCGCTACCGCCGTCCGCCAATTTTTCGTAATTTTGCAGCAAGTGTTCTGTGGGATACCCTTTTGCATCGGCCAAGCCTTCAAAGGTCGCGGAACGAACGATACGGCATTTTGCGACAATGCCGCCGATTTGAGCTTTATCAAACAACATACATGTTCCCTCCTTCGACCTTAATTTTCTAAGATATTTTTTCATTATAGCGTAAATACGGCTAAAATGCTAATTTGACGGACCACCTTTCGTGAACGGCGGCCGTAAGGAGGACGGGATGGATGAATTTACCGCATGAGGTAGGCACAAAGCGTAGTTTCATGTATAATATAAGTGTTTGCTGACTTATTTATACGTTTGAAGGGATGGTGAATATATGGCAACGGCAATGGTAATCGGAACCCAATGGGGTGATGAGGGAAAAGGAAAGATTGTTGATTATTTGGCACAGCAGGCGGATGTGGTCATTCGTTCGCAAGGAGGCAATAATGCAGGACATACGGTTGTTGCGAATAATCAATCGTTTGCGCTTCGTCTTTTACCGTCAGGCATCCTGTTTTCTGATAAAACGTGCATCATCGGAAGCGGTGTTGTTGTAAATCCCAAGGTCCTTTTGGAAGAAATAGACGGTATGGCGGCAAAGGGCGTACAGATCAGTAAGCTTGAAATATCCACGCGGGCGCATATCGTTATGCCCTATCATATACGCATTGATGAAGAAGATGAAAAACAGCGGGGCACAAATAAGATCGGCACGACTAAAAACGGTATCGGTCCTTGTTATGCGGACAAGGTTAACCGCATCGGTATCCGTGTCGGGGATTTAATGAACGAAGAAATTTTCCGGGAAAAACTGAAGACAAACTTGGCATTAAAAAATCGCCTTTTCAAAACCTATTATGAATGCGAAGGCTTTGATTACAATGAAGTATTGCATACGTATATGTCCTATGCCGAACGGTTGCGCCAATATGTAAAGGACACGACTTACTCGGCCAACCTTTATATAAATCAAGGGAAGAAGGTACTTTTTGAAGGGGCACAGGCGACGATGCTTGACTTGGATCACGGCACGTATCCCTTTGTGACGAGTTCCAATCCGACGGCAGGCGGCGCCTGCGTAGGAGCCGGAGTAGGACCGAGGAGAATGGAAAATATCGTCGGTGTCGTCAAGGCGTATACGACGCGGGTCGGGGCAGGACCATTTCCGGCGGAGCAGGATAATGAAGTTGGCGAGTATTTGCGTCAAACGGGCCATGAATTCGGCACCGTCACGGGGCGCTCCCGCCGTTGCGGCTGGTTTGACGCTGCCGTCGTTCGCTATGCGGCCATGTTGAACAGTCTTGATTATCTTGCCGTTACACGCCTTGATATTCTGGACGGTCTGGAAAAAATCAACATCTGCACGGGCTATCGCTGTAAGGGCGAAGTTCTGGAAGAATATCCGGAAAGCTTGACTGTATTGGAGCAGGTTGAACCGATTTATGAAGAATTGCCGGGCTGGAAGACTGGAATTTCCGCGTGCAGGACGTATGCGGATTTGCCGGAAAATGCGCGTAAATATGTAGAACGAATTAGTGAGCTTGTAGGTGTTCCCTTGGGAATTATTTCAGTTGGGCCGGATCGGGAACAGACGATTGTTTTGCGGCGTATATTTTAAGTGATAAAAAATTCGACATATCAAAAATTGATATGTCGGTTTTTTTATTCCGCTTCTTCGCCGCAGTGGCCATGCATGGCACAGCCGCTGCAGCCCGAGCTCTGCAGTGAACGCAGACCCGATAAAGCGGTTGCGGTCTTTCGCGGTGTAATCATGTGACTGGGTGATACGGTAATACCGATTGCGGGAGCGTTCAGTATGTGTAAGATGGGCTCCTGTTGGCTCAAGGGGAAGTCGCCTTCTCCCGGGCAAACACGCCAGGCCGTTTTGTATCGGTCGGCGGCGTACGTAATGTCGATGATTTTTGTCAGCCTATTGAGGAGTTCGTCCAGGGCCGCATTGGCGACACAGTCGAAGAGCATGCCTTCGGTAAAGTGTTGATCTACAAAGAAGGCATCGATTTGTCGGTCTACGTCGGCGCCCAAGGTGGCGGCCATGGCGACAACCGTTTCGGTCTGTTCCAAAAAGGGCAGAATTTGCTCTCCCGCCACCGTGAAGGGTACATTGCCGAAAAAGGTGCGCGACGGAATATCGTAAGGAATATGCTCAAATATACCTTGCGGTTTAGCGGCAGCTAAAACGGTGTCAATTATTTGGTCTACGGCGGCATCCTGCAGGCTTTGCATATTTCGCTGTGCTGCGTAAAAAGAGATTTTGTCTTTTTTAATTTCGCTTATGTGCAGGGCTGTTTTGGGCATGCGGATTCATTCCTTTCGTAAAGGCGTGAAGAGTTTTATTTAGATTATAACACCGGCGGGCAGGCAGATGACAGAGCGAAAAAACGGAATAAATTGTATCGTATAAAGGTTGTCTTTATGCTATACTATACGTTAGACTACAGAAAAACATAAGATATTATTTAGCGAATGGAGTGAAACCGATGGCGCATGTTATTACCGTGACCAATCAAAAGGGCGGCGTAGGAAAAACGACTACAGCCGTTAATTTAAGCGCCTGCCTGGCGGAAACGGGGAAACGGACGCTTTTAGTGGACCTTGACCCGCAAGGGAATGCGACAAGCGGCCTCGGTATTGATAAAACTCGACTTTTCGGCGGCATATATGACTGTCTCATTGACGGGCGCGACATAAACGAGATCATTGTAGAAACGGCCGTAAAAAAGCTGTTTATCGCACCGGCGACGATGGATTTGGCCGGTGCGACGGTGGAGCTCGTCAGTGTGGATAATCGGGATGCCGTGTTGCGTGACGTTTTGACGAATGCCGTTACGGGGAAGGGAAAACCTTTTGAGTATATCCTTATTGACTGCCCTCCTTCCTTGGGCCTCCTTACGGTAAATGCGCTCGTTGCGGCGCACACTGTACTGATTCCGGTGCAGTGCGAGTTTTATGCTCTTGAAGGATTGACTCAGTTGACGGAGACCGTTCGTTATGTTGCATCCGGCATGAATCCGAACTTATCCGTATTGGGACTCTTGCTTACGATGTATGACGGCAGAACAAACCTTTCCTTGCAAGTCGCGGAAGAGGTTAAGAAATATTTCGGTAATCAAGTTTTTAAGACGATTATTCCCCGCAATGTTCGCCTCGGCGAAGCGCCCAGTTACGGTGAGCCGATTACGACGTATGATCCCCATTCCAAGGGGGCTGCCGTATATAAGAAATTGGCGAGAGAGGTGATGAAGCGTGTCGGCTAAAAAAGCTGGATTAGGAAGAGGGTTGGGTGCTTTCGGCTTTGATAATGCGAAGCGCGTCATGGCGAGTGAAGGCATTACTATTTTGCCTCTTGCGGATATTGTTGCCAGTCCCCGTCAGGCACGACAGGTCTTTGATGAAGATGCATTGCAGGCCTTGGCCGACTCGATCCGGCAGTACGGTGTCGTACAGCCCGTTGTCGTGCGTCCTTTTGAAAACGGCCGTTATGAGCTCATTGCGGGAGAGCGGCGTTGGCGCGCATCGAAGCTGGCGGGACTTACGGAAATTCCGGCCCTTGTTCGCTCTTATGAAACGGGGGTGGCGGCAGAAGTCTCACTTATTGAAAATATTCAGCGTGAAAATCTGAACGCTATTGAAGAAGGGGCCGCCTATAAGCTTCTTGCCGACATGAGCGATTTGACGCAGGAACAATTGGCATTTAAAGTCGGCAAGAGCCGGTCGCACGTGGCCAATATGATGCGCCTTCTCGCCCTGGCTCCGCCGGTGCGGATGCTTATTGAAAACAACAGTTTGTCTATGGGACAGGCGAGGCCGTTGTTGCAATTGAAGACTGCCGAGCTGCAAGTGCAGGCTGCCGAAAAAATCATAGCCCAAGGACTTTCGGCAAGACAGGCGGAACTGCTTGTGAAGCAGTTGACGGAACGGCCTAAGGAAAAGAACCCGGTTGTTCGGGACGCACATCTTGAGGCGCTGCAGGATCGCTTGAAAATTTGTTTGGGAACGAATGTATCCATTCGCGTAAAAAATAAGAATAAAGGTAAAATTGAAATAGCTTTTTCGTCGGCAGACGAATTTGAACGGCTTATATCATTGTTGACAGAAGAGGAAAATAGGGCGGAAAAGGGGATTCCTTTTTCTCTATAAAGCAAGCAGGAGGATATTATGATTGGCGAATTGGATCTGCAGCTTTTTTATTTGGGGGCAGCCGGGGCTGCAGGCGTTTTGCTGTTACTCTTACTGATATATATTATTTTGCTTAATTATCGCGTAAACAAACTGCGTAAGAAATATGCTTTTTTTATGCAGGATGAAATCGGGCAGAGTTTTGAGGCCAAGCTTCACGCGGATGTGGCAAATCTGCAGGAACTGCAAGGTTCGTTGGAACGACTGCATACTACGCAGAATGACATCGTATCTATGCAAAATCAGTGTTTTCGTAAAATCGGCTTCGTAAAGTATAATGCTTTTGATAATATAGGCAATAATTTGAGTTTTGCCTTTACGCTTCTGGACGGCAAGAATAACGGGTTCTGTTTATCCAGCGTGTATGGAAGAAATGAATCACGCATTTTTGCCAAACCTATTATGGACGGAAAGTGCCTTTACAGTATGAGCGAAGAAGAAAAAGAAAGCTTGGAAAGCGCACTGCAGTACGGCGGGACCATCAGTCCCGTTCAGAAAGGATAAGAAGGCGATTATTTGAACGTACGAGATCGGATTCTCTTGTGGAGAGAAGCGGCGGAAGCAAAGCTGGCTTTTGTAAAAACTTTCTTCACAATGTACATGGATGTTCCGGATAAGCCTATTACGGTTTCTCCGGAGCAATATAAACGATATAAAATAATTCTCCTGGTCGGTGCGCTTATAGGCGTAATCGGTATTGCAGGCGGCATATACGGTATTGTTTCGTATAATGCCATGCGGCAACAGGAAGAGCTGCATGAGCAGCAATTGGAGCTGTTGCGGAGCAAGACGACGACGCTTCAGGAAAAAATGGACAAGATGGACTCCCTCGACCAGGAACTGCGACAGATGGTTAAAGGTGCCGGTACGGGTGAAAGCCCGAAGGGAGAAGGCAGTGTGGCGGGCAAAAAAAAATACAGTGAAGATTTATTTCAAGCCGGGTATAATGAGTTGCTGCACGCCGCGTCACGGTTGGAAACAAAGAGCAATGCCAGAATTATCAGCTTCATTACGCTGAAAACCGTCCTCAGCGACACGGCCGGACAGCAGGTCGTGCGTATGCAGCAGTCGGCATCAAAATATAATGTCTCCAACTATCCGTCCATTTGGCCGGTAAAGGGGACGATTACATCGCAATTCGGTTATCGTTCCAGTCCGACGGCGGGTGCAAGCACCTTCCACGAAGGCGTCGACATCGGTGTGGACTACGGTACGCCCGTGCGCGCGACGGCGTCGGGAGAAGTGACTATGGCCGGTTGGGTAGACGGATACGGCAACCTTGTAGAAATTGATCACGACAACGGCATCGTTACGCGTTACGGCCATAATTCAATGCTTCTCGTCGTAGAAGGGCAGTCCGTAAAGACTGGAGATATTATTGCTCTTGCAGGCAGTACGGGTAGAAGTACGGGACCTCATGTGCATTATGAAGTGCGTTTAAACGGGATTCCCAACAACCCGATTATGTTTCTGCCGTAAGGGCGGAAACTTGAGATAATAAAAAGGAGGAATTCCAGTGGCGAATACATTGTATGCTCATTTTAAAACTAATGAAGGTGAATTTACAGTTGAGCTTTTCTCTGATAAAGCACCCATTACAGTTGCCAACTTTAAAAAGCTGGCTGACAGTAATTTTTATGACGGAACTATTTTTCACCGCATTATTAAGGACTTCATGATTCAAGGTGGCGATCCGGAAGGCACGGGCTTCGGCGGTTCCGATGAAATGATTCCCGATGAATTTGAAGCATCGCTCACCTTTGCGGAACCGGGTGTATTGGCTATGGCCAATGCGGGTCCCAATACGGGCAGCTCGCAGTTCTTTATTACTGTTGTCCCGACGCCGTGGCTGCAAAATCATCATTCTATTTTCGGCAAGGTTGTTAAAAATTATGATGTTGTGGAGAAAATCAGTAAAGCAAAAACAAACGGTGCCGATAAACCCGTGCAGGATGTCGTGTTGGAATCGCTCGAGATTACGGAAGAGCGGTAATGTTGTACTATACGTATATACTGCGCTGCCGGGACGGCAGCTTGTATACGGGGTGGACGACGGATTTGGAGCAGCGACTTTGTCTGCATAACAGCGGCAAGGGCGCAAAATATACGCGTACGAGGCGGCCTGTCGAACTCGTTTGGAGCAAGGCCTTTACCGATAAGCACTCGGCCATGCACTGGGAATGGCAAATAAAGCGGTGGCCGAGAGGAAAAAAGGAAAGATTGCTTCACGAGCGGCGGATTGAAATGGAAAGACAGATGGATATGTATGAAGTGTAGCAGGCGCACCTCCGGAGAGGTGCGCCTGCGGTTATATACGAAAGAGAGCGATATAGGGGCAGTGTTATGGAGCGTAAAAAAGTGATATTTACGGCAACTCTCATAGTATTTCTCGCAGCTGTCGGCTTGATGCGGACTTCTTATCGGGACGGTGTGCGTTTGCCCGTAGTTTCTTTTCTCGAAGGGCACGGGGCGACAGCTGTGTGGCAGGGGGCCTTATATGGTAGTATCAAACCGGTCGTTTTTTCTCCGTATACGCAGGAAAATCCGGCGCCATCACACGCCATACTGCAGTGGTCGCGCGTTGACGGAGCTGTTATGTATGATGTCCAAATTGTACGTCAGGAGACAGACGGTGAAGGGAACGTGTATTATAGAGAAATCATGCCGCTCCTTCGTTCGTATGCGACGGCATATGAGGCGGTTTTGCCGAAAGATTTTTGGGAAGACATATTTTATTGGCGTGTTCGCGGTGTAGGCCTTGACGGCCCCGTAAGCGATTGGTCGGAATTGAAAGAAACGCCGTATAACTTCGGTCAGTCGTATATGGAGAAACCGATTTTGTTATCGCAGTATAATTGCGGCAACGGTACGGTTCTCCTCTATCCGGTATATGATTGGGTTAACGTTCCCGGTGCCGCTCGTTATGAAGTGGAGATTCTCGACGGGCCCCCGGAAAATCCGAACGGGGTCACCGCGTCATGCCATCGCATTGACGTACTGCATACGGAGACTGCGGAAGTGTATGATACTGAACCTCGCTATGGAGCCAGACCTTTTTATTGGCGAGTATTAGCCCTTGATGAAGAAGACCGGCCTATAGGCGTATATTCGGATGCGCGGCAATTTACTGTAAATCCCGACGATAATTATACGGTGGTGACCTTGGGCGACAGCATCAGTCACGGTGGAGGCAGCATTTCCTATTCGCCGACAGATTGGGAATTTGACTACCAGTATTATTTGGCCTTTCCTTCGCTGAATGCGGCCAGAAGCGGTGATACGAGCCGTATGACGGCGGAGCGTTTTGAAGCCGACGTGTTGCCGTTTAAGCCGCAGTACGTACTCATTCTTATGGGGTCCAACAGTTTGCGCGGCGGCGTAGCGGCGGAAAATGTGATTCGCGACATGGAAACAGTGCGTCTAAAATGCTTGCAGTACGGTATACGGCCCGTATTTTTAACGATACCGCCCGTTAATCCGGGTAATATATACAGGGCTTTTAAGTATGACACGGTTGCCGATTGGCAGTATCAGACGGCCTTGGTAAACGAGTATATTCGCGGGCACGTGCATATTGACATTACTGACGGAATGGCCGATTCGGACGGCAACTTGCGGAATGAGTTGGCTCTGGACGGACTGCACCTCGATCCGCCGGGAAAAAAGATGATAGGTGACGCCATTAACCGGGCATGGCCGAATATATTGGAAGTGCCGCCTGAGGCATGGAGCGGTATGAAAGACGTGGATTCAGTGTAAATAAAAATAACCGCTTCCAATCGGAAGCGGTTATTTTTATTGGCGCCGAATAGGCATGACTAAACCCCCAGTTTACTGGGGGAACATAAAAAATACTTATAGAAAAAGAAGGAACCTCCTGTGTTAGAATGATGATGGTCTGGCAACCACATCACATAACGGATAGGAGGTTCACTGTCAATGAATGACGTACACAGCTTATCACACAGTAAATGGAGATGCAAATACCATATCGTATTTGCGCCCAAATATAGAAGGCAAGTTATATATAGGACCATAAAGGCAGATATAGGAAAAATATTGCGGGAGTTGTGCAACCGGAAGCACGTAGAAATACTGGAAGCAGAATGTTGCCCGGATCATATCCATATGCTGGTGACGATACCGCCACATCTAAGTGTATCCGGTTTCATGGGGTATCTAAAAAGTAAGAGCAGTTTAATGATATTTGATAAACATGCAAACTTAAAATATAAGTATGGCAATAGACATTTCTGGTGCCGGGGGTACTATGTAGACACGGTAGGAAAATACGAAGGTGCGATAAAAACATATATCCGACAACAACTGCAGGAAGATATAGCACAGGACAGGTTGGATTTCAAAGAGTATGTAGACCCGTTTACGGGTAAGAAGGGTACCTAAGTAGGCAAAGAAAGAGCCCCCGAGGAGGGGGCTGCCAGTAACAGCGATGTGATTGCCGGATTTTATTCAGTGCACCATTTGGTGCTACCACAAGAGATAGACCCTTATAGGGTCAGAGCAAACCACCAGTTCTACTGGTGGTTATGATTCTGTCTTATTGGGCAATAAAGCCGGGTGTTGTCAAGTAGCGATCGCCGTTGTCCGGGAGCAGGACTACAAGTGTCTTACCCTTGTTTTCCGGACGTTTGGCAATTTCTGTAGCTGCATGCAAGGCTGCGCCACCGGAGATGCCGATAAGCAGTCCTTCCGATTTGGTGAATACCCGTGCCGCCTTGAAGGCATCCTCGTCCGTTACGGGGAAGACTTCATCATAGATTTTTGTGTCCAACGTGCCGGGAATAAAGTTTGCGCCGATGCCTTGGATTTTATGCGGACCTGCATGCCCTTCCGAGAGAAGAGGTGAGTTCGTCGGTTCGACGGCGACAACGGAAATATTCTTTTTCCGACTCTTTAGATACTTACCTGCGCCGGAGAGTGTGCCGCCTGTGCCTACGCCGGCGATGAATATATCAACAGCACCGTCCGTAGCTTCATAAATTTCGGGACCTGTCGTTTCAAAATGAATTTGCGGGTTAACGGGATTTGTAAATTGGCCGGGAATGAAAGCGCCGGGAATTTCCTTGAGCAACTCGTTTGCCTTATCTACCGTACCTTGCATACCTTCTTTACCCGGTGTGAGAACGATTTCAGCTCCGTAAGCGGACATAAGGTTGCGCCGCTCGACGGACATGGTTTCAGGCATAACTAAAATGGCGCGATAGCCTTTTGCCGCGGCAACTGCAGCTAAGCCGATACCCGTGTTACCGCTTGTCGGTTCAATAATGACGGAGTTTTTTTGCAATTGGCCCGATTTCTCGGCTGCTTCCAGCATGGCTTTGGCAATACGATCTTTTACGGAGCCCGAAAGATTGAAGGCCTCCAATTTTACCAATATTTTTGCGTCTATGCCGCTTTTTTTGTTATAGTGAACCGGTTCAAGTAAGGGCGTATTGCCGATGAATTCCAGTGCGGATGTATAAATCGTTTTCATAAGTAATTTCTCCTTTGGTGTGAAAACAGTTCGTTGTAATATGAGAGTAATTTACCTATGACGACAACATCGCGTGCCCTCGGGGATATATGTTTTTGTGTCGGGCATAGCTGCGTAGTCTCCTCTCCTGATAAATCCGTGCGGGATTATTTGTGCTGTACCAGTTTTTTTATATGCGTGTGTTCGGTTGTATTCATGTCATTAAGGCGTTGTTGCAAGAATGCAATTTGTTGCTTTAATTCTCTGATTTCGTCTTCAATCGGATCGGGCAGCTGATTGTGTTCCAAGTCGATGTCCTGTTCCGTATAGGTTCTGCCGACGCGTTTACCGTGCTGCATGACTACGTGTCCGGGAATACCGATAACCGTCGAGTACGGCGGTACTTCATGAAGGACAACGGATCCGGCGCCGATTTTGGCGCCTTCGCCGACAGTGAAAGAGCCGAGCACCTTAGCGCCGCTGGCTATGACGACGCAATCTTTTATGGTCGGATGGCGTTTGCCTTTTTCCTTTCCCGTACCGCCGAGCGTCACGCCCTGGTAGAGGGAAACGTTGTTGCCGATAATCGTCGTTTCACCGATGACGATACCCGTACCGTGGTCGATGAACAATCCGGCACCAATTTGTGCGCCCGGATGAATTTCAATTCCTGTAAAGAAGCGGGTAATGCTGGAAATAAGGCGAGCCGTAACGAACCATTTGTGAAGATAGAGAAAATGCGAGAGTCGATGTGCCCAAATAGCGTGTAATCCGGCATAGCAAAGAAGTATTTCCAATGTATTCTTTGCAGCGGGATCCCGATCCCGTATTACTTGAATATCTTGTTTTAATCGATTAAACACGGAAACATTACCTCCTAAGGTATAAATGGGTACAAAAAAAGATCCCCCTTTACAGAGACGGGGATCCGCGGTTCCACTCTGATTATAATCAAAAGGATGATTATCTCTCATGACACCTGTAACGCAGGTTTTGCGAGAAAGTCTACTAAAGTTCAACCTTCCTGTTCACAAAGGCATTCGGCATATTACGGCTGCTGCGTCGGCTTTCAGCCGGTGACCGGCGCTCTCTGTATGACTTTCATATGCGTACTTGTTTTGCTCATCACATTTATTGCTTATTTCTTGAAATTACTGTTATCTTAACTTGATAGTTATACTTTGTCAAGATTGAGCATATAATAACGGCGGCAGGAGCCGGAGGCCCTGCCCATGTCTTGTACTCATTATTAAACCTTCTATCCCCGGATACTATTACTCATATTAAACGGTGAGTCAACGAATTACCTCGCAAAATTCCGGATTACGACTGTGTTGATGCCCGCTTTCAAACATATGCACCGCTGTCCTAATTGCTATTGCGATTTGCAAGAGTAAAAATTTTTATATATTTATATATTATATTTACCTTTAATATGTACATATAGTATAATTAAATTAACTCATAAACGGAATTACAATTTATAATCTTTCGAAAAGGAGGGATAGTATGGCAAACTGGAAAGCGGGAATAGCTTTTTTGGCAAAATATGTACCCCTTTGGGTTATCATCTCGGCAATTGTCGCCTACATGACACCTGATTCGTTCCGCTCGTACGGCAGCATTATTTCGCCGTGTTTGAGCCTTATCATGTTAGGCATGGGCCTGTCTATGACGCCGAATGATTTCAAGTTGATTTTTACGCGGCCTAAGGATGTTATTATAGGTGTTCTTACGGTATACATCTGTATGCCCCTGGTCGGCATGGGTGTCGGTAAACTCTTGGGACTTGCACCGATGCTCGTTGTCGGGCTTATTTTGCTCGGTTGTTCGCCTACGGGGACGACGTCCAATGTCATGACCTTTTTGGCAAAGGGCGATAAAGCGTTGTCTGTTACGGTTTCCAGCATCAGCACTATGCTGGCGCCGGTTATTATGCCGCTGCTGCTCCTTCTTTATGCGGGTACGTATCTTGCCGTTGACGGGACGGCACTGTTTATCAGTATTATTAAAATCGTTATTATACCCGTACTCTTGGGTTTAGTCATGCACAAAATATTTGCCAAACAAATACCGACTATTTTGGCGCTCGTTCCCTTAACGACGATTATAGCCATTATTCTCATTGTGCTTGTCGTCGTTTCACTTAATGCGGAACGGCTGCAGGCCATTGCGCCTTCGGCGGCCCTGGCTATGGTCCTGTATACTTTTATGGGCCTTGCTATCGGCTTTCTTGTATCAAAGGTCCTGCGCATGCCGAAAGAAAAAGGCAAAGCCATGACCTTCGTCGTAGGTGTGCAGAATACGGCGCTTGCCGTTGCGCTTGCCGTAAAATATTTTGACCCCGTTGCGGCATTACCTGCTGCCGTCGGTGTCGTTTGGACGACTGTTTGCTGTTCTTTTATTGCGTCCCTTTGGGGAAGTAAAACAGCGGAAGATGAAATTGAAAAACCGGAAAAAATTGAACCGGTATAAATATAAACAAAGGAGGAAAAACAACATGGCTAGATTTAATAAAGTAACGCCCGAATTCATTGAGAAACTGCGCAGTATTTTAGGTGACAAGGGATTTACCGTCGATCCGGAAAAGCTCCTTACGTATCAGACTGACGAGGAAGGTAATCCCTATTGGTTCCGCACACCTGAAGTTGTAGTCTTTCCCGAAACGACGGAACAGGTAGCGGCAGTCGTCAAGTTGGCAAACGAGCATCTCGTCCCCATTACGCCGCGTGCTGCCGGTTCCGGTGTTGCCTGCGGAGCCATCCCCGTTTACCATGGCATTGTTATGGAGCTTGACCGGATGAATAAAATTCTTGAGCTCGACGAGGATAATTTGTATGCCGTTGTCCAGACGGGCGTTCGTACCAGTGAAGTACAGGAACAGTGCCGTCGGCGCGGCCTCCTCTATGCCGGCGATCCGTGCAGCGCCGAAAGTTGTCAGATCGGCGGCAACGTGGCAACTAATGCGGGAGGAAACAAAGCTGTTAAATACGGAACGACGCGCAATCAGATTTACGGTATGAAGGTCGTTACACCGACGGGGGACATTGTCGACGTCGGGGCGCGTTTGCAGAAGTGCTCGACAGGCTACTGTTTGGAGCAACTGTTCTGCGGTTCTGAAGGAACCTTGGGAGTTATTACGGAAATCACACTTAAACTGCGTCCCCTGCCGCCGTATAAGTTTGATCTCGTGGCGATTTTTAACAAAGACGAACAGGCCTTTACCTTGCCTAATAAGCTTTTAAAGGCGGGCATTGAGCCGACAAGTGTTGAATACATGGATAATGAGGCGTTACGTGTTTGCTCCGCTTTTTGTAAAATTACCTTGCCACACGTGGACAGCGGCGTCTGCTATGTCATCGTCACAGTGGAGACTTTTGATGAAGACGAATTGGACAGAAAGATGGAAAAAGCAAGCGAGATAAGTGAAGCTTGCGGTGCTGTTGATGTCATTCAGGCTGATGATCGGGTTTGGAGCTGCCGGCGTCAGTTTGCCGAAGCGGCTCGTGACATTGACATTATGTACGTGGCCGAAGACTTTGTCGTTCCTCTCGACAAGATTGCGGCGATTACGGGAAAACTGCCGGCACTTAAAGAAAAACATGGCCTTTATGCCGTGACGGTAGCCCATATCGGTGACGGCAACATTCATGTGCTTCCCCTAAATAAAGACGGTCTTTCACCGGAAGCGTGGATGTTGAAGATGGAAAAATTCCATGAAGATCTGTTTCGTGAAGTCTATGCCCTGGGCGGCAAAATGTCCGGTGAGCACGGTATCGGTTACAAGAAAATGAAGGAGTTTAAGCGCCATACACCGGAAGGAGAACAGCGCATTATTCGGGCCATCAAACGGGCTCTCGATCCGAATGACATCATGAATCCCGCAAAGATTGTTAATTTGGAAGAAGAGTAAAACGGCTTGCAGCGGCACACCGGCCTTACAGAGCCGGTGTGCCGCCGCTTTTTGCGAAAACGGACCCATTCGCATATTTTCGCAACCCCGGCCTTGACATAAGGGGAAGAAATTTGGTAAGATAAGCAAGTCGCCGCAAGGCGAAAAGACCTTTGAAAACTGAACAATACAATACCAAAAAAACGCCAGAGTGCGAGGTCTTACGAAAGTAAGGCAAAAAACGGCAACAAAGAAATACATGAGTGGGAGACACTTTCTATGATGGAGAGTTTGATCCTGGCTCAGGACGAACGCTGGCGGCGTGCTTAACACATGCAAGTCGAACGAGAGACGGTGAAAAGCTTGCTTTTAATCGAATCGAGTGGCAAACGGGTGAGTAACGCGTAAACAACCTGCCCCTGGGATGGGGACAACAGCTGGAAACGGCTGCTAATACCGAATGAGCTCCACATGCCGCATGGCAGGTGGAGGAAAGGGTGGCCTCTGGAACAAGCTACCGCCGAGGGAGGGGTTTGCGTCTGATTAGCTGGTTGGTGAGGTAAGGGCTCACCAAGGCGACGATCAGTAGCCGGTCTGAGAGGATGAACGGCCACATTGGAACTGAGAGACGGTCCAGACTCCTACGGGAGGCAGCAGTGGGGAATCTTCCGCAATGGGCGAAAGCCTGACGGAGCAACGCCGCGTGAGTGAAGACGGCCTTCGGGTTGTAAAGCTCTGTTACACGGGACGAACGGGTTTTGTGCGAACAGCATAAGACCGTGACGGTACCGTAGAAGAAAGCCACGGCTAACTACGTGCCAGCAGCCGCGGTAATACGTAGGTGGCAAGCGTTGTCCGGAATGATTGGGCGTAAAGGGCGCGCAGGCGGCCGGCCAAGTCTGTCTAAAAAGTGCGGGGCTTAACCCCGTGAGGGGAGAGAAACTGGCCGGCTGAGAGTGTCGGAGAGGAAAGCGGAATTCCTAGTGTAGCGGTGAAATGCGTAGATATTAGGAGGAACACCGGTGGCGAAAGCGGCTTTCTGGACGACAACTGACGCTGAGGCGCGAAAGCCAGGGGAGCAAACGGGATTAGATACCCCGGTAGTCCTGGCCGTAAACGATGGGTACTAGGTGTGGGAGGTATCGACCCCTTCCGTGCCGGAGTTAACGCAATAAGTACCCCGCCTGGGGAGTACGGCCGCAAGGTTGAAACTCAAAGGAATTGACGGGGGCCCGCACAAGCGGTGGAGTATGTGGTTTAATTCGACGCAACGCGAAGAACCTTACCAAGCCTTGACATTGAGTGAAGGGCGTAGAGATATGCCGTTCTTCTTCGGAAGACACGAAAACAGGTGGTGCACGGCTGTCGTCAGCTCGTGTCGTGAGATGTTGGGTTAAGTCCCGCAACGAGCGCAACCCTTATCTTCAGTTACCAGCACGTAGAGGTGGGGACTCAGGAGAGACTGCCGCAGACAATGCGGAGGAAGGCGGGGATGACGTCAAGTCATCATGCCCCTAATGGCTTGGGCTACACACGTACTACAATGGCTCTAAATAGAGGGAAGCAAGGGAGCGATCCGGAGCAAACCCCAAAAACAGAGTCCCAGTTCGGATTGCAGGCTGCAACTCGCCTGCATGAAGGAGGAATCGCTAGTAATCGCAGGTCAGCATACTGCGGTGAATACGTTCCCGGGCCTTGTACACACCGCCCGTCACACCACGAAAGTCATTCACACCCGAAGCCGGTGAGGTAACCGCAAGGAGCCAGCCGTCGAAGGTGGGGGCGATGATTGGGGTGAAGTCGTAACAAGGTAGCCGTATCGGAAGGTGCGGCTGGATCACCTCCTTTCTAGGGACGCAATGCTGGCGAAGGGGATTGTATTGTTTAGTTTTGAGAGGTCACGGACCTTTCAGCCCTGTACCTTGACAACTACATGAAAACGTAAGAAAGACCTCTGAAAGAAAGAGAAAAACCTTAGAAGGAAAGTTAAGAAAGAAAGGGCGTACGGCGGATGCCTAGGCCATATCAGCCGAAGAAGGACGCGATAAGCTGCGAAAAGCTGCGGTAAGGTGCAAGTAACCGGAGAGCCGCAGATATCCGAATGGGGCAACCCGGCAGTAGAAGTACTGTCACCTCCGGTAATGGAGGGGGGCACCCGGTGAACTGAAACATCTAAGTAGCCGGAGGAAGAAGAATCAACAGAGATGCCCGTAGTAGCGGCGAGCGAAGAGGGCGGAGCCCAAACCGAAGCGGGAAACCGAGACGGGGTAGAGGACTACTAAGACATGAGCGGAGGAAGCCGAAGCAGGTGGGAACCTGAGCCGAAGACGGTGAGAGCCCGGTAGGCGCAACGAAGCGAGTGGGGTAGAATCCGGAGTACCACGGGGCACGAGGAACCTTGTGGGAAGCAGGGGGGACCACCCTCCAAGGCGAAATACTGATATGGACCGATAGCGAAGAGTACCGAGAGGGAACGGTGAAAAGAACCCCGGGAGGGGAATGAAAGAGAACCTGAAACCGTATGCCTACAAGCAGTCGGAGCACGATAAGGGTGTGACGGCGTGCCTATTGAAGAATGAACCGGCGAGTTGGTATATGCGGCAAGGTTAAGCGGAAGACGCGGAGCCGAAGCGAAAGCGAGTCTGAAGAGGGCGATAAGTCGGATATAGTAGACCCGAAACCACAGTGATCTATCCATGCCCAGGTTGAAGCACAGGTAACAATGTGTGGAGGACCGAACCAGTGAGCGTTGAAAAGCTTTTGGATGAGGTGTGGATAGGGGTGAAATGCCAATCGAACGTGGAGATAGCTGGTTCTCCCCGAAATAGCTTTAGGGCTAGCCTCATGGAGAGAGTAGTGGCGGTAGAGCACTGAACAGGGAAGGGGCCAGAAGGTTACCGAACCTAATCAAACTACGAATGGCAGTACTTATACATGGGAGTCAGACTGCGAGTGATAAGACCCGCAGTCAAGAGGGAAACAGCCCGGACCAACCGCTAAGGTCCCCAATGCCGTGCTAAGTGGAAAAGGAGGTGACGTTTCGAAAACAACCGGGATGTTGGCTCAGAAGCAGCCATCATTAAAAGAGTGCGTAATAGCTCACCGGTCGAGAGACGTCGCGCCGAAGATGACCGGGGCTCAAGCACGGAACCGAAGCGATGGCATGTATGGGAGACATACATGGGTAGGGGAGCGTTCCTATGGGGGAGAAGCCTGACCGGAAGGACAGGTGGACCGATAGGAAGTGAGAATGCCGGTATGAGTAGCGAAAAGAAAGGTGAGAATCCTTTCCACCGAAAGCCGAAGGGTTCCCGGGCAACGATCGTCGACCCGGGGTAAGTCGGGACCTAATCCGAGGCGAAGAAGCATAGGAGATGGAGAGCAGGTTGAAATTCCTGCACCGGCGCAGACCGATAGAGCGAGGGAGTGACACAAGAAGGAACGTTCGCATGCGAATGGAAGAGCATGTCCAAGCAGGTAGGGAGTGTGGTAGGCAAATCCGGCACACAAAAAGCCCGAGATGTGATGGGGAGGCTGTAGAGATACAGGCGAAGGAACGGGGACTCGATTGTCAAGAAAAGCTTCTAGCGAGGGCTGCGGCGCCCGTACCAAAACCGACACAGGTAGGCGGGAAGAGAATTCTAAGGTGCGCGGGAAAACCCTCGTTAAGGAACTCGGCAAAATGTATCCGTAACTTCGGGAAAAGGATAACCCCGAGTAGGTGAGGACCGGAAGCGGTAGGAGCTGAAAGGGGTGGCACAAGAGAGGCCCAAGCGACTGTTTAGCACAAACACAGGCGTCTGCAAAAGCGAAAGCTGACGTATAGATGCTGACACCTGCCCGGTGCCGGAAGGTTAAGAGGACGTGTAAGCCGAAAGGCGAAGCAGAGAATTGAAGCCCCGGTAAACGGCGGCCGTAACTATAACGGTCCTAAGGTAGCGAAATTCCTTGTCGGGTAAGTTCCGACCCGCACGAAAGGTGTAACGATTTGGGCACTGTCTCAACGAGGGACCCGGTGAAATTGAAGTACCTGTGAAGATGCAGGTTACCCGCGACTGGACAGAAAGACCCCATGGAGCTTTACTGTAACCTGAGATGGAGTTTCGGTAGAAGACGTACAGGATAGTTGGGAGACGTAGAGGCGTGAACGCCAGTTTGCGCGGAGTCGGCGGTGGGATACCAACCTTGTTTTATTGAAATTCTAACGAGAGCCGTAACGAGGCTTCGGACAGTCTCAGGCGGGCAGTTTGACTGGGGCGGTCGCCTCCGAAAGAGCAACGGAGGCGCCCAAAGGTTCCCTCAGCGCGGACGGAAACCGCGCGCAGAGTGCAAAGGCAGAAGGGAGCTTGACTGCGAGACGGACAGGTCGAGCAGGGACGAAAGTCGGGCTTAGTGATCCGGTGGTAGAGAGTGGAATTGCCATCGCACAACGGATAAAAGCTACCCTGGGGATAACAGGCTTATCTCTCCCAAGAGTCCATATCGACGGGGAGGTTTGGCACCTCGATGTCGGCTCATCACATCCTGGGGCTGAAGTAGGTCCCAAGGGTTGGGCTGTTCGCCCAATAAAGTGGTACGCGAGCTGGGTTCAGAACGTCGTGAGACAGTTCGGTCCCTATCCATCGCGGGCGTAAGAAACTTGAAAGGGGCTGCTCCCAGTACGAGAGGACCGGAGTGGACCGACCGATGGTGTACCGGTCATGGCGCCAGCCGTGCAGCCGGGTAGCTACGTCGGGGAGGGATAAACGCTGAAAGCATCTAAGCGTGAAACCGGCCTAAAGATGAGGTTTCTGAGTACGAAAGTAAGTAAGGCCCCATGGAGACGAGATGGTAGATAGGCCGGGAGTGGAAGTGCAGCGATGCATGGAGCGGACCGGTACTAATAGGCCGAGAGCTTAACTTACGAAGAGGGGAGGCTTACGTTTTCTGTAGTTGTGAGGGTACGGGGGAGGCGATTCAGTGGTGACAGCTGCAGGGATCCACCTGTTCCCATACCGAACACAGCCGTTAAGCCTGCATACGCCGACAGTACTTGGGCGGAGACGCCCCGGGAGCATAGGAAGCCGCTGATTACTAAGAAACGGGATATGCATTTGCATGTCCCGTTTCTTTGTGTACAGGCTGCTTGCCTGTTCGCCGGGACATCTTTCGTTCTTCCGAAGAGGCGGCAAAAATGCCTTGGTGTGTACGGCGTTTGACTAATTTTGCCGCAGCAGGCATAATACATGCAGAGCCATGTATGGGAGTGATTAGTGTGAAAATGAGACATGTAGAAGAAAGCGACGTCCTGCGTTTTTCCCCGTGCAGGGAAATTGTATATACAAATTATCGTAATAAAGAAAAAACGGAAGAACGGGCCCTTATTTCCGAAGAAGTGACCATGCCCGTCATTATCGACGGCGAAGAGCGGGGCGCCTTAATCGCATCACCGCAGGATTTGTACCATCTTACAATCGGGTATGTTTTGGCAGAAGGCTTGGTGAGGACCTATGCGGATATTGAATCTGTCGTTATTACAGACGGCAGGGCCCTTGTCACGCTGACGAAGGAGGGGCATGAGAAGCCTTCCTGCCCGGTCGACCGTCTGGGGCCTGTCGCGGCCGAGGAGATTTGCAGCTACGGCAGCCTCTTGGATTCTCTCTCGGCAGCTCATCACAGCTCACACGGCGTTCATGAAGGGGCGCTCGTGCGTAAGGGCGGTGAAATGCTGGCCTATGCCGAAGATATCGGACGCCACAATGTTCTCGATCGGCTGCGCGGCATTGTGGAAGAAAAGGGTATAGACGTATCGGATGTCATGCTCATCTTTAGCGGACGCGTGCCGCAGTCGGTCATTACAAAGGTACACGGCATGGGCCTTCATCTCATTGCGTCACGGGCCCTGTCGTCCGCCTTGGGGCTTGAATTGGCGGATAAGCTCGGAATTACCGTTATTTGCGGCCTGCGTCCCGATTCGTTCAGGCTGTACACACATAAAGAACGTATTTCTTTTGAACAGTAAGCGTAAAAAAAGACACTCGGCTAAAATAATGTCGAGTGTCTTTTCATATATAGAATTTTTATATAAATTTTAAAAGAAGTACGTCTGCCGTTTCCCCGTCTCTGCATGGCGGCGTGCCCTTCTGAATTATGGCCAAGCCGTTTGTATGAGCAAGGCCTAAAAGAGAACTTGATGTAGCTACCGTATTGGGCGTAAAAAAGGGCCGTCCGTCAGAGAAGGAGATCATGCCCTGGACAAAGCGATCGACCGGATTGTCTTTGTTCACGCCGCCGACCATGGTACAGGCCAGTACGGGCAGATCCGTCACGGTCTCACCTTGCAGTCTGCGCAGGACCGGCAGGGCGATGAGGTGGAAGGCGTTGAAGGCGGCGGCCGGATTGCCGGATAAACCCAAGACGGGAATTGTCCGGCCGTCCTGTTCAATAACGCCGCCGAAGGCGGCCGAACCGGGGCGCATGGTGATGCGGTCATAAAGCTTACGCGCGCCGAGAGCTTCGTAGATTTGCGGCATCGTATCGAAGAGACCGACGGAGACGCCGCCCGTGCTGATGAGGATGTCTGCGTTTTTTAACGCTGCGCCGATTCGTTCTGTTTCCGTTTTCAGTGTCTCCGCTTTATCGGTTACATGCATGTGCGTGACTTGCGTAAAGCCATATTCACGCAAAAGGCTTGTGAAAAGGTAAGCGTTGGAGTTATAAATTTGCCCTTTGCTGCGCTTTGCGCCGGGCATAACCAATTCCTGTCCTGATGTGACGAGGACTGCCCGCGGCATTTTATAAACGGACAGTTCTTCGTTGCCCATGCCGACAGCCGCAGAAATCGCTCCGCCCGTAAGGTGCGTGCCTGCCGTAAAGAGGCGGGGTCCCTTGTCACATTCTTCGCCGACGGGAATGACATAGTCTCCCTTACGGACCGTGCCGTGCAGGACAATTACGTCGCCGTCACGTGTCGTCTGCTCCTGCATGACAATGGTATCGCAGTCGTCGGGCAGGGCGCAGCCCGTCATGAGACGTACCGCTTCGCCCGGGGCGACAGCATTATCGTACGTTTCGCCGGCGCCGATGGTCGCCAAAACACGGTATTTTGCGGTACCGTCCGCATAGCGGAGTGCATAGCCGTCAAAGGGCGACTTTCTATATGGCGGATAGGCATAGGCGGCATGGATATTTTTTGACAATATGCGGCCTGACGCAGCATCGGGACGGATGTATTCCGTCCCGATTGTTATGTTTTGCAGGGTGTCTTGCCAAATTTGTTTGGCTTTTTCTACTGATACAGGTGTCATATGCTCCTCTTTATGACTGCGTTGTTGCCGCTTCAGCCGCTTTTTTCGCTTCCAATGCCGCTTTGGCTGCTTTTGCCTTGGCAGCCAAAGCGGCCGGATCAAAGAGCGTAAAGACTTCAGTCGGGCATGCTTCAATGCAGGCGGGAACGCCCGATTCCGTGTCACGGCAAAGATCGCACTTAAAGGCTAGTTGACGGAAAGGACGGCCTTTCGTGTCGCCGTGGTAAATACGGGCCATGGTGATAGCGCCAAAGGGACAAGCTTTTGCACATTTGCCGCAGCCTTTGCAAATATCCTGGTCAAGGATAACCATATCCTCGCCCATAGAGATGGCCTTGAAAGGACAAGCTTCCAAACATTTCGGTTTGGGGCACTGACGGCACTGTACAGGCCGGGTCATGTCTTTCGTAATTTGAATCTGGACGCGCGGCGTGAAGTCGTAGCTGTCCGGATCCATCGTGAATATATTTTTTCCCGTATGATTTACGACACACGCAATCATACAGGTACGGCAGCCGATGCAGAGCATAGGGTCCGGCTTTATGAATTTATTCATTGGAAGCCGCCTCCGTTTCGTTTATAATGCCCATTTGTTGACGGATTTTGCCGTATTGCTCAATAATGAACTGTTCCGCCGCTTTCTGATCTTCGATTTTTTCTACACGGCACGCGCAATACTTAAATTCAGGCGTATTGCTCTTCGGATCGAGCTTGGCATTCGTCAATTCGTTGCAGGCACCGATCCACCACTGATAGGTCATGTACGTTGCGCCCTTGGAAACGCGTTCCGTCGGCAGGCAGCGCGTAACGGTCCTGCCGCGCGGTGAAATGACGCGAACCAGTTCGCCTTCCTTGATGCCGAGAGCTTCGCAGTCTTCCGGGTTCATCGTGATGAAGCCCGGTTCGTCCGCCAGAGAGCGCAGGAGCCGGCAGTTGCCCGTCATAGTGCGGACGGAGTAGTGGCCGACTTCGCGTACCGTCGACAAGGAGAGGGGGAATTCTTCCGTTTCCTTTTCCTTGACCGGCGTGAACGGGAAGAAGTAGAAATGCCCTTTTTTGTCGGCCGTAGCGAATTCGGCACCGGCATGGAGGTATTGGGTGCCCTTGTCTTCCGGATCCTGCGACCAGCAAGGCCACTGGATGCCGTGGTTGGCTTCCAGTTTTTCGTAGGTCGCGCCGAAAAATTTCGGAGCAAGTGAAATCATTTCGTTCCAAATTTCTTCCGTATTGTTATAGTGCATGGGATAGCCCATGGCAGTCGCAACTTCACAGAGGATTTCCCAATCCGTTTTGAGATTCGGATCCGGTTCGACCAGCTTGTGGACTCGCTGGAAACGGCGGTCGCAAGAGGAATATACCGCCTCGTGTTCGCCCCAGCACGTTGCCGGCAGGATGACGTCGGCGTATTCGCTGGTCTTGTTGAAGAAGATATCCTGGATTACGACAAAGTCGATTTTTTCCAGGGTTGCGCGAATTTCCGGCAAATCGGGATCCGACTGGGCCGGGTCTTCGCCGATGATATAGTAGGCGTGAATCTGCTTTTTCGGATCCGTTTCGCGGAGTACCCTGTCCGGAACGTGAGTTAAGGGCATGCCGTTCTTTTCGGAGAGTTTGACGCCCCAGGCTTGTTCGAATTTTTCACGGATCTGCGGGTCCGTAACCTTCTGATAGCCCGGATAGACGTTGGGCAAAACACCCATGTCGCATGTCCCCTGTACGTTGTTCTGGCCGCGGACGGGACCGACGCCTGTAGCGTAATGTCCGTAGTTGCCGGTCATGAGGCAGAGGTTCGAGCAGGCAATAACGCATTCCACCCCTTGGGAGAACTGGGTAATGCCCATGCCCCACGTGGTCATGGTATGTTTCGATGACGCAAAGAGCCGTGCCGCCGCGCGAATGTCTTCCGGATTGAGGTGAGTCTGTTCCGCAATCGCTTCGGGTGCATATTTCGGATCGGCAATTTTTTTGGCGTACTCTTCAAAACCGGCCGTATGGGCATTGACAAATTCATGATCGACCAGGTCTTCCGTTACGATGACATGCGCCATTGCGCAGAGGAAAAGCATGTTCGTGCCGCCCTTGATTTGCAGGAAAATGTCCGCAATACGGGCGGTTTCGGTCTTGCGGGGATCGACGCAAATAATCTTTGCGCCTTTTTTCTTAGCCCGTACAATCCGACGAGCTACGAGGGGATGGGACGTAGCCGCATTATACCCCATGTTGAAGATGACTTCCGCATCTTCCAGTTCGGGAACACTATAAGACATAGCGCCTTCACCAACCGATTCGCCGAGCCCGGCGACTGAAGGCGCGTGTCAGATACGTGCGCAGTGGTCGACGTTATTCGTGCCGACGACTGCGCGCATAAACTTCTGTGTCAAATAACCGACTTCGTTTCCCGGACCTCTGGCGGAGCCGGCACCCATAACCGTATCGGGACCGTATTCCTTGATGATGGCTTTAAGTCGGTCTGCCGTATATTGAATCGCTTCTTCCCAAGAAACCGGTTCAAGGGGACTTCCTTTACCGCCTTTGCGCATTAAGGGCGTGCGAATACGCTTCGTAAGGATTTTGGGATCGTTCAGAAAGTCCCAACCGTACAACCCTTTAAGACAAAGGCGTCCGTCGTTGTTCACGCCGTCGGGACAGCCCTTGGCTTCGATGACGCGATTGTTCTCTTTATCTACAATACAGTCGATAAGACAGCCTGTACCGCAGTAAGGACAAACGGTGGTAACCTTTTCATAAGCCATTATAAATTCACCTCTTTATGGTTGATAACAAATACGCAGGTGTTTGTATATTATTTCACTAAGGAATAAGAATATGTAAGGCTGTGACAGGCTTCACATATATATCTTACGGATAACCCTATTGTATACCTAATATTCTCAATATGCAAATGAAAACAAAAAAATGTATAAATGAGATTTTTCGCCGTCTTCATTCAGCAGGGAGAAGGGAAATGATATACTCGCTTATTTCCCGTATATTTGCAGGCGTAAAACAGCGGTAGTCGTTCGTTGCCGGCGGCGGTTCGGGCGAAACAACGGCCGTAATCTTTTCGCCGTCATCCGCCGGAGGCGGCGCTTCGCCGGGAGCGAGGACTTTTATGGCCGGAAAAACGGTGCGGCTCCTCGTCTCGATAAAGACGACATCGGCCGGCATCGCTTCGGCGTGCAGCAAAAGGGCACGGGATTTATCCGGCCCGTCTGCGTCGGCACGTGCGGCAATATAGGCGGATACGGCACCGGCCGCTTTTGCCCGCCACGTATCGCTGCCCGGCTTTTCCCCGCTCACGTTGTGATGGGTACTCTTGACGTAGCCGACGGCATAGCCTTGCGCGGTCAGCCGGCGGATAAGGGCGACGCAAAGCCGTGTTTTGCCGGTACCGGATTTGTCGGCCGTAACGGAGATGACGGGCACGGTACGCTGCCGGTTCGTTTCGTAGGCTAAGGCATCTTTGTAAGCAACGGGCGTATTCGTGTTGACGTACTGGTGCGCATAAGCACTTTCGTCGACAAAGCGGGCCGCGTCTTTATAAATCTGCCTGACCCGGTAATCACCGCTTTGCAGGGCGGCACGGATTTTTTTATAGACACTGTCCGTGTAGACGGCGGCAAGAGGATTTTCTTTGCCGTTAACGACAGGGACAATGGCTTCGTAGCTACCGGCACCTGTCGATGTGAGGAAACGGGACAGGGCGGAAAAGTCGTAGAACGGCAGATCGACGGAGAGGACGAGACGCCTCGGTGCAGGATAGGCGCGCATGGCCGCCTCCATGCCGCTCAAGGGGCCGCAGTGAGGGAAGGTATCGCCAATGACGGCAAGGGTACGCGATTCTCCTTTGGGCGACGTCCAAAAATATTCTTTTATCTTCTCGGATGATTTATCGGCGATAACCTCTAGTTGTCCCGGCAAGTTCGTCAAGTCGATGGGGGCATTTGCCGAAACGATTATGGAAGAAAAGGGCACGACAAGACTGCGGCAGAGTAAATCTGTCAACAAGGTTTTACCGCGCCAAGGCAGGTATGCTTTATTGTATCCCATACGACTGCTTTCGCCGCCTGCAAGAACGAGGAGAGAAAGGAGGTTCGCTGCGTTGTGTGAGCTCATATTAAGATTGTCCTATCGTTTTTAAGAAAAGCGTACCACAGAATTTTAAGATTGCAAGAAAAATGTATACACAACGAAATACTTGACGAATGAAACGGGAATAGTATACTAATAACCGAAAGTCATGCAATATATGCAAACAAATGATTATTGCGTGAGACAAGGAGGAATCGTTATGTTATCACCACAAGAAGTTGCGGAGAAGTTTGACGGTATCGGTCTGGGGAAAGCAAATTTATGCGTTTCCAAGGCAATTCTGCTGGGAATTCTTGCCGGCATGTACATTGCCTTGGCAGCCGTCGGGGCCAACACGGGCGGCAGTATGATGGAAAACCCGGGTATTGCAAAAATCATCAGTTCTCTCATTTTTCCGGCCGGTTTGGCCATGGTTGTCCTGGCGGGATCGGAACTGTTTACAGGTGACTGTTTGATGCTCATTTCCAATCTGGACAGGAAAATCACGGTCGGTAAGATGCTCCGCTGCTGGATTCTCGTATATGTGGGCAACCTCATAGGTTCTTTGGTGGTCGCCTTTTTAATGACTCAGGCCCATCAATTTTCTCTCTTCGGCAACGGTGTTGCCATGGTTACCATGAAGACGGCTATAGCAAAAGTGTCCTTATCTCCTATCAGCGCCGTCATTCTGGGTATATTCTGCAACTCCCTCGTCTGTGTTGCCGTTTGGATCGCTACTGCGGGAACGACAATAACGGAAAAATTGGCCGGTGTATATTTGCCGATATTCCTTTTCGTTCTCTGCGGATTTGAACACAGTGTTGCCAATATGTATTATATTCCGGCAGGTATATTCGCATCCATGGATCCGGCCTATGCCGCTGCAGCCGCTGCAAAGGGCGTGGATTTATCCATG
Organism: Megasphaera coli; assembly: GCF_900095855.1. Lineage (GTDB taxonomy): Bacteria > Bacillota > Negativicutes > Veillonellales > Megasphaeraceae > Megasphaera > Megasphaera massiliensis_A. The sequence goes on along the minus strand of NZ_FMIY01000002.1, from coordinate 1,314,413 downwards.
CTTACATGGGGCAATTTCTTTATCGGCAACCTCCTTCCCGTTACAATCGGCAATATTATCGGCGGCAGTTTCATGGTCGGCACCGTCTATTGGAAGTGCTATCATAAAACGGAACGGTAAAAGCTTTAATTCGACAGCTGTACGGGCGGAGCGTTTTAGTAAAATGATTGGATATTTACATGAAAATATTCTATAATGAACACCAGATACCGGTTCCGGCATTTTGTCGCGAGCCGGTTGTCATATATAGGCGAATTTATTATAACCGGGAAGGTATTTATCAATGAAATGCATTAAAACGGAAGACGCGGTCGGTCAAGTACTGTGTCATGATATAACGCAGATTATTCGCGGCGTTACAAAGGGGCCCGTCTTTCGCAAGGGCCATATAATCGTCAGGGAAGACATTCCCGTTCTTTTGTCCGTAGGCAAGGAGAATATCTTCGTGTGGGAAAACGATGAAACGATGCTGCACGAAGACGACGGTGCCGCCATATTGCGCGATATCTCCATGGGTACCTGTATGCACGCCACGGCTCCGAAGGAAGGAAAAATCGAGCTTATTGCCGACTGCGACGGCCTGCTTACCGTCGACAGAAGGCGTCTTGTCGCCGTCAACTCCTTGGGTGAAATGATGATTGCGTCCCGTCACGGCGGCTTTGCCGTGAAGAAGGGGGATAAGCTGGCCGGTATGCGGGTTATCCCGCTGGTCATCGCGAAGAAGAAGATGGAAGAGGCGAAGGCGGCCGCTGCAGGCGGACCCGTTTTTCAGGTCCGGCCTTTTACAAAAAAACGGGTCGGCCTCGTCGTTACGGGAAATGAGGTCTTTTACGGCCGTATTGACGATACATTTACGCCCGTTATCCGGTATAAGGTGGGCGAGTTCGGCGCAGCTGTGGAAATGCGCGTCGTTCTCGGCGACGAGCCGTCAAGGATTACGGCGGTCATTACTGATATGCTCGCTGCCGGCATGGATATGGTTCTCTGTACGGGCGGTATGAGCGTCGATCCGGACGACAAGACGCCCTTGGCCATCAAAAACACGGGTAATCGCATCGTCTCCTACGGCGCGCCCGTCCTGCCCGGCGCTATGTTTCTCCTGTCTTATACGGATGACAACCGCCCCGTCGCAGGCCTGCCGGGCTGCGTCATGTACGCGAAGCGGACGATTTTCGACCTCGTCCTGCCCTATCTTATGGCAGGCGTGCCCGTAAGCGCGGCCGACCTGGCCCGCATGGGTGAAGGCGGCCTCTGCCTGGACTGTCCCGTCTGTACTTTTCCCAATTGCGGCTTCGGCAAGTAGGAGGCTTTATGGCAGAACTTACACATATAGATGAAAAAGGAAACGCCCGCATGGTCGACGTGAGTGAGAAAAACATTACGTCACGCACGGCTGTGGCGAGGGGCTTTATTACGATGAGCGAAGAGTGCTATGACCTCGTTAGGAACGGCGGCATGACTAAGGGTGATGTCCTGGGGGCGGCACGTGTTGCCGGCATTATGGGCGCCAAGCGGACGAGCGAGCTTATTCCGCTTTGCCATCTTCTGCTTTTGTCGAAGTGTGCCGTCGATTTTACTTTGCATGACGAGGCGTGCCGCATTGAGGTGACGTGTACCGTCAAGTGCCAAGGCGGGACGGGTGTTGAAATGGAAGCGCTTACAGGCGTTTCAGCGGCGCTTCTCACTATTTACGACATGTGCAAGGCTGTCGACAGGGAGATGGTTTTGTCGAATATACATTTAGCCGAAAAAATCGGCGGCAAAAGCGGTCACTTTGTTTACAGAAAGACAGGACAAAAAAGTGAAGGATAAGCTGGGAAGAAATATAAACTATCTGCGTATTTCCGTCACGGACAAATGCAACCTTCGCTGTAAGTATTGTATGCCCGCGGGCGTGTCCGACGTGTGTCATGAAGAAATACTGCGGTATGAAGAGTTTCTGGCCGTTTGCGGCACTGCCGTTCGTTTGGGTATTAATGCCTTCAAGATTACAGGCGGCGAGCCGCTCATTCGGCGCGGCATCATTCCTTTTATGGCGGAGCTCAAGGCCATGGACGGCGTGCGCGCCGTGACGCTCACGACAAACGGCATATATCTGGAAGAGCATTTGCCCGAACTCGTGCGCATCGGCATTGACGGTATCAATATCAGTCTGGACACGCTGGACAGAGAGCAATTTGCGGATATTACCGGGACCGACGGCCTGACACGGGTTGTTGCCGCGCTGACGGCCGCGGCGGAAAGCGGTATTCGCACGAAGGTCAATGCCGTCATGCTCGGACAGACGAGGAGTCAGATTTTGCCGCTTGCAGCTTTAGCGAAAGCTATGCCTGTCGACGTGCGCTTCATTGAAGTCATGCCTATCGGTATCGGCCGCTTTGAAAGAGGCTTGACCGAAGCGGACGCTTTGGCCGTGCTGCAGCAAAAATATACGGACCTGCGGCCTGACGGCGGCACGCATGGCAACGGGCCGGCAACCTATTGGAAAAGTGAGGATATGCGCGGTTCTATCGGCTTTATTGCGGCCAACACACATAAATTCTGTGATGCATGCAATCGCCTGCGCCTGACGAGTACGGGCTTTTTGAAGTCCTGCCTCTGCTACGTGGGCGTTGATTTGAAGGCCGTCCTTCGCGGTAAGGCCGGCGGAACTTTGGAAGAGGCCATCGCCGCGGCGATCGGCAAGAAACCGCAGGGCCACTGCTTCGGTGAAAGGGAAGAAATTACGGAAGGAAAGACAATGAATCAAATCGGGGGATAAGGATGGGGAAAATAGAGGCTCTGTGTATCAGTACAAGGCGGGGCATTCAAAAAGAAGCCGTTCCGGCAGCACGGTTTATTGTCGGCTGGGGCATTGAAGGCGATGCGCATGGCGGCGACTGGCACCGTCAGGTAAGTCTTTTGTCGGCCGACAAGATAGCAAATTTTCGCAAGTGCGGTGCTCACGTTGGTTTCGGCGCTTTCGGTGAAAACATGGTCGTCTCGGGGTTTGACTTCGCGAAAATGCCTGTCGGTACGTTGCTGCGCTCGGGTGAAGTTCTTTTGGAGATGACGCAAATCGGCAAGGAATGCCATACACACTGTGCCATTTACCACTCCGTCGGCGACTGCATCATGCCGCGGGAAGGTGTGTTTGCGCGCGTATTGCAGGGAGGTATTTTACAGACGGGAGATGAACTTGTGATGGAAGAACGAAAGGAGCCGCGCCCCTATCGGGCGGCGGTGGTTACCTTGTCCGACAAAGGGTGCCGGGGACAGCGCAGGGATGAAAGCGGACCGCTCATTGCGTCGGAGTTGGAAAAACGCGGTTTTGAAGTAGTGGAAAAGCTGCTTCTGCCGGATGATGAAGAACAGATAAAAGTACAGCTTTGTCGCTTGTCGGATCAGCGGCAAGTAGATATAATAATAACGACCGGCGGTACGGGATTCGCTCCGTCCGATATTACGCCGGAAGCTACTCTTGCCGTAGCGGACAGACAGGTCCCGGGTGTGGCGGAAGCGATTCGGGCCGAATCGCTGAAAAAGACGAAGCGCGCCATGTACTCCCGCGCCGTCAGCGTCCTGCGCAAGAAAACGCTGATCGTCAATCTTCCGGGCAGCCCCAAGGCGTGCCGGGAGTGTATGGATGTTTTTATGGATACAGTCTTTCATCCGTTGGAACTGCTTCGTTACGGGGCAAGAGACTGTGCCGAACAATAAATGAAACCCTTAACAGGAGGCGGAGAAAACATGAAAACATGGAAAAAGTTTGTCGGATTGGCACTGGCAGCGACGATGGCCGTCGGTCTTGTCGGCTGCGGACAGGAGAAACAGGCGGAACAAAGCGGGGGGAAGGATAAAGTGCATCTTACAGTATTTGCGGCTGCAAGCATGACGGAAACGTTGAACAAGCTGGCGGCAGAGTATCAAAAAGACCATCCGAACGTGGAAATTACGTTCAACTTCGATTCTTCGGGAACGCTGAAGAAACAGATTCAAAACGGCGCGGAATGCGATATCTTCATTTCGGCGGCACAGAAACAGATGAATCAGCTTGACGCGGCGAAGGATGAAAAGGCAAATCCCGATAAATTGGATTTCATCAAATCCGATTCGCGTATTGACCTCTTGGAAAACAAGGTTGTCCTCGTAGCGCCCGAAGGCAATCCGAAGCATGTGGAAAGCTTTAACGACATGGCAACCAAGTTAAAAGACGGTTCCATTCGTCTCGTCATGGGCAACAATGACGTTCCTGTCGGTCAGTATACGGAAAAAATCCTCAAGTTCTATAATCTTGACGAAAAGGCGATTGCCGCTGCCGGCAACATTACGTACGGCTCAAACGTCAAGGAAGTAACGACACAAGTGTTGGAAGGCAGTGCGGATTGCGGCGTTGTCTATGCTACGGATGCGTTCAGTGCCAAATTAAAACCGATTGATCAGGCTACGAAGGAAATGTGCGGTCAAATTATTTATCCCGCAGCTATCTTGAAGAACTCCAAAAATCAGGATGCGGCTAAAGAATTCCTTACATTCTTACAGAGCGACGCGGCTATGAAGGTATTTGAAAGCGTCGGGTTCAGCCGCGTATAGGAGCGGGCTTATGGATTGGTACCCTCTATGGAACAGTCTGCGTATTGCGGGCATATCCTGCATAATTGTATTTTTTCTGGGTATATTCGCGGCACACCGCATCGCGAAGCTGCCGCCGTTGTTGAAGGGCGTCCTGGACGTCCTTCTTACGTTACCGATGGTTTTACCGCCGACGGTCTGCGGCTGGCTGTTGCTCCTCGTTTTCGGGCTTACCCATCCTGTGGGAATATTTCTGAAGGATATGGGTATACAGTTCGTCATGACCTGGTACGGCGGCGTTATCGCCTCGGCGGTCGTCGCCTTTCCGCTCATGTACCGCACTGCACGGGGTGCATTTGAAAGCTTCAATGAAAATCTGGCTTGGAGCGCGCGCACCTTGGGGCTGTCGGAACGGTTCATCTTTTGGCGTATTCGTCTGCCGGCGTGCAAGCAGGGGATTATTGCCGGCGTCGTCCTCGCCTTTGCGAGAGCTCTCGGTGAATACGGCGCAACGAGCATGCTCATCGGCTACATTCCCCGCAATACGGCGACCATTTCGACGACAGTCTATCAGCTGTGGCGGACCAATGACGAATACAGCGCCTTTATATGGGTTGTTATCAACATCGTCATCAGTGCCGTTGTCCTGCTTACGGTCAACATGATGGAAAAACGGGCGCGGCAGAGGAGGGTCGGCGCATGGCAATAGATGTGAACGTGCAAAAAACGCTGGGAAATTTTTTCCTCGATCTCTCCTTTTCCTCCGCCGGCGGCGTCGTCGGGCTCTTGGGTGCGTCGGGCTGCGGGAAGAGCAAGACACTGCAATGCATTGCCGGTATTGAGACGCCGGACAGGGGACTTGTCGGCGTGGACGGTAAGGTTCTCTTCGACAGCGAAAAAAAGATAGACGTACCTGTGCAGGAGCGGCGCGTAGGCTATTTGTTTCAGGATTATGCCCTCTTTCCGAATATGACCGTAGAAGAAAATATTTTCCACAGTATTCGGGAGAACTGCAATAAGGCGGAAAAGAGGAAAATCGTCGACTCCATGGTAAAACGTCTGCGTCTGACCGGGTTGGAACGGCAGAAACCGGGACAGCTTTCGGGCGGACAGCAACAGCGCGTCGCCTTGGCGCGCATTCTCGTGAACGAGCCGGACGTTTTGCTCCTTGATGAGCCTTTCAGTGCGCTGGACAGCTATTTGAAGGAAAAGGTGATGATTGAACTCAGCGAGACGTTGGCACGTTTCCGAAAGGACGTCGTCCTCGTCACGCACAGCCGCGATGAAGCCTACCAGCTTTGTGATTCCCTGGCGATTCTCTCGGCGGGACGGCTGGAAGTGTTCGGCAGGACAAAAGATGTTTTTGCAGCGCCGCGGACAAAGGCGGCAGCCGCCTTGACGGGTTGCAAGAACATTATTGCCGCCGCGAAAGCGGGCGAGCATGAGGTGAACGTTCCCGGCTGGGGCGTGACCTTTACGACGGAGGAAGCGGTCGGTGACGACCTTTGTGCCGTAGGCGTGCGCGCTCACGCGTTTAAGATCGACGAAGAGCGCAACGCCTTCAATTTGCGCATAGTCGAAGAGATAGAGCAGCCCTTTGAGTGGGTTTTGAAATTCCGCTATGCCGACCAGCAGGAAGGCACGCAGCATATTTGGTGGCGTTTCGCCAAAGACCGGCGGCCGGCGGCCTTGCCGGAACGACTGGGCGTGGCATCTGAGGATATACTGCTTTTGTATAGGTAAAGGATAACTTTGAGAGGATGCAGCACTTTGGAGCGCTTAGCCGAAATGTTGCATCCTCTTTTTGCAAGATCGTAGCGGCTGATGCGGTGTATTCTAAATTTAACGGATATATGCCAAATGAAATAAATTTGTGTTATACTGAATACATAAATTGTAATATTTTGAATTATACAGGAGGCGGAGGCAAATGAGACGGCAGAGGTTGGGACGGCAGATTACGGCGCCTACGGCAGGCGGCGTGTCGCGCAACCGGTACGCGGACTTCAACGTCCCCGAACGAGGCGCCGTCCTCAACAACTCGTACACGCCGACGCAAACGCAGCTTGCCGGGTACGTGCAAGGTAACCCCCATATGAATCGCGGCACCGCCAAGGTCATCGTAAACGAAGTGACCTCCGGCCGCCCTACGGCCCTCAACGGATTTATGGAAGTGGCCGGCAGGGCGGCTTCTGTCGTTGTGGCCAATCCCGACGGCATCCGTGTAAACGGCGGCGGATTCATCAATACGAGTCGCGCCGTCTTGACGACGGGAAGGCCGCAGTACGGCAGTGACGGGAGCCTGAGGACACTGCAGGTGGCGCAGGGGACGGTGCGCGTAGACGGCAAGGGATTGGACGCAAGAGGGGCGGACAGCCTGACCGTCCTGACACGTGCGGCCGAAATCAACGCGGGCATCTGGGCAAAGGAGGCAGGCATCGTTACGGGAGCCAACGACATAGACTATGACACGGGCGCCTTGACGGTTACGAGAGGCAAAGACGGTAAGCCGGAGGTGGCCCTTGACGTGGCGGCCATCGGCGGCATGTATGTGAACCGAATTTATCTCATCGGCACGGAGAAGGGGCTGGGCGTACGTACGGCCGGAACACTTATAGCCGCCGGGGATATCGTGCTGGAAGCGGACGGGAGCCTGCATGCGCGCAAGGACGGCCGCATAAGCGGGGAGAACGTCACGATCAAAGCCGGTGCGGCGGATAATGAGGGCCTCATTGCGGCGGACAAGAAGGTAAGCATTCAGGCGGCAACTATCGTAAACCGCGGCACGGGAAAACTGTACGGCGGGGACATTGCGCTGCAGGGAACAGTCGTTACAAACCGCAAAGACGAGGCCTTGGAGAAAGAACTGGAAAGGGCGGTTGCCGCCTTGGGACAGGCGGAACGGGAACTGGACGAGGCGTACGGTGCGGACGTTACGAAATTTACGGCGAAGGAAGACCTGGCGGCGTATAATGAACGTATCGAAACGGCGTCCCGAGCCTATGATGCAAAGCTGCAGGCCGTAAAAGCCGTAACGGCGCGCATGAACGAAATGCCGTCTCCCGTCATGGCCGCGCGAAAGACGCTGACCGTCAACGCCGCCGACAAGGTGGTAAATGCCGCCGGAGCCATGCTGTACAGCGGCAGGGCCATGCATCTTCGTGCCGGCAATACGATTACCAACAAGGGAGCCGTCATAGAAAGCCTCGGCGCCATGACACTTGCGGCACCGGCCGTGGAGAATACAAACGGCGCCTTTTCGGCAAAACGCATAGGCGGGGCGTGGACAACCAATCCCGATACAATTCGTATCGACCAATACGACCACCCCGAGCGGGGACGGATATTCGCCAAAGACGAGTTTTCGAGCTTGGGCAGCGGCTACGGCGCGCATCATCACGGCAGTGCCATGGAACAGTACGCGCCGGCCTATGACAGAATTACGCAGCCGACGGCGGAAGAGATAGCGGCCGGCGCACAGCCTGTCCCGGAAGAAGAAGTCGGGAAAAAGATAGCCAACTACGAATGGAATGACCCTATCTTTACCACCCTGGGCGTAACGCCGATGGAAAGCGCCCGCCCGGCGGAAGAAGGGGCGCCGCAGACGGCCTGGGATACGAAGTTTGCGGCAATATTGGAAGAACTGCAGGCAAAGATTACGGCTCATAATACGGAAGCCGTGCGGCATAACGCGGCACTGGGAGAGACGGCCGATGCCCCGATCCACGACTACACCGTTATGCGCACCGAATCACAGTCGTCGGAAAAGGTCGTACAAACGACGAACGGCGGCCTCATTCGCAGCGGTGACGACATGGCGATTGAGGGAAGCCTTATAAACGACAACAGCCGTATGATCTCCGGCAAGACCCTGCATGTAACGGGAGCCGTAGACAACAGGGCGGCGGAGAAGTACAGGCAAACGGTTACGGTCGGTACGGCGCAGGCAAGCTATACGTATAAGCGGCGGTGGCCGCATAAATCACGGCGCAGAGGGTATAAGGCGGAAGTCTTCCTGACGCCGGATATTTCCTATTCCTCCCCGGAAGCTCTCGGTGTCGCCGCCTATAAAGACCATGTACCCCTGGAAGCGGGGGCGGAAGTGCCCGTTCCCGCCATATATACCGTTCATCCGGAGAGTACGGCCGCATATGTCATCGAAACGGATCCGGCCTTTACGAACGGGCAGCGGTTTCTCTCGTCGGATTATATGTACGGGCAGATGCGTTGGGACCTGGATAAGCTGCCGAAGCGGCTGGGTGACGGCTTTTATGAACAGGGGCTTATACGCGACCAGATCTTAAACCGGACGGGAAAAAGATACCTGGACGGCTATACGGATGATGAGGCCATGTACAAGGGCCTTGATGCAGGCAGGAATCGCCTATGCCGAGGACGTGGGCCTATCCCCCGGCGTGTCCTTGTCGAAAGAGCGGGCGGCGGCCCTTACGGCGGATATGGTGTGGCTGGAGACGAAAACGGTTACTGTAGACGGGAAAACACGGACCGTCCTGTATCCGCGCGTATACCTGCAGCCGAATACGGTCATCCGGCTTCTGCCCGACGGGAGCCTTATCAGCGCCGGGAAACTGGTCATCGACACGAAAGAGGCTGTAAAGAATGCAGGCTTGATACAGGGAGACAGCCTGTCCGTTCGGGCCGGAAAGATAACCAATACGGGGAATCTGGCCGGGAGTGATATCGCCCTTCACAGCAGCGAAGACATTCGGCAGGACGGGCGTATTACGGGCAACGGCAAGGTAACCCTAACGGCGGGTCGCAACGTCACCATGGACACCGGCGTAGCGCACCTGGCCAATGAAGACACGGCAACCCGTACGGCAGGTATTGCCGTTACGGGACCGGACGGCGTCCTCATCGTAAGTGCCGGAAAGGATATACGGCTGGCAGGTGCCGCCTTACAGGCCCTTGGCGAGAAGGGAGCCGTTGTCCTGAATGCCGGGCAGGACGTAACCCTTGCGGCGAAGACGCTTTCCATGCAGAAGGACATGACCGCGGACGGCGACAACTACCTGCGTATGAAGCGGCAAAGTGAGCTGGGCACAACGCTTGCCGGCAAGGGCGGGGTTACGGTGGAAGCGGGCCGGGATATAAAGGCCCGTGCGGCGGCGGTGTACAGCAAAGACGGGGCGGTTACCCTGTCGGCAGGACGGGATATAGGCCTTACGGCAGGAAAAGAACGCTCCGTCGACGATTACGGCCTGACGCACAAGGAACACGGCCTTATGTCCTCGTCTGCGACAACGACCAGGACCCATGACGACCATGAACGCGTGTTGGGTACGGTCGTGGCGGGAAAGACCGTAACCCTTCAGGGAGAACGGGACATCGCCATGACGGCGGCGACAGTTGCCGGCAAAGACGGGGCAGCCATAGACGCAGGCCGCCGCCTCACGACCGGTGCAGCGGCCCGGTACGATAGGGAAGATACGTATCACCATGTAAAGGAATCGGGCATCATGGGTGCGGGATTGGGACTTTTCATCGGCACGAAGAAGACAAGGGACACGTATGACGGCGAATTTACGACGCACGCGGGCACGGCGATTATTTCTGCAGACGGCGCCGTTTCTTTGCATGCCGGCGATACGGCTCGGTTGACCGGAACCGATGTCAGCGGCAAGACGGGTGTTTCCCTTACGGCACAAGACATTACCCTCGACGGCGTGCAGGACATCGCCGACGAGAAGCGGACACACGAAGAATCGCGGTCGGGGCTTACGGTGAGCGTGAGCAGTCCCGTCGTGAGTGCCGCGGAAGGTGCGCGCAGTACGTACAGAACGGCAACATCAAGGGACAACGGGACCTTGAAGCTGCTGGAACTGGGCGAAGGGATCAAGGACCTGCGTAAGACCGTCAAGGACATCGGCAGGAACGGTACGGGAAGGCCGGGCATTCATGTGGGCCTCGGCTCGTCGTCATATAAGCAGGCCTACGGGGAAGAGAGAAAGACCTACGTCGGCGGGACTATTAGTGGTGCACATATCCATATTGCTGCAGACAGCGCGGCAGAGGCAAAAGGAACCATTCACGCCACCGGCGAAAGCCTACGGGGGAAAGACGTCACCTTGCATGCGTCACGCGACATCCGCTTGGATGCCGGCGAGAACGTGCGCCGTGAAACGACGGACTATACGAGCAAGGGGGCGTCTGTCGGTGTGACCTTTACAGGCGGGACGGTGACGGGCGCGGACGCGTCGTTTTCGAAAGCAAAGGAAACGGGCGTAACTGAACAACGGACCTATACGGGCACCACGGTTCTTGCAGCCGGTACGCTGAAAACAACATCCGGAACCGATACGGTCCTCATCGGCTCGCAGATAGGGGGCAATAGGGCGGAGGTACGGGCAGGACGGAACCTTACGGTAGAGAGCCTGCAGGATAGAGATACCTACCGGGGCAACAGCTCGTCTATAGGGGGCGGAATATCGTATGCCTTCGCAGCGGGACAAAAGGCGCCGGAATGGCTCAAATACAGTCACCTGAGCAAGTATGCGGCACCCTATACACCGGGAAGAGCGGGTGCCGCTGCCGCTATTAACAAGGGGAAGATAGAAAGCGACTACATAGGAGTGACCGAACAGGCCGGCATCTATGCGGGAGACGGCGGCTTTGCCGTAAACGTGGGCGATACGACGCAGCTTAAAGGGGCCGTTATCGGCAGCACGGCAAGTGCGGAAAAGAACAGCCTGACTACGGGGCATCTTGTCATGGAGGATATACAAAACAGCGCGTCGTACAAGCTGGACAACAAGGGCATAGCGTATAACAAGTACGCCGGTAAAGAAGAACGGGATGCAAACTACAACAAGACGGGCCTTACGCCGGATGTCTTGCCTGGTGTACAGAAGGACGTACATACCGCGACGAAATCCGCCATCGCATGGGGAACGATTACAACGACTAAGGAAGACGTTGACCTTACCGGGATAAACAGGGATACGGCCAACGCTCTGAATCAGCTGGGGAAAATCTTCGACAAGAAGAAGCTCGAAGAGAGGCAGTTGTTAGCTAAAGAATTCGGTGAAATAACATTTAAAGCCATTGGCGACTATGCAGCCTATCGGCAGCGCCATGCCAAAAGCTATGAAGAGTGGAAGGCATGGCAGGATGGCGGGGCCAATAAAGTCATGCTCCATGCCCTTGTCGGGGGAGTTATGAGCAAAATCGGCGGCGGCTCCTTTAAGGCGGGAAGCTTCGGCGCCGGAGTAAATGAATTGGTGCAAAAAGAATTGCGTAGTATAAAAGACCCGGCCGTGCGGCAGTGGACTGCTTTCCTCATCGGCGGCGCGACAAATGTGCTTATCGGGGAAACCCGCAGTATAGGAAGTGCCGCGGCATTGAGCGGCACGAAATGGAACTATTTAACGCATGAAGAATTTTTTGCACTTAATGCAGAATATTATGCATGTAAAACGGAGGAAGAGCGGGATGCCGTATTGGAGAAATGCCGACTCCTGGATGAAGAAGAACGGCCTTCCGCGCCAATTGAACTGCATCCCATTTATGGTGGTGAAGGGATAGAGGCTACGGTTAGCGGCTTGAATTTGGATGACCATGCTAAAAAGATGCGGAAAGAAGCGTATGAAAGTATGGTAAACGAATATAATGATGAATTTGATAAACAAAAGAATGTAAAAATATACGATTCCGCCAAAAGAAACAAGGCTGCCCTTGAACTGTTAGAAGCGCGTGCTGAGCTTTCTAAAAAATACGATATGCCATTAGCCAGAGATTTGCTTAATGTGTTTTTGGATCATTACGAGAAAGACGGTGTGATGCAGCTTGATTACAAAAAGTATGGCATTACGAATGTCGAACATACAAAAAATGGCTATCCCATATTTGAATTCGGGAAGGAATCTAATGTCAACAGGGTATTGCGGGAAAATGTACCTTTAAGCATCTTTCTTGTTAGTCAGACTATAAGGAATGTAGGAAATAAGGGTGTGAAAATGCCTACGTTTATGACGTCAAACAGCTTTTATTCGTATGGAAGAGATCTTGCGCTTGGATTAGGGTCGGCTACCTCAATCGTAACAATATATAAAATAAGTCCGGATTTAATTGCGGCGAAAATAACAATAACAGATAATTGGAATCATAGCCCAATTGATGCGCATCTTAGAGATCTCTTTGGAGCGGCATATCTGGTACAGCAGTCCGGACTGAGGAAGACCTATGCATTTAAGACCACGTATGATGTTATCCTTTCATTGAAGGAAGTGGAGGAAAAGTTAAATGAATATTGAGCGAAGGCCGGTGAAGGCGGTAAAGGTAACGGTATATACCCTCTTGGTTATTCTGGGTTGGCTTGCTATCGGCTTTGTAGAATTGGATTCCATAAAATATTTTGGCCTGCTGCGATATAAATTTATTTCCAATATTACGCTCATTCATGATGAGGCAAACGTTGCGGTAGAGCCATGGGTATTTGCATATACCTACAGTCCCCCGTATTTATATACCTATGGCGTATCGGGATATACCAAGACCGATGTACTTCCCGGCGGAAGCGTAGAGAAAGTATATAATTCGGTTTACTATAACTATGTACCCGATGAATTTATGGGGCCATTTGAAACTACATTACAGCGGTTTAAGGATAAATTCGGGAAACAACTGATTTTAAGGGACTCGTTGCAAGATGTGTCGGAGATGGATAGACATATTTACTTAGGGTTAAAAGAAGCTGGGCAAGAGCGTAGAACGTCTTATTTCAGAAGGAAATGTATTCATTTCCCGGACAAGATAGATGAGTATTTGGAGAAGGAGAGAGGATTAGATTCTCTATAGCCGGAAGTAAAGAATAATAGTTTATTGTTTTGAAAAAATGAGAGCAGATCAGCCGAGCTTGACGGCTTTGCCGAAGGGCACTTTCTTTTATATTTACTATATGAGGGGGTGTCAGCAAGATAGACGCGTCTCGGTCAAATCGTCTATCGCCCCGGAAACGATTGCAACGACAAAGGAAGCTGCTGATCTTATGATGTTACCTTTTCGTTGGCAGAATTATATAGGGTGAAATAGAGATGACAATTAGGATGAGAGCATGGAGTTTGTTGACGGTAATGGCATTTATTATTTTATATGGTATGTACTGGTCTACCGTGAATGTTATACAGGTAGATAAGGTAAAATACTTTGGGATGATGCGGTATGAGATGGAATCCGATAGAAACCTTATTCAGCATAACGTCTATGTTGCTATAGAACCATGGATATTTGCGTACTATTTCGAGTCACCGTACTTATATACCTATGGAATATCGGGATACACCAAGACCAATGTAATCCCCTTTGGAAAAGTCGAGAAGGTTTATAACCGGAGCTATTATCAAACCGTGTCAGAAGAATTTACGGGACCGTTCGAAACTACATTGCAGCGGTTTAAGGATAAATTCGGGGGCCAGTTGATTTTGAAGGATTCTTTACAGGACGTGTCAGAAGGCGATCGGCAGATATACCAAACCTTAAGAATCAAAGGAGAATCTGAAAAGATCTGGTATTTTGACGAGATCCTTCGTCGTGGATTAGAAAAACAAGAGGATATCTCTGCTATGAAGACTTGTTTGGAGGAATTATAAAAAACTCAGGGTGTATCCTTATCAGAACAATGCCACTGAAAGTAGTTTTATATATGTATCGACCTTTACAAAACTAAAAAAGGAAACATGGAGATTACGGTCACTATCAGCAAGAGGAAGATAGAAAGCGACTACATAGGAGTGACCGAACAGGCCGGTATCTATGCGGGAGACGGCGGCTTTGCCGTAAACGTAGGCGATACGGCGCGCCTTAATTCCCGACCCATATTTCAAGGCTATTATGTGGAGGAAAAGTTAAATGAATATTGAGCGAAGGCCGGTGAAGGCGGTAAAGGTAACGATATATATCCTCTTGGTTATTCTGGGTTGGCTTGCTATCGGCTTTGTAGAATTGGATTCCATAAAATATTTTGGCCTGCTGCGGTATGAATTTATTTCCGATATTAGGCTCATTCATGATGAGGCAAACGTTGCGGTAGAGCCATGGGTGTTTAGATATACCTACAGTCCCCCATACTTATATACCTATGGCGTATCGGGATATACCAAGACCGATGTACTTCCCGGCGGAAGCGTGGAGAAAGTATATAATTCGGCTTACTATAACTATGTGCCCGACGAATTTATGGGGCCATTTGAGACTACATTACAGCGGTTTAAGGATAAATTCGGGGAGCAACTGATTTTAAGGGACTCGTTGCAAGATGTGTCGGAAATAGACAGAGCTATTTATATGGAATTAAAGCAGACCGGAAATCCACGTAAAGAGGCTTATTTCAGAAGAAAATGTATTCATTTCCCGGACAAGATAGATGGGTATTTGGAGAAGGAGAGAGGATTAGATTCTCTATAGCCGGGAGTAAAGAGAAAAGTACATTCCACAGCGAAATTCGCTATGAAAGCGCGATTGCAATTATTCTTAGATGGAAAAGAAAAAAGAATTAATAGCCATCTTGAAATCAGCCGTTTAATAGAAACAGGGGACGAGATAAGTGGGTAACACTAGAGACAACAACGACTCAGAAAAAGCTGCTTCGTGGCATCACTTGGCAGTAACAACGAAATCCTGTCTTAGAGAATTAAATATTGTATATGGCATATCGATTATTTTAGGAATTTATATTTTACTGGCAAATTAGAAAGAGAAAGGATTTACTATTTTTTAGAGACGGAGGACGAGTCATAATGCAATATCGCTCAATCTGCATCGCCATTTTCTTTGCAACCTGCTGTACATGGATACAAGCCGCTTCACCTTCCATGCCGGTACGGCAGGAACAGCTCGAGCAGACGCGGCAGGAGGCGCTTATTCGTTCGGAACGGAGGCTGGCGCCGCAGGCGGTAATCGGTACTGCCGCAGTTGAGCATCCGAGTTCGACGGCTTTGCCGGGGGGAACTTCCTTTTATATCCGCTCCATAGAGGTGGAACATGCGGACAAGGAGTTTTCCTTTTTGGCATATAGGGCACAGGCGCAGGCCGGGAGGCAAATGGACAGCACTGCCATTCAACAGCTTGTAGATGAGCTGAATACGGTGCTCCTCGAAAAAGGCTATGCCACCTGCCGCGTACTCCTGCGGGAACAAAATTTGCAGGACGGTGTGCTGCGCCTGTATCTTCTTGCAGGACGGCTGCGCACGGTCCGTTACAGTGAAGACAGTGCCCGTGTGCCGTGGCGCTCGGCCTTTCCTATACGGGAAGGGGATATTCTTAACCTTCGCCTCATAGAGCAGGGGCTGGAACAGATGAAGCGGCTGTCTTCCCAGGATGTGGCCGTGAAACTCGTGCCTACACAAGACCCGGAGCTTACGGATATAGAGCTTACGGTCAAGCGTACTCGTCCGGTTCACGGACTCTTATCCCTCGATAACTCCGGACTGTCCGATACGGGGAAAGTACAGTGGAGCGCCTCTGTTTCCATAGATCAGCCTTTATACGCCAATGATATACTGTCTATCGGTATAAACGGAGACGGCATGCGTGACGGCTACCTGCGCGGCACACGGGGACATAACCTGTACTACCGCATTCCTCATGGCAACGATACATTCTCCTTCTTTTACAGCTATTATGATTATCGGCAGCACGTGCGGCAACGGCCTTATTCCTTTATCAGTACGGGCAAGACGAAGCGGAGCGGCATTACGTGGGACCATGTCCTGAGCCGGACGCGGCGGCAAAAGACGAGCATGGACGTAAGCCTTACGAAACGGCATTCGCATTACTACATTAACGACATGGAGATTCCCGTACAGGCTCTGCATACGACGGCCTTGGAGGTAGGGATATCCCGCCGCCTTTACACGGGCAAGGATACGGTCTATACACGCTTAGGGTATCGGCGGGGTATAGGTCTTTTCGGAGCGCAGGCGGAATCGAAGGATACGGACGCCCCGAAAAGCCGGTATCACATGTGGCTCATCGATGCCGAATATACACATCCCTTTACGATGGGACACCGGCCGGCTGTCTTTTCCTCCTCTTTACACGGGCAGTGGACGACCGGCGGCGACAGACTGTACGGCGTGGATATGATCAGCATAGGGAACCGGTACACGGTGCGGGGGTTTGACGGGGAATATACGCTCATGGGAGAAAGCGGCTGGTACGTGCAAAGTGAAGTTTCTTCCTATATCCCGGCACTGCACAGCTCCGCATACGCCGGTATCGATGCAGGTGCCGTATACGGACCTTCGGCACGGATGGGGACAGGCAGAACCCTTGCCGGTGCTGTCGTGGGCATGCGGGGAGATATTTCGCCCGGCTTTTCGTATGACGTTTTTGCAGGGACGCCGCTATACAAACCGCAAGGGCACCGAACGGGCAGAGCCTTCGGTTTTACGCTCAGCCGGAGGTGGTAAATATGCAAAACAGACGACACGCAATGGTGCATGCCGTCTGTTTTCGTTTTTCAGCCGCGAATGTATTCGGACAGGTCCCGGGTACGTTCCTGGTTTGCCATGGAGAAACCGCCCTTTTCGATGCTGTCAAAGTCAAGTACGGTATCTTTGGTATCCGGCGGAGTCAGTTTTTTTACTATGCCGTAGGGCTTTTGCAGGGATAAGGTACGGTCCTTGCCGGAGAGGAGCCAGAGGATTTTATATCCTGCCGGTGCGAGGGTCATTTTTTCTTCTCCCTTGCCGTCCGTAAAGTAGACGAGGGCGTCCGGTTTTTCTTTATTGGCATAGGCGATGACCGGTGTAAAAGCCGTGCCGCCCCGCTTGGGATAGCGTTCCTCCAGGTCGCGCAGCTCGGTGACCGGATAGATGCGGCGAATTTCATTGTCGCATTCAATGACCGTAATGTCGTGGTTATAGGCCCGGATGATTTGCAGGACCTGTTCCATAGCCTGTGTGAATTCGCTGTCGCTGATACTGCCGCTGATATCGAGGGCAATAAAGAGCCTGGCCTTTCTGCTGCGCAGATCCCCGCGCAGGTCGAGGCGTTCCGGCTGGCGCCTGTTTCGGCGCGTCGTCGTCTTTTTCTTTTCCGCCGCCACGGAGCGGACGATTTTTTTTAAGTACTCGTACCAGGGGCGCTCGTTCCGCTGCTTGGAAAGTTCCGTCAGGAGATTGTCCAAGTAGGACGAAAGCTTTTCCTTCCGTGCTCCGTCGGCGGCCTTTTTTGTAAACCGAATGAGTGTCGCCTCGTCGACTTTATCCGATTCTTCCCAAATGTCGTGGGTTGTTTCCGGATTGAAGCGCATGGGCACGGCGTCTTCGGACATGCTTCCCTCGTCAGGTGCGTTGCGGCCTTTTTTGCGCCGGTTCAGGGCGAGCTGAATTTCTTCCGCGTAATACTCGAAGGTCTCGAAGAGCGGCATGGTAAGGTTATACTGCAGGTTGACGAGGGGCAGCGTAACGGCATCTGCCGGCAGGGGAGAAAGGTAGGTATTGACGACGATGTCCATGGCCATGTTCAGCGCCAAGGGGGAATATTCGTTGCGCAGCTGTTTTGCCCGCAGCAGGTGGAGAGATACGATATGCAGTATTTCATGCTTAATCGTGCTTTCCATCTGTTCCGGTGCGAGCGGCAGAAAGAGGAAGGGATTAAAGTATATGATATACTTGGCTTGTTTGAAGTTTGTCCCCGTCGGACTTTCCATGTCGCAGCGAATATCGCGGCCCATATGAAAGAGAAAGTAGCCGAAGAAGTTGTCCGAGTCTTCCATGAGGCGGAGATTTACGGCGTTGATGAGGGCGAAGAAGCGCCGGCGAAAGTGCGGCGGCACGATGAAGCTTGCCTGCGCCTTGCCGTCACTCATGTCGACGAGGGTACAAAGCTCCTGATAAAGGAGAATCGATTCACTTTCCGGAGAGACGGTCCGTTTCATAGTCTTTGCCGTTTTCTGCGAAAGGCCGCAAAATAGGCGTCAATAAAGGCATCATTTTCTGCGGCATATTTATAAATGAGAGGCATGTTGTTGCGAATATCCTTCATGATGGCGACCATCAGATCGACCGGGTAGGTTTGCAAAAAGAGAACCAGTCTGTTTAAGGCTTTTGTGCTGTCGACGGAGCCCTCATCCAGATGGCGGCGCAGTTCGTTTAAAATATTTTTTGCGCTGATGTAGAGGCGCGTATGGGTTTCATCGGCAACGGCCGCTGCAATATTTCCGGACAATTCGGCACCGGAGAATACGTCTTCGTACGTGAGGAGAGGCTTGTAGGTGCTTTCAATAAAATTGAGAAATTCTTCCGCAATCATTTTACCGATATTACCGCGAATGACGTTATAAAAAACGGAACGGGGAATAGTGTCCGTATTTTCTTTATATAAGGAATAGAGTTTGGAAATACGTTCATAGCTGCGCGGTGTCGCGTTGATATCGTCTTCGTTAAGGCTGTTGAGGTATTCCGGGTAAGTGGAGATAAATTGACATACCCGTTCTTCAATGTGATTGTCGGCAGCCCAGCTGAGCCATTGAATCGGATCGGCTTCCATGTAGAGCCAGACGAAGCGGTTCTTTTGAGCGTCATCCATGTCGACGGCTTCATACTCGTACGTGTCGGACGGGTTCATGGCGGCGACGATATGTACGTCCCGGCGAAGCCGGTAACCGTTGATTTCACGGTTCAAGATAAGGTTCATCAGTTCCTGCTGCACTGCATGCTCACAGCGGTTTATTTCGTCGATAAAAAGCAGAACCTGATGACCGGCCGACAGCAGATCGTCAATTTCTTTCAGTTTGTGGTGCACTGCATATACGGTCGTTTTTTCGCGCGTTGCGGCGGACGTGTCCGTTTGTCGGAAAAAGTCTTCAATCAGGGGCAAGCCGCCGATTTCCCCTTCTTTCAGCAGGTTGCCGTCGATCGTTACCAGTTTATAGCCGTTTTGCCGTGCCGTTTCGACAGCCAGGGCGGTTTTGCCGATGCCCGTCTTGCCGACGAGGAGCGGTACCTGACCGGCGGCCAAAACGAGTTCCACGCTTTTTAAGGTGTCTGTAAAGTTCATACTGTACCTCTAAGAGAATTTCAGTTTTTCGTCGACCGCAATGCGGCGCGCCTTTTTGCTGCCGTATTCGTCGATGAGCGCAATTTTGTCAATGGGCATGGTCGAAACGGTTCTGCCGATACTGCGGCAGTTGATGAAATCGCGGATGTACTTTTCGTCCACGTCCGGATTCGCCACGGCCTCCTGCAATGCGTTTTCCACGGCGTCGACGGCGACGGCAAAGCCCGTGGGCATGTATTTTACGATAAGCGTGTTTACTTTCATGAGAGCGAGAAATTTTTCCGCAGTCAGATTTTTTATAAAACGCAGGGCCTGTTCATCATTTTTTACGGCAATGCATTCCGTACTGAAGGCGGGCTTATCGATGTAGCGCAGGGCAGCGTAGTTTTGTGCCGCCGCCGCTTCCTGAACGGCAACGGATGGAGAATCAATATATTTTACGGCGTCGTAATTTTTGCGGATTGCCGTGAGCTGCAGTTCTTCGTCGGCGTCTTTAATATACTTTAAAGCCCAGCCCGAGTAAGACAGGGCCAGGCGTATAAGCCGGCCCGACGGATGCTTGATATATTCCAGATTGGCCCAGCTCTTTTTTACGGCTTTTTCCGCCAGGTGCTCCGGCGGATCCGGGATGAACTGAACGGCTCTTGCTTCGTTTTCAATAGCCGCTTCCTGGACGGCGAGAGACGGATTTTTAATATATTGCAGAACCATACCGTTTTGTTTAACGGCGGCGAGCATGATTTCTTCCGTCGGATTTTCAATATGTTCCAGGGTATACGGGTTGCGCTTTACCATTTCCAAATAATTTACATTATCCATAGAGTCTCCCTGCATCTGAGATTATACGTTTAATTCATTGCCAGTATTATAGCACGAGAGGCGGAGAATAACTATATGTACAACTCTCCTGCAGCAAGAGGGGCACACGTATTTTTTAGATATAAAAAGGCCCGGCAGGCCTTTTTTAATTACTGAAATCCGTATCCAAAATGGCAAACTGCCTGTATTCGGGAATGCGCTTTTGCAGTTCTTTTTCGATGCTTTCCAGCGCGCCGCGGGGATCCGGCTCGTCAAAGTCGAAGATGAGGTCGTAATAAATCGTTTTCTCGCATTCCTGTACATAGAAGGCATGGATTTGGAGTACGTGAGGATACAGACTTAAAATATCATCCAGTTCTTTTTTGATCTGCAGCGCTTTCAGGTCATTTTGATTTTCCGCATACACGCCGATAGTCATGACGATGCCGAATTTGTCGTAAATATCGGAAGCAATGCGCTTGTTTAAAGGATGTACGTCGGCAATGGTCAGCGTATCCGGAAGGGAGATATGAACGGAGCCGATCGTTTCTCCCGGGCCGTAACTGTTTAAAATAAGATCGTATACGCCGCCTACGTGCGGGTAAGAAGCAATTGTTTCTTTCAGCTTGCGGACCAGCGTATCATCGGCGCGAATACCGATAAGATGATTATACATATCGTGGACGATGCCGATGGCCGCTCTGATGATACAAATACCGATAACGGCACCGACGTAACCTTGGATATCGAAGCGGAAGAGATATACGAGAAGGGACGAGACGAGTGTGGCACCTGTTAAAAAAGCGTCGTAGAGTGCGTCAACAGCGGAGGCGGAGAGTGCGTCGGACTGCCAGCGTTTTCCTTCCTTGCGGAAATAGAATCCCATGAAGATTTTTACGATAACAGCTGCGGAAATAATGAGAAGATCCGTTAAAGCAAAGGTCGATGTAACGGGATGAAGGATATGCTCGACCGATTCCTTCAAAGAAATAAGACCTGCACTGAGAATGATGAACGCGATGGCCATGGTCGTTATATATTCGATGCGGCCGTGGCCGAAGGGATGTTCTTTATCGGCTCTCTTGCCGGCCAGCCTGGTACCTGCGACGGTCAGGACGGAAGAAAGAATATCCGTCAAGTTGTTTACGGCATCGAGGATGATAGCGATAGAATGGGAAGACAGCCCGATGATCACCTTGAAGATAACGAGCAGCATATTGCTGCCTATGCCTTTCAGGCTGGCAACGGTGATGCCTTTATTACGCATTGCCGCCTCTTCGTTTAATTGCATGCGTATTACCTCTTTTCAAGAATACGGGACAGGGGAAGTTAAAAATAAATTTTCTATAAGTATAACAGAGGCTTTCTTATAGGAACAGTGTTTGAATTCGGTTTTTTGCAGACAATCTGATCTGAAAGGTTGTATAAAAAAGACAGGCGAAATATGTTTGCGCCTGTCTTTAGGGAGTAATTGAGATGTTAAAATTATTTTTAGCCCAGGATGGCTTTCAAATCCGCTTCCGGCGTGCTTGTCGGGTGGATATTGAAGTTTTCTACAAGGTAGTTGAGGACGTTCGGTGATACGAAGGCCGGCAGCGTAGGTCCGAGATAGAAATTCTTGAGGCCCAGTGCAAGCAGCGTCAGGAGGATACAGACAGCCTTTTGTTCGTACCATGAGAGAACAAGCGTCAAGGGCAAATCGTTTACGCCGCAGCCGAAGGCTTCAGAAAGGGCAACGGCAACTTTAATGGCGCTGTATGCATCGTTGCATTGGCCCATATCCATGATGCGGGGCAGACCGCCGATAGAACCGATATCAAGGTCGTTAAAACGGTATTTGCCGCAAGCGAGGGTCAAGATAACCGTGTCCGCCGGGGACTGCTTAACAAATTCCGTATAGTAGTTGCGGCCCGGGCGGGCACCGTCACAGCCGCCGACTAAGAAGAAGTGTTTAATGGCGCCGGCTTTGACTGCGTCAATGACCTTGTCGGCCACGCCGAGAACGGTGCCGTGAGCGAAGCCGGTCATGACCGTATTACCGCCGTTGATGCCGGTCATAACATGGTCTTCCGTATAACCGCCGAGCTCCAATGCTTTTTCGATAACCGGCGTGAAGTCCTTGTTGTCGTCGATATGGACGAGCTCGGGGTAGGACACGACTTCCGTAGTGAAGACGCGATCCGCATAAGAGGGACGAACGGGCATGAGGCAGTTCGTCGTGAAGAGGAAGGCACCGGGAACGTTGGCGAATTCTTTCTGCTGATTCTGCCAAGCCGTGCCGAAGTTGCCCTTCAGGTGTTTGTATTTCTTCAGTTCCGGATAACCGTGAGCCGGCAACATTTCACCGTGCGTATATATGTTAACTCCTTTGCCTTCCGTCTGCTTTAAAAGAAGCTCCAAGTCTTTCAAATCGTGCCCCGTTACGACGATGAACGGGCCCTTTTCAATGGTCAGGGGAACCGTTGTCGGTACAGGCGTGCCGTAGGCCGTCGTATTGGCGCGGTCGAGCATTTCCATGCAGGTTAAGTTGACCGTGCCCGTTTCCAAGACGACCGGCAGGAGATCTTCCATGGTCAAATCTTCGCCGAGCGTGCGCAGGCCCTTGAGGAAGAAGTCGTCCACGCTTTGATCGGACCGGCCGAGCATGAGGGCGTGGTATGCATAGGCGGCCATGCCGCGCATGCCGAAGAGAATAAGGGATTTCAAAGAACGAATGTCTTCATCGGCGTGCCAAATTTTTTGTACTTCATAATTGGCGGCGGCACGATCCGTTTCCGTAGAGGACGGAAGACTGCCGTTCACGGATTTACCGCTCAAAAGAGCCGCTTTTTCCGCGTTTACCTTATCGATTATGACGTGCATCGTTTCTTCGTTAAAGTTGACGTTCGTTATGGTTGTGAACAGGCCTTCCAGGACGATACGATGCGTGTAGGCCGTCGGAGCGGCCGTAAGACAGACACGGGCCAGACCGATTAAGGCACCCGTCAATTCATCCTGAAGATTTGCGACTGTCGAAGACTTGCCGCATACGCCGGCGCAGCCGGTGCACCCGGTACCGCCTGCCGTTTGTTCACATTGAAAGCAAAACATTTTCCGTTCCATGTCAAAAACCTCCTGTACGTGTGACTGATTGCGATTTATCTGGGGAAAACTACGGTTAAGAGCATTTTGAAATCTTCCGGCGCATGTACGGAATGAGGCTTCGTTGCCGGCATGACGAGGGATTCGCCGCTTTTAACGATATATTCCTTGCCGTCAACGATGAAGCGGCCCGTTCCTTCGAGAACCGTGACCAGAGCGTCGCCTGCAGAATCGTGTGTACCGATTTCTTCCCCTGCGGCGAAGGCGAAAACCGTAATGCTTACAGCGTCGTTTTGTGCCAATGTGCGGCTGACGACCTGCCCCGGAGCGACCTGTACCTGGTCGGCAAGGGCCAATACTTCTTCATGCGCTATATTTTTGATATATGCCATAATGGGCACCTCCTAAAGAAATACGGATGAACAGAACTGACTATTTCTCATTACGGACTCAAGTATAATTCATAAATTGAGAATGAGCCGTTGTATTTATAACATAATAGAAAAATTCATAGAAAAAATTCTTTTTTCCGCTATAATAGAAGCAGTTATTGATTACGGCAAGGTAACGCATAAAGGACGGAAAAGAAAACGTATGAACGGGTATAATAGCATGCGCACGATATGCGCCGTTTTAGCCGCGATGCTTGTGTTGTCCCTGCCCTGCGGCAGTTTTGCCGCAGCAGCGGAAAAGGCGAACAGGGACGAAAAGGGAGAAACGCCGCTCGTCAGTATTGTGAAGACCGGTACGGTTACGGTTTCCAAGGAAAATCCGCCGGCAAAAGCAGCCATAGAACCGGCGCCTGTAACGACGGCGACGAAAGAAAAAATAAGTATTAACCTGGCCAGCAGGATTCTTACTTTGTATCGGGGCAACGTGCGGGAGAGGAGTTATCCTGTCGGCGTAGGAAAATATTCTACACCGACACCGGTCGGGTATTATACCGTAGAAAATAAAGAAATCAACCCTACGTGGATTGATCCGGACGATACGGATGTGAGCATTCCGGCTGGTGGCGCCAATCCCTTGGGCTATCGATGGATCGGCTTTTCCGGAAATTACGGTATTCACGGTACGAACCGCCCCGACACGGTGGGACATTATGCTTCCAACGGCTGCGTGCGTATGCGGGAATGCGATGTGGAAGACCTGTATGAACGCGTTCGCGTCGGTACAGACGTGGAAGTATATTATAATCGTATCGTTATTGAGGCGTCACCGGATCATACCGTATCGTATTATATATACCCTGACGGCTATGAGCGGCAGCCCTTGACGGTGGCGGCCGTCAAACAGGCGTTGGCGGGATACGGCGTCGACACGTTTGCCGAAGACGGAGCCGTGTATGAAAAGATTATAGCTTCCGACGGTAATCCTGCCTATGTGGCCAAAGCCTACGATCTGGTCGTGGACGGCAAGAAGCTTTCCCGCCGCGCTCTCGGCAGGGACGGGATTGTCTATTTGCCGGCACAGGTTATTGCCGACGCTGTCGATACGGCTCTGGTATGGAACGGCAGCAGAGGCATGCTGTCAACATCTTACGGAGAAGCACCGGGGGTCGTATGCAGTGATATTCTTTATGTGGCCGATATGTATGCGGGCGATATTTTTCCGTTGACGGGAGCGTTAAGGAACGATTTTGTCTATGAAATGAAGGCGCTCGAAAAATCTGAATAAAGTATTTTTACAGAAAATAATTCTTCTCTATAATGTAGAATGAATTTTTTTTCATACTATATCTTCCAAAGATGGCGAAGACTTTGCTTTTGGGGTTGCCGCGACCTTTGTAATAGGTGTATAATAACCATCCCATAGAGATTTTAATAAAATTTATCGTTTGGAAGAGAGACGTATAAAATATGAATAGAAGAGAATTTTTACGGCGAACCTTTTTTACCGGCGTCGTGACCGTTTTGTCGTCGGGTATTGCCGTTCCCGCCATGGCTGCCGGTAAACAGGCTAAATTGACTGTCAAAGAAAATCACTTTAAATTTCAGGAGCCGCTGGTGAGAAGGGCTAAAACCGAGGCCGTTATCGTTCACCACGTAGGCGGGACGGATCAGGACGTGTCGGCCGCCAAGATTCATCAATGGCACTTGGCCAATAAATGGGCAGGCATAGGCTATCATTACATTATTCATAAAAACGGTACCGTTGAACGGGGGCGGCCTATGAATGCCGTCGGTGCCCATTGTTATAACCATAATCACAATACGGTGGGGGTCTGCTTTGTCGGTGATTATGAACGGGCCGTGCCGACGGAAGCGGCCATCGCTTCAGGACAGATCCTTCTGGCATATATCTGCAAGACTTACGGCCTTACGCCGGGGACCAAGACGATCGTCGGTCACCGCGATCTTTGTGATACACTCTGCCCGGGCCGCAATCTCTATAGTGAACTGACGGCTATTCGCAGCGGCGTGGCTAAATATTGTTGACCGCTTTATTCCCGAATTAACCGAAAAAGGCATAGACGCAGCGACTCGTTGCGTCTATGCCTTTTATAGCTCTTCAGCTATGAAAGACTTTCCAATTCTTTTTTCTTGCTTTCCGTTCCCAAAGAAATAACGATGATTGAGATGATGACGAAGACAGAAGCGAAGATATAGAAAATGCCGCTTATATCCCATGATGCGCTGAGAAGTGCGCCGACCAGGAAAGGAGCCGCCATACCGCCGATTCGCCCGAAACCGGCTGCCCAGCCGCAGCCGAGACCGCGGATAGACGTAGGATAGAGCTCCGGTGTATACGTATAGACAACGCCCCAGGCACCGAGGTTGAAAAAGGACATGGAGCCGCCCCAGAACAGCAGTGCCGTGACCGAGCCGGCATGGCCGAAAAAGTAACTGGAAATACCGCTGCATAAAAGGAATAATGATAGGGTATACCGTCTGCCGAGGCGATCGACGAGCCACGCGGCAGAGTAATATCCCGGCAGCTGGGACAGTGTCATAATAAGCACGTATTCGAAGGTCTTGACGACGGCAAATCCTTGTTTAAAGACGAGAGACGGCAGCCACATAAAGATCCCGTAGTAGCTGAATACGATGCCGAACCAGACCGCCCAAAGCATAACGGTCCGCTTGATAAAACGGTCCGACCACAAGGTTATAAAGGACGGAGAAATATTCCGCTCATGTGCTGTCAGGTC
Organism: Megasphaera coli; assembly: GCF_900095855.1. GTDB lineage: Bacteria > Bacillota > Negativicutes > Veillonellales > Megasphaeraceae > Megasphaera > Megasphaera massiliensis_A. The sequence continues at coordinate 1,287,811 of NZ_FMIY01000002.1, read as the reverse complement.
TGTCGCCGTAAACGGCTTGAACGGCACGCCCGATTTTTCTTCCAGGTCCGCAACGATACGGCATGCTTCCTGTGCTCGCCCTTCTTTCAAAAGGTAACGGACCGATTCGGGCAAATGCGAACGGATGATAACGGTATATAAGGCGGGAACGGCGCCGATAATAAATGCGGCGCGCCATCCCGTAACGGGAATGATGCAGTAGGCGATAAGTGCTGCCAGGAGCCAACCGATGGCCCAGAAGCTTTCGAGCATGACCATGAAGCGGCCACGTACGCGGCCGGGAACATATTCCGTTACTAATGTTGCCGCTACGGGAAGTTCTCCGCCCAGGCCGAGACCGACGAGAAAACGAAAAACGAGTAAGCTTTCATAATTCGGCACGACGGCACAGATACCGGTGGAGATACTGTAGAGCAAAATCGTCAGGGAAAATACTTTTTTTCGGCCTATGCGATCAGCTATCGTGCCTGCAATGACCGCGCCTAAGGCCATGCCGATGAGGCCGATGCTGCCGAGCATTCCCGCCTGTGCTCCGGTCAGTCCCCATTCTTTGATCAAAAGCGGCAGGACGAAAGCGATAAGCCCTGTATCCATTGAGTCAAAAACCCAGCCGATACCGGCGACGACGAGCAACTTGTAATGAAAAGAGCTGACCGGCAGCATGTTCAAGCGATCCAACATAGTTAATTTCTCCTTCCCTCATGCAATTAACATGTGTAAAGTTTTTTGTATACATAGAGTATACACATGAGAAGATAAAAAAGCAACGGAAATATTTCCGTTGCTTTTTTATGAGTAGAGAAATCCTTCTTTTTCCAGTGCTTTTAGTATTCTCTCCATTATTTCCGCCGTCGGGGCCTCAATGAGATGTGTATGGATACCGCCGCTGATGCTGCTGAGGACGGCGGCATTCGTATTTCTCATACGCTTCATATATTGACTGACATCGTTTTCCGAGGTCAAATGGAGACTGCCCTCGAGATTGCCGTATACTCCGTGTTCAACTGTTACATTGTGGACGGTGCCGCCGTTTTTTATAATCGTGAGCAGCTCCCGCTCCGTTTCTTCCTGACCGTGTTTACAGACGATCGTCCGTTTGATGCCGCTCACGTGACGGCGCAGGAGTTGATAGCCCTGCGGCGTGGAAATGACAGGTGTACCTTCCGCGCGGAGCCGTGCGATATCACTGACGATGATCTGCCGCGTAACATGGCAGATATCGGCCAGTGACGACCCGGTGAGGGGCGTGTTTGCCCGAGAGAGAAGCTCCATGATACGAAGCCTTCGCTTACTTGTGTTCATATGGTTCTCCTGACTTATAAAGTATAGTTCTATCTTAGCACAAAAAAATACATATTGTCGAAAAGAGGAAAATGCAGCTTATCAATAATGCAATAAAAAAAGATATTCATGCGTTTATAGAAAAATGAACAGAGAAATCGGCATATTATTTGCATAAAAATGAATTGATTCGGGCCGGGCGGGATTTGCAAATTTACTGCATAAATGCTGTAAATCTAAATATATTAGAGAGAAAACGGAGAAGAATTTTAATGTGAAAGAAAAAGTATAAAAACCACATATAAGCTTGATGTGGCAATGTGGACGAGTTTATAAAAACATACTATAATCAATATATCTGAAACCATAATAGCGAACATGCATTTATTTAATAGCCGGATTGCTGTTATGGGGTGTATTTAATTTTTATGTAAAGGAGTTGAAGTATCGTGAGTGAAGAAAAAAGGCAAATTGTGCATGAAGACCTGAATCGCGGCCTTCAGGAACGGCATATTCAGCTGATAGCGCTTGGCGGGGCTATCGGTGTCGGACTGTTTCTGGGATCCGCGTCGGCGATTGAAAAGGCCGGTCCCGGTGTTGTTCTTGCCTATATCATTGCCGGAATTGCCATCTTTTTCGTTATGCGCGCAATGGGTGAAATTACGATAGAATATCCCGTATCCGGCTCGTTCAGCGCGCATGCTTACCAGTTCCTGAATCCGTTGGCAGGGTATGTTTCCGGCTGGAACTACTGGTATGTATGGGTCGTCACGTGCATGGCCGAAATAACGGCCGTCGGCGTATATGTCCATCTTTGGCTGCCCGATTTGCCGCAATGGATATCGTGCCTTTGCGCGTTGGCCCTGATGACATGCGCCAACTTGATTTCCGTTAAGGCCTACGGTGAGTTTGAATTTTGGTTTGCGCTGATCAAGATCGTTACAATCATCTTCCTCATTATAACCGGTGCAGGTATGATCTTCTTCGGCCTCGGCAATGACGGCGTCGCAGTCGGGATTTCCAATTTGACTGCACACGGCGGATTTCTTCCCCATGGCTTCGGCGGTGTATTCGATACGCTGCTGATGGTTCTCTTCGCCTATGTAGGCATTGAAGTTATCGGTGTCACGGCCGGTGAAGCGGCTAACCCGGAAAAGACACTGTCTGCGGCAATCGATAAGGTCCTTTATCGAATCCTCTTATTTTATGTCTTAGCGTTACTGGTCATTATGTCTATTTATCCTTGGGATCAATTGGGACATGCGGGAAGTCCCTTCGTCATGGTTTTTGAAAAGCTCGGCATCAGCGGTGCCGCGCATGTTATTAATTTCGTCGTCATCACGGCAGCCTTGTCTTCGTGCAATTCCGGTATTTACAGTACGGGCCGCATGCTGTACAACCTGTCCCTCCAGGGCAAGGCGCCGAAAGCTTTTGCCACGGTCAGCGCCAACAAAGTTCCTTATAAAGCATTAGGGATTTCCGTTGTATTTATGCTCATCGGCGTTGCCTTAAATTACTACCTGCCTAAAGATGTTTTTGAAATTGTCACATCCGTCAGCGCCTTTGCCTGCATGGTGACGTGGATAATGATTCTCTTCTGCCAGATGAGTTTCCGCAAAAAAGTCGGCAGTGAGGGAATTGAAAAAATTCGCTATAAAATGCCGTTTACACCGTATTCCAACTATCTCACACTGATCTTTTTTGCCGTCGTTCTCGTGTCGGCCCTCTTTAATGCGAATACCCGTATCGGCATCATCGCAACGGTTATCTGGCTGGTATTTCTCGTATGCGTATACTATATTGCAGGTCTTAATAAACAGGAAAAGGTAGAATTCTCCCGATATGAAGAAGAAAAATAAGGAATGCCGACGTTCGTTAGAAAGAGGTGATCAAAATGAAATGGGATGAATTTATTTCAAATAATGTAAAAGCAATCAAACCGTCAGGTATTCGTAAGTTCTTTGATATTGCCAACCAAATAGAAGGCGTATTGTCACTGAGCATCGGGGAACCGGATTTTGCAGCACCTGATAAAATCATCGATGCGATGATAACCAGCCTGAAGGAAAAGAAAACGGGCTATACGGGGAATTCGGGCCTGCCCGAATTGCGTGCCGCCATTGCGGAATATTTTGAGGCCCATTACGGTGTAAAATATGACCCGGTCAGTGAAATCATCGTTACAGTCGGCGTATCGGAAGGTTTGGCCATGGCACTTCTGGCCCTTGTGGAACCGGGAGACGAAGTGCTTATTCCCGATCCGGCATATGTCGCTTACCCTGCCAGCGTACAGCTTGCAGGCGGCGTTCCCGTTATGGTACCGACATATCCGGAAGACGATTTTAAACTGTCGGCGGAAGCACTGGAAAAGGTCGTTACGCCGAAGACGAAAGCCCTTGTTATCGGCTATCCCAATAATCCGACCGGTACGGTTATGACGGCGGAAGAATTGTTGCCCATTGCAGAATTTGCTCGGAAGCATAATCTTGTCGTTCTGGCCGATGAAATTTACTGCGAGTTGGTTTACGGAGGCACGCAGTTTACGACCTTTGCGAAATTGCCGGGCATGAGAGAGCGGACGGTCGTCTTCAACGGATTCTCCAAGGCATGGGCTATGACGGGGATGCGGCTCGGTTATGTGTGCGCGCCGAAAGAAGCGATTGATCCTGTTTTAAAGCTTCATCAGTACGCGATCATGAGCGCGAATACGCAAGCCCAATACGGCGGTATTACGGCGCTCAAGGAATGTGCCGCAGAGGTGGAGGAAATGCGTCGATCCTATGACGAACGGCGTAAGGTCATCTATCAGGGCTTGAAGGATATGGGCTTGCCCGTATTTGAGCCGAAGGGCGCTTTTTATATCTTCCCCGATATTCGCTGCACGGGCATGACGTCTTCCGATTTTTGCGAAAAACTCGTACAGGAAGAAAAGGTCGCCGTCGTCCCCGGTTCGGCTTTCGGCGACTGCGGCGAAGGGTTTGTGCGGATTTCCTATGCGTCCAGTATGGAAAACATAAAAGAAAGCTTGGTGCGCATGGGCCGATTCGTGAATAAGTATAGAAAATAAAATATACATACAATAGAGGCGGTAAGGAAATGGACCTCGTGTTCATTTCCTTACCGCCTCGTTTTTTTGTCTGCAGCAGCCGTGTGCTGTGCGTTTTATTAAGATGCCTCCGGCGCCGCTACATAGGCGAGGGGGTTGTATTTTTCTTCCAGTCGTGCGAGCATGTCCACGTATTTGACGACGAAGCCGGTTTTTTCGTTTTCGTCGGCAATACGGCGAACTTCGTCATTTATTTTTGTCTTGATTTCTTCGGATAATTCACGGTTTGCAAAGGGATAGACGACGTTGTTTTCTTTTTCCACATGGACTTGCAGGCGGTTGGCGTAGGCCATGATTTCCGTTAAAATATCAAGCTTATATTCCGTGCGCGGATCCTTGTCGTATAATTTCAGCGCTTCGTCAAGGCTGCGCACATAACTACGTGCCAAATCGTGTTCGACGAGCATGCCGTGCGTAATAATCGTGTTGGCAACGGGCCCCATGTGTTCAACCATTTCCGGGAAGAGCACGTGTTCTTCTTTTTGATGATGGTTGGCGTCGGCATAATTACGGATAAAATCAATGATGTCCGCGAAATCCCGTTGATTGATTGCCGCTCCGTCCAGAATGGAACAGCACATATTTTTAATGACCCGAAGCATGCGGGAAATATTGGCATGTTCCTCAATCATAACATCCGTAGCGTACATAACAATACCTCTTTTCGTAAAATTTACTTGCTGATTTCATACTGCCGCCCGCCGAGGCTCTTAAGCTTAAAGGTACTGCCCGAGAGAAGACCTTTAATCAAAGCGCTGCGCAGTTTATAGTAGCAATCGCCCTTACCGTTCCAAAATTCGCCGTGCAAATCCTGCGTCTCTTCCCAGATAACGGTGTCCGGTGTACTTTCGACGACTTTCATAACTTGGTCGCAAGGCATACCGTTGAGTAAGGTGTCGTCCAAGAGATGAAAGGCTTCCGGTGCCGTTACGGGAACTTCCGTAACGGCCGCTTTGCCGAAGTTGCAGGCGACTTCTTTCAGATCGGCAAAGCGGACAGTGTCGGTTGCCGTAAGCGTTGTCACCAAGTCGGCCAGGCGGCCTTCACTGTCATGGATACGGTTTTGAAGCCAGCCGTGAATGTTGCTGCCGTCAACGGCTTCGGCCAGGTCGCGCCGTTCCGCCGTTTCGTATGCTTTCACTTCATCCGCCGTGAGCCAGCCGTTTTTTACGGCGTAGGTGCCGATGGCGTCAATCAGCCCTTCTTGCAGTTGAATCTTTTTATATAACCAAAAGTGGACGGGGCCTAAAAATGCGCTCATTAGAAAATCCTCCTACTGCTTATTTGCCTGAATGGCAACGTTTACGGCCGTCGTGATTTTAGCGGGGTCAAGGCCGTGTACCATGCAGGCATTGGCGAGGCTTTCCTGCTGTGATGACGGGCAGCCGAGACAGTGCATGCCCTGAGAAAGCAAGGTGTCTATGACTTCCGGATGAAGGCGGACAATGTCGCCGACGAGCATATCTTCCGTAACCGTATCGTTCATATCTTCAAATTTTTTCAAAACTGTTTTTAACATAGTGAGTTCCTCCTTTAGCTATTCCCGTAATGCGGGGCTCTTCATTTCTGAGACCAGTATAGCGCAGTCCGGCGCCTTTGACGGTTGTAAAAGCAACAGGCAAAAAATTCTCCAATGCCGTAATTGCATAAGATGATTTTATGTTTTTGTAAAAAGAATTGAAATAATATTTTTTTTCGGGCCATTCGGCCATATTTATGCGAAAGTGGTCGTTTTTGCAAAGAATAGAAAACGGGCGACCGATTAGAAGAATTATATAAGTATAAAGGGCATTGGCAAAATCTTTTAATTGAAAGAAAAAGGAGAAGAAAAAAATATGGGATGTATAAAAACACAGCCAAGAACTTTATGAGAAACACTCATATTCTTGACCTTGCCTGTCCAGAATAATAAAATGTAGACAATAACTGTTATTGAATAGGAAGCGATATCGTGTTAATGAATAGAAAATCAGATTATGCCTTACGGATTCTTCGGTCGCTGCAGGACGGGAAGGTACGTATTGCACCCGTATTGGCGGCAGATGAACAAATTCCCCTGGCCTTTGTGTATAAAATACTGAAGCAGTTGTCCAAGGCCGGTATTGTCGGTTTGGAACGGGGACCGAAAGGCGGCTGTTGTCTCCTTGTAGATTTAAAAGAGGTCTCTCTCTATGACCTCATCATCACCATGGAAGAGGCTGTACATGTTACAGGCTGTATGCGCAACGACTACGACTGTGAGTGGCAGAGAGTGCATGGTCTGTGTCGAATTCACGGAAACTTGCGCGCCATTCAGCGGGAAATTGAAGAAAAACTGCGTGCTACGAGCCTGATGACCATTATAAACGGCAGTTACATACATCAGTGTGAGGAGGTTTGACATATGTTATTTCAAACGACGGAAGCGCATGAAGCGCTTCGCAAAGAAATTCGGACTTTTGCGGAAAAGGAAATACGGCCCATTGCTTTCAGCCTGGATCAAAACAATGAGTTTCCCGATGACGTGGTGAAGAAAATGGCCGCCAACGGCTGGCTCGGCCTGCCTTATGAAGAGAAATATGGCGGCGCCGGCAGGGACATACTCAGCTATGCTATTGCCGTCGAAGAATTGTCCCGCGTCGACGGCGGCATAGGCGTCATCCTGTCGGCTCACGTATCCCTCGGATCGTATCCTATTGCGGCCTTCGGGACGGAAGAGCAGAAGAAAAAATACTTGGTGCCTTTGGCGAAGGGCGAGAAATTGGGTGCCTTCGGTTTGACCGAAGAAAACGCCGGATCCGATGCGGGCGGTACGGAAACGACGGCTGTCGATAAGGGCGACTATTATCTCCTGAACGGCGGCAAAATCTTTATTACGAATGCACCGAAGGCGGATATCTACGTTGTCTTTGCCGTTACGACACCTGACATCGGCACAAAGGGCATATCGGCCTTCATTGTGGAAAAAGAGCGGCAGGGTTTTGAATTCGGTGACCATTACGATAAATTGGGCATTCGCTCGTCGTCGACGGCGGAACTCATTTTTAATGACGTGAAAGTACCGAAGGAAAACCTTCTCGGCAAAGAAGGACAAGGCTTTAAAATCGCCATGGCGACCTTGGACGGCGGCCGCATCGGCATTGCGTCTCAAGCCTTGGGCATTGCTCAGGGCGCTTATGAAAGCGCTTTGGATTACGCTAAAGAACGGCACCAGTTCGGCGCTCCCATCGGCGTACATCAGGGCGTGTCTTTTAAGCTCGCCGACATGGCTACGAAGCTGCGTGCTTCGCGCTATCTCGTTTACTCGGCGGCCGAACTGAAGGAGCAACATGCGGCCTACGGCATGGAGGCCGCTATGGCAAAAATGTACGCTTCCGATTCGGCTATGGAAATCACGAACGATGCGCTGCAGATTTTCGGCGGTTCCGGCTTCCTCAAAGGAATGGATGTGGAACGGGCTTACAGAGATGCGAAGATTACGACGATTTACGAAGGAACCAACGAAATTCAGCGCCTCGTCATTGCGGCTCATCTTCTGGGCAAGCTCGGCAATTCCGGTCATGAAGCACGGCCGGGCGCCGCTAAAAAGGCGGCTCCCGTTACGGGCATCCGCAAGGGCAAAATCATTACGGAAGGCGACAGTAAAGCCAAGGTGGCCGAACTGGTCGCGGCCCTCGTCAAAGACGGCTATGATTTTTCCGTCGGTATTCCTGCAGATACGCCTATTGCGCAGGCTGAACGCGTCGTCTCCGCCGGCAAGGGCATCGGTGATAAAGAAAATATGAAACTCGTTGAAGACCTCGCAGCCGCCGCCGGCGCCGCCATCGGCTCGTCACGCCCCGTTGCGGAAACGCTCAAGTATATTCCTTTGGAACGGTATGTGGGCATGTCGGGACAAAAGTTTACGGGTAACCTTTATATTGCCTGTGGTATTTCCGGCGCCAAGCAGCATTTGAAAGGCATTAAGGATGCCTCTACAATTGTGGCCGTCAACAAGAATAGAAATGCGCCGATTTTTAAGAACTGCGACTACGGTATTGTCGGCGATGTCGGAGAAATACTGCCGCTTCTGGCGGACGCTCTCGGCAGAGGTGAAAAGAAAGCGGCACCGCCTATGGTCAAGATGAAACGGCCCCTGCCGCCGAAAGCGGAGCCCATCGGTCCCGTATATGTCTGCAGCGGCTGTGGTTATGAGTATATTCCCGAACGCGGCGATGAGGAGGCGGATGTTGCACCGGGAACCTTGTTCAGTGCCTTGCCGGAAGATTGGGTCTGCCCGGAATGTGCCGAAGAAAAGGCCGCTTTTATTAGAGAATAATACAAATATATTATAGAGAAAGGAGCTTTTCCTATGTATTGCGTACGTAACATAACGGAAGACCTTTACTGGGTCGGGGCCAACGATCATCGGACCCATCTGTTTGAAAATATTCATCCCATCCCCTTAGGTGTTTCATATAACGCCTACTTATTGCTCGATAAAAGCACGGTTCTTTTTGACACGGTCGATTGGGGCGCATGCCGGCAACTGCTTGAAAATATTGAATACGTATTAAACGGCAGAGATCTTGATTATCTCGTCATCAATCATATGGAACCCGATCACGGTGCGAGCATTGAAGAAATTTTGCTCCGCTATCCGAAGGTAAAGATTATCAGTACGGAAAAATCCTTCATGTTCATGCGGCAGTTCGGCTTCTCTGTCGACAAACAGGAACTCATCGAAGTTAAGGAAGGGGACGTGCAATCTTTCGGCAAGCACAAAGTGACCTTTGTCGCCGCGCCGATGGTACACTGGCCCGAAGCGATGGTTACACTTGATCTCACGAACGGGGCTCTCTTTTCAGCCGATGCTTTCGGTTCATTCATCGCCTTGGACGGAAAACTTTTTGCGGATGAAGTAAACTTTGACCGCGACTGGATTGATGAAGCACGGCGGTACTATACAAATATTGTCGGCAAATACGGACCCCATGTCCAATTCCTCCTCGGCAAGGCTGCAGCCGTCCTGGACAAGATCAAGTTTATTTGTCCCTTGCACGGCCCGGTCTGGCGCTCCGACTTCGCCTATCTTCTTGACAAATACCAGCATTGGAGCACGTACGAGCCGGAAGAAAAGGGCGTTCTCATCGTCTATGCATCCATGTACGGTAATACGGAAGGGGCTGCGCAGAAGTTGGCAAGCCGCCTCTGTGAAACGGGAATGACGAACGTCCGCGTTTGCGACGTATCGACGACGCACGTGTCCGAGCTGATTTCGCTGACCTTCAAATACTCACACCTGGTCCTGGCATCGGTGACATATAATTTGGGGATCTATCCGGTTATGCTGGATTTCCTTGAACATATGAAAGCGCTGCATGTACAAAACCGTACGGTCGCCATCATGGAAAACGGCTCATGGGCCGTGAAGTCCGGAGACTTGATACAGCAATTTGTCGATAATAGTTTGAAGAATATGCTCGTTTTAAATGAACGCGTTACCATGGCATCTGCACTTCATGCCGACAAAGAAACGGAACTGAATGCTATGGCACAGGCCATAGTGGATTCCCTGACGGAAACGGCAAAATAAGAAATACAATAAAGGGAACAGCTTCAAGGGGTTTCTGCCTTTGGGAGCTGTTCCTTTTATTATTGGAGCAAATATTAAAAGTATACAAAATACATGCCGATACGGTAAAATATACATGTGAGCAATACGATCGGACTGAACAAGCTGCCTTACTGTCGTGCTTACATCCACAAGCATTAGAATGTCGAATGAATACATTTGTACGGCTTGATGAACTATGAATGAGAGGTATTTTGTTATGGCACGAAAAACTTCGGAGTTTAATAAAGTACTTAATTTATGGGATATATTGGTATTGGCTTTCGGCGCCATGATCGGGTGGGCCTGGGTTGTCTCGACAGGCGACTGGATCATGCAGGGAGGGGTAGTCGGCGCCATGCTCGGTTTTGTTATCGGCGGCATTACGATTTTCTTTGTCGGCCTTACTTACGCGGAATTGACGACGGCAATGCCCCAAAGCGGCGGCGAGCACGTCTTCAGTTACAGGGCTTTCGGAAAGCTCGGTTCCTTTATTTGTACATGGGCTATTATCTTCGGCTATACGGGCGTTGTTTGTTTTGAAGCTTGTGCGCTGCCGACGATTTTTGCATATTTATATCCCGACTTTTTGCAGTATTATCTCTATTCCGTCGGCGGTTTCGATATCTATGCGACATGGCTGATCCTGGCCCTTGTTTTCGTTGCGGCTATTACGTATATCAATATAGTCGGGACCAAAACGGCGGCTGTCCTGCAGACCGTTCTCACCTTAATCATCGGTGCCATAGGTATTCTTCTCATTGTCGCTTCGGCTCTTACCGGCAGCGCAGCTAACTTGGAAGGGCATCTTTTTCTCGGTTCGACGCCGGCGGAAACGGTAAAAAATACACTTGCCGTTGCCGTCATGACGCCGTTCTTTTTCATCGGTTTCAACGTTATCCCCCAAGCGGCCGAGGAGATAGCGGCCTCGCTGAAAAATATCGGCCGAATTCTCGTTCTCTCCATCGTCCTTGCCGTTGCCTTTTACTCTTTCGTCATCGGGGCCGTAGGGTATTTAATGGACAGCAGGGCTATCTTTTCGTCCATGAACAGTGTCGGCGGTCTGGTTACGGCCGATGCGATGGCTATTGCATTTAACAGCGACATGATGGCAAAGGTTCTCATTGTAGGTGGCATCTGCGGTATCGTTACGAGCTGGAATTCTTTCCTTATAGGCGGCAGCCGCGCTATGTACTCCATGGCCTGCGCCCATATGATTCCGCCGGCCTTTGCCAGGCTGCATCCGGTCTATAAGACGCCTGTCAATGCTCTGGTACTCATGGGGATTGTAACGATGCTCGCCGTTTTCTTCGGTAAAAAGATGCTTCTTTGGGTTGTCAATGCCGGCAATTTCGGTTGTGTTCTGGCTTATTTTATCGTCTCCGTTTCATTTCTTGTCCTGCGCATGAAAGAACCGGATATGGAACGGCCTTATAAGGTCGGGCCGTACAGGGTTGTCGGGATAATGGCCATTCTTCTGTCGGGATTTATGCTTCTTATGTACATCATTCCTGGTTCGGGATCGGACCTTGTTTTGCAGGAATGGACCATGGTTTTGGGCTGGAGTGTGCTGGGTGCGGCATTCGGTGCCTATTGTAAGTGGCGGTACAAGGACAAATTTGCCGATCATATATATTTCGTTAAAACCATTGAAGAACCGCAGGATGAGCCGAGAACGGTTTTTTCGGCAGAAGATTGAGAAGCGGTAATATATTTTCCTTTTATATGTCATCCGTTTAGTATAAAATAAACTGGAAAATACATTAAAGTCTATATTGTTATGTAAGGAGAACCGCTATGTTGCGATTGGGAAAATCTGTATTATCCGTTCTTATGCTCTTGTGTTTTGCTCTTTTTGCCGCCGGCTGCAGTGATGCGCCCGTGGCGGAAGCTTCGCCGGAAGTAACGGCCTTTTATGAAAAATTTACGGACATCGCTATGGATGAGGATTACGCCGCCCTCAAGACGGCTTTCGGAAGAGACGGTACAGTAAAAGAAGAAAAAGTATACGACGATGAAAAAGTTGTGATGTATGACTGGGATGGGCCGGAAGGCGCACAAATTGCCGTGAAGCTTAAAAATGACAAAGCCGTGTGGAAGGAAATTACGGGCTATCATCGTTACGACAAAGAGCGGCATGTAGTATCCAAGGATACGCTCAGCGCCATCCATGTAGGTATGACCTACGACGAAGTGAAAGACGTCATGGCCTATGACGGGACTTTGGTGCTCGAAAGCACAACCATGGGGCACATACATAGAGAATATGAATGGAGCAACGCCGACGGTTCGTTTATTCGTGTCGGCCTTTGCAAGGGTCAGGTCACATCCGTTAATCCGTCAGGCCTGCAATAGAAAAGAGCTTCCGGCCGGAAGCTCTTTTCTATTGGTCCTTCTTTTCCCATGCCAGTGATTTGACATAATGAATAAATTGTTTAACATGACTGGACTGCGTGCCGTGTTTGAGATATATCATGTAAAGTCGGCGCAGGGCCAATTCTTTCGGCAATTCGAATTTGAGGAGCGTACCGTCTTTGACGGCGGCCGTTACGGCCGCTTCAGAAATGACGGAAACGCCGACCTGGTTGATGACGAGATTTTTAATGCCTTCCGGTTCGTTAAGCCGTGCCGTAATATGCAGATTTTCCGGTGTCAGGCGGAGTTTTTCGAAAATAGTGTCAATATGAGACTTACTGCCGCTGCCTTTATCGCGTAAAATAAGGGGGCACTTGGAAATAATTTGGACGGCTGCGTTTTCTCGGGACCGCCATGCCCGAAAGGCAGGGGTGTTCGGCGTAATGACAACCATTTTGTCGAAGGCGACAGGTAAAAACTCTAATGAGTCTTCGTCGATTTTCATGCCCGTAAAACCTACTTGTGTCTGACCTTTGAGAAGAGAGGTAATGACATTGCCGCTTACATCCTGCGTAATTGTAAAGGGGATGTCCGGATAAATTTTTCGGAAGCCGCGCAATATTTGGGGCAACAAATAAATAGACGGAATTGTTGAAGCACTGATGATTATTTCGTGAGAATCTTCGTGCTGCCACTTGCTGAATAAGTCATCCCGCAATTTCAGCATTGCCGTTGCCATGTCGTAAAGTTCCCGGCCGCGCGGGGTAATGCGAATCTGCTTGGTCGTGCGAATAATAAGGGGAGTATCGAGTCGTTTTTCCAAGGCCCGTATGTGCGTACTGATAGAAGGCTGCGACATATAGAGGACGTGAGCGGCCTTAGTAAAACTGCCGTACTTGATGACGGCGACAAATGATTCGAGTTGCTTTAATTCCATGAATATACTCCTTCTGATAATTGAGACGAAGTCATCATAGCATACATTCATAAGAAAAACAAATAGAACAAATATCAATAATAATAAACTTACCGATATAACTTGCAAAATTCGAATACTTTACTCATCATGTATAATTGTTATGAAGAGAAGAACAGGGGTTATTTATTATAAGGAGAAACAGCATGGAATATATAGGCATTGACATCGGTTCAACGTGCAGCAAGACGGCTCTCATGAACGCCGATAAAGAGATTTTGGACACCTTTGTTATTCCTACGGGCTGGAGCAGCTTGGAAGCATTAAAGGATATTAAGAAAAAATTGGCCGGTAAGGGCTATAACTTTGACGATATGTATTGTATTTCTACCGGTTACGGCCGGCAAGCCGTCGAAGGTGCTCGGAAAAAGGTAACTGAAATTACGTGTCACGCCAAGGGAGCTTCCATGCTTTATGACGAGACTGTCTTTAACATCGTCGATATCGGCGGTCAGGATACGAAGGTTATTGCCTGTCGCAACGGCAAGGTCATGGAGTTTTACATGAATGATAAGTGCTCCGCCGGGACGGGCAAGTTTTTGGAAATTATGGCCAATCGCCTCAACGTATCTCTGACGGAGCTGGATAATATTGCGCGCGAACATACGGAGAAGCTGCAGATCAGTGCTATGTGTACGGTCTTTGCCGAATCGGAGATCGTCTCTCTTATCGGCAGGGGAACGTCAAAGCCGAATATCGCCTGGGGTGTATTGCAGTCGGTCGTAAAAAAGGTGCGCCAAGAATACGCCAAGCTGACGGACGGGGAGAAACCGATTTTCCTGACCGGCGGCCTCTGCGATGACGAGTACTTCCTGGAGCTTTTGAGCGAGTCTTTCGGCCGGCTCGTACACTCTCATCACTTGGCACGCTTTGCCGGTGCCATCGGAGCGGCGGCTCTTGCTGTGGACGCGGGAGAAAACAGATAAATTGAATAAGGAGTTTTCATAAAGAGTATTGATAAATGCAGACACTTTTATTGCAAATCAATACTCTTTTTGATGGGGCATTATTACTATTGTTATACTTAAAAAAGCCGACATATTGACGGTATGACGTATTCTTTAGAGCAATGCCGCTTGAAATTGGGGGAACATGACATGGAACTTATAAAAAAATTGCCGCAAGTATTTGATGAATTTGCGGAACAGAGGAAAAACTCCTTTCTCGCCGTGAAAGAAGCAAAAGACAAGGGCATTCCCGTTATCGGCTCGTACTGTACGTACTTCCCGAAGGAATTGCCTATGGCCATGGGGGCGGCGACTGTCAGCCTCTGCTCCATGTCGGACGAAACGATTGAAGTGGCCGAAAGGGATTTACCGAAAAACCTCTGTCCTCTGATCAAGGCCAGCTACGGCTTTGCAAAAACGGACAAGTGTCCTTATTTTTACTTTTCCGATCTCATCATCAGTGAAACGACGTGTGACGGAAAAAAGAAGATGTACGAATTGATGGGACAGTTTAAAGATGTGTATGTCATGGAACTGCCGCAGTCGCAGGGCGAACGGGGACTCGCCTTTTGGACCGATTCCGTGCGGCGACTGAAAGAGCGCCTTGAAGAAAAATTCGGGGTTACCATTACGGACCAAGACATACGCCGGGCAGTTCACACGGAAAACGGCGTTCGCCGTGCCCTGCAAGGACTCTATCACATTATGAAGCACGATCCGGCACCTATTTCGGGCCACGACTTATTTAAGGTTCTTTACGGCAGTACATTTAAACTGGACCGTACGGTACTCGCCGCCGAATTGAACGGGCTGACGGAAAAGATCGAAGCCGAATATGCTGCAGGCAAGCGCCTGGACAAGCGGCCGCGCATCTTGATTACAGGCTGTCCCATGGGCGGCGCGACGGAAAAGGTTATTCAGGCCGTTGAAGATAACGGCGGCGTTGTCGTTTCCTATGAAAATTGTTCGGGCGCCAAGGCTATTGAACGGCTCGTCGACGAAGATACGGACGATATTTGTAAAGCCGTTGCCGAACGGTATCTCGGTATCGGCTGCTCCGTCATGACGCCGAACGACAACCGCTTCGAGCTCCTCGGCTCAATGATCGACGAATATCACGTAGACGGTGTTGTTGAAATGGTACTCCAGGCTTGTCATACGTACAGCGTGGAATCCAAATCGATTCACCGCTTTGTAACGGAAACGAAAGGCATTCCTTATATTTATATTGAAACGGATTATTCCAAGACGGATGTGGGACAGCTTAACACGCGCTTGGCGGCGTTCATTGAAATGCTTTAGGAGATGGCAATGTGGGAGAAATAAAAGATTACCCTTGCACCTACGGTTCAAAGGAGGATTCCGTCGCAGGCCTTTTAGAAAAATGCGGCCTTGCCGTACCGGACGTGTATCAACGGGCTGACTCCATGGTGAAATTGGCCCGTACCGTAAAAGAAGGCCTGCACGATCAGGTCGTGTATCTTCCCTTTGATCATGTTGTCGAAGCGGAGGCCTTAGGAGCCGTTGTCAATTACGGCAGTGTCCAGGCCGGACCGCGGACGGGTGAATACGTTTGCACTTCCTTGGAAGATGTACTGAGCCTGCCCGACATGGATGTCGCCCAAGGGCGTGTGGCGGAAGTGCTCAAGGCCTGCAAGCGCCTGGCCGACGAGGGAGAAACGGTTATTCTGGAAGTGTGTGGTCCCATTACGCTTTTAAACGGACTCGTCGATCTGAAATACGTGTTCAAAGGGCTGCGGCGTAAGCCGGAGCTGATGGCACAGGTATTCGGCAAGATAGAAAAAAACTTGTTTACATACATAGAAGCGGCAGTGGCGGCAGGAGTTAAGATTATCAGTTACGCCGATTCCGTTGCGGGACTCAATATCATGGGACCGAAAGTGCTGCAGGACTACACGGTTTCACGGGTAGCACCGTTTCTTCGTTCCCTTGACGATATGATCGGCCGCAAGGCACTGATCCTCCTTTGTCCGAAGACGGCTTACGCTCTGGACGGTACGGGAACCGGCAAATACGTTCCCTTGGGTCTTGACGATAGGCCCGGGCTCACATACGAAGACGGCTGGCTGTACGGCGTCGGCAAGGTCGGCTTTATGGGGCAGATGTGTATTAAGAATGCAAAATCCGTTGTTGCGGCAGATAAGATATATGAAATCCGTTTAAAAGAGGAAGGGGAATAAAAGATGAGTGAAAAAACAGAGTTATTGCAGCGCATGTCGGACGATGTATTTGAAATGGATGACGAAGATATTATTCCCGCCTGTGAAGAATATATTAACGACGGTTACGAAGCGCTGGACGGCATTATGGAAGGTCTCGTCGACGGCATGAGCCGGGCCGGCAGACTGTACGAGGAGGAAGAATACTTTGTGTCCGACATCCTTTTGTGTGCCGATGCCATGTATGCCGGGCTTGATTTGCTGAAGCCTCATTTGGAACAAAAAGCGGAATCGGAAGTGCGGACGGCCGTTATCGGCGTTATTGAAGGAGATACGCACGATATCGGCAAGAACCTCGTCAAGACGATGATGGAAACGGGCGGGTATCGGGTTATTGACCTCGGTAAAGATGTGCCGCTGCAAAATTTTGTCGATACGGTGGAAAAGGAACATGCCGACGTACTGTGCATGTCCACGCTCATGACGACCACCATGGAAGGCATGGGTACGGTCATTGACATGCTGAAAGAACGGGGCTTACGTGATAACGTGAAGGTCATGATAGGCGGCGCGCCGATTACCCAGGTTTTTGCCGATAAAATCGGCGCCGATACATTTTCGCCCAACGCCGTGGATGCGGTCAAACAGGCGGATCGTTTGTTGGGAATCGGTTAAGGCATGAAAATAACCGTGAAAGGAGACAGGAGCCGTTCCGTTATGGAGCGGCTCCTTGTCGAAAATGTACCGCTTGCGAACAGTTGCAACGGCAAGGGGACGTGCGGTAAATGTAAGATTCGGGTCGTAGACGGTGCTGTAAACGAGATGACCGCACCGGAACGACATCTGCTGACGGAGGAAGAGCTGCAAAAGGGCATACGCCTGGCCTGCATGACTTACGGACAGGGCGAAGAACTTGTTGTAGAGACGGGAGAAGAAGAAACGGAGCATGTCTTTACAACGGACGGCTTCATGCCGAAGCTTGTGCCCGAAATACGGCGGGACGGATACGGTTTGGCCGTAGATATCGGCACGACGACGGTAGTCATGTCTCTGACCGATTTACGAAGCGGTGCGGAAGCAGCGACGGCGGCCATGATCAATCCGCAGAAGCGCTACGGCCTCGATGTGCTGACGCGCATTACGTACGAGACGGAAAGTGGCGATGCCGGTATTGCCAATCTGCAGAGGGCGATTATAGGTGGCCTGAATGAGCTTATGGCCGATGTTTGCAGGCAGGCCGGTATTTCGGCGCCGGACATTATCGAAATTGACATAGCTGCCAACTGTACGATGCTCCATATGCTCGCCGCCGTGGACGCGCGGCCCATCGGCAAGGCTCCGTACAAGCCTGTTTTTGTGGAAGCGCGGCGATATAAAGCTTGTGACTTGGGGCTTCATTGTAAAGATGATGCTCTTGTGTATTTATTGCCGTCCGTTTCGGCCTATATCGGTGCCGATATTGTGGCGGGCGTACATATTTGCGATTTAAAAAATGCGGCGGACAACGTCCTTTTTATCGATATCGGCACAAACGGAGAACTTGTCTTGGCAACAAAGCACCGCATGTACTCCTGCTCCTGTGCGGCCGGGCCGGCACTGGAAGGAATGAATATTACATCCGGTATGCGCGCGGCCGCAGGCGCCGTAGAGGATGTGCATATTGATAAAAAAGGGATTTCTGCGGCCGTCATCGGCGGCGGAAAGCCTGCCGGTTTGTGCGGCAGCGGCATTCTCGCCGTAGTTCGTGAGCTCGTGCGTACGGGTATGGTCACAAAGCGGGGAGTTTTTGCCAAGCCCGAAGACTTTGCGGCAGGCGATTACAGGCGTACCATACTTCGGTACTGCGGAACCAAACGGGAAGTCGTGCTCGGTGAAGGAAAAGACGGCAAAGAGCTTGTCGTCACGCAAGGAGATATTCGGCAGGTACAACTGGCGAAAGGCGCCATTCGTTCCGGCATTGAAGTGCTCATGAAGCAAGCCGGCCTTTGCGCGGAGGACTTGAACCGCATATTGATTGCAGGGCAATTCGGTGCCCATTTGCCTGCCGAGTCTCTGCTGGAAATCGGCTTATTGCCGCCGGTTGCACCGGAAAAACTGGTGTATGCCGGTAACTCCGCAAAAACCGGTGCCATGGCAACGTTGTTATCGGAACGGGCAAAGCAGGACGTGGAACATCTGGCTGCGTACATAAATTATATTGAGCTCAGCAACAGTGAAGGCTACGAACGGCTTTTTGCCAAGTGCCTGTTGTTTTAATTGCCAAACTGTTCCAAGGCAGTTATGTGACGCTTGATAAGTAAGGATAGCATACGGTGCAGGCCGCATCGGTCCTGCTCATTTCATAAGACGGGAGGAGACCAATGAAAATAACAAAGGTTGATGTCATGTTGATTAATCCCCATGCGGAAGACAATAAACCTTGGACGCCGGTAGGTATTCGTGTATATACGGACGAGGGACTTTACGGCGACGGTGAAACGGCATTGGCATATGGCGCTGCTTCACACGGTGCGTACGGCGCGCTTTTGGATTTTTCCGAAAAAGTTATCGGCAAAGATCCGCTGGATACGGAAGTCATTTGGGAAGATTTGTATAAATCCACCTTTTGGGCACAAAACGGCGGCCCCGTTATATTCGGCGCCATTTCGGCCATTGACATCGCTTTGTGGGATATAAAGGCCAAGTATTTTAACGTGCCGCTCTATAAACTGCTCGGCGGCAAGATGCGCAATACATTACGTGCCTACGCAAGTCAGTTGCAGTTCGGCTGGGGACCTGTTCGATTGGGGCTGAAATCGGCGCAGGAATACGCTGACGCGGCGAAAAAAGCCGTTGCCGAAGGGTATACGGCCGTTAAGGTGGACTTTTTCAACTTCGACAAAGACGGTAATCGTCTCGGCCATGAAATGACGACGCGGTTATTGCCGGCAAAGTATGCGAACATGATAGAAGAACGTGTTGCCGCCGTGCGTGATGCTATCGGGCACGATACGGATCTTATCATGGAGAACCATTCCAATATTGATGCGCAAGGGGCGGTGCAACTGGCGCGGATAATGGAAAAATACAATATCTTTATGTTTGAAGAACCGTGCACGCCGTCGCCGGACGTAAATAAATTCGTTCATGATCATGTGCGTATTCCCATTTCTCAAGGCGAACGCATTTACACGCGCTGGCAGTATAAGCAGTATTTTAAAGACGGCTCTATTCAAATGATTCAGCCCGACCTGGGAACCTGCGGCGGCATTACGGAAACGAAGAAAGTTTGCGACATGGCACATGCCTATGACATAGGGGTGCAAATCCATGTATGTTGCAGTCCCTTGCTGGTACCGGCGGCACTCCACCTGGAGGCGGTATTGCCGAATTTCACGATTCATGAGCACCATGTATATTATCTGCACGAGTACAACCGGCAATTATGCGTGCATGACTATCAACCGGAAAATGGATATTTTACGATACCCGAAGTTCCGGGTATCGGTAATGAATGGAGCGACTATGCGTTCAAACATTGCGAATTGACGACAGTGAAGTAATTATACGTTGTACAAGGAATATCTTTTATGGAGACGGTATGCCCTGTATTTATTTTGAATGAAAATAAATACAGCCTTATTGCGAAGATTATTTTATTGGCAGGCTGTTAATTGCGGATGGTATAATTGAACGGGTGCATATATGTGCAAAGCGGTTTATATTGGGACGGTGAACATGTATGTTTTTTCAACTGCATAAAGGGAATTTACTATTCTATATAACTAAGGAGTGACGGACATGGAATTGATTAAGACCGAAATGACGCCGCGAGAACGACTGACCGCGTATGCGGCAGGCGAAGAAGTGGACCGTATACCGACGGTCCTGACGGCGGCGGAAACGAGTCCTTTACGTTACGGCATTCAGAACAGGGATTACTACTTTTCCGCCGATCTTATGGTCGAGGTGGAATCGCATATTGCCGAGGATTTCGGTGCCGATAACATGGGTATGGGCGTCGGTTTGCGCGGCGTGGCGGAAGCCTTGGGCGTGCCTGTTGTGACGCCGGAAAACAATGTTTCTCATGTAGAAGGCATGGCCATTACGGATTATGCCGAGCTGGACGGCAGAAAGATTATGGACGTTACTAAGGACGGCCGTTTCCCCATTATGCTGGAAGCCTTTAACCGCTTGCAGGAAAAATACGGCAAGACACATATCATCGGTACCGGTATGGGTGCGCCCTTTACCGTGGCGGCCTTCCTCATCGGTACGGAAAAATTCTTGAAGGATATGGTGAAAAAGCCCGATGAAGTCAACAAGCTCCTGCAGTACGCAACGGACAACGTCGTTGCCTGTGCGGAAGGCTTGTACAAGCATGCGGGCATTAAAGCATCCCTGGCGGAGCCGATTATTGCACGCAATCTTCTTTCGCCGCGCATGTTTAAAAAATATGCAGTTCCTTTCATGAAGCAGACTTGTGAACGACTGGAAAAGATTTACGGTTCCAAGCCGGGCATTCATATTTGCGGCACGACTCATGACCGGTGGGAAGAAATCGTCGACTTCGGTATTTCCGCTTTTTCCGTCGACAACATTGAAAGCATGAAGGATTTGAAAGACCGATACGGTGACAAAATCGGCATTATCGGCAATATCGACCCTGTCGACTTGTTGCGCAACGGTACGCCGGAAGATATGAAAAATGAAGTTGTCCGCTGCCTCCGCGATGCCGGCGACAATCCTCGCGGCTTTGTAATCAGCCCGGGCTGTACGACGCCGGTAGGCACGTCGAAGGAAAACCTCGTCGCTGTCATGAATGCCGCCGCCGTTTACGGCAAAGGTGCCAGAAAAGGTATGTATCCGAAAGGATTGAAACAAGCGGAATAAAGCAAAATTGAGCGTGCATCAAAAAAGGCGGTCTCTGCAAAGGAGACTGCCTTTTTATATGGAAAAATAAGGACGAACTATGATTTTGTCGGGTCGAGCATGTCGATCATGGTCTTTAAGTCGGCAGCCTTGAAAGACGGCGTGGCCGGTTTTTCTTCAAGTACCGTCAAAATATAAGCGAGAGCAGTGCCTACGCCGGAGACAAGACCGTCTTCGGCCAGATCGAATTCCGGTGTGTGATGGGGCGCGCCGCTGCCGACATGTTCGTCCTGAATGCCCGTGAAAACGAGGACACCGGGGTAGGTGCTTTCAATGAGAGCGAACGTTTCCGAAGCCATCCACATGGGGCAATCTTCATCGAGCACATCTTTTCCGAGGGCTGTGACGACGGCTCGGCGGGCGAGATCAACACATTCTTTCGTATTGACCGCGGCCGGCATATATTGATCCTCCGTAAATTCGACAGTGCAGCCGTATTCTTCGGCAATACGGGGGAGCGTGGTCTTCATGAAGGTACGGAACGCCAGGCCGTCTTCGTTGCGCGTGCAGCGCATGGTTCCGGAGAAGGAAAGTTCCGACGGAATGATGTTCGGTTTCGAACCGGCGTTTACGCTGCCGAAGGAGTACGTAAGGCTTTCTTCGGGGGCAACGGCACGCATGCGAAAGGCACGAACTTCATTGGCTATGGAAACAAAGGCTTCAATCGGGCTTGATGCCATGTCCGGACGGGAACCGTGGCCGCCGCAGCCGTGAATGGTGACGTTAAAAAAGAAAGCGCCCGCCATGGCCGTGCCGTAGACGATGCCGACCTTGCCTGCAGGCAGTCGCCACATGACATGTGTGCCGTAGCACATGTCAATATGAATTTTTTCATCGTGCAAATATTGAAGCAGCGGCGAAACGCCTCGTTCGCCGAATTCTTCCGCTTCTTCAAAAATGAAGATGACCTTGCCGTCCCAGGCATTTTTACGGGCGGCGAGAATCTTCGCTTCCGTCAGGGCCATGGCCATGTGGCCGTCATGACCGCAGGCGTGCATGACGCCCTTTGCTTTGGAGAGGACGACCTTCTTTGTCGTCAAGTTGGTTTCCTTTTCGTCAATTGCCAAGGCGTCGATGTCGGCGCGGACTAGAACCGTCCAACCCGGCTTGCCGCTGTCGACAGTGGCGACAACGCCGCCTTTGGGCACGCGAACAGTCGGAATATTCCATGCGTGAAGTTGTTCTTCAATATAGTCCATCGTGGCAAATTCCTGTTGAGATAATTCGGGATATTCATGGAAATGACGGCGCAAGGCGATAATCGTTTCCTTTTCCTGAAGTGCCAATTCCTTTACAGCCAACATAGTATACACCTCCGTGTGAAAAAAGCGACGAATTCATCGTCGCTTTTTGTTTGTTATCATATACTAATTTCGTTGTATTCGCAATTGATGTATCTAAACTTACAGTAAGCCGACAGATACGAAAAAGTTCTTATATGCCGCCGCCTTGCGTTCTAAGCCGAGCGGGTAGGCACGGGATGTGGACGGGAGTCGAGTCAGGGAAATCTGCCTGCCTGCACACGTAAACGTTACGACTTCATTTGTCTTCGGAGCCTTCGGCGCATTTTCTATGAGGGACAGGATGATTTCCGTCGCTTTACCGCCGGTCGTGCAAATATGGCGGCAGAACGGAATTTGCCCTAAGAGTGCCGTCAAATCTACCCTTTCGACGACCTTCAGGAATTTATCGGACGCATTTCCTTTTTCGCGAACGGCTCTGACGACGGACGGGCAGGACGCAATCCCTTTTTTTGTTAAAAATGCTTTGATTTTGTCTGCGTCAAAGGCGTGTTCCGCTCCTTTGCGGAAATGATCTTTGTCACCGAAGAATACAAGGCCGTATACGCGCCACATATCGTTTTGAAAATTCGGATAGTGAAAGTCCATGGCCCTTTTTTCCGCAGCCGGCGGAAAACTGCCCATCATAAGCACTGTTGCCTGTGGCGGCAAAAAAGGCGGAAAAGGGCGCAGTTCAATCGTTTCGGACATATGACAATCTCCTTGGCGTGTGTACGGATCTATTTCATTGCCGTTTCAAGAGGAGAAACGGCATGATTGAAGGGGTGAGGCGAGTAGCTTTCGTAAATGCGACAAGCATCTACGCAGCGATTACAGCGGATACATTTATACTTGTCAAAGACCGGCATCACGCGGCCCGTTTCATCGGCTTTCATTTCCAGAGCGCCGACGGGACATAAGGCGGCGCAGCAACCGCAGCTGACGCAGCGCGTCTCATCCTTATAATAATCCGGAATGACTTCCCACATAGGTACGCCTCCTTTCGGACCGCCCGAGGCGGTATAGAGTATTATCAACCGGTGGTGCTTATATAATACTACAAAAAGCTAATAAAAAACGTGATAATTCCAACGGAAATTACTGTAAATCATTAATCTTTAATAACCTGTTCTTTTGTAGTATAATGCAAATGAAATTTTTATTGGTCTTTAATCTTGATGATATCAAAGCGGACAGGAGGACGTTATGAACAAGTTGTTCGGAAAAAGGTGTATTGCTCTGCTGACTTGTGTCGTTATGACCGTCACTTTTTTGACAGGCTGCGGCGCGGAACGGCAGGAGCAAACGACGAGTGCCGTGCAGCAACAGAAAGAAACTTGGAATTTTGTCGATCAGGCAGGCAATGAAGTAACTGTTAAAACACCGGTAGATCGCATGGTTGTTTTGCAGCACCATTCATTGGATATCATTTGTCAGCTCGGCGGCCAGGATAAAATCGTCGGTGTCGAATCGACTTGGAAGAATGATTTAGGCAGTTATATTGCCGATATTTGGCCGGCCATTAAAGATTTGCCGACGCCGGGTACGCTTAAACAGCCGAACGTTGAAGAAATAGCCAAGCTTCATCCGGATATCGTCATCGTTGCGTCTCAATCCGACCAGGCGACGGCGAAAAAACTCCGCGAAATGGGTATTCCCGTCGCCGTTATTTCTCTTCGCGGTGAAGGGAAACAGAAAGAAGCGCAGAATCCGCGTCTTGCCAATGCGGATAAAGCCTATACGGACGGACTTTATCAGGCAATCTCTATTCTCGGCAAGCTGACCGGCCGTGATGAACAGGCGAAGAAACTGCAGGCTTTCTGCGAAGAAAGCCGTACTATGGTGGAAGACGCGGTCGGTAATATGGATGACGCCCAACGGGTTCGTGCTATTGCTGTGGAACGAAAAGATTCCATGTACGGTAACGACAAGTACGTGGGCTGTATGCTCCAGCGTGCCGGCGGAATCAATGCGGCGGCAGCCGATATTCAAGGCAACGGTGCGTTTACGCCTGAACAGATAGCTAAATGGGATCCCGATGTGATCATTACGCAGGATCGTCATCACGACGTGTACCGAATGTTTACGGAAGATCCGGCATATGCGCAGTTGCGGGCCGTTCAAAACGGTAACGTCATTGAAGCACCGTACTGGACTAAACCGTGGGGCAATCCCGATGCCGACTCTTTTGCCCTCGGCGAATTATGGATGGCACATATTTTCTACCCCGACAAGGTCAGTGCGGATGCGGTTCTGCAACGGGCCAAAGAATTTTATAAAACCTTCTACGGTGTCGATTTTACGGGTACCGTCGGAGAAGGAATGAGACGATAATGAAACAGACCTATACTATGGGATTGCGGAAGAGGGAGGCCGGCCTTTTGGTCGCCCTCCCTCTTCTCGTTATTCTCTTTTCCCTGGGTATCGGGGCTTTTTATATTGCTCCCGATCATGTGGCTCAAATTTTGGTGAATACAGTGACGGGCGACGGCTCGGCGAATATTGCACCCATTGAACGGTCTATGATTTTGGATGTTCGCTTGCCGCGCGTGTTCGGCGCCGTTTTGGCCGGGTGCGGATTGGCTGTTGCAGGCGGGGTATTTCAGGCTCTTTTCGGCAATCCTTTGGCCAGTCCTTATACGCTCGGCGTATCCAACGGTGCCGGGTTCGGTGCGGCATTGGCGATTGTTTTATCCCTGCCCTTCGGTATGATCCAAGGTGCCGCGCTTTTTTTCGGGATTTTATCTATGGGGCTGGCCTTTCTCCTTGCCGGTAAACGGGTGCATACGAATGTAACCATTATTCTGTCGGGAATGCTCGTAAGCGCTTTTTTTGCCTCTCTCGTGGCGCTGCTGAAGTTTACGGCCGATTCGGAAGAAAAGCTGCCGCAAATCGTCTATTGGCTTATGGGCTCTCTTGCAAGTGTCGGATATGCAAGCTTACTGCCGGTCTTGCCCCCTTTTCTGGTTGCCTTAACCGTTTTATTCTTATATAGATGGCGCATTAATATTTTGAGTATGGGAACGGTGGAAGCTCGGTCAATGGGGATAAATGTTTCGCAGGATCGAACTATTGTCATCATTGCAGCTACTTTTTTGACGGCTCTTATTGTCAGCATTGCCGGCATTATCGGCTGGGTAGGTATTGTCATTCCTCATTTTGCGCGGATGTTGGCAGGCCCCGACTTCCGTCGCTTTATGCCCGTAGCCGCTTCAATCGGTATTTGTTATCTTCTTGTTATCGATGACCTGTGCCGAACTTTGACATCTCTTGAAATCCCTATCGGTGTTATTACGGGTATCATCAGTATTCCCCTGTTCATTTACTTCATTTTGCGGAAGAAGGTGAGCTGGGGATGAAGCTCGATGTGGAACAACTTTCGTTCGGCTATGACGACAGGAAAGTGCTGGATAATATTTCTTTTTCTTTTGAAGGAAACCGTATAGTTACACTCCTCGGAAAAAACGGTACCGGCAAGAGTACGCTTTTAAAATGTATTATCGGGGAAAATAAGGGAACCGGGAATGTACGCATTGACGGCCGCAGTCGCAGGGATTACAGTTACTATGAATTGGCACGGAAAATTGCGTATATTCCGCAGAGCCATGTCCCCATATTCCCGTATCGCGTTCTTGATGTCGTCATGATGGGGCGCATTTCGCATATGCGTTATTTCGGCGTACCCGGGAAAACGGAGCAGGAAATGGCACTGAAAAATTTAGATTTCCTCGGTGTGGCTCCGTTGGCGCCCAAGGCATATACGGAAATATCCGGCGGCGAGCGCCAGCTGGTCATGTTGGCGGCCGCCTTGACGCAGGAGCCTGAATTTCTTATTCTTGACGAGCCGACGGCCCATCTCGACTTCGGCAATGCGCAGCGGTTTCTTGATCTCGTTTTGCGTCTGCAGTCGGAAGGCATCGGCATCTTTATGACGACTCATTTTCCGGATCAGGCCTTATATTTAGCATCGGAAACACTTATTCTTAAAGATACGAAGCTTTGGAAGCGGGGCCTTGCAAAGGAGATCATTGATGAAGCGTCAATGACGGAATTATACGGTTTGCCCGTTCATATCGGTGACATCGGCAAACGGAGCGTCAGCGTCGCCGGAGATATTTAGGGATATAGGACAAATGTGTTCGTGCTAATTCGGATAAGTAGAAATAATATGGAAAAAGAGCTGTGCAAATTGGGTTGGCGCGAGTGCTATAATAGGGCATACTGCTTGTTTGGGAGGCGAGGGAATTGGCGAATATCAAATTACCGGGAGAAGAGCGTACCGCTCATTTTTATTGGACCCTTTTTAAATCGACCTTTGTTATCAGTGCCGTTACGGTCGGCGGAGGCTTTGTCATTATTCCTCTTCTAAAGGGAAAATATGTAGATGAATATGGGTGGCTCTCCGATAAGGAAACGCTTGACCTCGTTGCCGTCGCGCAATCCATGCCCGGCGTTGTGGCCGTTAATTCGGCTATCATATTGGGGTATCGCATGGCGGGGTTTCCGGGAGCCGTTACGGCTATGACTGCGACTGTGCTGCCTCCTCTCATAACATTATCCATTATTTCCGTTTTTTATGAATTTTTTATTCAAAATCATATTATCAAGCTTATTTTGCGCGGTATGCAGTGCGGAGCAACCGCCCTCATCGTTAATGTCGGCATTGATCTTTTTCTCCGTCAATGCCGAAGAAAGCTTGCCCTCCCGCTCCTCATTATTGTCTGTACTTTTATTGCCAATACGGTCTTTAGCGTAAATATCATGTATTTGATTTTGATCGACGGACTGATCGGGCTCTTGTTCATGCGTTCAACCAAGTATAACTAGAGGAGGTATCGGATATGATCTATGGGCAGCTTTTTTGGGAATTTTGTAAAGTAAGTATTTTCTGTGTCGGCGGCGGCTATGCATCGATGCCTCTTATTCAGGCCGGCGTCGTCGACACATATCATTGGTTGACAATGAGTGAATTTATTGACGTTTTCACGATTTCGCAAATGACCCCCGGGCCTATCGGTATCAATGCCGCCACTTTTGCCGGTATGAAAACGGCCGGGCTGTTTGGCGGAATTTCTGCTACAGCAGGATTTGTCGTCCCGTCCTTGATAATAGGTGTCATCTTGGCAAAGATATTTTTGAAGTACGGAGATATAGGTCCGATCAGAGGCGTTTTGAATGGCCTGCGTCCCGCCGTTGTTGCTCTTATCTGTGCCGCTTCTATCAGCTTCGTTCTCCTTTCCGTGTGGAATACGGAAGATGCTCCTCTCATATGGAGCGATTTCAGCATCGGCGGCATCATTATTCTCGCTGTCGCCATTTTGGCAGTACGCCGCAAAACGGGTGTCATTCAAATTCTTGTCGGTTCCGGTATTTTGGGACTTGTCTTGGGGTTGTTGGGACTGTTGGATATTTAGTGTTATTTTGAAATTTCTTATCTATTCCGTTCAGAGAATTTCTCTTTTTGACTGGTTGTCGACAAACATATATAGTATACTTATATAGTAAACTATATAAAAACTGCAGCGGTCCGATTATATGTAAAGGTGGGAATAACCATGAAATGGCGGTTGTTGAATCAGTTCGGCTGCCCTGAGGGGACGTGGGGACGATTTATTATTCGCGCCATGAATATCGGGCATCGGCCTTTGTGGAATTGGTGCTTGGCTAAAGTGCGGATCGGTAAAAATTTTCGTCTGCTTGATGTAGGCTGCGGCGGCGGGAAGATGATCAGAAAATTGTTGGACCGGCATCCGACGCTGCTTGTCGACGCTGTCGATGTATCGGCGGAAGCTGTGGCTTACAGCAGGAAAGAGAACCGGCAGTACTTGGGAAAACGCTGCCGTATCGAGCAGGGCTGTGCAGAATCGCTGCCTTATAATGATGCGTCCTTTGAACTGGTAACTACATTTGAATCTGTGTATTTTTGGCAGGATGTGCGTAAAGGTTTTGCTGAAATATATCGAGTTCTGAAGGAAGGCGGCAGACTGGTGATCGGCCTTGAGGCAGGTGACCCGTCTGATAAGACATGGTCTTCGCGAATTGAGGGGATGACCGTTTATTCTCCGCAGGAGCTTCGGGGCTATTTACGGGACTGCGGTTTTTTGTCCATCCGTATGGAACCGGCAGAAATAATAAAAAGAGGGCGTCTTTGTATAATTGCCCGTAAGTAATACGTATCATACGCACTTCCCCGACAATGGACAAACTGCAGTATATTCAAAGATCATTGTTGTAATCTTTCCGGTCCGCCGGTAGGAAAGGGTGAAATAAATGATCCGTGCATATAAAAAACTCCTGTACTATGTTCCTAAAGAAAAGAAATTGGCGTATTTGGCTATAGTATTTACGATTCTGTCGACAATTATGATATGCGGGGCTTATTATTATACATATGAGTTCCTGCATAAACTGATCGTCTTGGAGCAGACGGAACAATCCCGGTTTTTTGCCGTACTGATTGCGGCAATGTTGGCCGGCGGCGCTATATTATACTATTTTTCCGTTTTGTTCACTCATTTTCTGGGCTTCCGATTAGAAACAAATCTGAGAAAAAAGGGGATCGACGGCCTGGCAAATGCGAGTTTTCGGTTTTTTGATTTTGAAACTTCGGGAAAAATACGAAAAATAATAGATGATAATGCCTCGCAAACACATATGATCGTCGCTCATCTGATACCGGATAATGCCGGTGCCGTTCTTACTCCTGTTTTCATATTGATTCTGGGCTTTTTTATCAGTGCGAAGGTCGGCGTCGCATTGACCGTTTTGACGGTCTCCGCAGGTATCCTTGTATATTTCATGATGGGTGACCAAAATTTTATGAAGATATATTACGCCGCCCTTGAAGATCTCAGCAGTGCAACCGTCGAGTATGTACGAGGCATACCGGTAGTCAAGATTTTCAGTGCCGGCCTTGCCTCTTTTAAAGCGCTTAATAAAGCTATCAGAGATTATTCCCGTTATGCCTTTAATTATTCAATGAGCTGTAAAAGGCCTTATACAATCTTTCAACTGATCTTTTTCGGGGTAATACCTATTGTAATATTAGTTGTTGTCCTTCTTCTAAACCTGCAGGAGCAGCCGAAGGCTCTTGCTGTCGAACTGATCATGCTGTTCTTCCTGAGCGGCGTTCTGTTCAATGCTTTTATGAAGATCATGTATGTATCCATGTATGCTTTCCAAGGAACATCTGCAGTAGAAAAACTTGAGCGGCTTTTTGACGAGATGTACCGTGACCGGCTTACCTTCGGAAGTAATACGGTTTTTGAGAATTTTGACATCGAATTCGATAGGGTGAGCTTTGGTTACCGTGATGAGCCGGTCATACGGAACCTGAGCTTCAAATTGGCGGGAAACAGGAGCTATGCCCTTGTAGGTGCTTCCGGAAGCGGAAAGTCCACTATAGCGAAGCTGATTTCCGGTTTTTATAACGTTAATTCCGGTTCCATAAAAATAGGCGGCCGGCCGTTGGAAAGTTATACGGAAAAAGCGCTTATTCAAAATATTGCCTTTGTTTTTCAAGATGCGAAGCTGTTTAAAGACACTATTTTCGAAAACGTCAGGCTTGCCAATAAAAATGCCTCACGGGAGCAGGTGCTGGAAGCTCTTTATCAGGCAGGGTGCGGCAGTATTCTCGATAAATTTCCGGCAAGAGAGAATACAATGCTCGGTACGGCCGGCGTTTATTTATCGGGCGGGGAAAAGCAGCGGATTGCTATTGCCAGAGCGCTTTTGAAAAATGCCGGTATCATTATCCTGGATGAAGCCAGCGCCGCCATCGATGCTGAAAACGAGCATGAATTTCAAAAGACATTCTCTCGCCTGATGAAAGGAAAAACGGTATTGATGATCGCCCATAGATTGACCAGCATACGGAAGGTGGACGAGATTTTAGTGTTGGATAACGGCACAGTCATAGAAAGAGGCACCGACGAATTTCTGATGGGTAGAGACAGCAAGTACAGGGCGCTTCAGCAGCTTTACGGCCGGGCCAACGAATGGAGGGTAAAATGATGAAAGAGATGTTTAAAAAATACTTCGCGTTGACCGAGCAAGGGGCCGGGGATTTGGTAAAAGCGACCTTTGCATCCCTTTCCGTTTACATAATAAATATGTTTCCCCTCATACTCCTCATGCTGATGACAGATGGACTCATACTGGGAAATACTAAAAGCGGGTATTTATATATCGTGCTGTCTGTCGTGATCCTGATTGCCATGTATATATTGTTGAGTATACAGTATGACAGCTTATATAATGCTACTTATAAGGAAAGTGCCAATTTACGGATACAAATTGTAGAAATATTGAAGGAACTGCCGCTGTCTTATTTTTCAAAGCATGACGTCGCCGACATCTCTCAAACTGTCATGAGCGATGTCGAAGCCGTCGAACACGCCATGAGCCATGCCATGGCAATGGCGGCGGGATTCTTTATTTTTTTCCCTGTTTTTACGGCTCTGCTGTTGTGGGGAAATATATTCCTCGGCCTTGCCGTTATCCTGCCGGTCCTGTTGAATTTCTTCCTTATATGGCTGTCTAAAAAGATGCAGCTGAGGGAAAATCTGAAATATTACAAAAAACTCAGAGATAATTCGGACTATTTTCAGGAAACCATTGAGCTGCAGCAAGATATCAAAAGCTTCGGATTGTCGGAAAAGATCAAATGCCTCTTGTATAAAAAAATGGAAGAAAGCGAAAGAATGCATATAAAAGCGGAACTTATGGTCTTCATTCCCGTCGTATTCGCCGGACTGCTCTTGCAGCTTTCTCTTGCCGTTGTCATCATTACGGGGATTACCCTG
This sequence comes from Megasphaera coli, assembly GCF_900095855.1. Classification (GTDB taxonomy): domain Bacteria; phylum Bacillota; class Negativicutes; order Veillonellales; family Megasphaeraceae; genus Megasphaera; species Megasphaera massiliensis_A. The sequence continues at coordinate 1,256,399 of NZ_FMIY01000002.1, read as the reverse complement.
TATGCGGCCGGGCAGGTCACGATACTTTATCTGATCGGCTATATACTGGCGGCAATGAAGCTGAAAGAATCTGCCGACGGCGTTAATCAAAATATAGCGGAATTATTTTATCTCGACGCCAGAATTAACAGGATAAAAGAAATCAGGGAAACGGAAATACAGAAAGGTGAAGATACGAAGTTGTCCGGCTATGACGTCGTATTCAAAAATGTGTCTTTTTCCTATGACGGCCGGACGAAGGTATTGGACGACGTTAGCTTCAAAGCCGCTCAAAATGAGGTGACCGCGTTGGTAGGGCGAAGCGGCTGCGGAAAAACAAGCATCCTGCGGCTTATTTCCCGGCTCTATGATTATGACGGCGGCACGATAACGATCGGCGGAAAAGATATTAAACGGCTTTCTACAAAGACTTTATTCGAAAAGATATCTATCGTCTTCCAGGATGTGACTCTTTTCAATACGTCGATTGCGGAAAATATACGGATCGGGAAAAAAGATGCGTCTTACGAAGAGATCAAAAATGCGGCGCGGCTTGCGAACTGCGAAGAGTTTATAAATAAGCTCCCGGACGGGTATGAAACAGTTATTGGGGAAAACGGAGCCCTTCTTTCAGGCGGGGAAAGGCAGCGGCTTTCGATTGCCCGTGCATTTTTAAAGGATGCCCCCATCATCATCCTGGATGAGATAGCTGCCGCCCTGGATGTGGATAATGAAAAAAAGATACAGGACAGTCTAAACAAGCTCATAAAGGGAAAAACGGTTCTCATCATCTCGCATCGGCTGAAATCCGTTGAAAATGCCGACCGGATCGTCGTCATCGATAACGGGAAGACCGACGCCTGCGGAAAGCACGATGACCTTATCCGCAGTTCAAAAGTATATGCAAGTCTGGTGTATAATGCACGGCTGGCGGAAGATTTTGTTTATTGAACGTGACGGCTTTATTTCCACGCAACGGCCTTTCTTGACGATAAACTTTTGAATTTGCTATACTTGTTTCGTTGCGGAAGGGTGTCCGAGAGGTTTAAGGAGCTAGTCTTGAAAACTAGTGATACCGCGAGGTACCGTGGGTTCGAATCCCACCCCTTCCGCCATATTTATAAATAAGAAGAGGAAACACTTTCAGTCCATTTAAGCCGCTATTATGCAAGCGGTTTAAAAACTGTTTGGTGATTCCTCTTTTTCATTCCCGCGGTCTTTGCGGATGAGGTAAGGTCCGCAAAGATTTCAAAAATATATTTTTGTATTATCGATGAGATGAACTCCGTGTCACAACAGGTAACTGTCGTGTGTTTTTTGAGACGACGGCGCTTCTGCAGCCTTGCTATTTCACTGCATTTATGTTATATATTTAACTGTATCTTTATATCTTTAAACGGGTTTTGCAGAAAAGGAGCAGTGATATGTACCACATACGTGTTCTTACAGGTCACCAGGATGAAGATGATTTTGGAGAGAGGTTGAGCGATATTGCCGATGTGGAATATTGCTCCGCCACAGATGATGAAGAATTAATAGAACAATTGGATGATGCCGATGTGCTCATTTGTGAAGATGAAGTCGTGTCGCAGGCCGTGTTGACGGAACTGAATGATTTGAAATTTATCGTCGTGTTGGGCGAATCGGCTGCCAATGTAGATTTAAAGGCAGCTGAAGAACACGGCATCAAGGTTGCCTGCCTGCACGGCTATTTTGAGGAAGACGTGGCCGATCATGCCTGCGCCATGATTCTGGCCCTGCTCCGACAAATACCGGAGTATGCCGGCGATGTGCGCAATAACAGCCGGTGGCAGTTCGGGGCAATTCCCTGGCCGCTCCATCGTGTCAGCGCCAACACGCTGGGCCTTGTCGGTTTCGGCCGTGTAGGACAGGCCGTGGCTCGGCGTTTGCAGCCTTTCGGATGTAAGCTTCAGGCCTACGATCCGTTTGTCAGTGAAAAAATTATGTCCGACAACGGCGTAAACCCCGTGGACTTTGATAAATTGTTAAAAACCAGTGATTTAATTTCTCTCCATTTACCTATAGAAGAATCGACACGCAACATGTTCCAGGAAGAACAGTTTGAATGCATGAAGCGGGGGGCTATGCTCGTGAACTGCGGCAGCGGCGGCCTTGTCGACGAAGCTGCGCTGTATCATGCCGTAGACGACGGACATATTCGCAGTGTCGCCTTGGACGTATTGACCATGGAACACCCGAGTGCCATGTTGCTGGAAATGTTGGAACGGCCCGAATTTTTATTGACGCCGGATGTACGGTGTCATTCCGTAGAGGCGGAAAAAGAAAAGTATGATGATGCGGAACGGTTTATTCGCCTCTTTTTAGACGAAAAATACGAAGATATTCCCTTTGTGCGCCTTCCCGTTGAAGAATAAACGCGTGCAGGCGGCTGTAACGATGATTGGGTGTGAGGAGGCATTGCCTTGCGAATTTTAAAGCTGCTTTTTTGTGTATGTCTGACAGGCCTGTTTTTGGCCGGCTGCAGTACGGATACACCATCGGACGGAGCGACGGGAAAAGAAACGGCGCCCGGAGAAGTCGCCATGGCAGTGCCTGAAAACGGGATTCCTGTTCTCATGTATCATATGATCGGCGACATAGAAGATAATGATGCCGTTTTGAAGGAATCTCATTTGCGGGAACAAATGCGGTACTTAAAAGATAATGATTTCCACCCTCTTACGATGGGGCAGCTGTACGATTATGTCGTATTCAACAAGCCCGTACCTGTAAATCCGGTGGTTATTACTTTTGACGACGGGTATGCGGATACCTATTCTGTCGTCATGCCGCTTATGAAGGAATTCGGCTTTGCGTGCACCGTCTTTATTCCTACGTATGATGCCGATCAAGGGACTCGTTTGACATGGGAACAGATTGAAGAAATGCAAGCTTCAGGCATGACTATTGCCGGTCACGGATACCATCATGAACGCTTGGCGGGCATGAACGAAACCGTCTTAAACCAAGAAGTCGCCATGTGCCAAAAGGAATTGAAAGACCACTTGGGAATTACAAACGAATTTTACTGCTATCCTTACGGCTCGAATGATGCCGCATCCCAGGCAGTCATGAAGAAAAACGGTATTAAGTTGGCTTTTACGATGAACCCGGGCTGGGCAAAATACGGTGACAATCCCTATGCAATTCATCGTATTTGGATAGGCAATGCAGTGGATATTGATAATTTCAAACAACGCGTTACGACGGAACATTACGAAGAACGTTAACCGGCGCGTATCGGCATATGAGGTATATATGAAGATAGTTAAAGAAATCGGTAAATTTTTGGTGGTGACGCTCCTGTTTTTTGCGGTTACGTCGCCGATCGTCGTGCTTTTCGGGCCTTTCGACAATATTAAGCGTACCGTTGTCGGTGCTATTTTGAAAAGCAGACACCCGCAATATATAACCTGGCTTTTTTCGCAGGACGAAATTGACAAGATTCTTGGCGGTATCAGTACGGCTCCGAAGCAGGAGCTTTTTAAGTTCACGACTCGTACGGATCCGTCTTTGAAATTAAAAAATATCGATTCCAGCCGCTTTAAGGGGTTTTTATTGGAAATTCCGGATCCGAAGCGTGTGGAAATTGCAACAGCCGAAAATCTGGATGAAAAGGGGGATACGACGAGCGGCATCGCGCAACGTAATAACGCTGTTGCGGCCATTAACGCCGGCGGTTTTTATGACGCCAACGGAACCGGTACGGGCCGCAGCCCGTACGGCTTCATCATCCATGACGGCACCTTTGTTTTAGGGCAGCATGTGGCGGACAGCGAAGTAAACGAGTTTGTAGGTTTTACGAAGGACGGCAATCTTCTTGCCGGTAATTACAGTAAAGGCGAGCTGATTTCACTTGACGTACGCGAAGGCATTTCTTTCGGCCCCGCCCTCATTGTGAACGGCGAAAAAATGATTACGAGCGGCGACGGCGGTTGGGGCGTCGGCCCGCGTACGGCTATTGGTCAGCGTAAAGACGGTACCGTTCTTTTCCTTGTCATCGACGGACGGCAGCCGTCCTACTCCATCGGCGCGACACTGCGCGATGTACAGAATATTCTTTATGAAGAAGGCGCCTATATTGCGGCAAACTTGGACGGCGGCTCAAGCTCGACCTTGTATATGAACGGCAATGTCGTCAATAAGCCGGCCGATTTGCTCGGCGAACGCATGATTCCGACCGCGTTTATCGTGAAATAGGGAGGGGCGGGAATGAAGTTAAAAAAAGTTTCACTCATGTTTGCCGCCGGACTCTTGCTGCAGGCGGGCATATATTATTACTTGGATAATATTCTCTTTGCGGCCACGTCGGATTATCAAATCGGCGGCACGAATCAGCAGGAGGCCCTCGGATTCGGCGTAGAGCCGGACGGGCAGGCCTATTACTCCTTTGATAAGCGCTTCATGGCCACCGTTGTCGGTGACAGAGTTACTATTTATCAGGCCGGCAAAAAGGGCGAACCGCAGCGCATCAGCTTACACGGACGGAAGCTCTCTTTCTTTGAATGGCTGCCTGACAGAAATTTGGCGATTTTTGCCAGCTACGGCCGCGACGACCGGACCGGCGAATACGGCGTTTATATAGCGCAATATAATCCCTTGGCACCGGACAGAGAACTGGATACGGAGATTGAAAACGCGCCGCGAGACAGCAAAATCGTCGATGTGGCTTACTCCGTAGCGACCAATGTGGTCTATATGAAGCTGGAAGTGGATAAAGACAAGTACCGCATTTACCGCACCGACGCCAACTACGACACGCGGCGCATTCCCGTGCAAGCGGAAAATATCGGTAAAATTGCCGTATTTTACGATAAAGACGTGTTCTTCTACGATAATTTGCGTACGGGTATTGTTTACATGCTTGAAGGTGATACGGGAACATGGCGGGAAATTTCACCGAACGGAAATTTCCGTCTCGTCGGCATAGACGGGCAAGAAATTTACATTGCCGAAATGAATGCGGACAATAAGGTGATTGCTGCGTATCGCGGTCGCTTGCGCAAGGGATTTACGAAGATTGCAACGTACAAAACGCCGGAAGATTTCAGTCAAATAACCTTGGACAGCATGCATGAAGCCTCGGATAAGGTTGAAAACGCCGAAACCGATAAGTAAAGAAGGTGTAATTACATGGGAAAAAATAAAATACCGAAAAATCGTTCCCTTGCAGATATGTTTGCCGGAGCGGAAGAAAATATAACTTTTGAGACGGCTGATTGGGACGATGAAGCGGTGAAACCGAAAAAACGGGCCTTGTCTGTAAAACCGCAGGACAAAGCAGCCGGTTTGCGAAAACAGTTCTTTACGGAAGACTTGCAGACAAAGGTCGGGGCGTTGCTGTTGGAAATTAAGCTGGCCTATTATAAAGACGGTATCGGCGACATTTCATTGGAAGTTGTAAAAGACGGACGTAATATTGTTATAAAGACGAGATCGAAAACGGGAAAACGCAGTACATAAGGTGGAGATAATATGAAGGAGTATAAGAAAATACTGGTTCCTTTCGACGGCTCGCCATATTCCCGACTGGCCTTGGAGCATGCCGTGTATTTGGCCGGCGAAATGAAGAGCTCCGTTACGGTTCTTTATGTTGCCTCCTTAACGTCGGCAATGACGCGTATTAACGGATTTTTCGGCAGCTATGATGCCGGCGCAGTTGCAAAAAAAGTGCAGCAGAAGGGTGATGCCGTTCTGCAGGAAGCGAAAAAACGTATTCCTGCAGAGATCACGGCGGATGAATTATTTGAAATCGGTTCACCCGGGGCGGTCATTGTCTCTGTTGCGGAACGTTCCGGGACTGATCTGGTCGTTATGGGAACACGCGGTTTGGGAGCATTGGCAGGTGTCGCAATGGGTTCTGTGAGTACGTATGTGTTGGAACACGTGAGCTCTCCCGTCATCGTCGTAAAGTAAAAAGTGATATAGTTGAATGCGTTTCCGCAGAGCGGCGATGGCCGTAAGGCGGAAACGCATTTTTGTATCCGTAAGGGCCGCAGGCACGGACGGATTGGAGTATGCGAATAACTTGCATTTGCGTAAGCGCGACTATATAATAATCTGACGAGGGGGGAATTCCCGTGCTTGAGTTAAAACATATTTATTTTGCTTATGATTTGACGTCGCCCTATGTATTGAGCGATATCAATTTAACCGTTCGTGACGGTGATTATATTTCCGTTGTCGGCGAAAACGGTTCCGGTAAGAGTACGCTCATAAAGTTGATTTTAAAACTGCAAACGCCGACACACGGCGAAATTTTCAATGATTTTACACGGCCCGCCTATGTACCGCAGCGTTTTGATGCTTTGAACAGTCAGTTTCCCATTACTGTATGGGAAGTCATGAATTATTACGGGAAAATCATGAAAATAAAGGACCGAAGCGCCATACGGCATTATTTGCATCTTGTCGGCATGGAAGAGTTCGTGCATGCCCTTATCGGTAATTTATCGGGCGGACAGTGCCAGCGCGTCTTTGTTGCGCGGGCCTTAATGGCACAGCCGGATTTGCTCATTCTTGATGAACCGTCTGCCGGCATCGACGTGCGCGGACAGCGTGAATTATACGCTCTTTTGCGGCAGCTCAATGAATCTGGGATGACGGTTATTACGGTTGAACATAACTTGAGGGCGGCTAAACGCAATTCTGATTATATGTTCCATCTCGCTTCAGGAAAGGGGCATCTCTGTTCGCCTGACGAGTACGTGCGTGAATATATCTCGGCCAATACGGAAGGTGAGGCCTATGTTTGAGTACGGATTCATGCAGAATGCCGTTATCGTGGCCATATTGATTTCCCTTGTTTGCCCCTTAATCGGTATATTTTTAGTTTTGCGGCGTTATTCCATGATTGGCGATGCCTTGTCACACGCTTCGCTGGCGGGTGTGGCCGTCGGTCTTCTTGTTCACGCGAATCCGATTTTAAGCGCTTTCGCGGTTACGTCTTTTTTCGGCGTGCTCATTGAAGTGTTGCGTAACAAATTTAAACGCTATGCCGAACTGATTTTAGTCATCGTTTTATCCTTTTCCGTAGGTATCGCTATTACGATCATCAGTTCCGGCGCCGTACGGGCCAACGTAGAGTCTTTCCTCTTCGGCAGTATTTTGACGGTTACGGACGACGACGTCCTCTCCGTCATCCTTCTCAGTGCCGTGACTATCGGAACGGTGGTGCTTTTATTCCCACAGCTGCTGATGCTGACCTTTGATGAAGATGCGGCCAGGATTGCGGGAGTGAAAAACCGGACCGTTAACTATATCTTTTCCGTTCTCGTGGCGGCGACCATATCCGTAGCCATTCGCATTGTCGGCATTCTTGTCATCAGCTCGCTTATTGCCCTGCCCGTAGCGACGGCTCTCCAGCTGCATAAGGGCTTCCGCCGTACCGTCGTGTATGCCGTCGTATTCAGCTTTTTTGACGTCCTTGCGGGACTTTGCCTGTCTTACGAAATAGGGACCGCTCCGGGAGGATTAATCGCCGTTCTTTCCGTTATTGTCCTCCTCGGCGTCATTATGTATCGGCAAGTGTGTCAAATTATGGACGGACGGCCCGAGGAGGTGTAATGTCATGAAAGAGGATGTAAATTGCGCGGAATTATTGCACCGCTGTCATTTGAAAAGCACAAAGCCGCGAAATGCCGTACTTACCGTGTTGGCGGAGCGAAAAACCGTATTGACGGCGGAAGAAATTTACCGCATTCTCCTGGAAGTCGGAGGAACTGCCAATCTTTCCACTATTTACCGCGTATTGGAGCTTTTTACGGAAAAAGGTCTTGTCACAAAGAGCTTTTTCCCCGATTTGCGCAGTTACGGCTTTTCCCTCAAGTCCGGGGGCCACACGCACCGCATTATTTGCATGAGCTGTCATAAACACGTCGATATTTCTCATTGTCCGCTGAGTGAATTTGAACAACACGTAGCGGCAGATACGGGATTCGAGATTATCGGACATAACTTGGAGCTTTACGGCTATTGCAGTGATTGCTCTAAAAAAACGGATCGATAAGGTGGAAAAGGATACCCGACCCGGTATTGTGAACTTGTGCGACAGGGCGGCGCGGTTTGGAAAACATGGCGACGACGCGTGATATGGGCCGGCTGTATGATGTGGTGACGGGCGGAAATGAGTGAAAGCAGTATTGTATGCTATAATGGCTATATAGAAATATTTGTAACCTGAAAATAGCAGGAGAAGGAAGGAAACAGTGACGGAAGAAATAAAAACGGGAGCGGCGCAACGGACCCCATGCGTTCATATTAAGGTAAATCCGAACCCCGTTATGGATGATGATTACGTGCAGCCTTTGGCCGATATATACAAGGTATTGGGAGATCCGACGAGGTTACGGATTTTACGCGTTCTCTTGCATGACGAAGTATGCGTTTATGATATATCGAGACAAATCAATATGGGCCAGTCGGCAGTTTCCCATCAATTGCGTATTTTGCGAAACGCGCGGCTCGTGCAGTTCCGGCGGGCCGGTAAAGAGGTATACTATTCGCTTGCTGACGACCACGTATACGCTTTATTGGCAGTAGGCTTGGAACACGTTTCCGAATAGGTGTGACAAATATGTATATTTGGCTCATGAGGCATGGGGCGACGGAGCTTTCCGGAAAGGGTGCGGATGTGGAGTATAGATTGTCTGCACGCGGTGTTGCCGATGTCAAATCTATGGCGGCAATCATTCGTTCCTATACGGGAAAAAATGATATTGCCGTGTATTCGAGCTTGATTACGCGCGCCGTTCAGACGGCGGAAATCATGGCGACACAATTGGGTGTGCATGAAGTGCAGCGCCATGAGACCTTGATTGACGGCGACATAAACGGATTTTATGAGCATGTTTTGCGACAGACGGCGGAAAAAACGGTGCTTTGCGTAGGTCATTCGCCTTATTTGGAAGAGTGGCTGCAGTACTGGACCGGTGCGGAAATTGATTTTTCCCATGCTGCCGCAGCTTTTGTCGACTATAAACAGGGCGGTGACAGTGTCGGCACGGGGCAATTGCTTTTGTATGTACAGCCCGCTGTCTTGCCGCTTTTGAGACAACAGACGGAAAGGAGGGATTCGGAATGAAACATGTCTTATCTATTGCCGGTACGGACCCGTCAGGCGGAGCCGGCGCAGCGGCCGATTGCAAGACCTTTTGTGCGCACGGCTGTTTTGCCCTCAATGTTATTACGGCAGTAGTTTCTCAAAATACGCAAGGTGTTCGCGCTTATATGGATGTGTCGCCTGAATTAATCGCCTCGCAAATCGATGCGGTCTTTGAAGATATTTCTGTAGACGCCGTGAAAATCGGGATGGTAAGTGTGCCCGAAACAATACGCGTCATTGCGGCAAAATTGTTGCAGTACAAACCGGATATTGTCGTCATCGACCCGGTCATGGTGGCAACGAGCGGTCACAGACTGTTGGCGCCGGAAGCGGAAAAAGAATTAAAAGAAGTTCTCTTACCGTGGGCGACCGTATTGACACCGAATATTCCGGAAGCGGAAGTGCTGGCGGAAATGAAAATTAAGAACTTCGGCGACATGGAAAAGGCAGCTCGTAAGATTGCCGCCTTCGGTTCAAGGGCGATCCTGGTCAAAGGCGGGCACCGTGCTGACGATACTACAGATGTTCTGTTTGACGGTAAAGAATTTCACTATTTTAAAGGGGAACGTGTTGAAAGCACGAGTACGCACGGTACGGGATGTTCTCTTTCCAGCGCCATTGCGTCCGACTTGGCCAAGGGTATGCCGCTCGTCGAAGCCGTGAGGGAAGCTAAGCGATATGTCTTTGACGGTATTTCTCATGCAGAGCCGATCGGGAAAGGACACGGACCGATTCATCATTTTTATGAGCTTTATAAAAGAGCGGGTATATAATTATAAAGGAGAGTAATCATGAAACTTATGACCCATGTAAAACGTGGTTGCTGTGCCCTGGCGATGCTGGCCGCTTTGTCGGGAACGGTAATGGCAGCGACGCCGAAGGAAGTACTCAGTGAGGCTGCCGGTAATTTGGCATCTCATCCGGAAGGTGTGTATACCTTACATGTAAGTACGCAGATTCCCTTTGCCATGACGGCTGCCGTAAATGAAACATTATCCGTGCAAATGACTCCCTTTCGGGCTAAGGGACATGCGGATGTAAATTCCACGGGTCTTCTGACTTTTTCAGGCCGCGCCGATGTATATGCCGAACAGATAGAAGACACCTTGGCCTATTATTACCATAAAAATGATGAGCGGTGGAAATCAGGTACGGAGAAACTGAAAGATGCCGTGCCCTTGGCGGAAAAGATCGGTAAACGGAAAGTGACTGCAAATCAGTGGGGCAATGTCGAAGAAATACGTCCCGACACATATACGGCGACCGTCGATTTATCACAGCTTGATGTCGACAGTATGGTGAAGCATTGGAAAAACTCTCATCAAGCGGCAGGTGTAAGCGAGAAAGACATGGAAAATGCCGTAGGCATTCTGAATGCGATCAAACAAAGCGGAAGCGTTACGGCAACGGTTTACGTTGATCCGGCAATTCATAAAATTACACATATTGAAATTCCCTTGACGGGACAGCTGCGCGGTATTTTAAATTACGCCCTGACTATGAGCGGTTCGCTGACACCGGAAGAACAAGCTGTCGGCCGACAGATAGCCGAATACAGTACGGGTATGTTCACTTTGGATTATACTGAATTATCGGCTGACGTGGATTTACGTGTACCCGACTATGTAAAAGAGCAGGCCGGCCGCAGATAAGAGAAAAAATGTCCGTAAGAGTTCGCGCCAAATGAAAGGGGTTCCGCTTAAAAGCTCTGGAATTGGGTATAGCTCTGTTATCTGATTGATATTGACAGGAGCCGTAAAAAAGTGGAAAATATGATAAACCGTAAACGGACGTGACTTTTTATAAGCCCGAAGGAGGGCCCGGATATACAGGATGTTTTGTTTAAAACTATATAGGAGGTAAAAGTTTTGGCTAAGAAGGAAAAGCTTATGATTATTCCCTTAGGCGGACTCGGGGAAATCGGCAAGAACATGACGGCTATTCAGTTCGGTGAGGATATTATTGTTCTTGATGCCGGCTTAGCGTTTCCTGATGATGACATGTTCGGAATCGACCTTGTAATTCCCGATATAAGCTATTTGATTGAGAATAAAGATAAGGTGCGAGCTGTTGTCATTACGCACGGACACGAAGACCATATCGGCAGTTTGGCGTATTTGCTGAACGAAATTAATGTGCCCGTGTATGCAACAAAGCTTGTTTGCGGCCTTGTTGAAGGAAAACTGAAGGAAAATCATATCGGTCAGTACACGTTAAATGAAGTGCGCCATGGCGATGAAGTGAAAATCGGTTGCATGAAGGTCGGTTTTATTCATACAAATCACTCCATCCCCGATGCGAGCGCCCTTTATTTTAAGACACCTGTCGGCACGATTGTGCACACAGGGGACTTTAAAGTCGATTTGACGCCTGTTGACGGCCTGCTCATGGACATGCACAAATTTGCGGAACTGGGCAGGCGCGGCGTACTGCTCTTAATGTCGGACAGTACCAATGCCTTACGACCGGGATATACGGAGTCGGAACGCACTGTAGGTGAAGCCTTCCGTAAAGAGTTTAAAGAAGCGACGGGACGCATTATTTTGGCGACTTTCGCCTCTAATATTTCGCGCATTCAGCAGGCTGTCAATACGGCGGTTCTGTACAAGCGCAAGGTCCTTGTCATGGGCAGAAGCATGGTTAATAATGTACAGATTGCATCGGAGCTGGGGTATTTGAATGTACCTGACGGTGTGCTTATTGAAGCGGATGAATTGAGCCGATATACGGCTGAGCAAATTCTTATTTTGACGACAGGCAGTCAGGGTGAACCGATGGCCGGCTTGTCCCGCATGGCGTCCAACAACCATCGCAGCGTCAGCATTATGCCCGGTGATACGGTAATCATTTCGGCAACGCCCATTCCCGGCAACGAAACGGGTGTAGGCCGGACAATTGATAATCTCATGCGCCTCGGTGCAAAGGTAGTTTTCGGCAGCAATAAGCGGATCCACGTTTCCGGTCACGGCAGTCAGGAAGAGTTGAAGCTTATGCTTGGCCTCATCAAGCCGAAGTATTTTATTCCCGTTCACGGTGAATACAGAATGCTCAGAAAACACGGCGATATTGCTGTCGAAATGGGTGTAGAAAAAGATCACGTTCTCATTGGCGACAACGGGCAGATTTTTGAATTTACATCCCGGTCCGGACAAAAAGCGGGCCGTGTTAATGCGGGACGGGTTTTCGTTGACGGCCTCGGGGTCGGCGACGTCGGCAATATTGTTATCCGTGATCGTCAGCAGCTTGCTATGGAAGGGATGGTTATTGTTGTCATGACTTTGGCTCAAGGAACAAGTCATGCATTGGCGGGACCGGATATCGTTTCGCGCGGATTTGTGTACGTTCGCGATTCGGAAGAGCTTATGAAAGAGGCTCATGAGAAAGTGGCCGCCGTTTTGGAACGATGCGAAGAAGAAAAAATTCGTGAATGGTCGGTCATTAAGTCGCAAGTACGGGATACGCTCAGCCGGTATTTGTTTGAAAAAACGCGGCGGCGTCCCATGATCTTGCCGATTATTATGGAAGTATAAAATTTAACGGCACAAGAGACAGCGGAGGCGGCGTCCTCCGCTGTTCTGAGTTGTAAAGAAGACATGAAGGAGGACTACGGTGGAAGAAAATATAAGGTCTGTCCCCGGGGCGGCACTCATTACGGGTATTTTGACCGTATTGACCGTGCTGTTTATTATCTTGCCGGTGACCTTTCCTTTCAGTTTAATCGCTTTTTCTTTGGCTGCGGCAGTTGTGTTTGCGGTTTTCGGCCTTTATCGCACCTTCGGTTTTATCGTTTTCACGGGAATTGCTGCGGCCTTGGTGTCAACGGCGGCAACGGCCCTGTTTTTATTGGCCGTCGGCGCCCCTTTCGGTGTATGTATAGGCGCGGCTTTTCGTTACGGCTGGTCGCTGAAAAAAATGCTTGCCGTGACTGTAGGCTATATGACCGTCGTTATGACCGCTTTTTTTGTGATCTTATATGTGACCATGGGTTTTAACCTTTTTGCAGTTGCTCGGGAAAGTCTGGCAGCGGCTTTTGAGCAGGCGCTGCAAAATGCGACGGCAGCCGGTGTTTCCGATTTGGAAATTATGAATGTGAAATATAACATAGTCGCTCTTACGGATGTCATTCCCCTTATGATCCCGTCAGCCCTCGTTATTGCCGTCGCCGTCATGACATATGCGGAAGCGAAGCTTACGCGGCTTCTCTTAAACTTTTCAGGGCTTGAAGTCGCGCCGCTTCTGCCCATCCGTTATTGGGAAATGGGAAGGCCTGTGTTATACTTATATGTATTAGCGCAAATCATGCAGTATTGGGGAACGACGCGGGAAATTATGCTTCTGAACGGATGCGGAATAAACTTGGATAATCTCATGTTTTTCCTCATTTCCCTCAATGGCTTGGCTGTTATATTCTTTTTTTTACAGCGGCGATTTATAATGAGCACATTCAGCCAGGGAATACTTATTTTCGTATATTGGTTTTTACCTGTGCCGACGCAGTACATAACATTTCTGGCAGGTATTGCGGATATTATTTTTACGTATCGCCGTAAATATCGCGTCAACTGATGCGTAGGAGTGGAATATGCTTAAACACCTATTTTCAGGTAAAGCTGAATTTGTATACTTGGCGGTCATTCTTATTCTTGTGGCCTCGTTGGCTTTTTACAATTGGGTTATTGCCGTATTGGCATTGATTTTAATTGCAGGCGTTCTCGTATTGACTCATAAAAGCGATACGGAGCGCAACCGGGAAATAAGCCGTTATTTTGATGCCATTTCGCAAAGCGTCGATCAGGCAACGACTTATGCTGTTCAAAATCTTCCCATCGGCATCGCCATTATTGATAAAGAAACGAGTCTTTGCTGGGCAAACAGCGTTTTTCTCGATTGGGTTGGTTCCGTATCCGAAAGTGATCGGCTCGATCGGGTCATGGATAATTTGCAGATTGAGAAGATGTGGACCAAGGCGGGATACTTTTTTGAAGTAATTGACAGCCGCACGTATCGCGTCGTGTATAAGAGTCTCTCAAGCGAAGTGACTGAGGGAGACGGTTATCTTATCCTTTATTTTGACGATATTACGGAGACGGAGCAGCAAAAGTCCTTGTGCCTGAAAGCGGTTCCCGTTTTCGGGGAAATCGAAATCGACAACATGGAAGAAGTTGCCAAGGGTATGTCGGCCGTGCAGCAGGCGACACTGTGGACGGACGTCAATAACTGCATTGTCAGCGAATTGACGGCCCTGGGGTGCTACATACACTCGTACAGCAACGGCAAATACTTTGCCTGCCTCAGCAGGGAAGCACTTGATACGCTGAAGGAGGAGAATTTTTCCTTCTTAGATAAGATTCGGACCATTCATACGGTCAATCGCATTCCCGTTACGATCAGTATGGGCGTGGCCGCCATTTCGGAAGAGCTCATCAAGTCGGGCAGGACCAACTTTGACGGCTTGGCGGAAAAATCCCGCGCCGGTTTAGATCTTGCGCTCGGCCGCGGCGGCGATCAGGTCGTCGTTTATGAAGATGACGGCGATGCTCATTTTTACGGCGGCAAGAGTCAGTCTGTCGAAAAGCATACGCGTGTACGTGCGCGCGTTGTGGCTCAGGCCATGCACGAACTCATTGCCAATTGCGATTCCGTCCTCATTATGGGACATACGCGTGAAGACTATGACTGCCTCGGTGCGGCTATCGGTGTAGCCCATATGGCCCGTCTGTCGGGTCATCCTGTGCACATTGTAGTCAGCGACCAAAATGATGCTGTCCGGCCTTTGACAGAACAGCTGCACGCCGACGAGGCCTTTGACGATTTACTTATTTCGGCTGACGAAGCGGCGCGGATTTGCACGGAGCAGACACTCCTTTTTGTCGTCGATACGCATCGTGGCGACATGACGGCCGCAAGTAATCTTCTCGACATGACGCCGCAGCGAGTGGTTATCGACCACCACCGCCGCTGTGCGGAAATCATTAAACGTCCCCTCTTGACGTATATGGAAACGTCAAGCTCTTCTACGAGCGAACTCGTTACGGAGCTGATTCAGTACTATCAGGAAGACGTGGAGCTCAGTAAGCTTGAGGCGACGGCCCTCTATGCGGGCATTGTTGTCGATACGAAGAACTTCGCCGTACAGACGGGCGTACGTACCTTTGATGCAGCCGCTTATTTGCGCCGCTGCGGCGCAGATCCGGAAATTGTGCGCAGCATTTTCCGTTCTGATTTCAATACGGTTAAATTGAAGGCGGAACTTATTTCGAGGGCTGTCGTTCGTGACGGCGCCGTCATGACCGACTGCGGCCGGCTGGAAGAGAACGCATCCATGGTGGCGGCCCAATTGGCAGACCTGCTGGTCAATATTAAAGACGTAAAAGTAAGCTTTACTTTTTATGAACTTCCTGAAAACACTATTGGTATCAGCGCCCGGTCCAAGGGTGAAGTCAATGTGCAGCGTGTTATGGAACTTATCGGCGGCGGCGGGCACAGCAACGTTGCCGGGGCACAGCTTAAAGGCATGACAACGGAAGAAGCGCAGGCAGCCGTGTGGAAGGCGCTGAAGGAAGTTACGGAAGAAACGGAGGTTGAGCAGGCATGAAAGTAATTTTATTGCAAGATGTAAAGAAACTCGGTAAAAAAGGTGAAATCGTAGAAGTATCCGACGGGTACGGCCGTAATTATTTATTGGCCCGAAAATTGGCTGCACCGGGAACAACTGAAAATATAAACGATGCAAAGCAGAAAAAAGCGGCAGCTGCACATAAGGCGCAAGTTGCGTCGGATGAAGCGGTTGTCCTGGCCAGCGAATTGAAGAAGGTGGAGCTGACGATACCCGTTCGCATCGGCAAGGAAGGTAAAGTCTTCGGCGCCGTTACGGGCAAAGACATCAGCGATGCGGCAAAAGCGCAGTATGATTTGGAGCTGGACAAGCGGAAAGTGGAAATAAAGGCGCCCATTAAGGCATTGGGGACATACGAAGTCGTCATTCGCGTGCATCCGACGATTACGGCGGCTATTAAAGTTCATGTTGTCGAAGGATAAGGGTATGAAGGAATTGCTGGAAAAACTCCTGCAGCGGCAGAAATATTTGGAGCCGTCGGCAGAAGAGGAATTGCGCCGACAGGTCAATGTACTGTACGGCGCCTTTACGGGACTTATCGGGCCGGAAAAGATGGTTCTGCGGGCCGGTAAGTATTCCGCTTTGGCGTATATTCACTCGGCCGATCCGCGGCGCCGTCTCGTCGGGCTGCAGCGCCTTATTTATGAGGACACGTCCTATAAAAACGTGCCGACTGATGAAGAAGTTGTAGTCGTCCTCGATGATTTGGAAAATGTACTGGCTGAAATGCTGGCGCGTCAAGCTGTAGAGGAGCGCTTGGAGAAAAAGATTTCCCGCCGTATGGAAGAAAAGCAGCAGGAATATGTGCAGGAAATTAAAATGCAGATTATTCAGGAAGAGCAGCAGGATGTAGAGACGCCGCAAACAAAGCAAAAATTGGAACGCCTCGAAGCGTTGGACAAGGTGAAGCTGACCGCATCGGTTATGGAAAAAGTGCGCCCCAGGCAGTTGGATCGCATTATCGGTCAGGAACGCGCCGTTGAGGCGATGCGCGGCAAACTGGCCTCCGTTTATCCGCAACATATCCTTCTCTACGGCCCGCCCGGCGTAGGTAAGACTACGGCGGCGCGAATTATTCTGGAAGAAGCGAAAAAGCTTACCTATACACCGTTCGGTAAAGATGCCCCTTTTGTGGAAACGGACGGTACGACATTGCGTTGGGATGCTCGCGATATGACTAATCCCCTCATCGGATCCGTGCATGATCCCATTTATCAGGGCGCGCGCAGAGATTTGGCGGATACGGGGATTCCCGAGCCGAAACCGGGTCTTGTGACGGAAGCGCACGGCGGTATCCTCTTTATTGATGAAATCGGTGAAATGGATCCGCTCCTGCTCAATAAATTATTGAAAGTACTGGAAGACAAGCGAGTTCAATTCGAATCGGCCTATTATGACGAAACGGATCCGGCTATACCGACCTACATTCGCAAGCTCTTTGCCGAAGGTGCTCCGGCCGATTTTATCTTAATCGGTGCGACGACGCGCAGCCCCGGCGAAATTAATCCGGCTATCCGTTCCCGTTGCGCAGAAGTGTTCTTCGAGCCGCTCACGCCTCAGCATATTGAGCAAATCGTTGTAAATGCGGCCAACGATTTGCACGTGAACCTTGCTGATGGCGTTGCCTCCTATATCAGTGAATTTACGGTGGAAGGGCGAAAGGCCGTCAATATCCTTGCCGACATGTACGGTTATGCAGTATACACGGCAGGAACGGCAGACGGCATCACCATTACGACGAATACGGCAAGGCATGTTGCCCGTATCGGCAGGCATGTGCCGTATGTTACGGAAAAGGCCTCGTCTACGCCCGTAGTAGGCAAGGTTTTCGGTCTCGGTGTAGCCGGCTACTTGGGCTCGGTTATTGAAATCGAAGCAGTCGCTTTTCCGGCACGACAGCAGGGAAAGGGGTATTTCCGCTTCAATGATACGGCCGGCTCTATGGCCAAAGATTCCCTCTTTAATGCAGCTGCCGTTGTCCGCGCCGTAACGGGGAAAGAATTGTCCGATTACGATATTAACGTCAACTTTATTGGCGGCGGGCAAATAGACGGACCGTCGGCCGGCGTTGCCGTAACGGTTGCACTCATTTCGGCCATAACAGGCAGGGCAGTTCGCCAGGATGCGGCCGTAACGGGAGAAATTTCCGTGCGCAGCCGCGTAAGAGCCGTTGGCGGTATATTTGAAAAGGCTTATGGCGCCGCCAGAGCGGGTATGAAAGAAATGATTATTCCTTCTGAAAATAAGGACGACATAGGAGCGAGTCACTTGCAGATGTCCATACATGCCGTTAAAACTGTTGATGAAGTTCTTGCCTTGTTGCTTGTCGAGTAGGAGCCGCGTATGGAACAACGTATACCGCCTCAAAATGTAGAAGCGGAACAGGCCGTCTTAGGTGCCATGCTCATTGAGCGCAACGCCGTCGTTACAGGTCTGGAAATGCTGAAGTCCGATGATTTCTATCGCGACACGCACCGCATTATTTTCGAGGCTATGGAGCACTTACATAAAGAGAATAAAGAAATTGACGTAATTACCTTGTCCGAAGAATTGCGGCGCATGAAAAAGATAGACGAGGCCGGAGGCCTGGAGTATGTGCTCAGTCTGCCCAATCTTGTGGCGACGGCCGCTAATATTGAATACCATGCCAATATCGTTTCGGAAAAAGCGTTGGCCCGCAATCTTATTCATACGTGTACCGATTTGGCTGCAGAGGCGTACGGCGGCGAAAAGGAAACGGAAGAACTCCTGGACAATGCGGAACGGAAAATCCTGCGTTTAGGTGATAAACGACGACACGGCGATTTTGCTTCCGTCGGGAAAGTCGTCGACGTGGCCCTGGATAAAATAACCAAGCTCTATGAAAATAAAGAGGGCCTGACCGGCCTGCCCACGGGATTTCGCGATTTCGATCAGCTGACGTCGGGCCTGCAGTCTTCCGACCTGGTTCTTGTTGCAGCCCGGCCGAGTATGGGAAAGACTGCTTTTACGCTGAATATTGCACAAAATGTCGGCGTGCGGCAACGCAAAACAGTCGCTTTTTTCTCCCTGGAAATGTCACAGGAACAACTGGTTCAGCGCTTATTATGCCAACTTTCGCACGTCGATTCGCAAAAACTGCGTACAGGCCAGCTGAATACGGATGAGGAATGGGCGAAGCTGACGGAGGCATGCAGCAAGCTCTACGACGCGCCCATTTATATTGACGACACGCCGGGTATCGGCATTGCGGAAATGCGTTCTAAAGCAAGACGGCTCAAATCGGAGAACGGTCTCGATTTAATCGTCGTCGATTATTTGCAGCTCATGCAGGGGCGAAACGCGGAAAGTCGGCAGCAGGAGATTTCCGATATTTCCCGTTCTTTAAAGGCCTTGGCGCGAGAATTGAAGGTGCCGCTCATAGCGCTTTCGCAGTTGAGCCGCAGCGTTGAATCCAGGCAGGACAAACGGCCCATGCTCAGCGACCTGCGTGAATCGGGAGCACTCGAGCAGGATGCGGACATCGTCTCCTTCCTCTACAGGGAAGATTATTATAATAAGGAAACGGAAAATCAGCATATAACGGAAGTTATCGTTGCGAAGCATCGCAACGGCCCCGTCGGCACGGTGAAGCTTTATTTCAGGGGCGAGTACACACTGTTTATGAATTTGGATACGCAGCACACGGAGCCGCCGCAATAAAAAGAAGCACGTTCAAGACTATTTTTTGAGCGTGCTTCTTAAGTATTCGGCATTGCGGATAAGTATTTTTTTTCCGCGCCATGAAAAAGCTCTGGTGCCGTAGCGTTCTTTAAACTCTCCGTTTGTCATCGGTTCCAATTCGGTTGCATCCAGATAGGGAAGCAAGTCTTCGCGGAACTCCGGCAGGGGTGTTACGGCGACGGACGCATTGTGCGGGCAGACGCGTTGGCACTCGTCGCAGCCGAAAATATAGGCGGTCTTGCGGATTACGGCGATTTCTTTTGCCGTAAGGTCTCCTTTTTTCTGTGTCAAATAGGACTTGCACAAGCGATAGTCGTATGTCCTGTCAAGTGCAAAACAGCGGCCCGGACAACTGTGACTGCAAGCACGACAGTGCAGGCATTCGCCTGCAGACGGACTGTCCGGTTCAAAGAAGCGATTCACTAAAATGGTGCCGATAAAACAATAGGAACCGTACTTTTCGTTAATAAGGCATTGGTTGTCGCCTATGAATCCAAGTCCTGCCATGCGTGCCAGCAGGCGATCCGCCAGCGGTGAAGTATCGGCAACGGGCATATACGTGAGCGTTGCGTCATCGGACCGTAGGAAGGTGCCGATTTTATGCAAATATGATTTTATAACGTTGTGGTAATCCGGGCCGTGACAGTACAGGGCCAGATTACTTTCAGGGGGATAGCCGTAAAAGTAAGGAAAGAGAACCACAATGAGGGATCTGCAGTCCGGCATAATACGCCGCGGGTCGTACCTGCTTTTGCCTTGACCTGCGGCCAGAGGGCAAATGGGAGACTGCAAGTCTTCCGGCGGTAAGTCGACCGATGCGATGCCTACCGCGTCCAGACCGAGAGAAAGACAGAAGTCCTTTAAAATCTCTTTATTCATATGTCGGAATCGCATTCAATGGGAGCTGTTTCAGCAGTTTCGGAGACGATATAGCTGTAGGCGGACGTATAACAGAGGTGGAGATGCTCTTTCATGGCTAAAAGGGCCTTGTCCTCATCACCGCGTTGCAACGCGTCGACAATGGCTTCGTGTTCCTGGGCCGCTTCCTGTATGCGGTTTGGGCGACTGTACAGGGAGTTTATGCCGGTTCGTTTTATCTTGTCGCGAATCTCGTCTACCAGTGTGCGAAGTAAAGCGTTTCCCGTAGCGGTAACAATGATATTGTGAAATTCCGTGTCGCTGAAAATAAATTCGTTGTATGTGGGCAAGGCGCGCTGAGCCAGTTTTTTTTGCTGATTAACGAGTAAGCGCAGAAGCTCCAGTTGATCTTTCGTGATTTTTTCACAGGCCAAACGGACTGCCAACTCTTCCAATGCCGTTCGAATTTGAAAAATATGGGTCAAGTTTTTTTCGTCCAGGTTGCGAACGACAATTCCCTTATGCGGCACATAACGAAGCCAGCTTTCTTTTTGCAGCTGCTGCAAGGCTGCGCGCACAGGTGTACGACTTACGCGCAGTTCTTCCGCCAAGGCGCGCTCCGTCAGAATATGACCGCCTTGATATGTTTGTTCAAGCAATCGATTTTTTATGATTGTATAGACCTGATCCTTGAGGGCAGGCATATTATTTTTTTTCATCATACACTCCTGCTATGTAATCCCTATATAAATATCATATACTATAGAGGCATGCCTTGCAAAGTCCGAACGGAGGCGGAGATAGTGAAAGCGGAAGAATTACAACGGCGGTTTTCTTGCGGCGCCGTAGAAAAAACATATGAAAACGGGCGACTGGTTGTCTTTGTTTTGCAAGCCGTGTTCGCCGTTGTCAGTATTTACTTTTTTTGCCTTTTTATGCGTGAGACAAGTGCGGGGCATAAAATTTATTTGCTGGCAGGGCTTTTCTTTTGCTTGCTGCGTATTTACAGGCAGCGTGATATTGTCTGCTACGTGACGGAAAAAGGGCTTGTCGTGCGAAAGCAATGTCATTCCTTATATGAATTTTTTTCCGAGCAGATAAAAGGGACCGAGTATTTAGTGTTTATTCCTTATGAAATTATTTTCTCCGTATCCCCCGAATGGGCTGATTTTGAACTGGGGCAGCCGGAAATCGGCGGTATCGTTATTCAGGCGGTGCGGTTACGATTTCTTTCAAAGGAAGCAAAACAAAATATTTTAGAGAGAATACGACGTGAACAGGAAAGAGAGGAATAAAAAGAAGAATAAGAAAGAAATGAAAATATAATAGAAGATAAATAGGATTGATATAATGATTTTTTAATATAAGGAATCTTTACTAATTTAACATGATAAAGTAAAATGAAATACATCTTACAGGGAAGACCTTCTAAAGAGATTAGCCGGCACAAGGTTCTTACCGGAAGTATAGTAAGTTCAGGAGGAAATCATCATGAATGTGAAAAAATGGATAATAACGGCAATAGCAGCAACAACAATAGCCGCGGTACTTACAGGATGCGGCAGCGATTCGGCGAAAACGGAGCAGAAAATGCCCAATAAAATTGTTATCGGCTTCGATGACAATTTTCCTCCCATGGGCTTCCGTGATGACAGCGGTCAAATCGTCGGGTTTGATATTGACTTGGCTAAAGAGGCGGGCAGTCGTTTGGGTGTGCCCGTAGAATTTAAGCCCATTGACTGGGACAGCAAGGAAGCGGCCTTAAAGAGTAAACAGGTAGACCTTCTTTGGAACGGCCTTACGATTACGGACGAACGAAAGCAACAGATTGCTTTTTCCAAGCCTTACATGAAAAATGCACAGCTCCTTGTTGTACGTGCTGATGCGAATATCAACGACAAAGCCGGGCTGGCCGGCAAGGTCTTGGGCACGCAGGAAGGCAGCAGCGCCGTAGATGCCTTAAATAAGGCAGCGGAATTTAAATCTTCCTTGGGAAATATTAAAATGTACGGCGACTACGTGGCGGCTCTGATGGACTTGGAAGTAGGTCGTATTGACGGGGTTCTCGTAGACAGCGTTGTCGGCAGATATTATATGAGCAAGAAACCGGGACAGTTCAAGGTGGTCGATCAAAATATGGGCGATGAAGAATTCGGCATAGGCATGCGCCGGGAAGATACGCTCTTGAAAGAAAAACTCGACGGTGTTTTAAAACAATTGAGTGAAGACGGTACGATGACCAAGCTGTCGCAAAAGTGGTTTGGTGAAGATATTACGATAAAAGTTCAATAGCAATTTATACGTACGCATATGAGGGGCGCTTATGTCCCTCATTTCGTTCGTTTACACAACGGGGTGTTTTTAATGGATTATATGCTTGCCATTGTGCCTTCCATTGCCGAAGGCCTACAGATTACGTTGAAGATTTTTGTCATTACCATCGTCCTCAGTTTGCCTCTCGGCATTTTCATGGCTATGGCGCGTCTCGCGCCGTTCGTGCCGCTGCGGAAATTCATGGCCGCCTATATTTATCTTATGCGCGGTACGCCGCTCATGCTGCAGATTCTTTTTATCTATTACGGTCTGCCCTTTCTTGTGTCCGGTCTGCGATTGCCTGATTTTCCGGCAGCCATCATCGCCTTTGTCTTTAACTACGCCGCATACTTTGCGGAAATTTTCCGCGGCGGTATTCAGTCCATCGACAGGGGGCAGTATGAAGGTGCCAAGGTCTTGGGCATGACATATAAGCAGGCCATGCGCCATGTCATTTTGCCGCAGGTTATTAAACGCGTATTACCGCCTGTAGCCAATGAAACGATTAATCTTCTGAAGGATACGTCTCTCGTGTATATTCTTGCTATGAACGATGTTCTGCGCATTACGCGCTCCATTGTACAGCGCGATTTCGATACGACCGCCTTCGTAGTAGCCGCCGTATTTTACCTGGTATTTACCTTCGTCCTGACACGACTGTTCATGTATCTTGAAAACCGCTTTGCCGTATATGAGGGGTAGGAGGAACTGCAAATGAGTTTTATTGAAATGAATCATATCGGAAAATATTTCGGAACTCTGGAAGTATTGAAAGATGTTTCCCTCCATATGGAGGCAGGTGAAGTTGTTTCCATCATCGGTCCGTCAGGCAGCGGTAAGAGCACGTTCTTGCGCTGTCTTTGTGAATTGGAAACAATCGATAAGGGCGAAATTGTTGTCGGCGGTGAAGTGATGGTCCGGCAACCTGAAGGCGGTCAGCGTTCCGTATATGCGCCGACGGCGAAAGTTCGCGCTATTTGCCGCCGTATGGGGATGGTCTTTCAACAGTTCAATCTCTTTCCGCATATGACGATTTTGGCCAATATTATGGAAGCGCCGCGCATTGTAAAGGGGTTGCAGGACGAAGAAATCCGACCGTTGGCGGAAAACTTGCTCCGCAAGGTCGGATTGTGGGAAAAACGGGATGTATATCCGTCTCAGTTATCAGGCGGCCAAAAGCAGCGCGTTGCTATTGCCCGCGCCTTGGCGATGAATCCGGATATTATGCTTTTTGACGAGCCTACATCGGCGCTCGATCCGGAATTGACGGGCGAAGTGCTGCAGACGATTAAACAACTGGCTGATGACGACATGACTATGCTCATCGTAACTCATGAAATGGCCTTTGCCAGAGAAGTGGCGGACCGGATTATATTTATGGCTGACGGTATGATTCAGGAAGAAGGTACGCCGGAAGAGATTTTCGGTCAGCCCAAAAATGAACGGACAAAAAATTTTTTAAACTCTATGCTGCACTTCTAAGGGATTACAGCAATTCGGGTGTTGCTAACAGCCCCAAACACGGTTCTACCTGAACGCCTTCACGATAATCGGAGCCCGACTCGTGCGTATAGTCGAGGACGCGCGTGAGGAACTTTGTTGCCGTTTCGGCGGCCGTATGAAGGTCCATGCCTTTTAGGAGCAGTCCCGTAACGGTGGAGGTAAAGAGGTCGCCCGTACCGCAGGTTGCGAAAGGTACCTTATATGTCGTCGCTTCGTCAAAAGATTCACTTATACTGTCATAGCTGATATTCTTTATGCCCGTTTGCGTAGGTACGCTCGTAATAATGATCCGCTTCGGTCCGTGCTTGGACAAGTCTTTACATTTTTGCAGGAGCGATTTTGTTGTCGGAATACCTGAAATATGCGGATCTTCGCCCAAGAGGAGGGCCGCCTCCGTATAATTCGGTGTAATCAGTACGGCATCTGCAATAAGGGTACGCATGGCACCGATGATGGATTCGTCGAAAACAGGATATAGTTCACCGTTATCGGCCATTGCCGGATCGACGACGACGAGCGTGCCGTCGGCAGCAAAACGGGCAATTGTTTCTTTTACGAGCGTTACTTGGGCGGCATTTGCCAGGAAGCCGCTGTATATGGCGTCATACCGGAAACCTAATTTCTCCCACATAGCGAGAAATTCGGACATTTGCGGCGTCAAGTCGGTGTTTGTAAATTCGCCGTACGTCAAATTATTGCTGAAAACAGCTGTCGGAAAAGGACATACCTGACTGCCGAGTACGGAAATGACAGGAATGGCCGCCGTCAGAGAGCACCGGCCGAAAGAGCATAAATCATGTATTGCCAAGACTCGTTTTGTAGACATATATATCACTCCTTAGAAAAAACTGTACTTATATTTTATGGAAAAACAAGGAGTTTGTAAATGGACAGATGAGGAGACGGAATGTCTTTATCTGGAATGTTTTATCTACCGCGGTGGTGACTCGTATGATACAATAACATAAATTTGAAATTCCTCCGTTTGAGAGCGATGAGCCTGTATCGAGGTAGTCCATGGATAAAGAGAAGCAGCAAAATACGCCTTTTGTGACGGCGTTGGAAGAATATTGCAAAAAAAATTTTTTCGCCTATCATACGCCGGGTCATAAGCTGGGACAGGGAATTTCCGCTTACCAAAAAAAACTCTTCGGTTCGGCATTGACGCGGGATTTGGGGCTCATGTATGCGCTTGATGATTTATTCGATCCCACCGGCCCTTTAGGTGAAGCTATGGAACTTGCTGCCGACTTGTATGGTGCCGGAAGAACCTGTTTTTCCGTCAACGGAACAACCGCTTGTATTGAAGCCATGATTTTGGCTGTTTGCGGCGAAGGCGATGAACTTATTATCTCCAGAGAGGTTCATAAGAGCGTCATGAACGGTCTTATTTTGAGCGGTGCGAAGCCCGTTTATATGAAGAGTCGTTTTGCCTTTGACGAGCAGATTTCTCTGGGGCCGGACTTGGCGGAATTGAAGCGGGTTATTGCGGCACATCCGGCAGCCAGGGCCGTCCTGTTTACGTATCCTACATACGACGGCGTGTGTGTGGACTTAACGGTTCTTGCGGATTATGCACATGAGCAGGGACTCGTGGTTCTTGTCGATGAGGCGCACGGAGCTCACTTCGGCATGCATCCCGGTTTGCCGTCGTCCGCTTTGTCGTGCGGCGCCGATTGCGTGGCGCAAAGTACGCACAAATTGGCAGGTTCTTTGACACAGACATCCATGCTTCATTGCCGCCGCGGCTTTGCGCTGACCGACAAGGTGGTTGAGGCAATGTCTTTTGTGCAGTCAACGAGCCCTCATTATTGGTTTCTCGCCTCTTTGGACAGTGCGCGGCAGCAAATGGCGCTGGAAGGGCACGGCCTGCTTGAACGGACATTGACGTTGGCAGCCGCGCTGCGCCGTAAATTAAACGAGATCCCGGGTATAGTTTCTTTCGGTAAGGATATTTTAGCGAAATATGGCGGTCTCGGCGGGTTCGATGAAACGAAAATCTGTATTGACTTTTCCGGCTTGGGCTTGACCGGAGCGCAGGCGGAACGGCTCTTGCGGCAGGAGAAGATAGAAGCGGAACTGACGGCAGGCAATCATGTCCTGGTACTGATTACTCTGGGTGACACTGTGGAAAGTGTAGCTGCCTTATATGAAGCTTGCCTCAAGATAAGTACAATTTGCAATGAAGCTGAGCAAAACGGCGCCGTTGCGGAAATACCGCTGCCGGAACCTGTCGTACGTTTATCGCCGCGGCAGGCTTGGCAAGGCGAGACGCAGCTCGTGCCGTTGGAGCAGGCTATAGGCAGGATAGCGGCGGAGCCGGTCCTCTTTTACCCGCCGGGCATACCTGTATTGGCGCCGGGTGAAGAAGTGACGGAAGCCTGTGCCGTGTATATTCGCAAAAAGACAAGTGAAGGCTATGGAGCGCACGGCTGCGCTGATAAGACGGGGAAGGCTTTGCGTGTAATAAAGAGACGGGAGAAGTAAGATGGCAGGAAAACTGATTATTATTGAAGGCGGCGACGGCAGCGGCAAGGCGACGCAGACTGAATTATTGCACAAGCATTTGGAAAAAGACGGGTTTCCCGTCATGGCTGTAAACTTTCCCGATTATGACAGCGAGTCGAGTGCCCTTGTGAAAATGTATTTGCGCGGCGACTTCGGTACACATGCCGATGCGGTGAATCCCTATGCGGCTTCGGCCTTTTATGCGGTGGACCGGGTCGCTTCGTATGAACGCAAGTGGAAGGCTTTTTTTAAAAGCGGCGGTATCGTCCTGGCCGACCGCTACACGACGAGTAACATGCTTTACCAAATGATTAAAATTGATGCTGCACCGGAGCGGGAAGCGTTCCTCGACTGGCTGACGGATTTCGAGTTTCATAAACTGGGCTTGCCCGAGCCGGACGGCGTGGTGCTTCTCGACGTGCCGCAGGATGTGTCGGCGCGGCTCATGGCGGCAAGAGCAGGTAAGACAGGCGGACAAACGGGGGATATTCATGAAAACAACCGGAGCTTTCTTGATAAATGTCATAAAGCCTATGGAGAACTCGTAAAGAAATACGGCTGGCATGTAGTGAATTGTGTTTACGACGGTACTCTGCGTCCTGCCGAGGCCATTCATGAAGAAGTATACCGGCTTATTAGAGAAAGGTATATTGACAAGGCTTAAAATACTATAGTATAATAACCGTTGTCATGCGGAAGTAGCTCAGTGGTAGAGCACCACCTTGCCAAGGTGGGGGTCGCGAGTTCGAGCCTCGTTTTCCGCTCCATTTTTCTCTTTAGAGGAAAGCAAGTATTCCTCAATAGCTCAGTTGGTAGAGCAATCGGCTGTTAACCGATTTGTCGTAGGTTCGAGTCCTACTTGAGGAGCCACATAGGGGTATCGCCAAGCGGTAAGGCAACGGACTCTGACTCCGTCATCGTTGGTTCGAATCCAGCTACCCCTGCCAAATTTATGATCCACTAGCTCAGTCGGCAGAGCACCTGACTTTTAATCAGGGTGTCCCGAGTTCGAATCTCGGGTGGATCACCACAAATCTTTCATGGCCCCTTGGTCAAGCGGTTAAGACACCGCCCTTTCACGGCGATAACATGGGTTCGAATCCCGTAGGGGTCACCACACTCGGGCGATTAGCTCAGCTGGGAGAGCGCTTGCCTTACAAGCAAGATGTCGGCAGTTCGATCCTGTCATCGCCCACCAAATACGCAAAAAGAACTATCTATCCTTTCCGGTAGATAGTTCTTTTTGTTGGCGCCGAACAGGCATGACTAAACCCCCAGTTTACTGGGGGAGCAAAAAAATACTTATAGAAAAAGAAGGAACCTCCTGTGTTAGAATGATGATGGTCTGGCAACCACATCACATAACGGATAGGAGGTTCACTGTCAATGAATGACGTACAAAGCTTATCACACAGTAAATGGAGATGCAAATACCATATCGTATTTGCGCCCAAATATAGAAGACAAGCTATATATGGGACCATAAAGGTGGATATAGGAAAAATATTGCGGGAGTTGTGCACCCGGAAGCACGTAGAAATACTGGAAGCAGAATGTTGTCCGGATCATATCCACATGCTGGTGACAATACCACCACATCTAAGTGTATTCGGTTTCATGGGATATCTAAAAAGTAAGAGCAGTTTAATGATATTTGATAAACATGCAAACTTAAAATATAAGTATGGCAATAGACATTTTTGGTGTCGGGGTTACTATGTGGACACGGTAGGAAAATACGAAGGTGCGATAAAAACCTATATCCGACAACAACTGCAGGAAGATATAGCACAGGACACGTTGGATTTCAAAGAGTATGTAGACCCGTTTACGGGTAAGAAGAGTACATAAGTAGGCAAAGAAAGAGCCCCCGAGTAGGGGGCTGCCAGTAACAGTGATGTGATTGCCGGATTTTATTCAGTGCACCATTTGGTGCTACCACAAGAGATAGACCCTTATAGGGTCAGAGCAAACCACCAGTTCTACTGGTGGTTATGATTTGTTGCCGTAACACCTTAGCGGATACTCGTTCGTTTGTTGCCGACAACCATTGTCGGACTGAGGCTTCTATAGGCCATATATGTGAAAAAAAGAAAACCGAAGAGAAAGACGAGGGCGTAATCCCACGTCATTTCGGCGGACTGATTATATACATAAATGCAGCCGCCCGTCAGACAGAGACTTGCGTAGAGGGCGCATGTGGCACACCAGGTCCGCTGGCCGCGGTCGCGGAATTTGTAAAAATCTTTGAACTTTATGCGTAAAACCAGTGTAGAGGACAGTAAAACGGCGGTGATAACGGCTGATGCGGCGACGGGCATTTGGAAAAAGAAAGCGGCCAGTAGTATAATCATAAGGAAGAGCGTCCACAAGAAAATACTCACCTGCAAGTACACTTCCTGCTGAAAATTTACTTTTTCATACGGTTGGCGGCGGCGTGTTCCGGGCATGAGAAACTCCTTTCAAAAAGCATGATATTGCAGTTATTATACCATATTTTGCCGTAGCATACGGCGGAGGAGGCAAAAATATGAAAGCCGTAAAAACATACGATGTTATTATTATCGGCGCCGGTCCGGCCGGTATTTTCACCGCTCTCGAGTTGGCCGGCAAGGGGCTGAAGATTCTGATGGTCGAAAAGGGGCAGGATATACGGGAGCGCATTGCGACGAGTCGAAATAAGAATGCCTTGCCTAAAGATAAGGTGCGCAACGTCGTCTGCGGTTGGGGCGGTGCCGGCGCGTTCAGCGACGGAAAGCTGACACTTACGACGGAATTCGGCGGTAACCTGGATGATTATTTGTCCAAAGAAGAGTTGGCCGAAAAGATTCGATATGTCGATAAAACGTACTGTCATTTCGGCGGAGCCGGGCGAAAAGTGTACGGCGATGAGCATGCCGACCTTATTCGTGACTTGAAACGCAAGGCTGCCGCGGCAGACCTGCGGCTCATACCGGCGCGCATTCGCCATTTAGGAACCGACGTGAACGGTGAAATTTTGACGAATATGCGCGATTTTTTGGCAGATAAGGCGGACATTATGGCGGATACGGCTGTTGACCGGATTATAGCGGAAAGCGGCGTCGTCAAGGGTGTCATCATTAAGGATATGTTTTACGGCTGCCGTTATCTTGTCGGCGCGCCCGGGAGAGAAGGGGCGGAATGGTTTGTTAACGAAGTGTCGCAACTTGGGTTGGAATTTACGAGTAATGCCGTCGACATCGGCGTTCGCGTAGAAATGCCGGCGGAAGTGCTGGAGTCTATTACGGATGTCGTTTATGAATCAAAGCTCGTCTACTTCAGTCGCTCCTTTGATGACCGCGTACGAACCTTTTGTATGAATCCCAACGGCTTTGTCGTAACGGAAAACAACGATGGACTGTTAACAGTCAATGGCCACAGCTATGCCCATAAAAAGAGCGGGAACACGAATTTTGCCGTCCTCGTGTCGAAAAAGTTTACGGAACCTTTTCGGGAGCCTATTAAATACGGCAAGTATATTGCCAATTTGGCCAATATACTCGGCGGCGGCGTTATTGTACAGCGCTTGGGCGATCTGCTTGACGGGCGCCGCTCGACGGAAGAGCGAATTATGCGCGGCCTCGTGCGGCCGACTATGCCGACGGCAACGCCCGGCGATCTGTCGCTTGTCCTGCCCTATCGCCATTTGCAGGATATTAAGGAAATGCTCGCCGCTCTCGACGAGGTTGCGCCCGGGGCCAATTCGCGGCATACACTGCTCTACGGTGTGGAGGTTAAGTTCTATTCAAATCGCCTTGAACTTAGTGCAAATCTGGAGACGAAGGTGCACAACTTCTTTGCTATAGGTGACGGTGCCGGTATTACGCGCGGTCTTGTACAAGCGTCGGCTGCGGGAGTAACGGTGGGACAGGTCATTACGGCTCGGGAAGAATGTTGAAATTCCCGCAAAATTTAAGAAGTGAAAGAAAATTATTGATATCTATAATTCCACAACCGGAATTATAGATATTTTTTATATATTATGTACATAATAATGATAATAGAAGATAATGAAAACACCGGGTTTCTTGACCCTGTGAATATGTGAGAGGAGTAACAAATATGGATTTTTTGAAAGATCGGATTTCCAGACGGCAATTTATTAAAGGTGCCGCTCTATCCGCCGCTGCAGCTTCAGCCGTGCCGAAGCTGATTTCCGCCGGATACACGCCCTTTAAATCAGACTCTCTGGAAGTTTGGTCCTGCGGAGGTTTATCGGAGGCTTTTATTGAGGCTAACGAAATTTACGAAAAGAAAACGGGTCATAATATTCAATATACGGGTGCGTTTGCCGGTGCCTTGGGTAAAGCACTTTTATCGCTAAAAGGACAGACGGAAATTTTCGGTGCCCGCGGGCTGGAGCTGGCTAAGAATATGCGCAAGAAAGGTGTAAGCTTGGCTTTTAAACCTCTCTGTTTTACGGATTACGTCATTGTTACGCCGAAGGGAAACCCTGCGGGTATTCGTGATTTACAGGATATGGCCGAACCGGGAGTACGCGTTATGCTTCCCTTAGGGGCTTCTCCTCCGGGCAGCGCTTCCGTTCAGGGAATTATGAAGAAATCGGGGCTCACGGACGCATTTATGCAAAATATGATCGTCAACGAAACGTGCGTCATTAAAATGATGTGCGGCCTTATTGAGGGAAAGGGCGATGTATCGATTATTGAAAAACGGTTGACTACGCACGATCGGTTTAAAGATAAAATCGAATACATGCCGATCGATCCTAAATTTATTCCGCCGGCACCGTTAACGTTTACTATTAATGTGATGAAATATGTTCAAGACAGGGCGTTGGCAGATGACTTCGTTGATTTTATTCGTTCCGATGAAGGCCAGGCCGCGTTTGAGCACAACGGGTTTACCTCCGTTCATTCACCGCGGGGCTTGGATTTAATAGAAAGGTTCGGCGTAAAAGATGTCTAATAAAGAGAAAGTAAATACATTTTATCTTCCCAAGCTGCGCCGCTTAGTACAGCTCGTATTCCTTGCAGTTATGGGTAAATGGGTATACTACGGGATTTTCCGATGTCCCTTTATTGTTCCCTTCGTCAATTGTGAGCGATGTCCCGTCATCACCTGTTGGGGGCGTATTACGGCATATTTCTTCGGTTTTTGGCTCTTTATACCGCTCCTTGCCATCTTCTTGGGCCGTGCCTTTTGCGGCTGGCTCTGTCCGAGCGGTCTTGTCAATCAAATACTCGGCAAGCTGGCGATTACAAAGCTGAAGATACGCGATAAGCGCATGAGGTTCGCTCAAATCGGCATGGTCATTACAATTCTTATCGGCCTGGGCGTATACTTCTGTCTTGATAACCCGCGGGTCATGATTCCTATGCGTACGAGTGATGAGTATTTTAATGCGGTCATCATGTCCGTTCGCTTTGCCGATTGGTATTGGGCCGTACGTACCGTAATGGTCGTGTCGCTGATTGCGGCTTCTCTCATTATTGCCAACTTCTGGTGCCGTTTTATCTGTCCTGTCGGCGGCGCGATGGAACTTATTCGTAAAATTTCCTTTTTCCGCGTATATAAGACGAGCGCCTGCGACAATTGCGACGCTTGCCTGCGTACATGCGAAATGGGGACGCGTCCTGACGAAATGAACTGTACCAACTGCGGTGATTGCCTGAACGTATGCCATAAGAACGCGATTAAGTTCGGCAGAAAGGGTAAGGAATAATGACGGACATAAGGGGACAAAGTTTTTTAAATAATCATCCTTGTTTTAATAAGGAGGCGTCCGCCAATTGGGGGCGCGTTCATTTGCCCGTCGCGCCTGACTGCAATATTCAGTGCAACTTCTGCAACCGTATGTATGACTGTGCCAATGAAAATCGTCCCGGCGTCACACAGCACGTGTATACGCCGGATGAGGCGGTGGATATGCTGGAAAAACTTTTCGCCAGGCGACAGGATATTTCCGTCGTCGGTATTGCCGGACCGGGAGATCCCATGTGTGATGCCGATAAGACGATTTCCACCTTTGAGAAGGTGCGTGCTCACTTCCCGCGAGTCATGCTGTGTCTTTCCAGTAACGGACTGGCCTTGCCGGAATACGTGGACGAGCTGGTCGAAATCGGCATTAGCCATGTTACGGTTACGGTCAACGCCGTTCGTCCTGAAGTAGGTGCCGACGTATACGCGTTCGTGCGTCATGAGGGCAGGACTTACACGGGTATAGAGGGCGCAGAAATTTTGCTGGATCGTCAGGATGAAGCGATCAGGCGCTTGAAGGAAAATAAGCTGATCGTCAAAATCAATACGGTTGTCATACCGGGTGTCAATATGGAGCATATACCGGAAATTGCCGCCAAAGCATCCGCCTGGGGAGCGGATATTATGAACTGTATCTCTATGATTCCCGTTCATGATACGCCTTTTGCGGGGAAAACGGCGCCGACGGATAAAGAACTGCACCGTATTCGTCAATTCATCGGCCAAGTAATGCCGCAAATGACTCATTGCTGTCGTTGCCGTGCCGATGCATGCGGAAAGTTGGGGGCAGAATAAAAAAAGACCTATTCCATAGGAACAGGCCTTTTATATGACTGTTAGTCACAAATGGCATGAAGTGCTTTTACGGCCGTATCGATTTCACTTTCCGTGTTAAAATAACCGAAAGAAAAGCGCACCGTGCCGCTCGGGAAGGTTTGCAGCGTTTTATGTGCCGACGGCGCGCAGTGCAGCCCGACACGGGTGAGGATGCCGTATTCCGATTCCAAACGAACGGCGAGTTTCGCGTTGTCCATCGTTGTTGAGGCGATGGAAATGACGGCTGTGCGATCGGCAAGGCTTTGCTTTCCGGCGAGGTGAATATGCTTGACTGCAGCAATGCCGGCGAGAAATTGTTCCGTAAGAGCCATTTCTTTCTGATGGATTGCGGTCATGCCCGTTTCGTCAAGAAACTTCAGGGCTGCGTGGAGACCGACGATACCGGGGAGATTCATTGTTCCCGATTCGAATTTATCCGGCAAAAAGTCGGGCATTTCTTCCGAATGGGAAAGGCTGCCCGTACCGCCGGCAATGAGCGGCGTCATGGCTTTGGCCACTTCATCGCTGAGAACGAAGCCGCCGATGCCCTGGGGACCGAGAAGTCCCTTGTGGCCCGTAAAGCACAGGACGTCAATGTGCATCGTCTTCATGTCGATGGGCAAGGTGCCGGCCGTTTGGGCGCTGTCGACAATGAAGAGCAGGTTGTGCTTTTTACAAAAAGCGCCGACCTCAGCAAGCGGCATGACCGTACCGCAGACGTTGGACGCATGGGTCATGATAATTGCTTTTGTTTCAGGACGGACAAGCCGCTCCATTTCTGATGAAATAAGAGTACCGTCGACTGCACAGGGAATCCTGTCGAAGGTCAGCCCGTCATGACTGAGCTGCACAATAGGCCGCATAACCGCATTGTGCTCCATAGCGGAGACGAGGAGGTGGTCCGTCTTGCCGAAAAGTCCTTTGATAACCATGTTCAGGCTCATGGTGACATTTTGCGTGAAAATTACGTTTTTCACATCCTTCCCGCCGAAAAGGTCGGCAAGGCGGCGGCGCGTGTTGAAGACGAGTTCTTCCATGTCATATGCAGGCGCGTACGAGCCGCGGTTGATGTTTACCCCGTGGTTTTTGATGAAATCGCTCATTGCGTCGGGAACGACTGCCGGTTTTGGGAATGTCGTTGCCGCGTTGTCTAAATAAAGTTTTTCCATTTTCTCTCTCCTGTTTGTTGATTTCTCTTTACCCGTTCAGTATAGTGTACAGGCCGGAGATTTTCAAATATTTTTATATGACGGTATGGTGTGAACGGTACCTGACCGCGATTTCGAGAGGAGGATTTATCTTGGGAATTACACATGAGAAACGCGCTATTATTATTGCCGGTTTGATTATCGGCGCCATTGCGGGCTTTTTGGTCCTTGCGGGCAACCCCGCCAACATGGGCTTTTGTATTGCCTGCTTCATTCGGGATACTGTAGGCGGTTTGGGGCTGCACCGTGCCGCACCGGTACAATATATTCGTCCCGAAATTATCGGTCTTATTTTAGGTGCATTTATTTTGTCGGTTATTCGCGGTGAACATGTGTCTAAAGGCGGCTCTTCACCGATGACTCGTTTTATTTTGGGAGTCCTGGTCATGATCGGGTGCCTGATGTTTCTCGGTTGCCCTTTCCGCTTGATTCTTCGCCTTGCCGGCGGTGACTGGAATGCAATCTTGGGATTTGTCGGCTTTGTTATCGGTATCGGTATCGGGACGGTTTTCTTAAAGAACGGCTATTCTCTGAAGCGCACGTATAAATTGACGAAACTCGATACGGCCGTTATGCCCGTATTACAGGTAGTATTGCTGATTTTTGTCGTTACGGCCCCGGCTTTCATTTTCTTCAGTGAAAAGGGTCCCGGTGCCATGCATGCGGCTTGGGCGGTATCTTTGATTGCAGGCCTTGTTGTAGGCGGCTTGGCGCAATATACCCGTCTTTGCATGGTAGGCGGTATTCGTGATATAATCTTATTCCACGAAACAAAATTGATACTGGGCTTTGTAGCTGTATTGGTTGCAGCTTTTCTTGTAAATATTTCTTTCGGTAACTTCCATCCGGGTTTTGCCAATCAACCGATCGCCCATACGGACGGCTTGTGGAATTTGCTCGGCATGGCTCTTGCAGGTTTTTGCAGCATCCTTCTCGGCGGTTGCCCGATGCGTCAGCTTATTTTGACCGGTGAAGGAAACTCCGACTCGGCAGTCACCGTTCTCGGACTTATTGTCGGTGCGGCGTTCGCTCATAATTTCAATTTGGCGGCTTCCGGCGCCGGTCCGACGTTTAACGGTCAGGTCGCCGTTATCATCGGCTTTGTCGTTGCTTTTATTATTGCTGTTGTCAATACACGTAAGCAGAGCGCATAGAAGGAGGGATCACGATGATAGATGCACGCGGATACTCTTGCCCCGAACCTGTTATTATGGCGAAAAAGGCTTTGGAGTCACAGGAACAGGAATATGAGATGATGGTGGATACACACACGGCTATGGAAAATGTTACGCGCTACGTATCTAACCACGGGTATACAGTAAAATCGGCGCCTGAAGGCGAAGATTTCAAGTTGGTGTTTACTAGAAAATAAGTGAGAAAACAGGTGTAATCATGCAATATATCGCTACTTTTTACTCCCATTTCGGGGCCATTCGTTTTAAGAATGAAGCGCATCCGTCGGTAACGGACATTCAGTTAATGCCCGTGCCGCGGGACCTGAGCTCGTCTTGCGGCACAGGCATCCGTTTTCAGGCGCCTGACGATTACACGTACTCCGGTGACGAAAGTGGCGAAGTCGAACAAATTGTCCGGCATACGGAAAACGGCTATGAGCAGATTTACAGTTCGACATAAAGGGTGTGATTACAATGAGCGACATTAAATTAACGTCAATGGCTTCCTGCTCCGGCTGAGGCGCTAAGGTCGGTGCCGGCGTGCTGGCACAAATGTTGGACGGGATTCCCCGCCATCACGATGACCGTTTGATTGTCGGCTACGATAAGAGTGATGATGCGTCCGTGTATGTAGTTCGCGACGACTTGGCAATTGTTCAGTCCGTAGACTTTTTTCCGCCTATTGTGGACGATCCGTATATGTTCGGTCAAATTGCGGCAGCAAACTCGTTGAGCGATATATTCGCCATGGGTGCGGATCCGAAACTGGCCATGAATGTCATGTGTATCAATTCCGCCATGGGGCAGGACGCAGTTCGGGAAATTCTTCAAGGCGGCTACAGCAAGGCCTATGAAGCGGGCGTACTCATTACGGGCGGGCATACAATTGAAGACAAAGAACCGAAATACGGTCTTTCCGTAACGGGGTTCATGCATCCCGACCGATTGCTCAGCAATTCGTCGGCTCGCGAAGGTGACGTTCTGCTCCTGACCAAACCGCTTGGCGTCGGCATTTTGACGACGGCTGCAAAGGTTGGCCTCGTAGAACCGGCATTGGAACGGCAACTTTTCAAGGAAATGGCGGAGCTCAATAAATACGGGCGCGACATTATGATTAAGTATGACGTTCACAGTTGTACGGATATTACGGGCTTCGGCCTCATGGGACATGCCTATGAAATGGCATCGGGAAGCGGCATGACACTTCACTTGGACGTGAAGAACATGCCTTACCATCCGGAAGCCGTCGGTATGGCGGAGGAAGGCTTTATTCCGGCCGGCGCGTATCGCAATCGCGATTACACGAAGGGTCACGTAAAGATTGCCGGAGATATAAGTGAAGCGGTTATGGATATTCTTTATGACCCGCAGACTTCCGGCGGACTCATGATCGCAGTCAGTGAAAAAGATGCGGTTGCCTTGGAAAAAGAATTGAAAGACAATTTGCCGTGCGGCCAAATAATCGGGTACGTAACGGTAAAAGAAGATACGGCTATCGTAGTCGAGTAGTCATATCGGCGGCAAGGGCATACGTCACATTGCGGATGTATGCCCTTTTGTGTTTGCAGCCGTGTGTTTTGTATTGCCTATTATATGGAAATATAGGATAATAAAAAACAACGAGTACAAGGAGTGGGGAGGGAGAATTTTATATAAAAAACAATAGCCGCCGTGTTCGGCAGTTTTTATTCAGATGCACGGTAATTTTGACGGCGGTGAAGAGTGAATTGCCGCAGACGATGAATAAATTGCAGCTCAAGAGCAAGGTATTTGATTGAAAAGGAAGAAATTGGCCGATACCGGCTGACGCCGGGAGGTTTTGCAGGATATCCCGGAACAGGCGGAAGATGACAACACTATGTTTTAAGTGAGTACATACACGGCTGCTTTGCAAGTAGTCGTGTGTATTTTATTTATTATCACTTCGTGAAAAGGAGAGATCAGCGTGATTGAACGATATACCAATGAAGAAATGGGTCATATTTGGAGCGAACAGAATGAATGGCATACGCTGATGCAGGTGGAAATCCTGGCCAGTGAAGCACAGGCGGAATTGGGAAATATTCCGAAGGAAGCGGCTGAGAAAATCCGTGAAAAAGCGTCCTTTTCCGTAGAGCGCATTCATGCGATTGAAGCGGAAACGCACCATGACATTGCCGCCTTTGTTTCCAACCTTTCCGAAAATATCGGTGAAGCGGGGAAATACGTTCACCTGGGTCTCACGTCGACAGACGTGAAGGATACGGCATTGGGATATATGTTAAAAGAGGCGTCGGAGATTCTGCTGAAGGACTTGGAAGCATTTCGCCTGGTTTTGCGTCGTCGCGCCGTCGAGTTCAAGTACACGCCGATCATCGGTCGAACTCACGGCATTCATGCGGAGGCGACGACCTTCGGCCTGAAGCTGTGCATGTGGCTTGCCGAAACGGAGCGCAATATTGAACGCATGCGACGGGCAAAAGAGGTCATATCGGTCGGGAAAATATCCGGTGCTGTCGGCACGTACGCCGATGTGGATCCTTTTATTGAACGGTATGTCTGCGAAAAGCTCGGTATTTTGCCGGCACCCGTTTCTACGCAGACACTGCAGCGTGATCGCCATGCCGAATTTATGACGACCTTGGCCGTTATTGCCGCGTCTATTGATAAATTTGCCACGGAAATCAGACACTTGCAGCGGACGGAAGTGCGCGAAGCGGAAGAATATTTCAGCCCGAAACAGAAGGGCTCGTCTATTATGCCTCATAAGCGAAATCCCGTTACGTGTGAACGCATGTGCGGTCTGGCCCGCGTCATTCGCGGCAATGCCCAGGCGGCATTGGAAGATGTGGCACTTTGGCACGAACGGGATATTTCCCACTCTTCCGTAGAGCGCATCATTTTGCCGGACAGCACGATTGCCCTCGATTATATGCTTACGACCTTTACGCGTGTCGTCGATCGCCTTATCGTGTATCCCGAAAAAATGATGCAGGACCTTGAGCTTACAGGCGGCTTAATCTTCAGCCCCATCTTATTGAATAGGCTCGTCGAAAAGGGCGCCGTTCGTGAACAGGCTTACCGCTGGGTACAGCGAAATGCCATGAAACGGTGGCTTGAAGGAGAAGATTTCCTGGAAAATCTGAAGAAAGATGAAGATATTGCAACAGTTATGACGAATGAAGACATTGAAGCGTGCTTTGATGTTAATAAAATGTTGCGCCATGTAGATACAATCTTTGCCCGCTTCGGATTGTAAGGAAGTGGCAGAAAGGGGAGAAGTACGCATGTATTTTGATAATGCAGCTACGACAGCCCATAAACCGGAAGTAGTTGCCAAAGCCGTATATGAAGCGCTGACAAGCGGACAAATGGGCAATCCTTCACGGGGTGCTCACGGCTATGCCTTGCGCGCTTATCGCACGGTCCTGCAGGCGAAAGAATCTATAAAAGAGTTGTTTCATGCCGGTAACGCCTACGATGTCGCTTTTACGTATAATTCGACAGTCGCCTTAAATGAGGTCTTAAAGGGGTTGCTGTCTGCAAGGGACCATGTCATCTCCACGACATGGGAGCACAATGCGGTCTTACGACCTTTATATCAACTGGAAGATGACGGCCTGTCCGTCGACTTTGTTCATTCCGACGCGGAGACGGGCATTCTCCACTACGATGAGTTTGAAGCCTTGCTCCGGCCGGAAACGAAGGCCGTCGTTTGCAATCATGCTTCCAATTTGACCGGTAATGTTCTTGATTTAAACCGTATAAAAGCTTTCTGTAAGGCACACGGACTCATGCTGATTGTCGATGTTTCGCAGACTGCCGGCGCTTATCCCGTAGATCTGTCCGATAATGTGATTACGGCTGCCTGCTTTACGGGACATAAGTCGCTCTACGGTCCTGGCGGGACGGGCGGTGCAGTCGTGCGCACGGATGTGCAAGTAAAGCCGCTTATTACGGGCGGTGACGGTGTGCACACTTTTGACAGGGGATTTCCTCATGCCGTTCCTGGCGTTTTTGAAGCCGGTACGGCCAACATTGCCGGCATCGCCGGCCTCGGTGCAGGCGTGCAGTATCTCCTGAACAGAGGCGCCGAAGATGTCACGCAGGTGCAGAAGCGTCTGTCCGCCCTTTTTGTGGACGGCCTGAAGCAAATAGACAACCTTCACGTATACGGCGATTTTTCAGGTCCGCGCGTTAACGTCTTTGCTCTTAACATAGGCGAAGCCGAATCCGCCCTGGTGAGCGAACTGCTCTGGGAAGATTTCGGAATTGCCACGCGGGCGGGATTTCACTGCGCGCCGCTCATGCACAAAGAGCTGCGAACGGAGGCCCGCGGCGCCGTCCGTTTTTCCCTCAGCCTTTTTACGACGGAAGCGGAAATAAAGGCTGCGCTTGCGGCACTGCGCGATATAGCGGCTCGGTAAAGCCTGCGGTCAGGGAAATATTATGAGACTTTTAGAATCCATCCCCGTTGCAGGCGGCGGGATAGCCTTAGCTTTGGCAACGATGAGCCGTTTGCTTGAACCGTACGGACGGGGCTTTTCTTGTGCTTGCCTGTACACGGCAAGCCTGCTTTTGACGATCGTTCTCTTACGCTATCTTCGGTATCCCCGGCTCTATAAGGAGGATGCCGGACATCCCTTGTCGGCACCGATCATGCCGGTTTTGTCGATGACCGTCATGTCGCTGTCGACGTATACCGTGTCTTGGTCGGACTTTGCCGGCCTGCTTTTATGGTATGGCGGACTTATTTGGCACGGCAGTCTGATTTTATCCTTTACAAAACGATTTATCGGAAAATTCAGATTGGAAA
Source organism: Megasphaera coli (assembly GCF_900095855.1). GTDB lineage: Bacteria > Bacillota > Negativicutes > Veillonellales > Megasphaeraceae > Megasphaera > Megasphaera massiliensis_A. The sequence continues at coordinate 1,216,060 of NZ_FMIY01000002.1, read as the reverse complement.
ACGTACTGCCTTCATGGTTTGTCATCTATGTAGGTATTGTTGTTGCTGTTGTAACGGCTCCCCCGGGTTTTGTTTCTTTCGGACTGATGACGATGCTGCTGTCATGGGGCTTGATCGCATATGTCGTTATCGGAGCTCTTATTATCCGGCGCCTTCGTGTCTTGCCGCTAAAAGAAAGGGAACAACCGACACTGGCGATTTTTGCGGCACCGTCATCTCTTTGTCTTTGTGCTTTTCTTCATACGACAGGATTGCCGGATATGCCTTTTTTTCTGCTTCTTGCCGTACCGGGACTGGCCTTTTATGGAATGAGTCTCGCCTGTATTGTCCGCCTCTGCAGAAACGGAAAATTTTATCCGACATTTGCCTCTTTTACATTTCCGCTTGTCATTTTCGCCGTAGCGGCTCGTGATGTAAGTAAGATTTTTTTCCAAACCCCGGCGGCAATAGGAATAACGCTCGTGACGACGGCTATTGCCGGTATCGTTACGTTGGGAGTTCTTCTTGCCTTCAGCGTACATGTTTGGCGAAGAAATAATGAAAGATAGTTATACAAAAAAAGACGAGTCACGGCTGCAGACAGTCGAATCTCGTCTTTTTTGTATATAGTTGTTTATTCGTAACGCAAAGCTTCGATAGGGTCGAGTCTGGCCGCTTTTCGTGCCGGATAGATCCCGAAAAAAAGACCTATACCGACGGAAAAGGAGAAGGAGACGATGATCGGTGAAGCCGTAATGACAGGTGTAAAACTGCCTGTCTGCTTGACGAGTTCCACGATGGCGATACCGATAAGGATCCCTAAAAGACCGCCGATGACGCCGATAATGATCGCTTCGATGAGAAACTGCATCATAATGGTGCGATACGTTGCACCTAAGGCCTTGCGAATGCCGATCTCCCGCGTGCGTTCCGTGACGGAAACCATCATTATATTCATGATACCGATCCCGCCGACAATGAGGGAAATAGCAGCTATGCTGCCGAGGAAAAGAGTCAGCATGGCTGTCGTGCTGGTCATTGTTTCCATCAGGCTCGTCAGATTTCGAACTGTGAAATCATCCTCTTTTGTGCCCGTAATATGATGCCGTTGGCGCAATAAGGTCTCCACCTGACTTTGTACTTCATCAATTTTATCGGGACTTGAAACTTGAATGTTGATAGAGCGGAGATAGGTGATGCCCATGAGCCGTTCCTGTGCCGTCGTCAAGGGGACGAGGACGACATCGTCCTGGTCGGAGCCCATGGAAGATTGTCCCTTTGCTTCAAGGACCCCGATGACCTTATAAGGCTGATTATTGATACGGATGTTCTTACCTACAGGATTTTCCGTGTCAAAGAGATTTGAGGCTACTGTTGAGCCGATGACGGCTACACGGTTGCGTGAATCCAAGTCGGATTGAGTAATAAAAGAGCCTGTTGTAACGTTTAGGGAACGGATATTCAAGTATTCCGGAGTTACTCCGTATACGGAGGTATTCCAGTTTTCGTTGCCGTTGACTATTTGATAGGAGTTGTTGACTGTCGGAGCTACATAGTCGATATTTTTGATCTTCTTTTTTATTGCTGTCGCATCATCATATTTCAGCTTTTTACCCGAACCGGCAGCTGTGCGGATGCCGCGGGAATTCGATGAACCGGGAGTAACGATAAGCATATTGCTGCCGAGGCTGGCAATCGAATCGGTGACCTCTTTCTTAACTCCCATGCCTATGGAAATCATGACGATGACGGCTCCGACGCCGATAATAATACCGAGCATTGTCAAAATAGATCGAAGTTTATTGGAAAAGAGAGCCGTTAAAGCGATGGCGATGCTTTCTCTAAACAACATCCATGACCACCCCTTTTCCGGCATCTTTCGTGATCACACCGTCACTCAACAGCAGCTGCCTGCCTGCACAAGCCGCAATTTCCGGTTCATGTGTAACCAGGATGACCGTTTTCTTGTCTCTATGCAATTCTTCGAAAATATTCATAATTTCTTTTGTCGACTTTGTGTCCAAATTGCCGGTCGGTTCGTCGGCCATGATGATGTGCGGCTCGTTGACGAGAGCCCTGGCGATGGCGACGCGTTGTCGTTGGCCGCCGGACAGTTCGTTCGGTTTGTGGTGAGACCATGTATCAAGACCGACGGCACGAAGCTTTTCCATCGCCCGCTCAGTCCGCTCTTTTTTGCTGATACCGGCGTATACCAGCGGGAGAGCTACGTTGTCAAGTGCGGATATGCGTCCGAGAAGATTGAAATTTTGAAAGACAAATCCTATACTTTTGTTTCGGGTAAATGCCAGCTCATCATCCGACAGGTTGGCAACTTCTTCCCCGTCCAGTTTGTATGATCCCGCAGTGGGGCGATCCAGGCAACCGAGAATATTCATCAACGTCGACTTGCCTGACCCGGACGGGCCCATGAGTGCTGCGAATTCTCCCTCCTTTATCTGTAAGGTAATACCTGCCAGAGCGGCGAAATCTTGCGAACCTATGCGGTAAGTTTTACGGATATCTTTTAAATCAATCATTATTTTATCCATCGTGTACTCCTTGTTTTACATCGGCGGCGGTCCCTGGTCATTGTTTGACGAAGATTTACCTGCCGACGTGTACGTGACGGATACTTTGTCTCCTTCGGACAATCCGCTGATTATTTCTACATACTCGTCGCTGTAAATACCTGTTGTAACATTTACGGCTTCCGTTGAGCCGTCGTCCTTAACGAGCAAGACGTAAGAGCCGTTGTTATTTGTCTTGAGTGCGGCAATGGGGATGACAAGGGCATTGTCTTTTTGAGAGGTATTGATGTCGACACGTGCCGTCATACCGAGGCGAAGATCATCGTTCGGATCGTCTACATCCAAGGTGACATAGTAATAGATAACACTTGCCGAAGATGACGATGAAGATGACGTCGTTTCGGAAGAATCCGTCGTATCCCATGTATTACCGGTGTCCGTTTGAGAAATTTTGGATACACGGGCCGTAAAGGTCTTGTTCGTATAGGTATCGACCGTAAAGACGGCATCCTGACCGACTTTGATTTTACCGATATCCGTTTCATCGATCTTGGCTACGATCTGTTTGGTTGCCGTGTCGGCAATGCGCATGATGACTGTCGGATTGCTGTTGCCCTGTACCGCCATTGTGCCGGGAGTCTTAGGTTCGCCTACGACGGTACCGCTCATGGGTGCGGTAATGACCGTTTCGGCAACATCCGACTCGGCTTCGCTTAAGTTGCTGATAGCCGTATCATAATTAAACTTTGCGTCGTCGTAATCCTGCTTGGAGCCGGCTCCGGTTTCGTAGAGATACTTGGCCCGTTCATATTTTAATTGTGCATTCGTTACCTTGAATTGAGCCTGATCTCTTTTGGCTTCGAAGTCCTTGCCGTCTAAAGTGGCGACCACTTCGCCTTTAGTGACGCTGTCATTTTCCTTGACCGTTACAGTACTGATACGGGCCGTGATCTTCGGCGATACTTCAACGGAGTTTACAGGGCTGATCGTACCCGTAGCTGATACGGTTGATTTTATATTCATCCTTGTGACGTCCGCCGTTTCAACGGCTTTCATATTTTGTGCCGTCACTGTATGTTGATAATAGAGATAGCCGCCTATTGCACAGACATGGATAAGAAAGACCACTATGAGGAGTTTACGTTTCTTTTTTAGCTTATTTACATCCAATTTCATTTCATCACCTGTAAGGGGAAGATAGATCCCGCATATAAAAGACTGATTAAAAAACTTGAACATTAGTATATCATAAGGAATGGCTCTGATTAAAGATTTTTCTGCACAGAACGGCAAATTTAGTTAACTTGTAATAATTCGGCAATAAAATATCCCTGTAACGGCTTCAGTGCAAAATAACTGCGGGAATATTTTAGTTGGGTAAGGAGTTCTTCTCATTTTCTTCTCCTGACCAATTTTGTAACATAATGTTTGACTGACCCATAAAAATATGTTTTCTCCGGGCGAAGTGTGCTACAATAAAACGGATATATTTATTATTGAAGCAACTCGGAGGCATGACATGAAACAATATATTACGGAACACCAGTCCCCTTATCTGGATTTGTGTGCAGAAGTATCGGAAATACTTTATGAAGGAAAGTCGGATTTTCAGGATATTGTCATTGCGGAAAGCAAAGAATACGGTCGCGTGCTCGTGTTGGACGGCGTGTTTCAGACGTCGGACAGAGACGAATTTACGTATCACGAAAATATTGCGCATATTCCTCTCTTCCTGCATCCACAGCCGAAGAATGTCCTCATTATCGGCGGCGGCGACGGCGGTACGGCAAGAGAAGCCGTGCGGCACCCGGAAGCGGAACACGTGACGATGGTCGATATTGACGGCAAGGTCATCGAGTTGTCCAAGCAATACTTTCCGCGCATTGCGTCGGCCATGTTGGAACAAAATCCGAAGTTGACCGTTAAAGTGGGCGACGGCATTGCTTTCATGAAAGAAGCGGAAAATCTGTATGATGTAGTCATTGTCGACTGCTCCGACCCCGTCGGCCCCGGCGAAGGGCTGTTTACGCGCGAATTTTATAAGGATACGTATAAAGCCTTGAAAGCAGACGGTATTTTCGTACAGCAGACGGAATCTCCTTTTATGCATCGTAAACTGGTGAAAGAAGTGTTCGACGCAGTAAGTGCTATTTTCCCCATTACGCGGCTGTACACGGCTTTTATTCCCCTCTACCCTACGGGGATGCACTGCTTTACGATGGGCTCCAAAAAATACGATCCCCTTACGTGGGAACCGAACAGAAAACGTATCTTCCCGACGCAGTACTATAATGAAGGCATTCAGAAGAGCGCTTTTGTATTGCCTAATTTCGTAAAAGAACTGTTGTACGGAGAAGCGGGTAAATAAAGCATACAGGCTTGACAGAGACTTTGTCTGCATGATAAGATGACTAGGTCATCGACTTTTTGATGACCTATATGGCGGGTATGGTGAAGCGGTCAACACGGCGGATTGTGGCTCCGTTATTCAAGGGTTCGATCCCCTTTACTCGCCCCACAGGGGTATAGCCAAGTGGTAAGGCACCGGACTTTGACTCCGCTATGCGCTGGTTCGAATCCAGCTACCCCTGCCAGCTATGATCCACTAGCTCAGTCGGTAGAGCACCTGACTTTTAATCAGGGTGTCCCGAGTTCGAGTCTCGGGTGGATCACCATAGACTGTAAATGCGAACTCCCAATCTGCACGGATTTCTGTGAGATTGGGAGTTCGCATTTGTAACCGAAAAACTCTCGTGTTTGGAAGAGCTCAATGGAAAAATGTCCATAATTCTTCTTTGCGTATATAGTTGGGAATACACATTTCCATCAGCTTTTCCGATAAGAGAGTCATCGTGCGGAAACACTCTTCTTTTGTATTATGCAGTGCCGGACGTTGTTTGCGGACTGACCAAGAATACCAATAGCGGGCCGATTTTTTGCCGGTTTTCGTGTGAATGCGCACATAGGAATTGAAACCGGCTATGGAAAGGTAACTGCTGTATCCGATTTCCACCTGTTCAACGGACGCTAAGGGAAAGGAAATCGTTGCGGTGTGAAAGAGCTGAAGGAGAGGAAACCGGTTCAAGGCCCATTTATTGAGTACCAAACGGCTGTCGACAACCATAAAAGGCCAGGAGTCTATTGCGGCATGGCCGGATAATTCCCGGTATTTTTGTAAAGAAATGAAAAGTACCGTAAAAAGAGAGCCGTAGAAAATGAGAAGTACCAAGAGAATCCAGTCGTTTTTCCAAGCCATGGAAGCAGTTCTCCTTTACAAAAAATGGCTTTATTGATATACTGAACAAGTAACTCATGCGGATGTAATTCAGTGGTAGAATACAAGCTTCCCAAGCTTGGTACGAGGGTTCGATCCCCTTCATCCGCTCCAGAACAAAAGGTTGCCATGACAAGATACCAAATCCGTCATGGCAACCTTTTTCAGAAATGTCTGCTTTCTTTCAACGCTTTATACTGCTGCAGCAAATCGGGAACGGTTTTGCTGCCGTAGAGGTAGTCGGGACAGGATTTCTTTGCTTTTTCGACGGCTGCCTTCAGATCGTAATAGACCTGCCATTTTGACTCGACCAGCTCTGTGCCGGTTTGCCGCAGCAGGAAGGCCGGATGATATGTGGGCATGACGGGAATATCTCCGTGCTCGAGCCACTTGCCGCGATTGCGCATAATGCTTGCAGCCTGTCCGTAAAAGTATTGAAAAGCCACCTTACCGAGACAGACGATAACCTTAGGATTTACAAGTTCAATCTCCCGCACCAGGTGAATGTTTGCGCAGTATCTGCCTTCTTCCAGTGTCGGCGTGCGGTTGTTACGGGGGCGGCATTTGACGATGTTCGTCACATATATGCGGTCCCGCGTCAGACCGACACTCCACAGCGCCTTATCCAATAGCTTTCCCGACGGCCCGACGAGCGGGACGCCGTATTCATCTTCCACACCGCCGGGCCCCTCACCGACGAACATAATGGGCGAATCTGCAGGCCCGGAGCTGCGCGTCGGGCCGCGATTTCCTTCGTGACGGAGCGGGCAGGAATCACAGCGCGTCAAGGTGTCAAGCCAATCTTGCCAAGAAGCTGTCATGGGCGGACACGTCCTTCCGTTAAAATAATATCTTCCATGACCAGATCCGCAAAGGCCGCCTCGGTCACGGCTTGTATGTCTTTGGGCTCAAGGAGCACCTGAATACCCCTTTGCCCGGCGCTGATACTGATGATATCGGTATTTATTGCACTTGCGTCTATATAAGTGGGAAAGAGTTTTTTCATACCTACGGGTGAGCAGCCGCCGCGGATGTATCCGGTCAAAGTCGGCAGCTCTTTGACATGAACGAGGCGCACATTTTTATTGCCGCTTACGTGGGCGGCTTTTTTCAAATCCAGTTCTTTATGCACGGGAATACAGAAGACGACAGGGCCGTTCTTGTTTCCTTCCCCGACGAGCGTTTTGAAAACACGGTCGGGATTGAGTCCGGTTGCGGCTGCGGCATGAAGACCGGATAAATCGTCTTCTGTATATTCATATGTTTTGACTGTATATTCGATGCCCGCTTTATCAAGTATACGCATAACATTGGTCTTTTTTATTTTTGACATGAGCCCGGCCCATCCTTTCAGTATGTCCTTACTATATCATAAATGGGGCGTGCCTGCCATGTCTTGTTGCATAGCCTGTCTTCCTTTCGTATAATAAAATTACTAATAATTTTTTACGTAGAGCAGGTGATATGATGAAAATAACAATCATTCAATTTGCCTCCCGCCTCGGCGACGTCGACTGCAACTACGCTGCTGCGGCCGAGCGGATGGAAGCGGCCGTACAGGCGGATAAACCCGATGTTGTCGTTTTGCCGGAAATGTGGAATACGGGTTTTTATCCGGACGATGTATTGCGTGCTGCCGATGAAGGCGGTGTACGGACGCAAGCGTTTTTATCCGCCTTTGCGGCGGCGCATGAGGTTAATATTGTCGGCGGATCCGTTGCCGTTCAGGAGAACGGGAAGGCATATAACCGTATGTATGTCTATAACCGCGGCGGCAGCCTTACGGCAACATATGACAAGGCCCATTTATTTTCTCCGGCCGGGGAAGATAAAAAATTCACGCCGGGCAACGCGCCCGGTCTTTTTTCCCTTGACGGCGTGAATATGGGTGCCGTTATCTGCTATGACCTGCGTTTTTGTGAATGGGTGCGCCTGACCGTTCTGGCGGGGGCTCAGGTTCTTTTTATACCGGCGTCGTGGCCGGCGGCGCGTATCGACCATTGGCATCTTTTGGGGCGGGCTCGAGCCGTTGAAAACCAGTGCTATGTCGTTATGGCTAACGCAGTTGACGACGTAAAGGGGAAAATCGGCGGCGGCGGTTCGGCCGTCTTCGGCCCGCTTGGTGAAACCTCGGCAAAGGGCGGCGACGCTGAAGATATTATAGAGGCGACAATAGAGCCCGTGGAAACGGGGCGAGTGCGGCAAAAAATCACGGTCTTTGCGGACAGGAGACCGGCTCTGTATGAAAAGGCTGCAGCAGGAAAGAACACAGTATAGGGGGATAGGCTCATGGGGCTTCAGGAAGCGCTTGCAGAAAAGATAGACAAAAATAAAGAAACGGCCTTTGCGCTCAATTACGCCATTGCCGCCGATCCGGAACTGTCCGGCGAGGAATATCGTGCCTGCGCGGCTTATGTGGAACTTTGTAAGAACTGCGGGTTCGCAGTGGAAGAGAAATTTACAGGGCAGGCGACGGCCTTTCGTGCCGCCGTGCGCAGAGCAAAAAAACCTGTCATGAAGGTGGCCGTACTCGCCGAATACGACGCACTTCCCGAAATCGGGCACGGCTGCGGACACTCGGCAAACGGCGCCATGAGTCTCCTTGCCTGCCTGGGTCTGAGTGAGCTCAGTGACCTGCCTGCAGATATCGACCTCATCGGCACTCCGGATGAAGAGCTGCGCGGCGGCAAGGTCCTCATGTGTCGGGCCGGCATTTTTAAAGACTATGATTTGGCACTGATGACTCACATATCGGCCAATGAGACGGAACCGAATGAGAATTTTCTCGCTCTCAGCTGTTACCGCGTCGTTTTTCACGGTCGGACGGCTCATGGCGCCAACGATCCCTGGAAGGGCCGAAACGCGTTGAACGGGGCCATGCTCGCCCTGCACGGCATGGACATGCTGCGCCAGCACATTCGGCCGGAAGCGCGCATAGGTGCGTATATCGTCGACGGCGGTACGGCATCAAATATCGTGCCTGACAGAGCGGAGCTTGAATGTACACTTCGCTACACGTCGCGGCCTTATTTAGATGAACTCGTAGGCAAAGTCATGAACTGTATCAAAGGGGCGGCTATTGCAACGGATACGACATATGACGTCATCTCCATGGGCCTGGATTATGATGAAATGCTTTGGAATGAAGCGGCTGCGGGCCTTGCGGAAGAAGTATTGCAGGAACTCGCCGTGCCTTATACGGTAAGCCGCCGCGCCGGCGGCAGCTCCGATATCGGCAATGTGAGTCACGAATGCCCGACACTGCATATTCGCCTTGCCGGAGGGAATACGTATTACCCCGGCCATTCGCGGGAAATCGCGGCGATGGTACAAGATAAGACAATTGAGCCGGTCATTATGCGCGGTGCCGAAATTATGGGCAATGTCGTCTTGAAATTGGCGGCTGACGCGGACCTGCGTCGTGCTGTCGCCGACGAATTCGCCAAAGAACGGAACAAAGAATAAGTATCGCTCCTTTGTTGTAAATCCAATGGACGAATACTCTTCTAAGACGTATACTCCGACCATAGAGATGATAAACTGTTTCATTACGGAATTAATTTTTGCGTAAGGAGTGAAGTCTTATGACGGATAAAGCACGTGTATTTGATGTAGATGTAAAAAAATGTGAAGAAATAGTTCGCATCAAAATGGACTATGTAGCAGGGCGCCTGTCCTTTGACGAAGCACGGCGGGAACTGAAATCCAAATTTGACTATGTAACGCCTGAGGAATTTGCATACGGCGAACAGAAGCTGAAAGAAGAAGGCATGGCGGACGAAGAAATGCATGACCGCATGAATGACATTATCCGCCTCTTTGACGGTATTTTGCGGCAGCCGGCCTTGGAAGCGCTTCCTGAAGGACACCCCGTTCGCACGTTCATGGCGGAAAACGCAGTCATGGAAAAGATTGTCGGCCATATGAAAGCGCTCCTCGCCAAAGACAAATTTATTAAAAATGAGTGGCTTGAAGTGTACGATAAGCTTCTCTTGTACCAACGCCACTTTGCGCGCAAGCACAATCAGCTTTTCCCCTTCCTTGAACAGAAGGGGTTTGACAGGCCGACGGCTATTATGTGGAGCTTTGACGATGCCGTGCGCAATGTTATAGGCAAGGGTAAAAAGCTTCTCGATAAGGATGACGAAAAAGCGTTTCGTGAATTGCAGCCCGAAGTTATCGAAAAAATAGAAGATATTATGCTCAAAGAACGGACCATTCTTTATCCGACGTCGCTGAAGCTTCTGACGGAACAGGAGTTTCGTCAAATGCGTATCGGTGAAGAAGAAATCGGCTTTGCCAATATAGACGAGCCGCAGGGGTTCCTTCCGGAAACAAAGCAGGATGAAGCCGTACCTGCAAAGGTTATGGCAGAAGGGCCGACGGAGGGCTTTGCGGACGAGTTCAATGCGCTCCTGCAAAAGTATAAGATCGGCAAGACGGCTGAAGAAATACTGGATGTTGCCAACGGCAGGCTTACGCTGGAACAAATTAACCTTATTTACAGGCATTTACCTATGGATCTGACCTTTACAGATGAAAATGATATCGTCAAATTTTACACGGACACAAAGGAACGTGTCTTTGACCGCAGTGCGGGGATCATCGGCAGACTTTTGCAGAACTGTCATCCTCGCGAAGTATGGCCCATCGTTAATCGCGTTGTATCATCCCTGCGCTCCGGCGAAAAAGACAAAGTTCAATTTACATTAAAGAAAAAAGGAAGAATAGTCCATATCGAATATATCGGTGTCCATGATGAAGCAGGCAATTTCCGCGGCGTATTGGAAACTATGCAAGATGTGACGCCCTTTGCGAAAGACGGTGAAAGCATCGCTGCAGAACAACGCAAAGAAGCGGCATCGCCTGTAACGACACCGACCGCCGCGGCACCTGCGGAAACGAAACCGTCCGCCGGTGTCGATGATTTGACGACCTCTATCACGATGGCAGGGTTGTTTGACAAGTACCCTTATTTGAAGGATTTCTTTGTTGAGCTTTCACCGGTTTATCAGAAATTGAAAAATCCCGTTATCTTCGCCGCTATGGGCAGATTGGCGGATCTCGGCATGGCGGCACGTCGCGGCGGCTTTGAACCGGATGAGCTGTTGGAGAAAGTAAAGGCGGAAATAAGAAAACACGAAAAGAAATAGTGTAGTGACACAAAATGATGCCGTATCTTGGTGATGCGGCTCTTTTTGTTTTTCAACACAATCAGGACAGGTAAATTTATATATTTTGTCAATAAATGAGATTGCATTTTAAAATTATGGACATAGAAAATAAAGAAGACTATAATGTAGGCGGAAGAAGGGGGGACTTTATATGGATAAAGATTCAACGGCAAAAACTGCAGGTAAGTCACGCGGCCTCGGCGTGTTCACACTGGCCGTCATGAATGTTGCCGCCGTCGTCAGCCTGCGGGGGCTGCCGAGTGAAGCCGGTTACGGGCTCGGCTCTATCTTTTACTATCTTTTTGCGGCTGTTGTTTTTCTTATTCCCGTCGCTTTGATTTCGGCGGAGCTGGCGGCCGCCTTTCCGCAAAAAGGAGGAGTTTACCGATGGGTCGGTGAAGCTCTCGGACCTGAAGCGGGGTTTGTAGCCATTTGGCTGCAATGGATTCAAAACACTATTTGGTTTCCGACGGTCCTCACCTTTGCTGCCGTCTCCATCGCTTATATCGGTGCCGATCCGGCGGCGACGGAAGTACCTTTGGCCAATAACAGAATTTATGTGGCCGCCGCCTGCTTTGTCATTTATTGGTGTGCCACATTTATAAATCTGCGCGGCCTTTCTGCAAGCGCAAAGATCAGTAAGTACGGCGGTTTGGTCGGCACGATCATTCCGGCAGCTTTTTTGATTTTTTTCGGTATCCTGTGGCTTGCAGGCGGGCAGCCTTTGGCGATGGATACGTCTGCCCTCACATTTGTACCGGACTTGTCGCAGCTGAATAATCTTGTTTTGGCGTCGAGTATATTTCTCTTTTTTGCCGGCATGGAGCTTTCAGCCGTCCATGTTATGGAAATAGATGACCCGCAGCGCAATTATCCGCGTGCTATCTTTGCGGCGGCGATCCTGACGGTCTGCATTTTCGTCTTCGGAACCCTTGCCATCGCCTTTGTCTTGCCGGCACAGTCTATTAATCTCACGCAGGGACTGCTCGTCGCCTTCGACAAGTATTTGACTGCTTACGGATTGACCGCACTGACGCCCCTGGTGGCTCTCATGTTGGTCATCGGTGTCCTTGCCGGTGTATCCACGTGGATCGGCGGACCGAGCAAGGGACTTTTGGCAGTAGGTCATCACGGCTTTTTACCGCCTTTTTTACAAAAGACAAATGACCGGGGCGTGCAGATAAACATTCTCCTTGTTCAAGGCGGAATCGTGACGGTTTTAATTTTGCTCTTTACGTTTATGCCGTCCGTCCAGGCCGTATATCAAATTCTGGGACAACTCACGGCAATTCTCTATTTGAGCATGTATTTTCTCCTCTTTTTATCGGGAATGAAATTGCGTCATATGTATCCGGAGCTGAAGCGTCCTTTTACTGTTCCCGGAGGTAAGTACGGGATCTATTTCTGGGGACTCGTCGGCTGCATCGGAGCTGCCATGGCTTTTGTGCTGGGCTTTTTACCGCCTGCACAGATTAAAGTCGGCAGTACTGCTATCTGGTACAGTGTCCTCTTCTGCGGGTACGTCCTCTTTGTCGGATTACCGCTCATTATTTACGCCTGCCGCAGGCCGTCCTGGGTTATGGAACGGCAGGGTGAAGAACTGGCGCCTTTTCTGCGGGACCCGGAGCAGAAGAAAGAGTAGAGGAGATGTACTGATTAGTATTATATAGTTATGTATTGTATTGAAGAGAGAAGGCTTTTATGATGGGAGTATATGCAATGAATAAAGATTCAAAATACGAAAGTATATTCAGCAGCCGCGACAGCGACGTGGAATTGCCGAAGTATAAAATGCCTGAAAAGGAAAGTGCGCCGCGAGTTATTAAGGAACTCATTCGAGACGAACTTTTCTTAGACGGCAATGCACGGCAGAACCTGGCGACTTTCTGCCAGACGTATTTGAGTGACGAAGTGCATGAACTGATGGATATTTCCATCAGTAAGAATATGATCGATAAGGACGAGTATCCGCAGACCGCTGAAATCGAAGAACGGTGCGTCAGCATGGTGGCTCAATTATGGAATGCTCCTGACAGGAGCCGCAGCGTCGGTACGTCCACAGTAGGTTCGTCGGAAGCATGCATGCTCGGCGGTTTGGCTATGTATCGCCGCTGGCGAGCTAAGAGAAAGGCCGCAGGCAAAGACGTAAGCCGGCCCAATATCGTTACAGGCCCGGTTCAGGTATGTTGGCATAAATTTGCCGCTTACTGGGATATAGAGCTGCGTGAAGTGCCTATGGAAAGGGACGCCTTTTATATGACGCCTGAAAATATGGTGAAGTACATTGATGAAAATACAATCGGCGTCGTCGCAACTTTCGGTCTGACTTTTACAGGTAAATACGAACCGATAAAAGCTCTGTCGGATGCTCTTGATGCATATGAAAAGAAAACGGGCATATCTGTCGATCTTCATGTGGACGCCGCGTCAGGCGGTTTTTTGGCTCCCTTCTGCGCACCGCATATCCTTTGGGATTTTCGTCTGCCTCGCGTTAAGTCCATCAGCGCGTCAGGTCATAAGTTCGGCCTGGCACCTCTCGGCTGCGGTTGGGTCTTATGGCGTGATGCGGCGGATCTGCCGGAGGATTTGATATTCCATGTCAATTACTTGGGAGGCAACATGTCCGTTTTTCAGCTTAATTTCTCCCGCCCTGCCGGGCAAATTATTGCGCAGTACTACCTGTTTCTGCGTTTGGGCCGGGAAGGGTATAAAAAAATTCATATGAATTGCTACAAGACGGCATCCTATTTGGCAAAAGAACTGGAAAAGACGGGTCTTTTTGAAGTCGTCTATGACGGCAATCCGGAAGAGGGAATTCCGGCCGTTACATGGAAGCTGAGGGATAACGCGAAAATCAACTTTACGTTATATGATTTGGCCGATCGTCTGCGCGCCAGAGGGTGGCAGGTACCGGCATATTCCCTGCCGGCACGGGCGGAGGATACGGTTGTGCAGCGGGCACTCATTCGCCACGGCGTAAGCCGTGATTTGGTATCTTTATTAATGCAGGATATGAATCGGTGCATCGACTACTTTAAGACGCATGAAATCGTGTCGCATGTGACACCTGAGGAAGGAACGGCATTTGCTCACTAAAAAATTAAACAATAAATAATTTCAGCACAGAAAAGCGAGTATATTCATATACACTCGCTTTTTTTGTGCTGAAACGGGAAAATAACTATATTGGTCAGTATTTATAATTGACATATACCTTTCCATTTTATAAGATTATATACGTAAATGAAAAATAAAATCAAAATAAGGAGGTCTTATGAGTAAGGTAATCAAAATTATTTTATGCCTCATTGTCGTCTGCTTTCTCGGTGCCGTCGCCTGGATAGGTTTGCGCGACAACGGCATGACGACGGCAGCCATGCGGGACGTGACGGACAGCACGGGAACGAAGATTTCCATTCCGGTTCACCCGCAGCGAGTCGTTTTTTTGAACGCATCCAACCTGGATATGTACTATGCTGTCGGCGGTACGGCCGTGGGCAAGCCGACATCCCAATCTATTGCACCGGACTTGAAGGAAAAAGTGGCCGACGTGCCGGAAGTAGGTATTATTCATAATCCCAATGTTGAAACCATCCTTTCTTTAAAGCCGGATTTGGTTATCGGCGTCAATGTTCCCTTCCATACAGGTATTCGCGATACACTGGCTAAAGCGGGTATTCCCTTGTACATCAACAATCTGAACACGTATGAAGATGTACTCAATACGCTGACCTTCTTCGGCGAGCTTACGGGTAAGGAAGATATGGCAAAAGCTGAAAAGGAGCGGATTGAAGAGCAGTACAAAGACGTCGTTGCCAAGACGAAGGGCAAGACGCCGCCGCGGGCACTCATCGTCTTCGGCGCACCCGGCAGCTTCAGCATGGCGACGAGCAAGTCCTTCAGCGGCGATTTGGCAAAGCAATTGGGAGCGGTCAATATTGCCGACGGTACTGTATCCGTTGAGGACAGTTTTGTGCCGCTCAGCATGGAATATATTGTCAAGCAAGATCCGCAGGCCGTTCTCTTTATCAGTATGATGCCCAATCCGGCTATTGTCGATTCGTTTAAGAAAGACCTCGCTGAAAATCCCTTGTGGCAAGATGTAACCGCCGTCAAAAACGGCCGTATCTATTACCTGTCGGGTGATCTCTTTTCCGTAAATCCGGGCACGCGCATTGCCAAAGCCATGGATATTCTCTATCACGATTTGTATGAAGACGGGAGCAATGAATAATGCACGAAGATAAAAGGCTGACGCGCCGGTATTTAACGCTCCTGGTCGGCGTCGGACTGCTTGCCGTCACACTTTTCGGCGGCATTGCAGCCGGCGCCGTGCCTATTACGCTGCACGAAGTGGCCGATGTGTTGTGCGGCCTGACGACGGCGGAAAACTATCGGATTATTTATTACATTCGTCTGCCCCGCGTTTTTTGTGCCGCCCTGACGGGGACGAACCTTGCCTTGGCCGGCTGTATCCTGCAGGGGATTTTGCGCAATCCCCTGGCCGATCCCGGTATTATCGGCGTAACGGCCGGTGCCGGTCTTGCGGCCATGGCGCTGATGCTCATTACACCGGAATTGACATACTTCGTTCCCTTTGCAGCCTTTGGCGGCGCCGTTCTCGCATCGCTTATAGTTTTCATGCTCGCCTGGGAACACGGCATTCATCCGCTGCGTCTTATCTTGGCGGGCGTTGCCATTGCGGCCTTCTTCGGCGGCGGCACGGCAGCCCTGTCGGTCTTCTTTTCTGACAAAATCCAGGGCACGGTCAGTTGGATGGCCGGCGGTTTTGCAGGCGACAGTTGGCGTCATGTGCTCATGATTCTGCCGTACAGCTGCGTCGGCATCATTGCCGCACTGTGCAGTTACCGCAAGTTGAATGCACTGCAGCTCGGTGACGACGTGGCTGCTTCTCTCGGCATCAAGGTGGAGCGGACACGCTTTTTTCTGCTTACCCTGGCCGCTCTTCTCGCCGCCTCGGCGGTCAGCGTTGCGGGCCTTCTCGGGTTTGTCGGTCTTATTGTACCTCATATTATGCGCCTTATCGTCGGCTCGGACTTTGAATTTCTCCTGCCCGCGTCGGCCATCTTCGGTGCGGCTCTCGTCGTTTTTGCGGACATGACGGCACGCACCGTGTTCAGTCCCGTCGAAGTTCCCGTCGGTATTTTTCTCTCCTTTTTGGGAGCGCCCTTCTTTTTATACTTGTTGAAGAGGAGGATGCATACATGAACGATACTTTGGAAATCAGAGACGGTCTTTTACAATACGGCAAACGCGTTGTTGCCGAGCACATGAATGCTTCTTTCATGAAGCCGGAAATCGTTTCTATCATAGGTCCGAACGGGTCGGGCAAGTCGACGCTTTTAAAGGCTCTGGGCCGCTTATTGCCGCCGCGTCGGGGCGCCGTTTATCTGAACGGACGGGACATGCGGGACATGCCTTCCTCCGCCATTGCGAGGCGGATATCCGTCCTGCCCCAGTCGGCGCAGGCACCCGGCGACATGACGGCGCGGGATTTGGCTACGTGCGGGCGCATCCCTTACGGTTCGGCTTTTTCACGCCTTACGAGAGACGACGAACGGGCTGTTGATGAAGCCATCGCCGCCACCGGGTTGACGGAGTTGCAGGAGCGGCGTATCGGTGCCTTGTCCGGCGGAGAACGGCAGCGGGCGTGGCTTGCCATGGCGCTGGCTCAGGAGCCGAAGATCCTCCTGCTTGACGAGCCGACGACATTTCTCGACATACATTATCAGCTGGAGTTGATGGAACTCATTACACGTCTTCATACGCAGACGGGGATTACGATTATTATGGTCATGCATGATTTAAACTACGCCGCCCGCTTCAGTCAGCGCCTCATTGCCGTAAAAAACGGGTGCGTCGTGGCGGACGGTCCGGTCGGCGAGGTTTTTCGTCAAGACGTACTGGAGCGGTTATACGATGTCAACGTGTGCGTGACGGAAATACAGCAGGGAAACAGAGTGCAACCGATTTGCATGCCTTATTTACGTGAACATATATAGAAAGGGGAAATATACATGAAAAGAACACAGCGGCTTGCCGTCTTTGCCGCATTGACGGCGACGCTTATGGGAAATGTGGCGGCAGCAGCCGATAATGAAGGCAACAGGCTCGATACGGGGGAAATCCTCGTCACGGCTTCGCGTACGGAAGAAACGCTGAAGGCGGAGCCGCAGGCGGCGGAAGTTATTACGGCCAAGGATATCAGACGGATGGGGGCCGATGACGTGTTGACCGCGCTGGCTTTGGCCAATAATTTAAATCTGTCCAAGGCGGGAATGACGGGAACGTCCGTGCAGATCCGGGGCATGAGTACAAATCATACGCTTATTCTTGTAGACGGCAAACGCTATTCCGGTGAAGATGCAAGTAATACGACGAACGTCTACGCCCTGCAGCGCCTGAACGTGAGTGATATTGATCGGATTGAAATCGTTCGCGGTCCGTCGAGTTCTCTTTACGGATCCGATGCGATGGGCGGCGTTATCAATATTATTACGAAGGTGCCGAAAGAGGCGGGCGGCAGAGTCGGCGTGTCGACGGGCACGCTGCATACGTCGGAATACTTCAACTTCGACTTCGGCAAGCATGGCAGATGGACTACAAGCATTGACGGCCGTTTGGAAAGAAGACGTCCTTATAATCGCTATACCTATACGGAGACGATCAGTCCTATGACACATGCCGTAAGCTCCATAACGGACGGTTATACGCGTTCTATGTACGGTATGAGAAAGCTCTTCCATCTGGCGTCGCAATATGATTTTGAAAATGCCAATAAGAACAAGCTGCGCTTTGACATCGATTACGGCAAAGAAAACTTCCGCTCCGATTTTCCCGATACGCGGTCGCGTATTTTTACAGGTACATTTCCGCCGGTGGCATGGAGGTTTACCAATAAAAACAAGAAAGAATGGTATGATAATGAACAGCGCGGGTTCAGTGTAGAATACTCGGGAAAGACCAAGCGGAATGAATATAAAGTACGCTCGTATTATAATGAACTGAAGAAATATTCCCATCTCTTTAATGAACGGGTATTGCCTGCCGGCTCCGTCATAACTCCGATGGGACCGATAAATTATAATCTGCAATATCCGAAAGAGGATATGGATTCGGCTAAATACAGCACGTGGGTAACGGAAGCGCAAAATACGATGTACATCGGCGACAAGCATAATTTGACTTTCGGCGGCGAATACAGAACCGTAAAATATACCGGTACCCGCTTGGGCGATTCCGCTTCTGGCATGTCGAAGGATAAAAAATCGCACCACATCGATTCATATGCCGCATATATTCAGGACCAGTGGCAGGTAAACGATAAGCTTTACCTCATTCCGTCCCTGCGCTTCGAGCACAACAGCCAGTTCGGATCGGAAGTGACGCCTAAGGTCGGCCTGACGTATAATTTCAACCCTCATTGGCGGTTTAAAGCGAACTGGGGATACGGTTACAAGGCGCCGACGATCAGTGAACTCTACATGCGTATGCACCGCGCTATGGGTGTGACGACCGTAAATATTTACGGTAATCCCGATTTGGATCCGGAAAAATCGCGCAGCTTTGATTTCGGTGTGGAAGGCAATAAAGGGGACTGGTTCGGCAAGGTCACCTATTTTAACAACAAAGTCTCCAATTTGATCACGACGGAACGGATCCCCGGCTCCACAGGAGTGCAATATCACTATGTCAATATAGATGACGCGCAGATCAATGGTGTCGAAGCTGAAGTGGGCAGGCATTTCGGCAAGCGTTGGACTGTGAAGCTGACACACAATTGGCTGGATGCGACCGACAAGCACAGTCACGAACGGCTGAACGGACGCGCCAGAGCGACGACGACGGCACAACTCATTTACGACGACAACAATAAGCAAACCGGCTTCAGCGCCATTCTTTGGGATCAGTTCGCGCAGGATTACCGGTATGACGGGGATGATTACACCTATAATACGGTTAATTTCTCTTTTAACAAGCAGCTGAATGAAGCTTTCTCCATATATGGCGGTGTCGACAATATTTTTAATAAGAAAGTGGACGACCTGTACGTGGACGGCAGAATGTGGCGCGTCGGCGCAGAATGGAAATGGTAATGGACCGGCTGATTCGACTGGCGGTGAGTATCGGCGTGTTTTTATGTATCGGCAGTAATGTCTTTGCCGTCGCGGGGCCGATTCCGCCCATAGTGGAGTCGGCTGCGTTGAAAAACGTATCGGTTGATGACATTACTGCGGCTTGCGATCGTCAGGGCGGCGTCGTTTTTTTCGGCGAACTTCACGACAGTACACAGGCGCATGCGGCGGAGCTTGCCTTGCTCGAGTCGCTGTATCGGCGGTACGGTGAGCGTACCGTCCTTTCAATGGAAATGTTTGAACGCGATACGCAAGATACAGTGAACGATTTTTTGAGCGGACGCACGGATGAAACGGCCTTTCTTGTCAAATCCCGGCCGTGGCCCAACTATGAATCCGCCTACAGGCCGCTGATTATGTTTGCCAAGGAGAAGGGAATTCCCGTAGTGGCTGCCAATATACCGCGGCGCATGGCTGCCGCGTATGCACACGGCACGGCTCTTGACGGCTTGGATGCGGCTGATAAGCTGTATTTGCCGCGAATCCACAGAGAGGGTTCGGCGGCGTACAGAGAAAAGTTCACTATGACCATGAAGGGCATGACTGCCGGTGCCATGGTCGTTCCGGAAGAACGGATAGAACCCATGTTTCGCGCCCAGTGCTTGAAGGACGATGCGATGGCCGAAAGTATAAGCGATTATGCGGCAGCCCATAAAGATGCTCTCATTTTTCATGTTCAAGGTGCTTTTCACAGCGAAGAGGGGCTCGGTGTTCCTGAAAAACTGCGGGTCTTACGACCGCAACTGAAAACAATCATTGTCGACTCTATTGAATACAAAGCCGATGACGGTGACATCGTTTCCTTTGCGGAAGAACATCGGCAAGATGGTGACTATTTGGTATTTGTCTCGCGGGACAAGTAAGGTTATGCCAGACCGAAGCGGCAGGCTTGCAGGCCACGCAATCTGTGAGCCTGCCGTTTTCTTTAGGAGAAATTATGAAGTTTTGGAAATTTTACGGACCTTATAAAAAAAGCCTGGTTCTTGTCATCGGCGGAGCCCTCTTGGCGGCAGGGCTGGAAATCGTCTTTCCCATGATCGTGCGTCACATGTTGAGCGTTGTCCTGCCGGCGCGGGATATAGGAGAGCTTTGGCGCGAAGGGGCCTTTCTATTTATGCTCTACTGTGTCTGCCTCGTGTCGACGTACACTGTCTATCGCTGTGGCCGCAACATGGGTGTATCCATAGAAAACGACTTGCGCCGTTCCCTCTTTCGCCATTTGGAAGGGCTCGATTTTGCCTTTTTTGACAGAAAAAAGACAGGCCGCCTCGTATCGCGCCTGACCGGGGACATCTCGGAAGTAGGCAACTTTATGTTTCAATTGCCCAACTTGTCCGTCGTTTGTCTCATCACCATGGGCGGCAGTGCCTTTTTTCTTTTTTACATCAATACGTTTCTCGCAGTATGCGTGCTCCTGCTCATTTTACTGAAAACGGGCGATACGATTCTCCTTAACCGCCGCATGAAGAAATCCTTTGCCGAAACTCGCCGTAAGCTCGGCGCTTTGAGCGGACAGGCGACAGAACTCCTCGGTGCCGTGCGCCTTATCAAGGCTTTTGCGGGAGAAGCGAAGGCGCTGCAGCGTTTTGCGGCAGCGTCGGATGACTTGGCGGCGGCCCAACGCGGTACGTTCAAGTTTCAGGCTTATTTGTCAGGGACGATTGTCTTTTTTTCCAATACGATCAATTTGGCCATTATCCTCGTGGGCAGTATCCTCATTATAGATGGGCAACTGGAACTGACGGATCTTGTCGCCTTTCTCATGTACCTCATGCTTTTTATTCGGCCCATCATGCAGGTGACCATGTTAACGGAGCAGTATCAGCGCAGCATGGCCGGGTTCCGCCGCTATGAGGAAATCATGGCTCTTTCTCCGTCCGTACAGGACGGCTCTTTTGAGCTTGAGCCGGCGGCAGTCCGTGGGAATATCACTTTTGAGCACGTCGACTTTTCCTATGAAAAGGGTCTCCCCGTGTTGCAGGATTTTAATCTGTCCATAAAACGGGGCCAACAAATTGCCCTTGTCGGCGCGACCGGTGCCGGCAAGAGCAGCATTGTATCTCTGCTCTTGCGTTTTTATGACGTGACGGCAGGGAGAATTCTGCTCGACGGAAAGGATGTGCGCTCGTATACGCTCGCATCGCTGAGACGGGCTGTAGGTATCGTGCAGCAGGATGTGTATTTATTTTCCGATTCCATTAGTGAGAATATTCGCCTCGGCCGAGAGGATGCGACGGATGAAGAAGTCGTTGCCGCCGCCGTTGCCGCAGGCGCCGACTCGTTTATTCGCGCTTTACCCGACGGCTATGAAAGCTTTATCGGTGAGCGGGGTGTAAAATTGTCGGGCGGGCAAAAACAGCGTATTGCCGCGGCCCGCATATTTCTGAAAAATCCGCCCGTTCTCATCCTGGATGAGGCGACGGCGTCTATGGACAACAAGGCGGAAAAAGCTGTTCTTCAAGCCTTATCGGCTCTCTCGGAAAAGCGGACGACTCTTATGATTGCTCATCGCCTGGCAACGGTGCGGCATGCGGATTGTATTGTTTTTCTGCAAGGCGGCAGAGTTGCAGAGGCGGGAACACATGAGGAATTAATGGAAAAAAGAGGCTTGTATTACGAATTATATATGGAACAATTTAGACGGACTTAAGAGAATATTGACATATGCTATCAATAAAAGCATAATATAAGTATGCAAAAAAGGTATTCAACCTTATATAAGTATTCGTATGCGGAAAGGACATACATTATGAAAAACGCGCAGGAAATGCAAATGACAAACAGCATGCACCATGGTAACGTCTATGAAATCAAAGACGAAACGGGGCAGGCGAAGATGACGGGGTATGCCGTATATCCGGGAATTACTTTGATGTACTTGGATATCCATATGCCTTATTTGGATTGTGAAGCGCGGCCTATGCCCGATGTGTTTGCCATCAACCACTGTGAAGAAGGTCGAATTGAGTGTAACTTCCATAACGGTGAATATTTGTATATGGGAAAGGGCGATATGTCCGTCGGTTGGCGGCGGCGCAGCGCCTACTGCCATAAATCATTTTTTCCGTCCTCTCATTACCACGGTGTGACAATTCTTCTCTCTCTGCCGCAGGCGCAGGAAGCATTGGATCGGCAGCTCGGTAAAAAGGTTATCGATTTGGAATGTATGAGCAGGCGGTTTTGCCGGCATACGGACTTTGCGGCCATCATGCAGGAAGATGAAAAACTGAAGCATCTGTTTTACGAGCTGTACCACGTTCCCGAATCTATAAAAAAGCAGTACTTTCGCATTAAACTGTTGGAAATTCTTCTCTTTTTCAGTACAATTGAAGAAATTCCCGCTGAGAAAAGAGAAACCTTTACACTTCAGCAGGTTAATATTGTCAAGGAAATCCAATGGGAACTTACAAAAAACATGAAACGGAAATTTACGATTGAAGAATTGGCAAAAAAACACGGTATCGCGCCGACGACGTTGAAAAAATGCTTTAAAGGTGTTTACGGCAGTACCCTTTCACAATATATTAAAGAATATCGTATCAGTAAGGCGAAGCAACTGCTCTTAAATACACAGGACAGCATTATGGAAATTGCCAACTATGTGGGATACGAAAACAGCAGCAAGTTTGCAGTAGCCTTTCAAAAACTGACAGGGCAACTTCCCGGTGAATATCGTCGCAGCTGTTAGTCTCAAAACGCCTGTAAGAAAATTCCTTACAGGCGTTTTTGTTTGGCGCCGAACAGGCATGACTAAACCCCCAGTTTACTGGGGGAGCAAAAAATACTTATAGAAAAAGAAGGAACCTCCTGTGTTAGAATGATGATGGTCTGGCAACCACATCACATAACGGATAGGAGGTTCACTGTCAATGAATGACGTACAAAGCTTATCACACAGTAAATGGAGATGCAAATACCATATCGTATTTGCGCCCAAATATAGAAGACAAGCTATATATGGGACCATAAAGGTGGATATAGGAAAAATATTGCGGGAGTTGTGCACCCGGAAGCACGTAGAAATACTGGAAGCAGAATGTTGTCCGGATCATATCCACATGCTGGTGACAATACCACCACATCTAAGTGTATTCGGTTTCATGGGATATCTAAAAAGTAAGAGCAGTTTAATGATATTTGATAAACATGCAAACTTAAAATATAAGTATGGCAATAGACATTTTTGGTGTCGGGGTTACTATGTGGACACGGTAGGAAAATACGAAGGTGCGATAAAAACCTATATCCGACAACAACTGCAGGAAGATATAGCACAGGACACGTTGGATTTCAAAGAGTATGTAGACCCGTTTACGGGTAAGAAGAGTACATAAGTAGGCAAAGAAAGAGCCCCCGAGTAGGGGGCTGCCAGTAACAGTGATGTGATTGCCGGATTTTATTCAGTGCACCATTTGGTGCTACCACAAGAGATAGACCCTTATAGGGTCAGAGCAAACCACCAGTTCTACTGGTGGTTATGATTTATGCCGGCAAAGATGCCGATTCCGTTAATTTTGAAATTGGCATATAATATAAGTGCCGACTTATGATTGGTTGATAACAGGAAGAGACAAGGGGGTTGTATGATGGCGATTAAACAAACGGCAGGCAGAACACAGTTGGGGGATTTTGCTCCGGAATTTGCCCGGCTCAACGATGACGTGCTCTTCGGTGAAGTGTGGAGCAGGGAGAATGCGCTTTCTCTGCGCGACCGCAGTCTTGTCACCGTTGTAGCCCTTGTTGCGCAGGGGATTACGGACAATTCACTGCGTTATCATTTGGAAACGGCAAGGAAGAACGGTATCACAAAGACCGAAATCGCGGAAATACTGACACACGCCGCTTTCTATATGGGCTGGCCTAAGGCGTGGGCGGCATTTACTCTCGCCAGAGATGTCTGGTCGGAGCCGGAGTGTGCGGACGATGCCTTCGCGCGATATGCGAATTCTATGATCTTCCCCGTCGGCGCGCCGAACGATGCGTATGCACGGTATTTTAGCGGCAAAAGTTACTTGGCACCGCTCTCGACGGAGCAGATTCCCATTCACAACGTGACCTTTGCTCCCGGCTGCCGTAATAATTGGCATATTCACCATGCCGAGAAGGGCGGCGGCCAGGTCCTCGTCTGTGTTGCAGGCCGCGGTTACTATCAGGAAGAAGACCGACCGGTACGCGAACTCTATCCGGGTGATGTCGTGAATATTCCCGTAAACGTTAAGCATTGGCACGGCGCAGTAAAGGACAGCTACTTTTCCCATCTTGCCATTGGGGTGCCCGGCGAAAAGACGAGTAACGAGTGGTGCGAACCCGTATCGGATGAAGAATATGAAAATTTGAAGTAAGTGTCACATAAAGCCGAAAAATGTTGCCTGAAAGATGTGGGGCGGCATTTTTTGAGTTCCGGACAAGGCAGTACGAAAATCGTGTCCGATTGGATTATTTGGCGACTGAATGGAGTAGAAACAAGTATATAACTTTGTTATGATACAAGAAGTTGGACGATGTTGTTTTGACGAGCAAACGGGTGACAACTGCAGAGATTAAGGAGGACACTACATGAATTGCATTGTTTTATATTCTTCGCGTACGGGTAATACGAAAAAAGTTGCCGAAGCAGTTTGCCAAGGGCTTCCGGCAGGGACGGCCTGCGTTGATGTGAAAGAAGTTCCTGCCGACTTGTCGGCATATGATTATATTTTTGTCGGGTTTTGGGTAGACAAGGGCAATGCCAATGCGGAAGCGCAGGAAATATTGAAAAATCTGCCTGCCTGCAAGGCCGGCATCTTCGCAACTCTCGGCGCCGATCCGAAATCGGAACACGCCGCACAGGCTCTGGCCAACGGGGCCGCTTTGGTACCGGAAGGTGTGACTGTTGTCGATTCGTTTATTTGCCAAGGTGCGGTCGATCCGAAGTTGATCGAAATGATGTACAAAATGTTTCCCGCCGGTTCAGCGCACGGCAAGAGTCCCGAACGGGACGCCCTGCACGCCGAAGCGGCCAAGCATCCCGATGCGGCGGATTTGGCTGCGGCAAAAGCCTTTGCGGCCGGCGTATTAAGTAAGGGACGAGAGGCATAACATGGGCACATTGGCCGCATTATACGAAAAAATGACGTCCGAGCAACGGGAATTTCAGTTCGGCCGGATTGGCGCGGATCCTCTGATCGAAGCCTTTCCGCGTAAACGCGTCGTACATGCCGGGATTGACGGTACGCCTGTAAGTCCTGCCGAAGCACAGCATATTTGGCAGCGTCTCATGGAAAAAGAACCTGTCGGTAACCCGACGCAGACCGCATATATCCACATTCCCTTTTGTAAGACCAAGTGCCTTTATTGCGCTTTTTTTCAGAACGGGACGGATCAGGCAGTAGAAGACGCCTATGTGGATGCCCTTATTCTCGACTTACAGAGGGAAAGTGCGGCGCCCCGTTTAAAGAACGGACTGCTTCACTCCGTCTTCATCGGCGGCGGCACGCCTACGTCTTTGTCCGTGCGCAATGCGCAGCGCCTTCTGCAGACCATTCGTGAATGCCTGCCCTTGGCTAATGATTATGAGCTGACCATGGAGGGCCGTATTCATGACCTCGTGCCGGAGAAGATGGATACTTGGATGGCCGGCGGCGTAAACCGCATGTCCTTGGGCGTGCAGTCCTTTGATACGACCGTGCGCCGGCAAGTAGGACGTCTGGACGATAAGGAGACGGTGCTGCGCAATCTCGCCGCTTTGCGTGCCTATAACCAGTGCGTTGTCGTCATCGATCTCATTTACGGTCTGCCCGGTCAGACACATGAAATCTGGAAGGCCGATTTGAATAGCCTTATTGAGTCCGGCGTGGACGGCGTCGACTTGTACCAGCTCAATGTCTTCGACAACAGCGATCTGGCCAAACGCATACAGGCCGGTGCTTTGCCGCCGGCAGCAACGACGAAGGAGCAGGCGCGTATGTTTGCTTTCGGACGCAGCTATTTGGAAGCACGCAAATACAATCGTCTCAGCGCCTGCCATTGGAGCCGGACGAACAGGGAACGCAGCCTCTATAATACGTATGCCAAAGAAGGCGTGACCATGTTTCCCTTCGGCAGCGGTGCCGGCGGCAACCTGGACGGTTATTCGACCATGCTCTATCGTACGCTCGACACGTATGAAAAGGCTGTGGAAAAGAGCGAAAAGCCCTTCATGGCTCTCGTCAAACAGTCGGACGTACAGCCCCTCGTCAGTAAAACCTTAGCTCAGCTGGAGCAGGGGTACTTCGATTTACATGCTCTCGCAGAGGCGGACGGACGGCTTGCCGATTTGCAGTGGCTCTATGAGCTCTGGCAAAAACAGGGCCTCGTGACGTATAACGGTGTGCAGTATCGTCTGACCGAAGCGGGCGAGTTCTGGCAGGTGAACCTGGCGCAGACTACCGTTGAATGTATCAATTATTTGATTAAAGGAGAGGAGACCATGTCCCTGCAAGGCATTGCCGCCCAGGAAGGCGGAGAAACGAAGGCCATGAGTGATAAGGTGCGGCGCATTATTGATGCCATGAAAAAAGCCAAGTCCGCCGGCGGCGGACCGACGCCCGAAGCCATGGCCATGATGACGGAAGCCATGAATTCCATGACGCCCGAAGAAATACAGACCGTCATGAAGAGTATGCGCGAATAATTAACTGCGATTAGACTATTATATAACATCTCCATAAACGGAAAGGCCGCATTCCGGTACGGCGGGGGTGCGGCCTTTTCGCGTACGGTTCGGAGGCAAATCGGCATACCTTGCCATACTATGGGAACTATTCAATATATTGTTTTCCGAGCTTGGGAAAACCGTGTTTCATCTGTGCGAAATGGTTGCGGCGGCCATCTCTTTTTGGTATGTTCTGTGTGTGGTCTTTTCGACAGTATGGTATAATAGAATACATAATAGGTACTGTTTAGGCAGAGTCTGATAGAGAAAAGTGTGGTGCAATGTATGAAGGAAGAACTGGTATATACGCCGGAGGAGCTTCGGTATTTGGCGCTTTTAGCCAAGGATTACCCGACGCAGGCCGCTACGTTTACGGAAATTATCAATTTACGGGCCATCGTTAATTTGCCGAAGGGGACGGAGCACTTCATGAGCGACCTTCACGGTGAATACGAGGCGTTCTATCATATTTTAAATAATTGTTCCGGTGTTATCCGGGAGAAGGTGGAGATCCTCTTCGGTGAATCCCTGACCAAAGACGAGCAGGATGACTTGTTGACGCTTGTGTATTACCCGAAAGAAAAGCTGGCTCTTATGGAACAGCAAAAACTTCTCAACGACGGGCGGACGCGCACGATATTGCAAGAGCTTCTGCGCTTGGCAAAACTGCTTTCTTCCAAATACACGCGGTCGAAAGTCCGCAAAGCCATGCCCGAAAGTTTTCGCTATGTTATTGATGAGCTCTTGCACGCCCGCCCTGATGAAGACAAAAACCGTTATGCTTATCACGCCAAGATTATTGATACCATATTGGAAACGGTCAGCGCTCACGAGTTTATCTTTGCCCTGACGGCTCTCATTAAGCGCCTTGCCGTCGACCATCTGCACATTATCGGGGATATTTACGATCGCGGCGCCCATGCCGATAAAATTGTCGACGAACTCATGCATCACCACTCCCTGGACATTCAGTGGGGCAACCATGACGTCCTCTGGATGGGCGCGGCTGCCGGTGATTTGGCGTGTATCATTAATGTACTGCGCAATAACGTGCGTTACCATAATCTGGAAATTCTCGAAAACGGTTACGGCATCAGTCTGCGTTCATTGGCTCTCTTTGCAGTCAATACGTATACCGCCGGCGACGGTATCGACCCCATGGTCAAAGCCATTAACGTCCTTCTCTGCAAGCTTGAAGGACAGACGATTATGCGCCGCCCCGAGTACGGCATGGATGACAGGCTCATATTCAAGAATTTCGATTTCGATAAAGGTACGGTCACATTGCCGTCGGGAACGTATGAGCTTACGACAAAAGATTTTCCCACCGTCGACCGCAGCGACCCGTATGCTCTGAGCGAGGGCGAAGCGGAGCTGATGGCGGAAATGAAACGGCGCTTTCTCGGCAGCGAACGCCTGCAGCGACATATACGCTTCCTTTACAGCCACGGCTCGGTATACCGTGCTTACAACGGCAACCTCCTCTTCCACGGCGGTATTCCCATGAATGAAGACGGCAGTTTTACGGAAGTCCTGCTGGAAGGGAAAAAGTATGCCGGTAAGGCCTTTATGGACAAAGCCGACTTCCTTGCCCGCCGCGCTTTCGAGCAGCGCGACGAGTACAGCCTCGACTACATGTGGTATCTGTGGTGCGGCTATGACTCGCCCATGTCGGGACGCGTTGTAAAGACACTGGAACGGAGCTATATTGCCGACGAGTCGACATGGAAAGAACCTCAGAATCCTTATTACACCTTGAACAGGGACAAAGATGCCTGTGCGGCCATGCTGAGAGAATTCGGTATCGATTCGCCGCAGGGACATATCATTAACGGTCATACGCCGGTTAAAGTGAAAAAAGGGGAAAGCCCCGTTCGTGCCGACGGTAAAGGAATTTGTATTGACGGCGGTTTTTGCAGGGCCTATCAGAATTCGACGGGAATTGCCGGATATACGCTTATCTTCAATTCTTACGGCTTGCGGTTAAAGTCACATTATCCCTTTACAAACGTCGAATCCGTATTGCAATCCAACACGGATATCCTTTCCGATTCCGTGCAGATCGAGCTTGAACCGAAGCGGATCATGATCGGTGATACGGACACGGGTAAAAAGCTCCTGCAGATGATTGCCGACTTGAAACGGCTCCTGGCGGCCTATCGACAGGGCTATATTTTTGAACACGACTGCCGCGAATGGTAAAAAAAAGCCTGCCTGTTGAGAACGGCAGGCTTTTTTGTACAAACTGTCAGGAAAAAGTTATAAAAACAACGAACAATTACGAGAGAAAAGTGTATACTGACAAACGTAAGGAGCAGTTGTTTTTATACAGGAGGTAGCACTATGGCAAAGAAAATTACGGATAAGGTTACGTGGGTCGGCAAAGTCGACTGGGAACTCGTGTACTTTCACGGCAAAGAATATTCGACGGATCGAGGTTCATCGTATAATTCTTATTTGATTCGCGATAAAAAGACGGTTCTCATGGATACGGTGTGGAAGCCTTTCGGCAGAGAATATGTGGAAAGCTTGAAAGAAGTCATTGACCTCAAGGACATCGACTATATTGTCATGAACCATAACGAAAGCGATCACAGCGGTGCCCTGCCCCTGCTCATGGAAGAAATTCCGGATACGCCCGTTTACTGTACGAAAAAAGGGGAAGCCATCATTCGCGGTCACTATCACAAGGATTGGAACTTCGTCAACGTCAAAACCGGCGATACGCTGGATTTGGGCGGCAGCAAGCTGGTCTTTATTGAAGCGCCCATGCTCCATTGGCCCGACACGATGTTCACGTACATGACGGGCGAAGAAATCCTCTTCAGCAACGACGGCTTCGGCCAGCACTATGCGAGTGAATCCCTCTATAACGACAAGGTCGACCAGGGTGATTTGTACCATGAAGCCATGAAGTACTATGCGAATATTCTTAACCTGTACAGTCCCATGGTAGCCAAGAAGATTAAAGAAATCCTCGCCATGAACGTGCCCGTTAAGATGATCTGTCCCAGCCACGGTGTTATTTGGCGCGACAACCCGATGCAGATAGTTGAAGCGTATCAGAAGTGGGCTGAAGCATATCAGGAGAACCAGGTGACTGTTGTTTACGATACAATGTGGAATTCAACGCGCCGCATGGCCGAATGCATTGCCGCAGGTATTAGAGAAGCGGATCCGTCCGTTACGGTTAAGCTTTGTAATTCGTCCAAGCTCGACAAGAACGACATTTGCACGGAAGTCTTTAAGTCCAAGGCTATTCTCATCGGTTCGCCGACCATTAACTACGGGTTTATGTATTCCATTGGCGGCATTATGGAAATGATCAGAGGCCTAAAATTTAAAAATAAAAAAGCCGCAGCTTTCGGCAGCTACGGATGGAGCGGTGACGCGCCCAAGATGATTGCGGAGCACCTCAAAGCAGGCGGATTTGACGTAATTAAAGACGAATTTAAACTCATGTGGGTTCCTGACGAAGATGCGCGCAAGAAATGCGTACGGTTCGGCAAGGAATTTATGGACGCCGTAAACGGTGCCGAATAATTAATGTAGGAGAAACAAAGAAAGGACCGCTTCGACAGCGGTCCCTTTTCATTGGTGGAGATGAGGAGGATCGAACTCCTGACCCCCTGCTTGCAAGGCAGGTGCTCTCCCAGCTGAGCTACACCCCCATATGTTTCAGAACATGTATAATAGTATCATGAAACACGGGGCGTTGGCAAGCACTTTAGTCGGCCAGCATTTCCCAGCATTCGTAGGCGGCGGTCAGGTCTTCCTTCGTTCTCTCGTATGCTTCATTGAGGGCAACGAGCTCGTCCGACGAAGCGCTGTTCATTTGTACTTCGTACATCTTCAAGGTCGCTTCGAGTTCGGCAATTTTTATTTCCGCCTGTTCCAGTCGCTGCGGCGTGCTTCCAGAGACGACCTTGACCGGTGTTGCGGCCGGTGTCTCGGGATACGCGTTTTCTTGTGTTGCCGTCGCCTGCGGTGCGGTGTCAGCGGCATTTGTATTCGCCGCCGCCGATTCGTTTTCTTTTTCCCTGTAATATGAGTAGTTGCCTGCAAAATCGTGCAGGCGCTTGTCCTCTAAGATTAATGTGCGCGTCGTAATCTTGTCGAGAAAATAGCGGTCGTGGGAAACGATGAGGTATGTGCCGCCGAAGGCGAGGAGCGCCTGTTCCAATATTTCCCGTGTCGGAATATCCAAATGATTTGTCGGTTCGTCGAGAATGAGGAAGTTCGGTCCCGACAACAGAAGCTTCAGTAAGGCATAGCGTGCTTTTTCACCGCCGCTCAGGGAATTTACGTTCTTAAAGACGTCGTCGCCGCGGAAAAGGAAGCGTCCCAGTACGGAACGGGCCGTTTCTTCATTCATCGTAAAGTCGCTCATGAGCTCATCCAAGAGAGGCAGGCTGCCGTGCAGTTCCGTGTGTTCCTGGGCAAAATAGCCGACGTGAACCTTGTTGCCCAAGGTAATGTACCCGTTTGTTGGCTCGAGCTTACCGAGAATCATGCGCAGGAGTGTCGTCTTGCCGGCGCCGTTGGGGCCGATGAGGGAAGCCGCCTCGCCGCGGCGCAGGAGGAGGGACAGATGGCGGAAAAGCTCTTTGTCCGGAAAGCCGCCGCACACGTTGTCCAGGACGAGGACTTTATCACCGCACGTTTCTACGGGAGCGAAACGAAATTTCAGCGTTTTTTCGTGAGGGGTCAATTCAATTCGCTCCAGTCTGTCCAACTGCGACCGGCGGCCTCTCGCCTGTTTGGATTTGATGCCTGCCTTGTACTTGCGAATATATTCTTCCGTTTTCTTAATATGAGTTTGTTGTTTTTCATACGCCCGCTCCAAGGACTTGCGCCGTTCGTCGCGCTGCCGTACGTAGCGCGAGTAGTTTCCCTTATACTGTGTGAGTGCGCCCTGCTTCAGTTCCAAGATACCCGTCGCCACTTTGTCGAGAAAATAGCGGTCGTGTGAGACGATGAGGATGGCGCCGCTGTAAGAGAGGAGAAAGGTTTCGAGCCATTCGAGCATGTCCGTGTCGAGGTGGTTCGTCGGTTCGTCGAGGAGGAGAAACTCCGGGCGGCGGACGAGGGCCTTGGCCAAGTTGATGCGCGTCTTTTGGCCGCCGGAAAAATCTTGTGCCCGTCTGTCCCAATCGGTCGAGGTAAAGCCGAGACCGGCGGCGATTTTGCGGGACATGGCTTCATACGAAAAACCGCCCGCATCTTCGAAACGCGTCATTAAACCGGCGTAGCGCTCCGTTAAATCCGTGTTATCCGGCGCTGTCTGCATGTCTTTTTCCGTTTTTTTGATTTCTTTTTCCAAACGGTGCAGATCCTGCCAGGCCGAGTCTATCGTTTCGCGCAGAGTCAGGTCGTCGTTTATCGTAATATCCTGGCGTAAATATCCGAAGTGCTCGCCCGACGGAATGACGATGCTGCCGCTGTCGAAGTCTTCTTCGCCTGTAATGCACTTGAGAAGCGTCGACTTGCCCGTGCCGTTGGCGCCGATGAGGGCCAGCCGTTCGCCGCGTTTGAGTTCGAAGGAGACGTCTTTAAAAACGGTGCGCACACCGAAGGATTTAGTCAGTTTTTGTATTTTCATAGCCGCCATGGAAATATATCCTTTCGCAGTAAATCATAACGATACGTATTATACCATAAAAATTTTGTTAGCACTCTATTGACATGAGTGCTAAAAGGATGTATGATATAAACGTAGTCAAGAGAACTACATGATACCTATAAAAGTCAAAAGAACAAATATTGTACAAAGAAAAGAAGGGATTATGATGAGAAACTTATTACCTCTCGTAAACAGCGACAACTTTTTATTTCCGCATGATGTATTTCGCACCTTTTTCAGTGATGTAGTCGGCGCCGCACCGACTCTGAGCGTGCCGAAAATCGACTTGGAAGATTGCGGCGACAAATATGAATTGAAAGCAGATTTGCCGGGCATGAATAAGGAAGACGTACAGGTTACGTATGACAACAATGTCTTGTCCGTAACTGCACAGCACAAGGAGGAAACGGATAAGGACGAAAAGAATTACGTTTACCGCGAACGGATAAACCGGGCATTCTGCCGCCGTCTTATTATTCCTCACGTAGAAAAAAGCAAAATTGACGCTTCCTTTGCCGACGGCGTGTTGAAAGTCGTCCTGCCCAAGGAAGATGCTCAACAGACGGAAGAAAGTAAGCAAATAGAAATTCGTTAATTCCGTCTGTGAATCACAGACACTGCCCTTTCAGTATAATACAGGCCCTGCGGCCCGAGCGAAAGCTCGGAGCGCAGGGCCTTTTTCGTAGTGACATAACACGGTCTGATGTTCACTTGTAAAATGTGTCGCCCATTAGGAGAACCGTTTCGAAAACTGCGCGCTTGTAAAGAAGAGGCAATAAAGGAACTGTTCTCGGTCGTTCTTGTTTATACACGCACTCATTTTGTGATATAGTAAATTTATATATAATTAGGGAGGCGTCGGGATGAGACGTAAGGATCGGGAAGAGACACGGGTTGAAGAAATACGTAAGGTAGTCGGTGAGTGTGATTGCTGCCGTTTGGGGCTTATCGGCGACGACGGCCTGGCTTACATTGTGCCGCTGAATTTTGCCTTTGTTGCGGAAGGAGATTTCGGTGTCTTTTATTTTCACGGAGCGGCGCAAGGAAAAAAATATGATTTACTGAAACGGCAAAATCGGGCATCTTTTGAACTGGACACGGCACATGAAACGGTTTATGCCGAGAAAGCCTGTGCCCATTCATTTCGTTTCCGTTCCGTCATGGGCAAAGGCGATATAGTTGTTCTGACCGACAGGGATGAGAAGAAAAAGGCCTTGACGGAATTGATGCGCACGTATACGGGCAGCAGCGAGTGGGAAATCCCGGCAGCTGCAGTTCCGACTATGGGTGTGATTAAGCTGGCAGTTACGGAATGGACCTGTAAAATTCATATCTAAGGCCGGTCATGGGAAGGCATATTTGACAGTAAAATTAAAGCGTGTGATAATCAAACAGATATGTACCGGTATTCCTGTTATTTCGGCGCAGAGGTGAGGATATGGCAGATAACCGCATTATTACGGCCTTAGATGTTCACTCTTTGGAAGATATGAAGAAAATGGTAATTACCTTGGGTGATTCTGTGACTTTTTACAAGGTGGGCATGGAGCTTTTTTACAGTGTCGGCCCCGATACGATTCGTTGTTTGAGAGATATGGGGAAAAAAGTGTTTCTCGATCTCAAGGTTCATGATATCCCCAATACGGCGGCTCAGGCCGTGCGGGCCTTGATTCGCCTCGGCGCCGATTTGATGACTCTTCACGGCAGCGGCGGAGCGTTGATGCTGCAGTCTGCAGCGGAGGCGGCACGGAATGAATCGGCTCGTTTAGGCATGGAACGGCCGCGTCTTTTGGCCGTGACCGTGCTTACGAGTATTGATGAGGCCGCGTGGGCGGCTTTAGGTCACGGCGAGCCTGTCGGCACGTCGGTGGAACGGTTGGCACGGCTGGCGAAGGAGGCCGGTATGGACGGCGTTGTCGCGTCGCCTCGGGAAGCGGCGGCAATACGTACGGCTTGCGGCAAGGACTTCTTAATCGTCACGCCCGGGATTCGCCCGTCTTTTGCGCAAAAAAATGATCAAAAACGCGTTGCCACGCCGGCAGAGGCTTTGCGTGACGGTGCAACGCAGCTGGTTATCGGCAGGCCGATTACGCAGGCCGCCGACCCGAAGGCGGCTGCCGAGCGGATAGCTGCGGAAATCAAGGAGGTATAAGCATGTTGTCGGAAGCGGAAGTACGTGCTCTTTTGGTGGAAACGGAAGCCGTGCTGGAAGGGCATTTCTTATTGACGTCGGGTCTGCACAGTCCCTTGTATGTAGAAAAGTTCAACGTCCTGCAACACCCGGAATATACGGAGAAGCTCTGCAGGGAATTGGCCGAACGCTTTAAAAATAAGAGGGTACAGACCGTTATGGGTCCCATGACGGGCGGTATTCTGCTCGCTCACGAAGTGGGCAAAGCTTTGGGGACGCGCGCCATTTTTACGGAAAGGGAAAAGGGGAAGATGACGCTTCGCCGCGGTTTTCGTATCGAGCCGGGCGAGCGGGTTCTCATTGTGGAAGATATTGTGACGACAGGCGGCTCCGTTAAGGAAGTAGTCGACGTCGTCAAGGCCGCAGGCGGTGACATTGTCGGCGTAGGACTTCTCGTCGACAGAAGCGGCGGTAAGGCCGAATTCGGCGTACCGCAAAAAGACATACAGGCCCTCCTGCACTTGACCGTACCGACGTACGAACCGGCTGCCTGCCCCTTGTGTGCTGCCGGCACGGCCCTGACCGAACGGGGCAGCCATCACTTAAAATAATTTTAGGAGAAACGCAGTAATGGAAAATATTTGGACACTTTTACCGTTTTTTGATGTCGGCGTCATTGCAGCCGTACTGGCCCGCTTTACGGGCATGAATCTGAGCATGGCTGTCCTGCTTTCGCTCTTGTACATCGGCGGTACGCCCGTAGAAGTCGTGCTTACCATGCTGGTTTTCAATACGTTTACCTATTTCACGGTATATACGCAGCAGCATGTTATGGGAATTAAAGAATTGACTTTTTTTCCGGGGCTTAAGATGGCCATCCCTCTTATCTTCACTATTGCCGTCGCTGTAGTCAGCCCATTTTTGGGCATTATTATCTTCATCGCTTTTTTCCTGGCGGAGACCTTTGCCAGGATGTATAGTACCATGGACGGCCGCTCCCGTCCGAATAAAAGAGACATAGTCGAACTGACCGTTGCGGCGGCCGCTCTTATGTCCGTCGGCACGGCGCTGGTGCAATGGTTTCCGGCGGAATACTATTACCTCCTTGCCGGCCTTTTAATCCTTCTCTTCGCTCTCTTTATGGGAATGGCCGGGAACAGAAGAAAATATGTTTCCCTTTGGGATGCCGTTCTCTACGGCTCCGCCTTGGTTACGGGCCTCTGCGGCATTGTGGCCGACGATTGGTTTGCCGCTATGAAACGGGAAAAAGAATCTCTTTTATCCAAGGTATACCCCATCGTCATATATAGCGCCATGGTTGCTGCCCTCCTCGTAGGCTACGGTATTTACGGTTATTTCCCTGTAGGCGCCTTGTTTACAACTATCGGCTCGGCTCTGACAATTCGTTTCTTCGGCGTCTATGACTACGGGAAGCGCGGCAAGTTCTCCTACCTTGCGCTGGGCATGACCGTGTTGGCAGTACTCATATTCTGGCTCGTCCAGCCTGTACCGACAGGATTGCCCGAGGTGGCACCTGTAAGCAGCAGTATTTTTCAATGGTAGGGCGGTTTGGACATAAGGAGAAACAATGAAACGATTTAAGGCAGTTTTCTTATTTTTATTTTGTTTGTGCAGTACGCCGGGGGTTACGGCAGGCGCTATGACGCCGACGGCCTATAGGCTGTCCGTTGACGGCACGGTTGCAGCGGGAACGATTTATGAAGAAAAGGGTGCCTACATGGTGCCCCTGCGGGTCGTTTCTGAAGGTCTCGGCTATACGGTCACGTGGGACGGCGAGAAGCGGGTGGCGACGGCGGATATGAGCATTGCGTCCCTGTCGGCCGTGCCCGGGAGCACGACGTACGGACGTAAGGGAAAACTCAAGGTTATTAACTTGACGCAGGATTTCACGTACGGCGCGGCGGCACAAATTATTGACGGCCGCATGTACGTGCCGGCAGAGTTTTTCCGCGATCTCTTCAATAATGTCACCATAACGGACGGCGTGTTGACAATTGCGCCGCAGCGGGCCTATCTTGACGGTGATGCGGCCGTTCGTTAAGCACTCATAAGGTAGCGGTCGGTATCGTAAATTTCTTGACTTTACGGGGCCGCATATATAAAATAGGGAAAGAATATACGACGGTCCCGTGAGGCCGAACTGTTCAAAAGCAAGTTCTTTGTACCTTTAATATAGTCCGGAGAGGCTA
This sequence comes from Megasphaera coli, assembly GCF_900095855.1. GTDB lineage: Bacteria > Bacillota > Negativicutes > Veillonellales > Megasphaeraceae > Megasphaera > Megasphaera massiliensis_A. The sequence continues at coordinate 1,179,313 of NZ_FMIY01000002.1, read as the reverse complement.
AAAAGGGACATATTTTGTTGTGTGCATAATATGGCCTTTGCCTTTCGGCAAAGGCTTTTTCGTTTGTGTAAAGGAGGATATGGTGACCGGTTTAAAGGGAAAGAGTTTACTCGGGTTGCAAGGCGTGGCGAAAGAGAATATAGAACTCATTTTGCATACGGCCCGAAAGATGAAGAACGTTGTAAACAGTGATAACAAGAAATTACCTTTACTGCGCGGCAAGGCCGTGGTCAACATGTTTTTGGAACCGAGCACCCGGACACGGGGTTCCTTTGAACTGGCAGCCAAATACTTGGACGCGAGTGTCATCAATTTTACGCCGAGCGGCAGCTCCCTCGTCAAAGGCGAGAGTTTTCGCGACACCCTTCTGACCGTGACGGCCATGGGTGTCGACGCCATCGTCATACGCCATAAGCAGGAAGGGGCGCCCGCTCTTGCCGACACGTATGCGGACCCGATTATCGTCAATGCCGGCGACGGCGCTCACGAGCATCCGACGCAGGCGCTCCTCGATTTATACACGATGATGGAAGTAAAGGGGCATATAGACGGACTGAAGGTCGTTATCGTCGGTGATATCGACCACAGCCGCGTGGCGCGTTCCAATATTTACGGCCTGCACAGCCTCGGTGCGGATGTACATCTCGTCGGACCTAGGACGCTCGTACAGCCGGAAATGGAGGCCATGGGCGTAAAACTTCATTATAATTTGGATGAAGCCCTTGACGGAGCGGATGTGGTCAATATTCTGCGCATTCAAAAGGAACGGCAAGGTGTCGGCTTTTTCCCGAGTGAAGGCGAATACCGCACCCTTTACGGCATCAACCGCAAGCGCCTTACAAGGGCGAAAAAAGATGTCCTCATTCTGCATCCGGGGCCGATGAACAGAGGTCTTGAAATAGAACCGGATGCAGCATACTGGACGCAGTCGTCCATTCAGGAACAGGTTAAAAACGGTGTTTCCGTGCGCATGGCTGTATTGTATTTGACGATTATAGGGGGCGATGACAGTGGCATTACTCGTTAAGCAGGGCAGACTTATCAACCCGGCGACGGGTGAAGACCGGGTTTGCGACATTTTGATTGAAGGGGAAGTTATAAAAGAAATTGCGCCGACCATAGATGCGCCGGATGCAGTCGTCTTGGACGCCGGGGGGCTCGTCGTCACGCCGGGTCTTATCGACATGCACGTCCACCTGCGTCAACCGGGACAGTCTGCGAAAGAGACCATTCGCAGCGGCACTATGGCTGCTGCGGCCGGCGGTTTTACACGGGTCGCGACCATGCCGAACACAAAGCCCGTCATTGACAGCACGATTATCGTAGAGGGGCTGAAATATAAAATTGCAAAGGAAGGTCTCGTCAAGGTCGATGTCATCGGCTCTCTTTCCAAGGGCCTTGAAGGGAAAGAACTTGCCGCTATGGGCGGTATGGCTGCGGCCGGTGCCGTCGCATTCTCCGACGACGGCCGCTACGTACAGAGCTGCGATTTTATGCGTAAGGCCATGGAATATGCGAGCATGTTCGACAAAATCGTCATTGATCACTGCGAAGACGAGACTCTTATTGCAGGCGGACAAATGCATGAAGGCACCGTCTCCAATGAACTGGGCCTGAAAGGGCGGCCGGCCGTGGCTGAAGACATTGCCGTTGCACGCGATATTCTTCTCGCCGAGGCGACGGGTGCGGCCGTGCACATTGCGCACATCAGCACGAAGAATGCTGTCGCTATGGTACGCCGCGCCAAGGCGAAGGGCCTTAAGGTAACGGCCGAAGTGACACCGCAGCACCTTATTTTGACGGATGAAGGCCTGCGCACGTATAATACGAGCTTTAAGGTCAATCCGCCCCTGCGCTCCGAAGACCACCGCCGCGCCGTAGAAGAAGGTCTCCTGGACGGGACAATCGACGCCGTCGTGACGGATCATGCGCCTCACGCGGAAGAAGAAAAGGATTGCGAGTTCAGCTTGGCGCCGAGCGGCTTTGTCGGCTTGGAGACATCCCTGGGCCTTATGTTGACGTATTTTTATCACACGGGCAAGCTCGATTTGATAAGCCTCATCCGTACCATGACGGTACATCCGGCCGCCCTGCTGCGCGTCGATGCGGGCAATGCGGCCGTCGGTAAGGCTGCGGACTTGACACTTATAGACCTGGACAGGGAATGGGTTGTCGATGCGACGGCCTTTTACTCTCAAGGCAAGTCGTCGCCCTTTGACGGCATGAAGCTGAGAGGGCGGGCGGCGGCTACCATTGTTGATGGAATGGTTGTCATGAAAGACGGGGAGGTATTGGCATGAACGGACTTCTTATTTTGGAGAGCGGGCAGAAATTTCGCGGCAAGCTCCTGATGTCGATGCCGGCAGTAGGCGAGGTTGTCTTTAATACGGGGATGACGGGATATCAGGAAACTTTTACGGATCCGTCCTATGCAGGTCAGATTATTACGATGACCTATCCGCTCATCGGTAACTACGGCCTGTTCCATGAAATTGAACAGGCTGACAGACCCTACGCGAAGGGCTTCGTTTTAAGCGAAATCTGCAATGCTCCGAGCAACTGGCAAAATGAAGGCGCCTTGTCCACTTTTATCATGATGCACCACATTCCCTGTATTTACGATGTCGATACGCGCGCCGTAACGCGGGCCATTCGCAGCCGCGGCGTCATGAAGGGGGTTATCGTGCCCGAGTTCATGGAAGAAGCGGATATTGCGGATTTTATGAAGACGGAACTTGATAAAGACCTTATTGCTCAAGTGTCGACGCGCAAGGTCAAGACGTATGGCAACGGCAAGTATCATGTAGCCGTCATGGACTACGGTGCAAAGGATAATATTTTGCGGGAACTCGTAAAAAATGATTGCCGCCTTACGGTTTTCCCGTGTTATACAAAGGCGGAAGCTGTGCTGGCGGTCAAGCCGGACGGCATTTTCCTGTCCAACGGGCCGGGCAATCCGGAGGACGTGCCTGAAATGTACGGCGAAGTGCAGAAATTAATCGGTAAGAAGCCTATCTTCGGCATCTGCATGGGCCTGCAATTATTGGGACTTGCTCTGGGCGGAAAGGCGCGGAAGCTCGCCTTCGGGCACCGCGGATCGAACCATCCCGTCAAGGATGTGCGGACCGGCCGCGTACACATTACGTCGCAGAATCACGGCTATATTATTGACGAGTCGACCTTGCCGAAAAATGTAATCGTTACGCATCGTAACTTGCACGACAATACGCTTGAAGGCTTCGCTTATCCCGAAAAGAATCTGTTTTGCGTCCAATACCATCCGGAAGCCTCACCGGGGCCGTCGGATAATTTGTATTTGTTCGAGCAGTTTGTCAAGATGATGGAGGGCAAATAGATGGAACAGACATTAAAGAAAGTGCTCGTTATCGGTTCCGGCCCGATTATCATCGGCCAGGCCGCCGAATTTGACTATGCCGGTACGCAGGCATGCCGCGCCTTGAAAGAAGAAGGCCTGGAAGTGGTACTGATTAACAGCAACCCGGCGACAATTATGACGGACGAGGATATAGCGGACCGTGTCTATATTGAGCCCATTTCCCTCGACTATGTGACGGAGGTTATAGAAAAGGAACGGCCTGACGGCCTCTTGGCCACCTTGGGCGGTCAGGTAGGCCTGAATATGGCCATTGAGCTCGCCAATAGCGGCGTTCTCGATAAATACGGCGTACGCCTCTTGGGAACGAAGCTGAGCGCCATTGAAGAAGCGGAAGACAGAGAACTCTTCAAGGCGGCCATGGAAGATATCGGCCAGCCTGTGCCGGAGAGCGATATTTTTGAAGACGTCACGGCGGCGACAACCTTTGCCGACAAAATCGGCTATCCCGTCATCGTGCGCCCGGCCTATACGCTGGGCGGTACGGGCGGCGGTATTGCTCACGATGAGGACGAGCTTTTTTTCATTGCGACGCGGGGCATCAAGCTCAGCCCGATCAACCAGATCCTCGTCGAACGGTCTGTAGCGGGATGGAAAGAAGTGGAATATGAAGTTATGCGCGACAAGGCGGATAACTGCATTATTATTTGTAATATGGAAAACGTCGATCCCGTCGGCGTCCATACGGGTGACTCCATCGTCGTCGCGCCGAGTCAGACCTTGAACGACCTGCAGTATCAACTCTTGCGCACGGCGTCTCTGAATATCATTCGCCGTCTGAAAATTGAAGGCGGCTGCAATGTCCAGTATGCGCTCGACCCGAAGAGCAACCGTTATTACGTCATTGAAGTCAACCCGCGCGTCAGCCGCTCATCGGCGTTGGCTTCCAAGGCGACAGGCTATCCTATTGCCAAGGTTGCCGCCAAAGTCGCGACAGGCTTGACGTTGGACCGGATTCCCAATGCCGTAACGGGGAAAACCATGGCGTGCTTTGAACCGACTCTCGACTACTGCGTCATCAAATTTCCGCGTTGGCCCTTTGAAAAATTTGCTCTCGCCGATCGGACCTTGGGTACGCAGATGAAGGCGACAGGTGAAGTCATGGCCATTGACCGTACCTTTGAAGGTGCCGTCCTGAAGGCTGTGCGCTCCTTGGAAATCGGCGTCAACTACCTGTCCCTGCGTTCACTCGAAAGTAAGTCCCTCATCGACATTGTCCAACTTCTGCAGCGCCAGGACGATGAGCGCATATTTGTCATTACGCAAGCCCTGCGTATGGGTATCAGCGCCGAAAAGATTCACTATATTACGGGGTATGACATATGGTTCCTCAAAAAGCTCATGAACATTGTCATACTTGAAGAAGAACTGAAGAAGAACGGCCTTGCCGACGACAGTGTCAGAGCGGCAAAAAAGTACGGCATGCCCGACAGCGTTATTGCCGGTTTTATCGGCAAGACGGAAGAAGAAGTTCGCACCTATCGCCTGGCGGCCGGTATCATGCCGACCTTTAAGATGGTAGATACGTGCTCCGCCGAGTTTGAAGCGGAAACGCCTTATTATTATTCGTGCTATGCCGACGAAGACGAAGTGAAGCCTCTCGGTGAAAAGAGCGTCGTCGTCATCGGTTCAGGTCCCATCCGTATCGGCCAGGGAATCGAGTTCGACTATTGCTCGGTTCACTCGTCGTGGGCCCTGCGCAAGGCGGGCATAAAGAGCATTATTATTAACAATAATCCGGAAACGGTCAGCACCGACTTCGATACATCCGACAGCCTCTATTTTGAGCCGCTCACGGTGGAAGACGTCATGGCGGTTATTGAAAAAGAAAAGCCCGTCGGCGTCATTTGCCAGTTCGGCGGACAGACGGCCATCAATCTGGCGGCACCCTTGGCGGCACGGGGGGTAAATATTTTGGGAACTTCCGTTGCCGGCATGGACCGGGCCGAGGATAGGGAAAAGTTTGACGACCTCTTGAGCAAGCTCCGCATTCCCCGCCCGGCCGGACGCATTGCGACGAGTGATACGGAAGCCATGCGTGTCGCGTCGGAATTGGAATTTCCTCTTATCGTGCGCCCGTCATATGTGCTGGGCGGCAGGGCTATGGAAATTGTTTACAACGAAAGCGAACTGGAACGGTATTTGCGTGAAGCCGTCATCGCTTCGCCGGATCATCCTATCCTGATTGACGAATACATGGTCGGCCGGGAACTCGAGGTCGACGCCGTCTCCGACGGGACGGACGTCTTCATTCCCGGTATTATGGAACAGATCGAACGGGCCGGCGTCCATTCGGGCGACTCTATTGCCGTCTATCCGCCGCAGCATTTAAGTGATGAAATGGTGGCGCAAATCGTCGATTATACGACGCGCATTACACTTGAGCTGCAAGTAAAGGGCAGTGTCAACATTCAGTTCGTCGCGGCACGGGACAAACTGTACATCATTGAAGTCAATCCCCGTTCCAGCCGGACCGTGCCCTTCCTCAGCAAGGTTACGCGTATTCCTATGGTTGAGATCGCGACGCGCATTGCCTTGGGCGATACGCTTAAAAGCATGGGTTACGGCAGCGGACTTTTGCCGGCTAAGGATTATGTGGCGGCAAAGGCTCCCGTTTTCTCGTTCAGTAAAATCGGACTTGCCGAAATCGCCTTGGGCCCGGAAATGAAGTCAACCGGTGAAGTTATGGGTATCGGCAAAACCTACTCGGAGGCCTTATATAAGGCTGTCGGCGGCGCTAAAATGAAGGTGCCTGCAGGCGGTACAATTCTTCTTACCGTAGCGGACCGGGATAAGGAAGAAGCCATTTATTTGGCCGGCGGCTTTCAAAAGTTGGGCTATCACATTATCGCTACGGAAGGGACAGGTCAATACTTTGCGGAACACGGTCTGCAGGTCGATATTGTCCGCAAGATTCATGAAGAAGGGCAGAATATTGCGACTCTTTTGCGCAGCGGTAAAATCGACCTCGTCGTCAACACGCTTACTTTCGGTAAGCGGCCTGAACGGGACGGCTTCAACTTGCGGCGCATGGCTGTGGAACTCGCCGTTCCCTGCCTGACATCCCTCGATACGGCTCGCGAGGTACTGCGCGTCTTTGCCAACAAGGGCAAGAGTGACGGCTACCACCGTGTGGCGGCCCTGCAGGATTATAAATAAATATTGCCGAAAGCTCGGCAAAAGGATATTTCCGTCTGCCGAGCTTTTATGATTGCCGTTATGTTATTTATGAATCGCCTTTTTTATTTAACCGCGCCTGCATTTCACCGAGGTCCAACTTGGCCGGACAAACGTCACGGCAGGCGAGGGAGTTGTCACATGTGTTATAAAAAAGGGATTTATACTGTTTTTTCAGATCTTTAATGTGGTCCGCGTCACCGCTCGTACGGGCGGCACGGTAGGTTTCACTCACGAAGAGCGGGCCCGGAAAAGCCTTTTCTCTTTGTTTTTCTTTGAGAAACTGTCCTTTAAAATTGGGGCAGACCTCAAGACAGCAGCCGCATTCAAGACATTGGCCGGCTGTGTAAATGAGATGTCTCGTCTCTTTGTTTTCCTTGATGACGGCCGTATTCGTCCAGATTTTCCGCTTGCGCAAGGTGTCGAAAACATCCTGTCTGTCGACGGAGAGGTCCTTGATGAGGGGAAATTTGCTGAGCGGCTCTATGTAGATTTTGCCGTTTTTTGCCGTATCTCGGAGGAAGGCGCGGCATGCCAGACGGGGCATGCCGTTGATAACCATGGCGCAGGAACCGCATTTGCCCTCCAGGCAGCCGCATTCCCAAGCAACCGGCTCGGTCCGCTTGCCGTCGATCGTGCGGCGGTTGCCGTTTTTATTCAGCTGAGTTAAAAAGTCGGCAACTGTGATCGTGTCCGCGCCGTCGTATGTAAACGTTTCCGTATAGGCCTTGCCGGCTGCCGACCGTTGCCGCTTAATATATAAAGTTATCATGGGTTTTCCTTTTGCCAGGATAATGAAATTCTGTCATCTTTATACGTATATATGTGCGTCTTTTCATAGACTTCGTTCGTTTGCGGATAATCGCTGCGATTGTGGGCGCCGCGGCTTTCCTTTCGCTCCAAGGCACCGAGCATTATGGCTTCCGCCAGGATGAGCCGATGAGGCAGGAGCGTGTTTTCGTCATATGCCGCTTCCGGGTCATATGTGTCGGCTATGCGGCGCTGCAAGGCGCGAACTGCGGCAAGACCCTGCAGCAGTCCCTCTTCATCGCGGGAAATGGCCATGCTCTTTTGCATAAGGGCTTGGAGTTCACTGACGGCATGAGCGTAACTGCCGGGGCGGTTCTTTTTGTTGCCGTACGTCGCCACAACGTCTGCCGGTGCCGTGAAGACGGTTATGTCCGTATTGCCGCAGTCTTCCGGCAATACGACGGCCGCAACGCTTTCCGCCGCGACGAGGCCGCCGAAGTACGCGCCGAGGAGGGAATTACCGCCCAAGCGGTTGGCGCCGTGATACTGGCAGGCATTTTCGCCGGCACTGTAAAGACCGTGTATATTGGTGCGATGGTGCAAGTCCACATGGATGCCGCCCATGAAATAATGGATGCCGTAGAGAACAGGTAAGGGCGTCGTTTGCGGGTCTATATTAAAATATTCGCGGCAGTCGTGGGCAAAGCCGGACAGGGATGCCGTGAAGACGGATGCGGGAATGCCCGTAGCGTCGAGGTAAATATGGCCGCCCAAGTCGTGGACGACGTGATACTCCTCTTTAGAAACGACATCACGGGGCTTTAAGTTTCCCTTGGGACCGAATTTTTCTTCCATAAAATAGATCCGCTTGCCGTTCAGTTCCGTAAACAAGCGGCCGCCGGCACCGCGGACCGCCTCGGAAATGAGCATATTTTTGCCGGGACGCCGGAAGGTGGTCGGATGGTACTGGACGAGCTCGCCGTTGGCAAAGGTGACACCGCGCGTGAAAAGCCGTGCCGACACGTCGCCCGTGTTGACGACGGAGCCCGTCGTATTCCCGAACAGCCCGTTCAGACCGCCGGCCGCGGAAATGACTTGGCTGCAGGGAATGCGGGCGGATTCTTTTGTGCGGCGATTGTATAGATGCAGGCAGCAGACCGCGTCATCATGAATTTCCAAATCGAGAAACTGCCAGCCCGTCAGCCGTTTAATCAGACCTTCCGCCTCATGACGGCGCAGCTCGTAAATGAGGGCCGTTACAATTTGTTTGCCCGTCGTCGAGTCGGCATGGGCCGTCCTGTTGACACTTTGGCCGCCGAAGGGGCGCAAGGCCGGTTTGCCGTCCTTATCGAGCGTAAAGGCCATGCCCAAATCGACAAGCTCTTTAATGACTTCAGGCGCACGCCGCGTGAGGTGGTATACTGCTTCTTGATCGGCCAGACGGCAGCCGCTGTTCCATGTGTCGCGGAAATGGAGCTCCGCACTGTCGTCGGGCCCCAAGGCAGCGTTGATTCCGCCTTCGGCCATGACCGACTGGCTGCGCACGGACGGGACGGGTGCGACAATAATGGTCCGTATATGGCGGCGTGCCAAATGCAGGGCCGCGCTCATGCCGGCAATGCCGGCACCGAGAATGACTGTTTGCAATGGATTCATCGTCCTTATTTATTGGAAGTAAAAATAGAAATTGGCCAAGAGAAAATAGATAAAAAAAACCGTCAAAAAGACGAGCAAATCAACGGCCCGTTTACGGTAGTGTTCGGCACCGCGCGAAATAATGTAAGCATCCACATTGTAACGAATGTGTATGTATGTCGCCGACAAGAGGAGAACGTTAATCGCCGTAAAGATAAAAGTCTTCGTGTCCAGGTCCAAATTCGGCAAAAAACGGAACAAATAGGCGTGGCACAAGGCCAGGATAAGGACGGCAAGGCCGCTGAAGCGGCGAATCCACAGGTTGCGGTTCAAACGGAAGTAGTGCCGTTTGGTCTGTGTCAGCGATTGGGCCACATAGTGCAGGCTGCACAGGATATGTGCGCCCAAGAGGACGAGAAAAGCTACTGTGAGCGGGTAGATGTCGATGTTGCTGAGGCCGGTCATGGATGTGGCACCGAGGATGCCGTGCAGGATGAAAAGAATGAGTACGGCCGTAGCGATCAGTCGGAAAAATGTTCTCATCGGCTGCTCCTCGTCGGTCCTGCCAGAGCGTCGACGGCGGCGGGCGGCAGGAGCTTCGGCATTTTTGCGTAAAAGCCTGCGCATGCGGCGATTATAAGACAGGCCAGACCGACTAAACAGAGCCTGTACAATATGGAGTGGCTGTCTTTGAAGGAAGTATTTTTTTCTGAAAGCATGGTGCGATTCCTTATATATAAATCAATGTTATGTAAATTTATTATAGAATTGCCGAAAAGGCCTGTCAAACGGGACATTCAGGTGCGATGACGAGCATCGCTCTTTAATAAAAAAGAAAAGACGGTCCGTTCATTCTTCGCAAGGTTTGAAGAATTTACAAAAAACGGCATAAAATAGATAACTAAACGGCATTATCTATAAGTCGGTAAATTTGACAAAATAAAATTTACTTTGCTATACTATGTGTGCAATTCGGGATAATGACAATTACTTTCATGTTATTATTAATCGCGAAAAATCACGATATATTTACTGAAATATGTTGTCTTTTACAGATGACAGAGGGGGATGATACATTGAACGGCTTGGAACTCTTTGAAAAGGGCGGTGCCGTCATGTATGTGTTGGTATTTTGCTCGTTTTGCGTCGTATCCATCGGCGTGGAGCGGTTTCTTTTTTACCGGCATATGAGTGAAGGGTTGACTCAATTTCTGGCGCGGTTGCCTATTGCACTGCGCAACAACGGTTGGGAATCGACGTTGGAAGACTGTGAAGAACACGAAAATGCCGTGACCTTCCTGACCGCTGCCGGATTAAAGGCCGCACTGCGCGGTGAAGACGTCAATTTGGCTTTGGATACTGCATATAACGAAGTGGCCACGCACTTGCGGGCATACCTCAATTACTTAGGGATGATCGTTACCCTTTCGCCGCTCCTCGGCTTGTTGGGTACCATCTCCGGCATGATTTCGTCGTTCAATGTCTTCAGTATGCAGGCCGGCGAACCGCTTGCCATTACGGGCGGTATCGGTGAAGCGCTGATTGCCACGGCGACGGGCTTGTGCGTAGCTATTATGGCCTTGGTTATTCATACGTTTTTAGCGCAGCGGTTGGATGAAATTTTATCTGCTTTGGATAAGGCGTCCGCCGTCATTTTGGCTGCAACCGGGAAGGCCGGAGAAGAACGATGAGACGAAATTACAGGATTATAACGCAACCTGCGGTTATTATCATTCCAATGATTGATATTATGCTCTTTCTGTTGGTCTTTTTCATGATCAGCAGTATTTCCATGATTCAGGCCAATGCTATTCGCGTCAACTTACCGGCCGGTGCATCGGCCGAAAACGACATGAAGCCGCATACCGTCATGATTACGGTTACGGAGAAGGGCGATGTTCTCTATGAGCAGGAGACGAAGAAGAGCGTCGATTTTGAAGAAAAAATAAGGGCCAAGGTTAAAGAGGATCCGGACGCCGTATTTGTCATTCGCGGCGACCGTAAGGCCCCGTATGAGAATATTGCCTACGCCTTGGATACACTGAAAGAGGCAGGAGTAGAGCACATTTCTATTTCCGTGGATAAACAGTAAGGTGGGCGGATAAAGAATGAAATTTTCGTTACGATGGAGACAGGCGATTGTTATTGCCTTGGCACTGCATATTGTCGTTATCGGTATTTTCGGCTTCCTCATTCCTTGGATTGACGCGGTCGACGAGAAACCGCCGGAACCGACGGTCGAATATTCGTCCGGCGACGGTTCGGCTGATAACGGCGACGGCAGCGGTGACGAGCAGCAAGAGGAAGAGCAGCAGCCGGAAGAAGAACCGCCGCAGCAGCAGCCGGAACCGCAAACACCCGTACCGGTGCAGGAAAATATAACCTCGCCCGTTACGGCCAAGGATCCGTATAATGCCATTGCCGAGAAGAAAGATGCAGGCGAAAAGGAAACGAAAAAAGACGACGGCAACCAAGCCGGCAATAAAGGGGAAAAAGGCGGTAAAAAGAAACAGGGCAAGGGCAACCCGCCCATTACACTGAAGCCCGTATATCCGCCTAAAGGCATCGTTAAATTTAAAGGGTACATTACGGTACAGTCCCTTATCAAAGAGGACGGGACCGTTAAGAAAACCAAGCTGATGACTCCGGTCAGGGACAGGAAAAATCCGGAAATGGACAAGATCAATAAGCTGGCGGCCGAATACGCAAGCCAGTGGTTGTTCAAACCGGCTACGGACGAAAACGGTAATGCCATTGAAACGTACAAGAATATCAGCATTCCGTTCAATCAACCGCCTAAGCTGGAAAAGGAATAATAAGGGGAGAAAATCATGAAATTACGCAAGTGGTTAGTTATGACGGCGGCAGTCCTGATGCTTTTCGTTGCCGTACCGAATTCACAAGCCGCACCGCGGTGGAGTCAGGTCGGTGAAAAGGTAACACAGGCAATTGATAATGCCGTAAATATATATAATTCCGGTGACTCGAACGGTGCAAAAACGGCTGTTAGCAATGCGTATTACGGAATTTACGAAAAAGACGGTTTGGAACCTGCCATTCGTTCAAGCGTCGCCGCAAAGGATGCGGCTTTGACGGAATACCAGTTCAGCAAGCTGAAAAAAGTCATGAGTGAGCCGAACAACGGCGAACAGGTTCGGGCTGAGGCGGATAAGCTGAATCAAATGGTTACGGACGATGTGAAAAAGCTTGAAGGGACAGGTGCATCTACCGGCGGTTGGGCGACTTTCGGCCCGGCCTTCCTCATTCTTTTGCGTGAAGGTATTGAAGCCATGCTTGTTCTCCTGGCTATTATCGCGTATCTGCGCAAGTCGGGAAACGGAAAGTATTTGAAGACGGTATACAATTATTCCTTGGCGGCTATTGTAGCCAGCTTTATTACGGCTTATATTTTCAGTGCGATCATTTCGGAAGAAGCCGGTGTCGGTGCGAGCCGCGAGTTGATCGAAGGCGTTACGGCCCTTGTTGCGGTCGTCGTCCTCTTCTTCACGAGTGCCTGGCTCGGCGTGAAGTCCGATAAGAATGTCTGGAAAAAGTATATTGAAGGCATGATTGAAAACTCCATGACGACGGGGCGTGCCAGAGCCTTGGGCATGGCTGCGTTCCTTGCCGTGTATCGTGAAGGCGCGGAAGTCATCCTCTTCTACCAGGCTTTATTTAACAACTCGTCCACCGACACGCATTTGATTTGGGGGGGATTCGGCGCAGGCTGCGTAGTATTGGCCATCCTTTTCCTGCTCATGCAAAAAGGGATTTTGTCCATCCCCTTACGCCCGTTTTTTATCTTTACCAGCGTGTTGATGTATTTATTGGCAATAAGCTTTGCCGGTGGCGGCATTTCCGAGCTCCAGGAAGCCGGCGTTATCGCGCAGACGGTTATTGAGTCGGTGCCTGTGCCGACGATCGACTATTTGGGAATTTATCCGACTGTAGAGACGCTCGGTGCCCAGGGGATCATGATCTTGTTGGCTATCGGTATGGTTTATTATAGAAGCAGAAAAAGTCGCAAAGGCGATGAAACTGCTAATAATTTATAAAGGAGAGTGTTATTATGATGGGATCTAAGTTCAAGAAGTTAAAGGTAGCTTTGGCCGTATGCGCTTTGGCAGGTTCCTGCGCGGTATTCGGCGGTCAGCCGACACAGGCTTTTGAGGAATATCCGATCGGTGAAGAACAGGAAGTAAAGGATCAGCACTTTAACGTTGCTCTCGTATATTTCCAGCCGGTGGAAATGGTGCCGACCGGTGTTATGCTCAGCCCGGACAAGGCGGATATCCACATGGAAACGGATATCCACGCGACAGAAGGTAACGATACGGGCTTCGGTGTCGGCGAATGGATTCCTTACCTGACTGTCCACTACAAATTCACAAAACAGGAAACAGGCGAAACGATGGAAGGTGTATTCATGCCCATGAACGCTGACGACGGCCCGCACTACGGTGCCAACTTGAAGATGCTCGGCGCAGGCACGTATGATTGCGAATTCACGATCGACAGCCCGTATCGTATGAATTACGGTTTGCACGTCGACAAAGAAACGGGCGTTACAGGTCGTTTCTGGAATGAACCGGTTGTTCTCCACTGGACATTCAACTACGTTCCCCGTAACTGGTAATTAATTGCAAGTCAGTTCAACCTAGAGGAAAAGTCCTGTCGCCAAGCCGTAACGGTATATACTTTTACGGTTATCGACGGGACTTTATTCCTATGTAAAGGAGTACAGCATGTTACAGGCATTTCTCTTGCAGTTTATTCCCGCCATGGTACAGGGCGTAACTTTGGCAGTCCCCTTGGGGATTTTGTTGGCCATCTTTCTACGTCTGGCTTTGCCGGAATATAAAAATACATTAAAACGGGCTCTTTACGTGGGGTTTTGGTTGTCTCTGTTCTTCGTGGTCGTCAAAGTCGGCACACGTAATGCCATCACCCGCGAGGGGTTTGAAGCGTTGACCATCGTCATTGCTTTTGCCGCGGAGTTCGTTCTTTTGGCAATGCTTTTCTTTGCCAAAAATTTATCGGAAAAAGTCAATAAAGTCGTCACGATGAGTGCTTTTATCTTGGCGATTATGTTTATTCTTTTCCACGGTATGGAATTGTGGCTTATGCCGTATACGGCTTTTATCGGTGCGACGGGAAAGTATTTTACTGTTGATTTCTTTATTAAAATACTCGGTTTCGTTTGCGGACTTTTCTTCTCCGTCATCAGCTCCGTTATTACGTATAAAGCGGCGGCAGCCCTCAATTATAAGCGACTTATTTTTGTGTTTACCATCCAAATTGTTGCGCTTTTTATTGAACAGGTCATTTACATTCTGCGCATTGCCATGGCGCGGCAGTTTTTGCCGAGCGCGTCGTTGATTAAGATCATGGCGCCCATTATTAATCATCAGGAAATGTTGACATTTGTTATTTATGCGGCCCTTCTCTTCGTGCCGCTGACACTGTTTTCGCAGCCGAAGCCGGAACGGCCGGAAGGTTCGAACCCGGCGCAGTATCGCAAGATTCTGTCCGTTGCCAAGGCTAAACGCCGTTGGGGCGTAGGGACGGTTATTTGCCTTGTCGCCATGGCCTGCTTTTCCTCTTTCGGTTGGTCTTATGCCAACCAAAAGGAAGAAATCGTGCCGGCCGTGCAGGTGAGTGCTACAAACGGCAAGATTTCCATCGGTCTGGACCAATTCGCGGACGGTCATTTGCACCGCTATTCGTACAGAGCGTCCGGCGGTGAAGGCGTGCGTTTTATCGTCATCCTCAAGGGAGGCTCCGCTTACGGTGTCGGTCTTGATGCTTGTGAAATTTGCGGCGCTACCGGTTATTACGAAAGAGACGGACAGGTTGTTTGCAAACTTTGCGATGTCGTCATGAACAAGGCGACTATCGGAACGAAGGGCGGCTGCAACCCGATTCCTATTAAATACACTATTGAAGGCGGACAGCTCATCGTAGACGCAAATGAGCTGGAAGCGCAGCGTAAGATATTCCGCTAAGGAGGGGTGACGGTATGTTTTGGCTCATGGTAAAAGGTGCCCTCATACGGCAGCGCGGCCGATTCTTGCTGATCGCCCTTACGGTTGCTCTGGGGGTGTCCTTGGCGGCTGCCATGTTGAACGTTATGTTCGACGTGGGCAATAAGGTAAATCAGGAATTGAAAGCCTTCGGCGCCAACATTACGGTTGCGCCGAAAAACGCATCGCTGCTCAATGACGTCTACGGCGTCAACAGTGAAAGCGGGCACAGGGAGTATTTAAAAGAAGAAGATTTGGGAAAAATCAAGACGATTTTCTGGACCAATAATATAGTCGCCTTTGCGCCGACGTTGAACGGTACCGTAACGGTTAAGGACAGGTCCGTAAACCTTACGGGTACGTGGTTCAACTATCACATGTCCCTGCCGACGGGTGAAGAATTCGACACGGGTGTAGAAATGATGAAGTCCTGGTGGCAAATTGACGGCCAATGGCCGAAGGACGGGACGCAGCAGGTCCTGGTCGGTCAGAAACTGGCGGAAACGCTGCAAGTGAAGGTCGGCGATACCGTAGCCTATCAAAAGGTTGACGGTACGCAAGGCTCTTTTGTCGTAACCGGCATTGTTGCCGGCGGCGGCGCGGAAGACAACGAAATCCTGGCGAGCCTTCCCGTGGTGCAACAGGCGCTCGGACTGCCCGGCAAGGTAAGTGAAATTGAAGTAAGCGCCATTACGACACCGGAAAACGACTTGGCCCGCAAGGCGGCAGCCAATCCGGAACGGTTGTCTCAGTCGGAACGCGAAATTTGGTACTGCACTGCTTATGTAAGCTCCATTGCTTTCCAAATTGAAGAAGTCGTACAAAACTCGTCGGCCCGTCCCGTACGTCAGATTGCCGAATCGGAAGGCAAAATTCTCGATAAGACGCAGCTTCTCATGCTGCTCATCACCATCTTGAGTCTTCTCAGCGCGGCGTTGGGCGTATCGAACCTGGTCAGTGCCAACGTTATGGAGCGGAGTCGGGAAATCGGTCTCATGAAGGCCCTGGGTGCTATGAATTATGAAGTTATAGTTATGATTTTGACGGAAACCTTGATTGCCGGTATTATGGGCGGAATTGTCGGTTACTTCGGCGGTCTCGGTTTGGCACAGATTATCGGCTATACCGTATTCGGTTCGGCAATTGCCAATAACCTTGTCGTCATCCCCATCGTCGGGGGACTCATGGTTCTCGTATTATTACTGGGCAGTCTGCCGGCTATACGGACCTTACTTTCGTTGCAGCCGGCAAGTGTTCTTCATGGCAGGTGATATGTATGATAAAAAAATATAAAATGTTTTTTACAATGGTTATACACGCCCTGCTGCGCAGACACACGCGTATGCTTGTCGCTCTGTTGGCCGTAGCCGTCGGCGCGACGATTATTTCCGGCATGATTACGGTATATCGTGAAGTGCCGCAGCAGATGGGGCGTGAATTCCGTGCTTACGGTGCAAATCTCCTCATCCTGCCGAACGGGGATGAAGCGACATACGACAAGGGTGAGCTCGATAAGGTGCGTACCTTGCTCTCCGGTAATGAAATTGTCGGCATTACGCCTTATCTCTACGATACGCTTGAAGTAAACAAACAGCCCGTCACGACGGCGGGGACGGACTTCAAGTCTCTCCGGGAGGTCAGCTCGTACTGGCAGGTACGCGGCGAATGGCCGAAAGAAGGCGCTCGTGAAGTATTGCTCGGCGCGGAGCTGGCGAAAAAAATCTCCCGGGATCCGGACAAGCTCATCGGACAGAACGTCAGCATCAGCGCCGGTGAAGGCAAGGCCGTCCGTCCTTTTAAGGTAACAGGCATTGCCAGCACGGGCAGCAAGGAAGAACAATTCGCCTTCATTAATTTGGATGAAATGCAGGACTTGACGCAAAAGCCGAATAAAATCAGCTTAGGTCAAATCAGTATCGTTGCCGACGGCACCAAGCTGGACAATATTAAGACCATGCTGCAAAAAGAAGACCCGGCTGTTCAGCCGCAGCTTGTACAGCAAATTGCCCGTTCCGAATGGAATGTGCTCAGCAAGTTGCAGGTTCTCATGCTCCTCGTTACGGTTGTCGTCCTCTTGCTGACCATGATTTGCGTTACGACGACGATGATGGCTGTCGTTACGGAACGACGTAAAGAAATCGGTTTGAAGAAGGCTATCGGTGCGAGCAACAAGAATATTGTTCTTGAGTTCTTCGGCGAAGGGTGCGTTCTCGGTGCCTTCGGCGGCATTTTGGGCAGTGCCTTCGGTTATGTTTTTGCCCAGAGTGTCAGTATGAATGTATTCAGCCGCACTATTTCATTCTCGCCGTCCGTCGTGATTATATCCATTGTCTTGTCCATCGTGGTTACGGGCGCCGCCAGCCTCGTGCCCGTACGTATTGCGACAAGCGTTGATCCGGCAATCGTATTGCGCGGCGAATAAGGAGGATTTTCATGAGCTTATTGGAATTAAAAGACGTATCAATGGCCTATAACGGCAAAGTTATGGCTTTGCAGCATATTAATATGTCCGTCGAAAAAGGTGAATGGGTTGCCATCATGGGCCCGTCCGGCTCCGGCAAGACGACGCTGATGAACATTATCGGTTGTATGGACCATGCCACGAGCGGTTCCGTAGTTCTCGACGGAATTGATTTGCGCAATATTTCCGACACGGATTTGACGGAAATGCGGCGCAGCAAAATCGGCATGGTCTTCCAGCAGTTCCACTTGATTCCTTACTTGACAGCCGTGGAGAATGTCATGGTAGCGCAGTACTATCACAGTATGCCCGATAAAAAAGAAGCGATGGAAATGATGGAACGCGTCGGGCTCAAGGACAGAGCGGACCACTTGCCGAGTCAGCTTTCCGGCGGCGAACAGCAGCGTGTCTGCATTGCCAGAGCGCTCATCAACTATCCGGTTGTTCTCTTGGCCGATGAACCGACAGGGAATTTGGACGAAGCGAACCAGAACCTGGTTATGAAGATTTTCCGCGAGCTTCATGATGAAGGTCATACGATTATTACAGTAACGCACTCGCCTGAAGTCGGTGCCGAAGCTCAGCGGTGCGTTATTATTGAACACGGACACATAGTTGAGAAGGAGTAAAGTGAAGAAATATGAAAATACGCAAATACGCCATACTTCTTTTTGCCGCTTTTGCGGCAGTACAGTTGTTGTCCGGCTGCGGCAGCGACGACAATAAGGATGAAGCGCCGCAGGAACAGCCCGCTCAGGCAATGACTGTCGACATGAGCAAGGTAAAAGACGGTACGTATACGGCAGAAAGCTCTATGGACAAGGTACACGGCAAAGCTGTCATTACCTTGACCATTGCGGATCACAAGATTACGGCCGTCGACTATAAGGGCATCGACAAGGACGGCACGACCGTCAAGACTTCCGACTACGGCAAAGACAAGGATCCGACGAATGCCAAAAAAGCGCAAGTCGCTTACCGGGCGCAGAGCCAATATGTGGACGAACTGCTGAAGAAACAGGATCTCAGCAAGGTCGACGCTATTTCCGGCGCGACGATCAACTACAATCAGTTTATAGAAGCAGTAAATAAGGATTTGGAACAGGCGCAGAAATAAGGCGTCTGCCGTAATAGAGAAAGCCGCAGCGACATTTGCTGCGGCTTTCTTATGTGATCTTGCGGATGAGCGGTTAAAAACTCGGTAAGATGGCTCCTTTATACTTGTCTTCAATAAATTTCTTTACTTCCGGAGATTGGAGAGCCTTAACGAGTTTTTGAATTTCCGGCCGCGATTCGTCACCTTCACGGATGGCGAGAATATTGGCGTACGGCGAGTCTTTCGCTTCCAGGAAGAGGGCATCTTTTAAGGGATTGAGTCCTGCTTCTAAAGCGAAATTCGTATTGATGACGGCAATATCCGTGTCATCTAAGGAACGGGGAACCTGTGCGGCTTCCAATTCGACGAATTGCAGGTTTTTGTCATTCTTGACGATGTCCTGAACTGTGCTTGATACGTTGCCGCCGTCTTTCAAGGAGATGAGGCCGGCGCTTTGCAGGATGAGAAGTGCTCTGCCGCCGTTGGACGGATCATTCGGAATGGCCACTTTCGCGCCGTTCGCAAGGGAATTCAGATCTTTGACTTTGTGCGAGTACACGCCCATGGGCTCAACATGAATTTTTGCGGCTGAAATCAGTTTTGTCCCGTGTTCGGCATTAAATTTATCCAGGAAAGGGATATGTTGGTGGAAAGTCGCGTCCACTTCCTTGTCGGCCAAGGCCAGGTTCGGCTTGACATAGTCCGTAAATTCGATAATCTTCAGATCTATGCCTTCTTTGGCCAGGAGAGGTTTAATTTCATTGAGTATTTCGCCGTGCGGGACAGGCGTTGCCGCTACGGTGACGACCGTATTTTTCGTCGCTTCCGTGCCGCCTGCAGGCGTGGATGTGCCGCAGCCGGCAAGCAGCGCCGTCACGGAAATAAGCGCCGCGCCGGCAAGTAAGGTGAGTTTTTTAAATGAATGCATGAGTAAATCCTCCTTTGCGAAAATGATAATCCAGGCAAAATATCCATTAAAAAATCCCTTTCCGAGAGAAAAGGGATTAAACGGGTTTATCTCTCGGAAATCTCCGCAGGAATTAGCACCGTGTTAACGGTTGCCGGGTTTCATAGGGCCAGTCCCTCCGCCACTCTGGATAAATGCATGTGAAATTATCTTGTCGTTAATTATAGACATGGGAGCGGGGATTGTCAATATAGAAAAGTTTTCTTCCGAGCAAAAGGAACCGGACTTGAAAGCCCCCTTTTTCTTTAGTATAGTAGGGAAGCAGTATTATTTATGTGTCTTTTTACGATACCGAAAGGAGCAGGCGTATGACTGACAATGGTCGCTTTGAACGGCGCATTGACGGTAAACTGTTTTTATCCATATTGGCAACGGGTCTCATGTCTTTTACAGGTATTGTCATTGAGACGGCCATGAATGTTACTTTTCCGACGCTCATGAGGGAATTTTCTCTTAATATATCTGCCGTTCAGTGGGTTACGACAGGGTATCTCCTCATGCTTGCCGTCATCATCCCCTTGTCGGCTTTTTTGAAGGCCCGCTTTGTCATGAAACGCCTCTTTTTCACGGCAAGCGTCCTCTTTGTCGGCGGTACACTTCTCGGCGCGTTTGCAGGTACCTTTACAGTGCTTCTTGTCGGCAGGCTTTTGCAGGGCATCGGCACAGGCATCGCCTTGCCGCTTATGTTCAATATCATTTTGGAGCAGGCGCCCCTTAACCGCATGGGCATGATGATGGGCGTGGCCTCGCTCATTTGCGCCCTATCGCCTGCCGTAGGGCCGTCCTTCGGCGGCTGGGTAGTGGAAACCTTCGGCTGGCGGGCCATATTTTTCGCCTTGCTCCCTGTTCTTGGCCTGTCGTTTTGCTGCGGCATGTATGCTGTTCGTCAGTCGTCTCTGCTGAGCAGGCCGGCCTTTGACATACCGTCGTATTTTCTTTTAGGAGGAAGCTTTGCAGCTCTCATTTTTGCTGTGAGCTTTGCCGGTGATTACGGCTGGGGAAGCTTGCCTATAATCACCCTTCTTGGACTCTTTTTTATTTTGCTCGCTTGCTTTGCCCGTCGTTCCGGCAGAATTGAAATGCCCCTCATTCACTTGGATATTTTTGCCGATTGGCATTTTTCTCTCAGTGTCTTGGCTCTCTTCATCATCCAGTTTATTACCTTGGGACTGGGGTTTCTCTTGCCGAACTTTTCCCAGCTCGTCCACGGTGAAACGCCCTTTGCGGCAGGCTGCATTTTGCTGCCCGGTTGTCTTATCGGCGCGTTGCTGGCCCCGGTGAGCGGCCGCGTCCTCGACGCATACGGCCCGCGGCGTCCTGTCATCTTCGGTACGGTTATGATCGTTTTGGCAACCGTGACCTTTGCTTTGTCCTTGCAAAAATCGACGACACAGTCGCTTACGCTCATTTATATTGCCTATACAATAGGGCAGGGCTTTGCAGCCGGCAATATTTTGACGACCGGCGTACGCCTGCTCGTACCGCGGCGGCAAAGTGACGGCAATGCCGTTTGCAATACGCTGCAGCAACTGGCCGGTGCCGTCGGTACGGCTGTCGTCTCTACTGTTGTCGTGTCGGGTCAACAGGCTCACATCGACGACTTGGCAGCGGGCACGCTCGCCGGCAGCGCCTCTGCCCTGTATGTATTGAGCGTTCTTGCCGTAATCGCCTGCCTGGCCATGGGCGTGACCTTACGGAAAAAACTTACGGCAGGCGGCGAGAGCGGTGGAAAGGGGGAAGCTGTATGAACTTGGAAGAACAAGCCTTTGCGCAGGAATTTATACGCCTCGCCACGGACGGAGACGCGCGCGGCTGGCATGAGCGAAACGGCGGGAATTTAAGTTATCGCCTGACTGCCGCCGAGATAGAAGCGTGCACCGACTGCTTTTATAATACGGCGCCGTGGAATGCTATACGGACGGCCGTGCCGGTTTTGGGCGGCTCCTTTTTTCTCCTCACGGGAAGCGGCAAATGTATGCGCAATGTCCGTTTTGCACCGGCCGAAAATACGGGTATTATTGAAATTAACGCTGCCGGCAACGCGTACCGCCTTGTTTGGGGCCTTACAGACGGCAAGCCGACGAGTGAGCTGCCTACCCATCTGGCCGTCCACGCCTTGAAGTGTACAGGCGGTAAGGAAGGAAATCGCGTCATTTACCATGCCCATCCGGCGCACCTGATCGCCTTAACCTTTATTTTGCCGCTTGACGATGCGCTCTTTACGCGGGAACTTTGGGAAATGGATATAGAAAATCCTATTGTCTTTCCTGAAGGCATCGGCATCGTACCGTGGGTAATTCCGGGCAGTGAAGCTGCCGCCGCGGCAACACTCGAAAAAATGCGTTCGTATCGCGTTGTTGTTTGGGCACATCACGGGACCTTTGTTTGCGGTGACACGTTCGGTGACACGTTCGGTCTCATGGATGTTTTGGAAAAATCGGCCCAAATCTGCGGTGAAATAATTGCTATGGGCGGGAAACGACAGACCGTGACGGAAAAAAATTTGCGCGACTTGGCGGATATGTATGACTTAAAGCTGAATGAAGCGGCGCTGTCCGCTAACAGCGAATAAAAATCGGCATAAAACTGTGCTATACTGTCCATAAATAATAGATAGGACAGTAGTTACAGGAGAAGGTAACCCCCATATGAATCGCGGCACCGCCAAGGTCATCGTAAACGAAGTGACCTCCGGCCGCCCTACGGCCTTCAACGGATTTATGGAAGTGGCCGGCAGGGCGGCTTTTGTCGTTGTGGCCAATCCCGACGGCATCCGTGTAAACGGCGGCGGCTTCATCAATACGAGTCGCGCCGTCCTGACGACGGGAAGGCGCAGGCAAGCTATACGTATAAGCGGCGGTGGCCGCATAAATCACGGCACAGAGGGTATAAGGCGGAAGTCTTCCTGACGCCGGATGTATTGCCGGGTGTACAGAAGGACGTACATACCGCGACGAAATCCGCCATCGCCCCGGGAACGATTACAACGACAAAGGAAGACGTTGACCTTACCAAGATAAACAGAGATACGGCCAACTCGCTCAATCGGCTGGGGAAAATCTTCGACAAGAAGAAGCTCGAAGAGCGGCAGGAACTGTCGCGCCTGTTTATGAAGAATGCGGATGAACTGCTCCATTACTACGATAGAGACGGAAAACCGGACAAGGTGGGATTCCGGCCGTAGCGGAACTCGGCTCCATGCCGGCAGGAAACAAATTCGGCAACAAGAGTGGGGGAATAGAGTTGACTTTGAAAGGATGCTATTGTAAGCACACCTCGACTATTTTAAGGAGTCTTTATGAAGAACGGGAAAAAACTTTTTGCAGTAATAGTGCTGATTTTCGCTGTAGTGGTGGGCTTTGAAAATCTTATTGATGTAACTAAATATATTTTTGATGTATCAAAGGCTGTATATGCGGGAACGATTATTAATAATAAATTTGAATTTATAGATCCTAACGATATGAAGCACATGAAGAAGATTGAGGTAGAGAAGATTTTTACAAATATTCCGGGAACTATAAGAAGGATAAACTTAACGAATAATAAGTTAACCATATTATTTATGAGGGCAGATAAATCGGAATTAATTATTATGCAAATTTCGGAGAATAAAGTTAAACAAACAAGTATCCCAAACAGTGAACCTAAGACTGAGTTAGCGCTTATGGTCAATAATTTAGGATGTTGGGTGCAGGTGAATACCGATATTTATCTGATTTCCCCTAATTTTGTGGAAGTAAATAAAGTTATTACGGGTTATAATCTTCGCAGCAATGGAAATGATCTTTTGTCTTATGAAAAGACCGGTATTATTTATGTTGATCAGGCCAATATGCTTAAAACATATCCACAAGAGAGAACTTATTTTATGTTTCAGAAAGGAGAATACCTTGAAGGTTGGGCAAAGGAAGGGGAAAAAATTTTTATTTCCGGAGTCGGAGGAACGTTTATTACGGATTTACAAGGAGTGAAAAGAGAAAAATTTTCTAATAAAATGATTATGGCATACAATAATATTTATAGCATGATACCGCACCAACCGGGATATGTAGAATTTATGGACTGGGAGCGGGCATGGGAAAATATCTTTAGAAACCAACCTATATATGAATATCGACCCTTCATATACGACGGCAAGACGGGAGAGATTAAAAGACTGCCCGTAGAGCCCGATACCGACTATATTGCGTATTCGAAGGATGCTTATGATGAAAATAAGCTCCAGGCTATACAAAATACGATAGAGCATTATAGTTTTCAGGCAACACCGGGAAAATAAGATCGCATAAAGTAGTTTGTGTGAATCGGATTCATTGAAAAAGTGTGGAGGATAAAAATGATAAAAGATATTATTTTACTGCCTACAGTTATCTTGGCGATTAAATACTCTTAGTATTTTAGAACATATGCTCTATTAAGGGATGAAGGTATTTTAAAAGAAGGGGTTAAGACGCTTCCAAAAGATTCTACGGAGACACAGTTTGTTCGGCTTATTGTGATTATTATTTTTATAGGGATAATCATTGATTTAGCTATAAAAATAACAAAGTTTCTAACGTAATAGGAGCGGCTTAATATGCTTGCTCATTTTATACAGCAAAGTAATTTGTTGTATTTTACCTTTTTGGTTTGCCTTGGTAGTGCTCTCCAGTACAGTAAAGGGCTTACAGAAGGATTGTTATCATTTGCAGGAGTTAGTTCACGAACCCAATTTGTTTTGGGATATGTACCGCTTACTGCGCTTATAATGTTTGAAGACTATGTTTATAACGTGGCTCCTATACTATATATGATGATAAGTAATAGCTTCGTAACCGGTTGCGTGTATTTTTTATTGTGGGTGATTGCTTGGTGGAGCGTGTTGCTGGCCATTGTTAAACGAGCTGTTTGGCTCAAATTTCCGGTTAAAACTATAGTTGGAATACTAATACTCCTCGTGCTGGACGCATATTTTATGTTTTTGATTTTAAGGGACTCATTGCAAGATGTGTCGGAAATAGACAGAGCTATTTATATGGAATTAAAGCAGACCGGAAATTTACGTAAAAAGGCTTATTTTAGGGATAGTCTTTTTTATTTTCCCGATAAAGCAGATGAGTATTTGGAGAAGGAGCGAGGATTAGATTCTCCGAGTGAGGGAATCAGGCAAAACGGTGATACAATGGAATCCATAATTTTCAGTATGTAAAGAGGTGAGTGTTTACTGGAAGTTCGTTTTCTTACAGGGACGTCGCTATATAAACCGCAAGGCCGCCGAACGGCCGGAGACGGTAAGTTATGAACAGCAGTATGACAGACTGCCGTTTTATCGTATAATATAAATAAGAAGAAACTGAGACAGGAGGTGACGAAGTTGGCCGGTAAAGAAACGGAAAAACATCCTTTACGAGCCGCCATTTTGACGGTAAGCAACAGTCGGACCTACTCGGATGACACAAACGGACTCATGATTCAGTCTCTGCTCACGAAAGCAGGTCATCAGGTAGTGGATTATGCTATTGTAAAGGATGACGGCGACGCTATTTTACGGTATGTACACGAATGGGTGTGCAGCGTAGATATGATTGTTACGAGCGGCGGTACGGGCTTGGCGAGACGGGACGTGACACTGGAAACGTTGGAGCCCCTCTTTGATAAGACCATTCCCGAGTTTAACGGCATACTGACATTTCTTTCCTATCGCCGCGCCTGCGGCATGGAAGCCTTGGCCTATCGCGGCGGTGCAGGGATTATTCGCCAGTGCCCCATATTTTGCCTGCCCGGACATACGGGTATCATAAAGGTAGGCATGGAAAAGATTATTATCCCCGAGATTTATCATATTAAAGCGGAAATCAGTAAATCCTGATAAGAGTGCGGAAAACCTGTTGTGACCTTAGGGCGCGGCAGGTTTTTCACGGCTTATGGCGGCAGTATTTCCGGTATATGATATAATAAACCCGTTATAGATAATAAGGAGCGGTTATGGCAGGTCGGATTATTCTTGTCACCGGCGGGGCGCGCAGCGGTAAGAGTGCTTTTGCCGAATCCCTGGCGGCGGAGACGGCAGGGAAAAAAACATATATTGCTACGGCCGAAATCGTTGATGACGAAATGAGGCGGCGTATCGAAATGCATCGCCGTCGTCGACCGGCGGATTGGCGGACAGTTGAGGTGCCGCGGCATTTGGTGCAGGCCTTGCCGGATATATTGGTCAATACGGACGTGGTTCTTTTGGACTGCCTGACCGTATATGTGGCGACTTTATTATATGATTTGCGTCATGAACAGGGCGACGTAATTGAGCGGATTGCCCGGTCGGAGGTGCAGGACATGCTGCGCCTTATGGCGGACTCAGGGAAGGTTGTCATTGCCGTGACAAACGAAGTGGGAAGCGGTATCGTTCCGGGAGATGCGGCCAGCCGCCTTTATCGCGACGTGGCGGGGATGGTCAATCAGTCTTTTGCCGCTGCGGCGGACAACGTTTATTTGACCGTGGCGGGTATTGCCGTGGAAATTAAAGGCCGGCAGGTACGCGCAGGAGAACACTTATGAAATCATTTTTAATTGCCCTGCAGTTTTTGACGCGTATCCATTTGACTGACAGGGGCGTTTGGTCCGATACTGAATTCGGCGCGTCCATCCTCTGGTTTCCCCTTGTCGGCACGCTCACAGGCTGTATTCTGGCAGTCTTGAACGGGACGGCGGCCTTTCTTTTTTCACCTCTTTTGACGGCCGGCCTTACAGTTGCCGCCTGGTACTGCCTTACAGGGGGGCTCCATGCGGACGGGTTTATGGATACGGCGGACGGTATATTTTCCGGACGCAGCCGTGAGCGGATGCTCGAAATTCTCAAGGACAGCCGCGTCGGCTCGACAGGCGTTACGGCCTTTTTCTTTTTGGCCGTTTTTAAAATTTTCAGCCTGGCGGAAATCCTTTCGCCGTGGCAGCTTCTCGTTGCCGTTCCGGCAGCAACTCGCTTTGCAGCCTTATTCAGTATTTTAAAGTTTCCCTATGCCCGCAGTGAAGGTTTGGGTAAGGCCTTCGGTCAATATGCGCCGCCTCATGCCCTGCGGAAAAGCCTTGCCGTCAATATTGTTCCCCTGTTGCTCGTCGGGGTCATGTATATACCCGTTCTCATGGCGGCCGTTATCATAACGGTGCTTGCCAATCGGTATATTTGTAAGCGTCTCGGCGGCGTGACGGGCGATACGTACGGGGCGGTCATCGAATTTACGGAAGCCGTTCTTCTCGTAGGAGCGGCTGCGGTTTTAAGGTGTACCATACTTTATATATAGGAAAAGTCGGAGGAATGGTAATGATAAAACTCTATCTCGTCCGCCACGGCGAAACGGACGGTAACGCGCAGCAGTGGTATCAGGGCTCGACGGATGTGCCTTTGAACGCAAGAGGCATTGTTCAGGCGAAATACTTAGGCGATTTTTTAAAGGACGAGCAATTTACGGCCGTGTACAGCAGCGATTTGTTGCGGGCGGAAAAAACGGCGGAGCTCGTAGCCGCACCGCACAGGTTGCCGGTCACGACTTATGCGGAATTGAGGGAAATCAACTTCGGTGAATGGGAAGGACACACGTATAACGAGATTATTGAGCAGTGGCCCGGCGAAATAGAAGCCTTTTATGAATCCGACGGCACCATGCGTGCCCGCGGTGGCGAATCTTTTGCCGAGGTTGAAGAGCGGGCAATGACTAAGATTCGCGACATTCTGGCAAACCACGGGGACGGCGACACGGTTCTCGTCGTTTCCCACGGTGCGACCATTCGCTGCCTCATCTTCGGCCTGCTGGGGCTGAAGCTTACGCGCGTCTGGTGCTTTCAACAGTTCAATACGGCCTTTAATATTATTGACTATTACGGCACGAAAAATGTCATGACCGTCATGAACTCGACACGTCATCTGGAAGGCACGGAAGGCCATCAGGAGCAATGGTCGTCCATGGTCAGCTTGTAGATGAAAGAGTTCAGTCGTATGATGCGTATCGATAAGCTCCTCGGGCACAGCGGGTACGGTACGCGGCGGGAAATAAAAGCTCTTTGCAGGCACGGTGATGTAACCGTAAACGGCGCGGCTTGTACGGACAGCGGTGTAAAGGTTGATCCTGCGGCGGACACGGTTGCCGTCCGGGGTGAGGTTGTACAGTATCGGGAGTTTTATTATCTTATGCTCAACAAGCCGGCCGGTGTCGTTACGGCTACGGAGGACAAGCGCTCCGAAACGGTCCTTGATCTGCTGCCGCCTCTCTTTAGGGCCGCTCGCCTTTTTCCGGTCGGCAGACTTGATAAGGACACGACGGGATTATTACTGTTAACCAATGACGGCGCGTGGGCGCATAACATCATTACGCCGAAGAACTCCGTTACTAAAGTATACGTGGCGGAAACGGAAGGCGACGTGCCTGCCGATTTGAACGAGCGCTTTGCGGCGGGAATCATCCTTGCCGACGGGCTGCAGTGTTTGCCTGCGGCTATACGGCAAATAAGGGAGAATACCTTTGAAATCACCGTGTGCGAAGGAAAGTTTCATCAGGTAAAGCGTATGTGTGCCGCCGTGGACCTGCATGTCACGGCACTTCACCGCCGTTCCGTCGGTGCTCTTGCGCTCGACGAGAGCCTCGCTCCGGGGGCATACAGAATGCTTGCCGATAAAGAAGTGATTTTGCCCCTTTTAGGGCAGTAAAAGCTTGTTCAAAGCGCTTATTCTATGGTATGATTGACGTTAGTTGAATAAAATCAGGTGATACCATGATTGATGAGCGAATAAGGGCATTGCGCCGGTTTTTAAAGGAACGGCATGTTGAATCGGTCCTTTTGCTGCAGCCTGAAAACTTACGCTACTTCAGCGGCTTTACAGGCGGCGAAGGGGCACTTGTCGTCACGCCGGAGGAGGCCGTCCTTTGGACGGATTTGCGTTACACTGAGCAGGCCGCGCAGGAATGCGATCCGTCCGTACGCATTGAGAACCACGGCGGTCGGCTGCCCCTGGCCGCAGCCGGGCTTTTGGCGGAGGGCGCCGGCGTAGTGGGCTATGAAAAAAATTATATGACACATGCCTTTTATGAGGCTCTGGCGCAAGAGGAATTATCCTTTGAAGGTCTTTCCGTGACGGCTCTCAGAGCCGTTAAAGAGCCGTATGAGCTTGAGGCGACGCGTAAGGCGAGCGCCATAGCGGACAAGGCCTTTGCGGACGTTTTGGCTTATATCGAACCGGGCGTAACGGAGCGGGAACTGGCGGCGCGGTTGGAAAGCAATATGCTCTTGGGCGGCGCCGAAGGGAAGTCGTTCGATACGATTGTCGCCTCCGGAAAGCGGTCGGCCATGCCCCACGGCACGGCGACGGATAAAGTCGTCGAAAAAGGCGATTTCATCACTTTTGATTTCGGCGCCCTTTGGGACGGCTACCATTCGGATATGACGAGAACCGTCGTCGTCGGCAAGGCTTCAAACGAGCAAAAGAAGGTTTATGAACTCGTTTTGGAAGCGCAGTTGTTGGGAGCGGAAGCTGTTAAGGCCGGAGTCGTATGCAGCGAAGTGGACGGTATCGTGCGGAAATTCTTTGAAGACCGTGAGTGTGCACAGTATTTTACACATGCTCTGGGGCACGGTACGGGCCTCGAAATACACGAAGAACCGCTTCTGTCGCCGCGCGCGCAGGGAGTATTGCAGGAAAATATGATTGTCACCGTAGAACCGGGATTGTATAAGCAAGGCCTGTACGGTGTTCGTATAGAAGATTCCCTTATCGTAACAAAGACGGGACACGAAATAGTGACAAAAACTTCAAAAGAACTGATGGAGCTGTTATAGGAGGAGATTGGTTATGATTACAAGTAATGATTTCAGACCGGGCGTAACGATTGAAATTGACGGCCAGGTGTGGCAGGTAGTGGAATTTCAGCATGTAAAGCCCGGGAAGGGCGCCGCCTTTGTCCGCGCAAAAATTAAGAACCTTGAAACGGGTGCCGTCGTAGAACGTACGTGGAACGCAGGTGAAAAGGTGCAGGAAGGCCGCGTCGATCGCCGGCAAATGCAGTATCTCTATGAAACGGACGGCATGTACTGTTTCATGGACAACGAGTCGTATGAACAGATTGAACTCAATAAGGAAGCGCTCGGCACGGCTATCAATTTCCTGAAGGAAGAAATGACCGTTTCCGTTATGCTCTTTAAGGGCAAAGTTATCGGCATTGACTTGCCTGCAGCCGTTGAGCTTCGCGTTGTCGAGACGGATCCGGGCGTGCGCGGCGACACGGCGACGGGCGGCAGCAAGCCGGCTACCTTGGAAACAGGCTATGTAGTTAAGGTGCCGCTGTTTATTAATGAAGGCGAAGTGTTGACCATCGACACGAGAACAGGTCAATATACAGGGCGCGCATAAGTAAGAGACGGGAAAAAGCGATGAGTATCTCATCGCTTTTTGTTTCATGGAGCGGAGTTTATGGTAACAACGGAAATAAATGAACTGGGAAGCATTCATATCGGGGCGAAAGTAATTGCCTTTGTTGCGGCTCAAGCCGCCTTAACCGTGTCGGGTGTCGTCATGCTGGCATCGACTTTTACGGAGAAAATCGGCAAGGCTGCAGGCGGCCGAGGTATTGATGTCGCTATTGACGGCATGGAAGCGGAATTGACCGTGCGCCTTATTGTCCGTCACGGTGTGCGGATTCCCGATTTGGCCGTAGAAGTACAGCAAACGGTAAAGAGTACTGTAGAAACACTGTGTGAATGCGCTGTCACGGCCGTGCATATTACGGTGCAGGACGTTATCTTTGAAGACGCGTTGCCGCGTGAAGGGGAGGGCAGGAGCAATGAATAAGCATGAAGAAACAGCTTATACGGTCAGCCGTTCGGCTATCGAGAAGATTGCCCGCACTGCCGCCTTGGGCACGGAAGGCGTGGCAAAGGAAAAGGGCTCTTCTTTTTCAGTCAGGCAAAAAGACGGTCGTATTACCGTTCAAATCAGCATTGCCGCCGTATACGGCAGCAAGCTGCGTGAATTGGCTCTGGCCGTGCAGCATCATACGGCGCAGGCCGTTCAGGACATGATTGATCCGGATGTGATGCAAATAGACGTGACTATTGAAGATATTGTTATGCCTGCACGGGCATGATACCGGGAGGACAACGTGAGCAGACACAGAGCACGCCGGCGGGCGTTGAAAATCTTATTTTCTCGAGAATTTCATGATGAAATGGATATTCAATTCACAGAAACGGAAATTTTGGCGGACGACGATGAAACGATCGTAGACCGAAAGCCGGAGCCGCAGGCAATAGGTGAGGAAGAATTAGATGAAAACGCCGTCAACTTGTCGGAGATTGAAGATATTCGAACGGAAGCGGACAGTGATGAAGGCGAGGCGGACACGGAAAAGTATTGCGAGTACCTTGTAGAAACGGTGTCTCTCCATCATGCCGAACTGGACGCGCTGATACGTTCCTTTGCCAAGGGCTGGGAACCGGGGCGGATGAACATGGCCGATAAGACGGTCATGCGCGTGGCTTTTTGCGAATTTGTCTATCCGCAGGATCCCTTGGCGCCGGCCATTATCATTAATGAAGCTGTTCGCTTGGCTAAAGAATTCGGCGGCGTTCGTTCGTCTCAGTTTGTCAACGGCATATTGGGCGCCTATGCGAGGACTTTGGCATAATGGACGTCTTTCTCGGCATTGACACGAGCTGTTATACGACCTCTTTATGTCTTGTTGACGGAGCGTACCGCATTGTTGCCGATGAGCGCCGTCTTCTTACGGTGAAGCCCGGTAAGCGAGGCCTGTCACAGTCGGAAATGGTTTATCAGCACGTGCGTAATCTTCCCGATTTAACGGAAAAGCTGGTACCTTCATTGGCGGGCAATACGATACGCGCCGTTGCTGCGACGAATAAGCCGCGCCGACGGGAGGATTCGTATATGCCCGCTTTTTTAAGCGGTATCGGTTACGGGCGGTCTATAGCGGCTCTTTTGGGGGTTCCCCTCTATACGATCAGCCATCAGGAAAATCATTTGCTTGCGGTCCTGCGCGGCACGGGCTATACGGACACACCCTTTCGGGCACTCCATATTTCCGGCGGTACTACGGATTTTCTGTCGGTCTCTCCCGATGCGGAGGGACTCGATATTACGCGCATCGGCGGTACATCCGACATCAGTGCCGGCCAGTTTATCGACCGTGTCGGCGTCGCCTTGGGGCTTCCTTTTCCGGCAGGCAAATCGGTTGATATGGAAAGCAGAGACTTTTTGGACACCGCCAAAGGGACAGCCGTTTTTTATAAGGATGGAGAAGTCAGCTTTTCCGGCCCCGAGTCGGACATACAGCGCCGCATTGTGGCGGGAGAGACGGAAAAGGGACCGCTCTGCGCGGAAACGTTGAAAACCGTTTGGCGCGGCATACGTAAACTCCTGGAGCGAACAGAAGGCGATAAAACATCGCTCCTTGTGGCGGCAGGCGGTGTCATGGAAAATACGTATTTGCGCAGTGCCCTTGCGGCTTACGCGCAGCGTGAAGGGTTTTCCTTCCTTCCTGCGGAAAAAGGATATAGTGCGGACAATGCGTCGGGTGCAGCTTTTTGGGCAGCTCTGCGCAGTACATAAAGGCGGAATGACATGAAATATGAAAGTGTTTCAGCCGTTGTCAATCGCATAAAGGAAGATTTACAGCGCGACTATCGGCTGCAAAGCATAGCTATGGAGGGTAATATTATCGGTCTCAAGCGAGCGTCCAACGGGCATTGGTACATGAATATTCGTGATGACGGCGCGTCCATTCGGGCCGTCTTGTTTCGCGGCCGGGCCGGGACGATGATGAATACCGTTCGTGAAGGCGACAGTGTCGTTGTCGTCGGTTCGATCAACGTTTACGAAAAGGGCGGGACCTTATCCTTTATTATTGAGCGCCTGTTTTCACAGGGCATGGGAAATTTACAGGCTCAATATGAGCGAACCAAGGCGGAGCTTGCGGCGAAAGGGTATTTCGCACAGGATCGTAAAAAGGCCTTGCCCCGCTTTCCCTGGCGTGTCGGCATATTGACATCCCGGACCGGCGCCGTCCTCCATGATATAGAGAAAATCAGGGCCGAACGGAATCCTTACATTCAACCGATTCTTTATGCCGTACCGGTACAGGGCGAAGGCGCCGTGCCGGAACTTGTCAAAAATTTGACTGCGGCGGGAAACGATAAGTCCCTGGATGTACTCATTCTTGCCCGTGGCGGCGGCTCCATGGAAGATTTGTGGTGCTTCAACGATGCCCGTGTAGTGGAAGCCGTTTTTGCGGCACAAGTTCCGATTATTACGGCTGTCGGACATGAAACGGACACGACGCTCGTCGATTATGCGGCCGACGTGCGGGCCGCTACGCCGACCCATGCTGCCGAATTGGCTTTTCCGCGCTTTGAAGACATGGAGCTGCAATTGTCTTCTCTTGCCGAGACTGTCTATGAAACGATGAGGCTGCGTATAGAGCGGTTGCAGCACGAATTGGAGCAGGTGACGGCGCGTATTCAACTGCGGCGGTAC
Source organism: Megasphaera coli (assembly GCF_900095855.1). Lineage (GTDB taxonomy): Bacteria > Bacillota > Negativicutes > Veillonellales > Megasphaeraceae > Megasphaera > Megasphaera massiliensis_A. The sequence continues at coordinate 1,146,294 of NZ_FMIY01000002.1, read as the reverse complement.
GACGATTTTTTGGCGGCCAAGGCGGAAAATTTACGCCATCTTCTGACGGCGTCGCAGCAGCGGTTGGATTATTTATTCCTGCAGAAGGAGAGCGAGCTCGCCAAAACACAGGCGCGCATGGAGGTGCTCAACCCGCTTTCCCTCCTGCGTAAGGGATACGGCCGGCTGGAGCAGGACGGCAAGGTCATAACGGCGGCGAAGGCTGTGAAAAAAGACCGGCCCCTGACAATAGAAATGGCGGACGGAACAATTGTAACGGATGTGAAAGAGGTGACCGGTCGTGGCAAAAACGGTGAATAAATTAAAAAACTTTGAGCAGGACTATGCGGACTTGGAAAAGCTGGTGAGCTCTTTGGATGATTCCGCTCTAACCTTAAAAGAATCTCTGGATATTTTTGAAAAGGCCGTAAAGCTTTCCAAATCTTGTGAAGACGCGCTGGACTACGCCCGGCAACGGGCGGCGGAGCTTAGTGACGCACAGGACGGCCCTGTTCCGGCGGCAGCAGAAAATAATGCGTCTCAAGCGGCGGGCGATGCTATGGAAGAAGGAATATTGGACCTATGATTTTTAAAGAATATATGCGTTCCCAAAAAGAAATGCTCGATGCGCGTTTAGCTGAACTTGTTCGAACGGATGTACCGCAGTTCTCGCAGCTTTACGAAGCCATGAACTACAGCTTAAACGCCGGAGGCAAACGAATTAGGCCGATTTTATTTCTCGCCGTTTTGGAAGCGCTCGGCAAGGATTCGGCCAGGTATGTTGATTTGGCTTGCGCTTTGGAGTGCGTTCATTCCTATTCGCTCATCCACGACGATCTGCCGGCCATGGATGATGATGACTACCGTCGCGGTAAACCGACCAATCATAAGGTCTACGGTGAAGGAGTGGCCATACTTGCCGGCGACGGCCTCCTGACCTATGCCTTCGAGCTGATGGCGGCGCAGCCGGATGCGGAGCCGGCGACAGTCCTTCAATGCATTCGCATATTTGCGCATGCGGCCGGGCCGGCCGGTATGGTCGGCGGACAGGCCTTCGACCTTGCGGCAGAAGGAAATCTTGACATCGGCCTTTCGGGCTTGCGGCTGCTCCACAAAAGCAAGACGGGCATTATTTTTTCAGCTCTCGTTGAGATGGCGGCTCTGCTCGGAGGTGCCGATGACCGTGCGCGTGCCGCTTTAGGTGTATATGCCGAAAGCATGGGCCTTGCTTTTCAAATTACGGACGATATTTTAGATGCAGTCGGTGATGAAGCTCTTATGGGCAAGCCCGTCGGCAGTGACGAAAAAAATAATAAGGCTACGTATGTAACCTTATTATCCTTGGACGAAGCTAAAGAACAGGCAGCCGCCGCCACACAGAAGGCATTGGCGGCACTGGACGGATTTGACGATAAAGCCCGGTTTTTACGAGATCTCGCCGTATACCTGAGCGAGCGGGTGGAATAAAGGGGCGCACATGAAAGAAAAAGAAAGGCTGGATGTGCTGCTGACGGAGCGGGGCCTTTTTGAAAGCCGCGAAAAAGCAAAGGCCGCCGTCATGGCCGGAACGGTTTTCGTCAAGGGTGTACGTGTCGACAAGGCAGGAACCAAAATAGACAGATATGCGCAGATTGAGGTCAAGGGCAACGCTCTGCCTTATGTGGGGAGGGGCGGTTTGAAGCTGGAAAAAGCGTTGCACGTATTTTCCGTCAACCTGACGGGCCGTACTATGATGGATATCGGCGCGTCGACCGGCGGTTTTACGGACTGCGCTTTGCAAAACGGGGCGGCTCATGTCATTGCCGTTGACGTCGGGTACGGTCAATTGGCGTGGAAGCTCAGGACCGATGAACGCGTCGTCAATTTGGAGCGGACCAATATTCGCTATGTCGCCCCCGAAGACATAGGCGGGCCTGTCGATTTTATTTCCATTGACGTGTCCTTTATCTCGCTGCTCAAAATTATGGATGCCGTCGTGCCCCTTCTAAAAGACGGCGGCGAGGCGGTTGTGCTTATAAAGCCGCAGTTTGAAGCGGGAAAGGCGGCTGTCGGCAAAGGCGGCATTGTGCGCGATATTGCCGTGCATAGAGAAGTGGTTTCCCGCGTTACGGCAGGTATTGCCGCCGCCGGCCTGGCGCCGGCAGGATTGACCTTTTCGCCCGTAAAGGGAGCTGACGGCAACGTGGAATATTTGTTATATTGCCGCAAAAACGGTGTTCTTGCCAATGCCGTCACGGAAGATGTGATTGCCGAAGTTGTTGCGGCATCTCACGAAATGTAGGTGAAATAAATGCGCATCGGTATTTTTCCGAATTTAGTAAAGGAAGGCAGTACGGCACTGGCTCAACGAATTATGAAGCTGTGCCGTAAACATGGTTGTGATTATTATTTGGCCTACTGCGAAAGCATGGCGGCAGAGGCCGTTTATGCGGATGTCGAACAAGAGCGGCTCCGCAGGGATGATACTATTTATGAATGTATTGACGTGGCCTTCGTTCTCGGCGGCGACGGCACGATTTTAAAGTCGGCGCGAAAATTCGCGGCTCATCATATTGCCGTGTGCGGCATCAATCTCGGTTCTCTCGGCTTTCTCTATGAAGTGGAAGGGGAAGAGTTGGAAAAACGCTTTGAAGATATTCTTGCAGGCAGATACTTTATGGAAAAGAGGATTATGCTCAAGAGTGAGCTCGTCTATGCCGACGGTATGGTACAGTCCTTGCCTGCCGCCTTGAATGATGTCGTTATCAGTCACGGTAATGTAGGCAAACTGGTACGCGTCGATATGAGCATCAACGGCTGCTTTGTACAGCAATATCCGGGAGACGGCATCGTCGTCGCTACTCCGACAGGCAGTACGGGATATACCTTTTCTGCAGGCGGACCCATTGTGCCGCCTCATGTTAAAGGTATGATGGTGACACCTTTGTGCCCCCACCTGCTCTTAAAAATGCCCATTGTTATCAGTGACGAAGACGAGCTGAGCTTTACTGTCGGCGACAGTCGCAATGTCGTACGTATTTCCATCGACGGCATGACGGATTGCGAGTTTGCCGCCGATATGACGCTGCACGTGAGGAAGGCGGCGGAAACACTGCGGCTTATCCGTTTTGATAAGGGTTACTTTTATGCCAATCTCTTTAAGAAAATGAGGGGAGCCGAGTAAGGTGGATGCTTATTCGCTGCGCAATGCCGTTGCCGTTTGCCATGCCCTGGTGCAGCCCCATATAGGCGGTGCGGACACGCTCGTCGATATGACCTGCGGCAACGGTCATGATACGGTGTTTCTCGCGGCATGCATGAAGGATACGGCCGTTTTATATGCTTTTGATATACAAGAGGAGGCCGTTGCGGCAACGACGGCGCTTCTGTATGAACGGGGCCTTGCACATAAACGCATTTTTGTACGACACGGTTCACATGAAATGTTACTGGCTCAAATAAAAGAAAATCCGGATCTTGTATTATTCAATTTAGGTTATTTACCCGGCGGAAACCATGCCATACATACGGATAGTGCAACTACATTGAAAGCTGTCGATTTGTGCTTGCATAAAGTTTCTGCAAATGGGATAATTATGATAACAGCATACCCGGGGACTCCGGACGGGGCAAGAGAGAAAGCGGAACTTGCCGAATTTTTGCGGACCTTAAGGCAAACGGAGTTTGACGTGTCATGCTGGCAGCCTGTCAATCAGGCCCATGAACCGCCGGTATTGTTTGTTATTCAAAAGAGAGGGCAGCCATGAAAAGATTCCGTTACACCAAGATCAAAGAAATTGTTCAATCTCGGCCTATCGAAACGCAGGAAGAATTAGCAAAAGCCTTGCAGGAAGAAGGGATTGAAGTTACGCAGGCTACCGTATCGAGAGACATTAAGGAGTTAATGCTGATCAAAGTGCCGACCAGTGACGGCCACTACCGATATGCTTTATCGCCGGAACAGAACATGCTCATGTCTAAAAACCGTATGGCACGCCTGTTTCAGGACTCTATCGTGCGCGTCGATTCGTGTCTTAATCAAATTGTCATCCATACGATTCCCGGCTCGGCCAATATGGTTGCTTCCGCCGTGGATCATGCGAAGTGGGAAAACGTCATCGGTACCGTTGCCGGCGACGATACCATCCTGATTATTACGAATAATGCGGACAGTGTGCCGCGTCTTGTAAAATTAATCGTATCCCTCATGAAGGAATAAAGAATGCTGCAATCATTGCACATAAAGAATTTTGCCTTAATTGAAGAATTACATTTAGACTTTTCTGCCGGCGTTACCGTCTTTACGGGGGAAACGGGAGCGGGGAAATCCATTTTGCTCGATGCTATCGGCATGCTTGCAGGAAAACGCGCATCAGCGTCTTTCGTCCGTAACGGAGCGGAAGCGTTTCTCGTTGAAGGCGCGTTTTTTTTGCCTGATGACGATGAGTGCATACGTTCGTTCCTGGGAGAGCTTCATATTGAGGCGGAAGAGGGAGAACTCGTCATTTCACGGTGCTTCTACCGCAGCGGCAGAGGTTCCGTCCTTGTGAACGGAACTATTGTGCCGCTGGCCGTTGTCCGTCGTTTGGGACTTCTTCTTCTCGATATTCACGGCCAGTATGACAGCCGCCTTATTTTTGACAAGACACGTCACGTGCGGCTTCTCGACGGATTTACGGCGGAAACGCGCCGCATCCGCAAAGAATACGACGGCTTATATAAGGAGTGGCGTGCCCTGTGTGATGAAGCGGCCGTATTGGAACGGAACGAAGGCGAAAAGGCCAGACTTCTCGGTATCTTGGACTTTCAAATCAGCGAAATTGAAGAGGCCCGCTTGAAGGACGGTGAAGATGAAGAACTGGAAGAAAAGATTCACCGTGCTTCTCATGCCGAGCATATTACCAAGGGCTTACGAGAAGCCCTTTTTGCTCTTGAAGGGGGAGAGCGGCAGCAGGGGATGTTGGATGCCGTTTCCCTCGTGCAGCGCAATCTGGAGAAAAACGCCGCTTATGATGAAGTTTTTTCACCGCTTGCGGCCAAGGCGGAAAGTATTTCCTATGAGCTTGAATCCATTCATGATGAGCTTGTCACTTATGCCGACTCCATGGACTTCGATGAAGCGGCTCTCGACAAGATGCAGTTCCGTTTGGCGGCCATTGAAAAGCTGAAGCGAAAATACGGTTTTACAGTGGCGGATATCAGAGCTTTTGAAGCAAAGGCCAGAGAAGACAGAGAACGGCTGAGCGATTCGGAAAACAGAATGGCCGACTTGCAGAAGCAAATTTCTTTAAAAGAAGCGCAATTAAGCCGTGTCGGAGATGAGCTCTTTCAGGCGCGCCTGGAAGGGGCGGATCTCTTCAAGGAAAAGACAGAGGCCGTCTTGCAGCATTTGGGGCTGGAGAAAAGCCGCATTTCTTTTCGCATTGAACCGATGGATAAAATTACGGCTGCCGGTGCATCATCCGTTGATTTATACTTTTCCGCCAACAGCGGCGAAGCGGAGAAGCCCTTGGCGGAAGTTGCTTCAGGCGGCGAAGTGTCGCGTATCGCCTTGGCTTTAAAGTCGGTCTTTCATGAAAAAAGGCAGGAAAAGACAGTTATTTTTGATGAAATTGACGTCGGCATCAGCGGGCAGACGGGCTTGCAGGTTGCCTCCCATATAGGCAGACTGGGTGTTGCAGGTCAGGTTTTTTGCATTACCCACCTGCCGCAGACGGCGGCTATCGGCGATAATCATTTCTTTCTTTATAAGGAAGAGACGAACGGGAGGACGGTCACCAAAGCTCGCGTCCTTCATAAAGCGGATCATGTCGCCGAAATTGCCCGCATGTTTTCCGGTAACGACGTGACCGATACAAGTTTACAGGCGGCGGAAGAATTAATTTATAAGGTAAAAGACAATGTGAACTTTATTGACTGAAACAAGCGGACGGTATATCATAAAAATATAGCAATAAAATTAATTTTATACAGGGTAGGTGTACATATATGATTCGAGTTCTTATAAACGGTGCGGCCGGCAGAATGGGGCTGCAGGTCGTGAAGGCAATTGCGGAAGATGCGGCAACGGAACCGGTCGGTGCCGTCGGCATTACACATATAGGTGAAGATATAGGCGAACTGGCAGGCATCGGTCCCTTGGGTATCGCTGTCCGCGAAGGTCTGGCGGCCGCCCTTGAGGAAATAAAGCCGGATGTAGTCGTCGATTTTACCATACCGCAAGCCGTCTTTGAGAATGTAAAAACCTGTATGGCCCACGGTGTACATACGGTCGTCGGTACAACGGGATTGACGGAGGCGCAGCGTGGGGAACTGGGAAAACTGGCAGAGGCCAAGGGAATAAGTGTCTTTATTGCGCCGAATTTTTCTATCGGTGCCGTCATGATGATGAAGGTATCCGAGGAAATTGCCGCTTACTTGCCGGATGCGGAAATAATTGAACTCCACCATAATAATAAATTGGACGCGCCGTCGGGGACGGCCATTATGACGGCTCATAAAATTGCCGCTGCCCGTCAGGCTGCAGACGCCGTGCCCGCACCCGATAAGACTCATGAGAGTTTGGCCGGTGCGCGCGGCACCGTCGTAGAAGCCGTGCCTATACACAGCGTACGTCTGCCCGGGTATGTCGCCCATCAGCAGGTTCTTTTCGGCGGTTACGGGGAAACACTCACGATTCGACATGATTCCTTGGACCGCAAATCCTTTATGCCCGGCGTGATTTTGGCTGTAAAAAAAGCGCCGAAACAGAAAGGCCTGATTTTCGGGCTGGAGCATTACTTATAATCAGGGGGGACGCATGTTATGATGTCAAAAATGCCTTCTGTAGCCATTCTAGGGGCTACAGGCGCTGTGGGGCAGGAATTTATAAACTTAATTGAAGAGCGCAATTTCCCGTACAGCAATTTGAAGCTCCTTGCATCGAAGCGCTCGGTCGGCAAAACGATGACCGTTAAAGGGAAAGCGTATATTGTTGAAGAAGCTTGCCCCGATTCGTTTAAAGGTGTAGATATCGGCTTGTTTGCCGGCGGCTCCGTCAGTAAGGAACTCGCACCGGCGGCCGTAGCGCATGGCTGTGTCGTCATCGACAACTCCAGCGCCTTTCGCATGGAGCCGCAGGTACCGCTCGTCGTGCCGGAAGTAAACCCCGAAGACATTGCCGGGCACAAGGGGATTATTGCCAATCCGAACTGTTCGACCATTATTATGCTCATGGCTTTGAAACCCATCTATGATTTGTCGCCCATAAAAAAAATCGTTGTCAGCACGTATCAGGCCGTGTCCGGTGCGGGCAAAGAGGGTATTGACGAGCTCAAGGAACAGGTGGAAGCGTATATGAAAGGCGAAGAACCGGTTGCCCGTATCTTGCCGACGAAGAGCCTGGACAAGCACTATCCCATTGCTTTCAATCTGCTGCCTCATATAGACGTTTTTTTGGATAACGGCTATTCAAAGGAAGAAATGAAGCTGGTCAATGAAACACATAAAATTTTGCATGACGACGGCATTGCCGTATCTCCTACAACAGTACGTGTACCCGTTTTTCGCAGCCATGCCGAATCGATTTATGTGGAAACGGAAGAGCCCCTTTCCGTAGAAGCCGTTCGCAAAGCTATTGATGCTTTCCCGGGGACACAGGTTCAAGATAACTTGGCAAATATGGAATATCCCATGCCTCTTTATACGTCGGAAAAATATGATGTCTATGTAGGGCGTATTCGCAAGGACATCTTTAATCCCAATGTCGTCAACCTTTGGGTGTCGGGAGACCAAATCCGCAAAGGCGCGGCACTGAATGCCCTGCAAATAGCTGAATATATGATTGCACACAATATTTAATAAAGGAGTGGTTATATGTTACAGTTCGGAAATGTTATTACCGCTATGATTACCCCCTTTAAGGCGGACGGTACCGTTGACTGCGACGCTTTTCTCACCGTCGGGCGGCATCTCATTGACAACGGCTCGGACGGTTTGCTTGTAGCCGGTACGACAGGCGAAGGCGCAACCTTGACGGCCGAAGAGAAATTAAAGCTGTTTCGCCTGGCTGTAGAAAATTTCGGCAGGGAAACCTTGGTGATGGCCAATGTAGGCTCCAATGATACGGCCGCAACCGTCGCCTTTGCCAAGGAGGCTGCAAAGACGGGTGCGGACTGTCTCCTTGTTATCGTGCCGTATTATAATAAACCCAATCAGGACGGCTGTTATGCTCATTTTGCGGCTGTTGCGAAGGCAGTGGACTTGCCTATTGTCATTTATAACGTACCCGGCAGGACGGGCGGTAAAATTTTACCGGAAACCGTCGTGCGCCTGGCGGAGGATTTCCCCAATATTGTGGGCATTAAAGAAGCGAGCGGCAGTCTGGAAGCGGCTTCCGTCATTGCCCGCGACACGCATGACGGCTTTTATGTGTACAGCGGTGACGACTCGCTGACGCTGCCCATTGTTGCCGTCGGCGGGACAGGTGTCATCAGCGTCGTTTCTCATATAATCGGCAGGGAAATGAACGCTATCGTACAGGCGCATAAAGACGGCAAGGTTGCCGAAGCGGCGCGGCTGCACCGGAAATACGTCGATGTCATGACCGGTATCTTCTGCACGGTCAGCCCTACGCCCATTAAGACGTGCTGCAACATGCTCGGCCTTCCGGGCGGAACGTTTCGCCTGCCCATGGTGGAAGCAAACGACGAGGTTAAGAAATTCCTTGAGAATATGATGAAAAAAGCAGGTATTATGTAGACACCTGCGCGTTGATTTTCGTGGTTCGGAGGCAGAGGCGGAACGGAGTGAATGCCGTGAAGGCGGTCGTTAACGGCAATCTTGTGCTTGAGCGGGAGATCGTGTCGGGGCAGGTTCTTTTATATGAAGGCGACACTATTCGGGACATAATGGGGCAGCGCTTTTTTCGCCCGCGTATGTGTGAAGAAGTGATAGACGCGACAGGCTGTTTTGTAACGGCCGGATTCATTAATGAACATATACACGGCTGCGGCGGGGCCGATGCGATGGATGAGGCCGACCATGCCTTGGAAACGATGGCCGCGCTCTTGCCGCAGACGGGAGTGACCGCTTTTTTGCCGACGACCATGACCTATGAGCGCTCCCGCATAGAGGCCGCACTGACACGAATTCGTACAGCCCGGTGCAAAAAGCCGCAAGGGGCACGCATTTTGGGTGCCCATATGGAAGGACCTTTTATCAATGAGCAGTATAAGGGAGCTCAGGAGGCCGCGGCGATTGCAAAAGCGGATATATCTCTTATTGAAGACTATGGCGACATTATCAAAATTATTACTCTTGCTCCGGAGACCATAGACGACGAGACTTTTTTTGCATTGTGCAGGGATAAGGACATTGTCGTCTCTGTCGGGCACAGCGCGGCAACATATGAAGAAATGGCGGGTATGGCGGATTGCGGCGTGTATCATGTAACGCATCTTTTTAACGCCATGCCGGCCTTTCACCATCGGCAGCCCGGCCTTATCGGCGCCGCACTGACAGATGACAGAGCGCATTGCGAGCTCATTTGTGATAATATTCATGTGCACCGGACGGCACAGGTCTTGGCGTATAAGGCGAAGGGCCGTGACGGACTCATACTCATAACCGATTCGCTGCGGGCCTGCCTCATGGGTGACGGCCTGTTCGAACTGGGCGGCCGCGAGGTCCTTGTTCGGGACGGACGGGCACGACTGGCCGACGGAACTTTAGCGGGCAGCATCGTCACGATGGACCGGGCCGTATTTAATTTTCTTGTCAATACAGGCGCACCCCTGCCGGACGTTATTGCCATGGCGACTATAAATCCGGCGCGGGATTTGGGCGTAGCCGAACGTTTGGGGTCCTTGGAAAAAGGCAAGCAGGCGGATATTACTTTCTTGGACGACGGGGATTTACATGTAAGGCGGACGATTGTCGCCGGTGAGACCGTATACATGGAGACACCATAAGTATATCTGACAAAAAGGGAGCGGATAAACGGAATCCGCTCCCTTTTAGCGCCGGCGGCGATGGTCGGCGCCTTTGTGTTTTATTTTATGTTCTTTTTTCTTTGTCGCTCTGTACGTAGCGGCAGGCAGCTTGTCCGTGATAATTTTTTTCTTTTTTGGAGCCTTGTTTGCCGCTTTTACTTTTACGCGGCCGTCAGCCGTGTATTTTATGATCGTCGCCTCAATGGCATGCTCAATGCGCCGTACCCAATCGGTATCGGCAGCGGTGGCGAACATGACGGAGAGTCCCGAGCTTCCCGCGCGCCCTGTCCGACCGATGCGGTGCACGTAGTAATCGACGTCGCGAGGTACGTCGTAATTGAATATATGCGATATGCCTTCAATGTCGATACCTCTGGCTGCGATGTCCGAAGCGACGAGGATCTGCGTCTTGGCCTTGGCAAAGTCGCGTATGACCTGCGTGCGTCGCCCCTGCGTCATATCACCGTGCAGCTCGGCCGCGTTAAAATCCTTGGCAATGAGTTTGCCTGCAAGTTGCGCAGCGCGTTCTTTTGTATTACAGAAGACGATTGCCAAATAAGGGTTCCATTCCTGCAGCATTTTACAGAGAAAAGAAAATTTATCATCTTCTTTTATTACATAAATACGCTGTTCAATATTTTCGAGCGTGACCGTTTCACCTTCGCGGACGGTCAGGCTGAGCGGCTGGCTCATGTGTTTTTTTGCCAGGCTGCGGACCTTGGGCGGAAAGGTGGCGGAGAAGAAGAGGAGTTGCCGCTTTTTCGGCGTCATACTGATGAGCTCGTCCACTTCTTCGAGAAATCCCGATTGCAGCATTTGGTCGGCTTCGTCAACGACGACATGGCGCACGCCGCTCAAATCAAGGGAATTGCGGCGGCAATGGTCGAGAAGACGGCCGGGCGTGCCGATAATGACCTGCGGATGGCGGTGCAGCTTTTGCAGTTGATTTTCAATCGTCTTGCCGCCGACAAGGCTTAATATATCGAGAGCCGTTGCCGGTATAAACGCAGCTGCGACTTCGGCGATTTGCCTGGCCAGCTCCCGCGTCGGCGCAACGATCAGCACCTGTTCAAAAAAACGGTCTTTTTTTGTTCGCTGCAGAGCGGGCAGGAGGAAGGCCAGTGTTTTCCCCGTTCCCGTTTGTGCCTGGACGAGCAGATCTCGTCCCTTCAGCGCTGCCGGAACGGCCTGTTCCTGGACGGGTGTCGGTGTCTGAATGTGTTGATTTTTTAACGCTTCCGTCAATGCCGGCGTGATGCCGAGCGTTTCAAATGTCTTTGCCATAAGCTACCTCATGTATAGTTTTGTGTTATTCATATGTGGTACAGGTGTTATTATAGTATATTTCTCAGGCTATGAAAATGCTGTCGTACTCTACTCAGGGAAAAGGTTTTTTGCTATACTGAACGAATAGAATATTACATTTGTGGAGGAAGATCATGGCTTGGTGGCGAGATATTTTTAAACAATCCGTATATATGAGCTTTTTTACCATACTCATTCCTATCGGCGCCTATACGATTCACAGCGGCTCCAGTGCGGTCGTCGCCCTTGTAAGCTACATCTTTTTGTCCTTTTTCATACCCTTCAGCTATGTCGGCAGACAAGGGGCCGGGTTCGGCAAGCCTGCACGGTGCATATGGCCGCCCATCTTTTTTCTCGTGCGGCTGGCGGCCATGGCGGTGTTTGTCTGCCTGGTCAAATACGGTGATTTTTGGTGGCAAGCACAGGATTTTTGGAATTGGCCGACCGTCGTGCGGGATTTTATCTTTATCATCCTCATGTATGCCGACCTGTGCGTTATGCTCTTTACGTCATATGGTCTCAGTCGTCTGCTGAAGCGGGATACTGACAGGGGTGGGGAACAGTGAAAACGGATATAGTCAATAAGGTGAGAGCCGTCTTTTGGTCGGCACTGTGGATTATTCCGATTCCCTTCGGTATCTTTGTGTCGGACCGCCGCTTTTTTGTCAGTTTATCCGTACCGTACTTTTTTTTGACCGCTCTAATTATAACGCTTATGCTGCGCCGACGGGATTTGAAGCGGCACGGGCAGAGCGCTTATGCCGCAGCGGCATATCTTTTTTATGGCAATGTTATCGGCGCGATTTTTGCCACGGCTTTTTTAGGTACGTTGCGCGAAACGGAGCTCTGGAAGTTCTATATTTTGCGATTGGGCGTTTATTTTCTTTGGCTTCTGGGCACTTTGTTTCTTCAGGCCGTTTTGGCCTGGCTTTTTGAATATTGGTATGCAAACCGACGGCACCGGCTTTTTGCCGAATTTATTGATCCCCTTATGTATGCCTTGCCGCTGCCGACAGCGCTCATGGCTCTTTTCTTTTTTCCGGCTGTGAACTTTGCCGGCGTAAGCGGGCCGGAGCAATTTATCACCGGCCTTTTCGGCCTGTTCTTTTTTGTTAACACTGCGGCCTATAATATTTTCATCATCGCTGCGTTTGCCTTTTATTTTTATCCGGCCAAAACGAGATACCCCTTCATGAGAGACCGCGTCTTTGCTCTTTTTCGCCTGGTTTTTATGGTTTGCGTCTTTATCTTTGTGCAAACAGCCGTAAATATGACGACCGGCTTGTGGGCGTATGAGTTTCAATACTTGACGGTTCGCAACAATCCCTTGATTTTTATCTTGCCCCTTGTGAGCTATACGTTTTTTATGTGGGCGGCCATAGGTATGGGAAATGCGCTGACTGTTTTGAAAACGGCCGTATGGAAGCAGTAATACATAAAATCAAACCGCGTTGTCCTCAAGGGCAACGCGGTTTCTGCCGTTCATTTAACTTCCTGTTCAACAATGAAGTGCGTTTTTAAGAGATTGAAGCGCACCATGTACGCTACCCAACCGATTGTGGCGGCAATGCAGCCGCCGATAAAGGTTGTCGTGTTTACGGTTGTTACGGCATAGAGACAATACATGACGGAAACGCCCGAAAGAAAATAAGACACATTTCTATTGCAGGCGGCGTTGGAAATATTTTCCTGTTCCAAAATCGCCTTTAACGAGGCTGCGCACAAGATGTACGGAATGACGTTCGTAACGACGGCGAGATTGGCCAGTTGCTCGAACTGTTCCGATAAAGACGGGCTGACAGTCATCAAAGCGAGGACACTTTGCATCAACAGGATGAGAAACATGCCGCGCAAGGGCACGTCGGCCGACGTGACGCGGGCAAAGACTTTCGGAAAAAGCCCCCTTTCGGCGCTGGTCTTAAAGACACGGGCCAAAGTGAACTGCCATGAAAGAAGTGAGCCGGCGCAGGCAAAGGCCATAAGTCCCATGACGATACGTCCCGTTGTGGAACCGAACATGGCGGCAAAAGCCATGCCGAAGGGTGCGCTTGAGGAAAGCAGATCCGCGTTGGGGATAATACCGGCAACGATATTTGTAGAGAGTATGTAAACGACGGCAACGAAGACCGTGCTGATGAAAGTTGCCTTAGGCACGGCCGTTTGCGGGTCTTTGACCGCATCCATATTGACGGAAGCCGATTCCAGGCCCAGGAATGACCAGAGTGTCAAGGAGATGGAATTGCCTACGGCATCGCTCCAATTGAGCGCAGTGGGACTCCATGCGGCCAGCCAGGTGGACGGATTAAACCAGTACCAGCCGGCAATGGAAATGACCAGAATGGGAAGAACGGAACCCCAGATAGTAATGGTTGTGAGCTTTCCCGAATAGCGGCTGCCGTTGCAATTCAGGGACGCTGCAATCCAAAGTAAAACAACAGTATATAAACATGTTTGCCATGGCGAAAACTGTGTTCCTAAAAATCCGGCGCCGTAACCGACGGCGGAAATGGAAATGGCTACGTTGGCGATGACAATGGATACGGCATATGCGTAATTTGCCATAAAATGTCCTGTTCGTCCGAAGGCGTACTCGGCGTAACCGCCCATTCCGCCGCGTTTAGTAGTATACATGCCGCAGCGGGAGAAGGTCATGGCCAAGGCGAGTGAGCCTAAGGAGGTAATGATCCATGAGAAGATGGAAATCGTTCCGACCTCCGCAAGCTGGGTCGGCAGCATAATAATGCCGGCACCGAGCATATTGGCTGCAGTGACGAATGTCAGCTGCACCCAAGACATTTTACGACAAGTAGTTTTCATTATCAGTCCTTCTTTCGTCTGTAAATTTGGGAAAATCCCTAATTTAAAAATCAATTAATTTTAGCACTTTTCTTTTTACAATACCAGTAAAAAAGATGGAAAAAGACGCTTAAATTTTTCTGATTTTTATCTAAAAAAATTAATCGGATGCGAGACGCTTTGAAAATTATAAAAACAAATAAGCGCCTGACTTTAAAAACAATGGCATATCCGTATCGGGAGTTGCACCGGGCTTTATTACACTTAAACGGTATGGTATAATACAATCAGTTTTTCCGCCGTTGCTGAATGCAGGCTGCTCACAATACGTATAGGAGTGCGTGAAAATGGAAAAAATTACAGCTTTTTATTTACATGAATGTCCTTATTGTGCTAACGCAAAAAAAGCGGTTGCCCAATTGACGGAAGCCAATCCGGCTTACGGCAATATACCGCTTGAATGGTATGAAGAAACGGAAAACCCCGACGTTACGGCCGGTCATATGTATGACTATGTGCCCGTATTTTTCCAGGGTGACAAGAAGTTGTATGAAGCGCAGCCCGAAGAATCGTACGGCGAAACGAAGTACAAAATCAAGGCTGTTTTTGACAAATTGGTACAGTAAGGGGGATATATGTCGATGATTAAGAAAATTACCTGTGCCGCTTTGGCGGCGTTCACTATGTCGGCCGGTGTTTTTGCCGCAGGGCAGCAGCCTGTAAACGGAAGTTCCCGGATGGAGCAGGCTGCCGTAGGACAAGCGGTTCAAATACCCAGCCCCATTAAAGAATATAAGAGCGTGCAGGCCGTTGCGAATGCGGTCGGCTTTGCCCCGCTTACGTTGGCCGGCAATGAGCATTATACTTTAATTGCCTGCGAAACCATCGATAAGATGGCGCAACTTGTGTATAAGGAAAGCGATGTAAAAAATAATAATCGCCTCATGATTCGCAAAGCAGCGGCGGCAGAGTTATCACCGCGTGCTTTATCGGGGTATTATTCGGATAACTGGATGCCGGTTATCATCGGACGTACGGTTGTTTCCGTAACGACTGATGACGGCGTCAATTATGCGGCATACTGGCGCAGCGGTCTATATTCCTATTCCGTGAATGCAAGCGAAATGACGGGAAATTCATTTATAGGTACGCTTGCATCTTTGGTGGGACAGACAGAAGCGGAACGCGGGTATTAAGCCGTTAGAGAACAGATAAAAATATTGTGCGGGCACAATTAGCCGGCTGCATATAGCGCAGCCGGTATTTTCATACCGATATAAGGTCGGCTTGCTGTAAGAGGTGAGAAACGTGGGGGAGTTACGGCTTTTTAAAGTCAATAACGGATATGGATATAATCAGGAACGCTTTACGGATTGGTGGATGAACCGCGGCGGCTGCGGTGCCGTTGTTGCCTGTGATGTGAGCATTTACTTGGCACGGCGCTGTGATTTGGTGTCCATTTATCCCTTTAATGAGAAAAAAATAAAAGAATCGGACTATGTTCGTTTCTCTCAGATAATGAAACCTTATTTGAGTCCCCGCATGACCGGAATTGATACACTTGATATTTGGACGGACGGATATAGGCGGTATCTTGGTGACTGCGGCGTAACGTCCGTCTCTTTACGCGGTTTGAGCGGCGCTTCTGCGTACGGAGATTATGCGGACAAAATTAAAGCACAACTTGACAGGTCCATGCCCGTACCGTATTTGAATCTTAAGCATCAGAGCAAAAATCTGAGTGACTATGTTTGGCACTGGTTTTGGTTGGCCGGCTATAGAGAATTTGGAGACACGCTTATGGTCAAGGTTATCAGTTACGGTACGTTCCGCTGGTTTTCTCTTTATGAGTTGTGGAATACGGGGTATGCCCGTAAGGGCGGCGCAGTTCTCATTGATGTGAAGAAATAGGGCAGGCTGCACGAAGAACAGTGCCGTAATTCGGTTGCGCATCATAGAAAAATATCGGGATTCAGGGCATTCCGATATTTGAAAAAGCATGTCCCGATGTGTCATAATGTATTACATAAAGACTGCGGACTGTGATTTATTGTGCAAGGGGGAATCGGTTATGATCAAAATCGGCATCAACGGTTTCGGACGTGTCGGTCGCTTTGTTCTTCGGCTGGTGCAGGCTCGTGACGATATGGAAATTACAGGTATAAATGATCTGTGCCCTGTTGATTACATGGCATATATGCTGAAATATGATACCATGCACGGCCGCTTTAACGGGACTGTTGAAGCGGATAAAGAGAAAGGCCTGCTCATCGTCAACGGCAAGCGTATTCGTGTAACTGCCGAAGCGGATCCGGCAAACCTGAAATGGCATGAAGCAGGTGCCGAATATATTGTCGAGGCGACGGGCCGTTTTCTTACGGTGGAAGCGGCGGAAAAGCATTTGCAGGCCGGTGCGAAATATGTCGTTCTTTCCGCTCCTTCCAAGAAAGGCTCCGACGGACGCTTGGCGGATATGTTTGTTTGCGGCGTTAATACGGATCTGTATGCGGGCCAGCAGATCGTGTCGAATGCTTCCTGTACGACGAACTGCCTGGCGCCGATTGCCAAAGTGCTGAACGACACATTCGGCATTAAAGACGGTTTGATGACGACCATCCACTCTACGACGGCTACTCAAAATACCGTTGATGGACTGTCTGCCAAAGATTGGCGCGGCGGACGTGCCGCTTCAGGCAATATTATTCCTTCCTCGACAGGTGCGGCAAAGGCTGTCGGCAAGGTCATTCCGGCCTTGGCCGGTAAATTGACGGGCATGGCTATGCGAGTACCTACGCTGGATGTATCAGTTGTCGATTTGACAGTTAATTTGGAGAAGCCCGCTGCATATGAAGAGATCTGCGCGGCCATGAAAACGGCAAGTGAAGGAGAGTTAAAAGGCATTCTCGGCTATACGGAAGAACCCGTCGTTTCATCGGATTTTCTGGGATGCCCCTTGACGGCCGTTTTTGATGCAAAAGCGGGGATCGCATTGACGGATACCTTCGTTAAAGTAGTCGCATGGTATGATAATGAAATCGGTTATGCCGAGACGATGTGCCGCTTAATCGCAACAATGAATGAATATAACAGCACGCATTGAGCCGCTTATGCAGGCAATAAGGCTGCAGTATTGACACCGGACAGGCCGGAGAGCTCCTCTCCCGCCTGTCCGTATTGTGCTCCCATATCGTTTAGATTATATCTGTAAAAGGAGAATGATAATGGCAAAGAAAGAAACGGTTATGTTGATCATTATGGACGGTTTCGGCTGCAGCGAAGCGATGGAACATAATGCCGTGGCTCAGGCCGATTTAAAGGCATTGCCTGCTCTTTGGCGTGAATATCCTCATTCCCATCTGGAAGCGTCGGCAGAGGCTGTCGGCTTGCCGCACGGACAGATCGGCAATTCGGAAGTGGGGCACTTGAATATCGGTGCCGGCCGTATCGTCTACCAATCTTTGACGAAGATCACTAAGGACATAGAATCGGGAGCATTCTTTAAGAAAAAAGTCTTGCAGGAGGCCATGGAAAATGCGCGCCGCAGGGACCGTTCACTGCACATTATGGGTCTTGTTTCACCGGGCGGTGTGCACAGCAGCGAAAAGCATCTCTACGGCCTTTTGGCAATGGCCAGGCAATATGGGGTGGAACGCGTATATATCCATGCTTTCCTCGACGGCCGCGACGTATTGCCGCGCAGTGCGGAAGAATACTTGCGTGAACTGGAAGAAGAAATGAAACGGCTCGGTGTCGGTGAAATTGTTACAATCAGCGGCAGATACTTTGCCATGGACAGGGATAAACGGTGGGAACGCGTAGAAAAAGCGTATAAGGCTGTTGCTTCAGGAGAGGGCGAAAACGCGAAGACGCCTGAAGAATGCCTGGCACGATCTTATGCGGCCGGCGTGTCCGATGAATTTGTCGTTCCTACGGTTTTACGCAGTTGCCCCATAAAAGACGGCGACAGTGTCGTCTTCTTTAATTTCCGCCCCGACAGAGCGAGACAATTGACGGAAGCTTTTGTCAGTACCGGTTTCACGGGATTTACAAGAAGACCGCTGCAAAACCTCTTTTTTGTGACCATGACCGCATATGAAGACTCTCTTCCCGTTCATGTCGTATATCATAAAGAACATTTGCATAATACGCTCGGTGAAGTTCTTGCCGAAGCGGGCAAAACACAGCTCCGTATTGCGGAAACGGAAAAATATGCCCATGTAACGTATTTTTTTAACGGCGGTGAAGAAGAAAAAAATGCCGGTGAAGATCGTCTGCTCATCGCTTCGCCGAAGGTGGCGACTTATGATTTACTGCCTGAAATGAGTGCTCCCGAAGTGACAAAGCGCGTCATCGAGGCGCTTGAGACCAATGTGTATGACATGATCATCCTGAACTTTGCCAATGCCGATATGGTCGGGCATACGGGCGTTTTTGCTGCGGCGAAGAAGGCCGTGGAAACGGTTGATGAGTGTATCGGAAAAATCGTGGCGGTTTTGCGAAAGCAGGGCGGCCAGGCACTTATCATTGCGGACCACGGCAACGCGGAGAAAATGGCTGATGAGGAAACCGGCTGCCCTTATACGGCCCATACGACAAACCACGTGCCTTGCCTTCTCGTCAGTGAAGTCCGTAAAAAAGCGCATCTCCATGACGGAATTCTTGCCGATGTGGCGCCTACGCTGCTGTACTTGGCAGGAATAAAACAACCTGCAGAAATGACGGGACATAATTTAATCGACGATTAAGAAGGAATACGGAATAAATAGTATATACTATTAAAATTTGAGATATTGCGCTTATTGAGAAAAAATAAAATAAGCTATATATAGAGTTTACAATATAAGGAAGTTAATATATATTTATAAATAGTAAACGACGAAAATGTGTCTCCTTTAATTCTTTGTTTTACGGCGATACATGACGACAGCGGTAAGGAGGAAACATAATGGCAATAAAAATCGGAATCAGCGGCTTCGGAAGAATCGGCAGATGTACATTCAGAACGGCTCTTTCGCAACCTGATGTGGAAATCGCGGCGATTAACAATCGTTCTGTCGGACCGATCATGGCCGATTTGCTGAAATTTGATACGGTTCACGGCACATGGCGGCATGATGTTTCATATGATACACAGAAAAATACGCTTGTTGTAGACGGAAAAGCGATTCCCGTGACGAATGAAACGGATCCGGCCGATATTCCTTGGAAAAAGTTGGATGTCGACGTCGTCGTCGAATCGACAGGCAAGTTTAAAGACCGTGAATCGGCGTCGAAGCATTTGGCCGGCGGTGCGAAAAAAGTGGTTATTACAGCTCCGGGGAAGAATCCGGACGCAACTATTGTCATGGGTGTTAATGAAGAAACCTATAACCCCGCGAAACATCACATTATTTCCAACGGCTCCTGCACGACCAACTGTTTGGCGCCCGTTGCCAAGGTTCTGTCGCAGGAATTCGGCATTGTGCGCGGTATGATGACGACCGTTCACTCGTATACGAACGACCAGCACCTCGTCGACTCCGTGCATAAGGATCTGCGCCGCGCTCGTTGTGCGACACAGTCGATCATTCCTACCTCTACCGGTGCCGCTCAAGCCGTAGCTCTCGTTTTGCCCGAATTGAAGGGGAAGTTTACCGGTATGGCTTTGCGCGTGCCTACGCCGAACGTATCCATGACGGATCTCGTTGCCGTTTTGGCAAAGAACGTAACCAAAGAAGAAGTGAACGGGGCGTTGAAGAAATGGGCTGACGGTCCGTTAAAAGGAATTTTGGCTTATTCCGAGGATGCTACCGTTTCTTCCGACTATATCAGCGATACACACAGCTCTATTGTAGATGCCTTGGACACACAGGTTATTGACGGCAATATGATAAAAGTCGTTGCCTGGTATGATAACGAATGGGGCTATTCCCTGCGCGTAAATGACTTGGCCGCATATATCGGCTCTAAAGGATTATAAAGACGGCGGAAATTTCTTTGCAGAAAAATGATCGGCGGAAAGGGTGTAGAGAATGGTAAAAATCGGAATTAACGGCTTCGGCAGAATCGGCAGGCAAGTGTTTAAAATTGTGCAGCAGTATAGAAATGATATTGAAATCGTTGCTATTAACGACATAGGTACGCCGAAACAAATGGCACATCTGTTGAAATATGACAGTATATTCGGAACGCTGCCCAACGATATCGCTTATGATGACGGACATATCATTATGGACGGCGTCGCCTATCCTCTTTTTAAAGAAAAAGACATTAAGAAGGTCGACTGGAACGGCTTGGGTGCGGAAATCGTCATTGACGCTTCCGGAAAGTACGCAGGTCGTGTCAACGAATCGTCACAGGATAAGCTGCCTTTAGGCGGCACGGTCAAAAAAGTAATTATTACGGCCCCTTCCACGATTGAAGACATTACGTTGGTTATGGGTGTCAATGAAAATGAATATAATCCGGCAAAGCATCATGTCATTTCCGGTGCGTCCTGCACGACGGGATGCTTAGCCGTTATCTTTAAACTGATGGATGAAACGTATGGCGTAAAGCGCGGCATGACTACATCCGTTCATTCGTATACGGTGGATCAGAAAATTTTGGATGTATCTCATCGTGATTTGCGTCGTGCCCGCGCAGCCGGTATGTCCATCATTCCGACGACGACAGGCGCCGCCGAAGCGATTGCCAAAGTATTGCCTCAGTGTGCCGGTAAGCTCAGCTGCCATGCCGTTCGCGTACCGACGCCGGACGTGTCGATTATCGATATTGTACTGGAATTAGAACGGGAAGACGTGACGGCGGAAGATGTAAATGAAGTTTTCCAAAAAGCCGCTGCCGGTACGTACAAGGGCTATATTGACACAAATGACGATGAACTCGTATCGGTTGACTTCAGAGGCAATGAAAACACGGCCATCGTCGATCTTCCCTTGACCCTTGCGATGGACGGCGGTATGGTGAAAATCGTCGCCTGGTACGATAATGAATGGGGCTACTCCCGCCGTATTGTTGATATGGTGCGGTTCCTTGCCGAAAAAGGATGGAATTAAACATGAAGTCGATTTTTATCCGGGGAAACAGGAGGAGTACTTTCAATGAAACAAACGATTACGGACATACGCTTGAACAATAAGCGCGTATTTGTACGGGCCGACTTTAACGTCCCCCTCAACGAGAAGGGACAAATTACGGATAACACGCGAATCCGCAAGACCTTGCCGACTATACAGTATCTGCTGGAGCGGGGCAGTGCGGTTATTTTGGCAAGCCATCTGGGCCGGCCGAAGGGCGAAGTAAAGCCGGAATTTTCGTTGCGCCCGGTAGCGGAAGCACTGACCGAACTTTTGGGCGTACCTGTTAAACTGGCACCCGACTGCGTCGGTGAAGTCGTAAAGCAGATGGCCCGCGAGCTGAAGAGCGGCGAAGTTCTGCTGTTGGAGAATTTGCGTTACCATAAGGAAGAGGAAAAAAACGACCCCGCTTTTGCGAAAGCCTTGGCGGAACTTGCCGATGTGGGGATTAACGATGCCTTCGGCTGCTCTCACCGCGCTCACGCGTCGGTTGCGGGTATAACGGAATTTTTGCCCATGGCCGCAGGCTTTCTGTTGGAAAAAGAAATTCGCTTTATCGGCGGGGCCGTAAATCATCCGGAACATCCCTTTGCGGCCATTATCGGCGGCGCCAAGGTGTCCGATAAAATTGAAGTTATTTCCAATTTACTGCCGAAAGTGGACGTTATGATTATCGGCGGCGGTATGGCCAATACGTTTTTAGCCGCTAAGGGGTTGGGTATCGGCAAGTCTCTCGTCGAAACGGACAAGCTGGAGTTGGCCGCTTCCCTCATGGAAAAGGCCGCAGAAGAGCATACGGAACTGCTGTTGCCCGTCGACGTCGTCGTGGCATCGGAATTTGCGCCGGACTCGCCGTTTAAAGAAACGGATGTAACGGATGTACCGGCAGATTGGATGATTTTGGATATCGGCACAAAAAGCCGCAAGCTTTTTGCAGATAAGCTGCAAGCCATGAGGCTCATTGTCTGGAACGGGCCTATGGGGGTCTTTGAAATGGAACATTTTGCCGGCGGCACGGAAGCTGTTGCCAAGGCTGTAGCCGAAGCTTCGGCAGTCTCCATAGTCGGCGGCGGCGATTCCGTTGCGGCAGTCAATAAGGCCGGCCTGGCCGATCGGATTACGCACATATCTACAGGCGGCGGCGCTTCGTTGGAATACTTGGAAGGCAAGACGTTGCCCGGCATTGCCGCCTTGCGCGATAAATGAGATAAGCGGGAGCTCTTATGAGAAAAACGATTATTGCAGGGAATTGGAAGATGAACCATACCGGGGCGGAGGTAAGAGAAACACTTTCGGCTCTGATCGGATATGTGGCGGACAAGGGTATGCCGGAAGTCATTGTGGCGCCTGTGTTTCCTTATTTGGGCGAAGCGGTTTCTCTCGCCAAAGAGACGGGTGTGCGAATTGCGGCGCAGAACATGCACTGGAAGGACAGCGGAGCCTATACGGGAGAAGTCTCACCGGCCATGCTTGTTGACGTGGGCGTTTCCCATGTTATTTTAGGCCACTCCGAACGCCGCACGTATTTTAACGAGACTGACGGGACGGTCAATTTAAAGGTGAAGGCCGCCCTTGCGCACGGTCTGATGCCCGTTCTTTGCTGCGGCGAAACCTTGGAGCAGAGGGAGCGGGGCAGTGCAACGGCCGTCATTGAAGCGCAGATTGCGACGGCGCTGGACGGAATCAACCGTGAAGAAATAGACCGAATTATTGTCGCTTATGAACCTGTTTGGGCTATCGGTACGGGCAAGACTGCCGGCGTTGCGGAAGCGCAGGAGGCGTGCTCGGCCATACGCCGTAAAATTGCCGGATTATATGGCAAAGACCTTGCAGCTGCAGTTTCCGTCCTCTATGGCGGCAGTGTAAAGGCCGAAAATATTGCGGCACTTACGAGCGCGCCCGATATTGACGGCGGCCTTGTAGGCGGCGCCAGCTTGAAGGCTGACGACTTTGCGGCCATCATTCAACATGCCGTCATAAAATAAAATGCAGTTGCTGCCGGCGATTTTTACCATATGCCGTTTAGGAACCTTTCGTCGAAGCAGTATTTCAATTTGCTTCATGTTGGAGCTTAGTCAGGCGTTTGAATGAACGACGGCGGAGCATGGAGAAATGAAATTTACCTATTGACAAGGATTGAAAAAGCGGGTACATTATGTACATAATTTTAAATTCGGTCTATGAACGAAATAAGTACGTTTGTGAAGACGGTTGCAGCGAGTCGGCGGCGGTGAGAGGCCGGTACGGGTCAACAAACGGAATGGCTTCGCGAGACTTCGGCCTGAAAGGTGACAAGTAGGGTGCGACGGTGTATCTCAGCCGTTATTGCAGAGACGTGTATCGCTTAGGCCGTACATGTAGAGCCGGGTCATAAGACCAATAAGGGTGGCACCGCGAAAGTATATTAACCTTTCGTCCCTGTAGTATTGCAGGGACGAAAGGTTTTTTGTATGTAGGAGGAGTAAATGATGCTGGAATTGAGAGATGTAAGTTTCGCTTACGCCGGCGGCGAGCCGATTTTGGAGCATTTGAACGTGCAAATCCGGGAAGGCGAATTTATCGGTCTGGGCGGTCGAAACGGCTCGGGAAAGACAACTGTTACGAGATTGCTCATGGGACTTGAAAAACCGACGAGCGGGATTGTCCGCTTGGACGGCCGCGATGTGACCGCTGCAGGTGCGGCCGAACGAAGCCGCTTCATAGGTTATGTATTTCAGCGGCCGGAGCGGCAGATGTTTCGTTCCACCGTTGCCGAAGAAGTTGCATACGGGCCTGAGCAATTAGGCCGCACTCCCGAAGAAGTGAGTGCTGATGTGAATGCGGCGCTGGAAGCCGCAAATCTGACGGATTTGGCGGCAGCTTATCCGCCCAACCTGAACCGCAGTGAAAAACAGCGTGTTGCCATAGCGTCCGCCTTGGCCATGAAAACGCGCTACCTTATTTTGGATGAACCTACAAGCGGTCAGGATAAAAACGGCAAAGAACGGCTGATGGAGCTGCTTGCCGATTTGAACAAACAGGGCATTACGATTCTTGTCATTACACACGACATGGATATCTTCGCTGCCTATTGCCGTCGTGTCGTTGTCATCGGCAATCGGACGAAGGCCTTTGACGGCACAGCGGAAGAGCTTTTTACGAAGCGCGGTGATCTGTATGAATTGGGGCTGAACCGGCCCGATGCGGTGACTCTGTCCATGGCGGTTCCGGGCCTGCCTTATTGCGCGACTATGGAGGCCTTTCGCGATGCCATGCTGAAACGGGTGGGAGGTGTAAGAGTATGTTAAAAAATCTCGTTCCCCTGACTAAACTCTTCGGCACTATTGCTTTTTCGTTCTGGGCCCTCGTATTTAATACGCCGGCTCCGCTCTTGGGTCTGGTCGTCGTAGAAGTGATGCTTCTTGCGGCGTGCGGCAATTTGAGGCGTAATCTTAAAGCTTTTTTCAGCCTTTGTGTGTTCTCCGTTTTTCTCGGTCTCGTACAGCTCCTCGGCGGCGGCAGCCTCGAATCGGCATATATTACGGGCCTGCGCATGCTTTCCATGACCGTAGTCTTCATTATCCTGCTGACGACTACACGCCTTCAGGACTTGACGGCAGCTCTTGTAAAGCAGATTAAAATCCCTTACGAATACGCCTTCATGTTTACTGCGGCTCTGCGCTTCGTGCCCGACTTCATTGCCGAAAGCAGGTACGTTCGGGAAGCACAATCATGCCGAGGACTTTCGGCGAAGGGGAATATCTTTAAGAAAATAAAAAATTACATGGCCGTCATTCAGCCGCTTATCTTAAAGTCCCTGAGCCGTTCCGAAACGATGGCTCTCAGTTTGGAACTGCGCGCTTTCGGCAGTAATGAACACAGCTTTATGAGTAATGTGGCGCCGCGTTTCGCCGATTACGCGCTCATGGCCGTGATGGTTCTTGTCAGTGTTTTCGTCGTGTACGGGCGAATGACCGATTATTCGTTGTTATTTCAAATCTTGGGATAAGGAGAAGATATTGTGAAATCTGTAAATGATATAAGCACGCTGGAATTTCATCATCGCCAGGGCGGACAATTCCGCTGGATTACTATTTCCACGCTCCTCCTCGCCATCGGTACGATTTTGCATCTCGTTTCGCCGAGCGTCTTCGGCATTACGCCGAATTGGACCATTGCCACGTATTGCGTGGCCATTTGCCTGACGAAACCGTCGTACCGACAGGCCTTCGGCATCGGCCTCGTGGCGGCTCTTGTCAATGTACTTACGTCCAAGTCGGGCTTTCCCTACGGCAATCTGGTCAGCGAACCTTGCGGTGCCTTGACCTGCGCTTTTCTTGTGAAGAATCTGGATTTTTTGAAGATTAAAAAATATTCACTTTTACCTGTTCTCAGCGGGTTTCTCGCGACCTGTGTCAGCGGCGGTGCCTTTGTGACAATTTTGAAGTTCGTCATGAACCTGCCTGATGGAGTTTATTTTACGGCCATGCTGCCTCTCGTCGCGGCTATCGGCCTCTTAAACGGTGTCGTTACACCGCTCATGTATTTTCCTGCACAGCGCCTCTTTGCGGCTCGAGGCTTTTTGGATGAAAGTGAAGGCGAGTGTGTTTCCGACCACAGCGAATACGATCTGAAGCCTGCCACGGATGCACTTATTTCTCTCGAGCACGTAAGCTATATTTATAACAAGCGAAAAATACCGATATTAAGCGATGTTTCGCTTACTGTGAATAAAGGAGACTTTCTCGTCGTCACCGGTGAGAGCGGCAGCGGTAAAAGTACCCTGTGCCTCGCCGTGACGGGTGCCGTACCGCATTACTTCGGCGGCGTCATGAAGGGCATGGTTTACGTGAAAGGACAGGCGACGACGCAGTCGACCATTGTGGAACTGGCCAAGCACGTCGGCATGATGCTGGACGACTATGACAGCCAACTGGTTGCCATGACGGTAGAAGAAGAAATTGCTTTCAGTTTAGAAAATATGGGCATGAAGACGGCGGAGATCGAAACGGCCATCGAAGCGGCTTTGGAAAAAGTCGGCCTGACGGAATACAGGAAGCGAAAGCTTTCCGACCTTTCGGGCGGTCAGCGGCAGCGCCTCGTCATTGCCGGCGTTTTGGCGACGAACCCGGAAATTCTCGTTTTTGACGAACCTACGTCGGCTCTCGATCCGGAGGGAACTCATGAATTTTATGAGCTCGTGCATGAATTGAACGTAAAATACGGCCATACGCTCATAGTCAATGAACAGTCCTTGGAAGCGGTCGTACCTTATGCCAATCGCCTTGTTCTATTGGAAGAAGGGCGCGTTCTTTGCGACAGCGACTTGGAAACGACCTTGCGCTACATGTACGAACACAATGTGTGCAAGAGTGCCGTGCCGCAAATATTCGCCTGCCAGCTCGATTTCGAAAAAGCCGGTTTTAAGCCGCCTCACACATGGCTTACGGCCGATGCGGCAGTAGAGGATTTACAAAATATCGGCTAATCATACAAAACGGCGATTCTCTTTCCGAGTCTCGTCGTTTTTGATATGAAAGAGAAAAATTATACCGTCGTTGCAGGAGAATTCCGAAGGATAGAAAATTTGACGCCCTCTGCTCTTATATATATAATAAATACAATTATGAGAAAAAGGAGAAGAGCCATGAACATTGTTGATGAATTGACTTGGCGCGGTGCGGTCAACCAAATGACTGATGAAGCGGGATTGCGTAAATTGACGGAAGAAAAGAGTGTCTCTTTGTATTGCGGCGTCGATCCGACGGGCGACAGCATGCATATCGGGCACTTAATTCCCTTTATGATGTTAAAACGCTTTCAATTGGCAGGTCATCATCCGTATATCGTTATTGGTGCCGGCACAGGTGTTATCGGAGATCCGAGCGGGCGTAAGACGGAACGGCAACTGCAAACAGTGGAACAAATTGCGGCTAACGGTGAAAAACTGAAAAAACAGTTTACCCACCTTTTCGGCGAAAATTCGAATATTTCCGTTGTCAACAACTATGACTGGCTGTCTAAATTGGATCTTCTCGGCTTTTTGCGCGACTATGGAAAATTGTTCAGTATTAACGTAATGCTTGCAAAAGACGTTGTTGCGAGCCGCCTCGACGCGGGCATTTCTTTTACGGAATTTTCATACCAGATTCTTCAGTCCGTCGACTTTCATCATTTACTGAAAACGTATGACGTGCAGCTGCAAATAGGCGGTGCCGATCAGTGGGGAAATATTACGTCCGGCATCGATATGATTCATAAGATTGAAGGAGCCGAACAGGAAGCATACGGTCTTACGATTCCTCTCATGCTCAAGTCGGACGGCACGAAATTCGGCAAGACGGCCGGCGGCGCTATCTGGCTTGATCCGGAAAAGACATCGCCCTTTGAATTCTACCAATTTTGGCTTAACCAGGATGATGCCGATGTAGTGCGGTATTTGAAATTCTTTACTTTCCTCGGTCAGAAGGACATCGAAGAGTTGGCAACGGCCGTTCTGGAAGAGCCGGAAAAACGATTGGCTCAGCGCCGGCTGGCGGAAGAAGTTACGCGCTTTGTTCATGACGATGCGGCACTTGAAGAAGCGCAACGAATTACGGAAGCCCTGTATCACGGCAGCATTGCGGAGCTCAAGAAGAGCGAATTGGAACAGGCATTCGGAAAGATGCCGACCGTAACGGTCGGAGCGGATGAGAAAAATATTGTCGACTGGCTTGTTGATTCGACCATTTACAAGTCCAAGCGCCAGGCCCGTGAAGACGTGCAGAACGGTGCCGTTACGATCAACGGTGTAAGAGTGACGGACCTCGATGCGGTCGTTACGCCGCACAAAAACTCGGAAGGGAAATATATTATCGTCCGTAAGGGGAAGAAGACATATACCTTGGCGAAAGTAAAAGAATAAAAATTCCAAGGATGTGATTAAATATTAATTATTGACCGAGACACTTTCGTATGCTATAATAACTCATTGCAGAATATCCGGCAGAAGGTTTATTTTTGTCTACGGAGGAATGATTCCGGATCAGAAGAAAATCAAGCAAGGTTCACGTTACGTCAGAGCCTTGCTTTTTTGTCGCTTTTTCCGTAAGCAAAAACTTTCGGCTTTAAAGAGATGTACTTTTTATAAGGGGTGAAGTAACAGCATGTTCAAACCTGTACAGGTAGGGAAACGAACTCGGTATACGTATGCAAAAATTAACGAGGTCCTGAAGATGCCTCATTTGTTGGATTTGCAAATCAAATCTTACGAATGGTTTTTGGAAAAAGGGCTGAAAGATATTTTCAGAGATATTTCTCCTATTGAAGACGCGGCAGGGAATCTCTCGCTGTCCTTTGAAAACTTTTCCCTCGGAGAACCGAAATATGATATTCGCGAATGTAAGGAGCGGGATACGACGTATGCAGCGCCTCTTCGCGTGCAAATTCGCCTCTTAAATAAAGAAACCGGTGAAATCAAAGACCAGGAAGTATTCATGGGTGATTTCCCTTTGATTACGGACACGGGCACGTTCATCATTAACGGCGCTGAACGCGTTATTGTCAGCCAGTTGGTCCGTTCCCCCGGCGTGTATTACGGCCGTGAAATAGATCCTATGGGTATTCGTCTCTACAGTTCCACGATTATTCCGAATCGCGGCGCCTGGATTGAACTGGAAACGGATACGAACGGAATCGTCTACGCCCGTATTGACAGAAATCGAAAAATTCCCGTAACCGTACTGATTCGTGCACTCGGATGGCAGACCAACGGCGATATTATGGAGCTTTTCTATAATGATGCCCGTCTGCAGGCCACCTTTGAAAAAGATACGACAGAAACGCAGGAAGAGGCATTGATCGAAATTTATAAAAAACTCCGCCCCGGCGAACCGCCGTCGGAAGAGAGCGCGCGCAGCCTTTTTGAAGGTCTTTTCTTTGACCCCCGGCGTTATGATATGGCACGCGTCGGCCGTTATAAAGCGGGACGCAAGCTCGGTTGGGAGCACCGCCTTTTCGGTTTGACTCTCCATCAACCCGTTGTCGACCCCGAGACGGGAGAAGTAGTTGTGGCGGCGCATACGGAAATCGGTGCCAATGAAATCGGGACGATTAAAGACAGCGGTGTATTCAACCATGACGGTCTGGTGGAAGTATTCGTTGAAAAACAGGACGGCTCCGTTTATAAAATTATTTGCAATAACAGCAATTTGCCTTACGATCACCGTACGATTACGCGGGAAGACATTATTGCCAATATCAGCTATTTGCTGAATCTCATGGACGGCTTCGGCAACGTGGACGATATTGATCACCTCGGCAACCGTCGCCTGCGCTGTGTCGGTGAATTGTTGCAGAATCAGTTCCGTATCGGCCTGACACGGATGGAACGGGTTGTGCGCGAACGCATGACCGTGCAGGATTCGGAAACGATTACGCCGCAGGTGCTGATCAACATCCGCCCTGTTGTGGCGGCAATTAAAGAGTTTTTCGGCTCCAGCCAGTTGTCTCAGTTCATGGATCAGACGAATCCCCTTGCGGAGCTTACGCATAAGCGTCGTCTCAGTGCGTTGGGACCCGGCGGTTTATCGCGTGAACGGGCGGGCTTTGAAGTGCGTGACGTACATCATTCACACTACGGCCGCATGTGCCCCGTTGAGACGCCGGAAGGACCGAATATCGGTTTGATTTCGTCCCTTGCATGTTTCAGCAAAGTAAATGAATTCGGTTTTATTGAAGCGCCCTATAGACGAGTCGATAAGGCGACACACATTGTTACGGACGATGTCTATTACATTACGGCCGATGAAGAAGAACAGTATATTATTGCCCAGGCGAACGAACCGCTTGCGGCGGACGGCACCTTCGTCAACGAACGCGTCGCCTGCCGTCACGGTGAAGCGGTTTTGGAAGTGGAACGGGATCGCGTCGATTTTATGGACGTATCGCCTAAGGAAGTGGTTTCCGTCGGTACATCCATGATTCCTTTTCTCGAAAATGATGACGCCAATCGTGCGCTTATGGGCGCGAATATGCAGCGCCAAGCCGTTCCCTTGCTCCGCACACAGGCTCCGCTCGTAGGTACGGGTATGGAATATAAGGCCGCCTGCGACTCGGGAGTTTGCGTTCTCGCCAAACGGGCCGGTAAGGTAACGCGCGTTACAGGCGATGAAATCATTGTTCTTGCCGATGATGGCGGCATTGACACGTACAAACTCATCAAGTTCGTCCGCTCCAACCAGAGTACCTGTATCAATCAGCGGCCCATTGTCTATAAGGGCGATTACGTCGAAAAAGATCAGGTCCTTGCCGACGGCATGGCTACGGACGGCGGTGAATTGGCCTTGGGTTACAATATCCTTGTCGCTTATATGCCTTGGGAAGGGTACAACTATGAAGATGCCGTCCTTCTCAGCGAAGAACTGCCGAAAAACGATATTTACACGTCCATTCACGTAGAAGAATATGAATGCGACGCCCGCGATACTAAATTGGGCGCCGAAGAAATTACGCGCGAAATTCCGAACGTCAGCGAAGACAGTACGAAAAACCTTGATGAAAACGGGATTATCATGGTTGGTGCCGACGTATTTCCCGGTGATGTACTCGTCGGTAAGGTTACGCCTAAGGGGGAAACGGAATTGACCCCGGAAGAACGCCTTTTGCGCGCTATTTTCGGCGACAAAGAACGGGAAGTCCGCGATACGTCGCTGCGCGTGCCGCACGGCGAATCGGGCAAGGTCGTCAAAGTGCGCGTCTTCTCCCGGGAAAATAATGACGAACTGCCGCCGGGCGTAAACAACCTCGTCCGCGTCTATATCGCCCAGAAACGTAAGATTCACGAAGGCGATAAAATGGCCGGCCGTCATGGTAACAAAGGCGTCGTTTCCCGCGTCATGCGTCAGGAAGATATGCCTTTCCTTCCGGACGGCACATCCGTACAAATCGTTCTCAACCCTTTGGGCGTTCCGTCCCGTATGAACATCGGACAGATTTTGGAAACCCACCTCGGTTGGGCCATGCACGAAATCGGTGTTCAGATTATGAATCCCGATAATAAGCTCGCCGAAAAATTAAAGGAAGTCGGTTACGATCTCGATGCATACGGTATGGTTAAGGCCGATAAAGCAGGTGTCCACATTGCGACGCCCGTCTTTGACGGTGCCCATGCGGAAGATGTCTTTGACGTATTGCGTGCCGTAAGTTTGCCGGAAGACGGCAAAACCGTTCTTTACGACGGCCGTACGGGCGAACCTATGGATCGCCGCGTTACGGTCGGCTATACGTACTTCCTCAAGCTGCATCACCTCGTAGATGACAAGATTCACGCACGTTCGACCGGCCCGTACTCTCTCGTTACGCAGCAGCCTCTCGGCGGTAAAGCCCAGTTTGGCGGCCAGCGCTTCGGTGAAATGGAAGTTTGGGCTCTGGAAGCATACGGTGCGGCATACACATTACAGGAAATGCTTACGGTTAAGTCCGATGATGTCGTCGGTCGTGTCAAGGCGTACGAGAAAATCGTCAAAGGTGAAAATATTCCCGAACCGGGAGTTCCCGAATCGTTCAAGGTTCTTTTGAAGGAATTGCAGGCCATCGGGTTAGATGTCCAAATCCTCAATGAAGACAGCGAAGAAGTGGTCATTAAGGAATTGGATGATGAAGACGATGCGGAACCGGATACGGGTAAGAACGATGAAATTCGCCATATTATGGAAAGTGAAGCAGTAACGGAACCGGTCGTTCGCACCGATGAAGAAGCGCCTGCTGAAGAAGCGGAAGCTGTCGACAACGGTGATGAAGCGGAGTTAATCGGTATGAGTTATGATACGGCTCTCGCCGACGATGACAAGGATACGGAAGAATAAGGATGCAGTACAGAAGGGAGCGGTATTAGTGCTGGACGTAAATGAATTTGATTCCATGCGAATCGGCCTGGCTTCGTCGGAAAAGATTCTTGAATGGTCTCACGGCGAAGTGAAAAAACCGGAAACCATTAATTATCGTACGTTAAAGCCGGAACGGGACGGTTTATTCTGTGAACGCATTTTCGGGCCTACAAAGGACTGGGAGTGTCATTGCGGCAAATATAAACGTATTCGCTATAAAGGTATTGTCTGCGATCGCTGCGGTGTCGAAGTAACCCGCTCGAAAGTGCGGCGTGAACGGATGGGCCATATTAAACTGGCTACACCTGTTTCTCATATTTGGTATTTCAAGGGTATTCCCAGCCGCATGGGCCTTGTCCTCGATATCTCGCCGCGCTCTTTGGAGAAGGTGCTTTACTTTGCATCGTATATCGTTCTCGATCCGGGCGACACGCCTTTGCAGAAAAAACAGCTGCTCACGGAGATGGAATATCGTCAGAATTTGGACATGTACGGCGAAAAATTCCGCGTCGGCATGGGTGCCGCGGCTATTAAAGAATTGCTCCAGGCACTTGATTTGGAAGCACTCGACAGGGAATTGCGCGAAGAACTGCACGATTCCTCCGGTCAGCGCCGTGTTCGCGCTATCCGTCGACTGGAAGTCATTGAAGCTTTCCTCCACTCGGGAAACAAACCGGAATGGATGATTATGGACGCAATCCCCGTCATTCCGCCCGAATTGCGGCCTATGGTACAACTTGACGGCGGCCGCTTTGCCACCTCCGACTTGAATGATCTCTATCGCCGCGTTATTAACCGGAACAACCGCTTGAGCCGCCTTCTTGAATTGGGAGCTCCCGATATTATCGTACGTAATGAAAAGCGTATGCTCCAGGAAGCGGTCGATGCGCTTATCGATAACGGCCGCCGCGGCCGTCCCGTAACGGGTCCCGGAAACAGAGCGTTGAAATCCCTTTCGGACATGCTCAAGGGGAAACAGGGCCGTTTCCGTCAGAATCTTCTGGGCAAACGTGTCGACTATTCGGGCCGTTCCGTTATCGTTGTCGGGCCGGAACTGAAAATGCACCAGTGCGGCTTGCCGAAAGAAATGGCCTTGGAACTGTTCAAGCCCTTTGTTATGAAAAAGCTTGTTGAAAACGGACAGGCTACGAATATTAAGAATGCAAAAAAGCAGGTGGAACGCGTTAATTCCAATGTTTGGGACGTTTTGGAAGATGTTATTAAAGAACATCCCGTTCTTTTGAACCGCGCCCCGACGCTGCACAGATTAGGCATACAGGCATTTGAACCGATTCTTTGGGAAGGACGGGCCATCAAACTTCATCCCCTGGTCTGCACGGCGTACAATGCCGACTTTGACGGCGACCAGATGGCCTGCCATTTGCCCCTTTCCGTAGAAGCTCAGTCCGAAGCACGGACACTTATGCTTTCTGCTCACAATATCCTGGCGCCGAAAGACGGCAAACCTGTTGCCGTACCGACACAGGACATGGTGCTCGGCGCGTATTACTTGACTATGGTCAAACCCGGTGCCATGGGCGAAGGCAAATCCTTCTCCAATTTCGACGAAGTCATGCTGGCATACGATGCCAAGGTCATAGATATCGGTGCCCTTATTAAGGTGCGAATTCCCGGCCACGGCATGATTGAAACGACGGCAGGTCGTATGCTTTACAACAACCAGCTTTTTGAAGAGCTGCGCCGCTACCATACGGACAAAGTCATGGTCTTTGCGGATCCTCATGATACGATTTTCGCTTACGAAAACGGCCTCATTGATGACAATCATCTTGTCAGAATTAAAGAAGAGGGCGGCCGTATCCGTGATTGGAGCTTCAGCGCCCTGAAAGAACACTGCGGTATCGATCTTTTGGCAGTGCGTCCGAAGGTCGCACGTAAAGTGGATAAAGAAGCTGTTGCAGCTTTTGAAAAGGATAAGGAATACGTTGATGTGCATTGCCTCGGCGTTCTTATGAACAAGAAGCAAATCGGCAAGCTCGTTGCGGACTGCTTCCACCTCGTAGGCAATACGGAAACGGCAACTCTCCTCGACCGTATTAAGGCCATCGGTTACCACTATGCGCGTCAGGCCGGCATGTCCATTGCCATTTCGGACATTCAGGTGCCGGACGAGAAAAAAGCCATTCTCGGCAAAACGGATGCGCAAGTACTCCGGGTCACACAAATGTTTATGCGCGGTCTCATTACGGAAGATGAACGGTATCGCAAAACCATCGCCCTTTGGGAAAAAGCGACGGACGACGTAACGGAAGCCATGATGGACAATATGGATCCGTTTAACTCTATCTTCATGATGGCCGATTCGGGTGCTCGCGGCAACAAACAGCAGATTCGTCAGGTTGCGGGTATGCGCGGCCTTATGGCCGACCCGTCCGGTCGAATTATCGATCTGCCTATTAAGGCCAATTTCCGTGAAGGCCTGTCCGTATTGGATTACTTTACGTCCAGTCACGGCGCCCGCAAGGGTTTGGCCGATACGGCCCTGCGTACGGCCGACTCGGGGTATTTAACGCGTCGTCTTGTTGACGTATCGCAGGACGTCATCGTCCGTGAGGACGATTGTGATGTATTCGGTCTCGACATTGTGCGTGAACGGGCGCGCCTCGCCGGATCCGTCCGGCAGGCAGTCAATCTGTTGCGGGAAAAGTTAATCGGCCGCGTCCTTGCGCGTGATGTGATCGACGCGGAAACGGGCGAGCTCGTCTTTGCGGAAGATCATATTCTCAGCAATGATGACCTGGATGTAGTAGTGGAGCGCAAGATTCCGCAGCTTCTCCTGCGCGGCAGCCAGATGGATATTAACGATGACCTCAACCACACGAACGTCATCGAAACGGTCGCTCTCGGTGCGCCGGAAGAAAGCATTCGTGCGGCCCTGCGCGATGCCATGGTGGAAAACATGCTCGGCAAGACCGTGGAAAAGACGGTCTACGATTCAACGGGCGTGGAAATTTGCCCGGCCGGCACGGCCTTGACGGAAGACGCGATTGAACGCATTCTCGTGAGCGACGCAACGGAAATTCGCGTCCGCAACAACGATATTCGCGGTGTCGAAGTGACGGCCATCGTCGAAGGTGACGGGGTTATTGAACCGCTCGAAGACCGCATCGTCGGCAGAACGGCTGCAGAAACGCTGGTAAACTCCGATACGGGCGAAGTCATCGTGCCCATTAACGAAGAAATTATGGAAGCCCAGGCGAAGGAGGTCGTCAAGTATTACGACAAAGTCCGCATTCGCTCCGTTCTTACCTGCCGCAGTCGATACGGTGTTTGCGCCAAGTGCTACGGCCGGGATTTAGGCACGGGCGGCAAGGTCAATGTAGGTGAATCCGTCGGCATCATTGCGGCTCAGTCCATCGGCGAACCGGGCACACAGCTGACCATGCGTACTTTCCATACGGGCGGCGTCGCATCGGCCGGCGATATTACGCAAGGGTTGCCGCGTGTCGAAGAATTGTTTGAAGCGCGTAAACCGAAGGGGAACGCTATTGTCACGGAAATCGACGGCGTTGTCTCCATTACGGAAAAAGAAGATCACGAAGACATTCATATTGTTCACGTTACGGCTGAAGACGGCGAAGAAAAAAGCTATACCATTCCGTACGGCGCACACCTCGTCGTTCATGAAGGCGATACAATTGAAAAGGGAAGCCGCATTACGGCAGGGTCCATCAATCCGCACGATATTCTGCGCATTCAGGGAGTAGAAGATACGCAGCGCTACCTCGTTTACGAAGTGCAGAAGGTCTATAAATCGCAGGGTGTTGAAATCAATGACAAGCACATTGAGGTCATCGTTCGCCAGATGTTGCGAAAGATGAAGATTGAAGACTCCGGTGACGCGGAAGTACTGCCCGGTGATTATGTGGAAATGAATACGTACGAAGATATGAATCGGCGCATTCAGGCGTCCGGCGGCAAACCGGCAGTCGGCAAGGTCATGCTCCTCGGTATTACGAAGGCCGCCTTGGCGACGGAATCCTTCCTGTCGGCCGCATCCTTCCAGGAAACGACCCGTGTTTTGACCGATGCGGCCATTAAGGGAAAAGTGGACCCTCTGCTGGGCCTTAAAGAGAACGTCATTATCGGTAAACTCATTCCTGCCGGTACGGGCATGAGCCGGTACCGCAAGGTAAAGGTAGTAAAGCCGATTCCCATCATTGAATGTGATACAAACGAAGCAAGCCCGGCAGATCCCGTATTTGCAGGGGAAGAATAAGGGCAGGAGGCCGCTGCGAGGCGGCCTCTTTTTGACAATATATGCTACAATAAAATGACACCGGTGCCCGGTATTACAAGGAGGGATGCATATGCTGGGGAATTTTGAATATGTCAATCCGACAAAATTATATTTTGGCAATAAGTCTCTCGATTATTTACAGAAAGAGCTGCTCAAGTACGGTAAGAATATTGTCCTTATTTACGGTGGCGGTTCTATTAAGAAGAACGGTATTTACGATCAGGTCTTGGAAATCCTCAAAGCCTGTGATAAAAATGTCGTCGAAGACGCAGGCGTCATGCCGAATCCGACGAGCGATAAGCTTATAGAAGGTGCGAAAATCGCCAAAGCCCATAAGGCGGATCTGCTCCTTGCCGTCGGTGGAGGGTCCGTCTGCGACTATGCCAAGGCCGTTTCCGTTTCGGCCTATTGTGACGACGACCCGTGGGAAAAGTACTTTATCCGTATGGAAAACATCGACAATCCCGTTATCCCCGTCGGCTGTGTCCTCACTATGGTCGGCACGGGATCTGAAATGAACGGCGGATCCGTCATTACGAATCGCCGTGTAAATCGTAAAATCGGCCGCGTCTTTAAGGAAGATGTATTTCCTAAATTTTCCATACTCAACCCGGAATACACCCTGACCTTGCCGAAGTATCAAATGGTAGCCGGTTTTTTCGATATTATGTCCCATATACTGGAACAGTATTTTTCCGGCGAAGACGACAACACGTCCGATTATGTCATGGAAGGTCTCCTGCGCTCTCTCATTCATTCGGCGCGCATTGCCGTCAAAAATCCACAGGACTATGAAGCGCGCAGCAACATCATGTGGATTGCCACGTGGGCGCTCAACACATTCGTCGCCAAAGGCAAGAAAACGGATTGGATGGTTCACATGCTCGGCCAGTCCATCGGCGCCTATACGGATGCAACGCACGGCATGACGCTGTCTGCCGTGTCCTTGCCGTATTATTATCACATCCTTGCGGCTGGCCTGCCTAAGTTTAAGCGCTATGCCGTAAATGTCTGGAATGTCGACCCGAACGGCAGGACGGATGAAGAAACGGCTAAAGAAGGACTGGAACGGATGCGTGCATATATGGAAGAAATCGGTGTTGTCATGCACGCCCGTGAACTGGGCCTGACGGAAGATATGATCGAGGGCGTTGCCGACGGTACGTTCATTCTGAAGGGCGGATATAAAGTACTCAGCCGCGATGAAGTCGTAGATATTTTAAAAGCAAGCCTGTAAGACAAAACATAGTTGAATAATTATGATGAAAGGGGCGGAATAGGGGTTTCGCCTCTTTTCTTTTGCCCGTCAAAATAGATGTACAAGATACTATGGGACACTAGGGGACGTGTAATAATGAATGTTATTTATTTGCGGCATGTTACGGTAAAAAGATTGACAGGGAAATATAGGAATGCTACAATACGTAAGTGTCGCAATGAGTGTTGCGTCTAATTTGCATGGGTAAGGAGTGAATTTCGTGAGCTTGGAAGCGTTGCACAAGGCCCGCAAGACGGTAGGTGCCAAACAAACCTTAAAAGCAATGAAACGAAATGAAGTGACCTTGGTATACGTCGCTAAAGACAGTGATGCCCGTGTTACTTGTCCGCTTACGGACTGTGCCGCCGAAACGGGAATACCCCTTAATTCCGAATACACTATGGAAGAACTCGGCGCGGCATGCCGCATTAAAGTAAAAGCGGCAGCCGTCGGTCTGTTGGATTGATTTTCGGTAATATCATCTGAAGGGCCTTGTCCTATGATGGTTACAATATAAATCTAATTGTTTGGAGAGGAGGTGTCCATATGCCAACAATCAGCCAATTGGTGCGCAAAGGTCGTCTGCGTTCCGTAAAGAAATCTACGGCGCCGGCCTTGAAGGAATGCCCGCAAAAGCGTGGTGTTTGCACGCGTGTATACACGGCTACGCCTAAGAAGCCCAACTCCGCTTTGCGTAAGGTTGCCCGTGTTCGCTTGACGAATTCCATCGAAGTAACGGCTTATATTCCCGGCATTGGTCATAACTTACAGGAACACAGTGTTGTACTGATCCGCGGCGGTCGTGTCAAGGATCTTCCCGGTGTACGTTATCATATCGTGCGCGGCGCTTTGGATACTGCAGGTGTTACAGATCGCAAGCAGTCCCGTTCGAAATACGGCGCTAAAAAGAGCAAATAGGTTTTTGCCGCAGTAATTTGATGACTTACATTTAAGGAGGAATTGAACATGCCCAGAAAAGGCCCCGTGCCGAAGCGCGATGTGTTGCCGGATCCGGTATATCATTCCAAGCTGGTAACGCGCTTCATTAATAAAGTTATGTTGGACGGTAAAAAAGGCATTGCCGAATCGATCGTATATGATGCGTTCGATATTATCCGTTCAAAAATGAACAAAGATCCTATGGAAGTGTTTGAACAGGCTCTCAACAATGTTATGCCTGTACTCGAAGTTCGCGCCCGTCGTGTCGGCGGCGCCAACTATCAGGTTCCCGTTGAAGTACGGGCGGATCGTCGCCTCTCCCTCGGTATTCGCTGGACTGTCGGCTACGCCCGCAAGCGCGGTGAACGGACGATGAAAGAGAAACTTGCCGCTGAATTGATGGATGCCTTCAATAATGCCGGTGCTGCCGTCAAGAAGAAGGAAGACACGCATAAAATGGCTGAAGCCAACAAGGCGTTCGCTCATTATCGTTGGTAAGAGCAAGTTACTATTATTGAGGAGTGGAAGAACATCGTGGCAAGAGAATATTCCTTGGAAAAAACGAGAAATATCGGTATCATGGCTCACATCGATGCCGGTAAAACCACGACGACGGAACGTATCCTTTTCTATACCGGTCGCGTTCATAAAATCGGCGAAGTTCATGACGGCGCCGCAACAATGGACTGGATGGCACAGGAACAGGAACGGGGGATCACGATTACCTCTGCGGCTACAACGGCCCATTGGAAGGATCACCGCATTAACATTATCGATACGCCGGGGCACGTTGACTTCACTGTCGAAGTTGAACGTTCTTTGCGTGTACTTGACGGCTCCGTTGCCGTTTTCTCCGCAAAGGGCGGTGTGGAACCTCAGTCCGAAACCGTATGGCGCCAGGCTGAACACTACAAGGTACCGCGCATTGCCTTTATTAATAAGATGGATACGACAGGTGCAGACTTCCTGAATTGTGTAGATATGATGAAGGATCGTCTCCAAGCCAATGCCGTTGCCATTCAGCTGCCTATCGGTGCTGAAAACGACTTCACCGGTATTATCGACCTCGTTACGATGAAGGCTGAAATTTACGGTGATGATCTCGGTAAGGAAATCAATGTTGTCGAAATTCCCGACGACATGAAAGACCGGGCTGAAGAATATCATCAAATCATGATTGAAGCAATCTGCGAAACGGATGACGCTCTCATGGAAAAATACCTGGAAGGCGAAGAACTGACGGTTGATGAGATGAAGAAAGCTATTCGCAAAGCGGTTGTAACGAACGCTATGTTCCCCGTGCTCTGCGGTTCCGCTTACAAGAACAAGGGCGTACAGATGTTGCTTGATGCCGTTGTCGATTATATGCCGTCGCCGTTGGACATCCCCCCGGTAAAGGGTATCATTCCGGAAACGGAAGAACCGGCTGAACGAAAAGCGGACGACAAGGAACCGTTCTCCGCCTTGGCATTTAAAATCATGGCCGACCCCTTCGTCGGCAAACTCGCATTCTTCCGCGTCTATTCGGGTACGTTGGAAGCGGGTACGTATGTATTCAACTCAACGAAAGGGAAGAAAGAACGTGTCGGCCGTATCCTGCGTATGCATGCCAATCATCGTGAAGAAGTTCAAACGGCGTATACCGGTGATATCGGTGCCATTGTCGGCCTGAAAGACACAACGACAGGTGATACGCTCTGCGATGAAAAGGCCCCGATTATTTTGGAAAAAATGGAATTCCCCGAACCGGTTATTTCCGTTGCCGTTGAGCCGAAGACGAAAGCGGATCAGGAAAAGATGGGTGTTGCCCTCTCGCGCCTGGCCGAAGAAGACCCGACGTTCAAGGTTAAGACCGATGCCGAAACGGGTCAGACCATTATTTCCGGCATGGGTGAATTGCACTTGGACATTATCGTCGACCGTATGTCCCGCGAATTTAAGGTCGATTGCAACGTAGGTAAGCCTCAGGTTGCATATCGTGAAACGATTCGCAAGACCGTTAAGCAGGAAGGCCGTTTCGTGCGGCAGTCCGGCGGCCGCGGTCAGTACGGCGATTGCTGGCTTGAGCTCATTCCGCAGGAACCGGGCACAGGCTTCGAGTTTGAAAATAAAATCGTCGGCGGCGCTATTCCCCGCGAATACATCGGTTCCGTTGAAGCAGGTGTTAAGGAAGCGATGGAAACGGGTGTGCTTGCAGGTTTTCCTGTAGTTGACGTCAAGGTGGTTGTCTTTGACGGTTCCTATCACGATGTGGACTCGTCGGAAATGGCATTTAAAATTGCCGGCTCCATGGGCTTTAAAGAAGGCGCCCGCAAAGCGGATCCCGTCCTTCTCGAGCCGTATGTGAAGGTTGAAGTCGTCGTTCCGGAAGATTACATGGGCGACGTCATCGGCGACCTGAACTCCCGCCGCGGTCGTGTAGACGGCATGGAAATGCGCAGCGGTGCGGAACATATCAATGCCTTCGTTCCGTTGGCTGAAATGTTCGGCTATGCAACGGACCTGCGTTCCAAGACGCAAGGCCGTGGTGTGTATACGATGACTTTCGACCACTACGAAGAAGTTCCTAAAAACGTAGCGGAAAAAGTTATCAGTGAAAAAGGCTAAAATTTAATCGCATTGGAGGAAAAGTAACATGGCAAAAGAAAAATATGAAAGAACCAAACCGCATGTCAATATCGGAACGATCGGTCACGTCGACCACGGCAAAACAACACTGACCGCGGCAATTACGAAAGTCTTGTCGGAAAAGGGCTATGCCGAATTCTCCGACTATGCCAATATCGATAAGGCGCCGGAAGAACGGGAACGCGGTATTACGATTAATACGGCACACGTGGAATATGAAACGGATAAGCGCCACTATGCACACGTAGACTGCCCGGGCCACGCGGACTATGTAAAGAACATGATTACCGGTGCCGCACAGATGGACGGCGCCATCCTGGTGGTAAGCGCAGCCGACGGCCCCATGCCGCAGACGCGTGAACATATCCTGCTGGCCCGTCAGGTAGGCGTACCGGCAATGGTCGTATACCTGAACAAGGCGGACCAGGTAGATGATCCGGAACTGATCGAACTGGTGGAAATGGAAGTACGGGAATTGTTGAGCTCCTATGATTTCCCGGGAGATGAAATCCCCATCATCGTAGGGTCGGCGTTGAAAGCGTTGGAAGGCGACGAAGAAGCGAAGAAGAGCATTCTGGATCTGATGGATGCCATAGACGACTACATTCCGACGCCGGACCGGCCGACGGACAAACCGTTCCTGATGCCGATAGAAGACGTCTTCACCATAACGGGGCGCGGCACGGTAGCGACGGGGCGCGTAGAACGGGGCACGGTGAAGGTCGGCGACACGGTAGAAATCGTGGGCATGTCGGAAGAAGCGAAGACGACGGTAGTAACGGGCGTAGAAATGTTCCGTAAGCTCCTTGACCTAGCAGAAGCGGGGGACAACATCGGTGCCCTGCTGCGGGGGATAGACCGCAAGGAAATCGAACGGGGACAGGTATTGGCAAAGCCGGGGTCGATACATCCGCATACGAAGTTCAAGGCACAGGTATACGTATTGACGAAGGATGAAGGGGGACGACATACGCCGTTCTTCACGAACTACCGGCCGCAGTTCTACTTCAGAACGACGGACGTGACGGGAGTGATTCAGTTGCCGGAAGGGGTAGAAATGTGCATGCCCGGGGACAACGTAAAGATGGACGTGGAACTGATTACGCCGATTGCGGTGGAAGTGGGATTGCGATTTGCAATACGCGAAGGCGGCAGAACGGTGGGAGCCGGCGTGGTATCGGAAATCGAAGCGTAAGCATAGCATATAGGGATAGTGAGAGGAGTCTCGCATTGTTTCGGCAGTGCGGGGCTCTTTGCATTTGCGGGGGAGACGATGCATTTTATTCGTTCGCTCCGGCGAGGCCTGATGCTTACTCATAAAACGCATCGCCTATTATGGGAACCGGTCCGGCAGCTTTGTATCGGCGTAACGGATTTTGTATCCTGTCGAGTTGGGGAGCGCCTGCAGAAAAGGCTGCGAAAAAAGTGTCCGGAAAAGGCAAAAATATGGTAAAAAACGGCTTGCATACCATATGGTTTTGTAGTAAAATGGTCAAGTACGCGGCAATGGGATTCGTATGCCCTTTTTACGGCTGCGTAGAAAACTATGAAACGGGATGTTGCCCGGTTTCGGGGAAACTCCCGCGGAGCAGTTCGTTCCGGGAAACGAACGATAGGAGGAATTACGTAATGGCAAAACAGGAAAGAATCAGAATTCGCCTCAAAGCGTACGATCACAAAACATTGGATCAGAGCGCGGCGAAAATCGTCGACACGGCAAAACGGACAGGCGCAATGGTATCCGGCCCGATTCCCTTGCCGACGGAAAAGAACATCTTCACGATTCTGCGTTCACCGCATGTAAACAAAGACTCTCGTGAACAGTTCGAGTTACGCACACACAAGCGGCTGATTGACATATTGGAAGCGTCCAATAAAACAGTCGATGCTCTCATGCGGCTTGATCTGCCTGCAGGTGTGGACATTGAAATCAAATTATAGGAGGAGGTGCGATTATGTCTAAAGCTATTTTGGGTAAGAAGTTGGGAATGACCCAGATCTTCACCGAAGAAGGCGCGGTAGTTCCCGTCACCGTCGTAGAAGCTTCTCCGAATGTAGTTGTACGTGTAAAGACCGTTGATACGGACGGTTACAATTCCATTCAGCTGGGCTACGGCGAAATCAAAGAAAAACACTTAACCAAACCCGTTAAGGGTCAGTTCGACAAGGCAGGCGTAAGCCCTGTCAAATATTTGCGCGAACTGCGTCTGACAGATACACCGGAATATACGGTAGGCCAAACTCTGGCAGCTGATATTTTCGCAAGCGGCGATCTCGTCGACGTAGTTGGCACCACGAAAGGGAAAGGATTTGCCGGCACGATTAAACGTCACGGTTTTCACCGCGGACCTATGGGTCACGGTTCCAAGTCTCATCGTGAACCGGGGTCTCTCGGACCTATGATTTCCGGCGGTGGCGGTAAGGTCATCAAAGGTAAAAAACTTCCTGGACAGATGGGTGGTAATCAGGCTACGGTTCTTCACCTTTCCGTTGTAAAAGTCGACATGGAAAAGAACCTTATTTTGATTAAAGGCGGTATCCCCGGTGCCAAGGGCAGCCTTGTCATGATTCGCGATACTGTAAAACCCCGATAAAACGTGTAAACGGGAAGGAGGATATATAGAATGCCGAAAGTAAGTACGTATGATATTACCGGCGCACAGACCGGTGAAATAGAATTAAACGACAACGTATTTGGCGTTGAAGTGAACGAAGCCGTTATGAGACAGGCTGTGCTTCGCCAATTGGCTAATGAACGGTTGGGCACGCATGCCACGAAGACGAGAGGCCTCGTACGCGGCGGCGGCAGAAAACCGTGGAGACAAAAAGGAACCGGCCGGGCACGTGTAGGCAGCACGCGCAGTCCTTTGTGGGTCGGCGGCGGTACCGTGTTCGGACCGCATCCCCGTTCGTACGAACAGAAGATGCCCCGTAAAGCAAGGCGCCTTGCCGTAAAATCCGCTTTAAGCGACAAGGTAAACACGAATGAATTGTTCGTATTGGATGAAATCACCTTAGCCGCACCGAAGACGAAAGAAGTCGTTAAAGTAGTTAACAACTTCAAATTCGGCGGCGAGAAAGTATTGTTTATTACAGACGGCGATGATGTTATGGCACGTTGCTCTCATAACATTCAAGGCGTAAAATCCGTTTCTGCGGAAAATATGAATATCTTCGATCTTCTTCATTATACGAAGCTGTTCATCACGAAGAGTGCCGTGGCAAAGATTGAGGAGGTGCTCGCATAATGATTATGCATGATATCTTATTAAAACCGGTCGTTACGGAAAAGACCACCATGCTCATGTCTGACGGTAAATACACCTTTAAGGTGCCTCTTAGTGCCAATAAAGTAGAAATCCGTAAAGCCGTTGAAGCCATTTTCGGTGTGAAGGTCAAAAGCGTAAATACGCTGCGCATAACCGGCAAGATGAAACGTATGGGTAAATATGTCGGCA
Source organism: Megasphaera coli (assembly GCF_900095855.1). GTDB lineage: Bacteria > Bacillota > Negativicutes > Veillonellales > Megasphaeraceae > Megasphaera > Megasphaera massiliensis_A. Next base: position 1,101,818 of record NZ_FMIY01000002.1, on the reverse strand, counting down.
AGCGGCCGGATTACAAGAAAGCTGTCGTAACACTTCAAGAGGGCGAAACAATCGAATTCTTTGAAGGGGCTTAAGAAACGAGATAAAGGAGGAGGCACTATATAATGGCCATTAAATCATTTAAACCGTACTCTGCCGGCCGTCGGTTCATGACCGTTTCGTCGTTCGATGAAATTACAACGTCGAAACCGGAAAAATCTCTGTTGGCTAAAGTAACCAATAAGGGCGGTCGTAATAACAGCGGCAGAATGACGGTTCGTCATCAGGGCGGCGGGCACAAGCGCCGTTATCGTTTGATCGATTTTAAACGTATTAAAGATAATATTCCGGCTAAGGTAGCTACGATCGAATACGATCCTAACCGTTCCGCCAACATTGCGTTGCTTGTTTATGCGGACGGCGAAAAGAAATATATCATTGCTCCGCACGGACTGACTGTCGGCACTGTCATAGTCAGCGGTCCCGAATCGGATATAAAGATCGGCAACGCCTTGCCCTTAGGCCGCATTCCCTTGGGTACGATTGTCCACAATGTGGAACTGAAAATCGGCAAGGGTGCGCAGATCGTTCGTTCTGCCGGTTCGTCGGCACAGCTTATTGCCAAGGAAGGAAATTACGCGTTGCTCAGACTTCCTTCCGGCGAATTGCGTCAAGTACATGTAAACTGCCGTGCTACAGTCGGTGCCGTCAGCAATCCGGATCATGAAAACATTACTATAGGTAAAGCGGGCCGCAGCCGGTGGCTGGGTATCCGTCCGGGCAACCGCGGTGTTGTCATGAATCCGTGCGATCATCCCCATGGCGGCGGTGAAGGTAAGTCGCCTGTCGGCCGTAAACGTCCCGTTACGCCTTGGGGTAAACCTGCATACGGCGTAAAGACGCGTGATGCGAAGAAAGCTTCCGGCAAGTTCATTGTGAAGAGACGCAAATAAGTCGTGAAAGGAGATATATAAGTGTCCAGATCCGTAAAAAAAGGCCCGTTCGTTGCAGCTCATCTGGTTAAAAAGATTGACGCCATGAACGAAGCCAATGAAAAGAAAGTAGTAAAAACATGGTCGCGCGCATCTACGATTTTGCCGAACTTCGTGGGACATACAATCGCCGTTCACGATGGCCGCAAACACGTGCCCGTATATATTACAGAAGATATGGTTGGCCATAAATTGGGTGAGTTCGCGCCTACCCGTACATTTAAAGGCCACGCTAAATCGGAAAAAGTTACAGGATAAGGGAGGTAACCACAGATGGAAGCAAGAGCAATTGCTAAACATATCCGTATAGCTCCCCGTAAAATCCGTATTGTAGCTAATTTGGTTCGGGGCAAAGATGTGAGCGAAGCTTTGGCAATTTTGAAGTTTACACCGAAAGTAGGCTCCAAGGTTGTAGAAAAAGTTATTCGCTCTGCAGCTGCTAATGCGGAACACAACAACGACATGAACGTAGGTTCCCTGTTCATTTCGGAAATTTTTGTCGACCAGGATTCGACAATGAAGCGAATTCATCCGCGCAGCCGCGGGCAGGCGTTTAAAATTCTTAAAAAATCCAGTCATGTGACTGTCGTAGTAAAAGAAAAAGCATAAGGAGGGAAAGGTAGTGGGTCAAAAAGTAAATGCCCATGGGTTTCGTGTCGGTGTTGTAAAACCTTGGGATGCCAGATGGTATGCTGAGAAGGATTATGCAACGCTTTTGAATGAAGATGTGCGAATCCGTGAATTTTTAAAGAAACAGCTTTATGTTGCAGGTGTTTCACGTATTGAAATCGAACGTTCCGCCAAGAGAATCAAATTGGTTATCCACACGGCAAAACCGGGGATGGTAATCGGTCGCGGCGGTGCGGGCATTGAAGATATTAAAAAAGCCTTGAAAGCGTTTACGACGAAGACCGTCGATGTCAATATCGCTGAAATCAAGCAGTCCGAATTGGATGCCACCTTGGTTGCGGAAAACGTTGCAGGCCAGCTCGAACGCCGTATCGGTTTCCGCCGCGCCATGAAACAGAGCATCGGCCGCACTATGCGTATGGGTGCACAGGGGATTAAAATCATGTGTTCCGGACGTTTGGGCGGTGCGGAAATCGCGCGCAGCGAAAGTGTTCGCGACGGCTCCATTCCCTTGCATACGCTTCGTGCCGACATTGACTACGGTACGGCCGAAGCGCATACAACTTACGGCTGCATCGGCATTAAATGCTGGATTTACAAGGGTGAAATCTTGCCGGAAGCGAAGAAGGCTCCGCAACAGAAAAGACGGAAAGGGAGTGCTGAATAATGTTAATTCCGAAGAGAGTAAAGCATCGTAAGCAGTTCCGCGGCCGTATGAAAGGGACAGCGCAGCGCGGCAATAAAGTCGCTCACGGCGATTACGGCTTGGTCGCGTTGGAACCGGCTTGGATTACGAACCGTCAAATCGAAGCGGCTCGTATTGCTATGACCCGTTACATCAAACGTGGCGGTAAGGTTTGGATTAAAATTTTCCCGGATAAGCCTGTCACGGCCAAACCGGCTGAAACGCGTATGGGTTCCGGTAAGGGTGCTCCCGAATACTGGGTAGCCGTAGTAAAACCGGGCCGCGTCCTTTTTGAAATGGGCGGTGTTAATCCCGTAATTGCCCGGGAAGCTATGCGTCTTGCAGGACATAAACTGCCGATTAAGACGAAGTTCGTTATTAAAGGTCAAGAATTAGGTGGTGAATAAAATGAAGGTTAAAGAAATCCGTGCTCTGAGCGCTGCCGAAATGGATGAAAAGGTGGTTAGCCTTAAGGAAGAATTGTTTAACCTCCGTTTTCAACATGCGACCGGCCAATTAGAGAATCCGATGCGTATTCGTGAAGTAAAAAAGACGATTGCCCGTATTAAGACAATCCAGCGTGAAGCTGAATTACGTGCATAACATATAAGTCGGAACTTGGAAATCTAAAAGGAGGTCACAACACAGATGGAAAGAAATGAACGGAAAGTCCGCGTAGGCAAAGTTGTCAGCGATAAAATGGATAAGACCGTTGTCGTTGCCGTTGAATATAAAGAACAACATAAGCTTTATAAGAAGCCGATGATTACGACTGTAAAGTTCAAGGCGCATGATGAAAACAATGAATGCCGTATGGGCGATATTGTGCGTATTGAAGAAACGCGTCCCTTGTCCAAGCAGAAGCATTGGCGAGTCGTGACGGTAGTCGAAAAAGCTAAATAAGCTTGATTAATTAGGAGGTTAAGCCATGATTCAGCAAGAAACTATGTTGAACGTTGCCGATAACACGGGAGCTAAAAAAGTCTTGTGCATTCAAGTCATGGGCGGTTCGTATCGTAAATACGGCAATATCGGTGATATTATCACTGCCACTGTCAAAGATGCAACACCCGGAGGCGTTGTCAAGAAAGGTGACGTCGTCAAGGCTGTTATTGTTCGTTCCAAGAAGGGATTGCGTCGCGCCGACGGATCATATATCCGGTTTGATGAAAATGCGGCAGTCGTGATCAATGCAGATAAAAGCCCTAAAGGTACTCGTATCTTCGGGCCCGTTGCCAGAGAATTGCGTGAAAAAGATTTCATGAAAATCATCTCCTTGGCACCGGAAGTGTTGTAGAGCGGAGGAGGTGTTCCAAGATGGGAAAGATGCATATCAAAACCGGTGATACGGTCGTTATCATCGCAGGTAAAGATAAAGGCAAGAAGGGTAAGGTCATTGCCGCGTATCCGAAAAAGGACCGCGTTGTCGTAGAAGGCCTCAATCAGGTTAAACGCCACACAAAACCGAGTCAGAACAATCCTCAAGGCGGTATTATCACCAAGGAAGCTCCCCTTCACGTTTCCAACGTTATGCTCGTCGACCCGGAAAGCGGTAAACCGACTCGCGTCAGAACCGTTATTCAGGCGGACGGCACAAAAGTGCGCACTGCCGTAAAGAGCGGCAAAGCTATCTAATAGGAAGGGAGGGCCTTGAGAGTGTCCAGATTAAAAGACAAATATCTTTCTGAAGTTGTAAAAGGCTTACAGGAAAAATATACTTACAAAAACGTAATGCAGATTCCGAAGGTGACGAAAGTCGTAATCAATATGGCCGTAGGCGAAGCTGTCGGTAACTCTAAAGCATTGGACGCGGCTGTCGGTGATATGACGATTATTTCCGGCCAGAAACCGGTTATTACGAAAGCCAAAAAATCCATTGCGGCGTTCAAAATTCGTGAAGGCATGAATTTGGGCTGCAAAGTTACGCTTCGCGGCCGACGCATGTATGAATTCCTCGACAAACTGATGAATTTGGCATTACCTCGCGTTCGTGATTTTCACGGCATCAGCGCAACCGGTTTTGACGGCCGCGGCAACTATACACTCGGCTTGAAAGAACAGTTGATCTTCCCGGAAATTGAATACGATAAGATCGACAAGGTTCGCGGCATGGATATTACGATTGTCACGTCGGCAAACAGCGACGAAGAAAGCCGCGATTTGCTGGCCTTAATGGGAATGCCTTTTGAAAAGCAGCAATAAGGAGGAAAATATAGATGGCAAAGAAGTCGATGCTTGAACGCGAAAAGAAACGCGAAAAGATAGTAGCCAAGTATGCCGCGCTTCGTGCGGAATTAAAAGCTAAAGGCGACTATGAAGCACTTTCCCGCCTGCCGGCCAACGCGTCGCCGGTACGGCTGCATAATCGTTGCAAAGTGACCGGTCGTCCTCACGGCTATATGCGTAAATTCGGTATCAGCCGTATCACATTCCGTGAATTGGCCTATAAAGGCCAAATTCCTGGCGTTCGTAAAGCCAGCTGGTAACGTATAAACGAAGGGAGGTTTTTACACATGGCAATGTCCGATCCGATTGCGGATATGCTCACGCGAATCCGCAATGCCAATTCGGCATATCACGAAAAAGTGGAAATGCCCGCTTCCACGATGAAAGCGGCAGTGCTTAACATCCTGAAAGAAGAAGGCTTTGTAAAGAATTTTGAGTCCGTAAACGACGGCAAGACCTTGAAGGTTACGTTGAAATACGGTTCCAATAAAGAAAAAGTAATTAGCGGTATTAAACGGATTTCCAAACCGGGCCTGCGCGTTTATGCGAAAAAGGAAGAACTCCCTCGCGTCCTAGGCGGCTTGGGGATCGCCGTAATCTCTACGTCCAAAGGTGTGATGAGTGATAAGACGGCGCGTAAATTAGGGTTAGGCGGCGAGGTTATCGCCTACGTCTGGTAAATTTGGAGGTGTCAATATGTCACGTATAGGTAGAATGCCTATTGATGTCCCGGCAGGCGTAACGGTTAAACTTGACGGTCCGGTCATTACGGTGAAAGGACCGAAGGGTGAACTGACCCGCACGCTCCATCAGGATATGAAAGTAACAGTACAGGATAACGTTATTACAGTAGAACGTCCGACGGAAGAAAAGAACCATCGCGCCCTGCACGGCCTTACACGGGCTCTTGTTGCCAATATGGTGCAAGGCGTTACGGAAGGATTTAAAAAAGAACTGGAAATCGTCGGCGTCGGCTACAGAGCGCAGATGAAAGGAGCGAAACTGGCATTGACGCTCGGTTTCTCTCATCCCCTCGAATTGGATCCGCCTGCAGGTATCAGCGTAGAATGCCCGAGCGCTACACAAATCGTCGTATCCGGCATAAATAAGGAACACGTAGGCGAGTTTGCGGCTAAGATTCGCGGCTATCGTTTGCCTGAACCGTACAAGGGAAAAGGTATTCGCTATGCAGGCGAACATGTACGGCGTAAAGCAGGCAAGGCCGGCACGAAGAAATAATAATCTGTTCTCACAGAAAGGAGTGAATTCCTTGAAATCCAGTAAGAATGCGATTCGCGTAAAGCGTCATTGGCGTTTGCGCAAGCATATAAGCGGTACGGCGGAACGTCCGCGTTTAAACGTATTTCGCAGCTTGAACCATATTTACGCACAGCTCATCGATGATGTAAACGGTACGACCCTCGTATCGGCCTGCACATTGGATAAAGAATTGAAAGGCCAAGCTAACGGCGGCAATAAAGAAGGCGCCAAGGCAGTCGGCAAATTAGTTGCCGAACGGGCTGTGGCAAAGGGCATTACAACGGTAGTATTCGACCGCGGCGGTTACTTGTATCACGGTCGCGTAGCGGCTTTGGCCGATGCAGCTCGTGAAGCGGGCTTGAAGTTCTAATCAGGAGGAAATAAGACATGGCAAAAGTTGACCATACAGGTCTTGAGTTACAAGAAAATGTCGTATTTATCAACCGTGTTGCTAAAGTAGTTAAAGGCGGCCGTCGTTTTTCCTTCAGTGCCTTGGTTGTAGTCGGTGACGGAAACGGCCGTGTAGGTGCAGGATTGGGTAAAGCCGGTGAAGTTCCCGAAGCTATCCGCAAAGGTGTTGAAGATGCGAAGAAACATTTAGTTACAGTGTCCTTAAAAAACGGTACCATTCCTTATCAGACGACAGGTGTTTTCGGTGCAGGTCAGGTTCTCTTGAAACCGGCTGCAGAAGGTACCGGCGTTATTGCCGGCGGTCCTGTTCGTGCCGTATTGGAATTGGTCGGCGTGCGTAATATCCTTACGAAGTCTCTCGGTTCTTCCAACCCGAACAACGTGGTTCGCGCTACGATTCAAGGATTGGCGCAATTGAAGGATGTCAAGAAAGTGGCAGAACTCCGCGGCAAGACTGTAGAAGAAATTTACGGTTAATAAGGAGGATATGAATAATGGCACAAGTTAAAGTTACGCTTGTACGGAGCTTGGCAGGACGTCCTGCCGATCAGCGCGCAACCGTTACGGCTCTCGGCTTGCATAAAACGAATTCCACCGTTGTCAAAGAAGCCACGCCCCAGATCAAGGGTATGCTGCACAAGGTGGAACACTTGATTAAAGTAGAAGAAATTTAATACGAAGGAGGTGTGCTGAATTGAAACTTCATGAAATGAGCATTATTCCCGGTTCCAAGAAGAAACGCAATCGCGTCGGTCGCGGTATCGGCTCCGGCAACGGCAAGACTGCCGGCAGAGGCATGAAGGGCCAGAACTCCCGTAGCGGCGGCGGTGTACGTCCCGGCTTTGAAGGCGGCCAGATGCCCCTGTATCGTTTACTGCCGAAACGCGGTTTTAAGAATATTTGGGCTAAAGAATATGCGGAAGTTAATGTTTCCACATTGAATCGCTTTGAAGACGGTACGACTGTCGATCCGGTAGCTCTCGTTGAAGCGGGAATACTGAAGAATGTCCGCGACGGCGTTCGTATATTGGGCAGCGGCGAGCTCGAAAAGAAACTTACGGTCGTAGCCCAGGGCTTTACCAAGTCTGCACAGGCGAAAATTGAAGCAGCCGGCGGTAAAGTAGAGGTGGTATAAGGTGTGGGACAGCATTCGGAATGTCTTAAATGTTCCTGAATTTCGTAAACGTGCAGTATTCACCTTGATAATGTTCGTCATCTTTCGTCTCGGCGTCCATATTCCCGTTCCGGGTGTAGACGCGACGGCGATAGAAAGCCTCTTTAACAGCGGTAACCTGTTCGGCCTCCTTGATTTATTCTCCGGCGGTGCATTGAGCAAGTTTTCCGTATTGGCTATGAGTATTACGCCGTACATCAACGCTTCCATTATTATGCAGTTGTTGACGGCGGTCGTCCCTACCTTTGAGCAGTGGTCCAAGGACAATCAGGACGGTCGTGACAAGATTCAAAAGGTCACTCGTTACGGTACGGTCCTTCTCGGCTTTATTCAGGCCTTTGCCATGAGCTATGCCCTGAAAGTTAATAACGCCTTAATCGACAACAGTTGGACCATGGTTCTCATGGTTGCCGTCATTCTGACGGCAGGCACATGCTTTCTTATGTGGCTCGGCGATCAGATTACGGCTGGCGGCATCGGCAACGGTATTTCGCTGATTATCTTTGCGGGTATCGTCGCCCGTTTCCCGAACGGCGTCAACACACTGTATCAATATGTACAGGCAGGAACAATTAATGTATTTCAGGCGGCGCTCTTTGCGCTCATTGCCCTGCTCATGATCGTTATCGTCGTGGAAGTAACACAGGGACAGCGGCGAATTTCCGTGCAATATGCGAAACGAATTGTGGGCCGTAAAATGTACGGCGGTCATTCGACTCATATTCCCTTGAAAGTAAACCAGGCAGGCGTTATTCCCATTATTTTCGCCTCGTCCGTACTCATGTTTCCGATTACGATCGCCCAGTTTATCCAAAATGACACCATTCAGTGGTTGGCGACTGTATTCGGGTGGGGTACCTTGGGCAATACTATTGCCTATGCGGTTTTAATTATATTCTTCACATACTTCTATACGGCCATTTCACTTAATATTCCGCAGATGACCGAAAATATGCAGAAGTACGGCGGCTTTATTCCGGGGATTCGCCCGGGGCAGCCGACGGCAAGGTTTATTGATCGAATCATGACGCGCATTACCTTGGCAGGCGCTATCTTTTTGGCTTTTGTTGCCATCTTGCCGAATTTTATCGGTTGGATTACAGGCATTCAGGGCGTCTACTTCGGCGGCACGGCCGTCCTTATCGTCGTCGGTGTCGCCATCGATACGATGAAGCAGGCCGAATCGTTGGTGCTGAATAAACAGTACCAAGGCTTTGTAAAATAAGAAGGAGGCAATTTGAGTGTATATTCTGTTAATGGGCCCTCCCGGTGCCGGTAAAGGCACGCAGGCCGAACGACTGATTGAAAAATACAAGATTCCTCAGATTTCCACCGGTGACATGTTCCGTGCGGCCGTAAAGGAACAGACACCTCTCGGTCTGGAAGCCAAGAAGTATATGGACGGCGGCCAATTGGTTCCCGACGCGGTTACAATCGGCATTGTCAGGGAAAGACTGGCAAAGGATGATTGTAAGGAAGGGTTCATCCTTGACGGCTTTCCGCGCACGACGTCGCAGGCCGTCTCGCTTGACGCGATTCTCCGCGACCTCGGTATCAAGCTGGACGGCGTTATCAACATTGCCGTCCCCGATGAAGAGCTGGTACGGCGCACAACGGGCCGTCTCATTTGCCGCAGCTGCGGCGCCACCTATCATTTGACGTCCAAGCCGCCCAAGACGGAAGGCACTTGCGACAAGGACGGCGGCGAATTGTATCAGCGTGATGACGATAAGCCCGAAACCGTTAAAAAACGTCTTTCCGTGTATGCGGCTCAGACCAAACCCTTGATTGACTATTACAAAAATTCGAACCTTTATATTGAAGTGGACGGTCAGCAGGATATGGATACGGTCTTCAACGCCATCGTGGCAAGTTTGAAAAAGGGCAAGTAAGATGATTATATTAAAGTCCAAACGCGAAATCGGTTACATACGCGCAGCCGGACGCATTACAGCAGACGCGTTGGCCCTCATGAGGGAACTGGCCAAGCCGGGTGTGACGACGGGAGAACTGGACCGGCGCTGTGAAGAGTATATTCGCAGCCAAGGCGCTTTCCCCAGTTGCAAGGGCTACTGCGGTTTTCCCGCAACGATTTGTGCCAGCGTGAATGAAGAAGTGGTACATGGTATTCCCGGTCACCGAAAATTGCATGACGGTGATATAATCAGTGTTGATTTGGTTGTAAATAAAGACGGCTATCACGGTGACTCAACAATTACGATTCCTGTCGGCAGCGTGTCGCCTGAAACGCTTAAACTGCTTGAAGTGACGGAAGAATGTCTTTACAAGGGCATCGAACAGGCCGTCGCCGGCAAGCACATGGGTGACATCGGGCAGGCCGTGCAGCAGTACGCGGAATCTTTCGGCTACGGCGTCGTTCGAGACTATGTCGGTCACGGCATCGGCGCGGATATGCACGAAGAACCGGAAGTTCCCAATTACGGCCGGGCCGGACACGGTGTGCTGTTGGAAGAAGGCATGGTCCTGGCCATCGAGCCGATGATCAATATGGGTACCGAGAAGGTACGTCAGCTTGATAACGGATGGACTGTTATTACACAGGATAAGAAACCGGCAGCCCATTTTGAGCACACTGTTGCCGTTACCGATCACGGTCCGGAAATCCTGACTTTACAGTCATAATGAACAGGGTTCACCAGTCTGTCGGAATGACGGTTCTCAGTCTGACAGGTAAAGATAAAGGCGGCATATATGCAGTTGTCGCAGTAGGGGCTTATCCGTATGTGTATATCGCTGACGGTAGGAAATACAAGAAGGAAAAGCCCAAGAAAAAAAACTGCCGACATCTCAAGCCTTTAGAACCGAGCGCAGAGCCGCATCGTTATAAAGATGATCGGTGTATACGCGAACTGATAAGCAGGACGAAACGGATTTTGACCGGGGAGGAGTAGTACATGTCTAAAGAAGATGTTATTGAAGTTGAAGGTATTGTTGTTGAAGCGTTGCCGAATGCCATGTTTAAGGTAAAGTTGGAGAATGACCATATTATATTGGCTCATGTTTCCGGTAAGATGCGCATGAACTTTATCCGTATTTTGCCCGGAGACAGAGTTACGATGGAACTTACTCCGTACGACTTGAGCCGCGGGCGTATTACATATCGCTTCAAATAACTGCTTGCGTAGGAGGTAATTATGAAGGTAAAACCCTCAGTAAAAAAGATTTGCGATAAATGCAAAATTATCAAGCGCAAAGGCCGCGTAATGGTTATTTGCGAAAATCCGAAACATAAACAAAAGCAAGGTTAATAAGGAGGTGGATGAATAGATGGCACGTATAGCCGGTGTGGATTTACCACGCGATAAACGAGTTGAAATTGGATTGACATACATTTTCGGAATCGGCCTTTCTTCCTCACAGGAGATTTTAAAGAAAACGGGCGTCAATCCGGACACGCGCGTTCGTGATTTGACGGAAGACGAAGTGCAGAAAATTCGCGAACTCATTGGCGAAGAATACAAGGTAGAAGGCGATTTGCGCCGTGATACGGCTCTTAATATTAAACGCCTTATCGAAATTAACTCTTACCGCGGCAAACGGCATCGCTCGGGGCTTCCTCTGCGCGGACAGCGTACGAAGACGAACGCGCGTACTCGCAAGGGTCCGAGAAAAGCGATTGCAGGTAAGAAAAAATAATATTGTTGCGTAAGGAGGGAAATGATTTTGGCTAAAAATAACGTAAGAAGTAACAAGAAAAGAGAAAAAAAGCATGTAGAATCCGGTGCTGCACATATCCGTTCTACCTTCAATAACACCATTGTTACGATCAGCGATACGAAAGGCAATGCCTTGTCTTGGGCAAGCGCGGGCGGTCTCGGTTTCCGCGGTTCCCGTAAGAGTACGCCCTTTGCTGCGCAGATGGCTGCGGAACAGGCTGCCAAAGCGGCTATGGAACACGGCCTTCGCCAGGTAGATGTATTCGTTAAAGGCCCGGGATCCGGTCGTGAAGCGGCTATTCGTGCTTTGCAGGCTGCAGGACTGGAAGTAAATTCCATTAAAGACGTTACCCCTATTCCTCACAACGGTTGTCGTCCTCCCAAGCGGAGACGCGTATAATCAATGGCCTCGCGGCGATTGATTTTGATTCTGGAATAGGAGGATTTTCCACATGAGTAACGAAAACATTTTTAAAGTGACATCCGTTGAGTCTGACGAAAGCGGAACCTTTGGAAAATTCGTATGCAAGCCTCTTGATCGGGGCTATGGAATCACCTTGGGGAACAGCTTGCGACGCGTCCTCTTGTCTTCTCTTGAAGGCGTTGCCGTTACATCGATTAAGATCGACGGCGTCCTTCATGAATTTTCTACGATTCCCGGTGTACGGGAAGATGTTTCTGAAATCATTTTGAACCTTAAACAGGTTCGCATGAAGTTCACACGCAATGAACTGACGGAAGCGGATATTATCGTGGATATTTCGGGAGAATGCGTATTTACGGCTGAAAACCTCAACGTAAACTCAGACATAGAAATTTTGAACCCGAAACTTCATATTGCCACCTTGGATGAAGATGCGCATATTCGTATGCATTGTCATATTGAAAAGGGAAAAGGCTACGTTCCTTCGACAAAGAATAAGAAGGAAACGGACGTCATTGGCGTCATACCTATCGATTCGATTTATTCCCCTATTTTACGGGCTAAGTATGAAGTCGATAATGTTCGGGTCGGCAACGAAATGGATTATGATTCGTTGACCATGGAAGTTCAGACAGACGGCAGCATTAAGGCTGCCGACGCGTTGGCATCGGCAGCTTCTATCATGACTTGCTATTTGGACGAATTTAAAAAATTGGCTACGACAGACGATGAATTGCAAAAGCCGCCTTTCGTTCCCGACGGGGATGAAGAAGAGGGCGGCGATGAAGGCGGTACGGGCGGCGGTATCGGTGACGAATCCATCGATCGCTTACAATTATCCGTTCGTGCATCCAATTGTCTGAAACGTGCCAATATTTATACCATCTCTGACTTGATTGCCCATTCGGAAGCGGAACTTTCCAAAATCCGCAACCTCGGCAAGAAATCGGTTGATGAAATTATTGTAAAACTTAAAGACGTCGGCCTTGAATTGAAGCCTAATGATGAATAATGAGGAGGATGAACGATGGCTTATAGAAAATTAGGACGCGACAGCTCTGCGCGCAAAGCAGTATTGCGCAGCCTTGTTACCTCTTTATTCCGGCATGAACGCATTGAGACTACGGAAGCGAAGGCAAAAGAACTTCGCAAAGTAGCAGATAAGATGCTGACCCTTGCTAAACGCGGCGACTTGCATGCGCGCCGTCAGGCATTGGCATACATAACGGATGAAGACGTAGTAAGAAAACTGTTTGCAGAAGTAGCTCCGAAATATAAGGAACGCCAAGGCGGTTATACGCGCATTATTAAGGTGGGTGTCCGTCAGGGCGATGCGGCTCCCGTCGTGATTATTGAACTGGTTTAAGGCCGTTCGGTACGGAATAGGACCTTACGGCAGAAAGCGTTGCAGAGTTCTGCAACGCTTTCTTTATTAAAGGAGGTTTCATGGCTTACAGAACTATATTGGCCGTCAACTTCGACGAAGAACGACTGCGTCTATTGAAACATGTCGGCCTTACGGCACAGGCGAAAGTGCGGGCCGTAGGGGAAGACGAAAAAGATAAGACCGTCGGCGAGCTCATCGGTTTGACGGAGGAGGAAACGGCAGAAATTTCCGCCCTTGCGCAGGATACGATAGAGGGAACGGCTATTCCCGACGATGCGGAACCCGTAATGAAAGAAGCCGTCATTCTCTGCGGCTTCGATCAGGCGGCGGCTCACGAGTTTTTGGAGGCGATTAAGCGGGGCAAGGTGAAGTACATTCCCTTAAAAGCCATGCTCACGCCCAATAATGTAGGCTGGAACATTCATACTATTCTCTACGAATTACAGGAAGAACATGAGTATTTTAAGAAGAACAGATCCCGCTGAAGGAGGTATACGCTGTGCGACCGACGACACTGTGTTTTCCCATCACGGCGGACGGCAGGCTTCTTTTGGGGCGTAAGAAGCGCGGCTTCGGCGCCGATAAGTGGAACGGTTTCGGCGGCAAGCTTGAAGGACGTGAGACCTTTCGCCAGTGCGCCGTGCGGGAGCTGCATGAAGAAGCGGGCCTTATAGCGGCGCCGGAAGACTTGGAGATTATCGGATTTTTGGACTTCCATTTTCCCGCATCCCCGAACGATGACCATATTACGTATATATACTTTGCCCGTACATGGACAGGGACGCCGGTGGAGACGGAAGAGATGGAGCCGCGATTTTTTTCGGCAGATAACCTTCCATACGATGAAATGTGGCAAGGCGATCGCGTCTGGTTACCTATGCTCCTGAAGGGCGAAAAAATTAAAGGCATTGTTACCTTTGCCGCCGGCGGCGAGCAGGTGGACCGAATGGAAATTTATAAACATGAATAAGCAAAGAGCGGCCTCGCGTGAGGCCGCTCTTTGCTTCCGGGAAGCGTAAGTTAGCTTTCGTATAAACCGGAAGGTGATTCGGAAATGTTGATGTAAATATTCTTGGTTTGCGTGTAGTGTTCAAGCGTTGTCTTGTCCGTTTCTCTGCCGATACCGGACTGTTTGTAGCCGCCGAAGGGAGCACCGGCGGGAATGGCGTTGTACGTATTGATCCACATACGACCCGTTTCTACCGCATTGGCTACGCGCAGCGCTTTGTTGATGTCTCGCGTCCAAACGGCACCGCCCAATCCGTAATCCGATTGATTTGCCATGGCGACGACATCTTTTTCGTCTTTAAACTTGATGATGCAGACGACGGGGCCGAAGATTTCGTCGCGAGCAATGCGCATGTCGTTCGTTACATCAGCAAAAATTGTCGGGCGAATGAAGTTGCCCTTGTCGAGACCGCCTTCCGTAATCTTTTCACCGCCGCAAATGAGGCGGGCTCCTTCTTTTTTGCCGATTTCGACATAATCAAGGATTTTTTGAACCTGTTTGCCGTCGATTTGCGAGCCCATTTGTACGCCTTCTTCCCAAGGAAGACCTACTTTTACGCGTCCGAATCGTTCAGCCAGATCGTGGACGAACTTGTCGTAAATGCCTTCCTGTACGAAAATACGGGATCCTGCGCAGCAAACCTGCCCCTGATTGAAGAGGATACCTAATTGGGCGCCGTCCATAGCCATATCCCACTTGCAATCGTCAAAGAAGATATTTGCCGATTTACCGCCCAATTCCAAGGTTGCAGGCACCATCTTTTCCTGAGCCGCCTTATACACGTCATAGCCGATTTCCGTTGAACCCGTGAAGGCGAGCTTCTGTACGCCCGGATGGTCGAGGAGGTATTGGCCCGTGCGGGAACCGCCTCCGGTGATGACGTTGATTACGCCTGCCGGGATGATATCGCCGATAAGGCGCATCAGTTCAAGTACACTGAGAGACGTGGAACTCGACGGTTTGAGCACGGTAGTACAACCTGCCGCCAAGACTGGGGCCAGTTTCCAAGCCGCCATGAGGAAGGGGAAATTCCAAGGTACGATCTGGCCGACAACACCGATCGGTTCGTGTACGACCAGGCTCAGTGTGTGGTCGTCGAGCATGATAGCGCGCCCTTCCTGTGTGCGTACGGCACCGGCGAAGTAGCGGAAGTGATCGGCGCCCAAGGCGATGTCCACTGCCCGTGTTTCACGCAGGGGCTTGCCGTTGTCGAGCGTTTCCACCATTGCCAAGTGTTCCGCGTTGGCATCAATGATTTCAGCGATTTTTAAGAGCAGATTCTGCCGTTCGATAGGCGACGTGTGTTTCCACGTTTCCAGCGCTTTTGCTGCAGCTTTTACGGCTGTGTCCACATCGTCTTTCGTCGCCTCCGCAACGGTTGAGAGGAGTTCGCCGTTGGACGGGTTGTACTCTTTAAAGGTCTTGCCGTCACTTGCGGGAACCCATTTCCCGTCAATGTACAGATTATAGGAGTTTTGCACGTATTTAGACATAATAATCATCGCTCCTTTCATTTGAGCTTATAAAGCCGCTTTTACAGCCGGTTCCAACTCTTCCGGCGTTACAGTCGGTTCAAACCGCGTGACTGTGTTCCCGTCGCGGCTGACAAGGAACTTTGTGAAATTCCATTTTATGCCGTTGCCTTCGACATTTTCCGGATAATGTTCGCTTACGACCTGTTGGATCAGTTTACCCATTTCCTTGTCTGTTTCAAAGCCTTGGAAAGGTGCCGCATCGCTTAAGTAAGTAAACAAAGGCGCCGCGCTTTTGCCTCGGACGTCTGTCTTGGCAAAGAGCGGGAATGTTACGCCGAAGTTCAGCTTACAGAAAGACTGCACTTCTTCCGCACTGCCCGGTTCCTGTGCAAGAAATTGGTTGGACGGGAAACCGAGTATAATGAAACCCCGGTCCTTATACTTCTTATATAATGCTTCCAAACCTTCGTATTGCGGCGTAAATCCGCACTTACTGGCCGTATTGACGATTAGTACGACCTTGCCCTTGTAATCGGCAAGAGAAACCTCTTCGCCTTTAATATTTTTTACATTGAAATCATAAATGTTCATGATTTTTCCTCCAAAATTCAGAATATTTATCTTTTGTGTTGCTCTAAACAGAAAATTGCTAATAACAGTTATCCATTTAGAGAAGTTATATACAGTATAGTGGAAAGAAAAAAATAAATCAATACTATTGTAGTGCATTTTAGGAATAGAATAAGTGAAGTGCAGGAAAGACATGAATATATCCGCCTCAAATGTTCTGTATAGAGGTAAAATAATGGTATAATAATAAAAATATCTGAAGCGGAGGACTGTTATATGGCATATATTGAAAGCTTCAACGGAAAGAGGCCGAAGATTCATGAGACCGCCGTTATTGCGCCGACGGCCGTTCTGATCGGTGATATTACTATTGACGAAGGTGTCAGTATTTGGCCGAACGTCATCATTCGCGGCGACATCAGCTCCATTCACATCGGCGCCTATACGAACGTACAGGATAATTCGACTCTGCATGCCGACGTCGATACGCCCTTGGAGATTGAGCCTTACGTACTCATCGGCCACAACGCCATGGTACACGGCCGCCGCATCGGCCGCTGCACACTCATCGGCATGTGTGTCTGCGCCATGGGCTGGACAGATATCGGCTCAGGCTGTATTGTCGGTGCGGGTACGCTCATTACGCAGGGCAAGACCGTTCCCGACCGCTCTCTCGTCTACGGCAACCCGGCGCGTATTGTCCGGACTTTGGAGGATGCGGCTGTCGAAGAGACGAAGAAAGCGGTTATGGAATACCATGCTTTGAGTTCGCAGTATACGGACTGGCAGGCATAAGCAGAGCGAATTGTAAGCGGGAGAGCAGATATATGGCGGAACTATTGGCACCTGCCGGTTCACTTGCGCACGTGCGGGCCGCAATCGATGCGGGAGCCGATGCCGTCTACTTGGGCGGCAGGGCCTTCAGTGCCCGGAAATTTGCACACAATCTGGATAATGAGGAAATACGCACGGCCGTAGAGACTGCACATCTTTTCGGCGTGCGCATTTATACGACCGTCAACATTGTCGTTGCAGACGCGGAAATGGCGGAATTGCGGGATTATTTGCGTTTTCTCGACGAAGCGAAGGTCGACGGCATTATCGTTCAGGACTTGGCCGTTGCTAAAATTGCTCATGAGACCGTGTCGGATCTGCCGCTCCACGGCAGCACACAAATGACCGTTGCCGACATAGAAGGCGTACGTTTTTTAGAACGCTTGGGCTTTACGCAGGTCGTCTTGGCACGGGAGCTCAGCCTTGCGGAAATCGCGGCCATTTGCGCGCAGACGGAGCTTGCCGTGGAGGTCTTCATTCATGGTGCATCGTGCATGTCTTATTCGGGTCAGTGCCTCATGAGCAGCTTCATGGGGGGGCCGCCTCGGCAATACTGTCTATACCTTGGACTCGTTGACGCTTTGGTCGGAAGACAGTATGCTGCCGGCGAGCGTTCTCAACGATCTGCGCCGCCGGATGACGGAAGAAATGACGGCTTGTCGCCTGGCTGCCTATGTACGGCCCTCTGCCGGGAAGCCTTGTCCGGCCGATTCGGCGCAACCGTTGCGGAAAGGCAAGAGCCCTTTTCTTGCCGGGCATTTCAGTCTTGCGCATTGAAGGGCGGGGCCGTGATGCCGAGTGGCTGAGACGTGTTGTCAAGCTGTATAGGCGTCTTTGTGATGGAGAGCGGCCGTCGCATGTGTCAAAAGAAGACAGGACCGTAACACGGGGCCATTTTTTCCGCGGTATTACGGATTGATCGGGAGCTTGATATGAATAAACGAAGCATGCGCATTCTCGGATTCAACGAAATTCGGGATATGCTCGTCCGAGAGGCGCCGTCGCGTCTGTCGAAAGAGTTGGCGCAAGATATAAAACCTTATGATAATGAAAACGAAATCGCGCGTGCTCTGAATGATACGGAAGAGGCGCTCACCTGTCTGGAACGGGAAGGATCCGTGCCCTTAGGCGGCAGCGGCGACATTCGGCCGCAGCTGGAAAAGGCGAAGCGGGAAGTACCCTTGGACGGCGCCGAATGCGTTGTCCTTTGGGAGAACGTCCGCCGTTACGGTGAAATTAAGGACTTCTTTGAGACGAAATACGGAGACTATGTACAGCTTTCGGAAAAAGCGCGGGCAATAGGCGATTTCACGCAGCTTGAGCGAAGATTTTCCGGCGTCTTTGATGAAGAAAACCGTATTCGTGACAACGCATCGGCCGAGCTTCTGCGTCTGCGAGGCCGCATTGCCGAATTGGAGCGGCGTACGAAGCGGTATATCAATACGATTCTCGCCAACAAAGAGTATCAGAAGTACTTTCAGGATACTATAGTGACCGTGCGCAACAACCGCAGTGTCATTCCGGTCAAGCAGGAATACAGGCATGCCTTTCCGGGTATTGTCCACGACATGTCCGCGAGCGGCGCGACTCTTTACATAGAGCCCATGGCTCTTGTAGATGCAAATAACGATTTGCAGGCGGCGCGTCTGGGTGAGACAAAGGAAGTGGAGCGCATCTTCCGCCGCCTTACGGCGCTCGTAGCGGAAAATTATAATGACTTGATGACGAGTACGGCTGCCGTGGCTCACTTGGAATTTGCTTTTACAAAAGCTCGTCTGGCCATACGCATGAAGGCGCAGCGTCCGATGCTGTCAACGAAGCGGGCCGTTAAGCTTTACGGTGCGCGGCATCCTCTGATTCCCGCCGATGCGGTCGTCGCCAATACGATTCTTCTCGGCGGCGAATATCGTATCCTTCTTATAACGGGTTCCAATACGGGCGGCAAGACCGTGGCCATGAAGACCCTTGGTCTTTTGGTCCTTATGTATCAGTCCGGTCTCTTCATTCCCGTGCGCGACGGCTCGGAGCTTCCCGTTTTCGGCGACATCTTTGCGGATATTGGCGACGAACAGGATATTGCCCAAAATCTCAGTACCTTTTCTGGCCATATGAAGCAGCTCATTTACACTATTATGCACAGCACGGCTAACGACTTGATCCTCGCCGACGAAATCGGCTCGGGCACGGATCCGGCCGAAGGTTGCGCTTTGGCTATCGCCATTATGGAAGAAATCTGTAAAAAGGGCGCTTTCGCCATGGTGACGACCCATTACAACGATTTGAAAAACTATGCTTACAATACGCCGGGTGTCGAAAACGGCCACGTCGAATTCGATACGGAGACATTGCGGCCTACGTACAAGCTGCGCATAGGTTCAGCCGGCAGCAGCCATGCTTTCAATATCAGCGAACGCCTCGGTATGCCTGCGCCCATCCTGGAAAAAGCGAGAAACCTGCGCAGCCGTGCACAAGACGTCGATATAGAAGCGGTCTTGACGAAGCTCAACGACAGGGAACGGCAACTGGATGAAGAACGGACCGAGCTGGAGCGGCTCTTAGCGGAAGCAAAGAGCCATGAAGAATGGTTGCGCCGGGAAAAGGAGAAGGCTGCCGCCAAGCGTCAGGATATTATTGCTTCAAGTCGCCGTGAAGCGGCCGACTTGAAGCGTGAACTGCGACTTGAAGCGGAACGGATTATTCGTGACCTCAAGCATTTGTCGCGGGAGGCGACAGAACGGGAAAAATCCCGTGCCATCGACCGGGCACGCAGAGAAATACAACAAATTTCCTTGCCTGACGTTACGGGAGAGAACCGCATTCCCGTGAATTCGAAAACGCTGAAACCGGGTGACACCGTATATATCAACTCTCTCGGTGCCTTGGGCAAGGTGGAAGAAATAAAGGGTAAACGCCTGACCGTCTCGGCACGGGGCATGACTATCCGCGTAGGCCTTGCCGAGCTCAGCGCACCTTATCCGGAAGAAGTAAAGAAAGAACGGCAGGCGGAAAAACGTGCCGCTGCGGCCTCTACCTTTCGTCCCGTACGCACGGGACGCGTGGCGACAGAGATAAACATTATCGGTAAGACAGGAAACGAAGCGCTGCCGGAAGTATCCCGTTTTTTGGATCAGGCTCTGGCTGCCGGCTTCAGTCCGGTACGGATTATTCACGGTAAGGGAAGCGGTGCCCTGCGCAAGCAGGTGCACGAGTATTTGGCAGCCCAGCCTTTTGTGAAAGCCTACGCTCCGGATGATGCTCAAAGCGGCGGCGACGGCGTGACGGTCGTACACTTTTAATACTTCGGGGGACAGATGGAGAAACTGAAGAAACGTATCGTACAGGACGGATCAATCATTGATAACCGCCTCTTAAAAGTTGATAATTTTCTTAATCAGCAGATTGATACAGCCCTTATAATGCATATGGGTCGGGAATTTGCCGCCCGTTTTGCAGACGTACAGGCGGATCGCATTTTAACCATAGAATCATCGGGTATTGCCGTTGCAATGGCAACGTCTGCGGCTATGGGGAATATACCCTTCGTTTTTGCACGCAAGAAAAAATCCATCCTTATGGAGGACGACGTTTACACGGCGGATATTTACTCGTATACAAAAGAAGAAACTTATACGGCAAGCGTCAATAAGGCCTATATCCCGGCAGGTGAGAAGATTCTTATTATGGATGACTTCCTCGCCAGCGGTGCCGCCGCGCTGGGACTGGCGTCTATCGTCGAAACGGCCGGTTCCGTTGTAGCGGGCGTAGGCATAGTCATCGAAAAGACCTTTCAACCGGGCCGGGCGGCTCTGGAAGAAAAAGGCTACCGCGTCGAATCCCTGGCGCGCATTGCCGCTTTTGTAAACAACAAGCCTGTTTTTGTGGAATAAGACAGTTATAAAATATTGGTTTTACAATAGGAGCAATTTATGGAATCCACAGCAGCAAGCAATAATGCACTAACATATATCTTCCGAAAGGATGATTATAAACCGGCGGTAGCGAACAAGGGCAAGCCCTTTTTGAAATGGGCCGGAGGAAAAGGGCAGCTATTGGCCGAAATTTCAGCATACTATCCCTTCGGTGACGGCCATATAGATGCATATGTAGAGCCTTTTATCGGCGGCGGTGCTGTTTTATTCGACATTCTCAAGCGTTATGAGCTGTCGCGCGTGTATATAAGCGACACAAACGAGGATCTCATTGTCGCCTATAAGGCCATACGGGACCGGACAGACTTTCTTGTGGAAATTCTTGCTTCATATGAAAGGGAATACATTCCGCAGGCTATAGAGACACGTAAGACTTATTATCTGGAAAAACGGCATGAATTTAATGAATTAAGAGCGCTGCATGACGAAACGACGGCAGTACGGCGGGCGGCCCTTTTAATTTTTTTGAATAAGACCTGTTTTAACGGGCTTTATCGCGTTAATAAACAAGGCATCTTCAACGTGCCCATGGGGATCTATAAGCGACCCTTGATTTGTGATGCGAAAAATCTCTACGCAGTGGCGGAAAAATTAAAGAATGTAACTATTGCCTGTGGGAGCTATGTGGAAGCTGAAGCTTTTATTGACGACAAAACCTTTGTCTACCTTGATCCGCCGTATCGTCCGCTTACTAAAACGGCCGCCTTTACGGCATACACTGATGCGGGATTTGATGATACGGCACAATTGGAATTGGGGGAATTTGTCAAACGTATTGCCGGAAAAGGGGCAAAATTCCTATTGAGCAACGGGGATCCTAAAAACATTGATGACAAGGATAACTTTTTTGATGACCTGTACAGAGCCTTCAAGATACGAAGAGTGGAAGCTAAACGGGCTATTAACAGCAAAGGTTCGGCTCGGGGAAAAATAAAAGAACTGCTTATCAGCAATTTTTAAAGCAAACATGTTAAATTAAATTGAGAGGAGGCGAAGTATGAAACGAGACTTTATGAAATGGATGGCCGGTTTTCGCGACAGCATTGCGACGTATGACTATTATATCGACTTTGCCAAAGTCTATCGTAATGTGGCCGAATTAAAAATAGAGTTAAATATATTGAATACCCTTGTCGGTTCAAAGACTATAGAAAAAGACTTCCGACATATTCTCGGGAAATACCCGGAGGTGTTGAAATGTATCCCCTTACTATTAGCTGTCAGAAAAGAGGAGATATACTGCCAAGATGAACAGGGCGGTTATATTTATGATTTTTCTCATCAAGTATTTACAGAAAATCGAATACCTGTTGACCGATATGTATATTTCATGGAGAGGACTGGCCTTTTTGAATTATTGTCGCACCGAATTATTCAAAGCGTATTCGACTATGCCACAGGTGTAGAAACAGGGCTTGATTCAAACGGTAGAAAGAATCGCGGCGGTCATTTGATGGAAGACCTGGTTGAATCGTTTATTAAGAAAAATGGCTTCGTAAAAGGAGACTCCTATTTTAAAGAAATGTATATTCACGAAATTACGGGCAAGTGGGGCATTGACTTAGGTGCCATTTCTAATGACGGAAGGGCAGAGAAGCGGTTTGATTTTGTTGTTAAGACAAAAAACATGACTTATGGAATTGAAGCCAATTTTTATGCCAGTGCCGGCAGTAAGCTGAATGAAACGGCACGCAGCTACAAGACTTTGGCCTTGGAAACGGATACGATAGAGGGCTTTGCCTTTGTTTGGTTCACAGATGGCAAGGGTTGGGCAAGTGCACGACACAATTTAGAAGAGACTTTTGATATTATGGAACACATTTATAACATTAAGGATTTAGAAAACGGTATTGTGGGAGAAGTATTTGTATAATGGTAACGAAGATAAAAAAATGGGAGCCTGAAAATTTTGAGCTGCAGATGACGACACTTTGGTCCTTTCCGCAAAGAGGTGATTGGGCTACACATGATGCCAAATGGCGCGGCAACTGGTCGCCCTATATTCCTCGAAATATTTTGTTACGCTATTCTGAAGTAGGCGATTTGGTGTTGGATCAGTTTGTCGGCGGTGGTACGACTTTGGTTGAGGCGAAATTATTAAACCGTAATTGCATCGGTATTGATGTGAACGACGTTGCCTTAGAACGGTGTAAAGAAAAGATTGACTTTACACATGAAGGTGCTGACGGTAATATAGCGCTTCACAAGGGTGATGCGCGGGAGTTGGATTTCTTATCAGATGAAAGTATCGACTTAATTTGTACGCATCCGCCCTATGCCGATATTATTCATTACAGTGAAAATATTCAGGAAGATTTGTCGCTGTTGAAAATAGATTCATTTCTTGATGAAATGAAGAAAGTTGCCGCAGAAACTTATCGCGTTTTAAAGCCCAGTAAATTCTGTGCCATTCTCATGGGCGATACGCGTAAAAAGGGATATATGCAGCCCATGTCTTTTGAAGTTATGCGTATTTTTGAGGAATCCGGCTTTAGGCTGAAAGAATTGATTATAAAAGAACAACATAACTGCCGTGCTACGGGATATTGGAAGACGAACAGTATAAAATACAATTTCCTGCTCATCGCGCATGAATATCTTTTTGTTTTCAAAAAATAAAAATTAAATGACCCATACCTAATGATGTGCGAAAATTTTGCATGACGGTATAATGTAATCATAAAAAATTATGGTTGGTTAGAGGTTGATTATGGATATGAGGAAAAAATTTATTGTTGGTGCCGTTATCATTGCAGTTCTTGCGGTTGGAGGCAGTTATACGTACTATAGTCAGGTTTACGTGCCGCGTCATACAGTCTTGTCGGTATCCGGCAATGTGGATATTCGCGAGGTATCCCTCGCGTTCCGTGCCAGCGATCGCATTGATTCGATTTTCGTGAATGAAGGCGATACGGTGAAAGCCGGCCAAGTCCTTGCCAAGCTCGACAGTCATGAGCTCGTTCTCTCTATTGATAAATTAAAATCCCAAATTGCAGCTCAACAGGCAGCAGTAGATAAGCTTGTAAACGGGGCTCGTGCAGAAGATATTCGGGCAGCTCAAGATGCTGCGGATCAAGCCGGAGCCGCTTTGAACCTGGCGGAAAGTTCCTTTAGCCGTAAACGGGAACTGGCCCGGCAAGGTATGATTTCGGAATTGGAGTTCGATAAAGAGCAATCGAATTACGAGGCGGCGCAGGCCCAATTGGCGCAAGCCAAAGCGGAACTGGACAAACTTGTTAACGGTTCCCGCTCGGAAGATGTGGCACAAGCGGAAGCGACACTCCAATCCATAAAGGATGAGTTGGCGCGCCAAGAATATGTGTTGTCGCAATACGAACTCAAGGCACCAAGTGATGGTGTGATTCGGTCTCGTTTGCTTGAACCGGGTGATATGGCGTCCCCGCAAAAACCGGTATTCAAAGAATCCGTATTGACACGAAAGTGGATACGGGCGTATGTAAATGAAACGGAATTACCGAAGATTCACGAAGGTCAGGAAGCGCATGTAAAGCTTGACGGACTCAATAAAATCTTGATAGGCCAAGTAGGCTATATTTCGGGAACGGCGGAATTTACGCCGAAGACTGTACAAACCAATGAACTTAGGACAGCCCTTGTGTACGAAGTCCGTGTCTACGTAGATGATACGGATAATGTCCTTCGTATGGGTATGCCGGCTACGGTTATATTCGATCTGTAGATGCAGAGGAGGACCGTCATGAGTGGAGAACAATCGGTGATGCCCAAAATTTCGGTTGCCGCAACAGAAGCGATGGATGACACTGCCTTAGTGCGTGCTGCAAATCTCTACAAGGTGTTTACAGATAAAGCAGGAACGGAAACAATCGCCCTGGACCATTTGAACATAACTGTCAGGAAGGGAAAAATGACGGCGCTTATCGGTCCTGACGGAGCGGGCAAGACCACCTTCATGCGTCTTCTTTGCGGATTGATGACGCCGACCGGCGGGGATCTTGTCGCTTTCGGATTATCCGTTCCCGACCATCCGCAAGAGGTACAGGAGCAATTAGGTTATATGCCGCAGAAGTTCGGCCTCTATGAAGATTTATCGGTGAAGGAAAATATGGAGCTCTACGCGGATCTCCACGGTGTGCCCGGGAAGACTCGCCCGGGGCGCTTTCACCGCTTACTGGTTATGATGGGGCTTGACCAATTTACAGAGCGTTTAGCCGGCAACCTGTCGGGCGGGATGAAGCAAAAGCTGGGTCTTGCGTGCACCCTTGTGCGGTCGCCGAAGCTTTTAATTTTGGATGAGCCGAATGTCGGCGTTGACCCCTTGTCGCGCCGGGAATTGTGGGGCATATTGGAGCAGCTTATCGCCGATGAATCCTTATCGGTTCTTGTCAGTACGGCCTATATGGATGAAGCGGCAAGATGTGATTACGTGTATATGATGCATGGAGGGCATATTCTTGCCATGGATCATCCGAATGTGCTCGGCAAAATGGCTGCGGGACGTTGCTTTGAAGCGACGCCGCCGGCGACGATTCCCCTGCGGATGTTGCAAAGTCGCCTCCTCGACGATCCGCGTGTCATTGATGCTGTGCCTTCTCATGGGGTGGTGCGATTTATTACTCGTGAAGCAGGGGGTGTCGTGCCCTGGTTAGCCCCCTTAAACACTGATGTAAAGCCTGTAGACAGCTCTTTAGAGGATGCTTTTATGATGATTCTCTACAAAGCGGGACAGCCGGACGGAAATACACCGCAAACGGGAGAGGTTGAAGACGATTCATCTTACACGGGCATTACTCCGTCGGAGGTAAAGACCTTTAAAACCGATTTGGAAACAGGGCCTATCGATATTGCCGTAGATCATGTGGTAAAGAAGTTCGGAGATTTCGTGGCTGTTAATCGTACGACCTTCAATGTACACCAAGGAGAGGTGTTCGGCCTTCTGGGCCCTAACGGGGCCGGCAAGACGACGACCTTTAAAATGCTCTGCGGGCTCTTGCCGATTACCGACGGTTCCTTGTCCGTGGCCGGTGTTGATTTGCGGACAGCCCGTACGGAGGCGCGGGCGAATATCGGTTATGTGGCGCAAAAATTCTCATTGTACGGGACGTTTACAGTGTACGAAAATCTCAGATTCTTCGGCGGTGCTTACGGGTTGTTCGGGGACAAGCTTAAAAACCGTATTGAAGAATTGTTGGCAGAATTTCATTTAACGGAAAAAAGAAATGTAGCGGCTGATGAATTATCCATGGGATATAAACAGCGCCTGTCGATGGCTGCCGGACTCATTCATAAGCCGCAAATTTTATTTCTTGATGAACCTACCTCCGGTATCGATCCTCTGGCGCGGCGCGCGTTCTGGCAGCGAATTACGAGTCTTGCCCTGGAGGGGACGACCATTATTGTTACGACCCACTTTATGGAAGAAGCCGAGTATTGCGACCGCTTCATTATTCAGGATCGCGGCAACCTGCTCGTCCTCGGTAAGCCTGATGAAATACGGCAGCAGATGCACGCGGACCGTGCGGATATGAATGAAATTTTTATTCGTATTGTAGAAGAGGCGAGGAGGTGAGTACATGAATCGAACAAGCAACCGTTTAGGGGCGCTCCTCCGTAAGGAAGTATTCCAGCTGATTCGCGACAACAGTTCACTCCTCATGGGGATTGTACTCCCTCTCATGCTTATTTTAATCATCGGTTACGGCATGAGCCTTGACGTAAAGCATGTACCGGTGGCGGTTGTGTTGGAAGATAATTCGCCAACGGCGCGGCAAATGGTGAGTTTTACGGACGGTTCGGAATATTTTAATCCGACCTATGTGTATGATATGAAAATAGCAACCAAGATGCTGACTGCTCATGAAGCGGATGCGATCATTGTAGTGCCTGCCGATTTCACATCAAAGCTCTATCGTCAGGAAGCGCAAATCCAGCTTATTCTGAACGGCGGCGACGCAACGACGGCGCAAGTGACTGGCGCCTATGTGTCGACGGCGGTTCTTGCAAAGGCGGCGTCTATGGCGGCAAGCACCGAGGCGGGGAATCGGGGATACGGACAAATTACGGTAGACAGTCGCCTTTGGTTCAACGATGCAAATACGTCCACATGGTTCTTCGTACCCGGTATTTTGATGCTCGTCCTAACCATTACGGGGGTATTTCTGACGGCTATCGTCATGGCCCGCGAATGGGAGCGGGGCACCTTCGAATCCCTCTTTGTAACACCCGTCCGCGTATGGGAAATTGTCGTGGCGAAGATTTTACCTTACTTTGCAGTCGCCGTGGGAGGGCTGTGCCTATGCCTTGTTGCCGGACGCATGTTGTATGATTTGCCGATGCGAGGGTCTCTTATCCTCATCGTGGGAGTATCCATGCTCTATTTGATGGTGGCCCTGTGTATCGGCCTTGTCATTTCGGCCCTCACAAGGAATCAATTCGTTGCCTGTCAGGTGGCTGTTTATGTGAGCTTTTTGCCGTCGGTAATGCTCTCGGGATTCATTTTTGACTTTCATTCGGAGCCGATTGCCATCCAGGTGATCGGCGAACTGTTCCCTACTACCTACTATTTGCAACTCTTAAAATCACTTCTCCTCGTAGGTAATAATTGGGCGCTTATCATCAAAAACGGTCTGATCTTACTGGGCTATTTGGGACTGTTCTTCGGGCTCACATTCCGTCTGACGAGAAAGAAGGTGGAGTGATGCGCCGGCAGCAGTTGTTATTTATGATTCAAAAGGAATTTTTGAGTATCTTCAAAGATCCGCGGCTGCGCTTCATCATCGTGATGGGAGTTATTATCCAAGGGGCCCTCTTCGGCTATGCCGCCAACTATGATTTGCTTGAGGCGCCTTATGCGGTGGTGGATCAGTCACATGGCCAATCGTCACGTGAGGTCTTGTCTCATTTGGATGGGACCGGTTTTTTTGAAAGAAAGGCGACAGTCGGTAATGTAGAGGATGCGGGACGACTGGTAGAATCAGGTGAGGTTATTTTTGCCGTCGTCTTTCCGTCCGATTTCGAAGATCGTGTCCGGGGAGGTCGGGAAGCGGCCGTCCAGCTTCTTCTGGACGGCCGTAATCCTTCGATTGCAGGCCGTGCCGAAAGCTATGTGACGAATATCGTCATGACCTGTAATGCGGAGCATGGCATTAAGAGTCCGGCGGAACTTGTCACGCGGACGTGGTACAATCCGAACCAGATGTCGCGATGGAATTTCTTGCCGTCCCTCATCGCTATGATTTCATTCATCCAAATCCTGATGCTCTCAGGCATGTCCGTAGCGAAAGAACGGGAACAGGGGACCTTTGACCAGCTCCTGGTAACGCCGTTGACGCAATCGGAAATCTTAGCCGGCAAAGCGCTCGCGCCGATGTGCGTAGGGATTTTTCAAAGCACGTTGCTTTTCTTATTGGCACGGTATTGGTTTGACGTACCTTTTAACGGTTCTTTTTTTGCCCTTATGGCCGTTATTACCGTTTTTTCCTTGAGCGGAACCGGCTTCGGGCTCATTCTCTCGTCTATAGCCAAGAACATGCAGCAAGTTCTTGTGTACCTCCTCGTGTTTATGATGCCGTTGGTACTCCTTTCGGGGGTGGCGACACCGATTCATAATATGCCGGACTTTCTTCAATATATTACCTATATCGACCCGTTACGCTTCGCCGTTGATGCGGTGCGCCGTATTTACCTCGAAGGGGCTGCATTGGCAGATGTTTCCTTTGACTTCGTGCCGATGATTTGCATAGCCGCCGCCACAATGCCGGCGGCAGGATGGTTATTTAGAAATAAGGCGCAGTAACGGAGGGACTCTGTTCATTACGATTCGATTATTCTATGAACCGGAAGGTAAATTTTTTGTCGCCGCACAGGCAGTCCAAAAGATAGCAGTGTTCTTCCGGGATGGCGGCGATGGTGTTGGTTCGCGGTTCTGCCGGCATGGGAGCCGTTATGAGCTGGATTTCACCGGCGTAGCGGAGAAAATCCGCATTGTCTACAGTAATGTCGCCCCGTTGCCGTCGTGCCGGCAGTGTCGTCAGCGGTTTGATGAAAAGGCCTTTGGCATGGGTTCTGCTTTCTTTGGCGCGAATGATATGCTCCGCTTTGTCCGGGCGAGGCGTGTAGATACGGTTCAGAAGTTTACGTATTTTTTCCGATGTATCGCGGAGTATAACGGGAATGATGATGATATCCGCATCGGTCTGCGCGGCGGCGGAGAGGGCTTGCATATCTTTTGCGCATGGCCGTGAATCGCCTATAAAAATATGGTCTGCACCGAGAGCTTTGACGACAAAGGCGCTCTTTTCGATGGAAAGGGAACGCGTGTTTTCAATTGTCGGCAATCCTTCGTACAGCGGGCCGCGGCGATTGGTCACAGCAGCCACAAAGGCTCCGACGGAGAGACCATAGGCATGACACAATGCCGTTTGCGAAGCGAAAAAAGCCGGCATTAGGCCCGTTCCGGGACGAGGATAGAAATTGTGCAGCCCTTTGATGCGGGAAAAGTCGGCACCGCCTGCAGAGAGCTTTTGAAGGAAGGCTGCCGTCACGGTCGAGGCATTCAGGCAAACAGTTCCGGACAGGCTGCAGCGTACCGTTTCTTCCGCCGTAAAGCCGTCGTCCAGGCGCAGTGTAATATGGGAGCGGAACAGATCTTCCGCCGTCAGGTGCAGGCGAGAAAGGGCGGTCGGCGAAATATCGGCAATGACTTCCATTTTTTTTGCGGCGGCGTCGGCCAAGATATACCGTAAATCCCGTTTCAGTGCCCTTACGTCCGATTCGGGTATATGTAGGGAGCAAAAATAAGTCCCTATGTCGTGATCTGCGGCGAGATCCAAGGATTGCCGAATATCGGCGCTCTTATCGAGGCCGGGGTAGAGAGAAATGCCCTTATTCATGAAGCTGCCTCCTCCGGCGCCGGGTCCGTAAAACCGATGATGTATGTCGCTGCAAAGCCGATGCCGTAAGCTGCAGCAAGACCCGCTATATAGACTGGAATATTCGTCGTCGCCGCTGCCAGCGGCAGTCCCGAAATGCCGAGGGTGGCCGCACCGATACCGAAGGCGGCCTGTACGGCACCGCCGCAGGCACCGCCGAGACAGGCGCCGATGAAGGGCCTGCCTAAAGGCAATGTGACTCCGTAAATGAGGGGTTCACCGATGCCCATGATGCCGACCGGTAAGGCAGAGGCGATAGTTTTGCGCAGGCGTTTATTCTTCGTTTTTACGTAAACAGCCAGTGCCGCACCGACCTGTCCGGCACCGGCCATGGCCAGAATCGGCAGGAGAACGGTTACTCCGTAACGGGTGAGCAGGTCCGCGTGAATGGGCGTGAGTCCCTGATGAATGCCGAGGAGAACCAGAGGCAGAAAAGTTCCGCCCAAAATAAAGCCCGTGAGGGCACCGCCCTGTTTAACGGATGTCGTCGCTGCCGTGCCGACGGCGGCAGAAAGAAAGCCGCCTACAGGTTGGCAGATAACGATGGCGACGACTGCGGAAATGATCACGGTCAATAAGGGGGTCAAGAACAAGTCAAACATATCCGGAATGAAGCGGTGCAGCCGCTTTTCCAAGGCTGCCGCAAAAAAGCAGAGTAAAATAACGGCGATGATACCGCCTCGTCCGGGCGTCAAGGCCTCGTCAAAAAGCATAATCGACGACAAAGCGGGATGGCTCATAAAAGCTGCCAGTACACCGCCGATGACGGGCGTGCCGCCGAATTCTTCGGACGCGTTGATGCCGACAAAGAGGTTGAGGCCGTAAAAGGCTGCGTTGCCGGCGACGGCGGCCAACCGGAACCAGGCGGCAGTCGTGAGAGACGGATCGATTTTGCCGACTGTATTCAATATTCCCGTAATGAGGCCGCAGGCAATGAAGGCGGGAATAATGGGAACGAAGATGCGCGCAATCTTGCGCAGTCCTTCCTGCCAGGAACTGCTGTTCTTGCGGCGAATGGCGTCGTGCAGGGCCGTACCGTCACCGGCTCGGGCCGCCTCGGCAAGGTCCGACAATCCTCCTCCGGGCTTGTGTTCTTGCAGGATGGCTTTCAGCTCGGCCGTTACCTTGGCGGCCTTGCCCGGGCCGAGGACAATTTGCCACTCCGTGCCGGACAGGTTGACACCCTTGACACCGTCTATGGCAAGGAGATCCTCTTTAGTAAACTTGGCTTCTTTTACATTAAAGCGCAGGCGCGTCATACAGTTGTACGGGGCTGCGATATTTTCGGCCGGTCCGATGCAGTCGTATATTTCCTGTGCCGCTTCTCTATAGTTCATGGCGTGTATCCTCAATGGTCGGTCGTATATGTCCCTTGTTTTTAAGAAGCGCTTCTTCGGCAGCGTCTGCAGAAAGGTGGCGGAGCAGCATGACAATCGCCGTTTTTGCTTTGCCGCCGCATGCTGTAAGGGCCGCCTCCGCTTCGGCTCTGTCACAGGCCGTGGCGGATATGACAATACGCACAGCCCGCTCCGCAAGTTTTTCATTCGTTGCCTTTACGTCAACCATGAGATTGCCGTAGACCTTGCCGAGGCGGATCATGACGCCTGTCGAAATCATATTCAATATCATTTTTTCCGCAGTCCCGGCTTTCATGCGCGTCGAGCCGGTTACGACCTCCGGCCCCGTCAGGGCGCACAAATCCCGGTCGGCGACGGCGGCGAGCTTTGAGCCGGGCGAGGATGTGACGGAGACCGTGTAAGCACCGCGCTCTTTCGCACAGGCCAGGGCCCCGATCACGTAGGGCGTACGTCCTGAGGCGCTGAGGCCGATGACCGTGTCGGTTGCCGTCAAGGAGAGTGTCCGTATATCGGCCGCCCCCTGCTGCGGCTTGTCTTCTTCTCCTTCAACTGCGCGAAACATGGCCTCTTTGCCGCCTGCTAAGAGGGCCTGTACGAGTTCGGGCGGCGTATTATATGTCGGAGGGCATTCGGCCGCGTCGAGGACGCCGAGGCGCCCGGACGTACCGGCTCCTACGTATATGAGTCTGCCGCCGGCGCGTATACGCACAGCTGTTTTGTCAATGACGGCCGCCACAGCGGGCAGGATTTTCTCTACTGCCGCCGCAACGGCCTTGTCGGCGTCGTTTATGATGCGGACGAGGTCTTCCGTTGTGACCGTATCGATGCGGCGGCTCGCCTCGCTGCGTTCTTCCGTTGCGATTTTGTCCAAATCGATTATCATACGCATTTCCCCTTGTTGTAATATACGCCTATTATAGCACGGAAAAGGGAATGGAAAATTGCCTTGCCGCTTTATACATGGTATGATGATATACGTAGTTATAATCTGCATGCGCCCATAGCTCAGGTGGATAGAGCAGCAGTTTCCTAAACTGCGTGCCGGAGGTTCGAATCCTCTTGGGCGCACCAGTGCAAAGCCAGTCACAGCAAGAATTTTCGAATCTCTGCTGTGGCTTTTTTGCGAAATATAAGTATATATACGAGTAGCGGTAACCGTGAGAGGAGCTGTTCAGGATGGATTTCATCACCACTAAAGGTAAGGGGTTTCTATTATGTCTGCTGTTGGCAATTCCGTGTTTTTTACTGGGAAAAGTCTTTCCCATGGTGGGAGGACCTATTTTTGCTATCATTATAGGTATGATTACGGCTTGTTTTTATCAAGAACGACAAAATACGGCCGCAGGTATCGGCTTTGTCTCTAAGAAAGTACTCCAATATGCCGTTGTTTTTTTAGGCTTCGGACTCAATATTTCAGATATTCTGCGTGTCGGTGCCGCCTCGCTGCCCGTTATTATCAGCACGATCACGACGTCACTACTTACTGCATACATAGTCTACAAACTGTTTCATGTTAATGGCGAGGCGGCAGTGCTGGTCGGAGTCGGTTCTTCCATTTGCGGAGGCTCCGCGATTGCAGCTACGGTTCCTGTTATTAAGGCCAAAGATGAAGCGGTTGCTCAAGCGGTTTCCGTAGTTTTTTTCTTCAATGTCGTAGCCGCTTTTCTGTTTCCGTCTTTAGGTGATTGGCTGGGGTTAACCAATACGGGATTCGGGTTGTTTGCAGGGACCGCCGTTAACGATACGTCTTCAGTGACCGCTACAGCTGCCGTTTGGGATGAAATGCATACGGGTTCTCATGCTTTGGAATATGCGACCATTGTTAAACTTACGCGAACGTTGGCAATTATTCCGATCACCTTATGTCTCGGACTATACGAGACACATAAGGCTCATAAGGCGCAGACCGGTGAGGCGGTGCCTTTAAACATCAATAAGATTTTGCCGCAATTCATTTTATTTTTTATTGTCGCCTCTTTAATTACAACGGTTGTTGCCTATCTTGGCGTTGCGCAGAGTGTATTCAGCCCGTTGAAAGAGCTATCCAAGTTTATGATTGTCATGGCTATGATGGCAATCGGGTTGAATACGAATATTGTAAAATTATTGAAAGAGAGCAGTAAAATATTAATCTTGGGATGTTGTTGCTGGGTTGCGATTTCTATCGTTTCTTTATATATACAACGTCTTATGGGACTCTGGTAATATAGACGGAAAGCGTATTAATAAGAAGCAGATAAGGATGAAGAATTGGAAAGAGAGAATGACAATATGAAGAGAGTGTAAAAGCTTGAGCCTACTGGCGGGTTGCGTTCCAAAAATGTGGAAAAGTTTAATTTTTGTCAGGAGTAAGACCTGTTATCTAACAGATTCGACTAGATTTTCATGCGATGCTGTTCCGGTGTAAATAAATATGTTACTATCAAGCTCGTTGGGTCCATGTCCAGAATACTACATTAGAGGAGGCAGTTTACAATGGAAAGAACATTACTTTCAGAGCACAAAAGAAGAATACTTTGCGCCGAAGGAATCTTTACAGTTTTCCGTTAACCGCCTTGGTGAAAGCATCTCCATTGTAGCAAAAGAATTTCCGGGAAATCACCGTGCTATCTTATATTTTCACGACAATAAGTGCCTGACCGACGGCAGTGAACTCATTGATAATTTAGAGGCGCACTATCCCGTAAAATATAGAACCTGAAAGACCGTTCCGCTGCTTTCTTAAGCAATAAGGCGGATAAGTATTTTTGTTAGTCGGCCGGTTGCAACACCGGCAGCACATAGGATGATATACGTATGAACGAAAAAAAAGCACCGAGAGCAGCGGAAGCGAAGCGGGCGGAACAGTGGTTTAAAAATATACCGGGAGCGGAAGCGATTCCGCCGGAAGCTTGAGTATCCATTTGCAACGCAATTGCCAAAAAATTATTGCTGGTCTATGCAGGTATTATTTTCGTTATATTTGCGGCAGTATTTCTTTTTTGCATATTTGATGATAATTTTCTTATTGCCGTCGGTCAAATGACGCCGTCCTCCAAAGAGCATTACCATGGGCGGGTTGGCCGTCTGATAAATCTCATCGAGATTTTGCCGGTACTTGCTCCGTTTATAATAGCCCTTGTCATAATAGGATTCGGTATTATGAGAGTACGGAAGTCGATGCTTGTAAAGGCCGTACAGAACTACAATGCCGAAACAGTATTGCATAAAGAACGCTAGCAGAAAAATGGTAATATACTAGCGGTAAACTATGTGCCGAAATGTTTCCGGGCAATTCACTGAAAATACAGCCGCAGCAGGCATATACGCTTTGCTGTGGCGTTTTCGTTTACCGGGAAGGGAATGTTCAGGCCCGATTTCAGGCGGGAGATATTATGAATAATGTGTTTGAAAAGATGCGGCGTAACCGGATTGGGACCGTCATAGGAAGTATTTTGCTTGTTGCGGTTTTGTTTTTCGGCTGTGCGTATCGGGAAATTTCTCGGGATAGGGATGCAATTATTTGCGCATTGGATAATGAGTTCGGGCCTGATACGTATATTCTTGTGCCGGAGAATTATTTTTTTCCTTTTAATATTCAATATGTCGTTACCTTACATGCGTATCCGGAGGTGCCTTTTACTATATGGAGAGGCTATTCCGGAGGGAGGACGGCGCCGCCCTTTTTACCGTGGCTTATCGGTGAGGAAGAGCATATATACTATGACTACCGCCGTCCTATCGGAGAATTGGCTGTTGCCGACTATTGTGCGACGTATCAAATTCCGAATCCCGTCGTTCACGGTCTAAGAGGCGGAGATGTGGAGGAGCA
The DNA here is from genome assembly GCF_900095855.1 of Megasphaera coli. Classification (GTDB taxonomy): domain Bacteria; phylum Bacillota; class Negativicutes; order Veillonellales; family Megasphaeraceae; genus Megasphaera; species Megasphaera massiliensis_A. The sequence continues at coordinate 1,067,078 of NZ_FMIY01000002.1, read as the reverse complement.
TCATCTTAATGCCTGGAATAACGGTATATTTGAGTTTCAGGTCAATGCATCCTCCGTTGCCGAAGTGGAACCGTATTACAGGGAAGCTGCAGGCTTCGCCCGTTTTCTGGAAGCGAAATACCCGGTTCTGGTAAACGGCCGTGGCTCTACGATAGACGTTACTGTCATCGGCCTGCACTTAAAGGGGTATTCCCCCAATGCTGACGGTCGCTGGCCGTGGCATACGGACTTTACCGTATATGAAAGCCGTAATGGAATCGGTGTTATTGAATCTTGGGAAACGGTTAGAGCCGAACTTTTAATGAAAGTAGCGGGAGAATAAATGCCGATGACATTGCTGACGGGTATGGGAGACGCAGCTCATTCATTTGCTGAGGGCAAAACTCAATGTTCATTCAAGGAACGCATCACCCATTGGTAATGCTCGGTCTATATAAAATTATGTGCTGCCCGTCCGGGATTATAGGAATTTTTTATTTATGCTGATTTTTATACCGGATTAGTGTATTATAAATAAAGGTGTGTTCCGCATCATATAACAAAGAAAGCAGGTGGAGGAGATGGCGATTACGGGACTCTTGATAGGAATCCTGGTCGGCATTGTATTACAGCGAGGGCAGTTCTGCATTTCCGGACAGCTGCGGAATATAGCGCACTGCCGCTCATGGGCGTCGCTGGCGCCTATCGGCACATCCTGCAAGAGCTAAATTACCTAAGAGTACTTGACGATCGGAGAGAGGACGGAACCGGATATGAGTATAACAAGTGTACGAATGGCCGAGCACGAAGCGGTGCTCAAGGCGACAAAAGCCTTGGAAAGCCGCATAGAAGCGGCCGGATTCCTCGCCCGTGAGGCTCTGGAGTCAGGCCACAAGCTCCTTATTTGCGGCAATGGCGGCAGTGCTGCCGACTCGCAGCATATGGCAGCGGAAATCATCGGTCGTTTCAAAAAAGAACGTCCCTCTTTGCCGGCCCTGGCGCTGACCGTGGATACGTCCGTCTTAACAGCCGTAGGTAACGATTACGGCTTTGATACGATCTTCAGCCGCCAGGTAGAGGGATTGGGACAAGCCGGAGATGTGCTCATCGGCATTTCTACGTCCGGCAACAGCGGCAACGTCGTAAGGGCCGTGGAGACGGCCAAGCAGAAAGGCCTGCGCATTATTTCCATGACCGGTGCAGGCGGCGGTAAGCTGGCGGCACTGAGCGATGTGTCCCTGGACGTGCCGTCAAATGTGACGGCGCGTATTCAGGAAATGCATATTCTCATGATTCATATTATGTGCGAAATCATGGAAGAAAAGATGTAGAGCAGACGAAACAGGCTGTACGCTTCGGATTATTCCGAGCGGTACAGCCTGTTTCGTTTGTTCTTTTGCCATGGTGCCGAGTTTGGACGGTATAAAGATAGATACTTAATTGCCTTTTTAGTGACGGAAGACGTTTCGGCTGCCGGCAGCTTGAATCAAGGCGATCGAGAAAAGGATCAGTGTGCCGCCGATGATTTGAGGGAACGAAAAACGCTCATCCAGTATGACAAAGCCTAAAATAGCGGCGAAGAGCGGATTAACGGCCGTGAAGAGTCCCGCCTTCTCCGAGGTCGTGTAGCGCTGCGCTACGGGTTGGAGCGTAAACCCCAGGATGGTACAGATAAAGGTAAGCGCCAAGATGACTTCCCATTCGACGGGCTTTGTTGGAATAAAAGGTATTTCAAAAAGAAACGTGCCGGCCGTACTGTACAGTGTAAGAAAGAAAAATTGTGTAATTCCCAAAGAGAGCGGATCGAAACGCCGCGCTTCTTTAGTTGTCTTGATAATCCAAAAAGCATAGCAAACGGAGCCGCAAAGGCAAATAAGTTCACCCGAAGACAGGTGAAATTCCGTTGTGTTCAGTGTGAGCAGCCCGATGCCGCAGACGATAACGAGCGTACAGATTGAAGTCGATTTATTCGGCAATGCCCGGTTTTTAACGGCTAAAATGAGCGGTACCCAAGCGACGGCCGTATTTTCCAGGAATGATGCCATAGAAGAATCGATTGTCGTCAGACTGATGAGTTCACAGGCCATACAGGCAAACAGAATAGCGCCCAGGTTGGCTGCGCTGCGCAGCAGCGGTTTCGTAACAGTGCGGTGCAGGTGGTTGTAAAAGATAAGACCGAGAATAAGAAACGATAGGAAAAAGCGGATGGCGAGAATTTCTAAAGGCGGTAAGGTGGCCAAGCCGATTTTCGAGAATAAGTATGATGTACTTCTCAGTATAATAACTGCTATGAGGAGTATTTCGGCATTTCGTTTATTCATTCTTCATCCTGACGGTGCTAGAATCCCAAGATTTCTCCGACAATAATGACTTTGATACGGCCTGCAGGCTTACAAATGCGCGTGCGCAGGATTTGGGCACAGATTGAGTCGGTGCCCTTGCAATGACCGCACATGCCGGTAGCGTAACAGGGCGTTTTTAATCCCGGAAAGCGTTGAGCGTTTATGGGCGCCGCCGTTGAGCGGGCGCGAGATATAGCTGTTTCTACGGTGGGCTCCAGTTTATTTATGCCTGCAATGACGATGACCTGTTTCGGACCGTACGTGAGGGCCGCCAGGCGATTGCCGTTGCCGTCGATGTTGATAAGCTGCCCGTCTTCTACGGCCGCATTCGTGCCCATAATAAAGGTGTCGCAGAGGAGCGCGCGGCGCATAATGTCCGCCCGTTCTGCCGGCGTTTCGGCCGTATCCCTGTCGATGACCTTATTATGTTCCAAGACGTACGGCCGCAAGCCGATTTCATCAATGGAAACAGAACCGCCCCAAGAGACGACGTGGTCTTTCGGAATGAAGGAAACGGCCTTTTCCAGGGCGGCTTCCTTTGTGGGACAGTATACGGCCTCAAAGCCGCGGCTGTTAAAGTTTTTTGCCACAAGCGGGCCTTTTATATCGTACATTTTGTGGCGTACATCCGATCTGTCGTTCATATCTTATTCCTCCCCGTAAATAAGCTCTCTAAAGGCCTTGTCACGGCGGACGGAATCGAAGTGGGTCTGTGTCCGGGCAGCATTACGGACATTTTCTCCGTCCAATTCTACGGCCCGGCGCAGCCAGGTGACAGTGTTGGCGGCATCGCCGCGGTCGCCGTAGATCGTGGCGATGCCGTAATAGCTCCACGTATTGGACGGGTCCGCGTCGATAACCTTTTGGAAATAAGTGACGGCTTCATCACTGCGGCCGTCAATTTTATAGGCCAGGGCCAGGTTATAGCATGATGCCGGATCGTCCGGCGCGTGTTGCAGGGCCTTTTCGATGCAGGTGATGCCGTCGGCCACGTCTTTTTTTACGCCGTTCCCGTTGCCGCGCATGGCAAGGGCTACGCCTTTACCCGAGAGGGCCGCGTAGTTTTCGCCGTCTTTTTCAAGGGCTTGGGTATAGAGCTCAATCGCCCTGTCATAGTCGAACTGCTCGTATGCTTTCCGGGCTTTTGCGGTAATGCGGACGGACTCGGCATCGAGCGAACGGGATTGCTGCGCCTGTGACTGTCCTGCCGGTGCGGTTTCTCCGGAGCAGGCCGTCAGTGTAAGCAGGCATAAACAGGCAGTAAACGTGGCGAACAACATTTTTCTCATAAATAATCTCCTTTTTTCTCCTGCTTTCATTATAGCACAGGAGTTGCCGCCATATGGCCGTAAATATGCTATAATAAGGCCGTACATATACAAGAGGAAAGAAGGGCAATCATGCCTGAAAGCGCAGCATTTCGCATAGCCTATATATTTTTTGACATCATTTTGCCCCTTATTGTCGGCTACATGTTAAAGCGGTACAACCGCTTGTCGTCGGAGACGTGCAACAAAATTATTCGCTTCAATATTGTCGTCGTCATGACCGTCCTGGCCGTGCTCAGCTTTTGGATATTACCGCTCAGGCAGGAGCTCATAGCTTTGCCCTTTTTTGCTTATCTCAACGTCATTATACCGTGGGGACTGGCCAAAGTTTTTAAGCTGGATAAGCGTTTTGTTACGTCAAACGAACGGGGCAGTTATCTCATTACGGTCATTCCGTCCAACGTCGGCTCCCTCGCCGGGTTGTGCGGCTTCATTATGTACGGCGAAATTTCATACGCCTATATTCAACTCATGGCTGTCTTTCAAAATCTCGTCCTCTTCCTCGTTCTCTTTCCCATGGGCAGTTACTATAAATACACCGGCGACAGTCACGGCATAAAGGGAATATTCGGCATCAACTGGAAGGATGTCTTCATCAACAAAAATCAGCTTTCCGTTGTCGGTATGTTTGTCGGTATGGGGCTTTATCTTTTCGATGTACCGCGGCCGGCCGTCATGGGCAATGCTTTTGATTTTCTCATTCACTTCAGTGCCTGGGCAAACTTGCTGCCCATCGGTTATCTCATCGATTTACGTACGCTTTCGACGTATTTTAAGAAAACCGTCGAGCTCATTCCTTTAAAGATTATCATTACGCCGCTCATTTTGTACGGCCTGAGCCTCTTCTTCTTTGAAGATACGCTGCTCCTGGGCACGCTGATCATTGCCATGGCGGCGCCGTGCGCCATTAATGCCCTTATTGCGGTGCGCCTTTATGAGCTGAATATCAACCTTTCCATGGCAGCCTTCATCAGTACGAATCTCTTTTATATTTTTGTTTTTTATCCGCTTTTTTATTTGCTCGTCGTCTTCGACGCGCTGCCTTTTAAATAGATGTTGAATATACGAGGAGGAACTGTTATGAAGTTATATGTCAGTCACTTATGCCCCGAATGCCCGCCCGTTTTGGAACTCGTTAAAGAAAACGGCCTGGACATGACGGTTGTTAACATTACGGGCTCCATGCCGGAACTCAAAGAATTTTTAAAACTCCGCGATACGCGTCCGGAATTTGCGGAACGGCGGGCTAAGGGCTATGTAGGAGTTCCCGGTCTTCTTACGGACGACGACAAAATTCTCTTTGATGAAGACTTGCGGGCGTATTTAAAAACGATACAGACGTAAAAATACCGCTTCCTCGTGGAGTCGGTGTTTTATATTTGTGTATAGTCGCAGTGCTTACATTTTTCCAGGCTCGTATCTTCTGTTTTTCTGTAAAAAAGTCCCGCCCATTTGCAGATATTCCGCAATAGGGGAACGACCGACCGGCCTTTGGGTGTCAACGAGTATTCGACGTGCGGCGGAATTTCGTCAAAAGACTTGCGCATAATCAGTCCGTCGGCGATCAATTCTTTTAAGGTTGCCGCCAAGACGGCGTCCGTAATGTTGCATAATGTCTGGCGAAGTCTGCCGTAGCGCAGCGATTTTTCGTCAGCCAGAACGCAGATAATCCGTGATTTCCATTTGCCGCCGAAGACCTTTAAACCGTATTCCAAAGGACAGCGAATATCTTCTTTCAATTTTTTTTGATACATGAAGTCTTTCCTGCATCGCAATATAATAAGTAATGCTATTATACGCCATTATGCCGAAAAGGTAAGCAACTAATAAATTTATTAGCAGCTCATCAATTTATTAATATCTTCAAAAGAATGAGTTTGTTTCTTATAATAAAATTGTCCTTAAGGAAAAGCGGAAAATAAATTCCCGTTTATTATAATTGCAGATACAGGAGGAATTGGAAATGGCTGTTAAAGCATATTTACAGGTTACGATGAAAATCAATGAAGAGAATCGTCCCGCGGCGGCAGGTGTGTACACAAAATATAGACAACCTTTTTTGGATAGCATTTTTTGGATAGCATTGAAGGGGCGCTGACGAAAGAACTTCTCGTGCGTGATGAAGATGTACAGGTATTGCACGGTTTTGACAGTGTCGAACATGCACAAGCATATTTGACAAGTGAGATGTTTACCAAGCAGGTTGCACCTGCGTTGCAGCCGACCTGGGCCGGCGAACCGGAGATAAAAGTTTACGGCATAGCTTAAAAAGAGAGTAAAAAAGCAGCGGCTCTACGGCAGAACCGCTGCTTTTGCAGTTATTGTCCCCGCATGCGTTGGTACACGGGCAATCGTTTCAAGTGGCGCAGCGTGAAATTCGCCGTAATACCGATAAGAATCCCCGTACCGGTGCCGGTGACGGAGAGGACGGGCAAGTAGAGGAGAAGCTTCGCATTTTCCACAATGAGCGATGCTGTGAGAACCTGGCCCCAATTATGTAAGATGCCGCCGGCGGCGCTGACACCGATGAGGGAGAATTTCTCCGTCTTCATGAGCAGCGCCATGGCCGTAAAGCTGAAGGCCGCACCGGCAAGGCTGTACAAAAAGGCGTTAATACCGCCGGCAAAGGCGGTTGCCAGGATGATGCGGATTAAAAGGATACATGCCGTATCTCTCTTGCGCGGAAAGGTGTAGAGGGCGACGACCGTAATCAAGTTGGACAGGCCGAGCTTGGCACCCGGTGCGATAAAAGGAACGGGCAGCATGCCCTCAATAATATAGAGCACCAGCGACTGGGCAATGAAGAGCCCGAGTAAGATAAGTTTTGTCGTTTTATTCATACGCACCTCTAGCGTGCCGGAATGATGTCCGGTTCGTCGGCGTTATCCGCTTTCACTTCAATGAGAACCTTGTGGGGCAGGCAGACGGCGGTCTGACCGGGTTTGGAAATGAAGCCTTCGTCCACGCAAATCTGATCGGGGCAGTCCGCTTCGACGACGCCGATTTCATGTTCTCTCACGACGATGGTGTTATAGCCCGCCGCTGTTTGTATGGTAAACATATTCGTGCCGCTGTGTGAGCCTAAGGGGATGGTTTTATATACGGCGCCGTCCACGGTGATAACCGCATAGGTTTGTGATGAGTCGGCCAGAGAGCCTTGCAAAACATAATAGACCGTCGGTGCGCAGGAAAGAAGGAGGAGGCATATAATGAGGAGTATATCTTTTTTCTTCATTCGGCAGTCTCCTTCCGGTAAATAAGACAAACCGCTTTTTCCGCCGCCCTTACGGCGCGGGGCGTAAATTCTTCGACGCCTACGTCGTCCGTAAGGTCCGTAAAAACACAGACGCACGCAGGAGACAGGCCGGCCGCTTCAATAGCATCCGGTGAAAAGGAGAGGAGAATATCGCCTTTTTTGACGGTTTCTTCCGCTTTGACGTAAGCCGTAAAGCCGGTGCCGCCGAGAGTTACCGTGTCGATGCCGATGTGGAGGAGGTATTCCACCCCTTCCGTGTCGGTCATGACGAGGGCGTGCTTTGCGTCGAAAACGAAATTCACCGTACCGTCGGCAGGTGCAAGGACCGTGCCGTCTGTAGGAAAAACACAGAACCCGTCGCCCGTGACCTTTTGGGAAAATACGTTGTCAGGCGTATCCGCAATGGGATGCAGGTTCCCCGTAAAGGGTGAATAAATGATGAGTGAGTTGCGATTGTGTTGCGGCATGGTATACCTCGGTATTTCGTACAGATTTTTTCCTCTTTTATTCTAGCATAGGCCGATGTATTTTCGAAATGAACAGATTTTTCGGAAATCTAAAAAGACGCTCCATATCAATGAAGCGCCTTTGTTTGAAATATTTTTTTATTAAGCCTGAGCTGCCGCTTTACCGAGAGCTGCGCATTCTTCGGAGTTATCCGGCGTTTCGTTGACAATAGCCGTACCGAAAACGTTGGCGCCTGCATCAACAGCGCGTTGTTTCCACGTTTCCATCCAGTCGCCCGTGCCCCAGCCGTAAGAGCCGAAGAGGCCGACCTTTTTGCCGCTCAACTTGCCTGCCAATTCAGCGAAGAACGGTTCAACAACCGTTTCTTCCAATTCTTCGCCGCCCATTGCGGGGCAGCCGAGAAGGATAACATCCTTGCCTGCCACTTCGTCGACAGTCGTGTCTTCAAATAACATTTTTTCAACTTCGGCGCCGGCAGCCTTTGCAGCCGCTTCGATTTCATTTGCCATCGCTTCCGTGTTACCTGTGCCACTCCAATAAACGATTGATACCATGATAATTCCTCCTTAAGCTATAATGAGCTCTTCTAATTTTATGCCAACAGAATATCTGTTGCTGTAATATTTTCGGCATCGCGTGAATGTATTAAAAAGGCGTGCCGCTTTTTGGGGATTTCCGTATACCTTCCACTCGCCGCAGAGTTTGGCGTGGCTGCCCTTGTGGTGAATGAAACCGTATACATCTTCGACGGGATAGCCGAGAAACAGTCCCGCTTCATGGGGGAAACAACAAGCTTCGTCGAAACGCTTTTCCAAGAGGGTAAGCATGTCGTCCAAGCTCATGTCGGCAGTGTAACCATATTGCTTTAAGAAGCAGAGCACGCTTCGCTGCATCATATACGCCCGGACGGAACCGGGCCGATATACGTAGAGGAGTGTGCGTTTCGGGCAAGCGAAAAGAATGCGGAAATACAGGCCTTTGCTATTGTATTTCCGATTATATTTTTCTATGGTGTCTTGAAAATCCTCGGCTTCTTCAAGATTGTGGAAGCAGAGAAGTGAGCCGATTTTCAAGCGTGCCAACGTCGGCGCGCAATGAGTAATCAAGAGTGCGTCGATATCCATTCCTTACCTCCCCCTTACTCCGAGTACTGCCTATACCAATATACCAATTGTGAAAATAATTGTCAAACGCATTTTCTGCCGAAGGTGGATGAATCCGTATATTTTTATGAAAAACAAGGTAAAAGACGGGGATTTAGTTGATAGTTGTTATTTCTTTATAGATAACTTATGACATGTGCTTTTTCGGCATAGACGGACGGGCCGAAAAGGGCGTGTGCCCGAGAGCCGCACGCAGGGAGTTTTGCAAGTCGTGCAGGTATTCGGTTAATTCGTTTGTAAGGGGCATGTTCTTTTTCTTTATCCAACCGATGGTCATAGTGCCGCCGGCGCCGCTGATGGGAATGGAGACGACGTCTTGTCCGGTGATGCGGGGCAGGAGGCAGCCCGTACCCAGGTTGTACGCGTTCGTGTGGGCAATGATGCTGAGCATGGTGGAGCGGTCTGTAGCGTAAATGGTCTTACGCGAATAGTACTTGGGAATAATGTATTCTTCCGACAACTGCGACGGGTCATTGCCCTGCTCGTAGCAAATATGCGGGTACGGCAGGAGTTGTTCGATTGAAATTTCCGGCAGTCCTGCCAGAGGATGGTTTTTGCTCAAATAAGCGTGAGGAGGGAAATCACAGAAGGGGACAAACTCCAAGTTGTTTTTTGCAAGGATGCGGTACATGAACTGTTCCGTCAATTCGGAAATGTAAATAATACCGATCTGGCTGCGCTGGACGAGGACGTCGTGAATAATTTGCGACGTACGCCCTTCGGAAATGCGTACCGTATACGCCGCGGTATCCGCTTGCCTTTGGAGAAAGCTGATCATGCCGTCAATGGCGAAGAGGTAATGGTGCGACGAAATGGAGAGACGAATTTTTTCACCATCCCCCTTTTCATGCAGAAAGTAGTCCTGCATGTTGGCCGACGCGTCAAGTACCTGATTGGCAAAGTGCAGGAATTTCAGGCCGTCCGCCGTAAAGGAAATACCGTGGCGGCTGCGGCGCAGAATAGTAATGTGAAACTCTTTCTCCAAGTCTTTGACGACCTTGCTTAAACTCGGTTGGGCAACAAATAATTTTTTGGCTGCCGCCGTAATGGAACTGCATTTGGATATTTCTACAATATACTGCAGCTGCTGAAGCGTCATGGCGAACCTCCGTCATATATTTTTTCTATGAAATAGAATTGACAGATCATATTATTCAAGAACAGTATACGGTGTTATACTTTAAAGAGTCAAAGAATATGCGAAAAAGTCATGAAATATTAAAGTATTTATAAAAAATAATTATGAAGGAGAGGATACTTATGAAACGGGAAGAATTGGAAAAAATGGGATTTTCGACACAGGCTATTCACGGCGGTGCCGCACCGAACTCTTTCGGTGCGCTGACGGCTCCTATTTACCAGACGTCGACCTTCGTCTTTGATTCGGCCGAACAAGGCGGCAAGCGCTTCGCCTTGGAAGAAGAAGGATATATTTATAGCCGGCTGGGCAACCCGACGACGACCGTAATTGAAGAAAAAGTGGCCCTTCTTGAAGGTGCTGAGGCTTGCGTGGCTACGGCTTCCGGCATGGGTGCTATTTCGACGACCTTCTGGACTTTAGTGCAGAGCGGCGATCATATCGTTGCCGGCAAGACGCTGTACGGCTGCACCTTTGCTCTCTTAAGCCACGGCATACCTCGTGCCGGCGTGGAAGTGACCTTTGTCGACATGACGGACCTTGACGCCGTAAAGAAGGCCATGAAGCCCAATACGAAGATGGTTTATGTCGAAACGCCGGCCAACCCGACACTCGATATCGTTGACATTGCAGCCGTATCCGAAATTGCTCATACTGTAGCCGGCTGCTCCGTTGTCGTGGACAACACGTTCTGCACGCCGTATATTCAAAAACCCATCTCTCTCGGTGCAGACGTGGTCGTTCATTCGGCTACGAAGTACCTGAACGGTCACGGCGACGTCATTGCCGGTTTTGTTTGCGGTACGAAAGAATGCATGACACAGGTGCGCCTTTTCGGTATTAAGGATATGACCGGTGCCGTTCTCAGTCCCTTTGACGCCTTCCTCATTGCCCGCGGTATGAAGACTCTCGCCATCCGCATGGAACGGCACTGCGCCAACGCTATGGAAGTGGCTGCCTTCTTGGAAACACACCCGGCCGTCGTATCCGTCGCCTATCCGGGGCTGAAGAGCTTCCCTTACTATGAGCTCGCTAAGAAGCAAATGCACCTGCCCGGCGGCATGATTTCTTTTGAAGTAAAGGGCGGCAAGAAGTCCGGCGGCATCGTTATGGACAGCGTAAAACTCTGCAAGCTCGCCGTATCTTTGGGCGATGCGGAAACACTTATCGAACATGCCGCAACCATGACACATTCGACATACACGGCAGAAGAACTGAAAGCTTCCGGTATCAGTGAGGGCCTTGTCCGCCTTTCTGTCGGCCTGGAAGATGCGGCTGATATTATTGCCGACTTGAAACAGGCTCTTGATAAAATTTAAAAGATATGATTAATGAAAGGGAATTACGTCAAAAGCGGCGTAATTCCCTTTTTATTTGAAAATAAAATACAATCAATTAAAACTATAAGGAAAATAAATAAAATTTCATATAATTTATCTATACATAAGCCTGTGCTTTTTATATTTTACGGAAATATATCGTTGTGTTACCATTGTCCATAATGCATAGGCAGGGAAAATATTAATTTCGTGGGTACGGAGAGAGGAGTGTATTAGTAATGAATGAGAATGAAGAATATCGTGCAGAAGAGGAACTTGCCGGGAAGATAAGTGAAGAATCTCATGTCACACCGAACGGTACGGCCTTACTGCCCTTCGTCGTCTTTGTCGCGGTTTACTTGGGTGCAGGGATTTTCCTCCAAATGCAGGGCGTTGAAATGCCCTTTTATCAGTTTCCGGCACCGCTTGCGTCGATTATCGGCATTATTGTTGCCTTCATTATTTTGAAAGGGACCTTTAACGATAAATTCGACACCTTTATTAAGGGCTGCGGCAATCCGGACATTTTGATCATGTGCTGCATCTTCTTGTTGGCCGGCGGCTTTGCCTCGGTTTGCAAGGCTATGGGCGGCATCGACTCGACGGTTAACCTGGGGCTGACCTATATCCCGCCGGAATACCTGGCGGCCGGTATCTTTTTGATTTCCGCTTTTATCTCCACGGCAACGGGTACATCCGTCGGCTGTTGTGCCGCTGTCGGTCCGATTGCCGTTGCTATTGCCGAACGGTCCGGTACACCCTTGGCCTTGGTTCTGGGGTGTCTTGTCGGCGGCGCCATGTTGGGAGACAACTTATCTATCATTTCCGATACGACCATTGCGTCTACGCGAACACAAGGGTGCAAAATGAAGGATAAGTTCCGCTTGAATTTCTGGCTTACCATCTTCCCGGCAGTCATTACATTTATTCTCCTCGTTCTTTTCGGCGGCGCCGAAACGGCAGTCAGTGCGGGCGATCATGATTTTAATGTAATTAAAATACTGCCGTATATCATTGTCCTCATCACGGCCGTCATGGGCATGAATGTCTTCCTGGTTCTCGTCGGCGGTACGATTCTTGCCGGCGTCATCGGCATGGCCTATGGCGATCTCAACTTCCTGACCTTCATGCAAGCTGTGTATAAGGGCTTCAGCGGCATGTTCGACATCTTTCTCCTGTCCATGCTGACAGGAGGTCTGGCAGCGATGGTAAGCAAGGCCGGCGGCATTGCTTATCTGCTCCATTCGGTGCAGCATTTAATCGTCGGCAAGCGGTCCGCCGAACTCGGTATTTCCGCTCTCGTGTCGGTTACGGATATTGCCTTGGCGAACAACACGGTTTCCATCATTATTAACGGCGAAATGGCAAAACGCATTTGTTATAAGTTCCACGTTGACCCGCGTCGCAGTGCAGCCCTGCTCAGTACGTTTTCGACCATCTTCCAGGGGCTCATTCCTTATGGTGCACAAATGCTGATTATTACGGGCTTTACGGCCGGTGCCGTGTCGCCTCTTGAAGTTTTGCCGTACACGTGGTTCATTTACCTCCTCGGTATTTCGGCCGTTATTTCCGTCTTCATTCCCTTCTCGGACGGCTTTATTCGGAAAGACCCTTGGAATTTTGAACGGCAGAAACCGCAAAGCAAAGTACAGACTCAATAAGGACATGAAAAAAAGAGGCCCGCATTATGCGGGCCCCTTTTGTGTCGTCTTTAGAATGCCGGTAAGACGGATCCCCGGAAATGTTCTTCAATGAATTTTCGAATCGGTTCGGACTGGTAAATGGCTACGATTTTTTTATACGTTTCGTTGTCCGTATCTTCGGTGCGGACGGCGAAGACATTGGCATAAGGAGAGTTTTTATCTTCGACTGTGAGCGAATCCTTCTGTGGATTCAGGCCTGCGGGGATCGCGTAATTCGTGTTTACGCAAGCCAAATCCATATCGTCGAGGGAGCGGGCGATTTGTGCCGCGTCAAGTTCGACGATTTGCAGGTCTTTCGGATTTTCAACAATATCCTGAACCGTTGCGTCGACGGTCTTGCCGTCTTGCAGTTTGATGAGTTTGGCTGCCTGCAAAAGCAGCAGGGCACGGGCGCCGTTCGTCGGGTCGTTAGGGATGGCGACTCTGGCGCCGGACGTTACGTCACTCAAGTTCTTATATTTATGAGAGAAGACGCCCATGGGCAGGATGATCGTCTTACCGATGGATTTCAGGTTAAGGCCCTGCTTTTTGACGATATTATCCAAATACGGTTGGTGTTGGAAGGAGTTGATATCCAGGTCTTTCTGGGCCAGCGCCGTATTCGGCTGAACATAGTCGTTAAATTCGACGACTTTCAGGGTAATGCCCTGTTTAGCCGCCTCTTTGACGACTTCATCCATAACTTCCGCGTGGGGGCCGGCGGTTACACCGATTTTAACCTCTTTCTTGTCGGTCGAAGCCGTATCGGAACTGCCGCAGCCGGCGGTAAAAATTATGGCAGCGGCTATAAGGGTCAGGGCAAGGGCTTTGGATAGGGATAATTTCATAAGGCAACATCCTTTCATAAGAAGAAATTAATGGCATACAGTTTCATAAAAAAGCCGTCATGGTATATGACGGCTTTTACTATGCAAATTCATCTGTCGGCAGATTCTGCCGTGGAATTGGCACCTTCCCGTAATGGGGGTTGCCGCAATGTTATCGGGCCATGTCCCTCGATTGCTCTTGATGAAACTATATGCAATTTATGGTGTTAATCATAGCATTGTCATTCCGGGCTGTCAACCTGCGAATTTACGCTTGACCGTTTAAAGGCGGGGTAGACAGCAGGCTGCCCTATTCGCTATACTTTAGCGTATACATAGGGGAGGTGCGGCGGTCTTGCGAAACATACATATTATTGCCTGCGGCGGCACGATTGCCGGCCGGGCGGACAGGGCGACGAATTTGACCGGTTATACGGCGGGGGTTATGGACATCGGTGATCTCCTGGCTGCCGTGCCGGCAATTCACGATGTTGCCGCCGTGACGGGGGAACAGCTGTTCAATATTGACAGCTCCGACATGACCGAAGAAAAATGGCTTGCCCTGGCACGGCGGACGGAGGATGCGGCAGCCCGCGACGACGTGGACGGTATCGTTGTTACGCACGGTACGGATACGCTTGAAGAGACGGCATATTTCTTAAATCTTACGGTCCATACATGCAAGCCCGTCATCCTTACGGGCGCCATGCGGCCGGCGTCGGCACTCAGTGCGGACGGACCTTTGAATCTCTTGGAAGCCGTGCAGGCGGCAAAGACGGCGGAAGCGGGAAAGTACGGAGTCCTCATTGCCATGAACGGTATGCTTTGCAGTGCCCGTTTCGGTTACAAGACGGACACGACTCACGTCCATGCTTTTCAGGGCCGTCAAATGGGTGTCGTCGGCTTTATCCAAAACGGCGAGCCTTTTTTCTATCAGCAGCCTTTGCGTCTGCACACGTACAAATCGACTTTTTTCCTTGGCGACGCGGAAACGTTGCCGCCCGTTTGGATTTTGTACGCTTACGTAGGTATGTCGCCGGATCTCATTAGGGCAGCTGTAAGTTGCGGTGTCAAAGGATTGGTTCTTGCCGGTTTGGGGCACGGGAAAAATCCCTCTTACTGTGAGTCCGCCCTGCAGCAGGCGGCCCGGGCGGGAATCATCATAGTGCGCACGTCGCGTGTGTTGGGCGGCATAGTTACGGAAGGCGGCGACGGCAAGGCTTTTATTTGCGGAGATTCATTGACACCGCAGCAGGCAAAAATTCTCTTGCAATTATCTTTGTTACGGTCCGACGGCGCCGCTGAAACGAAGCGGAATTTTGCGCAGTATTAAGGGCTGCGGGAAAGGGCTTTAACCTTGTCCTTATGCGGCCGGTATGCTAAAATAAATCAGGTTTTATTAGACTTTTCCGGATTGTTGGATGGGAGCGATTAAAGATGAAAAAATATCAAAAAATAGCGGCAGCTTTGACGTGTGCCGTTATTCTGAGCGGGTCCGCCTTTGCCGCAAAAACTGCGGCTCCTTTTAAAGATATTGATAATTATTGGGGCAAACCGGCAATTCAATATTTTTATGACCGCCACTATGTGAGCGGCATGGGCGATGAATTTAAACCGAATGAAGACATTACACGTGAAGGCGCCGCGTCTATTTTGAACAATATAATCGGCGGAACTGATGAGGCTACAGTCGATTTCAAGGATGTCAAAGGGCGCTGGTCCGAAAAGGCAATCGCTTCCATGGTGGACAAACAGATTATGAACGGCTATGAAGACGGAACATTTAAACCGGAAAGGGCAATTACGCGTCAGGAATTTGCCGTCATTGCCTATAATTACATGAATTACAAAGGTGTTGCCGCCCAGAAATCGGCTGTAGATTACAAGGATGAAAAAGATATTGCGCCGTGGGCCAAGACGGCCGTCGATACGTTGACCGCCGTCGGTTACATGAAGGGGTCGAACGACATGTTCCTGCCGCAGCGGCACATTACACGCGGTGAAGCCGTCAACGTTCTTTATCGTGTCCTCACGGGCAATTCAAAGACGCAGGCTGAAGAAAAGGAAGTAGAAAAATATGTATTCTCCCACATTACGAAGGTATACGGCTCGGTCAGGAAGTTTTCCGACGACGGAGCCATGTACTGGCAGGGCGATACGCTCAACGTAATCGTCAAGAAAGACGCCAACCGTTCCAAGCTGGAAGGCCTGATTAACGGCGATGACCGCATTGCCGACGGTTCCGTTGTCGTGCGCAAGGGTGCGTACAGCTATAACGACTATAAGAAGATGCAAAACGATGCTCTTCGCGTATATAAAGAAAAAGAAGGCAAAGAGGCGACCGTTGCCGTCGATTACTTAAACGAAGAAGTCGTACTTACGGCACCGGCCATGTCGGACAGTACGCAAAGAGCGCTGAAGAAAGCCGTCGGCAAAGGGCTGCGGATAATCGTTGCGGAAGATGGCGAATAACGGGAGTTTCAGCGTATGAATCGTAAACGCACAGCCTTTCTCTGCGCCGTCCTTGCCGTCAGCGGCAGCCTTTGTGCATTTTCCCGCGCGCCCTATAAGGACTTGGCGAGTGTGGCGAACAGAGGGGCCATAGATTATTTATACGATATAAAATGCCTGGATTTTATTATGGGCAATGAGTTTCAGCCGCAGACACCCCTTACGCGCGGCGATTTGGCACATTTGCTCTACAATGTGACGCCGTCCCTTTCTGCAGTCCTTACGCCGCAGCAGAAGGAAAGTGCTGCGGCGCCCTTTTATGCTGTAGAGGCCGCAGGTATTCTGAAGGCTGACGGAAAGGGCGATTTTCGAGCATCCGAGCCACTGTCCGTCAGTGAGTATGCGGCCGCCTTGGAACGGTACGGTGCGTACAGCCGTCTGGACATGACACCCTATACGGCGCGGCTTAAAGAGCAGCCGGCTGCAGGTGAATACATGACGCGCGGCGCCGCGGCGGAGCAGTTATTCCGGATTATCAAACCGGACGGTGTCTATGTGCCGCATGTAGAGCTGGAAAAGGCCGCCATGAAGTGCCTGAACGACGAATACGGTTCCATGATTTCCTTCTTCGACGAGGGGACGCTCTACTGGGACGGAGATACGCTTGTCATCGGTCTGTTGGACGGCTCGTCAAGGTCTCTTGAACGGCGGCTGAAACGCGATCACTCTCTCAGAAGCGTCGTGCAGGTGAAGCCCGTCGTCATGGCGAAGAGTGAGTATGACACGCTTTTGCGCATTGTCGGTGATGTCCTTGCCGCGACTGTGGACAAAGAGGAATATTTAGGCAGCCTGCCCGATTACAAGGCACAGCAAATCGTTGTTATGACGAAGACTCCCTTGCCGGCGGATGTGCTGGCGGAATTGGAAAGGCAGGCAGGCCGCGGCATTGTACGCAATGAAGATGCCGTGACGGCCAAAGAAAAAGTGAAGGGAACGCGGGCCGATTCGGGTGTACGCGAGCCCGTAACGGCGCGAACGAGACATCGTCTGCCGAAAGCTTTGTTTACATCGTCTCTATTGGACAGAGAGACGGCCATCGTCGCGTCAAGAAAATTTTAACGGTACAAACGCCGCACCTTTATAAAAAGGGCGGCGTTTTCTTACGGAAAAATCCGGCTCAGTTCAGCCACGTCGTGAATCAGATAGGTCGGGTGCAGAACTTGCAGGAAAGCGGCATCTCTGAACCCCCATGTGACGAGAAGACTGTCCAGACCGGCGTTGTCGGCAGTGATCTTGTCCACTTCCGAGTCACCTACATACACGGCCTCATCAGGCGTGCAGCCGAGGCGTTTCAAGGCGGTATAGAGCATTTGCGGCTGCGGCTTTTTCGGCACGGCGTCCGTCGCGCCGAGGGAAAATGCTGCAAGGCCCCGGAAGTACAGGTCGTGCAGGGCCGTCACGGCGGCCTGTCCCTTGTTGGATACGATGGCTGTCTTATAACCCTTGGACTTTAAACCGTCCAAGGCCTGTCGAATGCCTGCATAAGGTGCCGTACCGTTTTGACAGTGTGTGCTGTAGTGATTTTTGAATTCTTCCGTCAGTTCGGCCTGTTCGGCGATTGACAGGTGCGGCGCCGCTCTCGCAATGAGGCCGTCGTAGCCGTAGCCCAGGCAAAGACGCACGTCTCCGCTTGATAAGATGGGCAGATTATGGCGTTTCCAAACGACAGCCAGGGAGTTCGTGAGGCCGTTCAACGTATCCAGGACGGTGCCGTCCATATCGAAGAGGATAGCTTTGTATGTTTTCATGAGTATCAGTCCCTCGGCTCTAATATATGGTGCGCCTGACGGTGCATTGAATTTATTATAAGAGGCTTCCCCGTATTTGTCTAATTTCTTAAATCCTAAAAAGATACAAACAACATACGGAGTGTGATACAATGATACAAGGTATTTTCATTGCTGAGAAAGAGGAGTGAATCTGTATGAGTCAGTTTTTGCCATATGCGCTTGTAGTCGGTATGGTCATCGTGTTTTTTGCCGTCTGTTATCTCGTTTATTCCGGTGACGACGGAGAGAAAAAGCATGCGGAATCACATAAGACCGGATCTCGCGGCGATTTGCGTCAGCACGGCCCGGAACGGTCGGCCGGCCGCGTGAATGCATTACAACCGAGTCAGGAAAAGAAAACGCCTAGTCAATCGACGTCCGTACAGGTTCACGAAAAGCCCGTAAGAAAGGCGGAAAGTGCTTACTTAAATCATAGAGGAGAAGCGGTTAACGATGCCGGAGAAATAGTATATAAAACCGAACGGCCGGATAAGGTTGCCGACGACGCAGGCAGTACACGCGTATTACGGCGCGATGAAATTACGGCGGCCATGAACAAGGCGACCGCTCTGGCTGAAAGCCGGGAAACGGCGAAACGGCAAAACCGGAAGGAAAGCGAATCGTTGTCCGGTATGGGTGCCGTCGTGGCCGCAGACTTGGCTGCCAAGGAAAAGCTTGCCGTGTCGGCTGTAGCGGCGGACGTCGATTCGACGCGCCCCGTACCGGCAGTCAAGGACAGCGCACCTGAATTGCAGGTACAGACCGCTGCCGCTCCTGAAAAGGAAGCGGTCGTTCAAGTGCGGCAGAATAAGGAAGTCATTGAATCACCTCTCATTAACAAATGTACGGAACACTTCTTGCGGCAATACAGTTTTACAGGAACGGAAATGAAGAAGAACGTACAATATATTACGGGAGCGGCTTTCCGTACCGCAGGCTGCCGTCTCGATGAAGATCGGGAGCAGATATTGTCGACGCTCGAAGTGCAAGATGCCCTGTTGCAGGTGCAAAAGACCTATGCCGCTCATCCGGAAGATTTTGTCGAAGCCGTCGCTTTACGGGCTTTCTTCGACATTGTCCGCTGCCCGGCCACATCGACACGTCATTTGGTTGCCATAGATGCCCTGAAGGTTATGCCTTACTTGTCACGGCCTCATTATCAGATATTGGCGCTGTTGCTGCTTTTCCTCTACTCACGCAACTCGCACAATGTCGATAAAGAAACCTTCGGCCAATATATAGAGAAATATGTCTTGCCTATAGTCAATCACTTTCCGACGGAACGGCCTTATTATCAGCAGTTGGATTACCTCCACTGCACGGCCGTAGAAACGAAAGGCACGCCTTTCGCTACACTTCTCGGCGATTCATACCCTCTCCTCTTCCGCTATCGCGGTTTTACGGAGGAAGAATTGCGCAAGGCTTTGAAGACGGCCTATATGCCGGCGGAGTTCATCGTTCAATCTTTCAACTCGCCACTTCATAAGCTGGCCCTCATTGACGACAACATGGCGTCCCGTTTCTTCCGCCTCGCCCGCATTGAAGACAGAGATATTCAGGAAGGTCTCCTGCGTTTGGCGCGGAAACGGCCGGCCGACTTCAGCGGTGAAGAAGCTCTGGACGTGATGGAAGAAATATCACCGATTCTCGCCGATATGGGCGATATTTGGGACAGCACAATGCTGCGCGTGTCGACGCTATCTCTCTTGGGCCTCTACTTGGGACAAGGCTATATTCGTGAAATAATCGGGGAAGAATTTGATTTAAGTCGTTGGTTTGAATAAGATTCGGGAGATATACACATGAAAAAGATTCGTAAGGCCGTTATTCCCGCCGCCGGTTTCGGCACGCGTTTTTTGCCGGCCACCAAGGCGACGCCGAAGGAAATGTTGCCTATCGTTGATAAGCCGACGATTCAATATATTGTTGAAGAAGCTCTGGCAAGCGGTGTAGAAGAAATTCTGATCATCAGCGGTCATGCCAAGCGGGCTATAGAAGACCACTTCGACACGACGCCCGGTCTGGAACAGCACTTGGAACAAGCCGGTAAGACGGAGATGCTCAATCTCGTGCGGGAAATTTCCGATATTAATATCCATTACATTCGGCAAAAGCATATGCGCGGCCTCGGTGATGCCATTTTGTGCGCCCGGTCGTTTATTGATAACGAGCCTTTTGCCGTCTTACTGGGTGATGACGTGGTCTATAATGAAACGCGTCCGGCGCTGCAGCAAATGATCGATGTTTTTAATGACGTGGGCGGCACGATTTTGGGCTGTCAGGAAGTGGAACCCGAAAAAGTGTCGGCTTACGGTATCGTTTCCGGCACGCCCGTTGCAGGAAAAAATATTCTCCGCGTTACCGATATGGTTGAGAAGCCGGCTCCTGCAGAAGCGCCCGGCCGTACGGCCGTGTTGGGCCGCTATATCATTGCACCTGACATATTCCGTACGCTTGTCGAGACGAAGCCCGGGAAGGGCGGAGAAATACAGCTTACGGACGCACTGAAAGAAATGGCGCGCAACGAAGCTGTGTATGCGTACTGCTTTGAGGGGAAGCGCTATGATGTAGGCGACAAGCTCGGCTTTCTGAAAGCTACCGTCGAGTATGGCCTGCGCAATCCCGACTTGGGAGATGCTTTTCGGGCATATTTGCAAAACTTGGCTGAAAAAGAGTCGAAAAAAGTTTAAAATTTGCCTTGACTATTCTCAATAAGGGTAATATAATTGAGAACAAGCAAAATATATTGCTTTGGGTTATCAGAAAAAGGAGTTGTGTATTATGTTTCAGAATGGTGATTTTTGGATCGGTTTGGGCGTAGGCGTTGTTGCCGGCATTTTCGGCTATAAATTGATGGTGGAAAGGGAACAGCAATTGTTGGCTATGCAGCAGCCTGCTGCAGGCAGTGTTGCCGCTAACATTCCTTTGGCCGAATTACAGCGTCAAAAAGAAGAATTGGAAGACCTCATTGCGGCACAGGAAGCGGAACAGGCTTAGGCTGCAAGACGGATGAATGTAACTGCCGCCACTAGTGGCGGCAGTTCTTTTTAAAGATGGCGAATGTTATAATGGAGGAGTTCAAAAGCATTCATGATACCCGTATCGAAGTGGGATTTTATTATGCAGGCCGTTTCCGTCCGTTCATATATACCCGGCAGAATACGCCTGCAAAGTAATCGCCTTGTCAACAATCAGGTCCTGACCGATCAGGTTTGCCGCTACGTATCTGCTTATAAGGAAATCGCGTCCGTAGAGGCGAATGTCCTGACCGGTTCGATTTTAATTAAATATGAACCTTCCAGCTTGCGATCCAATCGTGAATTGGCTAAAGTGGAGCAATATATTATGAATCATGTAGAAAGGAGGATATAACCATGTCCTATGTGTCGGGATTTATGTTGGGCGCCTCTATCGGCAAAGCCGTTCACAAATACTTGGGCGGTAACGGAAAATCGGCTTCCGCCGTTTCGCGACGTGACGTCAATGAACGGAAAAGCACGTCTTTATATCGGATGCGGGCGATTCCGGATTTTGCCTGTGTTTCCGCTTTGCCCGGGAGAAGGCGGTATCGGGCGAAGGCGATTATGCGAAATGCACCCTTGGCGGAGCTCTTGCAGGAAGGGTTGAAGGACGTAAGGGGTTTGACGAGTGTGGAAGTAAACCGGATGACCGGCAGTATTCTTGTCCGAGCCGAAAGTGATGATGCGTTTAAACGGTTGGAAATATTTTTGGAAAGCCGATTTTTCTTTTGCCCCTGCACGGGCGCACCTGTTACGGCTTGTGCCGATGTATCCTGCTATACATTGAATCGTCAGCCTTCATCCGAATACAAGCATACATTGCAGGAAGTATTGTCTTCCATGAGCGCATATGTCTATGAACGAACACATCATCTCTTTGATCTGCGTTCCCTCGTTTCTTTTATTTTAATTACACGCGGTATACGACGCATGGTCGCACTCGGCGAAATGCCTTCAGGGCCGCAAATGCTCTGGTGGGCTGTCGCCCTCTTACGCGGAAGGTAGGTAAGACGTATGTACAGTTGTTATAGAGTTCCGCTCAGGGCCTTTTTGCCGGTTCCTATGCGGCTGGTTCTGGGCGCTCAGCTGCGCCGTATTTGCGGTATCGTAACGGCTTCGGTCAAGGAAAAGGAAGTGATCCTCTACTATAAAGGACTCCTTGATATACGGGCGGTTACACAGTTCGTGCGGACTTTTGAAAATAAACGGGGCGTAAAGCGGGAAATAAAAGAAGACCTGGACGCTTCCGCTTATCGGCGCGAAGCCGTCCTCTCTGTAGGCGGCTTTATTGCCATGAATATACTTCACAAGGCGAGCCCCGAGTTTTATGGGAGCATTCTCTTCTTTCGCCGCCTCTTTACGCTTTTTATTGCACGCCGCTTTATTCGTAACGGTGTAATGGGCTTTTTGGAAGACAAGCAGGCCAATGCGGATACGCTGACGGCTACGGCCGTTTTAGCGTCGGTCCTTTCGGGTAAACCCGAATCGAGCCTGACTCTGCTGGCTTTATCAAACGGAGCGGAAATGTTGACCGAATATGCTGCCGAAAAAGCGCGCAGCCAAATTTCGGGCCTTTTGAAACTCGACCAGCGCGATGTCTGGATCGTTGAGAACGGCAGAGAACGTAAGGTTCCCGTTGAATCGTTAAAACCGGGAGACTATATAGCCGTTCATTTGGGCGAAAAAATTTGTGTCGACGGTAAAGTTATAAGCGGCAATGCAGCCGTTAATCAGGCATCCATTACGGGTGAGTCGAATCCGGCTATTAAGCAGACGGATTCCGCCGTCTATGCAGGCAGCGTTATTGAAGCGGGAGACCTCGTTATTTGTGTCGAAAAAGTCGGTAACGACACGTCTTTGGCTCAGATTATCCATCTTGTTGAAGAAGCGCAGACTCGGCGGGCGCCGGTGCAGAACTTTGCCGACAAGACGGCCAATATGCTCGTGCCCGTCTCCTTTATCGGCGCGGCCATCGTCTATGGGGCGACGAAGGATTGGCAGCGGGTACTCAATCTTCTCTTTATCGATTTTTCCTGCGGCCTGAAATTATCGACTGCAACGGCTATTTCCGCAGCTATCGGCGTAGCGGCAAAGCAGGGCATCCTGATCAAGGGCGGAAATTATATTGAAAACCTTTCGTCTGTCGATACGGTCGTTCTTGACAAAACCGGTACCATAACTATCGGCGTGCCGCAGATTTCTCACATTGAGACGGAACCGGGCGTAACGGAAAAAGAAGTTATTCTTCTGGCCGCTTCGGCGGAAATGCATTCCGTTCATCCCTTGGCCGTGGCCATACACAAGTATGTGGCAAACAACAACTGGGAGACACCGCCGCATACTATGTCTGAAACGATCGTGGCCAGAGGCATGAAGGCAACCGTGCCGGATTTTGAAAATGTGCACGGCGGGGATATACTTGTCGGCAGCCGGCGCTTTATGGAGGAGCAGGGCGTAACGGGCATTCCTGCCGTAATCGACACGACATGGGGCAAGAATATTCTTTACGTGGCGCGAGACCGTAAGTACATAGGCTTTTTGACTATTCAGGATCCCGTGCGGCCCGGTATGAAGAAAACGCTCAACCGCATGAGGCGTATCGGTGTCGACGAGGTGGTCATGCTTACGGGAGATTCCAAGGAAGTGGCGGCCGATGTGGCTCATGCCATGGATATTGACGGCTATCACGCGGACATTTTGCCGGAAGATAAGGCGAATTATGTTATGGAACTGCAAAAGCGCGGCAATGTCATGATGGTCGGTGACGGCATCAACGATGCACCGGCCTTGGCTTTTGCGGATATCGGTGTCAGCCTGGGCGGTCGGAAAACGGATATTGCCGCCGAATCGGCGGCCATTACGATTCGCTCCGAAGATCCGGGCAAACTCTACGATGCTCTGCAAATCGGCAAGCGGACCATGGAAATTATTAATCAGAACTTTACGGCTACCGTTCTTGTCAATTCGACTGCCATGCTTCTCGGCGCGCTGGGGCGGATTAGTCCTCTCTGGGCAGCTGTCATTCACAACACGGCGACTTTGGCGGTTGTGCTCAACAGCGTACGAATTTTAGGGCCGGGAAAAGGGAAAATTCGATAAATAAAGAGGGCATACTAATCAGCACTTAAATAGTATTGATTGGCATGCCCTCCTGTGATATACTGCTTACAAGAGGAGAGATTAGTACTCTAAAAGGAGTGATTCTTATGAAGATTGAAGAAGGGACGATTGTCTCCATCTTGGAAGACGGCACGGCGGAAGTAAAAGTAGGCCGCCATTCGGATTGTATTGCCTGCGGCGCGTGCGACGGCGCCAGTGACATTGTCGTTACGGCCTTGAACCCCGTAAATGCTCAGGAAGGACAACACGTAAAGTTTGAATTCCACGATACGAATATTGTCATAGGTGCCTTTATCTGTTTTATTATGCCTCTTCTCCTGGCTGCAGCCGGTGCGTTCATCGGCTACTTTGTGAGCGGCTCCATGGGAACGGATCAGATACGCAGCGAAGTAGTCGGCGCGATTATCGCTTTTTGTATAGGGTTGGCCGGCGTCAAGTTCTTTGACCGCACACTGTCGAAAAAACAGAATACGAAGCCTCGTGTCATTGAAATTGTTGAAGCGTAAGCAATTAAGTAAAAACTGTGGCCAGCTCAAAAAGACCGCAGAAGATAAAAAAAGCAGCTGAGAAGAGTTGAATCTTCTCAGCTGCTATGTATTTATTGATAATTATTCCCATTCATATACCCAGGCTGTCCGCCACAATCATGCCCAACGTCGTGCCTGCCAGGAGGGGCAGCCATTCGCCGAACCTTGCAGCGATAGCTATTGTAGCGAGTTGTGTCTTGTCGCCTGTTTCGGCAAGGAAGAAAGCAATGGCAACTGTCCAAAAAGGATTGAGAATAACTCTCGTACCTTTGAACCGGTCATTTTTCTTCTTCGGCAGAATCGTCATTATGCCGAAGAGGAGAAAGGCACAGGCTGCGGCTATATGAATGTAGTTCATGTTGATGACCGTGTTCAGGTAGATGCCGATTATGATGGCTATGAGATGGTTGAGTGCAGTAGCCGCAAAGACTGCCCAGATCACGGTTTGCCATTTGTATTTGGCCGCGAAGGTCATGACGAGAAGCTGTGTTTTATCGCCCAGCTCCGCCAGGAAAACCATGAGGAAGGCCGTGATAAATGCTGTCATAAGAATTAAAACTCCTTTATTGAGGTAACCTTTCCGCGCATCTTATAGCCGTACCGTCCTTTAAAAGAACGGACATGAGTTTCAACGTACCTGTCGTATCGTCAAGCCCGTCCTTTGCCAGTAAAGCCTGATGTGACGGGATAAGAGGATTTAAGAGAAACTGGCTTGTAAGGACGGCATTGTCCTTATATGCGGGGAGATGCAGGTCCGTTTCATAAAGCACCGCTTCGTCCGCATTGCGGCGCAGTGTATAGCGGCACAGAATATCTTTGATATTAGCGGTCCCCTTCGGAAAGGACGGTGCATATTGCAGGCACAGGAAGGTTTTGCCGCTTGCAGGATCCTTGTTAAGGAATGAATTGACGGACCCGATTGTGACGAAACGTTCCATTTGACGTACTGCATCTTTATTGTACGTGTCCAAGGCTTTTTTATAAGCCTTGTCGACAGCCGTAAGAAAACCGATATCGTCGGTCAATCCGGTTATCTGCCAACTGTCGGCGTTTTTTTCCATAATGATTGAGCAGGGGAGTGTCGCTTTTAATCTGTCGTTATAAAGGCTGACCGTGATTTCCGCTTTGCCTGCCGCAATTGATTTACTGAAGGAGTGAGAATCATAATACCAACCTTTCAAAGGGACGGAAAACCCGAATCCACGCAATATGCCGCCTGCCTCAGCTGCCTTGCCGCCGTCTTCGTCAAGCGCGTTCGAACCGGTCAGCGCATCTTCCCAAAGGATATGTATATCACTGGCAAAATTTTCCCGTGCAGGCAGCCCCGCCAACTCCAGGATGGCGGTCACGGCGTCGCCTTGCTGTCGTCTGGTTAAACTGTCAAAGGCGGCATATGCGATATCTTTGTCGTGGACGGCTTCGAAAAAATCGGTTTTATCACCGCTTTCGGCAGAGCTGATGATTTGACGAAGCGCGTAGTCAGGTGTTTTCTCGTATATGTCATGTCTTGCCGCAACTGCTGCGGCAAGACAAAAAACAATAGCGAGAACGGCGCCTATCGTGCCGGAATCGACAAGCCTCGTACTTGTTTTGGGCACAGTACAACCTTCTTCCCGTTAAATTGGTTCTGTTCAATAAAGAGCATATGATATATACTGAATAATAAAACATATTATAACATAGAATAAACTGTTTGTGATGAATGCACGGCTCATATCATTTTATTTACTGAAGGCAGGCGAACCGATGTGGTAAGCATCTATGATCTGACATACAATAAGGAAATAGCAGCGGAACCGGAGCAACCGTTAATATCCGTATGTCCGTTGCCGGCAGGTAGAGACGGATGGCCGGTTGCAGGCGCTTTTTATCACAATAAATTTGTCGGTCTGCAGGAAAAGGCGGGATCGGGCGGAAGGCTCCGCTGGGTTTCTTTGGCATCGCCTGAAGGCAACGGATACCTCATTCGCACCTGTATTCTTCTGCTTGTACGGGCTGTTGCCGATCTGTACAAAAACGGTATTGTCAGAGTTCGGCATGCCTTATGTAAGGCCTTATACTGCGAACTCGATATCGGTCATACCGTTACGGCGGAGGATGTGGCCCGTATTAAAGCACGAATGGACGAATTGATCCGCTGCAAAGAGCCGGTGGAACAGCTCCGTTCCTCAAAAGAGACGATTGCGCGCACGTGTCGTGATTTATATGACGGCAGAGCGGCGGAGTTGAGGGAACATATCGTAGCCGAGGATGTGGCCGTATACCGGTGCGGATCCGTCACGGATTGTTATGTCGGACCTCTCTTGCCGGATATGGGCTATATTACGTGTTTCAACTTACGCCCGTATGCGCCGGGAGTTATCTTGGAAACGCCCAAACCGGATGCACCGGGAGAACTTCCCGCATATAGGGAGGTTCCGAAGATGGCCCGTCTTTTTCTGGAGTCGGAGGAATGGGGGCGCATCATATGCTGTGAATATGTTGCCGACCTTAACCGGTATATAGCTGACGGAACGATCCGAACGATCATAGATGTGTCTGAAGCGCTGCAGGCGAAGAAAATGGGTGCGATAGCCGATATGATCGTCGCTCAGAAACCGGCCGTTAAGGTCGTACTCGTAGCGGGGCCGTCCTCATCGGGGAAGACGACTTTTTGTAAACGCCTGAGGACACAGCTTCAGGTCGTAGGCTTGCGGCCCGTTGTTCTCTCGTTGGACGACTATTTTCTTGAGCGCGAAGAAACGCCCCGCAATCCGGACGGGACCTATGATTTTGAATCGCTGCGCGCCGTCGACACAGAGTTGTTTAGCCGTCAGATCAATGAATTGCAGCAAGGAAGGCCCGTTTGCCTCAGCCGTTTTGATTTTACGACGGGCAGAAGGTACTGTGATAAAGACAGTACGCGGATGCCGGCAGGCGGACTGATCATGGTTGAAGGCTTACATGCGCTGAACGATTCGCTGACATACATGCTTCCCCGTTATGAAAAGTTCAAGATCTCTTTAGGTGTTTTGACGCAGATACGCATTAATGATCATAATCGTATTTCTACGGCAGATACGCGGATTATCAGAAGGATGATACGTGACTC
This sequence comes from Megasphaera coli, assembly GCF_900095855.1. Lineage (GTDB taxonomy): Bacteria > Bacillota > Negativicutes > Veillonellales > Megasphaeraceae > Megasphaera > Megasphaera massiliensis_A. The sequence continues at coordinate 1,039,538 of NZ_FMIY01000002.1, read as the reverse complement.
CCGTTTCCGCAGCCGCGGCCCTGAGACGACTTTGAAGGAATGGGAGAATGTGCGTCATGGAGAAGAGACCAATATTTATCCGTATCAGGAAGATGCGGATGTGATTTTCAATACGGCGCTGCCGTATGAGCTTTCCGTAATGAAACCGTATGCGGAAGCGTTGCTTGATTCAGTAAGCAGTGGCAGCAGGTACTACTCGGAAGCCAGGCGGCTGCAGTCATTTATGCGTCCTTTTACGCCTCTTTCACAGGAAGCGGTACCTTACATGTCCATCCTGCGCGAATTTATAGGCCCCTGGGAAGAAAACAGGCCGCAAGGAATGTATTGACAAAGAATAGGGGCCTGGATATAATAAAAAAGTCGAGGTAAAAAAGATGCGGATTCAAGTCGAAAATGCGCGAAAAGAGGAAGGGAAGAAGTTCTCCTTTTCTTTTATACAGCCCGTTTATCACTTGGGAGATGTAGGTGATTTGCCTTGGAAGGACAGCGACGTGTCCGTTGACGGCGAGTATTGGTTTGACGGCAGTCATTTAATTGTCGCCGGTACGATTCGTACGATAGGCACATATCCTTGCAGCCGTTGTCTGAAACCGGTTACGGTGGAACGGGAAGCCTTATTGGCCGAAACGTACGGTACGGAAAGAGAACTTCCGGAAGATGTATTTTACTATAACGGTGAATACGTTGACCTGACGGAGTCCGTTAGGGAGCTCCTGATTGCAAGCGAGCCCATGAAGGTCTTGTGTCGTACGGATTGTGCAGGTCTTTGTCCTCAATGCGGGTCGGATCTGAATGAAGGTACTTGCAGTTGCCCTGCCGATAATATAGACCCGAGGTTGGCTGTTTTAGGAGAACTGTTGAACCGAAAACATTGATGAATTTAAGCCGAGTTTTTAAGGAGGTGCACATAAATGGCAGTACCGAAGAACAGATTATCCCAAACGCGTCAGAAGCGCCGCCGTGCCAATTGGAAATTGACGGTTCCGGGATTCGTAGAATGCCCGCAGTGTCATGAAGCGGTTATGCCTCATCACGTATGCCCTACTTGTGGGTTTTACAAGGGTAAACAGGTTGTCAACAATACGGCAGCCGAATAAGGACGTAAGAAACAGGGAGTATGCCTGAAGGCATGCTCTTTTTTATTTCCTCTCATTAAGTGAGTTGATTATGCGGTATAATGCTGTGTTTCATGCAGAGAGCGGCCTGCTCAATAGGGCAGACGGCTGCGGACGATTGTTTCTGAACAAAAAGCGGTCGTATGGTATAATTGGTATAGATCTAAGGAAAAGCAGGTGGAGCAGTAATGGCCGATAATATTTACGGTGAATATAAGAGCACGCTGGAATTGGTGCGCACGTATTTGCTGGAACAACTTAAATTATATGGAAATGCCGTAAAAGAAGAGACTGGTGCATCTGCATATGAGCACGTTATCAGCCGCATTAAATCACCGGAGAGCATGCGTGAGAAATGCGTGCGTAAAGGCCTTCCTTTATCCATAGAAACGATGCTGCAGGAAATACATGATGCTGTCGGTATTCGCATCGTCTGCCGTTTTGTTGACGATATTTATGCCGTTGCCGAGCAAATCGGCAGGATGCCTTATTGCCGCATTGCAGAAATAAAGGATTATATTAAAGACGTAAAACCGAACGGTTACCGCAGTTATCACATCATCGTGGTTCTTGAGTTACCGGGGCAGGCGGGCTGCGACTATATTCCGGGGCTGTATTACGCGGAAATACAGCTGCGTACGATTGCTATGGACTCTTGGGCCAGCCTGGAACATGAAATGAAGTATAAGAAGGATATTGCCAATCCGGAAATGATCAGTCGTGAATTGAAACGCTGTGCCGATGAGCTCGCATCGTGCGACCTCTCCATGCAGACGATTAGAAATTTAATTCACGGAAAATGAGGTGCTGTAGACAGTGAAGATTTTGTTGGCAGAAGATGAAAAAGAATTGGCCACCGCCGTTGCGGCTATTTTAAATACAAGCGGTTACGAGACCGATACGGTTTATGACGGCGAGGCCGCTGTGGAAATGGCCGCCAGAAACGGGTATGACTGCATGGTCTTTGATATTATGATGCCGAAGAAGGACGGCGTGCAGACACTTACGGAAATACGTGCTGCCGGTAACGTAACGCCCGTCATCATGCTCACGGCCAAGGCGGAAGTGGAAGATCGGATTGTCGGTCTGGATGCAGGTGCAGATGACTATTTGACGAAACCTTTTGCCGTCAGGGAGTTGTTGGCGCGTATTCGTTCCGTTACGCGCCGCAATACTAATTTTATGCCCGATTTGCTGCGTTTCGGCAACATAGAGCTCAACGTGGAAACGCAGGAATTGAAAGGTGAAAATACGATTCGCCTCTCGGCGAAGGAGACGAAGCTTTTAAAGTATTTTCTCCTCAATACGGGGAAAGAACTGATGACGCCCGATATTTTTGCGTATGTTTGGAATGACGAAACTGACGAGTCGGAAGACATCGTCTGGGTATATATTTCCTATTTGAGGCAGAAACTGGCAGCCGTTCACGGAGCTGTTTCTCTGGACGGCGAGCAGAACGGAGCCTTTGTGTTAAAAGCCGTATGAGGGACAGAATATGAATATGATACACCGGTTGCGCCGTAATTTTATCCTCCTCGCGTCGGCAGCAGTGGCGCTTCTTGTTTGCATTGTTCTCATTCTGGTGAATGTATCCAATTATGTACAGACTATGGATGACGTGGACAGCGACTTGCAGTATATTGCGGCTCATAACGGCATGATACCGCGACAGGCCGCGCCCGTCAATCGCAGTTGGTTTAATGCGGGCGAACGGGGCAACAACATGGAAGAATTTTCTTATCAGACGCGTTTTTTCAGCGTTCTCGCCGATAAGGACGGGAACGTAAAAAGAATCAATACGGAGAATATCGCTTCGTTCAGCAATGAAGAGGCCGTGAAGTATGCACAAACGTCCGTCGCATCAGGTAAGGTGGAAGGGCTTTTTGAAAAAGATAAGGCTTTTTACGCTTATCTCATTACGACGGAAGCTAATGAGGACCATCTCATCGTCATTATGGATTGTACGAGAGAATTTGCGTCTCTCCATGTCCTATGGCGTTTTTCCTGTATTTTGGGTATCTTTTGCATTGTCGTATATATACTGGTCTTTGCGATTTTATCGAAATGGGTCATTCAACCCTTTGCGGCGAACATAGAAAACCAGAAGCGATTCATAACCAATGCGGGCCATGAACTGAAAACGCCCATTGCTATTATTTCGGCCAATGCGGAAGCGCTGGAGATGATCAACGGCAAAAATCAGTGGATCGACAGCATTATGAAGCAAGTGAGACGGCAGACGGAGTTGATTAATAATCTTGTCGCCTTGGCGCGTCTCAATGAAGGTGACCGCAAGGGTGAAGAGAAAAAGGATTTTAACGTTTCCGCAACGGTGCAGGCCGTCGTTGAGTCCTTTCGCACTGTTGCGGCCGATAAAAATAAAAAACTTGAAGCGTACATAGAGGAGAATATCCACATCGTTACGTACGGCCGCGGATTGTATGAACTCGTCAATATACTTGTCGACAACGCTGTCAAATACTGCGATGCTGAAGGAACTGTGCGTGTTGCCGTAAAGGGCAGGAAAAAGCGGAAAGGGTCTTTTGTCTTAACGGTGGCCAATGATTTTAAAGGCGGTGCCGGTGTCGACTATTCGCGGTTCTTCGAGCGTTTTTATCGCGGCGACGAATCGCACAACAGCGAAAAAGCGGGTTTCGGCATCGGCCTTTCCATGGCGGAAGGACTGGTGGAATCTTTAGGCGGAACCATTCGCGTCACATGGAAAGAGGGCGTCATCTTTTTCGTTGTAACGGTGTAGACCGTATACTGGGAATATAATGCAAAAAAGCAGGAAATCCGAAGATTTCCTGCTTTTGCGGTTAATGTGGAATTTTACTTGGAGTACAATTCGACGATGAGCGTTTCGTTGATTTCCAACGGTAATTCACTGCGTTCGGGAAGGCGGGTCAAGGTGCCCTCGAAGCCGTCGAAGTTCTTTTCAATATAAGGCAAGTCGAATGTCTTCAACTCCTGGAAGTTCTTTTTGTACATTTCATTTGCACGGGAGCCTTCCTTCAAGGTTACCGTGCTGCCGACTTTGACGTTGGCCGACGGAATGTCGCATCGTTTGCCGTTTACCAGAATGTGGCCGTGGTTGACCATTTGACGAGCCTGGCGAATGGAGTTTGCGAAGCCGATGCGATAAACAAGATTATCCAGGCGGCATTCCAACAATTTGAGCATGTTTTCGCCTGTAACGCCTTCCTGCTTCCTCGCTCTATCATAGTAGCGGACAAATTGACGTTCAAGCAAGTTGTAATATGCCCGCAATTTTTGCTTTTCCAATAACTGTGTACCATATTCAGACATTTTCTTCTGACGTTGGTCTTTTTTTACACGTTTTAATGCCTTGGGGTGTCCGTAGACATTAACTCCGAAGCGGCGGCATTCCTTAAAACGTGGGCCTCTCCTTGTTGCCATTGTTCACATCACCTCATTAAATAAATTTTTTATAGAAACAACTATAAATATTACTACGGAATGACGGGAAAGTCAAATTGCGGTAATTGCGTAAACATAAAAAAAGAGGCATCGCGCGATACCTCTTTTTCATTTGGCGGAGTGGGAGAGATTCGAACTCTCGCAAGCCTTACGACCCCTAACGATTTAGCAAACCGTCCTCTTCAGCCTCTTGAGTACCACTCCATAAGATGCTGACCTAATCAGTATACACTGGGACGACTTTCCTTGTCAAGCGGCGCAGTTTCGGCTCCGAGCCTATGTTTGAGAGAGTATTTTTTCGACGGCATCCACTTTTTTATCCATCATTTCCGTATAGCCCGGACGGACATCGGCCTTCATAACGACTTCCGTGCGGATGCCCCGATCGGTCAGGTGGAAGGTCGCTTTTTTGACGACCGCCATGACGTCGTCCCATTCGCCTTCTATTTCCGTAAACATGGAATTGGTGCGGTTTTTTAGACCCGAGTCGCGAATAATTTTTACGATTTCCGCCACGGCAGGTGCATATTCGTCGCCTGTGCCGCAAGGGGCGATGCAAAGGGCAATGAGTGTGTTCATTTTACAATACCTCCCAAATAAAATCGGATACCGCCATGTCGTCGGCACCAAGATTGTACAGGCCGTCAATAAAACGTCCTTTAAAAGAAGCCGGACCCGTTGCGGCCGCCGCAGCTTTTTTGCCGGCCAGATTATAAGCCTGCGTGCCGCAAAAGGCGCTTGTAAACGGATCCGTTACGGCAGCATATACGGCGATGACGCCGCCGAGAGAGCAGCCGCAGCCCGTAATGCGCTCCATCATTGGCGAGCCGCCGCGGCAGCGGGCAAGATGAATCCCGTCCGTAACCAGGTCTTCCGCACCGGAAACGGCGACAGCCCCGCCCGTATAGGCGGCAAGGGCAACAGCAGCGCTTTTTGACGCCTGTACGGTATCAGTCGAGTCGACGCCGCGGACGTGAGAGCCTTCCGTTCCGTCCGTCAGATTCCAGAGACGGGCGAGGGCGATAATTTCCGAAGCGTTGCCGCGAATGACCGCGGGTTTATAATCTTTTGCCTTTTGTAAAAGACTTGTGCGCAGTTCACCGATGCCGACGGCAACGGGGTCGAGGACCCAAGGCCGCTTTAATTCGTGCAGCCTTTTCATAGTTGCCGGCACGGTTTTTTCATAAATCGGCAAGAGCGTGCCTACATTAATATACATGGACTCTCCTGCAGCCGCCAAGGCCTCTCCCTCGTCCGGCAGATAGACCATAGCGGCCGAACCGCCTACGGCGAGCTGAGCGTTGGCGACAAAGTCGACAGTTACAAAATTTGTAATCGATCCGGCCAACGGGTTTTGCGCTTTGGCTCTCTCTACGGCAGCTGCCGTGCGGCGGCGTAAATCCTCTTCTGTAAGCATGGTGTGCACCTCCTTGACAGGTATTTCGATTTCTTTTACTGAATATATTATAGATACATAACGAGAAGGACGCAAATATGCCGTTCAGTTGCTTTTTGGACCTCCTTTTTATATAATAATAGCTGATTACCGACTTTTCACGTCATTACCGATAGTAATCGGGACAGGAGGATGGCAACTATGTGGAAGAAGAAAACGACAGCTCTGTTGGCTGTATTGGCTGTATGCGGTGCCGTTACGGTCGGGGCTGCGGACTATACAATTTTGGAAAAGGCCGAAAAGGTGGAAACGACCGTTTACGGGACAACCCAGGACGGTGCCTTAAACAGCCGTATTGCGGCACTTGATAAATTGTTGAACGGGTCCGCCTCCGCAACGGGCAGCATTGAAGCGCGTACGAATGAAATGTATAAAGAAGTGTACGGCAATTCGGGCTCCGACCTTTCCATGGTAGCCGCCGTCAATATGATGCAGCGCCAATATTCCGGCTCTGTGACGAATGATCCCCTCGTTACACGCGTAGGCGAATTGGAAGAAGGCATTACAGGCAAGGTCGGTACGGGTTCCTTGCGCAGCCGCGTTGCCGCCCTGCGTTCGGCTATGCTCGGCAATAAGAAATTCGTGTCTCAAGTCGTTACGATTCCTGCCGGGACGGTCATTGAGATGACTAATAAGGATCCCATTGAATCGAAAACCTTAACTGAAGGTGACCGCATTCGCTTTGCCGTTGCCGAAGACATCATGGTCGGCGATGTCATCGCCATTCCGCGCGGCATGGAAGCGGAAGGAACGGTCAGCAAGGCGCGGAAAGCCGGCCGCTTCGGTCGTGACGGGAAGATTGAAATCGCTTATGATTCCGTGCACGCCGCCGACGGCTCACCTGTCCCCCTTGTTGTCGGCGAAAAGACGAAAGAACAGTATAAACGTACGGCCGGCGCTGTCGGCGCGTCTGCGGCCGGTGCTATTATTTTCGGCCCTGTCGGCCTCGTAGGAGGTCTCTTTGTTAAGGGGAATAACGTGGAAATTCCCGTAGGGACGGCGATGTACGCGGAAACAAAAGACGCTGCCGACGTTGTCGGCTTTAAAGAAGAAGGGGCGCCGTCTCATATGAACACGGCCGATATGGCTGCCAGAGGCGTAACGGTTCCTGTTGAAGCGGTACCGGAATCCGAAGCGGAAACGGTTGATACGGAAGAAGCGTCGCCGGTCGTTCCCGTTCCTTTGGAAGATACGACTGTCACTGCAGAGGATGCGTCTGACGGCGTGCGCCCTGTAGATTTGGATGACTCCGATGATGAAACGGTTATTACCATAACTCCGACCAATTAGTGCATATACGGGAGATTCAGATGAACAAACGATTGACCGCGTTGGTTCTGGCGCTGACCGTGCCTTTGGGAATAACGTCCTTTGCGGCCCGGACGGAGGCTGCCGATTTTCGGCAAGCCGTGAAACAATCAGATAGAACTGCCGTCCCTGCAGACTCGGGTACGGCTGCCGTGGTTCCTGTCGATCTCGATGAGGCTGCGGCACAGGCTGATGCCCGGCCGCAGCCGGCAAAACTGGAAGCCGACAGGACGTACGTGCGCAATACGGACGGTTATGTGGAAAGCCGCGGCAATGTTGCCGTCAATCGGGGCAGTGACGAAATTTATGCCGATTACCTGACAGGGAATATAAAGACGCAGGTATTTCGCACGGAAGGAACGACCATATATATTAACGGTTCACAGGTCGTTACGGGAGACGGACTCGTCTATGACGCGATCAGGAGTACGGCACACGTTGAGAAGATGGACGGATATTTGGCCGGTGCGGAAACTAATTTTTACTTTCGCGGAGAAGGCGCAAAACTTGCGGACGGTACGATATATCTCAAGCACGGTCTTATTACGACGCCCCATGCTGTGGCGGAAACGCCGGACTACTATTTGACAGGCGACGATATTCGCATCTATCCGGGGCAGAAATTTACTGCCGAAAACACGAAGCTTTGGTTTAAACACGTCCTCGTTCTTACGTACGGTCATTATGAAGGAAATTTGAATAAAGAAACGGAAGAAAAATCATGGATTTTTTCCTTGTTCCCACGTCCCATGTATAACAGTGACGACGGTTTCGGCATTCAAGGCCGTATGCGTCGTCCCCTCAGCAAGGACGGCAGCCTGTCTGTCAACGTTTCGTATGAAATCGCGACAAAGAGCGGCTTCAAACCGTCCTTTACATTGCAAAAGGACACACGATTCGGGTATTTTTCTTTCGGCTACACGAAAGACGTGAGTTCATCGGACAACGATGATCACGTTTGGGTTACGAAATGGCCCGAGTTCCGTTACTCGACGCCGCGCGTATATTTTGGCAAATCCGGTATCTATGCCGGCGGCAGCGCGAGTTACGGCAAATGGGATGAAGACGGTGTCGGCAAGGGCACGCATAAAGGGTTTACGGCGGAAATATCCCATGACCCGTTCGGCCTGTGGCGCGGTGCATCGCTGCAGTTCTATGCAGGGTATCGCCGCGACTTGTACGGACTTCATTCGCAGCGCCGGGACGATCCTTATTGGGGCGTCACGTTCAGACAAAATATAACGGAGCGTTTTTGGGCGACACTTTGGTATAGACAGCATAATCTCAGCGGCTATACACCCTATCGCTTCGATACGATCGACCATCCCCGCCAGGACGGTTTCTCCCTGGCTTACGTTCTGTCCCCGCGGGATGTCTTCATTTTCTCCATGGCCAAGGATTTGGACGGTCATTATATTTCGGATCGCAATTACACGTGGGTTCGTGATTTACACTCCTTTGTTGCCGCCATTACGTACAAGCAGGTAGATAAGAAGTGGGAAGTAAAATTGACGGCAAAAGATTTCGAGTAAGTATGATTATTTTCGGTATATTTAATGGATATGCATTTTCCCTATTGACAAGTATCTTGCAGTACGATACAATAGCGTCAATTATTACTTCTTAAATTGGTGAGAGGAATTTTTAAATGAACAGAGTGTCCATGTTGTTGCAGACAATTGAATACGCTGTTGCACAGAGCTGGGGCTATTACTATTATAGCGTCGGCTATTTGGGCTGCAAAAAATTCAATTGTACGACATACGACATGAGACAAGGACAATCAGGCGGTATGGCACGGGCTGTATAGCAGGGGCATATCCGGTTGAAAACTAAGCGTTTTGCGCAAGTGATTGAGCAGGCTCATGGGAGCCTGCTTTTTTTATTGACGGAAAGGAGACGGGAAAATGGTTATTATAGCCAAGAAAGGTACATCGGACGAGAAGATCAATACTATCGTTTCGGATTTACGCAAACAGGGGCTTACGGCAGATGTTCGGAAAAGTAAAGAAAAAACGGTTATCGGTGTCGTCGGCAATACACGTGCCGTCAATACGAAAGAAATAACGTCTCGCGATTACGTCGAAGAAATTGTCGCCGTAGATACGCCTTATAAACGGGCTGCCCGGGCCTTTCATCCGGAAAACACAATCGTTCATGTAGCCGGTGTTCCCGTAGGCGGCAAAAAGTTGGCCGTCATTGCCGGACCGTGCTCCATCGAAACGACCGAGCAGATTGAAGGTGTGGCGCAGGCTGTCGGAGAAGCGGGCGGTTCTATCCTCCGCGGCGGTGCTTTCAAACCGCGGTCGTCGCCGTACGCTTTCCAGGGATTGGGTGATTCGGGTCTGCACATGCTTATAACGGCAGGCAGGAAGGCAAAGCTCCCGGTCGTTACGGAAATCCTTTCCGCTCATAAGCTTGATTTCTTTCTTTCGGAAAATGTGGATCTCATCCAGGTGGGGGCACGCAATATGCAGAACTTTGAGCTTTTAAAGGCTCTCGGACGAACGCGTAAGCCCGTCCTTCTGAAACGCGGCCTGAGTGCGACTATTGAAGAATGGCTTATGTCGGCGGAGTATATCATGTCCGAAGGAAACGAAAACGTCATTCTCTGCGAGCGAGGTATTCGTACCTTTGAATCATATACGCGCAACACTCTCGATTTGGGCGCCGTTCTGGCCGTGAAAAGGTTGAGTCACTTGCCTGTTGTCGTCGATCCCAGCCATGCCGCCGGCAAGCGCTGGATGGTCTCCGATCTGGCTAAGGCCGCCGTTGCCGTCGGCGCGGACGGCATTATGGTCGAAGTTCATGCGAACCCGGATAAAGCATGGTGCGACGGACCGCAGTCCATTACGCCCGCCGTATTTGCGGAGCTCATGCAGGACTTGCGGCGCCTTGCCCCCGTCGTGGGAAGGAGTATATAAGACGAGATGAAGCAGGAAACTCTCACATTTTCAGCAGACTGTACGGTTTGTATTGTCGGCTTGGGCCTTATGGGCGGTTCCTTTGCCAAGCGGTTTAAGCAAATAGGCGTAAAGCGAATCATAGCTATAGACACGGATGAAGCCGTATTGAACATGGCTTCGGCGGACGGCGTTGCGGACGAAATACTTTCAACCGGCACGGCGGCGCTCGCCGAGGCGCAGATCATCCTTTTTTGTCTGCCTCTGGCGGCGACGGCCCGGTTTATAGTAGAAAATGGGAAGTTTTTCGTGCCCGGGCAGGTAATAACGGATATAATCGGTATTAAGCAGGACTCCGTTGAGGATGTAAGCAACTTATTGCCGGACTATGTCGATTATGTGCCGGCCCATCCCATGGCCGGCCGCGAAGGGCGCGGTTACGCCATGTCGAGAGCCGAAATCTTTGAAGGAGCCAACTACATTATCGTGCCGACTGCAAACAGCAGCACCGCCGCCGTCCGGATGGTGAAAGCCATGGCCGTTGCTCTTGGCTGCAGTGCCGTGCCGGTCGTTACGGCGGCGGAACATGACAGGCGTATCGCTTACACGAGTTTCCTGCCTCATATTCTGGCGACCAGCCTGGTAAACAGCCATTCCATGAATGCAGAAATGAAGTATTTTATTGCCGGCGGCTTTCGCGATACAACGCGTGTCGCCGATATAAATGCCGCTCTTTGGACGTGCCTTCTGCTCAGCGGACGGGAGTCGGTGCTGACGGAAATCAAGCATTTTAAAGCAGCCCTTGCAAAAGTTGAGGCGGCCCTTGAACGGGAGGACGGCACCGCGTTGGAACGGTTTTTGACGGAAGCGGCGAAACGCAGAAGGGATGTCATGCATGGAAAACGTACGTGTTGATTTGGGTGAAGATACATATACCGTACACATCGAACGAGGTCTGTTTGAAAATCTGCCGCTTCACTTGGAAGCCTTTGCGCGAGGACGGCGTACGGCCGTCATTACGGATACGCACGTGGCCGACCTGTACGGGAACTCCTTATGCCGTGCCATGAAGTCTGCCGGCATGGAGACGAAGTGCATCGTTATTCAAGCGGGTGAAGGGCATAAAAATATGGACACGCTCGCGCAAGTTTATGCATCTTTAGCTGCCATGGACATAAGCCGCAACGACCTCATCCTGACTCTCGGCGGCGGTGTTGTCGGTGATGCGGGCGGGTTTGCGGCGGCTACGTACTTGCGGGGAATCCCTTTTGCACAGGTACCGACGAGCATTATTGCCCAAGTGGACAGCAGTGTAGGCGGCAAGGTCGGCATCGATTTACAAAGCGGCAAGAATCAGGTCGGCGCTTTCTATCAGCCTAAAGCGGTATACATAGATCCGCAGCTGCTCGATACCTTGCCGCGGCGGTGCTTTCGCGACGGCATGGGTGAAGTCGTCAAATACGGAGCCGTTTGTGATGCCGAGCTTTTTGAAATACTTGAGCGCAGTGAACCGAACGCTCTTGATTGGACGGGCATTATCCGCCGTTGTGTGCAGGCCAAGGCCGCCATTGTAGAAGACGACGTTTATGACAAGGGGCGGCGCATGCTGCTGAATTTCGGACATACTTTCGGTCATGCTGTAGAAAGGTATTACGGTTACGGTACGTATATGCACGGTGAAGCCGTAGCCGTCGGTATGGTGCGCGTGACGGCCCGGACGGAATGTTTGGAGCTGACCGAGCCGGGCACGGCGAAGCGATTAGAAAAATTGTTGCGTCAATACAATCTCCCCGTCGATGTGGACGGCGCTGATGAAGATATTTTTTCTTTTGTGAAACGGGATAAAAAACGGCGGGGCAAGGACATGACTTTGGCCATTATTGACAGAATAGGACGGGGAAGACTCCTTCCCGTCGCCTGTGAGGAAGTAAAAAACTACCTGCGAAGGAGCGTATAGCCGTGAATATTGTAGTGACACCGAAGAAATTGGCCGGAACGATTACGGTTCCGCCATCTAAAAGCATAAGCCATAGAGAGCTCATTTGTGCGGCCTTGGCAGACGGGAAAAGCATTATTCATAATATATCTCCTTCCGAAGACATACGGGCGACGTGCCGCGTTCTGCGTGAGTTCGGCGCCCGTATAGAGTGCGCAGAACCGGCGGCGGACGGCGATGCCCTGTCCGTTGAGGTTACAGGCGGCCTGAAGCGGATTGTAGGAGCAAGGACTGTTGACTGCGGCGAGTCCGGATCGACCTTGCGTTTTCTCATTCCCGTGAGTCTTCTGACGGGCGGAGAAATCACCTTTACCGGTCGCGGCAGGTTGGCGGAGCGGCCCTTGAAACCGTATTTACGGCTTTTTGAGGAGCACCGCATAAGCTGCCGAAAAGGGGCCGCCTCTTTGCCGCTTACCGTGCAGGGCCCGTTGACGGTAGGGACGTATGAATTGGCCGGTAATGTGAGCTCCCAGTTTTTTACGGGCCTTTTACTGGCCCTGCCGCTCGTACACGGCGATTCTCTTTTGCGGAGTACGACGGAAATGGAATCGGCAAGCTATGTCGGTATTACGCTCGACGTATTGCGGCGGCACGGCGTGGAGGCGGAATGTGAAAGAGTCGGAACCTACCGTATTCGCGGCGGACAGCACTACATGCCGGGTGAATACAGGGTGGAAGGAGATTATTCGCAGGCGGCTTTCTGGTTCGCCGCCGGCGCCGTCGGTTCAAACCTTAAAATACAAGGACTCTCGCAGGACTCTCGGCAGGGCGATAAGGCGATTATTCCTCTTATACGTACGTTGGGCGGGCAAATTGAGGTAAGCGGCGCTGCCGTAACGGCTCTGCCCGGGAGAATGGGCGGCGGCACGATAGACGTGGCCGATTGTCCCGACCTTGTCCCGCCACTGGCTGTACTCGCCGCCTGCAGCAGGGGCGTAACGCAAATCGCCCGGGCCGGCAGGGCCAGGCTGAAGGAATGTGACCGTCTTCATGCCATGGCGACGGAGCTGAACCGCTTGGGTGCAATGGTAGAAGAGAAAGAGGATGCCCTCATCATTGAAGGGCAGAAGCGGCTGCAAGGCGGCCGCGTGTCGGCGTGGAAAGACCATCGCGTCGCCATGGCCCTGGCCGTAGCGGCGCAGTGCTGTGACGAGCCTGTTATCATTGAAGATGCCGGCTGCGTCTGCAAGTCATATCCTCGGTTTTGGCGGGATTTTCAAAGCCTCGGCGGCATTATTGCGAAAGAAGGTAGAAAAGCATGAGCAACACATGGGGTGAAAATGTAAAGCTCACTGTTTTCGGCGAGTCTCACGGCCCGGTCATCGGAGCCGTATTGGACGGGTTGCCGGCCGGTGAAACCATAGATTGGAATGAAGTGAAGCGGGAAATAGGACGGCGTGCGCCGGGAAAAAGCAGCTTGACTACGGCTCGCTCCGAAACCGATTCATTCACAGTGGAAAGCGGATTTTACAACAATCATACGACGGGAACTCCGCTGTGTGTCGTTATGAAAAATGAGAACTGCCGTTCCGGTGATTATGAGGAACTGCAGTACCTCATGCGCCCGGGCCATGCCGACTATGCGGGAACGATTCGCTATAAGGGTCATAACGACTATCGCGGCGGCGGTCATTTTTCCGGCCGCCTTACGGCACCGCTCGTCTTTGCCGGTGCTGTAGCCAAGCAGCTCTTGCGGCAACGCGGCATTGTCGTGGGTACGCATGTGCTGCAAATCGGGAGTATTGTCGATATGCCGTTCAATCCGCTGGGCGAGAAGGTTGAACGCTTGCAGGCTCTTACAGCGGAAACGCTTCCGGTACTGGATGTTGCCAAGGCACCGCTCATGGAGCGGGAAATTGCGGCGGCCAAAGAGGCGGGCGATTCCGTGGGCGGTACGATCGAGACCATGATTACAGGTATTCCCGCAGGCTACGGCAACCCCTTTTTTGATCCCGTAGAAAGCCGCCTGTCACACATGCTCTTTTCCGTTCCCGCCGTAAAGGGCGTTTCCTTCGGCGACGGCTTTGAGTTGGCCGCCATGGGCGGCTCGGAGAGCAACGATGCCTTTTATTATGACACGGACGGAAACGTAAAGACGCGGACCAATCACAACGGCGGTCTGAACGGCGGTATTACGAACGGCATGCCGATTACTTTTAAAGCGGTCATAAAGGCGACGGCTTCTATTGCCAAGGCTCAGGAGACAATTAATATAAAAACAAAAGAAAGAGCCGTCCTTTCCGTAAAAGGCCGGCACGATCCGTGTATTGTACTGCGCGCTCTGCCCGTTATTGAAGGTGCCGCAGCCTGGACGATACTGGACATACTGTTGACACAGCAATCATAAAAATAAAGGTGAGACGCAAGCGCGTAACTGCAGCTTGTGCGATGTGAGGAGGAATATACGGTGAAATTGGGGCTTATCGGTGGAAAATTGGGACATAGCTATTCCCCGGAAATTCACAGACGATTGTTTAAAATGCTCGACCTGCACCATGAAATGGAGTACGGCCTGTTGGAAATGAATCGCCACGACATACCGAATGAATTGGAACAACTTGCCAAGGAATATACGGGCATGAATGTAACCATTCCCTATAAACTGGATGTCATGCCTCATTTGACGGATATTTCCGAAGAAGCGCGGCGCATCGGCGCGGTTAATACCATTCATATTAAGGAAGACGGCTGCTACGGCTACAATACGGATTATATCGGCTTCGGCCGTTCTCTGGACCATGCGGGCATATCTGTCCGCGGCAGGGCCTGCACCATTCTAGGTACGGGCGGTGCGGCTCGGGCGGTGGCGCAGTATTTGGCCGACCAGAAGGCTGCCGCCGTGACGATCGTTTCCCGTAAACCCCACTCCAAACCCGATTTTGACGACTTTATGACACATATTGCGGCGGACCTTATCGGCTACGAAGATTTGCAGAACCGTCCGGGCGGCGACGTGATTATTAACTGTACGCCCGTCGGCATGTCACCCAATCCGGGCGTATCGCCCGTCAGTGAAGCGGTCGTAAAAACGTACGCGGCCGTTGTTGATCTCATTTACAATCCGCGGGATACGCTCTTTTTGCAGTACGGCAAAAACAACGGCGCCTGCACGCTCAACGGCATGTACATGCTCGTCGCGCAGGCCATCGGTTCGGAAGAGATTTGGCTTAACCGAGATATTGAGTTTTCCGTTGTAGAACAGTTGGCCCGAGAAATGGAGGACTTTATCTAAATGAAAGATAAAAATATTGTCATCATCGGTATGCCCGGAAGCGGTAAAACCACCTTCGGCAAGGCTTTGGCAAATGTATTGGGCCGCGAATTTTTTGATGCCGATACGTATTTGGAAGAAAAAGAAGGCAAGACCATTCGGGAGCTCTTTGCCGTCAGTGAAGACTGCTTTCGCGATGCCGAAACGCGGACGGCCCGTGCTTTGGGCGAAAAAAAGCGGACCGTTATCGCAACGGGCGGCGGCGTCGTGAAGCGGCAGGAAAACATCGACATTTACAAGGAGCAGGGGATCATCATCTTTTTAGATAGGCCGCCCGAAGACATTGTGACCGACGTGGACGTGTCGAAACGGCCCCTTCTCAAGGACGGGCCGCAAAAAATATTTGACCTCTATAAAGAGCGCATTCATATTTATCATGCTTCCGCAGACTACCGTATTGCCAACGACGAGAGTATTGCCGTTGTGTTGGCGCATTTAGCGGCCCTTGTTGAAGAAGTCGTGTAATAGTCCGTATGTCATATTGATATCAGTCTTTGCAGTGAAGATATGCCCAGGGGGATTGTATGATAATTATACAATGTTTATAATAAAGTAGCTTTTATGAATATATCTTATGGATTTATAAGGGGGACTTTATTATGGAAAGGCCGTATGAAGCTGCAGGCATCGGCAGAGTGAGGACAAAAAAGCGCTGGTTCATGTTGACCTTGTTGTTTATATTGACGGCTATCAATTATTTGGATCGCACCAATATGGCCGTTGCCGCTCCCAGTATGAGCCGTGACCTGGGCTTCGACGCGGCGACGATGGGTTTTTTGTTCTCCGCCTTTTCCTGGTCTTACGGCATTATGCAGATTCCGGGCGGTCTCTTTTTAGAGCGCTTCGGATCCCGCCTGACCTATACGGTCTCCCTCTTTTTCTGGTCGGCCTTTACTATTGTCATGGGATTCGGCAGGAGTTTTGCCTCTCTCTTCGGCATTCGCCTGGCCATCGGCATGGCCGAAGCGCCGGCCTTTCCGACGAACAGCCGCGTTGTGGCTGCGTGGTTTCCCGACAGGGAGCGGGCGACGGCAACGTCTGTTTATACGGCCGGCGAGTTTATCGGCCTCGCCTTTCTGACGCCGGTTCTCTTCTGGGTATTGGAAAACTACGGCTGGCAGGAAATTTTCTATATTACCGGTATTATCGGTGTTATTGTCAGCCTCTTTTGGCATCACCTCTATCGGGATCCGGCGGAATATAAGGGCGTGAATGAAGCGGAACTCGCATACATCCGCGAAGGCGGCGGCCTCGCAGAAAAAGCCGGTTCCGTGCGGCACATTTCGTGGCGCCAAATTCGCGAGCTCTTTGCGCACCGCCAGCTCATAGGCGTCTATTTGGGGCAGTTCGCCAACACGAGTACAATGTATTTCTTCCTCACGTGGTTTCCGACGTACCTCATCGTGGCAAAACAAATGCCCATGCTCAAGGCCGGTATATTTGCGGTCATCCCTTATATCGGCGCTTTGTGCGGCGTCCTTTTGGGCGGCCGTTGGTCCGACTACATGCTGAAAAAAGGCGCATCCCTTTCAAAGGCACGTAAGCTGCCTGTCGTCTGCGGACTGCTCTGTTCCATGACGATTATGGCGGCTAACTATGCCGATTCCTTCCATGAAGTCATCGCCATTATGACGCTGGCCTTTTTCGGACAGGGGATGGCGGCCATCGTTTGGAGTACTGTCGGTGATATGGCGCCGGCCGATTCGGTCGGTCTCGCCGGAGGCGTGTTTAATTTCATCGGTAATTTGGCCGGTATTATTACACCTATTGTCATCGGCTTTATCGTTCAGGCAACCGGCTCTTTTGTCGGCGCTATGGCGTTTATTGCCTGTGTTGCCGCAATGGGCGTATTCTCGTTTATTTTTATTGTCGGGGACATTCACCGCATTGAACCGCACAGGACGGAATAAGGGAAAAATGACGCTTTTCTTTTCCTTATCATCAAAAATACGCATGGCAAGCCCGTTTTTCGACAGTAATATACGGAGTTGGCAAGTTTATTGCAAACACCAGGGGGCGTTGTTATAATCATAAATACAAGATCATTATTATATACTGAGGCGATGTAGAAAATAAATGCTTTTCATGCGGGCGTATCAGTTGTTCGACAGCCGGCGGCAGTCCGGTAGAGGAGAAGCCTATGGACAGAATAGAACGGTTTACGGGATGCATGCTTGGGGGAGCAACGGGAGACGCATTGGGGTACGTCATCGAGTTCGACAGTTGGAACACGATTCGCCGCAAATACGGTCCGCACGGCTTGCGGACGATTTTAAAGTCTAAAAATAACGGCAATAAGGCCGTCATCTCCGACGATACGCAGTTGGCTTTGTTTACAGCTGACGGTCTGCTTTGGGCAGCTCAGGACGGAGCCGATCCGGTTGAACGGATTTTTCGCTCGTATATGCGCTGGTATTATACACAGACCGAGCGCATTGTAAAGCCCGAGCAGTTGGAATGGATGAAGCCGCAGCCGCATGAAAACAAATGGGGCTATAATATGATGGATACGGAAGCCCTGTACGCGCGGCGCGCGCCCGGAAAAACGTGCCTTAAATCCTTGGCATTAGGGCGTACTTTCGGTGCGCACGAAGTGCCGAATGCCAGTAAGAGCGGCGGTGCCGTAAAAAGAGCCGCTCCCGTCGGCCTGTATTACTGTGATGATGCGGAAGCCGCTTTTCAGCAGGGGTGCAGAACCGCTTTTCTCACACACGGCGGTGAAGAAGCGGTCGTGACGACCGGTGCTTATTGCGCCCTTGTAGCCTTTCTGACTGCAGAGACGGACTTGCGCGACGCCTTGAGGCAGGTTATTGAACTGGCCCGCCATGAAAACGGCGGCGAGATGACGGCGGAGCGTCTGCAAATGGCCGTTGCAGAGGTCAACTCGGATGAGGAGCCTCTTGAAAGCATTAAGCACCTTTGCGACAGCAAGCGGGCTGCAGGAATTCTGGCCGTCGCCGTCTATTGTATTTTGAAAACAGACAGTTTGCGCAGTGCCGTTATCATGGCATGTAACCACGATGATGACAGTAATTCATGCGGAACCGTTTGCGGCAGTTTGGCCGGGACTATTTACGGAGCTGAAGCGGTGCCGCCGGGATGGTTGAACACGCTTGAGTGTTTCGACCTCCTCGTCAATATGGGCGAATCCTTGTATGAAGCCGTATGATGAACCGGACGGCCGGGTAAACATAGACTATAGAAATTCATTCATTTTAATTATTTTCGGAGCGGCTGGGCCTTTGCCGCTTCTTTTTTTCATAATGAAAGCGAAAATGCGGCTTTTAATGCCGCTCTTTAACGAACGGTGAATATATGTTAAAATATATTATATTCATCTAGTTTAGACTTTTGATTATTAGCGTATCCAATGGATGAGGCGTATGCATTTACTATAAAATATTCGTTTCCATGACGATTGATATGAGGAGATTGCTATGGTTGCTGAACCGGAGAAAAATACGGAAACACACAGCCTGGGGGGGGCTCCGTATAAAACGCGTGAAGGCGGTGCGACTGTAACCGTATTTGTTCCCTATAATTGCTCAAATAATTGCCCTTTCTGCATCAACAAGGCCGAATACGACAACCCCGTCGGCTTTTCGGCAGAAAAAATATGTGACAGCATTCGTCGCATGGACAGGATTACGCCCTGTTGCGACTTTGTTTTTACGGGCGGTGAGCCTTTTGCGGACCTGGAAGTGCTGCAGCAAATGTTGGACTGCATTCCGAGTACGCACAAGGTGTACATCAATACGACCTTGCCCGTATCGCAGTTCCAGACGGAAGACGATGTTATTTCTTTTACAGAACGCAATAAATACAAGATTACGTGCATCAACATATCGCGCCATATGCAGCATTATGTCGTCGAATCGAATGATGACCTCTTGAAGCGCTTGGCAGTTCCTTTTCGCATTAATTGCGTTTTGTACAGGAATTATCCCGTCAAGGATATGATTCCTTATTTGGAGCGGTTTCGTGCCGTTCCGGGCGCATCCGTTCAGTTTCGTTTCGACTATACGGAAACGACACCGGAGAATTTGTACGAATCGGCACATGATAAAATTCTTCATGACTTGAAACAAATCGCCGATTACAGAGGGCTTGACGGCTGCCGTATGCGCTGCGGTTTCCACTTCGATTATAAAGGCATGAGCATTACTTATCACAAGACCTTGCCGTACAGTACGATCGTGGAAAAAAATAAATCAAGCGGCATTACGTATAATATTCTCTACGATATTTTGATTAAACAGACCGGCCGGATTCATTCCGACTGGGACGGTACGCTTTTGGACGTAAAGGCGTACGAACAGGTCGTTTTCGAACCCTATGACTTGCATTGGATTGAGCGCGCCGGCATGTGCACCGATATGCCCGTAAACAGAGCGCGCGCCGTTGTATAAGCTGTACATGCACATAATACCTTCATTTCCCGCGAAATGAAGGTATTTCTTTGATTGGACTTTCTTTTTTTTTTGCCCTATCTGGTATATAATAGTAAACATTAGATTATTATGGGGAAGGTCGAATCCGATTGAAACGAGTCATTGTAAGCATTTGCAGTATTCAACGGGATCATCACGGGCAGGAACTGAAATTGGAACTCGTTTCGGCGGGTAAATACTATGAGAAAGACGGAACCCGATATTTCGTTTATAAAGAAAGCGAAATTACCGGCATGGAGGGCGTGACGACGGTAATCAAGGTACAAGCCGACGGAACGCTCGTCTTATTGCGTCTGGGCAAGATCAGAAACCGGCAGGAATATAAAGTCGGCAAGCTGTGCAAGTCTTTGTACGAAACGCCTTTCGGCGCAATGGAAATCAGTATGAAGACCTATGAATGCAAGGTGGAGCTGAACGACGGTATAGGCGAGATTCGTTTGGTCTATGATGTTCTCCTGGGGGAACTGGCGTCTACGTATAATCAGTTGATCTTTACAGTGCGGGAGGACAAGTCGTAATGGAAATGAAAGAAATCGTAAAACGGGGACTGGAAGCGGCCTTGGTTGAAGCCGTCGAGGCGGGTGAATTGCCGGCAGGAAAATATCCGTCCGTTTTGTTGGAAATACCGCCGCAGAAAGAATTCGGCGACTTTGCCACGAACTTGGCCATGCAATCTGCCAGAACGGCTCACAAGCCGCCGCGGCACATTGCCGACGTCATCTTGAAACACTTGGAGGCGCCGTGGCTCTTGAAAGCGGAAGTGGCAGGCGCAGGCTTTATCAATTTCTTCTTAAAGCATAACATTATTTATGATACGTTGGAAAAAATTCTCGCTGCCGGCAGTGCGTACGGTCACGTGCCCGTGAGGCCGGAAGATACGGTGCAGGTCGAATACGTCAGCGCTAATCCGACCGGGCCTCTCCACGTCGGCCACGGCCGCGGCGCCGCCTACGGCAGTGCTCTCGTCAACCTTCTGCGGGCTGCAGGCTATAATGTGGAAGCTGAATATTATATTAACGACGCAGGTAATCAGATGGATAATCTGGCCGTATCCGTCAATGCGCGGTACTTACAGCTCCTCGGCAGAGAAGCGGAGATTCCGGAAAACGGTTATCGCGGACAGGATATTGTCGACACGGCCCGCGCCATTATAGAACAGGACGGCGACTCGTACTTGCAAATGGACGAAGCACGCCGCCTTGAAATCTTTAAAACCAGGGCGTATGAAGAAAAACTGGCAGCGCTGAAGCGGGACTTGGCGAACTTCAATGTCATCTTCGATAAGTGGTTCAGTGAACGAACCCTGCATCCGGAAGCGGTTCGTGAAGCCTGCAACACACTGCGCCGCAACGGTAACATGTACGAGCGGGACGGCGCGCTTTGGTTGAAGTCGACCGCCTACGGTGACGACAAAGACCGCGTTGTCATTCGGGAGAACGGTGTGCCCACCTACTTGGCGGCGGACATTGCCTACCATAAAAACAAGTATGAACGGGGATTTAAAAAGCTCATCAATATTTGGGGGGCCGACCACCACGGCTATGTGGCCCGCGTCAAGGCAGCTATGGCGGCCTTGGGCAAGGACCCGGACAGGCTGGAGATCCTGCTTCTCCAGATGGTCAGCCTCTTCCGCGACGGCGAACTCGTTAAAATGTCGAAGCGGACCGGCGAAGCCGTTACGCTCAATGAGCTCATTGAAGAAGTCGGCACTGATGCTGCGCGTTATTTCTTTATTATGCGTTCTCTTGATACACAGCTTGACTTCGATATCGACTTGGCTACGTCACACAGCAATGAGAATCCCGTCTACTATATTCAGTACGCGCATGCGCGGATTTTCAGTATTTACAGACAGGTTGCCGAAAACGGCGATGCCTTTGACAAGACGTGGCAACATGTCATATGGGAGAAGCTGACGGAAGAACGGGAACTGGAAATAATTAAGAAGATGGCTGCCTATCCCGAAGAAATTCGCAAGGCCGCCGTCGATAGAGCGCCGCATCGCATCGCTCATTTTGCCTATGAATTGGCAAGTCTTTTCCATGCGTTTTACAATAACTGCCATATCATACAGAGAGATAAAGAATTGGAAGAAGCCCGGCTGGCACTCGTTACGGCCGTGCAAATTACGATTGCCGACTGCTTGGCAATCTTGGGAATTTCGGCACCTGAAAAAATGTAAGTGCTGCCGTCTTAAAACCGATTGGAACCGTTTATGTGTAAAGGGGCGCAGGCCCGACAGGGAGGAATTATGGCTAAATATATATTCGTAACAGGCGGCGTTGTATCTTCACTCGGCAAGGGGATTACGGCGGCCGCGTTGGGGCGCCTTTTGAAAAACCGCGGCTATAAGGTGACGATTCAGAAATTTGACCCGTACATCAATATTGATCCCGGTACGATGAGTCCGTATCAGCACGGCGAAGTTTTCGTCACGGACGACGGCACGGAAACGGACTTGGACTTGGGCCATTATGAGCGGTTTATCGATATCAACCTGGGCAAGCATTCCAATGTGACGACCGGGAAAATTTACTGGTCCGTTCTGCAAAAAGAGCGGCACGGTGATTACCTCGGTTCGACCGTACAGGTCATTCCGCACATTACGAACGAGATCAAAAAAGGCGTTCATCGCGTTGGCGATGACGACAACGCCGACATTGTCATTACGGAAATCGGCGGTACAGTCGGTGACATTGAAAGCCTGCCTTTCCTGGAAGCTATCCGCCAGATAAAAAAAGAAGTGGGCCGCAATGACGTCCTCTACATTCACGTTACACTCGTTCCCTATATCGGCGCGGCAGGTGAATTAAAGACGAAACCGACACAGCATAGCGTCAAGGAATTGCGCGGTATCGGCATTCAGCCCGATATTATCGTATGTCGCTCCGAAAAGCCGTTGTCCGAAGAAATGAAGGACAAGCTTGCCCTCTTCTGCGACATCGATAAGGAGGCGGTCATTCAGAACCGCACGCTCGACAGCATTTACGAAGTTCCCTTGCTGCTTGCCGAAGAAGGACTCGATACGATTGTCCTGAAAAAACTTGATTTGCCTGACCGTCCCTGCGATATGGAAGATTGGAAGAAAATGGTCTATGATATTTATCACACGGAACGGGATGTGGAAATCGCCCTCGTAGGCAAATATGTGGCACTCCACGATGCCTATCTCAGCGTTGCCGAAGCGCTCAGTCACGCAGGCACGGCTTATAAGGTGAACGTCAACATTCGCTGGATTGATTCGGAAACCTTGGAAGAGCCGAACGTGTCGCCTGCAGAAGTGTTTAGAGGCGTTGCCGGCATTATCGTTCCCGGCGGCTTCGGCAATCGCGGTATTGAAGGCAAAGTAAAAGCCATTCAATACGCGCGGGAAAACAAGATTCCCTTCCTCGGCCTCTGCCTCGGCATGCAGTGCTCCGTCATGGACTTTGCCCGTCACGTTTGCGGCATGAAGGACGCCACGTCGTCCGAATTCGACGAAACGGCGGCGTACCCCGTCATCGACCTCATGGCCGACCAGGTAAAAGTATCGGAGAAAGGCGGCACCATGCGGCTCGGCCTCTATCCGTGCAAGCTCGTCCCCGGTACAAAGGCCCACGACGTGTACGGCGAAGATTTGATTTACGAACGGCACCGTCACCGCTGGGAATTTAACAACAAGTACCGCAAAGAGTTGACTCATGCGGGTTTGGTCATTTCGGGCACGTCCCCTGACGACAGACTCGTGGAGATTGTGGAAATTGCCGACCATCCCTGGTTCGTCGGCTGCCAGTTTCATCCTGAATTTAAGTCTCGACCGACAAAAGCCCACCCTCTCTTTAAGGGATTTATAAAGGCCGCTTTGGAACGGGAATAAGGATATAACAGTATAAAATATGATAAAAATAAAGACGACTTCTTTCGATACGGTCGTATCGATGAAGCCGTCTTTTTGTTATTCGTGCATAGACCGTATGTATCCGTTTTCTGATGAGAATGAAAAAATGAGGCTAGAACTTGCAGTAATATATGTGGAGTGAAAGAGTGTTCTTTTGTATCACAAAACATACTCTTGCAGTACATTTTAATTCATTATGATAAAAGATATCAAAATAAAAAACTATTGTTGTAAAACGATTAATTCAATTTCTTTTTTCGTTGAATATTGGGAATCATAATGATATAATGTAGACGGTTGAAACGGCGGAAGTGATAGATTTTTTGCGGCTTGGCGGAATTAGTATACATGAAGCGGAATCGTTCTTTTCTCTTTGATATGGCAGGGAAGAACATGTGCACTTACTTAGAAACCGGAGTGAACGACGGTTTTTGAGACAGGATTTTTATACGAAACATGTATATAAGAACGTTCGCTGTGAAACTTTCTGAAGCAAGCCTCATGCATCTTGGTAATAGCGGAGATACATGTGTTGCGCAATTTGTCAGGCCGTTTCGATCGCTGGTTCAGTCTTCATTATTTTTTATTCATACTTAACTTACATTGAGGTGATTTCAGATGATGAAAAGCTTTATCGGTGGGATTCATCCTGACGACGGCAAGGCCTATGCGAAGGATAAGGCCATCGAGACCCCGGCCATTCCGGAACAAGTAATCATCCCTATGAGTCAACATTTCGGCGCACCCTGTACACCGACGGTTAAAGTCGGCGATCATGTAAAAAAGGGGCAGCTGATAGGGACGAGCGACGCGTTTTTACATGCGGACATTCACGCGTCCACTTCCGGCGATGTTGTCAAAGTGGCTCCTATGCCGCATAACATGATGGTTACCTGTATGTCCGTCGTCATCAAGGCGGACGGCCTCGACGAATGGGCCGACGGTTTGCCGGACGAAAAAGATTGGCGCCAAATGGACAAGGCGGAAATTGTGGAACGCATTAAAAAGGGCGGCGTTGTCGGCTGCGGCGGTGCAACCTTCCCGGCACACGTTAAGCTTGCACCGAACAAACCGGTTGACACGTTTATCGTCAATGCGGCCGAATGCGAGCCCTATTTGACCTGTGACTACAGGCTTATGCTTGAACAGAGTGAAAAGCTCGTTACGGGTGTGCAGATCTGTATGAAAGCCTTAGGCGTGACAAAGGGCTATATCGGCATTGAAGATAATAAGCCCGAAGCCGTAAAAGTATTGACCGAGGCCTTCAAGGCTGTTCCGGAAGTATCGGTGGAAGCTTTGCAGACCAAGTACCCTCAAGGCGGCGAAAAAATGCTCATTAAAGCAGTCGTAAACCGCGAAGTGGAACCCGGCGGCTTGCCTATGGACGTTGGCTGCGTCGTCAGCAACGTCGGCACGGTTATCGCCATTACGGATGCCGTTTGTCACGGTATCCCCTTCATCGAACGCGTAACGACGGTTACGGGCGACTGCATTAAGGAACCGAAGAACCTCTCCTTGCGTGTCGGCACGCCTTTCCAATATGCCGTTGATTATTGCGGCGGTTTCGTTAATCAGCCGGACCGCGTTATTGCCGGCGGTCCCATGATGGGCTTGGCTCAGTTCCAGTTGGACGTTCCCGTTGCCAAGGGCGTGTCGGGTATCCTTGCCCTGTCGCCGGAAAAATGCCGGGTCGGTGTGGAAGATCCCTGCATTCGTTGCGGCCGCTGCGTTGATGCCTGCCCCATGGGCCTGATTCCGAGCCAGCTCAGTATTTTCTCGTCCTGCGAAGCTTGGGACAAATGCATGGAATACGGCGTCATGAATTGTATTGAATGCGGCAGCTGCGTATATGTCTGTCCTGCGAAGCGAAATATTGTACAATACATCCGCAACGCCAAGGCGCAGGTCAAGGCGCAGCAACAAGCAGCAAAAGCAAAAGCAGAGGCCAAATAGGCCGGACTTAATGGAAGAAGGGATAAACTATGGAACAGAGCGCACAAGCAGTCATGTTGACTGTGTCCTCATCACCGCATGTCCGTTGTAACGAATCCATCCCCAAGATAATGTGGACTGTCGTAGCCGCTTTGGTGCCGGCTGCCGCTTTCGGTGTATATTACTTCGGCATGAACGCTTTACTTAATATTGTTGTCGCTATCGCTTCAGCCGTGTTTTTTGAATGGGCATGGGAAAAATTCATGCACAAAAAAATCACGATTAATGACGGCAGCGCCGTTATTACAGGTCTTTTATTGGCTATGTGCTGTCCGCCTTCTTTGCCCTGGTGGATGACGATTATCGGCTCCTTTATTGCCATCGTCGTCTGCAAGCAGGCTATGGGCGGTATCGGGTACAACCTTTTTAACCCGGCGCACGTAGGTCGTGCGGGCCTTATGGTATCTTGGCCCGTCGCCATGACGACGTGGACCCAGATGGACGGCGGCGTTATTGACGGCGTTGCCGGTGCCACGCCGCTCAATGTATTGAAACAGAACGGCTATGACGCCTTACTGCAGCTCTTCGGCAACGACCCCATGACAATGTATCAGAACATGTTCCTCGGCTTCCGCAACGGTTCGATGGGCGAAACGTCTACGGTACTCCTCATTCTCGGCGGCCTCGTTCTCATTTATAAAGGGTATGTAAAATGGCAGGCTTCCGTCGCCATGATTGCTACAGTGGGTATTCTCATGTGGATCTTCGGCGGCGCCGTCGGTTCTCATGCGGCAGGGACGTTCTTCTCGGGCGACCCCGTTTTCCATATGATGGCGGGCGGCCTTATTATCGGGGCTTTCTTTATGTCCACCGATATGGTCACGGCTCCTATTACACTTAAGGGCCAAATTATTTTTGCTGTCGGTGCCGGCCTGATTACGGTACTCATTCGACTTCTCGGCGGCTATCCCGAAGGGGTTTGTTATTCCATCCTTCTAATGAACGCCGTAACCCCCTTAATCGACCGCATTGTTAAACCGAGAATCTTCGGTACGGTCAAGGTAAAGGAGGCTAAATAAGATGTCTGAAACTACAGGAAACAACATTGTCAAGATTGCCTTCAATCTCATTCTCACCTGTCTTGTATCGGGGTGCATTATCGGTGCCGTTTATTATGTAACCGGTCCCATTGCCAAGGTCAAGGCGGAGCAAATGAAACAGGAGTCCATGAAAGCTCTTGTGCCGGACGCAGATAAATTTGTCGAAGTACCCGGCGAAAAGGATACATTTTTTGCTCAAAAAGACGGTAAAACTCTTGCTTATGTCATTCCGACGGAACCTAAAGGCTACGGCGGTCCCATCAAATTGTTGACGGCAGTGGCTCTCGACGGCTCCGTCATGGACTATACCATGCTTGAACACAATGAAACGCCGGGCTTGGGTGATAACGCGTCGAAACCCAAATTCCGCGATCAATTTAAAGGCAAGAAATCGGATGACTTGGAAGTTACGAAGGAACACGGTGATACCAAACACATCCAGGCAATGACCGGTGCCACCATTTCTTCCCGTGCAGTTACTCGCGGTGTCAAAGAAGCTGTTGAAAAAGCGGCGCAGTTAGGGGGTAACTAATCATGAGCTTATGGAAAGTATTTAGCAGGGGTATCATTGAAGAAAACCCGTACTTCGTCTTGGCCCTGAGTCTTTGCCCCGGCCTCGCCGTTACGACGAGCGTCATCAACGGGTTGACTATGGGTCTTACTGTTTGGTTCGTTATTACGTGCAACAACGTAGTCGTCTCCATCATTCGTAAGACGATTAACAAGAAAGTCCGCGTACCCGTATACATTACATGTATCGCTACTATCGTTACATGCGTACAGCTCTTCTTGCAGGCATTCGCTCCCGATTTGTATAAAGCTTTGGGTGTATACCTTGACCTGGTCGTCGTGTTTGCCATCATTCTGGCTCGTGCCGAATCGGTAGCTTCCAAGAACGGCGTCGTCGTTTCCTTCCTCGACGGCATGGGCATGGGTGTGGGCTTTACAGTAGCCATGTTCCTCATCTCCGTTGTCCGTGAAGTTTTGGGCAACGGCAGCATCTTCGGTATTCCCGTCTTCGGCGACTGGTATCAGCCGGCGTTGATCATGGCGTTGCCGCCCGGGGCATTCATGCTCATCGGCTTCATCATGGCAGGTTTCAAGGTATGGAACCAGAAACGTGAAAAGGCTCGTCTCTTGAAAGAACTGGAAGGGAGTGAAGCATAATGGGTGAATATTTTACGCTTTTTATCGGTGCCGTACTGATTAATAACTTTGTATTGACCAAGTTCCTCGGTCTTTGTATCTTCTTCGGCGTTTCCAAAAACCTGAACGCCTCTATCGGTATGGGCTTTGCCGTAACCTCCGTTATTACCTTGAGTACCATGCTCGCCTGGCTCGTGTACAACTTCGTTCTTGTGCCGCTTGATTTGACCTTTTTGCGGACGATCACTTTCGTTGTGCTCATTGCGAGTTTCGTACAACTTTTGGAAATTATCATTAAAAAAGAATCGCCTACGTTGTATAATATGTGGGGGATCTACCTCATGCTCATTGCGACGAACTGTATCGTTTTGTCCGTCCCCGTACTGAGCGTAACGAACAACTACAACTTCATTGAAAATATTGTTTTTTCCGTCGGCTCCGGTATCGGCTTCGCACTGGCTCTGATCCTCATGGCCAGTGCCCGTGAAAAACTCGACTATGCTGACGTTCCTGCAGCTATGAAGGGAACACCCATTGCCTTCGTGGTAGCCGGCATGCTTTCCTTGGCGTTCCTCGGATTTTCCGGCATGTTATAAGATAGGGGTGATATATTATGAGTGAAACCTTATTTATTTCCATGATGGCTATTGCCGTTATGGTTTGCGTCGGCGTCGTTTTCGGCTTTGTCCTTGCCGTCGCCGATAAAAAATTCGCTATGGAAGAGAACCCTCTCATCGAGGAAGTAAAAGAAGCGTTGCCGCAAGGGCAGTGCGGTGCCTGCGGATATGCGGGCTGCGCAAAGTACGCCGAAGCGGTTGTCAACGACCCGGACGTACCGCCCAATCTCTGTGTTCCCGGTAAGGCCGAAGTCGCTGCCGAGGTTGCCAAGTTGACAGGTAAGGTCGCTGAAGCGGCGGAAGCAAAATTTGCTCACGTCCGTTGCCGCGGCGGCATCGGTATTGCCAAGCTGTCGTACGAATATAAAGGTGTTCACGACTGCGCTGCGGCAAAACAGATTCAGCAGGGACCCAAGTCCTGTAAATTCGGCTGTCTCGGTTTCGGCAACTGTGTGCGTAACTGCCCCTTCGGCGCTATGACCATGGGTACCAACGGATTACCTCAGGTTGACAAGCTGCTCTGTACGGGTTGCGGCAAGTGTGCCAGCGTTTGCCCGAACCATGTTATCGAGCTCTTGCCGGTGAGTGCGAAAGTCAGCGTAAGCTGCAGCTCAAAAGAAGCCGGTGCCGTTGCCAAGAAATCCTGTTCCGCCGCATGTATCGGCTGCGGACTCTGCGTGCGCAATTGTACTCATGAAGGCGGTGTGCAGGTCGTGGAACATTTAGCCCGGGTAAATCCGGAAATCTGCCGTCAATGCGAAGAGCCGACATGTGTTTCCAAGTGCCCGACGAAGGCTATTGCCGCCTATGTAAAAGCGGCTAAAAGTGAACAAAAGATAGGATAAAAACATGGGTAACAGATGTGCGAAATTTTTCGTTGCCGTCTTCATCCCCATTCTTGCAGCAGTCTGCTCCGGATGTAGTTTACATTCGGAGCAGTCTTATGATAAGAACGGTGTCGCCATGGATACGGCGGTATACCTGAAAGCGACGGGGGAGGAATCAAAGGAAGCTGTAGAAGAAGGCTTCGCAAGAATCCGGGAACTCGACAAACTGGCAAGTTCCCGGCGATCGGACAGCGATATTAGCAGGATTCATGCTGCAGCCGGAAAAGATTATGTGCAAGTTGACCCGGCAATATATGAAATGGTCGAATTTGCCAAAAATTACTCTGAAAAATCACAAGGTGCCTGGGATATCACGACCGGCGTCCTTACGGATCTGTGGGGCATCGGTACGGACAAACAGCATATTCCGACAGAGGCGGAAGTGGCTGCTGCCGAGAGCCTTGTCAACTATAAAGATATTTTATTGCGTCCTGAAGATCACGGCATCATGCTGGCCAAGGCAGGCATGAGTTTGGATCTCGGCGGTATTGCCAAGGGTTTTGCCGTTGATGAAGTGCGCAGGATTTACGAAAAGCACCATATTAAAGACGGCTTAATCAACCTCGGCGCCAGCTCTATGTTCGCCTTCGGCAAGAATCAAAAGGGCGGCGATTGGCGCATCGGCATAAAACATCCCCGGTCCGATGCAAAGGACGTATATTTGGGAGTCGTTTCCGTCAGTGATGAAAACATCTCCACGTCCGGCGACTACGAGCGCTTTTTCGTTCAAGACGGTGTTCGCTACCACCATATTTTTGACCCGAAGACGGGATATCCTGCGCGCAGCGGCGTCATGAGTGATTCCGTCCTCGTCGCTGCCGATGTGGAACACGGCGGTATGCTCAGCGATATGTTGACGACAATTCTCTTCGTCTTAGGTCCCGAAAAGGGCATGGCTTTTCTTAACGGCCTTGACGGCGTGGAGGGAGAAATTACGTCAACAGACGGAACTGTATATGTCAGTGACGGGTTTAGGAGTCATCTTTCCGATGTGAACGGCGATTTTCACTATAGTGAATAAGTCCGGTAGAAGAGAAAATATAAAGAATATATGAATTTCGCATTTCATATTTACTTTTTTGCCATAATATAAGATAATGACAACAGAATAACGAAATTTTTCGCAAAGGGCGGTAGAAACATGGATCATATTGACGAGCATATTTTGGAAATACTGAAACGCAACGGTAAGGTGTCCGCAACGGAAGTCAGCAAGGTAGTAGGCTTGTCCATTCCGGCAGTTGCCGAACGTATCCGCAAGATGGAGCACAACGGCATTGTTGAAGGCTACGGTGTCAAGCTCAGCCGACGCAAGACGGGCTATAACGTAACGGCTTTCATCATGGTAACGGTCGAACGGGCTTCGACGGATGACGAATTTCGCAGACGCATTGTCACCTTTAAGGAAGTACTCGAATGCCATCATATTGTAGGTGCTTTCGACTATATTTTGAAGGTACTCGTCAAGACGCCGGACGACTTGGAGGATTTCATTATGAAAGAACTCAATGAAATCCCTGCAGTCACGTCGACACAAACTTTCCTCTGTTTATCGACACTGAAAGAGGAGTGGAACGTGTAATGCAAAAAAAAACGGGAAAGGCTCTTGCCCTTTCCCGTTTTTTTGTATATCCGAAAACCACGCGATAGTCGCGTGGTTCAAAAGAGCTTAAGCGATGAGGAAAACAAAAAAGCTCCTCATGTGATAGGATAAAGGCGTGACCTGCCAGTTACGCAAAACTATGACATGAGGAGGACATTAAGATGACAAAGCAATCTAATGTTGGAACTAGTCTAGCACATACAAAATGGAATTGTAAATACCATATCGTATTTGCGCCAAAGTATAGGAGGAAAGTATTCTATGCAGAAAAAAGAGGAGCTATCCGGGATATACTTAGACAATTATGCCAATGGAAAGGCGTAGACATTGTAGAAGGAGAAGTGTGCCCGGACCACATCCACCTACTGGTTAGTATTCCACCGAAATTGAGTATATCAAGTTTCATGGGATATCTAAAAGGAAAAAGCAGTTTGATGATCTTCCAACGGTTCGGGAATATGAAATTTGCGTATCGGAATAGGCAATTCTGGTGCAAAGGATATTATGTGGATACGGTAGGGAAAAATACAAAAGCGATAAAAGAATATATAGAGAATCAGTTGAAAGCAGATAAAGAGAGCGATCAATTAAGTTTATTTGACCCGCAAGACCCGTTTACGGGTAGCAAGTAACCCCGTGCGTGGCTGGCAGGCCAATAAAAAGCGCACTTGTGCGCTGCCTTTAACGTTAGGGCTATGCCCGAAACAGAAAAACCACCCGCTATGCGGGTGGATGGTTATTGTAAGTGGTGTCCCAAGCGCGGAAACGTGTGCATTTGCGGCAGTAACCGATTCGTATTGTATTTGAGGTGGTAATGATGGAAAGCTATGTGTCCCTGTTAAGCAAGACGCCTTTATTTACGGGCATTGCTGAAAGAGAGGTAGAACCCTTTTTGCAGCATATGGGTGCGCGGAGACGGCATTTTGGAAAGGGCGGCTTCGTTTTTTATGCCGGTGATGATATCAATACAATCGGCATTGTCCTCTCCGGGCAGGTTCATATTGTGCAGGAAGATTATTGGGGCAACCGCAATATTCTCACGGCTATGCAGGCCGGCCAGTTCTTCGGCGAAGCCTTTGCGACCCTGCCTGAAGAAAAGGCTATTGTCGACGTCATCGCCGTCGAGGACACGGATATCCTTTTCATTCACGTAGCCTCCGTCATTAAAGCTACGGATGAATTCAGTCTGCCCGGGCGCAAGCTGGTGCACAATCTTCTCTGTCTTCTGGCGCAAAAAAACCTTCTCCTCACTAAGAAAATCCGCTATATATCCCAGCGTTCGACACGGCATAAACTGATGGCTTATTTGTCCGATGAGGCACGGCAGCACGGCAAGGCAACATTTACCATCGAATTTAATCGCCAACAGCTGGCGGACTACCTCTCCGTCGACAGGAGCGCCATGTCGGCCGAATTGAGCCGCATGCAAAAAGACGGCCTCATATCCTACCACAAGGATACATTCACGCTTTTTCAGTAAAAACAAAACCTCTCCCGTACAAGTGCACAGGAGAGGTTTGTTGCATTTCTTAATGAAGATGGGGCAGGATATGACCCATTTTATTTTTCTTTGTTTCCAAGTAAAATTTGTCGAATTGCTGCGGTACCATTTCAATGGGAACCCGTTCCGTAATTTCTACACCGAAGCCTTCAAGACCGTAAATCTTTTCGGGATTGTTCGTGAGCAGGCGGAGTTCCCGGGCACCCAGGTCCTGGAGGATTTGCGCGCCAATCCAGTATTCACGCAAATCCGGGGCGAAGCCGAGCTTTTCGTTCGCTTCTACCGTGTCGTAGCCCCGATCTTGGAGCGCATAGGCCTTGAGCTTGTTGATCAGGCCGATACCGCGCCCTTCCTGACGCATGTAGAGAAGGATACCGCGCCCTTCCTTGTCGATTTGTGATAGGGCGGCGGCGAGCTGTTCACCGCAGTCGCAGCGGCATGAGCCGAAGACGTCGCCTGTAAGGCATTCCGAGTGAACCCGGCAGAGGAGGCGCTTGCCGTCGCCGATATTCCCCTTGACGAGTGCCACGTGGTGTTCGCCCGTCAAGTCGTTGACGTAGCCGAAAATTTTGAAGTCACCGTAGTGCGTAGGCATGTTCGCTTCGGCCTCGCGAATGACATGGCGGTCATGACGGCGGCAGTAGTTCTGGAGATCTCGAATGGTGATGAACTTGATATGGTGCTTTTTGGCAAATTCACGCAGGCCCGACGTACGCAGCATCGTGCCGTCGCCGGCCATGATTTCGCAGCAAAGGCCTGCCTGTTCCAACCCGGCCAGGCGCATGAGATCGACCGTCGCTTCCGTATGGCCGTTCCGCGTGAGAACGCCGCCTTTTTTGGCGATAAGCGGGAACATGTGGCCCGGACGGCGGAAGTCTTCGGGACGGGCATTTTCGTCCGTGAGCTTGCGTGCCGTAAAGGCCCGTTCGACTGCGGAAATGCCCGTCGTCGTATCGACGTGGTCGATAGTGACCGTAAAAGCCGTTTCATGGTTGTCCGTATTTTGTGTGACCATAGGCGTAAGATTCAGCTTGCGCGCATATTCCCGGCTGACGGGCATACAGATAAGCCCTTTACCGTAAGTCGCCATGAAGTTCATGTTTTCGGTTGTGCAGAACTGAGCGGCACAAATGAAGTCACCTTCGTTTTCCCGTTCCGGATCGTCCGTCGCAATAATGAGACGACCGGCGCGCAGGTCTTCAAGTGCTTCTTCTATGGTGTTGCATTGCTGTTTTTTCTCTATCATAATATGGCCTCCTGAATATTAAAAGCCCTGATGTCCGTAAGGATATCAGGGCGTATTGGTGTAATGGGAACATAATAGGTAACCGTATCTTCTCTCATCCAGACTATACTGTCGGTTTCGGAATCGCACCGAATCTACGCAACGCGTTCGCGGACTGTAACCGCCGATCGGGAATTTCACCCTGCCCTGAAGATATATAAATATAATTGTCTTTCGTCCTTATTATACTGATGTGACCTGTGAAATGCAAGAGCATATCAGTCGTCCAACGTAAATATTTTTCCCGGATTTAAAACGTTGTTCGGGTCGAGAGCTTTCTTGACGGCACGCATCATGGACAGCTCCACCGGATCGGCAAAGCGTTCCATAAGGTGGCGCCGTTTATAGCCGATGCCGTGTTCACCCGAAAGGCGGCCGCCTGCGCAATAGACGTACGTGAAGAGTTCCGCCTGATTGCGGTCGGTTCGGTCCTTCCATTCGTCGTAGTCGTCGTCCCGCAGCTTTAAGATGTTGAGATGAATATTGCCGTCTCCCGCATGAGCCGCAATACGGGTCGTGAGGTTATACTTTTCGGCCTGCGTCAGAATGAAGTGGAGCGTATCCAATTCTCTGTCCACAGGGACGACAATGTCTTCCGTCGCGACAATGCGGCTTTCGGAACGAATGGATTCACTGTACGACTTGCGCACCTTCCAAATGCGTTCCGAGTCGGCCACGAGGACGTTGACGGCCCCGCCGGCCGTGCAGAGTTCGTCAAGGCGGACCGTCTTGTCGTCGAGCTCGTCTTCGCTGTCCGCTTCGAGCTCAATGATCAGGGGATTGCCGCTTTCACTGTCGGGGACGGTCGTCTGCAGAAATTTTTCGATGGACCGGAGGGTGATGGTGTCGATGAATTCGATGCACGTCGGCTTAATGCCGCTTTTCAGAATTTGCTGAACTGTATTCAAGGCATCGTCGGCTCTCTTGAAAACGGCCAGAATGTCCAGCATATAAGGTGCTTTCGGCAGGAGCCTGACCGTGGCCGCCGTAATGATGCCCAAGGTTCCTTCCGAACCGATGACGAGCTGATCCAGGCAATAACCGGTAGACTGCTTCTTCAGGCGGCTGCCCAGGCGGACAATTTCGCCGAGCGGGTTGACAATCGTAATCTCCTGCACTTGATGGCGCGTCGTGCCGTACTTTACGGCCCTGTTGCCGCCCGCATTGGTGGCGATGTTGCCGCCTATGCAGCACGAGTCGCTGCTGCACGGATCACCGGCATAAAAGAGGTCCTCTTTTTCTGCGGCTGCTTGTAAATCCGACGTGCGCACGCCCGCTTCGACGACGGCGTAGAGGGCATCGCCGTTTATTTCTAAAATGCGGTTCATCTTTTCCAAGGACACGACGAGGCCGCCGTAAATGGGGACGGCTCCGCAGGCCAGCCCTGTGCCGGCACCGCGCGGAATAACGGGAAAGCGGCGCTCATTGGCAAGCTTTACGATGGCCGCCACCTGTTCGGTCGATTCCGGCAGGGCCAGCGCTTCCGGCATATGATGGTAGGCCGGATTGGCCACTTCATCGTGCGAATACGGTTGGAGCCTGTCTGCGTCGGTAATAAGGTTCTTTTCGCCTACAATCGCTTTCAGTGCGGCCAAGATGTCCGTTGATAAGGGTGTATATTTCATGGTTTTATGTGTGCCTCCTCAAAAGCTTGATGTCCTTTATTATACTATATCGGAAAGGCGGACGTCTCCGCTTTTTCCGCTTTTCGGGCCGAAGATATTGCATAAATATGGAAATATGGCTCTGCTGCGCATAAAGATGCCCTTTATCTTGCAGAAAAATAATGCTATACTGCAAGAGAATGGTTTATGTAGCGAAGGAGAGTCAAATGGCGGCAGAACGACGAACCCGACCGGACCGTATGCGTGTAGCAAGGCGAAGACGAGCCCCCAAAAAGCAAACGTCCTTATATAAAAAATTTATCATCCTTATTCTCGTTATAGGTGGAGCATTTCTCTTGAACCGGTTCTATGTGCTCTGGGAAATTCGCGGCGATATGAAGAATACGGTCAGGCAGGAAGAGGAGCTGAGCGAGGAAAACGGCAGACTCCTCAATGAAAAGGAGAAACTCGTCGATCCGGATGAGCTCAGGCAGCGGGCTCGTAAACAGTTCGGACTGGTCAAACAGGGAGAAATTCCGTATAAGCAGTAAGGCCGCATTTTTATTTACTTTTCTCGTACTGTATGTATAGCGTATATTCTAAAATAATAATTGAATTTTTCACCTGCGACAGGTATAATGGCTGTAAACGTTCAGTACTATAAGGAGGAATCAGTACACAGCATGGCAATTGAAACGGGAAACGTGCTGGAAGGCATCGTTACGGGAATTACGAAATTCGGCGCTTTTGTCGAATTACCGGAGAAGAAGGTCGGTCTTGTACATATTTCGGAAGTGGCAAATGAGTACGTAAAAGATGTACATGATTTTTTGAAGGTAGGCGAGAAAGTGTCGGTCAAAGTATTGTCCGTTGACGATACAGGTAAAGTCGGCTTATCTATTAAACAGTCGCAGGAAAATGAGGGTAAAAAAGAGTTGCGGCGCCGGACGAGTATGCCTGCGTCTTTTGAAGACCAATTGAGCCGGTTCCTGAAGGATAGTGAAGCTCGGTTGAGCGACTTGAAACGGAATACGGAATCCAAACGGGGCGGACGCGGCGCGCGCCGGGCCAACTAGGTTGTTTAACAGTGACGGGCAACGGGAGTATTCCTGAGGGAATGCTCTTTTTGTTTTTTTTTTCGTCGCAACAGGGGGTCTATACGAGCTATGACAGATACAGAATATGCCGTCGTCGATGTCGGTTCCAATTCGCTGCGCCTCATGCAGGGACTTTTTAGAGACGGCGCGTGGCGGTTTTATCCGAAGCGAATGGCGACGACGCGGCTCGCTAAAGGTCTGGCCGAGACGGGACGCCTTTGGCCCGACGGCATTGCCAATTCCTTGGCGGTTATGGAAGAGTGGAATCGCGAGCTCCAGGGCATTCCCGTTTGCGCCGTTGCTACTTCGGCCGTGCGGGAAGCAAAGGACGGTCAGGCTTTTTTGGCGGAAGTGCGCTGGCGGTTCGGCTGGCAGTGCCGTGTCGTATCCGGTGCCGAAGAAGGGGCCCTCAGCTTTTGCGGCGCCACGTCGTCCGTTAAGGACGACAGGCTTGTCGCCGTCCTCGACATCGGCGGCGGCAGTACGGAAACGACCCTCGGCAAGAACGGTCATGTCACGTGGTCGCACAGCTATCCCTTAGGCGCCGTACGCCTTACCGGGTCGGAAACAATCGGTCCGGAAGATATTAATGTCATGCGGCAACGCTGTGACCGTGCCTGGCTGCGGCAACCGGCAAAACCGGAGATACTCATCGGTGTCGGCGGTACGCTGACGTCCTTGGCGGCAATCGACGCGGCCATGGAAGTGTACGATCCGCAGCGCGTTGAAGGCTATGTGCTGCAAAAGGACGACGTGAGTCGTCATCTGCGCCGCCTCGTCGCCATGAGCGATGACGACAGGCGCCGCGTGCCGGGCCTTATGCCGCAGCGGCGCACTATTATTCTCGCCGGTCTCGTCATTGCCGAGTCGTATATGGAGCACTACGGTATAAATGAAATTACGGTGAGCGAACAGGATTTATTGGAAGGTGTCTTCTATAAGCAGGCCTTTTACGACGCCTGCCGGATTTATCAGCCTTAGGAGGAAAAATGGAGACAGCGGAAAAAGTGGCGTCTTTTTGTGAGCGCAACGACTTGCTGCAGGCCGGGCAGACGTTGATCATCGCCTGTTCCGGCGGCCCCGACTCCATGACTCTCCTTCATCTCATGGCGACGCTGCGGCAGCGATGGAACCTGACGCTCGTTGCGGCCTATGTGCATCATGGCCTGCGGGCGGCTGCAGATAAAGAGCTTGTTTTTGTGGAAGCGCAGGCGAAGAAATTCGGTGCCCGTTTTTGCAGCACGCGTGTCGACGTGGCCGCCTTGGCTAAGGAACGGGGAGTTTCCACGGAGGCGGCCGGACGGGTTGCCCGGTACGCTTTTTTTGCGGACTGCCTGCAGCGGTTTGGCGCGGCCGCCGTCGCCGTCGGCCATCATGCGGACGATCAGGCGGAAACGGTTCTTCTCCATCTCTTGCGCGGCGGCGGTACGAGCGGCGCGGCCGGTATGCAGCCGAAGAACGGCAGTGTCATACGGCCCCTGTTATGCCTTACACGTGATGAAATTCGGGCTTACATAAGAGACCGGGGCCTGCCCTATTGTATAGACGAAAGTAACGAAGATCGCCGATACACGCGCAACCGTATTCGCCTGGACCTCTTGCCGCTCCTCAAGGCCTACAATCCGTCCGTTGCGGCAGGACTGAACCGGTTTGCCGAAATAAGCCGGGCTGAAGACGATTACCTGGCAGGTGAAACGGAAGACCTCTTTGCCCGCCTCGTCCGCCGTGAGAACGGTGAATATTACGTGCGTCGTGAGGCCTTGCAGCGTCTTCATCCGGCATTGGGACGGCGCCTCATTCGCCGTCTTGGTGCCGCCGTCAAAGGGGACGGCGAGGACATAAGCTTTGATTTCGTCGAACGTGTCAGAGACCTTTTGGCAAAGGAAAACGGCAAGGAAATTCGTCTCAA
Organism: Megasphaera coli; assembly: GCF_900095855.1. Taxonomy (GTDB): domain Bacteria; phylum Bacillota; class Negativicutes; order Veillonellales; family Megasphaeraceae; genus Megasphaera; species Megasphaera massiliensis_A. The sequence goes on along the minus strand of NZ_FMIY01000002.1, from coordinate 1,001,039 downwards.
GAAGCTGACCGTCAGCGTGGCGAATGATGAAATCCGCTTTGCCGGCCCTGTGAAGCGGGAGAAAAAAAGGGCCGTCCCGACGGCGGCAGAGGTAGTCGTGCAGGGGACGGGCGAATATGCTCTGGGCTCTTTGCACCTGTGTGTAAGACCGGTGCCTGAAGGAAACTATGAACTGCAGAAAAATGAGTTTTTCCTCGCGCCCGAATATGTGAATAAGCTGCTTAGCCTGCGGTATCGCCGGGGCGGTGAGAGAATTTATTTAAAAAACGGTCATCATAAATCATTAAAAAAATACTTTAACGAAAAAAAAGTACCTGCAGCGCACAGAGGTGAGATACCTCTTTTGTGTGACGGCAACGCGGTTCTCTTCGTCTTTGGCCGGAGTGCCGACATAAATCTTGCCGGCTGCTCGGCAGGCGCGGCGGTTTGTACTTTTCGGGAGGGACATACGAATGCATAAAGATTTGGAAAAGGTATTGCTCACAAAAGAGGAAATTGCCGCGCGCGTGCACGAGATGGGACAGCGGATTACGGCCGATTATGCAGGCAAAAGTATCCTGCTCTGCTGCATCTTAAAGGGTGCTGTCACCTTTTTTGCCGACTTGGCGCGGGAAATCGACGTGCCCGTCGAATTTGATTTCATGGTGTGTTCCAGCTATGGAGACTCCACCGATTCGAGCGGCTTTGTAAAGATACGCAAAGATTTGGATGCGGATATTGCCGGCAAAGATGTTCTCATCATCGAAGATATTATTGACACGGGTACGACCTTGAGCCGGTTGAAACCGATTTTGGCAGACCGTGACGCCGCGTCCGTTAAAATTGCGACTATGCTCAATAAGCCGTCGCGCCGCCGGGCCAAGGTGACCGTCGACTACAACGGCTTTGAAATTCCCGACGCCTTTGTCGTCGGCTACGGCCTGGATTATGCCGGAAAGTACCGTAACCTGCCGTGCATCGGTATTTTGAAAGAGTCCGTTTACAAGGGCTGATTGTTGTTCCGACGACGGAAGTATGATAATATAGGAATGTCCACGGTTTTTATATAGAAAAGGAAAGGAGTCCTATTTTGAGTAAATTTGTACGAAATGTCGGCTTGTATTTATTGCTCATTGTCGTGGCCGCGACGATTATCGACGCGTTCATCAGCAATCGTACGGACAAGTCCGAAATTACATATACGAATTTCCTGGCACAAGTACAGCAGAAAAAGGTTGATTCCGTGCAAATCACGGCGGATCATGCCATTACGGGACAGCTGAAGGACGGCTCGTCTTTTACGACATACGCGCCGACGGACGCGGCCCTCTTGCCGGCCCTGCGCGAAGCGGAAGTCAATGTTGTCGCCAAGCCGCCTGAACAGCCGTCGTGGTGGATGAGCCTGATTACGGCCGTACTGCCGATTCTCATCCTCGTGGCCGTGTGGTTCTTCATTATGCAGCAGACACAGGGCGGCGGCAGCCGGGTCATGAACTTCGGCAAGAGCCACGCCAAGATGCACGGTGAAGGAAAGGTGAAAGTATCCTTCAAGGACGTGGCCGGTGCAGATGAAGCAAAAGAAGAATTATCGGAAATCGTAGAATTTCTGCGTAATCCCGGAAAATATAACGCCATCGGCGCAAAGATTCCCAAGGGCGTTCTCCTCTTCGGGCCTCCCGGCACGGGTAAAACACTGCTTGCCAGAGCCGTAGCGGGTGAAGCGGGTGTACCTTTCTTCAGCATCAGCGGCTCGGACTTTGTAGAAATGTTTGTCGGTGTCGGCGCTTCCCGCGTGCGTGACCTCTTCATGCAGGCAAAGAAAAATGCACCCTGTATTATCTTTATTGACGAAATAGACGCGGTAGGGCGTCAGCGCGGTGCCGGCTTGGGCGGCGGTCATGACGAACGGGAGCAGACGCTTAACCAGCTCCTCGTCGAAATGGACGGCTTCGGTGCCAACGAAGGCATCATCACCATTGCGGCGACGAACAGGCCGGATATTCTCGACCCGGCCCTCCTGCGGCCCGGACGGTTTGACCGGCAGATTACTGTAGACCGGCCCGACCTGCGCGGCCGCGTCGCTATCTTGGGCGTCCATGCCAAGGGAAAGCCCTTGGGCAAGGATGTCGACTTAAAGACCATTGCCAAGAAGACGCCCGGCTTTACAGGCGCCGACTTGAGTAACCTTTTGAATGAAGCGGCCCTCCTCGCGGCCCGGGGCGATAAGAAAATCATCGGCATGAATGAATTGGAAGAAGCGAGCGAAAAAGTCGCCTTCGGTCCGGAACGGCGCAGCCATGTCATCAGCGACAAGGAAAAGCGCCTGACGGCAGTGCACGAATCGGGCCATGCCCTCGTTGCTTACTTATTGCCCGAAGCGGATCCGGTTCACAAGGTCACGATCATTCCGCGCGGCCGTGCCGGCGGTTACACCATGATGCTGCCTGAAGAAGACAGATCGTACGAAACGCAGTCCTATTATTTGGCGCAAATTCGCGTCGCCTTGGGCGGCCGTGCGGCGGAACAGATCGTCTTCAACGAAATCAGCAGCGGCGCGTCGGGCGACTTGCAGAGCGTTACGCATATTGTGCGGCAAATGATTATGCGCCTCGGCATGAGCTCCAAACTGGGCCCCATGGTCTTCGGCGAACAGCAGGACCAGGTCTTCCTCGGCAAGAGCCTCGGCCACGAACGGAACTACGGTGAAGGCGTGGCGGAACTGATCGACTCGGAAATGCACGATATCGTTACCAAGGCCTATGACGACGTTATCAAAATGCTCGAAGAACACCGCGATGCCCTGAATCACATGGCCGACGCCCTGATGGAAGTGGAAACGATCAACCGTCAGCAAGTGGATAATATTATGCGCTACGGCTCCTTGGAAAATCCGGAAGAAACAAAAGCGGAACCTGAAGAAGCGCCGAATACGGATAAACTCGGTGAAACCGCGGCAGAACCGGAAACGGAAGCGCCGGCGAAAAACGTCAGCCCTTGGGGTAATGACCTGTCAAACAGCATGAATAAAGAAGAAAAAACAAAAGAATAACCTATATGAGTCGCAAGGCTTAGGAAATAGAAAGGCGAATATAGCCATTATGGTTGTATTTTCCTTTTCTTTGCACGTTATTAATTTGTGGGGGCTCTATCTTGCCGCGAGATTCTGACTCTGGCTTTTCTAATTTATGTTACAATCGGCTTAAATAACACTAACCCGATATGATAGTGTGAACGTTATATTTAATTAAGAAAAAATATAATATTATTGTTTATTTTAGACATATAGGCATATAAATGGAGGTTGTCATGACGATCGAAGATGTTAGAACGATAATTTCATTAGCATTAGATGAACTATATGAAAAGGATCAGTATTTAATTTTAAATAATGGAAATGAAGAAAATCATCTATCTGAGCGGAGTATTGTATCCAAGTATAGCATATATATAAATGAAATTGTTAAGAAAGAACTTCCGTCATTCAATGTGGATACAGAATACAATCGTAATATAAATGATAAAAAAGAAACGCGCTCTAGATCTAACGGAAGCTGTACTGATTTGATCGTACATAAGAGAGGTCGTAAGGATCAGAACCTTATAGTAATGGAATTTAAGCCATGGTGGAATTCGAAACAAGAAGATGATAAGAAGAAGATTGAAGATTATTGCGATGAGGATGAATATAAATACAAATATGGCGTATTGATTTTATTGGGAAAAACAAGAAATGATGCAGATATAAAGATATATCATGAAGGACAGTGGGAGTCTATGAAGAAAAGTCTGTAAATGCGGTCTTCTATAACAAGAAATAACGGACTGTTTTCTTTGTGCCGTCAGCCTGTCAGGATACATAATAATAAGACCGCCCCTGACCTTACCCCAGTTAAAGAAGGAGCTAAATTCTTTATAGAAAAATCTATAAATAAAGGCTATGTAGACTATGCAGGAGACGACTTGGATGGACTATTACCACCTACATCAAGAAGAGGCGGTGCAAGAGAAAAGAAAAAAGAATCCGTACTTGAAAAAATCAGACGAATAGTCGAAGTATTTGTCGGAATTTAATAAAATAAATAGATAGATCGCTCTTACAATAAAGAAGGACTTCCTGTTGATTTATTGATAAAATCGGCATACAGGGAGTCCTTCTTATTTTTATCTGTAAAATTGTACCTTCAGGCAGTATGTATGATATGATTGTATTCATCAAAAAGAGGGGAGGGCGGCATGCAGATACAGCTTTCGGATCATTTCACCATGGGCAGGCTGCTGCGGTTTACGTTACCGACGATTGCCATGATGGTCTTTACATCCGTTTATATTGTGGTCGACGGGTTTTTTGTTTCCAACTTTACGGGCAAGACGTCTTTTGCCGCCGTCAATCTCGTCATGCCCTTTCTCCTCCTTTTATCGACGGTAGGATTCATGTTCGGCACGGGCGGCAGCGCTCTCGTCGCGAAGACCTTGGGCGAAGGGGATCGGGAGAAGGCGAACCGCTTATTTTCCTTATGTGTTCTTACGGCCGTTGCCGTCGGCATTTTATTTGCTCTTCTGGGCAATGTACTCATTCGACCTTTTGTCGTCTTCTTGGGCGCAGACGGCGGACTTCTTGAGAATGCCGTCTTATACGGGCGCATCGTCCTGGCTTCCTTGCCGTTTTTTGTATCACAGCTCCTCTTTACGGTCTTTTTCGTTACTGCCGAAAAACCTAAACTCGGTCTGGCCGTTACGATTCTCGCCGGCATGACGAATATCGTTCTCGATGCCGTCCTGGTGCTGTCCCTGCCGCAGGAGTACAAGCTCATGGGGGCGGCAGCGGCGACGGCTGTCTCCGAGATTCTCGGCGGTACGGTTCCTCTCGTCTACTTTGCGCGTAAAAACAGCAGTTTATTGCGTCTCGGCAGGACGTCTTTCGACGGAGAGGCTCTGCGGCGGGCCTGCATAAACGGCTCATCCGAGTTTATGAGCAACGTGTCCGTCAACATCGTCGGCATGCTCTACAATATACAGCTTCTCAAATATGCCGGGGAGAACGGCGTCGCCGCTTACGGTGTCATGCTGTATGTGAGCATGATATTCTCCGGCATCTGTATGGGCTATTCTATCGGCGTCGCGCCGGTCATCAGCTTCCACGACGGCGCTAAGAATTACTGTGAACTGAAGGGACTGCTGCGAAAAAGCCTCTTTTTAATTTGCTGCTCCGGCCTGACCATGATGACGGCCGCACAAGTGTTTGCCCGCACGCTTGCATACGTTTTTGTCGCCTATGACGATGTCCTCATGGAGCTCACCGTCTCGGGTTTTCGCGTATATGCCGTTTCTTTCCTCTTCATGGATTTTGCCGTATTCGGTTCGGGCTTCTTTACGGCTTTGAATGACGGCCTTACGTCGGCCCTCATTTCTTTTATGCGTACCATGTGGTATTTCAAGTCTCTTGCGTTCTCATTCTGCCGGCTTTCTTCGGCCTGACCGGCATTTGGTCGTCCGATGTCGTGGCCGAATGTATGGCTGCTCTCATGACCTTGAGTTTTATGGTGGCGAAGCGGAAAAAGTATCATTATTAGATGATGAAGCGTATAATGAAAAAAATAAGGTGAAGGACATGGAAATCACAAATGGTGAACCTTATCTTGATCAGGTGAGAGACTTAATCATAGAATATACGACTTGGGTCGGCCGGGATTTGGCTTTTCAGCATCTCGGCGAAGAGCTTGCAGACGTTGCCGGCAAGTATACGCCGCCGCAGGGAGAACTGCTGGTGGCCGTCGAGGAAAGTATCGTTTACGGTCTTGTCGCATATCATAGGCACTCGGAAACCCGCTGCGAAATGAAGCGGCTCTATGTAAGTCCCCGAAAAAGAGGGAATAATCTGGGGGAAAAGTTGATCATGGAGCTGCTCGCCCGGGCTGAGAAAGCAGGCTATACGGAAATGGTCCTTGACACGCTTAAGCCGTTCCGGGCGGCGATCCGTCTCTATAAAAAATTCGGTTTTACCGAATGTGAGCCGTATTATGATAATCCGCTGGAGGATGTTATTTATATGAGGAAAGAACTGACAGAATGAATGGAATTGACATAATGTCAGGGGAACGATATCATATATGTGAGCGGTGTATGATACTTTATACACTGCAAGCAAAAGCTCATTTAGAAAGGAAGCGCAGAAATTGCCTAAAGGATCACCGGAATTAACGCAGGCGCGGCGCGACGAAATCATTAATGCCTGTGCTCATTTATATGAAACCATGTGTTTTTGCGATGTAACGATAAAAGAAATTGCCAAGTTTACGTCCTTTACACGGCCGTCCATTTATAACTACTTTCATACGAAGGAGGAGATTTTTTTAGCCCTCCTGCAGCGGGAATATGATGGCTGGGCCGACGAGCTCCGTGAGCTGGCGCGGACAAAGCGGGCCTTGAGCCGTGCCGGTTTTGCCCGTATATTGGCGCGGTCCCTGGAAAAACGGCCGCGCATGTTAAAACTCTTGTCCATGAATCATTATGAAATGGAAGCGAACAGCAGTCCTGAAAGACTGGCGGAATTTAAGGCCGCTTACGGCCGGACGATGATGGCTGTCAATACCTGCTTGGAAATATATTTCCCGGCTATGACCGAAGCGGAGCGGGACGGATTTATTTTCGCATTCTTTCCGTTCTTGTTCGGTATTTATCCGTACACGACGGTGACGGATAAACAAAAGGTTGCCATGGAGCGTGCAGGCATGCATTTTCATTTCATGACGCCTTATGAAATGACTTATAACACCGTAATGCGCCTCCTCGGTACGGATGAAAAGAAGGATAAGAGACGGTAAGTTGTTTTCTGTAAGGGAGATGATACATATGAAAAATATATTGGTCGCTTATTTCAGTGCAACCGGCGTGACCGAGGCCGTTGCGGAACGGTTGTCTCAGGTTGTCGGCGGTGATTTGTACAGAATCGAACCGCAGACGCCCTATACGGAAGCGGACTTGGACTGGACGAAGAAGAACAGCCGCAGCTCCGTCGAAATGAATGACCGCGCGTCACGGCCGGAAATTACCGGGACCGTGGAAGGTATGGAGAAATACGACGTCATTTTTGTAGGGTTCCCCATTTGGTGGTATGTGGCGCCGACGATTGTCAACACCTTCCTCGAAGGGTATGATCTCAAGGGCAAGACTGTCATTCCCTTTGCCACGTCCGGTATCAGCGGCATGGGCAAGACGAACGAACGCCTCGCGCCGTCCTGCGCCGGTGCGGTTTTAAAGGAAGGAAAGCGTTTTGCTGCCGATGTAAATGAAGCGGAGCTCAAGACATGGGCGGCGCTGTTTATTAGATAGAAGTTTCGTAAGACAAAGGAGTTCTCTATTTATAGAGGGCTTCTTTTATGTTATAGTCGGGTTGTGCCGGAAGGGAAGTGTTTTTGAGGAAATGGATGAAGTAATATCAAGTGAACGGACCGGGCATATCCGGCTTGCAAACACAAGCGATTTACCGCGTATTTTACATATATATGAAAAGGCGAGAGCTTTCATGTCGGCCAACGGCAATACCGATCAATGGACCGACGGCTACCCCGACAGTCATCTTATTGCAGAAGATATAGTCAATAAAAATTGTTATGTCCTTATAGAGAAGGATACGGTCGTCGCCGTGTTTTCTTTTTGTATCGGTGAAGAACCGACATATAAGAAAATCCGCGGCGGCACCTGGCATCATGACGGGTCGTACGGCACGATTCACCGCCTTGCGTCGGACGGGATCTTCAGGGGGACCGCACGGATATGTTTTTCCTTTTGCGCTTCTCTGTATCCGTATCTTCGCATCGATACGCACCGAAATAATGTTTTTATGCAGCGGGCAATTGAGAAATTCGGCTTTCGTTGCTGCGGCAGTATTGAAGTTCGCGGCAGCGAACGCATGGCGTACGATTATTCGGCACAATAGACCGGGCTTGGTGATTGCGGCCGGAATATATCCGGCAGAGTTTAGATACGGGTGACGCGGTTTATTCGTTCTCTGCGGCACGGCCTGATGTTCACTCATAGAACGCATCGCCCTTCGGAGGCTGTACAATTTTCCCTTCTTATTTTAAAATAGCCATAGATATAAAGGGGGAAGCGCCGCTATGAAGATATCCGAATTGGGCGAGTTCGGTTTTATTGATGCTATAAAAGATAATACGATCTTTAATCCGGACTCCGTTGTCATCGGTATCGGCGACGACGGCGCCGTATATCGGACGACGGGCGGCATGGAGCAGGTTGCCGTCATTGACACGATGGTGGAAAACGGTCATTTCATCATCGGCAGGACGGCGACGTGGTATGACGTGGGATATAAGGCGGTAGCTTCCAATTTGAGCGATATTGCCGCCATGGGTGCCGTGCCGACGCATATCGTTCTGTCCGCAGCCATTGCGCCTTCCATGGAGTCGAACGATCTGCTGGAGCTCTATCAGGGGATTAAAGATATTTGCCGTGCCTATAAGGTCAACATTCTCGGCGGCGATACGGTCATGTCAAAAGAAGGGCTTATTATTACGGTTGCCGCTTTCGGCGAGATCGAAGCGGGAAAGGCCATCCGCCGCAGCGGCGCCCGGCCCGGTGACATCGTCGCCGTTTCCCACACGATCGGCGACTCCGGTGCCGGACTGGATGTACTGCTGCAGGGAAAGGACGGCTATCCTTCCTTGAAAAAAGCACACCGCCTGCCGGTACCGCAAATTGAACTGGGCCGTGCCCTTGTAATACATAACTGCCACAGCCTGAATGACATCAGTGACGGCCTGGCCAGTGAAAGTAATGAAATCGCCGAGGCGAGCGGCGTTACACTCGTACTGGAAAAGGAAGCATTTCCGCTTTCCCGCGAAACGGCGGCCTGGGCGAAAGAAGCGGGTAAAGACCCGTGTGATTACGTGTTGACGGGCGGTGAAGATTATGAGCTCGTCTTTACGATGAGCCCTGCAGACTTTGCAGCCCTGCGCAGGGACTACGGAGACGTAACACGTATCGGATACGTTGAAGCCGGTGCAGGTGAGGTATACTTGGTGGCAGACGGTGTGCGGCGGATTCTGCCGCCTGCCGGATGGGCTCATTTTACTGAGGTGAAAAAATGACGGTTGCCGTATATACGTGCAGTGAAGCGGAAACGACGGAGCTGGGAAAACGAATCGGTGCTGTTCTGCAGCAGGGTGATGTCATCGCCCTGTGCGGTGATTTGGGTGCCGGCAAGACCCGTTTTGTACAGGGCGTGGCGCAGGGAATGGGAATTGACGTTCCCGTCGTAAGCCCGACCTTTTCCCTGATGAACGTGTATGATCACGTGCCGCCGCTGCAGCATTTTGATTTTTATCGTCTTGAGACGGAAGACGAGCTGGATACGCTGGGCATAGATGATTATTGGGAAAGCGGCATTTCCCTTGTCGAATGGTCCGAAAAATTTCCTCACCGTCTGCCCGATGATGCGGCCTGCATTACTATTTGCAAAACCGGCGGCACGTCGCGGGAATTTACTGTAGATGCCGCTTTAAACAGGTGGAATATATTGATAAAAGAGGTTGAAAAGTATGTTTCTTGCCATTGAGACCTCAAGTCTCGTCTCAAGCGTCGCTCTGCTGCACGAAAAAACACTGCGTGCCGAAGTGACGGTACAGGCAAAACTGACTCACTCGGAACAGCTGATGCCGCATATTGCCGACATGCTGCAAAAAGCGGCCGTTCATAAAAACGATATAGACGGCATTGCCGTATCCGTCGGGCCCGGATCCTTTACGGGCCTGCGTATCGGCCTGGCGACGGCAAAAGGCCTGAGTTTTGCCCGGAAGATACCGCTTGCAGGCATTGAAACGCCGCGTGTCCTGGCCTGGAATTTCGTCGATTCGGCAAAAGCGGTTTGTCCGCTTATTGACGCGCAGAAGGGAAATGTATACGTTTCTCTTTATGCGTGGCATGACGGCGTACTGAAGGAAATAGAGCCCGTGTCGGTTGCTCCTGCAATTGATGTCATTGCCCGCTTTGCCGGCAGTAAAGACGACGTTTTCTTCTGCGGTGACGGTGCCCTGAAATTCGCTGCGGCCATAGAGTCGGCAGGCGGCCCGTGCCGATTGGCACCGCCCCATATGGTCATTCCCCGGGCCGGCGCCCTCGCCTTGGCCGCAGCCGAGCGGTTTGCCGCAGGCCGTACGGACGACTGCATGACTTTGACGCCGGCGTATAAGCGTCGCAGTGAAGCGGAAATCCTCTGGGAAAAGCGCCGTTCAGGTGCGTCATGTCCATAATTGTGCGTAAGGCGCGACTTGAAGACGGTGCGGGCATATACGCCGTTGAAGAAGATGCTTTTTCCGTTCCTTGGTCCTTGGACTCTATTAAGCGGGATTTGGCCAACGAAGAACGGACCATGTACTACGTCCTCGAGCGGGAAGACGGTCTTATTGCCGGTTATGCGGGCCTGTGGAAGGTTCTTGATGAAGGGCAGATTACGAATATTGCCTTGCGCAAAATTTTTCGCCGTCAAGGGTACGGCGAACTTTTAGTGCGCGTTCTCATGGAGGCCGCGTGGGAAGCCGGCTGTACCGACATATTTTTGGAAGTGCGCGTGTCCAATCAGGCAGCCTTGCAGTTTTACAGAAAGCTTGGCTATGAAGTATTGAGCGTGCGCAAAAACTACTACTCCAACCCGGTGGAAGACGCGTTTATCATGGATTGTAAAAAGCGATCCTACCCGTGGGTGCGCTGAAATATAAAGGTGAACATACATGTATACTCTCGCATTGGAAACAAGCTGCGACGAAACGTCGGCAGCCGTCATCGAAGACGGCCGCCGCGTCCTGTCCAATATTATATCGACACAGGTGCCTGTACACCGTAAATTTGGCGGTGTCGTGCCGGAAATCGCGTCGCGCCGACATGTGGAATACGTCATGCCCGTCATCGCGGCAGCCCTCGATATGGCCGGCGTAGCCCTGAACGACATAGATCACGTCGGCGTGACGTACGGCCCGGGCCTGGTGGGTGCCCTCCTCGTCGGAGTGGCGGCGGCCAAGGCGATAAGCTTTGCACTGGATAAGCCGCTTGTCGGCGTGAATCACATGGAAGGCCATATTTTTGCCAACTTCCTGAGTCATCCTGATTTGGAACCGCCCTTTTTGGCCCTCGTCGTCTCGGGCGGCCATACGCAGCTCGTCAAAGTTTTGGATTACAACCGCTTCGAGCTCATGGGGCAGACGCGGGACGACGCGGCAGGCGAGGCCTTTGATAAAATTGCCCGCGTTATGGGGTGCCCTTATCCGGGCGGACCGCAGATTGAAAAACTGGCCCGCACGGGAAATGCGGAGGCTGTCGAATTTCCGAAAGCCTTTCATGAAAAGCACAATTTTGAATTCAGCTTCAGCGGCTTGAAGTCGGCCGTACTGAACTACTTACATACATTGGAACAGCGCGGCGAAACATATAATGCCGCCGATGTGGCTGCAAGCTTTCAAAAGACCGTCGTCGACACGCTTGTCGAAAAAACGACGGATGCCGCCGCCGTGGCGAACCTGAAACAGGTTGTTCTTGCCGGCGGCGTTGCCGCCAACGGTGCCCTTCGCAAGGCCATGAGGACGGCCTGTGCGGCGGCGGGGTGTGCTTTTTACTATCCCGAGCCGATCCTTTGTACGGATAACGGCGCCATGATCGGTTGCCGCGCCTATTATCTGGCACAGGCCGGAAAGTTTGCCGACTTGACGCTCAATGCGCAGCCGGCACTGGCTATTACGGAAACGGCGAAGTAATCATGAATTCGACATTGGCGGAAATTTGCCGCAAGAAGAGTTCCCTTACGGACGTGCAAATACATATTCTGCAAAACAGCGAGCCTTTATTACAATTTGCCAGCGATTTATCGCAGCGCCGCCTGACCTTATTCGTCCCGGCGGCCCGGGCGGGGGCGTTTATTCCCGTCGCCGTGAGACAGCCCTTATTCGGCAGTCATGAGGGCACCGTGGACATAGATGCGGTCGGTTCCGTCATCCCCGCAGGAGAAGAACCCGTCGTCGCGAAGGTCATGGCGGAAAAGCGGAGCCTGACGGCACTGAAGGAAATCGACTACGGCCGTACGGAACCGATGATTGCCTATCCCTTTGAGGACAACGGCGGCAAGACCGTAGCCGTATTTACCTTTACGGGAAAAGTGGCGCCAAATAAGCGGATTCTTACGGAAACCGCTTTTCGCGCCTTGCAGGTGCCCGCGACGGCAGGCACGGCGGACTTGTATAAGCGGCTTTCCGTTCAGGACGGCATCATTCTCATAGACAGCACCGGGACGATCGAGTATGCCGACGACATGGCGGAAAATATCATGCGTCTGCAGGGACATACGGTGCCGCTCGGCGGTGAGAATATTTACAGCGGACGCTTTGACCTGGCCGCGGCCAAACATGCGCTTATAACGCGGCAGGGAGCGGCGGAAGAAATGCACGGCGACAACGCGGTTGTGACGATGCGGGTTATCCCCTTATTGAGGCGGGGAAAACTCTTCCGCCTCATTTTGATTATGTCGGAACGGACGGAGCTGCGACGTAAAGAAGAAGAGCTGCTTGTCAAATTATCGGTTATTAAAGAAATTCATCACCGTGTAAAAAATAATCTGCAGACTGTTGCCGGCTTATTGCGCATGCAAATGCGGCGTGTTGAGCATGAGGAGGCAAAGGCGGCTTTACAGGAAGCGCTGAACCGGATTTTAAGCATATCCCTCGTTCATGAAACTTTAGCCTATCATGAGGAAGAACGAATCGACGTATCCGAAATGGGCCGGCGTTTAACGGACTTATTGGCGCAGAGCCTCGTAGGAAAAGACAGCCGTATTGCTATGCGCTTTGACGGCGCTCCCGTCTTCCTTTCGTCCCGCACGGCCGTTTCTTTGGCCCTTGTCCTTAACGAACTTTTGACAAATGCCGTCCTGCACGGCTTTGCCGGTCTTGCTGAGGGCGAAGTGGCCCTTACGGTGACAACCGGTGACGACATGTGCGAGGTAGCCGTTACCGATACGGGGTGCGGCTTGGAAGAAGGCTGCACGGGAAAGGGCGGCCGCCTCGGCCTTGAAATCGTGCGGACAGTCGTAGAAAAGGATTTGCACGGCGTTTTTTCCATTGCGCCGCGTGAAACCGGCGGCACGACGGCAACTCTGTCGTTTCCCTTTAGGGAGGAGTGAGCTTTGTGGCTTACAAAATTGTAATTGCCGATGATGAAGCGCTAATTTGCATGGATCTGAAAGAAATGTTGGAAGAAGCGGGGCATTACGTTGTCGGTACGGCATCGGACGGCGCGGCGGCAGTGGAACTGGCCTATAAAACGCGGCCCGATCTTGTTTTATTGGATGTCAAGATGCCCCGACTCGACGGTATCCACGCGGCGCGTATGATTTATCGCGAGCGTTTGGCACCGGTCATCCTGCTGACCGCCTACAGTCAACGGGAAATCGTGGCGGAAGCTGCCGAATCAGGTGTCTTTGCCTACCTCGTAAAGCCGGTGAATCCGCAGCAGCTCTTTCCCGCCATGGAAGTGGCAACGGCCCAGTTTCGACGGCAACAGGAAGCGGATGAGGCCGTGGCAAGACTGGCCGAAGAAGCGGCGGCGCGAAAAGCCGTTTTCCGGGCAAAGGGGCTCCTCATGGAAATGTACGGCATATCGGAGGAAGAAGCACATAAACGGTTGCAGCAGTACAGCATGAAGAAAGGACTGGCCTTAAAGACTGTGGCGCTGCAGTTTATTGAAGCGGTTTGTAAGGAATGAAAAAATAATCCTTGACTTTTTCACCTTTGAACGGTAATATAGATAACGTAGTTAGCACTCAAAGTACGAGAGTGCTAGTAAAGAGAAGTTTGAAGGAGGAGTATATAATGATTAAGCCCTTAGGAGATCGTGTTGTAATACGTGTATTGGAACAGGAAGAAAAAACGGCCGGCGGCATTTTCCTGCCCGACACGGCAAAGGAAAAACCGAGCCAAGGTGAAGTTATGGCTGTAGGTTCCGGTAAGGTACAGGAAAACGGTATGCGTATTCCGTTGGAAGTAAGCGTAGGTGATAAAATTATTTTCTCGAAATATGCAGGTACGGAAGTCAAGGTCGAAGGGACGGAATATTTAATCGTCAGCGAACGGGATATCTTGGCAGTAATGTAATTAACTATCTTCAATAAGGAGTGGATAATAATGGCAAAACAGATTTTGTTCAACGAAGAAGCACGTCGCGCCTTGGGTAACGGTGTAGACGCATTGGCAAATGCCGTGAAAGTAACCTTGGGACCTAAGGGCCGCAACGTCGTATTGGATAAGAAATTCGGTGCGCCGGCGATTACGAACGACGGTGTAACTATTGCCCGCGACATTGAACTGGAAGATCCTTTTGAAAATATGGGCGCACAGCTCGTCAAAGAAGTAGCTACGAAGACCAATGACGTAGCCGGTGACGGCACGACGACGGCTACTCTTCTCGCACAAGCCATGATTCAGGAAGGCATGCGCAACGTCGCTGCAGGCGCAAACCCGATGATTTTGAAACGGGGCGTGGAAAAGGCCGTGACAAGACTGGTTGAAGAAATTAAGAAACGCTCCATTGCCGTTTCCGACAAGGCATCCATCGCACAGGTCGCATCCATTTCCGCAGGGGATGAAGAAATCGGCGGACTTATTGCGGACGCAATGGAAAAGGTCGGTAAAGACGGTGTTATTACGGTTGAAGAATCGAAGACCATGGGCACGCAGCTTTCCGTTGTAGAAGGCATGCAGTTCGACCGCGGCTACATTTCGCCGTACATGGTTACGGATCCCGATAAGATGGAAGCGGTCATGTCCGAACCGTACATCCTCGTAACGGACCGCAAGATTGCATCCATTCAGGAAATGGTCCCGACCCTGGAAAAGGTTGTTCAGGCAGGTAAGGAGCTCCTCATCATTGCCGAAGACGTGGAAGGCGAAGCATTGGCAACCCTCGTTGTCAACAAACTCCGCGGCACGTTCAAGGCCGTTGCCGTCAAAGCTCCGGGCTTCGGCGATCGCCGTAAGGCAATGCTTCAGGATATCGCTATCCTCACGGGGGCGACGGTCATTACGGAAGACATCGGCCGTAAACTCGACAGCATTACGATGGAAGACCTCGGCACGGCCCGTCAGGTTCGCGTAACGAAGGATGAAACGACAATCGTCGAAGGGCATGGCGATGCAGCGGCTATTAAAGACCGTGTTGCCCAGATTAAGACGCAGATCGCTGAAACGACTTCCGATTTCGATAAAGAAAAATTGCAGGAACGGTTGGCTAAGATGTCCGGCGGCGTAGCTGTCGTCGAAGTCGGCGCCGCAACGGAAGTGGAATTGAAAGAAAAGAAGCTTCGTCTTGAAGATGCATTGAATGCTACGCGCGCAGCTGTTGAAGAAGGTATCGTCGCCGGCGGCGGTACGACATTTATCGACATTCTGCCCGTATTGGATGAATTTAAAGAAGAAGGCGACGTACAGACCGGGATTAACCTCGTAAAGCGGGCAATCGAAGAACCGGTTCGTCAAATTGCGCATAATGCAGGCCTTGAAGGTTCCGTCATCGTTGCGAAGGTTAAGGCTTCCGACGACGGCGTAGGCTTTAACGCCCTGAAAGAAGAATACGTGGACATGGTTAAAGCGGGTATCGTCGACCCTGCCAAGGTAGCGCGTACGGCCTTGCAGAATGCCGCTTCCATCGCTTCCCTCGTACTCACGACGGAAACGCTCGTTGCGGACAAGCCGGAACCGGCAAATGCCTCTTCCGCAATGCCCGGGGGCATGCCCGGCGGTATGCCCGGCATGATGTAAGCCGATTATTACCGTATAAGCCGACAGGTGCCGCATAGCAGCGGCACCTTTTCGCTTTTCGGCAGGCAAAATCACGGCTTGCTTTTTGTGTTGTTCTTTGTTATAATCTCTATTGTTCCACAGTGAACGATACATTGTTCCTCAATAGCTCAGTTGGTAGAGCAATCGGCTGTTAACCGATTTGTCGTAGGTTCGAGTCCTACTTGAGGAGCCATGGCCCCTTGGTCAAGTGGTTAAGACACCGCCCTTTCACGGCGATAACATGGGTTCGAATCCCGTAGGGGTCACCACACTCGGGCGATTAGCTCAGCTGGGAGAGCGCTTGCCTTACAAGCAAGATGTCGGCAGTTCGATCCTGTCATCGCCCACCAAAAAAGGCTGTATCCGGCAGGGGTACAGCCTTTTAATACTATATATACAGGTACGGCCGTACTTGAACGGGATGCGGACTTCTATATGGTGAGAGGTGGAATATCCTTTTCTCCGTAAGGTGTTGGAAGTCAAAATAGAAGAAGTGAAACAATTGCGTTATTTAAATTGCAAGAGACGGGGAGGCTGTAATACAATGAGTGTAGCTCATTTATTACGGTCTCTTTTTGGTCGTAAAATACAAATGAAGGAACGATTGTATGGTAAGACCGATTGACATATTAAGACAATATTTCGGTTATACATCCTTTCGAGCGGGACAGGAGGAAGTTATTCAGGCACTTTTGGACGGCCGCGACTGTTTGGCCGTTATGCCGACGGGAGCGGGAAAATCCCTGTGCTTTCAGGTGCCGGCGCTCTTGAAAGACGGTGTGACCGTCGTCATATCACCGCTCTTATCGCTCATGAAGGACCAGGTCGACGCATTGCGGGCACAGCAGATTGCGGCGGCCTTTATTAACAGCCAGTGTACCTTGGAGGAGGTGCAGGAGAGCTTTCGCCAATTGCGGCAGGGGCGGATTAAACTTCTCTATGTGTCGCCGGAACGGCTGCAAAATGAATTTTTTACGGCCTTTATGGCGGCGATTCCCGTGGCGGCGGTCATCATCGACGAGGCGCACTGCGTCTCTCAGTGGGGGCACGATTTTCGTCCTGGCTATAAGGAAATCGGCCCGTGGATCGACTCCCTGCCCGTGCGGCCCGTAACGGGCGCCTTTACGGCCACGGCGACGGAGCGCGTCAAGGAAGACATGCTGAACCTCCTCGGTCTGAGGCGGGCGAAGGTCTTTGTCGGCGGTTTTGACAGACCCAATCTGTATTTTCGTGTCGTCAAGACGACGAGGAAAACGGATTTTCTCATTTCTTACTTGGCGGCGCACAATGACGAGAGCGGCATTGTCTACGGGGCGACGCGCAAGGAAGTGGACAAGGTCTATACGGCTCTTGTGAAGCTCGGCTTTAAGGTCGGCCGCTACCATGCCGGCCTGCCCGACGAAGAGCGGCGCCGCGGTCAGGACGATTTTACGTACGACCGCATTCAGGTCATGGTGGCGACGAATGCCTTCGGCATGGGCATCGACAAGAGCAACGTGCGTTTCGTCATTCACTGGCAAATGCCGAAGAACATGGAAAGCTATTATCAGGAAGCGGGCCGTGCCGGCCGTGACGGTGCGCCGGGAGAATGTATACTCCTTTTCAGCCGCAGCGATATTATGGTACAGAGATTTCTCATCGAGGCCTCCGTCCGGGATGAATCGCTTCAGGCTAATGAGCTGAAGCTTATGAACCGCATGGTCGAATATTGTGAAGACTCGCATTGCCTGCGCCGCAACATTCTCTCTTACTTCGGCGAACGGCCGCAGTGGGAACGCTGCGAAAAATGCGGCAACTGCGATGCCGAAACGGTGGAAGAAGACATTACGCAGGAGATGCGCCTCATCTGCATGTGTATAGACGAAGTGAAGGGCCGTTTCGGGCAAACTGTTGTCAGCAGTATATTGCGCGGTGAACGGACGCCCAAAATCAGGCAGTACGGCCTGTCCGGGAAAGCCGCTTTCGGTATGCTTTCGGACTGCGATAAAGGTGCAGTAACGGTCCTTATGCGTGAAGCCCTGCGTGCAGGCTATATACAAACGGCGCCGGGCCGTTACCCGACATTGTCTCTGACGGCGGCGGGACGGGATCTCCTCGACGGCGGGACGAAAGAAAAGATTACGCACCATAAAATAATCGAAGAGGAAACGCCCGTTGTACCGCGGCGCCGGCAGGCCGCGCAAAAGTCGTACGATGAAGAGAAACTGCGCCCCCTCTTCAAGCGGTTGCAGGAATTGCGCCGCATAACGGCACAAAAGGAACATATACCGCCTTTTGTCATTTTTTCCGACGCAACGCTTTGGGAAATGGCGGAATGTATGCCCGCCGATTTGGCGGCAATGAGTGACGTAAAAGGCGTAGGCCGGTTCAAACTGTATAAATACGGCCCGTCTTTTTTGCGGATTATTGAGGAATACAAACAGGAAGGAAGATAACCATGAGCATGGCAGACGAACAGTATTTATCCATTGTGGACAATATTTTGGAGCACGGTTATTATGCGAACAATCGGACCGGCGTACCGACCTATAAATTGCCGCACCAAATGATGCAGTTCGACTTGAGTAACGAATTTCCCATTTTGACGACGAAGTTCGTCGCCTTCAAGACGGCAGTCAAGGAGCTCTTGTGGATTTGGCAGCTACAGAGCAATGACGTACGGGAATTACAAAAGATGAACTGCCATGTTTGGGATGAATGGATGCGTCCCGACGGTACCATAGGCAAAGCGTACGGGTATCAAATCCGCAAGTTTAAACAGCTTGATAAGCTCTTGGAACAATTGAAGACCAATCCGCAGGATCGGCGCATGATCGTATCCCTGTGGAATATTGAAGACTTGCCCGACATGGCCCTGCAGCCCTGTGCCTTTCAAACCTTGTGGGACGTGACGGACGGACGGCTGAACTGCATGCTCATCCAGCGCAGCGGCGACATGGGGTTGGGCGTTCCCTTTAATATGACGCAGTATGCCGTTCTCGTCCATCTCATTGCGCAGGTGACGGGACTCAAGCCGGGGCTGTTTACGCATATCATCAATAATGCCCATATTTATGAAAATCATGTTGATGCCCTGCGTACACAGCTTGCCCGTAGCGCCGAGGCCGCAGCGGCACCGCATCTTATTCTGACGGAAGGTATTACGGATTTCTATGCCTTTACACCGGAAGATATACGGCTTGACGAGTATAAGCATGCCGGAAAACTTGCCATGGAGGTTGCCGTCTGATGATAAATATCATCGTTGCCAGAGATGAGCAGGGCGGTATCGGTAAGGACAACAAACTGCTCTGCCATATTTCAGCCGACTTGAAGCGCTTTAAGGCCTTAACCATGGGTCACGATTTGATCATGGGCCGCAAAACCTTTGAAAGCTTGCCGGGGCTGCTTCCGGGACGGCGTCACCTCGTCGTCACGTCGCAGGCCGATTATGCAAAAGGCCGTGCAGGTATTGTCATTTATCATTCCGTCGACGAATTGCGCTGTCAGCTGGATGAAAAAAAAGAGTATTTCGTCATCGGCGGCGCATCGATGTACGAGGCTTTTTTGCCTGTTGCCGACCGCCTCTATATTACGGAAATACACGCCCGTTTTGAGGCGGACACGTACTTTCCGGCAGAAGATGAAGCTCAATGGGAGTGCGCGAAGCGTGAAGATTATGAAGTTACGCGTAGTAATAAATATTCGTTTTCTTTTGTTGACTATACACGTAAAAAAGACAAGGACCAGTAAAAACACTGTATTTTTAAGGAAAGTGAATGTAGAAAGTATTCATTGACACGGTTGAACAACTGTGATAGACTTAGCAAAGAGCTAGGAAATAGCTGGAAATGGTTTATGCTTAGGAGGATTTTGTCATGCAAGGTAAAGTAAAATGGTTTAGTGCAGAAAAAGGTTATGGGTTCATCGAAAGAGAAGATGGTGGCGACGTATTCGTACATTTCTCGGCTATTCAGGAAGACGGCTTCAAATCTTTGACCGAAGGTCAGGAAGTTGAATTCGATATTGTTGACGGCGCTCGCGGACCGCAGGCTGCTAACGTAACGAAAGCGTAAGTTAAGCTGAATAATGACCTTTTAAGACGGTAACCTCGGCTACCGTCTTTTTTTGTATATCCGAAAACCACGCGATAGTCGCGTGGTTCAAAAGAGCTTAAGCGATGAGGAAAACAAAAAAGCTCCTCATGTGATAGGATAAAGGCGTGACCTGCCAGTTACGCAAAACTATGACATGAGGAGGACATTAAGATGACAAAGCAATCTAATGTTGGAACTAGTCTAGCACATACAAAATGGAATTGTAAATACCATATCGTATTTGCGCCAAAGTATAGGAGGAAAGTATTCTATGCAGAAAAAAGAGGAGCTATCCGGGATATACTTAGACAATTATGCCAATGGAAAGGCGTAGACATTGTAGAAGGAGAAGTGTGCCCGGACCACATCCACCTACTGGTTAGTATTCCACCGAAATTGAGTATATCAAGTTTCATGGGATATCTAAAAGGAAAAAGCAGTTTGATGATCTTCCAACGGTTCGGGAATATGAAATTTGCGTATCGGAATAGGCAATTCTGGTGCAAAGGATATTATGTGGATACGGTAGGGAAAAATACAAAAGCGATAAAAGAATATATAGAGAATCAGTTGAAAGCAGATAAAGAGAGCGATCAATTAAGTTTATTTGACCCGCAAGACCCGTTTACGGGTAGCAAGTAACCCCGTGCGTGGCTGGCAGGCCAATAAAAAGCGCACTTGTGCGCTGCCTTTAACGTTAGGGCTATGCCCGAAACAGAAAAACCACCCGCTATGCGGGTGGATGGTTATTATACCCTTTTCTTTCGCCGCGGATCATTCCGCAGCTCGGTACGAAAGGAGTAAATATAATGAATATACTTGTTGTCTGCGCCGTGACGGAGGCGCACAAGGCGCAGATTAGAGCCGCCGCCGGCGACAATACGGTCGTCTTTACTGCAGGCGATTTGTCCGGAACGGCCGTGCCCGTCGATGTTGAAAAACTCGCTGCCGCCCATGTCATTATCGGCAATGTGGCGCCGCCCCTGTTGAAACACGCAAAGAATTTGAAGTGGCTTCAGCTTAACAGCGCCGGTGCCGGTTCGTATGTCGCGCCGGGCGTCCTGCGGCCGGGCGTTTTCTTGACGAATGCTACAGGCGCTTACGGCGTGGCCGTGGCGGAGCACCTGCTGAGTCAACTGCTCATGATGATGAAGCGTCTGCCTGCGTACTGCGACAACCAGAAGGCCGAAGTGTGGCGGGATGAAGGCCCTGTCGAGGGCGTGTACGGCTCTACGGCAATCATCGTCGGCTTCGGCGACATCGGCGCCCGCTTCGGCAAAGCATTAAAGGCTATGGGTGCTCATGTTATCGGTATTCGCCGCCGCTCGACGTACCTCGTGCCCGAGGCGAGCGAAATGGGAACCATGGACAAACTGGTGGATTACGCGGCTCGCGCCGATATCATCGCTTCCGCTTTGCCCGATACGGCAGCGACGAGGGGCGTCTTCAATAAAAATTTCTTTGCCGCCGTGAAAAAAGGGGCTTACTTTCTTAACGCCGGCCGCGGCACCGCCGTTGATCAGGACGCCCTCTGCGATGCCGTCGAAAACGGCCGTCTTGCCGGGGCGGCACTGGACGTGACGACGCCGGAGCCCTTGCCGGCTGGTCACCGCCTTTGGCAAACGCCGGGTGTCTATATTACGCCGCATATTGCCGGCGGCCTCCATTTACTGCATACGCAGAATGAAATCGTGAATATCGGCGTGCGTAATTTGCGCGCTTTCCTTGCCGGAGAGCCGTTGATTAATGAAGTCGATTTTACGACAGGCTATAAAAAGTGAGTAATTTCGAGCCTTTGATGCCCTTGTGATGAAAGAAAGTCCGACTTCTGCGGGAGTACGGACTTTCTTTGTTGACGAACGTAACTATGGTTTACGAATGTTCTTTATGTATAATTGTTGAAAAGAAATAAAAATAATGATATCATAAACGAGTAAGTGCACGGTCGAATCGGCTTTGCCGATGTGTTACACAGTCTCCGGAAGGGTTTGCGAAATACCCGGAATACGGTTTGCGTGTTTCGGGCATTTTTTATGGCCTGCCGGCAAGTGAGGGAAAATCCTATGAAAGTCGCTTTGTTTTTTGCGTTGGTGTTTTTGCTTATGCTAGGACAAGTATGGGGGACACGCTTGCAGGTCAGGTCCTTTAAAAGGGCTATGGCCGGACTGCATAAACGCGGCAATGTCGGTGTAGGCTCGAAAAAACGGAAAGCCGGCCCCGGTTATGTCGTCCTCATAAGCTGTGACGGCAAGGGCGTTATTACAGGCGGCGAATTGATGAAGGGCATTACCGTATTCAACCGGTTTAAACCGTTCGACGACTGGAACGGGCAAGTAATCTATGATGTCAACAGGCGGCTGAAAGCTTATACGGATGCGAAACGGGATGCCTACAGCGGTTATATACAGGCTCTCGACGCGTTGGAGCGGCGATTGACACAAACGGAGAACGGAGAGGAGAAGACAAACTGATATGGAATTTATTGCGGCGTGTGCCAATTCGTTTATGGAACTCTTTAAAGTAGGTGCCGGCGTCTTTACGGGCTTTGTGACGGGGATTATCCCCCTGGTCGTCATTTTGATGACGGCAGTTAATTCACTGATTAAAATTATCGGTGAAGAGCGGTTTTACGGCTTCGCCAAAAGAGCGACAAAATATACCGTAACGCGTTATACGATCGTACCCGTCCTTTCGGTTATTTTTTTGACCAGCCCGATGTGTTTTACGTTCGGCCGTTTTGTGGACGAAAGGTATAAGCCCGCCTTTTATGACGCTCAGGTCAGCTTTGTCCATCCCGTTACGGGCCTGTTTCCTCATGCCAACGGCGGTGAGCTCTTTGTCTACATGGGGATTGCTGCCGGTATTCAGACCCTGGGGTATCAACTGGGGGATTTGGCGGTACGGTATTTTCTTGTCGGCATGGTCGTCATTCTCCTGCGGGGGATCGTGACGGAACGGATTTATTTGTATATGTGTCGCAAAGCGGGACGAAAGGGACAGGTGACCGACTATGTATAAGGCTGTTGTCATACGTAAAGGCAGCGGCGGCTGGGGCGGACCGCTTACGTTGTTGCCGACGGAAGAAAAGCATATTATCCTCAATGTCACCGGCGGCGGTATTCATCCCCTGGCCCGGCACATTGCCGACTTGACAGGTGCGGAAGTGGTGGACGGATTCAGTACGGGCGTGAACGATGAAGCTGTTTTGGCCGTAGTTATAGACTGCGGCGGTACGGCCCGCTGCGGCGTGTATCCGCGCAAGGGAATTAAAACGGTTAACGTCGTTCCCGTCGGACAGTCCGGGCCTTTAGCGAACTATATTCGTGAAGATCTTTATGTATCCGGCGTTACGGCCGAATGTATTGCCGCTGCAGACGGAGAAACGGCGGTACAGGCGGAAAGAGAAGGTCCAGCTGCAGAGACGGCGGCAGCTGTGCCGGAATCGGAGCCGAACGGGCCGGCGGTAAACGGTATTACGCGCATCGGTATCGGTATCGGCAAAATCGTGAATAAATTTTATGCCGCCGGCAGAGAATCCGTCGATATTACGATTAAGAGCATCTTGCCGTTCATGGCGTTTGTCAGTATGATCTTGGGGATTATTACGGCTACGGGCATCGGTAATGTCATTGCCGTCACCATTTCCCCCGTTGCCGGCTCCCTGCCGGGGATGCTGGTCATTTCCCTCATTTGTGCCATTCCCTTTATTTCACCTATATTGGGACCCGGCGCGGTTATTGCTCAGGTTGTGGGCACCCTTCTGGGCGTTGAAATCGGCTTGGGTCATATACCGCCGCAATATGCGCTGCCGGCCCTCTTTGCCATCGATTCGCAAGTGGGTGCCGATTTTATTCCCGTCGGCCTCAGCCTCGGCGAAGCGGAGCCGGAAACGGTGGAACTGGGTGTGCCCGCCGTCCTCTACTCTCGTGTCGTAACGGGTCCTTTGGCCGTTTTGTTGGCTTATGCGGCAAGCATCGGCCTGTATTAGGAATAAGATGCATATAATAAGAAAAGACATGATTGAGTCTTCTTTCTTCAGAGTTGATCGCTTTGATTGTAAGGATAGATTCAATCATGTCTTTTCTTTGTACTTTCCCTTTTTACAGAAATTTTGGAAAATAATGTCTAAGTTTGACTAAATGTGCTACAATTAGTTAACTCATAACGAGCGGTGACAGTTTATAAACGAGAGGAGGGAAAACGTATGCGCCAAGATATTCTGAGCTATTTGGAGGCCCATCGGGGCGAGTTCGTTTCCGGGCAAAAGCTGTCCGAAGAATTGGGCATTACACGGACTGCCGTATGGAAACATATTTGTGCCCTCCGCGATAAGGGATATACGATTGCCTCTTATACGAAACGCGGCTATTGTTTAACGGAAGTGCCGGAGCTCATGGAAATTGATCGCCTCATGGATGAGGTGAAGACCGAGTATATGGGGAAAAATATAATCTATCGTGAGCGGGTGGATTCGACGAATACGTTGGCCAAGCAGCTGGCCGCCGAAGGGTCCGGGTCGGGGACCGTCGTCATGGCGGAAGAACAGACCGGCGGCAGAGGGCGGCTGGAACGTTCCTTTTTCTCTCCTTACGCCAAGGGACTTTGGTTTTCCCTTATCTTACGTCCGCCGTTTCCGCCGGCTGAAGTGGCGAAGATGACTCTTCTTGCAGCCGTCGCTTTGACAAGAGTCTTTCGTATCGAAGGTCTTGCAAACTGTGTCATTAAGTGGCCCAACGACATCCTCGTGGACGGAAAAAAAATCGTCGGCATCCTGACGGAATTGAACGCGTCCATGGAGCAGGTCGATTATATGATTCTCGGTATGGGCATCAACACGTCTTTTACGGAGGAAGAACTGCCCGAGGAGCTTCGCGGTATTGCGACGAGTTTTCGTATGGAAGGCATTGATATTAACCGGAATGACTTGTGGATGTCCGTCGTCGAAGAACTGGAAGCGTATTACGAAAAGGCCGTAAATGAAGGCTTCGTTTCCATACTTGAAGAATGGAAAACACTGTCCGTCACCTTAGGGGCGGACGTGGAAGTCATGTTACCCAAGGGGATGCTTGCAGGCAAGGCTGTCGATATTGATGCCGACGGTAATCTTCTTTTAGCGACGGCGGACGGTGTGGAGCGGATTGTTGCCGGCGACGTGCGTGTCCGTAGAAAACATATTGTTAATCATAAAGAAGGAAAATAGAGTTGACCATAATAGGACCTCCTGATAAGATAAAGATGTAGCTATTTTATCAGGAGGTCTTATTATGTCTCTTCGCCGTATGACAGCCATTGCTATCTTCGCAGCTCTCCTGGCCGTTTGTTCTCAGTTTTTCCTGCCTGTCGGTCCCGTGCCTCATACGCTGCAAATCTTTGCGATTACCTTGGCCGGTGTTGTTCTCGGTGCCAAAGACGGTGCCGTGAGCGTTGTCGTCTGGATTTTGCTCGGCTCCTTCGGTTTGCCCGTCTTTGCTATGGCGCAGGCCGGTCCTGCCGTAGTCTTCGGCCCGCTCGTCGGCTTTTTCGGGGGATTTATTTTTCATGCCGCCGTCTGCGGTTATTTGCGTGGCCGGCACCCGGCGGCAGCCTTTTTCGGTGCCGCTTTTTCGCTGACTGCAGTTTACGCTTTGGGTGTCGTCGGCTTTTGGGCGGAGTATATGTACCTTTTCCAAAAGCCCGTATCCCTGTACAAAGCCTTTGCGGTCTGCGCCCTGCCTTTTATCCCCTTCGATCTTGTAAAAACGGCTCTCGCCCTTTTCGTGGGGCGCCGGATTGTACGTCTTTTGACAAAAGCCGGTGTTCGGACCGTGTAAAAAGGCTGTTTTTTTCTGCCGAACTTTGCTATGATAAGACCGATGTATTTTGTTATGGGAGAGATGGCAGACTATGTTACTCGTTATTGATGTAGGGAATACGAATATAGTACTCGGCGTGTACGAGGGAACGGAACTCGTCGATCATTGGCGTATATCGACGGATCGCTTGCGGACGACCGACGAATACGGTGTCCTCATTCGCGAGCTCTTTTATTTAAATGAGGTCAATGCCGAAAGTATTGATTCTATTATTATTTCGTCCGTCGTGCCGCCCGTCATGCCCACGCTGGAACGCATGTGCCAGCGCTACTTCGGCTTGTCGCCGCTTATCATCGGGCCGGGCGTGAAGACGGGCATGGACATTAAGTACGACAACCCGCGGGAAGTCGGCGCCGACCGCATTGTCAATGCCGTCGCCGCATACGATAAGTACGGCGGCCCCGTTATCATCGTCGACTTCGGCACGGCCACGACCTTTTGCGCCGTCGACGGCAAGGGCGTCTACCTGGGCGGTTCCATTTGTCCGGGCATCGGTATTTCCACGGAAGCTCTCGTGCAGCGGACGGCCAAGCTGCCGCGCATTGAAGTACGCCGTACGGACGGTGTCATTTGCCGCAATACGGTGGAAAGTATGCAGGCCGGCGTTTTTTACGGTTTTGTCGGTCAGGTGGAAGGTATCGTGGCACGCATGCGCAAGGAACTGGGACAGACGGCAAAGATCGTTGCTACAGGCGGGTATGCCGTCATTATTGCGCCCGAGACGGCGGCCATCGATGTCGTCGAACCTATGCTTACGCTGGAAGGACTGCGAATTATTTATGAGCGGAATTCTTAAACCCCTGCGCATAGGTACGGTGACCTTGGAAACGCCGCTCGTACTGGCACCTATGGCCGGTGTATGTGATTTGCCGTACCGCGTCATTGCCCGTCGCCATGGCGCGGCTTTAGTTTGCGCCGAAATGGTCAGTGCCAAAGGCCTTGTCTACGGCAATAAGCACACGCGAGACATGCTGACCGTCGCTGACGGCGAACACCCCCTGTCCATGCAGATCTTCGGCGCCGAGCCGGATATCATGGCCCGTGCCGCGGCGGCTGCGGAAAGCTGCGGTGCCGACATTGTCGATATCAATATGGGCTGTCCCGTGCGCAAGGTCGTCACGAACGGTGAAGGCGCGGCGCTGATGCGCGACTTGCCTCTTGCCGAAAAAATCGTCGCCGCCGTCGTCCGCGCCGTATCTGTGCCGGTTACGGTGAAAATGCGCACCGGGTGGGACGCTGCGTCCTTTACGGCGACGGAATTGGCCAAGCGATGTGAACGGGCCGGTGCAGCGGCAATTACCGTACACGGCAGAACGAGAGATCAATTTTACAGCGGCACTGCCGACCTTGCCAAAATTGCCGCCGTCGTACGGTCCGTCTCCATTCCCGTCTTCGGCAACGGCGATGTCACCGACGGCAGATCGGCCGAGCGTATGGCGGAACAGACGGGCTGTGCCGGCATCATGATCGGCCGCGGCGCTCAAGGTAATCCGTGGATTTTCAGACAGGTGGAAGCCTATTTGCGGGATCGCACGGTCGTGCCGCCGCCGACGGCAAAGGAACGGTGTGCCCTCATATTGGAGCACTTCGACAGCCTTCTGGCATTTAAAGGCGAGTACGTGGGTTTGCGGGAAATGCGCTCTCATGCGTCGTGGTACACCAAGGGCATGTACGCGTCGGCAGCCTTGCGGCAGCGCATTAACAAGGCCGTGTCGCCCGATGAGTTTCGCGGCATTATCCGCGAAGCCGTATCGGTGTTTGAAAAACGCGTTGATTGACACGGCTTATATATAAGAATATAATTATACGTACTTGCATTACTAAAGGTATTTCAGGAATAGCAACCTCGAAAGGTTTCTATTCCTGTTTGCCGTATGGGGAAAAAGGAGTATTACTATAATGGCTAATGAAACACTGATTACAGCTGAAGGACTTGAAAAACTGAAGGGCGAACTGAACGAATTGAAATCGGTTCGCCGTATTGCCGTTTCGCAGCGCATTAAGGAAGCCATCGCCTTAGGCGATTTAAGCGAAAATTCCGAATACGACGACGCTAAAAACGAACAGGCCTTTATTGAAGGGCGTATTGCCGAACTGGAAAATAAAGTGCGTACGGCGAAAATCATAGAAGAAACAACGGGCGGTATTGCCAGAGTACGCCTGGGCTCCAAGGTCATTTTGGAAGACGTGGAAACGAAAGACCGTTTTGAATATACCGTTGTCGGTACGGCCGAAGCGGATCCGTTCAACAATCGCATTTCCAATGAAAGTCCTGTAGGTGCCGCCATTTTGGGTCAGAACGTGGACAAGAAAAATCCCGTCATCGTCTCCGTCAAAGCGCCGGTAGGAGAAGTACAATATCGCATTTTGCCGTTTGAAGCATAATACCGGAGGGAATAAGATGGCCGATCAGGAAAAGAAAGTAACAGCCGCTGCGGAAGCGGAAAAATTGAACGACCAAATGATGGTGCGCCGTGAAAAGATGCAGCAATTCGCTGACGCCGGCGTCTATCCGTTCGGGCAGAAATTTAACCGGGATCACCATGCACAGGAGATTAAGGATAAGGCGGAGGCACTGGAAACGGACGGCGCTGTCGTACGCCTGGCCGGCCGCCTCATGGCGCTGCGCCGCCACGGCAAGACGGCTTTTTGCGTACTTCGCGATTTGAGCGGCGAAGTGCAGCTTTATTTCCGTAAGGACGTCGTAGGCGAAGAATCGTATGAACTTTTCAAGCTTCTCGACATCGGCGATATTGTCGGCGTGGCCGGCAACGTATTTACAACCCATACGGGAGAAATTACGGTGCGCGTACAGACGTGGACGCTCCTGTCCAAGTCTTTGCGGCCGCTGCCGGAAAAATTCCACGGCCTGACGGATAAGGAAACGCGCTACCGGCAGCGTTACCTTGACCTCATCGTCAACCCGGAAGTGACGCAGACCTTTATTATGCGCTCCCGTATTGTCAAGGGGATTCGGGAATATTTGGACGGCCGCGGCTTCCTGGAAGTGGAAACGCCCATGCTGCACAATATTGCCGGCGGTGCCGCTGCGCGCCCCTTTATTACACATCATAATGCGCTGGATATGGATATTTACCTGCGCATTGCTACGGAACTTCACTTAAAACGCCTTATTGTCGGCGGCTTGGAACGGGTTTATGAAATGAATCGCTGCTTCCGTAATGAAGGCATCGACACGAAGCACAACCCGGAATTTACGACAGTTGAACTCTATCAGGCTTTCGCCGATTTGGAAGATGTCATTGCCCTTACGGAAGAACTCGTTTCCGGGCTTGCCGTGAAACTGTACGGAACGACGAAGATTACGTATATCGATAAAGAAATTGAATTGGCTGCTCCGTGGCCCCGCATGACCATGATTGAAGCGGTGGAAAAATTCACGGGCAAAGACTTCTCCAAGGTTACGTCCGTTGAAGAAGCGCGTGCCGTCGCGGATGAGCTGCACGTGCAATACACGGAGCATGACGGCATCGGCAAGATTATAAACGGCTGCTTTGAAGAATATGTAGAAGAGAAACTCATTCAGCCGACGATCATTACGGGCCATCCCTTGGAAATCTCGCCTCTGGCTAAGCAGAACAAAGATAATCCGCTTTTGACGGATCGTTTCGAAGCGTTTATTTACGGCCGCGAGCTGGCTAACGGTTTTTCCGAGTTGAACGATCCCATCGATCAGCGCGAGCGTTTCTTGAAACAAATGGAAGAACGTGCTCTGGGCGATGATGAAGCGCATCAGATGGACGAAGATTATTGCCGCGCCCTTGAATACGGCTTGCCGCCTACAGGCGGCTTGGGTATCGGCATTGACCGCCTCGTCATGTTTCTTACGAACAGTGCATCCATTCGTGACGTACTGCTGTTCCCCTTGAGCCGGCCGGAACAGAAATAGCTTTTTTGCACCCTTTGATGTCTGTCGGAGGGTGCTTTTCACACGATGAAGGAGACTGTATGAAATCCTATGTATCTGCCGGTGCGGCCCTTTGTCTTTTTCTCCTGACGGCGGCGTCCTTTGCCGCAAATTCGGCTGTTCCTGCCGAGCTCGCCGAGACGGGAGCGGGTTACAGCTCCGGAGCGGGGAACGGCCCGGGCCCGGGAGCCGGTTTTTCCGACGACGCTGCGGGCGTTGCCGCTGAAAACGACGCGAACACTGCGGAGAAGAGCAAAAATACGGAAAAAGAGAAAGCAAATAAAGACGATAAAAAAGTAAAGACGAACTATAAGGTCAAGGCAATAGAAGACTCTATGAAGCTTGACACATCGTGGCAGGACGGGCTGAAACCGTACGACCGGGCGGAGCTGCCGCCGGGCATTAAGGCTGCCGAACCGCATCCTCTGTCGGAAGATTTTTTTGTCGTCGCCGGTCTGCGCAAGGGAACATCTCTTGCCGAAGTACTGCGCCAATACGGACAACCGCAGAAGCGTTCGGAAACGACGCACCTGTTGACGCTTAATTATGAAAAGGATGACATGGAAATGCGTGTCGTCCTGCGTAAGGAAGTACCGCCGTCCCTGAGCGAAAATCATATTGACGGCAATCGGATCGTGACCGGCGTGGAATCGGTCTACCTGTCGAAGGGCGATTCCCTTACTATAGGCGGAGACCTGCAACTTCATATGCCCGCAGAACTTCTCGTGCGCCGTTACGGGGCGCCGCAAAAGATTTTGCGTGATGCCGATGCCAATGTGTATTATTTTGTCTATATGTCGGGGAAATTGCATGAAAACCTTATTTTTGCTCTCGGTGACAGAAAAATTCAGCGCGTTGCCCTGATGCCGCCGCGGGCTCCTTATCTTGCGGATGTAAAACGGGACGCCTGCCCGCTGCCGCTGAAAGAAAACGATTTTACGCTCATGGGCTTTGTGCCGGGACGGCCCTTTATTCAAAATAAGTATAATATGTGGCAAACGGTTATTAAGCGGGGGACTGCACAGCTTTGGCTCTACGGCGACTACGGTGTGGAAGTGGACAAAGCCGGCATTATCCATAATGTCTTCCTTCTTTCCAATTCCGCATTTACAAGCCGCGGTGTAACCATAGGGTATAACGTTTCGACCCTGCTCGCCGCTTACGGCGTGCCCAACCGTATTGAAAAAGGCCCCAATACGGAATCGGCCGTAGACGCATATTACTATGACAGCCCCTTCGGTGAAGCACTGTCGCTCGTCTTCATTATCCGTCACGACATGCCGTACGTGAATGACGTTATCCTGACGGATCGTCCCATAGAGGACCTTCAGGATCCCTTGGGCCGTTACGATTTAAAGGAAAAAAGACCTATCACAAAAGAACATACCTAAAGCCTTTACTTGAGTCGCGAAAATCAAGTATAATGAGGGAAAATAAACCAATACAGGAAAATGAGGGTGATTTTCATGGTGACAGATGCAGAAGTCTTAAAACGTTGGAAGTACATTGCTCAGGAAGAGGAGAAGCTGCTGATTATCATCGGCGGGCCGGGGTCCGGAAAAAGTAAACTCATTCGCGACCTGACCTATCAGGCAGGCTGGAAAATCTGTGAGGCCAGAGAGCTCTTTGACGACGAGTTCTTGGAAATTCCCCGTGCCGACCGGCCGGAAAAGGCGATCGACCTGATTGCCAATGCCATTAGACGCTTAAATGCACGCGTCGTCATGATCGATAATGTAGGTTTTCTCTTCGCCCCTATTTTAAATTTGAATCCCGTTGCCATGCTGAAACAACTCAGCCGTGAATGCCCCATTATCGTAAGCTGGCGTGGAAAATTGGACGGAAACACGCTTTACTTCGAACATAACGGGGATCCGAAATACGCTAAGTTTATCGTTGAAAATCCGAATCACGTTATTTCATTGGACTGATGACACAAAGCAACGCCTTGGGGCGTTGCTTTTTTTTTTATCCTGCCTATGATATAATGAGCGGCGTGCAAACAATATTGATTGATATAAGGAGCGGACTATGAGCGATATTATAATTGCCGTCATTCTGGGTGTCGTCGAAGGTGTTACGGAATACCTGCCCGTCTCGTCGACGGGACATATGATCCTGGTAGGCGATTGGCTCGGCTTTGACGGACCGAGAGCGGGCGTCTTTGAAGTGTTTATTCAGCTGGGAGCTATTTTGTCGGTCGTCTTTATTTACAAGGAAAAATTTATTCACATGCTGCGGCAGTACAACTGCGTCTACCTTTTGCGGCCCGAAAATTGGCGGCGCCGCGACTCGGGACTTACGTTGGCCCACATTGCCGCCGGCATTGTGCCGGTTATGATTGTCGGCTTTTTTGCGCACCACGCCATCAAGGCCTATCTCTTTTCGCCGGGTACCGTCGTCATCGGCCTTATCGTCGGCGGTCTTTTCATGCTCGCGGCGGAAAAGGCGCGCATCCCCGTTATTTGTAATGACGTGGAAAAGCTGACCGTCCTACAGGCGTTTTTTGTAGGCGCCTTTCAGATGCTCGCCCTGTGGCCCGGCTTCTCCCGCTCCGGTTCGACCATCGGCGGCGGACTGCTGTTGGGAATCAGCCGGAAAGCGTCGGCCGATTATTCTTTTATTATCGCCGTTCCCGTCATGATCGTCGCCTGTTTCTACGACTTGTTGAAGAGCATTGCCGACTTGAACGGCGGCGACCTCGTCATGATTGCCGTCGGCTTTGTGACGGCCTTTGCGGTCGCTTATGTTTCCGTACTTTGGTTTCTTCGGTTTCTTAACAAATCGACGCTCGCCTCTTTTGCATACTATCGCTTTGTAGTGGCAGTCGTCGCGTTTATTCATTTCTACCTTCTTTAGGATGTTGTAAAAGGTTTTATTACCGGCCTGCGCCTTGCCCTTCAGGCAGGAGGAATATATGGCAAAGTCGAAAAAAATAAAGTTACAGAAGCGCTCCGCCGCTTCGGCGCGCCTGCAGAAGGGACTGTCCCTGCCGGCAGGAGCCGGCGGCGACGGGTACCTGGGCTTTCGGGATATGGCGGACTTGAAGTGCAAATACTTCGTCCGTACGGGAAATTTGGCGCGACTTCCCTTCGCACTGCGTATGCTCGTCCTTTTTTTTGCCCAATTTATCTTTACCTTTGTCCTCTACAGCCGCATGGCGGAGGGAATTCTCTTGAACCGGCCTTTTGTGGCGGCTTTTTTCGGCATTTTATTGATTCTCTTTACTATACCGACGGTTATGTCGCAAATTTCTCTCGGCGTACGGCGCTGCCATGATATAGGGCGCAGCGGCGTCTTTTTTGCGTTCCCTTTTATTTGCTATTGCAGCGGTTTTATCCTGCCCATTCTCGGTATGGCACAGGCGGCAAATTTTGCCCAATTGGCGGCTCTTATTACCTACGCGGGCCTGACCTTCATGAAAGGGAAGCGCAATGGGAAGACAACGTCCTGATGAGGAATACAAATATGGCTATGATACGGACAACTCATCTCAGTCATACGTATAATGATGAAGAGGGCAATTTCATATACGCCTTAAAGGATGTGACGCTTTCCGTCGAACAGGGCGAGTTTGTGGCTATTATCGGCACGAACGGATCCGGCAAATCGACGCTGGCCAAGCATTTTAATGCCCTTCTGCTGCCGACGGAAGGCACCTGCGAAATCGCGGGCATGCGCACGGATGTGTCCGAAAACGTGTGGCCCATACGACAGCATGTGGGGATGGTTTTTCAGAATCCGGACAACCAAATCGTGGCGGCCGTCGTTGAAGAAGATGTGGCCTTCGGACCGGAAAATATCGGCGTCGCGGCGGCGGAAATCCGCAGTCGTGTCGACAGCGCTCTGGAACGGGTAGGTATGACTTCCTTTGCCCTGCAGGGACCGCATCATCTTTCAGGCGGTCAGAAGCAGCGTGTTGCCATTGCCGGCATCCTCGCCATGCAGTCGGCCTGCATCGTCCTTGATGAACCGACGGCTATGCTTGATCCTGCCGGACGGGCGGAAGTAATGTCTCAATTGCTGCAGCTGCGCAGGGACGGTATAACAATTGTCTTAATCACCCATTTCATGGAAGAAGCCGTTCAAGCCGATCGGGTCATCGTTATGGACAGGGGAGCCGTCCAAATGGACGGCACGCCGCGCCATGTCTTTTCACACGTAGCCGAACTTCTCGCTATGGGGCTTGATGTCCCCGTCGCCGCGGAAATGGCGGTGCGCCTGAGGGAAAAGGGCATAGCTCTGAAGGGAGATATCATTACAAAGGAAGAGTTGGGAGACCGCTTATGTCCATCAGACTGAACAACGTGTCTCATCAGTACGGCCAGGGCACGCCCTTTGCCTGTACGGCCTTGGAACATGTTGACTTGGAAATTAAAAAAGGCGAATTCGTCGGTATTATCGGCCATACCGGGTCGGGAAAGTCGACGCTCGTACAACTCCTGAACGGTCTTGTGCAGCCTACGGAAGGGCAGGTCTTTGTCGATGACACGGATATTGCCGGTAAAAGCGCTGCCGCCCTGGCGGCTCGCCGCCGCGTGGGCATGGTTTTTCAGTATCCCGAGTATCAGCTCTTTGAAGAGACGATTGCCAAGGACATCGCCTTCGGTCCCAAAAATTACGGTCTCCCGCCGGCGGAAACGGAAGAGCGTGTGCGCGAAGCCATGTCCTTCGTCGGTCTTGACTATGATGAATACGCGAATCGCTCACCCTTTCGCCTGAGCGGCGGGCAGATGCGCCGCGTCGCCATTGCCGGCATCATTGCCGTACGGCCGGACTATCTCATTCTCGACGAGCCCTCGGCGGGCCTTGACCCCGTAGGCAGACGGGAAATATTCGCACAAATTCGGCGCCGTTATGAAGAAACGGGTACTACGGTCATTCTCGTGTCACACAACATGGACGATATTGCGGCCCTCGCCAACCGGCTTATCGTTTTATCGCGCGGCAAGGTAACGTTGGACGGCGAGCCGCTCGAGATTTTTTCGCATCACCGCGATATCCTGCAGGAAGCGGGCGTAGACGCTCCGCCTGTGACGCAGGTACTTCAATACCTGCGCCGGCGCGGCCTTGCCGTTTCGGATCGGGCCAGGACCGTTGCCGACGGGACGGCCTTGCTCTATGATGCGTTGAGGGGGGACGGACATGCTGACTGATATTACGCTGGGGCAGTATTTCCCCGGGAATTCCGTCCTTCACAGCTTAGATCCGCGCATGAAAATCATAGGCACGTTGATCTTCATTGTTTCCGTTTTCTTTGCGGCATCACCTCTTTCATATGTCCTGGTGGCGGCATTTATCATTCTTTCGTACGGCCTGTCGAAACTGCCGTTGAGCTGTATGTATAAATCGCTGCGGCCTTTGTGGGCCATCATTCTTTTTACCATGGCCGTTCATGTTTTTACGACGCCCGGTGAGCCGCTCTGGCAGTACGGCTTTATTAAGATAACCGGTGCCGGTATTTATCAGGGCGTCTTCATGACCTTGCGGCTCGCCTATTTAATCGTTTTTTCGGCACTCCTCACATATACGACGTCGCCCATCGCTCTCACGGACGGAATTGAGCGCCTCTTAAATCCCTTTAAACGCTTCGGCGTGCCTGCACATGAGCTGGCCATGATGATGACCATTGCCATGCGTTTTATTCCGACTCTCCTTGAAGAAACGGACCGTATTATTAAGGCTCAGACGGCGCGGGGCGCAAATTTCGTGAGCGGCAACCTGTGGCAGCGCGGTAAAAATATGGTGCCCCTCCTGGTGCCTCTGTTTATCAGCGCTTTTCGCCGCGCCGACGAATTGGCCACGGCTATGGAAGCGCGTTGCTATCGCGGCGGTGAAGGCAGGACACGCCTGCATAAATTGAAATATACCTGGCGCGACGGCGCGGCTTTGGTCTGCGTGTTGCTGATGACGACGGTTTTGGCGGTGATGCGATGGGCCCTGTAGTAAAGAATATTCGCCTCATCCTCGCCTATGACGGTACGGATTTTAAAGGCTTTCAGCGGCAGTCTGACTTTCCGACGATACAACAGGCCGTAGAAGAAGCGTTGAGCGGAATTTATTGCCGGCCTGTACGCATATACGGCGCCGCCCGTACCGATGCGGGCGTACACGCGCGCGGGCAGGTCGTCAACTTTTACGGCGACGATACGCTTCCCGTAAGCCGCCTGCCGTATGCGCTGAAAGGCGGTTTGCCGTCGACAGTGGCGATCCTTGAGGCTGCGGAAATGGAAGCGCGTTTCAGCGTGCGTCACGATAACTTGGGAAAGCACTACGGCTATACATTGATCAACGGGCCCGTTCACGATCCCTTTATGCTGCGCTACAGCTGGCATATTCGCAAGCCCCTGGATATGGGCGAAATGCGCCGCGCCGCCCGGACTCTGCTGGGGACGCACGATTTTTCCGCCTTTGAAGGGGCCAACACGACGCCCATGAATCCCGTTAAGACCATGTATGCCGTTGCCTTGCATCGGGAAAAAAATCGCCTGTATATAGACGTCGTCGGTGACGGCTTTCTTTATCACATGGTACGGAACATGGTGGGCGCCCTGGTCGACGTGGGTATGGGCCGTAAGCGGGCGGAAGATCTGCCCGTCATTCTTGCCGGCAGGGACAGGCGCAATCTCGGCGCTACAGCGCCGGCGCAGGGCCTTTGTTTAGAACGCGTCTTTTACGAGCAAAGCTGCCTGGATCGGACATTGGCGGCGCTGGGCCGTGCCGAAGACGGCGATACGGAGTCACTATTGTCTCCGAAGGCGTGAAGTGTGATATAATAAATATATTCGGTATTATAAGGAAATATATAAGGTCTCGCCGTACGGCGATATGCCGGGATTATAAGAGGCAGATAAACTTTATGACAGATAAAACAATGAGCCTTCTTGTTAAGGGCGGCGGCGTCCTCGTCGTCGTTGCCGTCCTGTGGGCGATTCAATTGGTTTTACCCGATTTCTATACAACCATGTGGTATCTCATGCTTGACGGCGATATTAAAGGACTGACGGCGTATATTTCATCCTTCGGCTATAAGGCCATCTTTGTCAGCGTTTTCATCGTCGCCTTCGTCAATGCCATCGGCGTGCCGTCCGTTCTCTTTCTCACTGTGAACGGCGTTATTTTCGGGCTTCTGCCGGGGATTATTATTTCCTGGATCGGCGAGGTCGTCGGCATAGAAATCAACTTCCGCCTGACGCGGACACTCTTCCGCAACCGCGCGAAAAAGGCTATCGGCCGCAGCAATATGCTGGAACGCCTCGATTCGTACAGCTGCGTGAAGACGATTATGGCCGGACGGGCCATTCCGTACGCCCCCAATGTGGTGGTAACGGCTCTCGGCGCCCTCAGCCACATCAGTTACCGCGATCACTTCATTGCCAATGCCGTAGGAAAATTTCCGGCCGTTGCCATAGAGGTCTGGTTCGGCCACGATTTGCTCCTCGTTCACGAGCATTGGGCACGACTTCTTGTCCTGACGGCTGTCGTCATGGCCGTGTACGGCCTCCTTTGGCGCCGGCGCAAGCAGCAGACCCCATAACGTACATGCGCAACTCCTCACGCGAGGAGTTGTTTTTGTTTCATAGTCCGCAGGCGGCGTATTTCTGGTATTTCCCTATAAAATATTGTAAAATACTGGTATCTGTTAATACTTTGACGCGCATAGATGGGAGAATCTTCATGGCATACATACCGATTCAAGGATTTATCAGCAGTTTTCGGCTTTTGGATATATTGGACATTGCCTTGGTCGCCTTTTTCTTATATAAACTCTTTTTACTTCTCCGCAATACGCGCGCCGTTGCCCTTATCAAGGGGCTGGCATTTTTGGGTATCATTACGGTCATCAGCCGCGCCCTTAACCTGCATGTCGTCAACTGGCTTCTGCAGCAGGGCATGACGGTCATCCTCGTCGCTCTGCCCGTCGTCTTCCAGCCCGAACTGCGGCGTGCCCTGGAACATATCGGCCGGGGACGCCTGTTTCGCTCGGATCACATGATCAGTAAAGAAGAGATGGAGCATATGCTTGACGAAATCATCCCTTTGACCGAAAGCCTGTCCAAAACGCGGACGGGAGCGCTCATCGTCTTTGAACGGGAAGTAGGCTTGAATGA
The DNA here is from genome assembly GCF_900095855.1 of Megasphaera coli. Classification (GTDB taxonomy): domain Bacteria; phylum Bacillota; class Negativicutes; order Veillonellales; family Megasphaeraceae; genus Megasphaera; species Megasphaera massiliensis_A. The sequence continues at coordinate 963,260 of NZ_FMIY01000002.1, read as the reverse complement.
AATCATCGATACGGGCGTTCCTATAGACGGCATCGTATCCAAGGAGCTGCTCGGCAATATTTTTATTCCCAATACGCCGCTGCACGACGGAGCCGTCGTCATTCGGGAAAACCGGATCATGGCGGCCGGCTGCCTCTTGCCGCTCACGATGGAACGATCCCTTTCTACGGAATTGGGTACACGCCACCGTTCAGCCATCGGCATCAGTGAAAAATCGGACGCCGTCGTCGTCGTCGTCAGTGAAGAGACCGGCGCCATTTCTTATACATACGGCGGCCATATTTACCGCCACCTGAGCGGCGAAGGCCTGCGCAAGGTGCTGAACGATTTCTTTTCCAAACAGCCCCAGGGGCTGGCCAATATACTGAAGTGGAGGTCCGCTAAATGATCAAGGTGCCTCAAGAAAAATGGAAGATACAAATTATCTGTATTATCGTGGCCATCGGCCTCTGGTTTGCCATCATCAGCGAACAGAACCCTATCAGTGACGGCAGGTATACAGTGCCCGTCGTCATGGAAAATCTGGACTCCCAGTACGTCGTGTCGCAGATGCCGAAGAACGTATATATCAGCCTGTCCGGGCCGCGCAACACGATTATCAATATCAACCCGGACGATATTAAGGCTTATGTCGATATGTCCGCCGTTCAGGAAGGAACCGTGAACGTGCCCGTGCATGTAGAAGTGCCTGCCGGAACGGAGCTTAAATATCAGAGCGTGACGGACGTGAATATTACAGTCGACGTATATGCGGTTAAGGAATTCCGCCTGACACCGCACTTAATCGGTAAACTCGCCGACGGTGCGGCCGTAACGGCAATAAAACTCCTGCCTGAACGCATCGTCGTCAGCGGCGCGAAACGCCTGATCAATGAAGTGGACAAGGCGGTCGTCGAAATTCCCGTAGCCGGAAAGAGCCTTGATTTCACGGCCATGGCGCCTATCCACCTCATTCATGCCGACGGTACACCGGTCGAGGGTCTGGACTTGACACCGCACCAGAGCAGCGTCGCCTTGACGCTGACACAAAACGCCGTGACAAAGAAGGTTCCCGTCGCCGTGCCCACGTACGGTGATGTCGATTCGTCCGTCAAGGTAAAATCTGTTACGGTCTTACCGGATACGGTGGAAATACGCGGCACGCGGGAAAAATTGAACTCCGTTTGGGCCGTTACGCTCGAACCCATTGACCTGACAGGTCTCGGCTCCGACAAGGAATGGCGCGTAGGCATTCCCTGGTCCGTAGGCGACGGCACAATTGAGCCCGACACGGTTACGGTAAAAGTGGAAACGGAAGCGGCCGAATAAAGGAGAGAAGAATTGATACGCTTGACCGATATACGTGTTGCCGTGCCCCTGAAAAAGACCATTACGGCCCTGGCGGCGGAAAAATTGCGGTGTTCTTCCGACGATATTGAAGAAGTAACCGTTGCCCGACGCTCCGTAGACGCGCGGCATAAGCCGAATATATTTTTTGTCTTTACACTCCATGTCAAGGTGAAGCGCGAAAAGGAAATCCTCTTTCGCTGCCGCCGCGACAAACATGTCCGTAAGGAGGAAGAAAAGCGGGAAGAGCCGCTCCTCTTCGGTACGGAACCGCTGCCGCAGCGGCCGATCGTCGTCGGCACGGGCCCTGCCGGTCTTGCTGCAGCCTTGGAGCTTGCCCGAAACGGCTACAGGCCGATTGTTCTTGAGCGGGGCTACGACGTGGACAGGCGCGCGAAGGACGTACAGGCCTTTTGGGAGACCGGTGTCTTTAATGCCAAATCGAACGTTCAGTTCGGCGAAGGCGGTGCCGGTACCTTTTCGGACGGCAAGCTGACGACGCGCGTCAACCATCCGCTTCTCAGACGAATTTTAGAAGAACTCGTCGAAGCTGGCGCACCGAAGGACATCCTCTATATGTACCGTCCCCATATAGGCACGGACGTACTGCGCAGCGTCATAAAAAAACTGCGTCAAAAAATAGAACGACTCGGCGGCACGGTCCGCTTCGACAGCTGCGTGACGGATATACGCACGGACGAAGCCGGTAACCTTAAGGCCGTCGTCATAAACGGAACGGAAGAAACGGCTGCGTCCCTTGCGGTTTTTGCCGTCGGCCACAGCGCGCGCGACACATATTACATGCTCCATGACAGAAAGGTGCAGCTTGAAAAGAAGCCCTTTGCCGTAGGCGTACGCATCGAACACGAACAGGAGCTTATAGATATCGCCCAGTACGGCTGCAAGGCTGCCGACCTGGGTCTGGATGCCGCCGACTACAGTCTGGTTTATCACGGTCCCGACGGCAGGGCCTGCTATTCCTTCTGCATGTGTCCCGGCGGTACGGTCGTCGCGGCCGCGTCGGAAAAGGGCATGGTCGTAACCAACGGTATGAGCGCCTATCGCCGCGACAGCGGCATAGCCAACAGCGCCCTTGTAGTCAACGTGACCGACGAGGACACGGGCGGCGATTCGCCCCTGGCGAACATCGAATTTCAGCGGCGCTATGAAAAAGCGGCCTTTCTCGCAGGCGGCAAGACCTACAAAGCGCCTGCCCAGACGGTCGGCGATTTTCTGGGCCGCAGCGGTGAAGGACGGGCCGGAAAGGTGACAACGTACGGGCCCGGTGTCGTGTTTGCAGATCTGCACACGGTTTTGCCGTCCTTTGTCACGGATACACTCGAACGGGCACTGCCCTATTTCGGCAGGAAAATACACGGCTTTGACGACAACAATATCGTCATGACCGGTGTGGAAATGCGTACGAGCGCTCCCGTCCGCATCGTGAGGGACGAAACGACGCGGCAGGCCGTCGCAACGCCCGGACTCTATCCCGCAGGCGAAGGGGCCGGCTATGCAGGCGGCATTATGAGCGCCTTTTTGGACGGCTTGGAAACGGCGCGAACCATTATGAAAAAGTATAAACCCATGGAGGTAAGATAAATGGCAAGATTATTCGGTACTGACGGTGTACGCGGCGTGGCGAACGAATCGCTTACGCCGGAACTGGCATATCATCTGGGACGGGCCGCGGCAGTAGTTCTCGGCCGGGAACAGGCACACCCGACCTTTCTTGTCGGCATGGATACGCGCCTGTCCGGTTCCATGCTTGCCGACGTCCTGGCGGCGGGCATCGCCTCGGTCGGCGGCAAGTGCTGCATGGCCGGCGTTATCCCTACACCGGCCGTTGCCTACTTGACGAGAGCCCGACACATGGATGCGGGTGTCGTCATTTCGGCGTCGCACAATCCCTTTGAGTATAACGGCATAAAATTCTTCGACAAATACGGCTATAAGCTTCCGGATGAAACGGAGGACATGATTGAAGAGTATATGCTCAAGGACGAACGAAACGGTCCGGAACATCGGCCTACGGGTGCGCAGATCGGCACGGTGACGGAACTGCCCGATCTTCAAGGCGAGTACATCGACTACATTTGCAAGAGTACGGATATCGACCTGGCGGGTATCAAAATCGTTCATGACGCGGCGAACGGCGCGGCTTACCGCGTGGGGCCGGAAATCTTCGGGCGCCTCGGCGCCACGCTCATCCCTATCCACGATGAGCCGAACGGCATCAACATTAACGATAATTGCGGTTCTACGCATTTGGAAAGCATTAAAACAGCGGTCTTGCAGCACGGTGCGGATCTGGGCATTGCCAATGACGGCGATGCCGACCGCTGTCTTGTTATTGACGAAAAAGGAAACGAACTGGACGGCGATCAGATTATGCTCATTTGCGCCTTGCAGATGAAGCGGGAGAATCGCCTCCGTGAAAATACGATCGTCGGTACCGTCATGAGTAATATCGGCTTCCACAAGGCTGCCGAAAAGATGGGCTGCAGGACCGAAATTACGGCCGTCGGCGATCGGTATGTCCTGGAATGTATGCGCCGCAAAGGCTACTCTCTCGGCGGCGAGCAGTCGGGGCACATTATCTTCCTCGACTATAACACGACCGGCGACGGCCTCCTGACGGCAGTACAGCTCATGACGGTTATGAAAAAGCAGGGCAGGAAGGTATCCGAACTGGCCGGCGTCATGACGAAGTATCCGCAAATTTTAAAGAACGTCCGCGTCGAAACGAAATCGGGCTGGGAAGAAAACCATCTTATTGCCGCGGCCGTTTCGGGCGGTGAGGCGGAGCTCGGCGAGGACGGCCGCATTCTCGTGCGTCCGTCCGGCACGGAACCGCTTATCCGCGTTATGGCCGAAGGGCCGGATTTGAAGCAATTGGAGCGCATTGTCGACGATATTGCCGGTGTCATTGAGCACGAAATGGGCGTAATGGAAGAATAGAAGTAATTTGGCAGGAGGAAAAGCATGAATGAGGCTGCTCGCCGGATTTTGACCGCCCTGAACGGGGCCGGGTATGAAGCGTATATTGTCGGCGGCGCCGTGCGTGACATACTCATGAAAAGGCGGCCTCATGATTATGATATCGTTACGTCCGCCCGGCCCGAAGAAGTGGCTGCCGTCGCCGCCGAACAAGGTTGGGGGTACGTTGACGGTAAGGGTCTTGCCTTCGGCGTGTCCCGCGTCATTACGGGCGGTGAAAGTTTTGAAGTCGCCGCCTTTCGCAGCGAAATTTACGGCACGGACAGCCACCGGCCCGAGCGGATTCGGTATGCGTCGACACTCAGAGAGGATGTGCAGCGCCGCGACTTTACGGTGAACGCCCTGGCCATGGATAAGGACGGTGCCGTCTACGACTACGTCGGCGGGCGGAAGGATATAAAAAAGAAGCGCCTTGCCGCCGTCGGCGACCCGGCTGTTCGTTTTCGCGAAGACGCGCTGCGCCTCTTCCGCCTCTGCCGTTTTGCCGGACAGCTCGATTTCGTGACGGACAAGGCGACGGTTTACGCTATGGAAAAGGCCTTTCCGCGCGTGGCCGGTCTTTCCGTCGAACGGGTCGTCGGCGAGACGGAGCGTCTTCTCGTGACGCCTGCCGCCTATAAGGGGCTGGATATTCTCGTCCGCTCCGGCTTGGGCAGCTGCTCGTGCAGACGCAAAGAGAAGGGCGTGTACCGGGAGGTTCCCATCCTGCCGGAGCTGGCGCACCTGCCGGAAACGCCGCAATCCCGGCCGTATCATGTCTTTGACGCGTGGAATCATACACTTGCCGTCGTGGCTCATACGCCGGCGGATTTGACACTGCGGTACGCCGCCCTCTTTCACGACATGGCCAAGGGCCTGCCTGGCATTCGCGGCGTCAAAGACGGCCGCTATACGGACTACGGTCACGACAGGGAAGGTGCGCGCCTGGCGGCGGAGGTCATGAGGCGGTGGGGCTGCGGCAAATACATGACGGCCCGCGTGGCCTGGCTCGTCAAAACGCATATGAAGTTTCACTACTTTGCCAATACGGGGCAGGGCGATGTAAACAAATGGCTGCGCCGCGAAGCGCTCGGCAAGGCCTTTCACACTACGAAAGACCTTGTGGAAGCCGTACGGCAGGCGGCTGTCTTGGCCGCAGCCGATGCGAAGGGCTGCCGGCCCGACTCGGATACGGGCGGTACGGAGTCCTTCGGTGAATACATGGCGCAGGCAGCCGCGGCCATGCCGGTAGGGACGAAGGATCTCGATTATGACCGCCGTGTGCCGACATGCTGCGGCTGCCGTACGGGCGATTTTTTACGCGATTTTTTACGGCGCGTGCAGAACGGTCATGCACATAACGATGCCGATACGTGCGCTGCTGCGGCATATAAATGGATGAAACGTCACGGTCTGGCTGAGGATGCAAATGATAAATACAAAAAAGTCGACACAAAAGAATAAGCCGAATATGCACAAGCGCCTCGTCAAATGCTGTGCCGTCTTGTGCGGACTCTTTATTTTTTTGGCAACGCGGCTCATTTGGATTCAGGTTGTCAACGGTGAAGAATATGCCGAACGGGTGGGCATGCAAAGCGAGGCGGACCGCAAGATTCAGTCGCCCCGCGGCATGATTCTGGACCGGGACGGCAAGGTACTGGCCATCAGCGAAATGGCAAAGTCGCTTTACGCCGACCCGACGATGACGGAAAAATCGCCGGCTGAAATGGCAAAGATTTTGGCACCTTATCTGCGTATTAAAGAAGCGGACATTGAAGAACGCCTCAGCCGGGACACGGCCTTCGTCTGGCTCGACCGGACCATGGATAACGACAAGTACGAGGCATTGAAGGCCGTCGTTGCCGAAAAAAAACTTAAAGGCCTGCGCTTTGTCGATGAAAACAGGCGCTACTATCCGAACGGGACCTTGGCGGCACAGCTTATCGGTTTTGTCGGCGACAACGACCGCGGACTCGACGGTATCGAAATGATTCTGGATGATGAAATTCGCGGCGATACGCAAAAATTACGCCTTACGACGGACAGCAATAACGTGCCCATCTTCGACTCGGCTTTGGAGCGAATTTTGCCGGATAAGAAAAGGTCCGTCAGCCTGACCATTGACAGTACAATTCAGTATATTGCCGAAAAAGGGCTTGATGAAGTCGTAAAGCGGCATCACCCCGAGGGGGCGGCCGTCATTGTTATGGATCCGAAAACCGGTGAAATATTGGCCATGGCGAGCCGTCCGAACTTCGATCCCAATGAGTACGGCAAAGGCGATGCGGCTGCTTATAAGAACCGGGCCGTTGTCAACCTCTACGAACCGGGATCGACGTTTAAGCCGATCATGGCCTCCGCCGCCCTCGATTCGGGGAAGTGGACGGAAGACAGGGTATATCATGATATAGGCTATATCAATGTCGACGACAGGACGATTCACAACTGGGACGAAAGCGGCATGGGCAATGTGACGCTGAAGGACATACTGAAGTTCTCCATCAACACGGGCATGGCCGAAATCGGTCTCTGTACGGGCGGCCCGACACTTACGAAATATGCCGAGAAGTACGGCTTCGGCAAAATTACGGGCATTGAGCTTCCCGGTGAAGGCGAGGGTATCCTCTTTGATCCCGAAACGATGAGCCGCGTCGATACGGCCATTATGGCCATCGGTCAAGGTATTGCCGTAACGCCCCTGCAAATGGTGCAGGCCTTCGGCGGTCTGGCCAACGGCGGCAGGATGATGAAACCCTTCGTCATCAAGGAAATCGACAATCCCGACGGCTCCGTTTACAAGAAGACCGAACCCGTACAGGCGGGCCAACCGATACGTGCCGACGTGAGCAAGATTATCAGCCGTATTATGGCTGAAGAAATCAGCTCCGGCGGCGGCTTGAACGCTAAAATAGACGGGTATTCCTTCTGCGGCAAAACCGGGACGGCACAGCGTCTGAATTCAGAAGGGACGGGCTATGCCGAAGGGCAGTACATCGGCTCCTTCGTCGGCTTCGGTCCCCTGGAAGATCCGCAGTACGTCGTCCTCATCGTCGTCGACAATCCGTCGGGAATTTACTACGGCGCGCAGGTTGCGGCACCTATATTCAAAGATATTATGACGGACATTGTGCGCATTAAGGGTATACGGCCGACGGAAAAATCTCTTCTCGACCCGGTTCTGCCTAAAGAAACAGGGCGCCCGCGGCTGTCCCTGCCGCCGGTGACGAAGAGCGGTGACAGTATTTTATTGCCGAGCTTTCTCGGCTATGACTCGCGCGATGTCAATACATGGCTGAACGAAGCGGGCCTCGGCTTTGTGCCGAACGGGACGGGCGAGGCCGTGTACCAATCGCCGGCAGCCGGCACGTACGTGGAAGCGGGCAGCGACGTATACGTGTCATTTACAAGATAGGAGACGGGGGAAGACCGATGACCATATTGGACGGAAAAAAAACGGCGGCTCTTCACAAGGAAAAGCTCAGCGCCTATTTGAAAGAACTGAAAAAGTACGGAAAGACACGTAAATTGGCACTTTTTCTCGTAGGCTCGGACGAGGCTTCGGCCCTTTATGCCGCCTCCGTGCAAAAGGCGGCTGCCGCCGTCGGTATGGAGACCGTGCTCTGTGTCTATGAAGAAAGAACAGGGGAGGATGAACTCGTTCGGGCTGTAAGTGAACTCAGCCGGTGCGGCGACATTTCGGGAATTTTGCCTTTTTTGCCCCTGCCGAAGCAGTATGATGAGCGCCGCATTGTCGATTGCATCGTGCCGGAAAAGGACGTGGACGGTCAGACCGCGGCGAGCCAAGGGTATCTTTTGGCGGGGCGGAAGGCTTTTGCCCCCTGTACGGCCCGGGCCGTTATTACTGTCCTTGATGACAACGGCATTACCTTGCACGGCAGGCACGTTGTCATCATCGGCCGCAGCACGGTCGTCGGCAAACCGCTTCTCCATCTCTGCTTGAAGCGGGACGCGACCGTAACGATCTGTCACAGCAAAACAAAAGACCTGGCACGTATCACGAGACAGGCGGATATTCTTGTTGCCGCCGTCGGCAAGGCCGGTTTTGTGAGGGCCGACATGGTGAAGGACGGTGCGGTCATTATTGACATCGGCATTAACCGTGCGGACGGCAAGACCGTCGGCGACGTGAGCGAAGAGGCGACGCAAAAAGCGGCGGCTTATACCCCCGTTCCCGGCGGCATAGGTGCCGTCGTCTCCACACTTATCTTGGAAAATGCCGCTTACGGCATACAGTGAGATACAGGGAATAAAAAGGAATCTCTTTGGAGATTCTTTTTTATTTGCCTCTTGCCAAAGGGACGAAAATAATTTATAATAAATATAACAAATAATAATTATTGATTATAATTATCGAATGGAGGAACCGGAGATGGTTAAATTTTATCAAAATGAAGAAAATAAAGCGATTTTCGTAAGCCTGAACGGTGAAGAAGCCTGTTCGGGCGCAAAAGAACTTATTGCCAATACGACCGATGCGGCAAAGGAAAAGCATGTTCCCGTCGTGACAAGAAAGAACGGCGTACTCCATATTCAAGTAGGCTCCGCTTTGCATCCCATGTTGGCGGAACACCACATTGCCTGGATTGCCGTAGAATCGGCAGGCCGCCTCGTATTTAAATACTTGCAGCCCGGCGAAGAACCGGTTGTCGAAGTTTGTGATTCCCCGTCCGGTACGGTTTACGAATACTGCAACCTTCACGGCTTGTGGAAAGCGGACTTCTAAGCCCGTTTAATCTAAATACACTCTCTAAAGACAGGGGCACTCCTATCACCGTGTGATGTGAGTGCCCCTGGTTTGTGTTATGCGTTGTTTAATATGCCGGTAGTTGGATGATACGGACATGTTATCAGACTTTTTGACAAACAAATTCAATTAAAACTATATTGATTAGCACGTGTATACGTGTTAATCTAATATTGGAGGCTGATAATGAAAGATAGAGATTTACTGAAACTTTTAATAGAAAACGGATGGCAGCACGAGCGGTAACGTGGAAGTCATCATCGTTTAAGCAAAGCCGGTAAATATATATCGATTCCGGTACACGGAAAAGATATGAAAAAAGGCTTGGAAAATGCAATTTTAAAACAAGCAGGGCTGAAGTAGCCGGTAGGAGGAACTGATATGAAATTTATATATCCGGCAATTTTTCATCATGATGATGATGGGTTGTGGGCGGAGTTTCCGACGTTGGACGGCGTATTTACACAAGGTGATGATTTAAATGACCTCATGGCAAATGCCGTTGAATCATTGGAGCTGTTTGTCATTGATACGTTGGAGCGAGGAAGGACTTTGCCGCCCTTTGATGATCGTAAGCCTATTGTCTGCCATGAGTCGAACAGTTACGTAACCTTGGTACAGGCTGACGTAGATTTGGGTAAGCATGCAAAATCCGTCAAGAAGACGCTTACCATCCCGTCATGGCTTAATGACAGGGCTTTGGATAAGGGACTGAACTTCTCGCAGGTATTACAGGAAGCGTTGGTGCAAAAAGTATTATAGTACAAAATTCCGTATTCCTTTTAAAGGAAAAAATACCGGACAGACACGTTATATGGCGTGTCTGTTTTTTTGTGCGCCCGTGCAGGACGGATGGATTTGCTGAGCGTATAGGTGGACCGGTTTTTATGCGAAAAAGATATGAGAATTTATATTATTTTTGTCCGATTGGATTATTTTCGGTCCGAATGGAGTGGAAAGGACAACAATCCTTAGATATTATAAAAACAGTGATATTTATACTCAATATAAAATATAAAGAACCTATATCCGAAACAAAAAAACTGTGACAAAAACATGAGGGAGGCGAACGGAAGTATGAAGTATCACGTAAACAGGAAGACGAAGTATCTTCTCCTGCAGTGTGCCGTCCTGACTTGGCTGGCTCTGCCCGTCTGTGCGGCGGACAGTCCTGTAGGGGGGGGACACTCACGTTACGACAGGGGATATCGTCGTAGCGGCCGACGCGGCTAAGGAAGCGGCAAAGTACGAATCTCAGAGCACGACGATTATTACGAAGAAGGATATTGAAGAAAAGCAGGCCAAGTCCGTAGAAGATATTATCTTCAGCGAGACCGGCGTGACCCGCACCATCGATGCCATGGGGCGCGTAGGTATATCCATCCGCGGCGCCGATCCGCGTCATACGCTCATACTTGTAGACGGCCAGCAGGTATTAAGTGACGTATCCAAGTACATGGGCGGTAGCGACGAAGCGATGCGCATAGGTGCGGAAAATATTGAGCGCATTGAAATCATTCGCGGCGCAGCGACCGCAAAATACGGACCCGACGCCATCGGCGGGGTTATCAACATCATTACGAAGGCGCCGTCGAAGAACCCGTCCTTTCAGCTCAATGCGGAAGCTCGTTACCACAATCATGACGGCACGGACGAAAACAGAAATACGTGGCCGTCCAACTACTATATGCGCGCCGACACGGGTAAGATAGGCAACGTGAAGTTCAGCATCTTCGGCAGCAAGCGTGATATCCTCCCTGTCTACTCGGATCGCCTCGCCTATTCAAGCTCCATCGGCAGTATCAGTGGTGGCAGCGGTATCTGGACGAGTGATTTCAAGCCGTCCCTGCGTTACTACGGTGACATCAAAAACATTGGTGCTGCCGCCGAAATCGAGTTGAATAAAAACAATAAACTCGCTTTTCGTATCATGCACGAAAAAGAAGATATGGAGCGGCGCAGCAAGACCGAGACCAACCCCATAGGCGCCGCTTTCGAGCCGATGCGGATATTTTCACGCGACATCAGTCGTGATACGTATGCCCTGACGTACAGCGGCAAAAATAAGAAGTCCGACTGGAAAATCGACGTCATGTACGGCAAGATGAAGGAAAACGACACGACCAAGACGAGCTACTTCGGCGCCGGCTTTACGAGTTACATGGGCGAAAACGGTCTGTCCGCCGTCGACTGGCTGAAACATAAGCAGCTCGATGTGAAGGGGACAGTTAATACGGCCGTAAATGACAAGCACTTATTGACCTACGGTGCAGGTTATACGGATGAACGGGCCGACGGGACACGCCTCAAGAACGCACCGAAAAAGTGGCTCAAGAGCATTAACCCGTGGGACTATGACAAGAACCTCTATACGGACAGTGAAAACGTGCCCGAGTCGAGTGTCCACGACTACCTCTTTACGACCGGTGCCGACGGGACGCTGAACTGGAATAAAAACAAGGAATACTACAACAGCGATACGGCACCGCCCATTACGTATGAAGCCATGAAAGAATTTAACGGCAAGTCGCCGGAAATTTACATCGACTCCGGCATGGGGAGCACTTTGACGCCTATAGCCGTGTATCAATATGAAAAATGGGGATACGTACCGGCAGGCACATATACAGCGAGTCTGGCTAAGGCGCTGCATGACGGTACCATTACGCGGGACACGTATAATCGCCTCCTTACGGCAGGGCCGGCACACGACGCCTTTCAGGCGCAGCTCGAAGCGGAGAACCCGGGATATGATACACATTATCGTGATATCGTTAATTTGTATCTCGGTCTTGATGATTACGGTGAAGATACGGTGCGGCCCGTATACAACGGCAAGACCTTCATGCAGGCCTTTAATGAACGGAAAAACCTCGTCAGCGGCGGCGAAGCGCGCCTGCGTAAACGCTATGCCTTTGTGCAGGACATGTGGCAGGTAAATAAGGATACTATCATTACGCCGGTTTTACGCGTCGATGACAGCGATAAATTCGGCAGTCATTTGACGGCAAACCTGGGCATGACGCACAATCTAGGCGGCAATGCGCACAGGCGTTTGAAATTCAACGTCGGTACGGGCTACGCCACGCCCGGTTTGGGTGAACTGTACTACAACTGGGAAATGTACGGCTCTTCCGGCGGTGCCAACTACGGCTGGTACTGGATCGGCAACCCGAATTTAAAGCCGGAAAAGTCGGTCAACTTCGATATTTCTATAGAAGGGGAAAGCCGCAAGACCTATAGCCGTGCGTCGCTCTTCCACAACCGCATTGACAATTACATGACGAGCTATTTCGTCGGGCAGCTCATCAACTTCGGCAGCTATATTTCCGGACAGGGCGCCCTCGACGCGGACCGGATTTACAGCTTTAAGAACCTCGGACGCGCCGAAATTACGGGCTTTGAAGCGGAAGTGCAGCAGAAATTCAACGACCGCTGGTCCGCCAAACTCGGCTACGCCTGGCTCCATGCCGTCAACAAGAGTGATCCCGACATGCCGCGGCAGCTCCTCGACCGGCCGCAGCACAAGGTGGATATCAGCCTTAACTATGAAGACAAGGCGCACGGCTGGAAGGCCGCTCTCTGGGGCGACTACTACATCCACATGCTCGACAGCAATTCCATCAACACAATATATACGCACGATGATTATGATGCCGCAACGGGCACGTGGGCCAAGAAAAAGGCGGACTATAAGAAGAAAACCTTCGGCATTTGGAACCTTATGGTGCAAAAGAATTTCGGCAAGGACATGATGGTCTATGTCGGCGTAGACAATATCTTTAACCACCGCGATGATGACAGGGCCTACCAGGATCGCCTGTACCGTATTGGAGCAAACATCAAGTTCGGTGTAGACACGCCGGCGGAAGCGGCGGCCAAAGCCAAGAAGAAAGCCGAAAAGGCTGCTGCGGCGGGAAGCGAAACGGATGCCGCCGTCTATACGGATGCGGCCGTCGCGTCGGCGGACCGGTTCCTTACGAGACCGTCCGACAAGGATGCGGGACGCAAGAAAGGCGATATCGACTTTATCGGCGATTACCGCGTGCGCAGCAACATGCACGGCGGTGTCGAAACGGCAGGCGTGCGGGAACTTGTTTTCCTGACGCCTGTTTACGACGATGCGGGCCGCCGCACGGGCTATACGATGACGACCGGCAGCAGTGACGACGGTGCCGTGGAAAGCTTGAAGAACCGTCCCCGTCACGGCCTGGAACAGCGTCTGCGCCTCGGTCTGGACGCGCAGCTTGACGAAAAGACGAATCTCCTCGTCGAAGGGTCGACGGGTGTTCGCGACACGCGGTATGCCGTTGCCGATAAGCGCGACCTTCATGACGTGCGTCTCGAACGGGCCGAACTCAACCGCCGCACCGGCAAGTGGGATTTTACGGCAGGACGCCTGACGGAACGGATGGGTGTCACGGGCTACTGGTTCGGACAAGATTATACGGGCGTCCGCACGACGTGGACCGATCAAAAGACGCAGGTCCGCATCGGTTACGGTGATTTCAGCAGCAGTACGGGCATTACGGACTCGGCCTATACGCATGCCGAAAAGGGGCAATTCTACCGCTCACCGACGTACGACGAACTCATTAACGGCACGACCGCGCCGGGCATGGATTGGACGAATGCGAATATTGACTATAAAAATAAGTTGAAACATGCCGGTGACGGCTTGACAGATCCCGTAGCAATCGCCGATGCGCGGCTCAAGGTCCTTACGGAGCTCAATGAGATCCGTAAGAACTTGGGCAAGGATATGGTAAGTAGAAATAAGCGTGGCTATGACTTCTATCATAACTTTTTCTTAAAAGCCAAGTATGCCTGGCCTGTAGATACACCGTCAGGTATGTACGTGGACTCACCGGAATACGGACAAATGTATGCGCCGGAACATGAAGTTAATAGGCTGGGTGTGTGGGGCAAGGTAAGCGATATCCCCGGTATTACGATTTTCAGCGCTTCGGACCTGAATAATGCGCTTCACCATGATTTAGGGAAAGATGCATATCAATACATGGACGATGGTGAGCTTATGTCTTGGATATACGGTAATGCGACAAAGCTGCGCAAACTCGGCTATGACGTGCGTCCCGTCAGCTGGGGAGATATCTTCAACCCCGATATGGCTGCGGGCAAGGCGAAGCTCTACGACTACTTCAAGTCCTATACGGACGCCATTAAGCTCAATTACAGCAAGCACGGTCAGACCGTGATCTTTACGGATAAAGACGGCCGGGATCTGACGGAACGGGAAGTATGGGATTCTATGTATGCGGCCTTTATGGGACGAGCAGAAGTGGAACAGTTCGGAACAAATTACCATCCGACTGACGGTGCGCCCATACCGCTGAGCGAGCTTCCCAAGATTATTTTGACGGACGGATCTTTCGTCAAACGTGATATCATTCCCGAAATCGACCGCGCCGCTTACGTGCAGGTGCGGCGGAAGGTGGGCGATAATCTCGGTCTTGCGGCGTGGTATCTCCGTTCGTCCGGAAACGGCTACCGTGTAAAAACGAAGGAATTAAGTGTGGCCAACGTCTTCGGTTTGGGCGCGCAGTATAAAATCGGCGGATCCGTCCTCTCCTTTGACTGGGGCGTAAATCGGGCCGATACGGGTCGTTATTTCCACGGCGGCCGCGACGCCTACGGCGCTTACACCGGCGGCGGTTCGGCACCGACGTTCTGGGTGCTTCGCTTCGACGTGGGCAAGGCCGACACGAACGTGAAGGGTTCGTGGAACGCTTTCGCGGACTACAAGTATTTTGAACACGGCTCCTTCCTCGGCGGCAACGGTACGGAAAGCGTGCCCGACCGGTATCTGGACGGCATCAGAAGCTTTACACTCGGTGCAGGTTACGTGCCGGCGAAGGACTTCCTCATCGAGGCGTTCTATACGTTCGATGCCAAAGGCATCGGCAGGCGCGATACGCTCTACGGGCCGGAAAGCTTCAAGCTCGGCGACTACACGCGCATTCAGGCGACGTATAAATTCTAAAATCCCATCTTTATATAGGACAGCACACTCCTCTAACATACAACAAATGCTGTCAGAAACAGGCAGGCACGCCATACCGGAAACGGCAGGCGTGCCTGTTTGCGTACATATTAAACGAATCTGTAAGATTTTGTAAATGAAAAGCCGGACAGTGTTACGTGCATAACACGTGGTACTGTCCGGCTTTTTTGTATGTAATGAATTAATAGAAGCCCTTGTCTTTAAAAATATAACGTAAATTTTTCCGGTCCAATATTTCGATTTTTTTATACCGCACGGAAATCAGGCCTTTCCTGGCAAATGAATTCAATATGCGCGTTGTCGTAATGCGGCTCATCCCCGTAACGGAGGCGAGCTGATGGTGCGACAGCTGTATTGCCGGCTCGGATAAAGAAAGTGTGTATAAGAGACAGGCCAATTTTTCTTCGTTTTTCGGGAATTGGGCATAAAATATCCAGCTGTGCAGCAATGTGATTTTGTGCATGAAGAAAGACAGGATTCCGCGAATAAGCTCTTTGCTTTGCATGGCCTGGCGAATGAGTTCATCTGCAGAAAGCTTGTATACATGCGTGTTAAATAGGGAATTCGTGCAGACAATGCGCAGGGACGGGCACGTAAATGCATCTTCTCCGATAATCGTATTTCCCGAGAAGTAGCACAGCGTTCTTTCCGTTCCGTCCGTATAGGGCAAGTATACACGAATCAGTCCGCTTTGAATAAAGTAGAGATTTTTCGCTTCTTCATTCCGGATGAAGATTATTTGCCCGTTTGTATACCGCTCTTCGCGTCCGTATTGCTTGAATACATTTATAAGATTGGCAGTTACTGTACGAAAATCGGCTGTATTCATTTTCAGATTCCATATAAATAAATCACGAAAACAAAATCAATACATGATTATTTGTAATTAACTATACCGTAACGGTAGAAATAAGTCAATGTATTGAGAATAATATTGAGTAAATAAAAAGTAACAGATAGTGATAAAAATAACAATAATATTTTATATATACGTACTGAAAAACTGTATTAATGAAAAGAAAAAGTTGAAAAGTGTATCAATTTATACAATCGGCAACTTTATATTATGGTAGCCTGATAATAACAAACGGTAATTTATAAAATGATAATCCGGAATGAAAAGTACTGCATACGAGGAGGTAAGCAAAGTGGCGGAAGCAGGGAACGAAAGAATCGGTTTTTTGGGATTGGGTGTTATGGGACTGTTGATGGCGGTTAATCTCGTTAAGAAATCCGGTTGTCCCGTATACGGATTCGATGTGGTTGACGAAAAAATGCAATTGTTCAAAGAAGCCGGGGGGCACACGGCAGCGGAGCCGGAAGAAATATATAAGACCTGCAGCGTCATAATGCAAATGCTTCCGACTCATGAAACCGTTATTCATTCCGTAAGGGAGGCCGTACGGCTGAGTGCTCCCGAAACAGTAATCATAGACCTCTCTTCCACGGCGCCGCATATTATTTCGGAACTGAATGAAGAAGTTAAAGGAGCCCGTATGTTCTTGGCGGACTCACCCGTGAGCGGCGGCAATCCCAAGGCGGCCGACGGTACGTTAGCTATTATGACGGGTGCCGAAAAGGGAGTGTTCACACGTATAGAGCCGTTATTAGCGTGCATGGGAAATCCGGTACATACCGGCGGTGTCGGCAGCGGCAGCATTACGAAGCTTATTAATAATACGATTGCCGGAGCATATTTGGCGGCCATTGCGGAAGGATACGCCTTTGCCGCCAAGGCCGGCATTGATTTACGGACGACCTTCGATGCCACCAGGACCGGCTTTGCGGGAGGGCCTTTGTATGAAAACAAGGTGCCTAAAATTATTGCCCACGATTATGAACCGGGGGCGAGGATTGCCGTTCACCGCAAGGATATCCTCAATGCAAAGGCATATGCGCACACATTGGGCATCGATTTGCCGGTGACCGATGTTACGCTGCGAATTATGGATTGGATGAAAGATAAGGGCTATATCGATATCGATCAGGCCGGAATGATTAAATACTTTGAAGAAAAGATGGGGACACGCGCAGGTCGGGGATAAAGTGAATTGCCATGCGAATAACGACGGTAGGTAACGCAGGTATTTATTTGGAGGCCGGCGGACATACGTTTTTGATAGACGGAATTTACGGCGTAAACGAATTTTTCCGCGACAGGCCGGCAGAGATTTTACGGGCTGCCAGGGGAGACGGCGACAGGTTCAGGAATATCGAGTTCCTGTTATTTTCCCATCGTCATCAAGATCATTTTGATGCTTTTCAGACGGAGCGATACCTGCAGAATAACAAAGTAAAGCAAGTATATATCCCTAAAGCGGGTAATCCGGGAATGCCCTATGAAGATACGCGGGCGATTGCATCGGGACGATACGGGACAAGCATCATTTATGTAGAGGGCGGCAATTCGAAAAGCTCTTTTCACCGGTTGGGCCGTAACGTGAATGTCGCTTTTTTTCGTTCGCATCATATGGGAGAGCCGATTTTTGATATAACGCATTATTGCCCGGTTCTCAATATCGGAGAGGAGAGTTTTATCTTTCTCGGTGACGCCGATACGACCTGTCCGGCTGAAAAGCTGTTGGCACTGACTGTAAAAAACAAAGTAAAGGGAGTGTTTATTAATCCGTTGGCTTATGCGGACAGCCGCAGTAAAGCATGGTTACGGCATGTTTCGCCGGAGCATGTTTTCATATATCACATTCCCAGGACGGAAAGGGGGGAACACGGTCTCCGAAAGTTGGCGGAAGCTATTAAGGATTTCGGCCAAACGGAGCGGGAACGGCATGTATTGTCCGGACATTTGCAAACAATAGACCTGTTTGATTAATTCTTTGACGAGTGCGAACAAGATAAACGAAAAGGAGTGAGCGCAGCATGAAGAAATATGATAAGGCGTTTTTGTTGGAAGCATACGGCAAAATGACGACCATTCGGGCGTATGAGACGAAGGTGGAAGAGATTTTCCTTGCCGGTGAATTACCGGGGTTTACTCACTTATACATCGGTGAAGAAGCCTGCGGTGTAGGCGTATGCGAGAATCTCCGCACGGATGATTATATTGAAAGCACCCATCGCGGCCACGGTCATTGCCTGGCCAAGGGGGCGGATATAAAGAAGATGATGGCGGAATTATATGGGAAAGAGACCGGATATTGCCGCGGCAAAGGCGGTTCCATGCATATTGCCGATTTTTCTATCGGTATGCTCGGTGCCAACGGCGTTGTCGGCGCAGGCTATAACCTGGCCATGGGGGCGGCATTGGCGGCGAAATTGAAAAGGACGGAACAAATTGCCGTTGCCTTCTTCGGTGACGGCGCATCCAACCGCGGGACCTTCCACGAATCCTGCAATATGGCTTCCGTTTGGAAATTGCCCGTACTTTATGTTTGCGAAATGAACCGATGGGCGTCAACGACTCCGTATAGAACCACCACCTCGGTCGAAGATATCGCCGTTCGGGCCGCGGCGTACGATATGCCCGGTAAAAGCGTTGACGGCAATGACTTTTTTGCAGTATATGAAGCGGCAAAAGAAGCCGTCGCGTATGTTCGCGGCGGTAAAGGCCCGTATTTGCTGGAATTAAAAACATACCGCATAAAGGGGCATTTTGTGGGGGATCCGGAAAAATACCGCACCAGAGAGGAAGTACAAGAACACTTCACTAAAGACGATCCCCTGCAGAATTTCCGTGCCGTCGTTACCGGTAAAAAGTGGCTTACCGAGGCCGAGTTGGACGAGCTTGATCAAAAGGCGAAGGCCCTGGTGGAAGAAGCCGTACAGGAAGCGATGGCGGCACCGTACCCGGCAGAATCGGAACTGATGGAAAACTATTATTGTGAATAGGCAGATAAACAGGTGATACAGGAGGGCATGGATATGAGGCAGATTACATTTTCCGCAGCGACGCAGGAAGCAATGCGTGAAGAAATGCAACGGGACAAGAATGTATTTTTGATGGGTGAAGATATTGCGCGGCAAGGCGGTATTTTCGGACAGTTTAAAGACTTGGCCGAAGAATTCGGGAATGACCGCGTTCGTGATACGCCTATTTCGGAAACCGCTATTATCGGCGGCGGCGTCGGTGCCGCGTTAGCCGGTATGAGGCCGGTTGTAGATATGCATTTTGCCGATTTTATCGGCGTGCCTATGGATGAAATTTTCAACCAAATGGCAAAGGCCAGATATATGTTCGGCGGCCAGGCAAAAGTGCCTCTTGTATTGCGTGCTCCCGACGGCATGACACGGGGCGGCGCGGCACAGCATTCGCAATGCGTTGAAGCTTGGTTCATGCACATTCCCGGCATCAAGGTCGTTATCCCGTCCAACCCGGCAGATGCCAAAGGGTTGTTGAAAGCTGCGATTCGCAGTGACGATCCTGTACTGTATTTTGAACATAAACGGTTGTTTTCCATGAAAGGAGATGTACCGGAAGGTGAATTCCTGACACCTATCGGCAAAGCCCGTGTAGCCAAAGAGGGGATGGATATAACGGTTGTATCCTATTCCTTTTATATGAACCATGTGTTGACGGCGGCGGACGAATTGGCAAAAGACGGTATTTCTCTTGAATGCATAGATTTAAGAACGATTTCTCCGCTTGATATGGATACGGTGTATCAATCCCTGAAAAAGACAAAACGGCTCATGATTGTACACGAGGCGGTAAAGCAGGGCGGCGTCGGTGCGGAAGTTGCCGCGCGTGCCGCGGAAGAAATGATCGATTATCTGGATGCGCCTATTGTCCGTTTAGCGGCACCGTTCGTACCGATTCCGTATGCGCCGACGCTGGAACGATTGGTGAAAATTGAGCCGGAAGATATTTGCAGGGCCGTGAAGGACATGCTCGGAAAATAATTTATTTTTATAAAAATAATCGACAGAAAGGATGTATTTTTATGGATCCGAAATACAGCGGTATTGATTTTGCCGGTTTAGACCGCAGAAGGAAGCTTCATATTATTCTTCCCGTTTTTCTGGTTTCCGTCATTGCCTTTATAGACCGGGTAAATATTGCTTACGCCGGCATGACGATGGCGCAGCAGTTGGATTGGCTCACGCCTGAAATATTCGGCGCCGGTGCAGGTATGTTTTTCTTGGGATACTTTTTCTTTGAAATTCCCGGCTCCTTAATTGCGGCGAAATTTGATGCCTGCAAATGGATTGCCCGGATTATGTTTACATGGGGTATTGTGTGCGGATTGTTGGCATTCATGACGGCACCGTGGCATTTTTATTTGTTCCGGTTTTTGCTCGGTGCGTGTGAAGCCAGCCTGTATCCGGTAATTTACGCCGTATTGTTTCCGCGGTGGTTCCTCGGCAGGGAGCGGGCGGCAGCTATTTCCTTAATGTTGACCTCTCTTTTGATCGCGGCTATCATAGGCGCGCCCATTGCCGGAATATTGCTGGAACTGAATTTGTTCGGGCTTTACGGTTGGCAATGCCTGTTCTTGCTGGAAGCCGTTCCGGCCGTGGTTTTTACATTCGTGTTCCTGTTTTGGGTTAAAGATCGGCCGGATAAGGTTAATTGGCTTTCGCCGCTGGAAAAAGAGTATTTAAAAGAAACTATTGCAGCGGAAGAAGAGGAAAAGGATAAAGCTAAAAAGTATACGATTTGGCAGGCTCTTACGGATAAGAAAGTATGGCGGTTATGTGTAATTTATTTTACCTGGATTACCGGCTTTTGGGGCTTCAATTTCTGGATGCCACAGGTTCTCAAAAGCGTGTCCGGCTGGTCACCGGCATTAGTGGGTATTGCCATTGTATTTCCCATGGGAGCGGCATTGATTGCTCAAATTATTATCGGGCACCACTCCTCTAAAACCGGAGAAGTTCGTTGGCACATTGCAGGCTGCATGTTTTTAGGCGCTTTCGGGTTGATTTGCGCTCCGTTTATTCATACAGGCATTCTCAGCCTGATCTTCATTTCCGTTACGGCTGTCGGCGTGTATTCGGCAATGGGAACCTGGTGGTCCGTACCTACGACTTTTCTCAGCGGTGCGGCGGCGGCCGGTGCTACGGCAATGATTAACTCCATCGCAAATTTGGGAGGATACTTGGGGCCCTATATGCTGGGCGTTATTAAGCAGACTACGGGATCAACCGATGCCGGCTATTGGGCACTCGGAGGCATGCTGATCATTTCGGGACTGGTCATGTTGTCCCTGCCCAAAAAGGGTAAGCTTCAGTCCGGGAATAAATAAGGAAACATAATCTGAAAAGGTGTATTGACCGAAATAAAGGAGGAACTGAATTATGGCCGGTGAACTGACTATGCCTCAATTGGGCCTGACAATGACGGAGGGCACCGTCTCGCAGTGGTTGAAGCAGGAAGGCGATGCCGTCAAAAAAGGTGACGGCGTTGTCGAAGTGGAGACCGATAAAATCAATAATATCGTAGAAGCTCCGGAAGACGGCATTTTGTTAAAAATAGTCGCCCGGGAAGGCGACGTATTGCCGGTTAAAGGCTTACTCGGCATCATCGGCGCTGCCGGAGAAACGGTTAATGTACGGCGAACAGCTGATGATACCTTTGATCTGCCCGCAATTGCGGCGGCAAATGAAGAAGTGGCCGCCGTATCCGAGCTGAGCGGAGCAATTCCGGTACAGAATGTCGTTGTTGACGGCCGGGTATTGGCTACTCCCTATGCCCGGTTTTTAGCAAAAAAAGACGGCATTAACCTGGCGCTTGTAACAGGCAGCGGGCCGAACGGCAGAATCGTCGGCGATGACGTGTCGGCGTATAAAGAAGAGCATAAGGTTCGTATTTCACCTGCAGCCGCAAAGCTTGCCGCTGAATTGGGTGTTGATACGGGATGTGTTCAATCGGACGGCCGCATTATGAAAAAGGATGTTTTGCGTGCGGCCGGAGCTGCCGCGGAAGTCCCGCTTCGGCAGCCTGACGCGAAGCTTGACGTGAGTGCGGCTACGGCGGCAAAGGACACGAACAAAACTGAGTTAAAAGGCATGCGCAAGGTCATTGCCCGACGCTTGAGTGAAGGCTGGCGCAATACGCCGCATGTCCATCATACGGTTGAAATCGACATGACGGAAGCGACGGCGCTGAGAGCGGCCTTTAAGAAAATGGATAAGAAACTCTCTTTTACCGATTTGATTATCAAGGCCCTGAGCCGTGTATTGGAAGAATATACTGCCGCCAATGACAGCTTTGCGGATGACTATATTATCCACAATGCGGACATTAACATGGGCGTGGCTGTAGCGATTGACGGCGGCTTGATCGTGCCTGTCATTAAAAATACCGACCGCCTCGGCGTAATGCAGATTCACGACAAAGTAGGCGAGCTGGCTGAAAAAGCGAGAGCAGGGCGGCTTTCACCGGATGAAATGCAGGGCGGAACCTGCACGATCAGTAATCTGGGAATGTACGGCTGCGACCACTTCACACCGATCGTCAATCCGCCGGAAGCGGTGATTCTCGGTGTGTGCCGGACAGTGGAAAAACCGATAGTTAAAGACGGGGAAATTGTGATTGCGCCTATGATGAATGCCGTATTGGGCTATGACCACCGCGTTATTGACGGCGCCACTGCCGGGCTGGTAACCTCGCGCTTGAGGGAATACATGGAAAATCCGCTGTTGCTGTTATAAGGAATGCAGTTATTCGGACGGATGAAAGGAGACCGTGAATTATGGCCGGTGAACTGATTATGCCTCAATTGGGCCTGACGATGACGGAGGGAACCGTCTCGCAGTGGTTGAAGCAGGAAGGCGATGCCGTCAAAAAAGGTGACGGCATTGTCGAAGTGGAGACCGATAAAATCAATAATATCGTGGAAGCGCCGGAAGACGGCGTTCTGTTGAAAATAGTCGCACAAGAAGGAGATGTATTGCCGGTAAAGGGTGTGTTGGGCTATATCGGTGCCGCCGGTGAAGTCGTTGCCGCAGCCGCCGCAAAAAGTACGGACGGCACGAGCGGTGAAGCTGTTGAAAAAGCGGCTGCGGCGACGTCCGGCAGGAGTGCTGAAAAAAGCAAAAAACGTATTATCGTTATCGGTGCCGGTCCCGGCGGATATGTAACCGCGATTAAAGCGGCACAGCTTGGTGCGGACGTATCCGTCATTGAAGAAGACCATGTCGGCGGCACCTGCCTGAATGTAGGCTGTATTCCGACAAAGGCGCTGATACATGTCAGCTCATTGTACGATTCGATTATAAGAGAAGCAGGAACCGTGGGTGTACATGTAACCGGTGCAGCTGTTGATTGGAGCGAGGCGGTTAAATATAAGGAGTCCGTTGTTAAGCGGTTGGTCGGCGGTGTTGACAGCCTTCTGAAAGCCAACGGCGTAAAAAAATATACCGGGCACGGCCGTATTATTGATGCCCATACGGTAGATGCGGCCGGTGAGGAGCTGACTGCCGATTATATCATTCTGGCCACCGGCTCGGAACCGGTATACTTAAAGCTCCCCGGGGCCGATTTGCCGGGAGTGCTTGACAGTACGCAGGCTTTGGCATTAACAAAGATTCCGAAGTCTATTGTCATTATCGGCGGCGGTGTTATCGGTATTGAATTTGCAGCCATGTTTGCGGCCGTAGGGGCAAAATGCACAATCGTGGAAGCGTTGCCTTATATTTTGCCGCCGGTGGATAAAGAAATTGTGGCTCTCGTTCAGGGAGATTTGGAAAAACGGGGCATTGAAGTAGCTGTCAACTCGAAAGTCGAGTCCATCGAGCGGCAGGACGGATTGCTGACCGTATATGCCAAACGGCAGGAAGAAGACCTTGCCGTTACCGGTGAAGCGGTTATCGTTGCAGTCGGACGCAGGCCGAGAACGGCGAATATCGGCCTGGAAGACGCAGGTGTCGTTCTGGAACGCGGCCGGATCGTTACGGATGAACATTTCCGGACTTCCGTACCGGGAATTTTCGCCGTCGGCGATTGCAACGGAAAACTAATGCTGGCTCATGCCGCTTCGGCACAGGGGGTGGCTGCCGTCGAGTACATTATGCGGGGTGAAGGCTCGTTTGAGGAGGCGACGGCCCCGGCATGCATTTACTTGGAACCGGAAGTGGCAGGCGTAGGCCTGCGGGAAGATGAAGCGGCCGCTAAAGGGATTGAGTATAAAGCAGGACGCTTCATGTTATCGGGAAACGGAAAATCGCTTATTGAAAACGGCGGAGTAGGCATGATAAAAATTATTGCCGATGCCAAATACGGCGAGGTTTTGGGCGTCCATATGTACGGACCGCGTGTGACCGAGTTGATTGCCGCCTGCAGTTTGGCGATACGGCTGGAGGCTACGGTGGATGAGTTGATCAGCACGATTTGGGCACATCCGTCCGTAGGGGAAGCTATTGGAGAGGCCGCATTGGATGTATTCCAAGCATCTATTCACTGGCCGCCTGAACGCAAATAAATTAGGGATATGAGCTGCGGCAGGGGAGCGGTTATAAATTCCCTTTCCGCAGCCTACCTGCTGTTCGAGGTGAGGAACATGACTGCTCATATGAAAAAGCCGGAATGGCTCAAGCAACGGGTTTGTAATGATGAGACATATACTGCCGTAAAAAATATGATGAAACGGTTGCAGTTACATACGGTGTGCGAGAACGCCGATTGCCCCAATATCGGTGAATGCTTCGGTCATAAAACGGCTACCTTTCTTATCCTCGGCGGCGTGTGTACCAGAGCGTGCAGATATTGTGCCGTTACAAAGGGAAAACCGTTGCCGCCGGATAGGGATGAACCGGGAAAATTGGCGGCAGCCGTGGAGATGTTGGGGTTAAAGCATGTCGTTATTACGTCGGTTGCGCGAGATGATTTGGCTGACGGCGGCGCCTTTCAATTTTCCGAATGTATACAGGCCGTACGCCGATATTCCTCCAAGACGACGACAGAAGTATTGGTACCCGACTTTAAGGGGAAGCGGAGCAGTCTCGATTTGGTACTGCGCAGCCGACCGACTGTATTTAACCATAATATCGAGGCCGTAAGGCGCCGCTTTTCCGACGTTCGTCCAATTGGCAGCTACGACCTCTCGCTGGAGGTATTGAAGTATGCGGCAAACCATGCCGTCAGGCCGCTAATTAAAAGCGGGATTATGGTGGGGTTCGGGGAGACGCCGGCGGATCTGGAAGAAGCGTTTCGTGATTTAAAGGCCGCCGGAGCGGATATTATTACTATAGGGCAGTATTTAAGACCGTCTGAGGAACACGTGCCCGTTGCGGAGTATATTACGCCCGAAAAATTCGAATTATATAAAAACATGGCCGAAGCGGCGGGAATTTCGCATGTAGTAAGCGGTCCGCTGGTCAGAAGCTCTTATAAAGCCGGCATTGCAGTTGATGATTATTATAAAGCCCGGGAAGGAACCTCTGCCGACTTCGGTTAAATTAAGAAACAGTAAACAGAGGGATAAGATGAAATATTTAGAAGTGAAATCAACTGATCCGTATTTGAATTTGGCTTTGGAAAATTATATTTTTGAATATATGGAGCCGAAGGATGACTATTTTTTATTATGGCAAATTGACAACACTATATTAGTGGGAAAACATCAGAATACGGTCGAAGAAATAAATTGTAAATTTGTAGACGAGCATCATATTCATGTCGTCAGAAGATTGACCGGGGGCGGTGCCGTTTTTCATGATTTAGGGAATATAAATTATTCATTCATTGTGAAGCGGCAACGCGATAGAGATTTTAACTTCGCTGTTTTTGCCGAGCCTGTATTACGTGTTATGAACAACCTGGGAATTAAGGCTGAATTTTCGGGAAGGAATGATTTACTGATAGACGGCATGAAGTTTTCCGGCAATGCGCAATGTGTAAATGAAGAGCGCTTGCTGCATCACGGCTGTATTATGGTTGATGCCGACGTAGACTATCTTTCAAGTGCTTTGCAGGTAAAAAAGAAAAAATATGAATCGCGCAGTATCAAGTCCGTCCGGAGCCGGGTGACATCGGTCAACTCACATTTATCAATTCCCGTTAATGCAGCGCAATTTAAAAAGCTGTTGCTGCAGGAAGTGCTGAAGGATAACGAAAATATGGAACCGTTGGTAATAACTGAAGCGGATTGGGAAAATATAAAAAAACTTAAGGAAAAAAGATTCGCTGCCTGGCAATGGAATTACGGCAAATCGCCGGCATATAACTTTCGCCGTGAGAAAAAATTTCCTGCAGGCTTGGTGACCGTTTATATGCAGGTAGATAAAGGCCGGGTCGAATCGATCAACTTTTATGGCGATTTTTTCGGCGATAAAAATATCTCCGAGCTGGAGAAAAAATTTGTCGGCCTGCCGTTGAAACGGGAGGACTTGTTGGCGGCACTGGAAAAGATGCAAATCGGTTCGTATATGAACGGCATTTCGGCGCAAAATATATATGATTTGATACGATATTCTTGAAATTTCGGCAATGGGACAGGCACGCTCATGCTGCCGCTTGCAACATGAGCGTGCCTGTCGATTATGTTTCTCATCATGTATGAAATTTAGACAGTAAGCGGCGACTTCTATTTCGGATGTCCTTCACTTACGTTTAATTCATTCATCAGGGCATTTTGCAGCACATTGGAAAAATTAACGTTACTCTCCTTTGCCAGCGTGTCGAGCCAACGGGGAATGGACAAGGTCTTTTTTACAGCCTGCGTATCGTTGTGTTTGCGATATTCCGCCGTATCCGCCTTGATTAAAGCGAGTATGTCATCGTCGGCTATTGCTAAATCACGGGGGTTAGTGGGTACGGGTATTTCCTTGCTCTTCTCCTCGGCATGCCACAGCCACAAATTCAACGCATCTTCCGCCATGGAAAACGCGTCGGCCAAGGATTCGCCGTCCGTATGAATGTGCGGAAAATCGGGAAAAGAAATTAAATACCCTCCTTCTTCGGCATGCGTAAAAACAACAGGATATATATACTTCATAAGCGATCACTCCTCTAACGGACCCCGGCAATAAAAAAGAAAATACTACTTTAAGCCGGCATCCTTTAAAATAGCTTGAACAGTTCCGGTTTTTACTTCTTTTGCATTGTGACGAGGGATTTGCAATTCATTACCTGTAATGGGACTATACCAAATATCGTGGCGTGAACCGCTGCGGAGTTTTAGACAACCGTTCTTTCTCAGGAGTTTTGCCGGTTCAGATATTTTCATGTTAGCAGTTCCTTTATTAAAAAATAGTATAATACGTAATAATACGTAAGTAAAGACAGTAAAGAAATTTGATTTTTGGAAATAACGGAAGCTATATTACGGTATCATAACGGCATGTGAAAAATCTTGATTTTAATTGAAATATAATCAACCTGAGTAATAACATTAAAAGATACTGTGACAATACTGCGTAAGCGGGCGGGTAGGCCGGCCTGTCGATTATGTTTCTCAGCTTGACGACAGGGGCCGTATTGGGTATGATAAACACGATGGCTGGGCAGGTTGCCTTGCCTGTTATTTTTATATGTTTGTGTTCGCAGTGTGCTGTCCGTTTTACGGAAAAGACGTTGTCTTAGCGCTGGCTCTCCGCGAGGAGAGGACGAGGAAGAGGTTGTCGAGGTTTCAGCGGATGCCTCTCGGCCGGGCCGGTCGATAAAGGCCGTTAAAACTCAGCGGTGACGGTGAGGACAAAGCGGTATATAAGGGCTCGGGCAGGAACGCGAACCGCAGCTGCAAGGAGGGTTTTTACAGTATGTGCGGTATTGTCGGATATGTGGGAAAGGAAGAGGCGGCTCCTTTTTTGTTGGACGGCCTCTCCAAGTTGGAATACCGGGGCTACGATTCGGCCGGCATTGCCACTATCGACGGGACGAAACTCGTCGTGGAAAAATGCGTCGGCCGTTTGGCGGCGCTGAAGGAAAAAATCGACGGTCATGTGCCTAAAGGGACTATCGGCATCGGCCACACCCGTTGGGCGACACACGGCCGTCCGGCCGATAACAATGCCCACCCCCATACGGACGGAGCGGGGCGCTTTGCCGTCGTCCACAACGGTATCATTGAAAATTATTTGCCTTTAAAAGAAGGGCTTCTGAAGAAGGGCCATGAATTTAAGTCGGAAACGGATTCGGAAGTGGTTGTTCATCTTTTGGCCGATGTCTATGACGGCGATTTCGAGGCTGCCGTGCACAGGGTCCTGACCATGATCGAAGGATCGTATTCTCTCGTATTTCTCTCCAAGGACCACCCGGATCGCCTCATTTGCGCGAAAAAGGACAATCCTCTGGTCATCGGTCTCGGCAACGGGGAAAATTTCATCGCTTCCGATATTCCCGCCATCATTTCCCGTACGCGGCGAACGTATATTTTAAATGACGGAGAAATCGCCGTCGTTCACAGGGACGGCGTGGATGTGTGCAACTTTGCAGGCGAACGGATCGACAAGAAGGTTTTTGAAGTAAACTGGAATGCCGAAGCTGCCGAAAAGGGCGGCTATGAGCACTTCATGCTCAAGGAAATTCACGAACAGCCCAAAGCCGTGCGCGATACGATGTCGCAGCGCATTGCGAAAGACGGGAAGTCCGTCGTTTTTGACGAGCTCAAGTGGGATAAGGATTTTCTCGATTCGATCGACAAAATTTCCATCGTCGCCTGCGGTACGGCCTACCATGCAGGTCTCGTGGGCAAGACGTATATCGAAAAGCTGGTGCGTATTCCCGTTGAAATCGACGTGGCCTCGGAGTTTCGCTACAAAGACCCTATTATTGACGACAAGACGCTGACCGTCGTCGTCAGCCAGTCCGGTGAAACGAGCGATACCTTGGCGGCACTGAAAGAGGCGAAGCGGCGCGGTGCCAAGACGGTGGCCATTACGAACGTTGTCGGCTCGTCCATTGCCCGCGAAGCGGATCGGGTTATTTATACGTGGGCCGGTCCGGAAATCGCCGTCGCCTCGACGAAGGCGTATACGACACAGCTCGTCGCCTTTTTCATGCTTGCCCTGTACATGGCGGAAATTGAAGGAACACAGCCGTCCGAACGGATTGCCGAACTCATTGCGGCCCTGCAGAAGCTGCCCGACGACGTGAGCCGTACCTTTGAAGATGTGGAGCCGATCAAGACCTTTGCCACGAAGTACGGCTTTAATGAAGACGCTTTCTTCATCGGCCGGTCTCTCGACTACAACGTGGCCATGGAGGGTTCTCTGAAACTGAAGGAAATTTCCTATATTCACGCGGAAGCCTATGCGGCGGGCGAACTCAAGCACGGTACGCTGGCGCTGATCGTCAAAGGTGTGCCGGTCATCGCCCTGGCGACGCAGAAGTCCGTGTATGAAAAGACGCTCGGCAATATAAAAGAAGTAAAGGCGCGCGATGCCGTCGTCATCGGCATTGCCGCCGCCGACGACACGGAACTTGCCAAGTATGTGGACCATGTCATCAAGGTACCCGCTACGGACGAACTCCTGATCCCTATTTTGGCGGTCATTCCCTTGCAGCTGCTCGCGTATTATGCGGCCGTTACGAGAGGCTGTGATGTCGACAAGCCGCGGAACCTTGCCAAATCCGTAACAGTTGAATAAATGTATACATCCTTGGGGGAGTACATTCCTGTAATGTACTTCCCCCTTTTGCATCTAATTGAGAATATATACGCCGAATGCGTAAAGAAAATGGAATGGCAGTAATAATGCAAAAATAGAAATAGAACTATGCTTGACACAAATGGATAAAAATCTTTATAATTAAGATAAAGTTAAACGTTATACGTAAACTGAAAAGGAGTGAGATCTATGGCAAAACAAATCATAAAAACTCTCGACGGGAACGAGGCGGCTTCCGACGTGGCTTATGCCTTTACGGAGGTAGCGACGATTTACCCGATTACGCCGTCATCGCCGATGGCGGAACACGTTGATGCCTGGGCGGCACACGGCCGCAAGAACCTCTTCGGCCAGCCCGTCAAACTCGTGGAAATGCAGTCCGAAGCGGGTGCCATCGGTGCCGTTCACGGTGCGGCCGAAACGGGCAGTCTCTGTTCGACTTTTACGGCGTCGCAGGGACTCATGCTCATGATTCCCGTACTGCACCGCCTGTCCGGTCAGCTGAAGCCTGTTGTTCTGCATATTGCGGCCCGTACGGTCGGGACCCATACCATGTCCATTTTCGGCGATCATTCCGACGTCATGGGCTGTCGCAATACGGGCTTTGCCATGCTTTGCAGCGCAAGCGTTCAGGAATGCGCCGATCTTGCTGCCGTATCCCATTTGTCGGCCATTAAGGGACATGTGCCGTTTATGCATTTCTTTGACGGCTTCCGCACGTCCCATGAAATTCAAAAAATTTCCATGCTGCCGGAAGAAGAACTGAAAAAACTCATCGACGAAGACGCGCTTTATCAGTTCAAACATACCGGCCTCAATCCGGAACACCCGGTCATGCGCAGTACCGTAACGAATCCGGACATGTACTTTCAGTCCAAAGAAGCGAGCAACCTCTGGTACGACCGGCTGCCGCAGATCGTCGATGAATACATGCAGCAAATCAGCATGCTCACAGGGCGCGAATATAAGCTTTTCAACTATTACGGCGCAGCCGATGCGGAATCGGTCGTCATCGCCATGGGTTCCGTTACGGGCGCGATTCAGGAAACGGTGGACGCCTTGAACGCGCAGGGCAAGAAGACGGGCTATGTGCAGGTTCACCTTTATCGCCCCTTCTCGTTGGAACACTTCGTGGCGGCCCTGCCGAAGACGGTGAAGAAGATCACGGTCATGGATCGCACGAAGGAACCGGGCGCCCTCGGCGAACCGCTTTATGAAGATGTCTGCGCTGCTGTTCGCCATACGGATCTGCATGCGAAAATTTACGCCTGTCGCTACGGCTTGTCATCGAAAGACGTACCGCCCGCTTCGATTCATGCGGTTTTCCGCAATATGGACGCGGAGCAGCCTAAGGTACACTTTACGGTCGGCCTGAACGACGACGTGACGCATCTTTCCATTCCCGACGTGCCCTTGGCGGTCGATTCGGAAGGCATCGTCAACTGTAAGTTCTGGGGCTTCGGCTCGGACGGTACTGTCGGCGCCAACAAAAACTCCATCAAGATCATCGGCGACAACACGGACATGTTCGTACAGGCATACTTCGAATATGATACGAAGAAGTCCGGCGGCGTCACGAAGTCACACTTGCGTTTCGGCAAGAATCCGATCCGTGCGACCTACTATATTAAGGAAGCGGATTTCCTCGCCTGCCATAAGCCCGTTTACATGAGTACGTACGATATTGTCGGTGAAGTACGGGACGGCGGCGTATTTCTCCTCAACTGCAGCTGGACGCCGGAAGAATTGGAAACGCACCTGTCCAATAAGGTAAAGCGCCAAATCGCGCAGAAAAAAATACGGTTCTACACGATCGACGCGTCGAAAATCGCACGCGAAATCGGCCTCGGCAGCAACCGGACGAACACGGTGCTGCAGGCGGCGTTCTTCAAACTGGCCAACATCATGCCCATTGAAGACGCTGTGGAACATATGAAAAAAGCTATTTACAAGACATACATGGCCAAGGGAGACAAGATTGTCTCCATGAACCAGGCCGCCGTTGACCGCGGTGTGGACGGTATCGTGAAAATCGATGTTCCCGCCGCCTGGGCGGAGCTTCCGGAAGAAGCGGTGCAGGAAGATACACGCAACATTCCCGATTTCATCAAGAAAATCGTCGAACCGTCGAACCTGCAGAAGGGCGATGATATTCCGGTCAGCGAATTTGTTCCCTATGCGGACGGCTCCTATCCCATGGGCTCGACGAAGTACGAAAAGCGCGGTATTGCCAGCGTCGTGCCGCGGTGGATCCGGGAAAACTGCATTCAGTGCAACCGCTGCTCCCTCGTGTGCCCGCATGCCGCTATTCGTCCCTTCCTGGCGACGAAGGAAGAATTGGCAAAGGCGCCGCAGGGCTTTGAAACCAAACCGGCAACCGGCAAGGGTATGGAAGAATACGGCTTCCGTATCCAGGTGTCACCGCTTGACTGCTACAGCTGCCAGTGCTGCGTCAACGCCTGCCCGGCGAAGGAAAAAGCCCTCGTCATGGAACCTCTCGACACGCAGCTTCATGAACACGAAGATTGGGAATTTGCCGTAACGCTCAGCCAGAAGGAAACGACCTTCGACAAGTTCTCCGTCAAGGGCAGCCAGTTCAACCAACCTCTTCTCGAATTCTCCGGCGCCTGCGCAGGTTGTGCCGAAACGGCGTACATGAAGGTCCTGACGCAGCTCTTCGGCCAGCGCATGCTCGTTGCCAACGCGACCGGCTGTACGCAGGCATGGGGCTCCGCCATGCCGAGTCTGTCCTACACGACGAATGCCGACGGCTACGGCCCGGCATGGTCGAATTCGGTCTTCGAAGATAATGCGGAATTTGCACTCGGCATGTCCCTGTCCATGGATCAGCAGCGCATGGATTTGCGCCTGAAGACGGAAGAGCTCCTGCCCCTCGTCGACGGTGAATTGGCCGAAGCGGCGCAGACCTGGCTCGACTCGTTCGGCGTGAAGAACGAAGGGGAAGTGACGGAAGGCCTCAGTAAGGCTTATATTGCGGCCCTCGCCAAGGCCGATGTAAGCGGCAGGGCGAAGGAGCTTCGCGATTACATCCTCGCCCACAAGGAACACATCGTCAAGAAGACCATTTGGATGTACGGCGGTGACGGCTGGGCGTACGATATCGGTTACGGCGGTTTGGATCACGTCCTTTCGATGCACCATAACCTCAATATCATGCTCGTCGACACGGAAGTATATTCCAACACGGGCGGGCAGTCTTCCAAGGCGACTCCTGTAGGCGCAGTGGCGCAATTCGCCTCGGCAGGCCGCCGCTCCAACAAGAAAGACCTGGGGCGCCTCCTCATGACGTACGGTCATATTTACATCGCCCAGGTTGCGCTCGGCGCCGATCCGAATCAGCTCATGAAAGCGATCAAAGAAGCCGAAGCCTATGACGGCCCGTCCATCATCATCGCTTACTCGCCCTGCATCAACCACGGCCTGAGCTGCGGCATGGGCCGGGCGCAGGAAGAAATGAAGCGCGCCGTAGAATGCGGTTACTGGCACTTGTATCGTTACAATCCGGAGCTGCGGGAACAGGGCAAGAACCCGTTCATCCTCGATTCGAAAGAACCGAAGGCGTCCTTCCGCGACTACCTCATGGGCGAAACGCGGTATGCCGCTCTTACGAGAACCTTCCCGGATATTGCGGACGAATTGTTTGCAAAAGCCGAAGACTTTGCGAAAGAAAAATACGAAATCTATAAGAACATGGCAAACGGCTAAGGTTGCCTATAACTAAGGGGCCGTAACAGGATAACTGAAAATATTATCCTGTTACGGCCCCTTTTTGATACGATTTTTATTTCGGTGCCGAGGTTTTTTGTTTTTTCGAGGAGCAACAATCGTCGCCGTTACAGCAGGAGCAGCCTGATGTTCCTTTGAACAGGCCGCGTATGTGTCTGAACATGTATACGGCGGCAATGATGATTACGATCCCTATAATATATGTTGCCGGGGTCATGCTGATCGCCTTCTTTCCGTATTGGGCACTGCGGTTTTTGCATAATGCCCGAATCTGAAGAACTCTTATGCGCCTAATCCTGCAAGAAGAGCCAAGTGGTATACAACAAAGGAGAATACATAAGCCAAGGTAAGTCCCAGGCCTGCAGAGAAGCCCATCCATTTCCAGGAGTTCGTTTCACGCTTGATAACGGCCAGTGCGGCTACACAAGGCATGTAGAGGAGGCAAAATACCATTAGTGAAAGAGCGACGGCCCGGTTGAAGCTGGGGTCGTCGGCAAGATAGGTGACGAGGTTTGCTTCGTGCTTATCGTCCGCTTCTACACTGTAAATGGTGGCCAGCGTAGAGACCATGACCTCTTTTGCAGCCGTGCAGGCAATGATGCCTACGCCGATCTTCCAGTCGAATCCGAGCGGTTTGATTGCCGGCTCGATGAACCGGCCGAGACGGGCGGCGTAGCTTTGTGATAATTTTTCAGCCTTTTGCTGCGAATCCAAGTCACTTATCGCGTCATCGGCAGCCTTTTGCGCATCAAAGAGGGGAAGCGCCTGCGCATAGACGTTCGGGTCGGACTGCTTGAGGCCGGCAAAGGCATCGGGATATTCCGGTTTATCTTCCGCTTCCTGTGCCTGCTTGACATTTTTAATGTCCTGATCTTCGTCGTCTGCCGCGTCATCGGCTTCTTTTTGTGCGCTGATCATGGATTCATACATGCTGCTCAGCCGTGCGTTGTCTTCGATGGAGGTCAGTCCGTACGAGGTGAGGAGCGCCGACTGCCGCTTTTCCAACGTGGCCGTTACGGCATCCTTTGCGGCGTCGAAGTCCTGCGAATAATCTACGTCCATCGGGTAGGCCGTGAGGAACCAAACGAGGATGGAAGCGCCGAGAATGATCGTACCGGCTTTTTTCAAGTAAAGAACTGTACGTTCCCACATGTGCATGAGTACGCCTTTGACAGTCGGTACATGGTAAGGCGGCAGCTCCATGACGAACGGCTCCTGCTCGCCTTTAAATTCCGTACGGCGCAGGATGAGCGCAATAGCGATTGCCACGACGATGCCGAGCAGGTACATGCCGAAGAGCACGGTGCCGCCGAATCCCGTCGAGCCGAAAAAGGCCGCGATAAACAGTGTGTATACCGGCAGGCGGGCGCCGCAGGACATGAAGGGCAGGCCCAGGATCGTGACCATGCGGTCCCTTTCATTATCCAAGGTGCGTGCGGCCATGATTCCCGGTACATTACAGCCGAAGCCGAGGATCATGGGGATAAAAGACTTGCCGTGGAGACCGAAGGCCCGCATGATACGGTCGATCAGGAAGGCCGCACGCGCCATATAGCCCGAGTCTTCAATAAGGCTGATGAAAAAGTACAAAAGGACGATGAGCGGTACAAAGCTGAGAACCGCACCGACACCGCCGATGGCGCCGTCCACGACGAGAGAGCGAAGCTGTTCGTCTTCGATGATCGTGCCGAGCCGGTCGCCGAGCATGCCGAAGCCCGTTTCCAGCCAATCCTGCGGATAAGCGCCCAAGTCGATAACGACCGTGAACATAAGCCACATAAAGAACAGGAATATAGGCAGACCCAGGATCTTGTGCGTCAGGACCCGGTCTATCCTGTCGGAAAGAGTATCGCTCGTGCCGGCGGAGACGACGGCGGCGTTGTATGCTTCAACGGCAAATTGATGGCGATACTGCGCGAAGTGGAAATCAAGATCCACCTTATCTTTCAACCCGGCCCGCAGCCGGGAAGCTTCTTCGAGTATCTTTTCGGCACCGTCGACAGCTTGAACCTTTTCGACGACATCGCTGTCGTTTTCAAGGAGCTTGACTGCCAGCCAGCGGAGCGGATAATTGATATTGCCGGATTCTTCAATGACCTTCGTTAATGCCGTGATCGCCGGTTCCACCACCGGACCGTAGAAGATCTGCGGATTCTTGAGCTTGCTCAGGCGTTCTTCATCAATGACGACGGCAAGCAGCCGGTCCGTACCGATATTTTTGCTGCCTACGAGAGGAACGACGACGGCACCGAGTTTTTCGCCGAGCTTCTCCAAGTCGATTTTGACATTCATCCGCTCGGCAATATCCATCATATTGAGCGCCAGGACTACAGGCCTGCCCAATTCGGCGAGCTGAGCTGCCAAGTAAAGGTTGCGTTCAGATTGGACGCGTCGAGTACATTGACGATCAGATCCGGCTTATCGTTGATAATAACATTCCGAGCCACCACTTCGTCGAGGGAACGGGCCGTCAGGCTGTATGTACCCGGCAGATCGATAAAAAGAAGATCTTCGCCGTTGTACGACCGGTGGCCTTCTTTTTTTTCTACCGTAACTCCCGGATAGTTGCCGACGTGCTGTTTGGCGCCTGTAATGTTGTTGAAGATCGTGGTCTTGCCGCAGTTCGGATTGCCTGCCAGGGCGATTCGTACAGTTTTGTTTGAATTCATTTTAACAGTTTTCCTCCCCGTCGACGGCTACACTGATCATAGCCGCTTCATTTTTTCGCAGAGCCAACGCACAGCCCTTTACTTTTACCTCTACGGGATCACCTAAAGGCGCCGTTTTGACTACCGAAATATGAGAGCCCTTTACGACGCCCATATCGACCAGCCGGTGCTGGATGTTGCCGTGTCCTTCGAGCTTTTCGACAGTACCGGAAGCGCCCGCTTCCATGTCTGCCAATCTTCTGATGTTCATGTTATGCCTCCCTGATTACGCTCCGTTTCGCCGTGAATGCCATGATTAAAGGATATCGGCATTTACGGCACGATAATAACATTCATTATCCGGTAAAGTATATAGGAGTCATATTTCTATGTCAACATAAATGGATTGACCGTTATTTTAAACTCATATAACAGATGAATCCGGCAGTATAAAAAGAACCGCCTCATGAAAGGCCGTACGGCAGTGTTGCATGAGGCGGTCGCATACTAATTGATGAGAAACTGTTGCACAAAATTAATATTCGGGGGGAATGGATTTTTTCGTTCGCGGCATACTCAGGGAATCGCCGGGATTTTCATAAAATTTAGGCGACGGCTTCGTAAAACCCGTGCCGAATACATCCGATGCGTCGCTGATGGTCATGAAGGCTTTCGGGTCGACTTTATTGACGATTTCTTTTAACTTGGATACTTCCGTCAGCTTGATGACGGCGTAAATAATCTGCTTGTCCTGCATCGTATAGGCGCCCTTGCCTTCAATAAAGGTGACGCCGTGCCCGATGTAACGCATAATGACGCGTGCCATCTGCTCCGGCCGGTTGGAGACGATAGTGACGGCTTTGCGCTGATTGAGGCCGATGACGACCTTATTGGTCACGAAAGCCGATACATACGAGGAAATGAATGTCAATACGGCCAGTTCCAAATTAAACATGTATGCCGCAAAGATGAGGATAAACGTGTTCAGGCCCATGACGACATTGCCCATTTCGAGGGAATAGAACTTTTTCACAATGGCGCCGACCACGTCGAGGCCGCCCGTGTTGCCGTTATAGCGGTAAATAATACCCATGCCGATACCGTTGAGGATACCGCCGGTGATAGCTGCCGTCATGGAATCCTGAATGATCGATTGATTGGCCAGAAAGGCGGTCATGTCGATGAGAGACGAATAGAGAAAGGTCCCCACAATCGTTAATACCGTATAACGCCTGCCCATGAACTTATAACAGGCGAAGAGGATCGGTATGTTCATGATAAAGTTGCCCGTGCCGACGGGAAGGCCCGTCGCATAGTAGACCATAATGGCGATGCCGCCGATACCGCTGCTCAAGAGGTGATGGGGGATAAAGAAGGCGTTGATGCCGACGGCGGCGATGATGCTGCCTATGAGATTGGCTATGTACGGTGTAGCCAACTGTTTTTTCGTGAGTTTTTCCTTTTGTTTCATTACGGGGACTGTCCTTTATGATGATTGTAAAAGCTTGGAGAAACCAGTATAATAAACAGGAATATCCATAGCAATTCATGATAATGCTGAATTAATATGAATTCATTATAGCATGAGGGAAATTTATAAGTAAATGATAAAAGCACAAAGCCCTCTTCGCGGCGAGGTGTGATGATACACTCCGAAAAAGCGTACGGCAAAATAAACCTGGCCATGAATATATTGGGACGGCGGCCTGACGGGTACCATGAAGTGGATACGGTCTACCAGTCCGTCTCTCTTCATGATGACATTTTATTCGAGGCGAGTCAAACATTTCGCCTCACCTGTTCGCGCAACGATCTTGTCTGTGACGAGACGAACCTGGCCTACAAAGCATATACGGCCCTTTTGCCCTTTTGCGACGGGCCGCGGCCGTTACACATTCATATTGACAAACATATTCCCGTGGCGGCAGGTCTTGCCGGAGGCAGTGCGGACTGTGCCGCCGTCCTGCGCGGTTTGAACCGCCTCTGGAAACTGGGTTTGTCGCCCGATACATTGCGGAAAATCGGCAGGGCCTTGGGGGCGGACGTCCCTTTTTGCATTAACGGCGGCATTGCCCGCGCCGGCGGCATCGGTGAAATTCTCGTGCCCCTTGCGCCTTTGCCGCAGTGGCAGGTAATTATCCTTCATCCGCCCGTGTCCGTGCACACGGATAAGGCATACGTTCTCTTCGATAAGGCAAGCGGCCTTGCCGGGACGGATGTAGGCGAGATGACCGCAGCCGTCGCGTCCAAGTCCTTTACACGCGTGTGCGACGCCATGAGCAATACCTTTGAAACACTCATTATGCCGCACGTGCCGGCTGTAGGAGAGTGTATGAACCTCCTCAGGCGCCGCGGACTGCGGCCGCTTATGACGGGCAGCGGGCCGACCGTCTTTGCTCTCGTTCCGTCCGATACGGACGGCGAGGAGCTGGCGGCAGCCATAGAAAACGAAACGAAAACGACGGAAGTCATTTTGACGACTTTGCAATAGAGAGGGATAGAGAGTGAACAAGCAGCATAAATTGGAACCGATCAGGCTGGATACGTATAAGCCCCTGCGTGATGTCGTCAGCGAAGCGCTGCGGCAGGCTATTCGTGAAGGTGTCCTGCAGCCGGGAGAACGGCTTATGGAAATTCAGCTCGCCGACGAGCTCGGCGTAAGCCGTACGCCCATACGGGAAGCCATTCGTAAGCTGGAGCTTGAAGGCTTCGTCGTCATGGTGCCGCGCCGCGGTACGTACGTGGCCGACATTTCCTTAAAAGACGTCGTGCAGGTCTTTGAAATCCGCAGTGCCCTGGAGGAATTGGCCGCCGGCCTTGCGGCGGAGCGCATTACGCCGGACGAGCTGGAAGAGCTGGAACGGATTCTCGTGGAAATTAACGACTATATTGCGCGTGATGACTTTGACAAGATAGTCGATGCGGACATTCGCTTCCACGGTATCCTCTATAAGGCGAGCCGCAACAACCGCCTCGTCGACATTCTCCGCAATCTGCGCGAGCAAATGCTGCGTTTTCGCTCCATTTCCATGCATTATCCGGGCAGACTGGCGGCGACGTGGGAAGAGCATCGGCAACTTGTCGAATGTATTGCCAACCGCAACAGCACGCAGGCCCGGAAAATTGCCAAAAAGCATATGGAAAACTCGGAACGGACGCTGATCATGGGCATCAATCAGGACGAAACGTCGGCTCGCCTCGTGCATGAGCTGTTTCCCCACTGACAGAAGGAGAAAGAGAGTATGGAATATCAAAGATACAGCGAAGAAGACGGATTTGAACGCTTTTTGGCACTTGTGTCGAAAGGCGTTATCCTCTTAATTGTCGTACGTCTTATTATCGCCTTTTTCATGGGCCAATTATAAAATAATAATTTCGTGAGGTGCGGACGGTGCAATATAATCCTGTAACGGCAGAGGTCATACGGGCTCTGCAGGAAGCGGTCGGTCAAAAATATGTAAAAACGGAGCCGGCCGTATTGGAGGTATATAAAAAAGATGAAAGCATGACGCCGTCTTTTTGGAGCTTACCGGAAGCCGTCGTCCTGCCGGCATCGGCTCAAGAAGTGGCGGCGGTCATGAAAATCGCCAACCGTTGTAAAGTACCCGTTACGCCGCGCAGTGCCGGTACAAGTGTCAGCTGCGGTGCCGTTCCTGCATATGGCGGTATTGTTCTGCTCATGGAACGGCTGAATAAAATTTTGGAGCTGAATGAAGAGGGCATGTACATGACCGTTGAGGCGGGCGTGCGCACAGGAGATATACAGAACCTGGCCCGCTCGAAAGGGCTCCTGTATGCAGGCGACCCGTGCAGTGCCGACAGCTGTCTCATCGGCGGCAATCTTGCCACCAATGCCGGTGGGAATAAGGCCGTTCGTTACGGCACGACGCGTCATCAGGTCTATGCCGTAGAGGTCGTTTTGCCGAACGGAAAGATAACGAATCTCGGCGGCGTCCTCAAAAAGTGTTCCACCGGCTTTTGCCTCGAACAGCTGATCATCGGCAGTGAAGGGACACTCGGCATCATTACGAAGGCGACCGTAAAGCTCGTTCCCCTCTGCCCGTATCACATCGACGTGCTCGCCGTCTTTACGAACCTTGCGGCGGCGACGGCTCTCGTGCCGCCGCTCGTCAAGGCAGGTATAAATCCGACATCCGTCGAATTTATGGATAATAATTTCGTGCGCAGCGCTTCCGATTACAGTGAAGTGCGCCTGCCTCATTATGAAGACGGGTTTTACGATATTATTACGATTGAAACTTTTAACGAGGCGGAGCTTGACGAAAAAATGGAAAAGCTCGCTTCTATTTGTGAGGCCTGCGGCGCAACGGACGTGGTCGAAGCGGACGAGCGCGTCTGGAAGGTGAGGCGCAATTGCCTCGAAAGTACGCGTGCCTTTTCCAAAGTCGCCACGTCGGAAGACCTGGTCGTACCGGTCGTGCGCATCGCCGAGTGTATTCGGCACTTAGCGGCGGAAAGCCGAAAGTACGATTTTCGCATCTTCTGCCTTGCCCATGCAGGTGACGGCAACCTGCACTTCCAAATCCTCAAGGGTGATATGAGCGATGACGAATGGGAAAGACAGACGGAGGCTTTCCGCGCCGTCGCATACCCGTATGTCTACAGCCTGGGCGGCCGGTTATCCGGCGAGCACGGCATCGGCCTGAAGCGGCTCAAATATATGGAAAAATATACGGACCCGGTCGAACTGGAATTGATGAAGACCATAAAAAGAGCCATCGATCCGAACCGGATTTTAAATCCCGGCAAGGTAATGGATTTTGAGTCGTCAAAAGAAATGTAAAATGTACCGGTAAACATAAAAATAAGGGACATCAAGACGTTTTTCCTGATGTCCCCTTTATATTTTGGTGGAGATGAGGAGAGTCGAACTCCTGTCCGTACGCACTGCCCCATGAACCTCTCCGAGCGCAGACCTTGTTCGGCGTCTCAATCGGTTTTCGTACAAGGACAAACCGGACCGATCCAGCCCGTCGAGTTCCCAAAGCGGTTGTCGGGCACAACCGCTCGGTATCCTGCTTAGTGACGTCTCCTACTGCCCGCAGGAATAACGGTAAGAGACGTTAGCTGCCCTTAGGCGGCTAAAGCAAAATTATTTTCTTTTGCGTTTAATTTAAGGTTCACCGTTTTACGGGCAGATGAAACCCCGGCTCGCTGTTCATGATACAACTGCGCACGTCGAAACCTTTACATCCCCGTGCTTACGTTTTGCCTTCTTTCAGGCGCTTCAATTCGGCCTGCTCTTCCGGCGGCAGGCTGACGCCGCAGCATCCGCCCGTGTTGTTTGATGTGAATCCCTTGCATATTTGGCGGAGCGCCTCTTTCTTTTCGTTGATTACTTTCTTTATATCTGCCATAGCCTTATCCTTGTTAAAGACAGATGTCCTCCATGAGTACACCTGAAATAATACCTTATTACCGAACAACCGGTATCGTCAGATTATCATACATTTTCGGAATTGTAAAGATATGCGGCATACATGGTGTTATCCGTGCAAGCGGTGTATAATAAAACTATCTTACTTATGCAAAAGAGGTGTCCTCGTGAGAAAAATCATTGACGACAAGAGACTTCTCGTCAAAAGCTGTATTTTATACTACAGGGAGAATCTCGGCCAGCAGGAAATTTGTGATATATTGGGCGTGTCCAGGCCGACGGTTTCACGCTTATTGAAAATGGGACGGGACCGGGGAATTGTCAAAATTGAAGTGGTCGACCCCTTTGCGCCGGAATACGGCGATTTGGAACGGCGGCTGGAGGCGCGCTTCGGCCTGCAGGAGGTCATCGTCGTGGAAGATCGGCCCGTTGCGGTCGCAACGGAACACATCAGCAGCCTC
The DNA here is from genome assembly GCF_900095855.1 of Megasphaera coli. GTDB lineage: Bacteria > Bacillota > Negativicutes > Veillonellales > Megasphaeraceae > Megasphaera > Megasphaera massiliensis_A. Next base: position 921,403 of record NZ_FMIY01000002.1, on the reverse strand, counting down.
ATGGGCACGACGGCGCTGTCCTACTTGGAACGGGTCCTCAAGGACGGCGATGATGTGGGCGTGACCCTGGGCCTTACGCTGCATAATATTGCGCACGCGGACTATACTGTTGATAAGGCCGTACACTGCCGTTTTATTCCCGTTTTGGGCGGCGTCGGCGAAACTTATTTGGAACTTCACGCCAACAGCTTGGCCGCGGAATTTGCCAAGCGTTTTCGTGCCGACTACGTGCCCTTTTACGCACCGGCCGTCTTTTCGGACGCCAATGTTCTGCGCGGCTTTAAACGGGAGCCGTCCATTGCCCGTATATTCTCGCTCTTTGAGCACTTGGACGCCGTCGTCATGAGTATAGGCGTACCGCAGGGCGACTACTCGACGGTCATTAAGATGAAGTATATTGACGAAACCATTTTACAAGATTTCTCGGCCCGCGGCGCCGTCGGCGACATCGGCCTGCAATATTTTGACATACACGGCCGGACGGAGCGGTTCACATCGCACAACGAGCACGTGGCGGGCATGACACTGGCGGATTTGCGCAACGTGCCGCGGCGCATCGGCGTCGTCGGCGGCAGCGGCAAGGTGGAAGCCGTTATCGGCGCCGTTCGGGGCGGTTACATCAATACGCTCATTACGGATGTTTCCTGTGCGACGGGGCTTCTTGCCTATGAGGAAACGCCGGAAAACGATGACTGAGGAGTCTTGAGAATGAAATATTATGCCGAAATAGTCGGCTTCGGGACGGAAGCGCTGCGTTTTTTGACCGATCCCGGTTCAGAGTCCCTTATTTTGTTTGACAAGCATGTACCGCCGGAGCTTTCGGAAATCGCAGTGCTGCAAAAACAAAAAGTCTGTTCCCCGACGATCGCCGCCGGCGATATGCTTGTCATTTGCGGCAAAGTATTTACCGTTACGGCTGTCGGCAGCACGGCGTTGCAGTCTTTGAGCGAACTGGGACACTGTACGCTGTGCTTTACGGGCGGCAGTGAAGCGCAGCGGCCCGGCTGCATTATGGCGGCAGGTGAAGAAAAATTATTGCCCCGAGATGTACAAGCCGGCAAGACTATAGAAATATATTAGGGCGCATTAGAAAACGGCATAGATCTTTTCTTTACGGCACGGTTATTTTTCTGTATGCTGTAATATGCGGCAGGCCATAAAAAGGGGAGAAGAAAATGAAAAACGAAGATTTGGCAAAGCATGCGGCCCATGTGCGCCGAAATATAGTGAAAATGCTGACCGTAGCGAAGTCCGGCCATCCCGGCGGGTCTTTGTCGGTTACGGATATATTGCAGGTCCTTTACTTTGAGACGATGAATGTGGATGCCGCCCGGCCCGATGCGCCCGACAGAGACCGGTTTGTCCTCTCCAAGGGACACGCGGCGCCGGCTCTTTACGCGACGCTTGCGGAGAAAGGATATTTTCCGGAAGAAGAGCTGTGGCATTTGCGGCAGTGCGGTGCCATGCTCCAAGGCCATCCCGATATGAAACATACACCCGGCGTCGACATGTCTACGGGCTCTCTGGGACAGGGGCTTTCAGCGGCAAACGGCATGGCTTTGGCAGCCAAGTTGGACAAGTCTGCGCGGCGCGTTTATGCCGTCTGCGGTGACGGTGAGCTCCAGGAAGGGCAGATTTGGGAAGCCGCCATGTCGGCAGGTCATTATAAGTTGGATAATTTGACCGTCTTTGTAGATCATAATAAATTGCAGATTGACGGCACGAATGATGAGGTTATGTCGGTCATGCCCATTGCGGAAAAATTCAGGGCCTTCGGCTGGAACACCGTTGAAATCGACGGGCACGACTATGACGCCATTCGCGGCGCTTTGACGGCAGCCAAGGCGGCCGTGGGCAAACCGACGGTCATTGTTGCGGAAACGGTGAAGGGGAAGGGCGTTTCCTTTATGGAAAATCAGGTCGGTTGGCACGGCAAGGCGCCGAATGAGGAGCAATGCGCTCTGGCGGTTCGTGAATTGGGAGGTGAAGCGTAATGGGAACGGCAACGAGAGCGGCATACGGTCAGGTGCTGAAGTCGACTTTATATAAGAATCCGAATGTCGTCGTCCTGGAAGCGGATCTTGGCAATGCCACGAAGTCCGCAGCCTTTAAAGAGGTGGCGCCGGAACGGTATTTTAACATGGGAATTTCCGAACAGGACATGATGGGTACGGCCGCAGGCTTTGCGGCAGCCGGTAAAATTCCTGTTGCCAGCACCTTCGCCGTTTTTGCTGCGGGCAGAGCCTTTGAGCAGATACGCAATTCCATATGCTATCCTAATTTGAATGTAAAAATCTGCGCCACCCATGCAGGCCTTACGGTCGGTGCCGACGGGGGCAGTCATCAGGCTGTAGAAGATATATCGCTCATGCGGACCTTGCCGAATATGACGGTCATCAATCCGGCCGATGCCAAAGAAGCGGCAGCCGCCGTTTGTGCGGCTGTCGATCATGCCGGTCCCGTCTATGTGCGCCTCGGCCGTGCCGAAGTGGAAGATATTCACGGCGACGACTATGCTTTTAAATGGGGGAAAGGTGAACTTCTGCGCGACGGCGGCGACGTGACGATTTTCGCGACGGGGATCATGGTTGCCAAGGCTTTGGCGGCTGCAGGGGAATTGGCTGCCGCCGGTATAAGTGCGCGCGTCGTCAATATACATACGATCAAGCCCTTGGATGAAGAACTCGTCATCGCATCGGCGAGAAAGACGGGCAAGGTCATAACGGCGGAAGAACACAGCGTTATCGGCGGTCTCGGTTCGGCAGTTGCCGAAGTATTGGCGCGGAGCTGTCCGACAAAGCAGGCTTTTGTCGGGATTCAGGATACCTTCGGCGAATCGGGATCACCCGAGGATTTATTGGAAAAATACGGCCTGACTGCGGAAGCCATAGTCAAAGCGGCCAAGGTATTATAGATCTGTGCGACAGGAAGTCCTTTTGACTGTAAAGGGAGATGAGGCCATGACGGATAATGCTGTATACAAAAAATTACAGAACGGCAGCGATATACGCGGTGTAGCCGTTGCAGGCGTCAAGGGAGAAGCCGTGAACCTGACGGCGCGGCGGGTCGCTCAAATCGGCGGTGCCTTTGTGACCTTTTTAGCGGAGAGAAGCGGCAGGGCGGCAGGCGATTTAAAAATCGCCGTCGGTCACGATTCGCGTATTTCCGCCCCCGAACTGAAAGAGGCCTTTCTGCAGGGCCTGGCGGGGCAGGGTGTAGCGGCCATGGATTGCGGTCTCGCCTCGACGCCGGCCATGTTTATGTCCACGGTCTTTGAAGAAATGCAGACGGACGGTGCCGTCATGCTCACGGCCAGCCATTTGCCATATAACCGCAACGGCCTGAAGTTTTTTACGCCTGACGGAGGTCTGGAAAAAGCGGATATTGCCAAAATTTTGGATATTGCCGCCAAAGAAGAGACCGTTCCGGGCGGCGCGGCCGACGTAAAGGAATATAACCTCATGGGCCTCTATACGGCTCACTTGCGGCGGCTTATTTGCAAAGAACTGAATATGCCCGAAACGGCACGGCCGTTTGAAGGCATGCACATCGTAGTTGACGCGGGTAACGGCGCCGGCGGATTTTTTGTGACCGACATTCTCCGGCCTCTCGGTGCCGATACGGCGGGCAGCCGCTTTTTGGAGCCTGACGGCATGTTTCCCAATCACGTTCCCAACCCGGAGGACAAGGCCGCCATGGCGTCCGTTAAAGAAGCGGTCCTCAAGAACCGTGCCGATTTGGGCCTTATTTTCGACACCGACGTGGACCGCATGAGCGCCGTTCTTGCAGACGGCACGGAAGTGAACCGTAATGCTCTCATCGCCATGATGGCGGCCATTTTGGCGCCGGACTACCCGAAGAGTACGATTGTGACGGACTCGGTTACGTCCGACGAATTGACGGAGTTTTTGGAAGAAGAGCTTCACCTCGTACATCATCGCTATATGCGCGGCTACAAAAATGTCATTAATGAATGTATGCGTCTCAATAAGAGCCTCGTCATGTCGCCGCTGGCCATCGAAACGTCAGGTCACGGTGCGCTCAGTGAAAACTATTACCTCGATGACGGTGCGTATTTGGCGGTGAAGCTTCTTACGGCGGCGGCAAAGGCGCGGCGCAGAGGCAAAACGCTGGCAAGCCTCATTGAGAAGCTGCGCGAGCCGGCGGAAGCGTGCGAATACAGGCTGGCCATATCGGGCACGACGGACGTGCAGGCTTACGGTGCCGGTGTCCTCGACGGCCTGGAAAAAGCGGCCTTGGACGCGCGCATACCCATTGCGACACCGTCATATGAAGGCGTACGCCTGTGCTTTTCTCAAGGGTGGGCACTCCTGCGCATGTCTCTGCACGATCCCGATATGCCGCTTAACATAGAGAGCAGGGAAGCAGGCGGTTGTGCGAAGATTAAAGCTGCCGTTTACGATCTGTTGAAAGCATGGGAACATTTGGACTCGACGGCCTTACTGTAGAGAGAAAGGAGACCCCCGTGCAATACATACATATTTATCATTCACCCGTCGGTCCGTTGACCTTGACTGCCAATGACGCCGCTCTTACGGGCTTATGGTTTGAGACCGGTACATATACGCCCGATTTCGGCAAAGATTATGTAAAAAAAGAGACGGCTTTATTGAAAAACGTTTCCGGGCAACTGGACACATACTTCGCCGGCCGCAGACCGCAGTGGGATATACCGCTGCAAATGGAAGGCACGGCTTTTCGCCGTGCCGTGTGGGACATTTTGCGTACCATCCCGTATGGAAAAACCGTTACATACGGTGAAATTACAGCAAAAATCGCTGCACAGACGGGAAAACGGATGGCTGCCCAAGCCGTCGGCGGCGCCGTCGGCCACAACCCGATCTCCATTATCGTGCCGTGTCACCGTGTTATCGGCAGTGACGGCAGCCTGACCGGCTATGCAGGCGGTATGAACAGGAAAAGGTATCTGCTTGCGCTGGAAGGAGCATGGAAACCGACTTAAAAGAACAGAGTATATGAGCTTGCGGTAACAGTATTTTGGAATCTGATGAATCGGAGGATATATGGCCGGGGAACAGCAGGGACATTCCGAAATTTCCATTAAAAATAAATACAGCACGACTATTTTGCCGATAGTTTTGGCTGCAGGAGACTATTTTGCCATTTTATTGGCTGCCTTTTTTTCGGAAGCACTGCGTAATTGTCTCATTTCGTCGACATATTTTCGTCTTTCGTGGTTAAGCTTTCACGTCATTATCCCCTTCGTATATATCGTATTTATGCAAATTAGCGGGCTGTATACGCGGCGGATGCAGTTTTGGCGGGTCATTTCTAAAATATTCAATGTCAATGTCTATGCTGTCGTCTCACTTGTCTTTCTGATGTACCTGAACCAAGTGGCGGCGTCTACGTCACGTCTGTTTGTGATTTTCATGGCGATATCGTCTTTCTTCTTGCTTGTGGCGATGCGGTATATTATGAAAAAAATATTTTTATATACCCATATGCTTCAGATACCTGTTCTTGTTATGGGTGCAGGCAAGACGGCGTCTCTTATTCTCGATTATTTAAAGACCGATGCCGGCTTGGGTTATGATTTTATAGGTTACTTGGAGGATAATAAAGCCGAACAAAAGGTTATCTCCATGATGCCTCATTTAGGGAAATTTTCCGATGCGGAAACCGTTATTAAAGCAACGGGGGTACAGCAGATCATGGTCATCGCTCCGGGACTGAATAACGAAGGCATTCAAAATATAGTTTATCGGCTGCAGCCCTTAGTAAGGCGTATCTCCTTTATTCCCGACATGGGGACCATGCCGTTGGCTACTATGGATATGGAAAGCCTTATTGACGGACATATTGTTACATTTACAATCCGGAATAACTTAGACCACTGGTATAACCGCTTAATTAAACGGGCAGTAGATCTGGCTTTGACGAGTATCGGCATTATTTGCTTGTTACCGGTGTTTCTGTTAATATCCATTTGGATATATAAAGATTCGCCGGGGCCTGTTGTTTTTAAACACTATCGAGTCGGGCGCAACGGCAAGAAATTTCCGTGTTATAAATTCCGCAGCATGTGTGTTGATGCGGATGTAAAACTGAAAGAACTCCTCGAAAAGGATGCAGAGGCAAAAGCGGAATGGGAAAAAGAATTCAAACTAAAGAACGATCCGCGCATTACCAGCAGCGGGGCATTTTTACGCAGAACAAGCTTGGATGAGTTGCCGCAGCTTTTTAACGTGCTTAAAGGAGAAATGAGCCTCGTCGGCCCTCGGCCTATTATTGATGCGGAAGTTTCCCGTTACGGCAAATATATTGAAGACTTTTACATGGTTCGACCCGGCATTACGGGCATGTGGCAGACCAGCGGTCGCAGTGATGTCTCCTATGACGAACGGGTGCAAATGGATACATGGTATGTTCGTAATTGGAACGTATGGTTTGATATTGTATTGATTTGGCGGACTATAGCTATCGTGTTGAATAAAAAAGGGGCTTATTAACAGTTGGGGAGATGGAAGCCTAGATGTATGACTACCTAATTGTAGGAAGTGGATTGTTTGGCAGTATAGTTGCTCATGAAATAACCAGACGGGGGAAACGATGTCATGTAATTGAGCGACGTAATCATATAGGCGGCAATGTATACTGTGAAAATAAGGACGGCATTACTATTCATGTTTACGGTGCTCATATTTTTCACACCTCCATGAAGCATGTATGGGACTATGTCAATCGATTCGCCTCATTCAATCACTATATAAACAGCCCCATTGCCAACTACAAGGGGAAAATCTATAATTTGCCCTTTAATATGAATACATTTTCCCGGATGTGGGGGATTCGAACTCCCGAAGAAGCGAAAGCGATTATTACCAGGCAGCGGCAGTGTATAAAGGGTGAACCGAAAAACTTGGAAGAGCAGGCGATCAGTCTGGTGGGAACGGATATTTACGAGCAGCTCATTAAAGGGTATACGGAAAAACAGTGGGGACGGAAATGTACGGAATTGCCGGCTTTTATTATCAAACGCCTGCCCGTTCGGTATACGTATGATAATAATTATTTTGATGATCCCTACCAGGGAATTCCCGTAGGCGGATATACCAAGTTAATTGAGCGCCTGCTGGAGAATGTTGAAGTCCGGCTTGGTGTTGACTATATAAAGGAACGTGATATATATAATGGGCTGGCGGAAAAAATTATCTATACGGGGCCTATTGATGAATATTTTGAGTATCGCTTCGGCAATTTGGAGTATAGAGGGCTGCATTTTGAAACGGTACGATTGAACGAGGAAAATTATCAGGGCGTCGCCGTAGTGAATTATACGGCAGGAGATATTCCCTATACGCGCAGCATTGAGCATAAACATTTTGAATTCGGCCGGCAGCCCGTTACATATGTGACTAAAGAATATCCGAAAAAGTGGCAGGTCGGTGACGAAGCTTATTATCCGGTGAATGATGATAAAAACCGAGCTTTGTACGAACGGTATGCTGCCTTGGCCGATGCGGAAACAAAGACTGTTTTCGGAGGACGCTTGGCGGAATATAAGTATTATGATATGGATAAAGTGATTGCGGGTGCATTGGATCTGGCGGAACGAGAATTAGGGAGCAGCTAGTGGATATTAATATATTGGTGGCAACGCATAAACGCTATTGGATGCCTGATGATCCCGCATATTTCCCCATACATGTGGGGCGTACGGGTAAAAGCGATCTGGGGTATGCGGGCGATGATACGGGAGAGAATATTTCTTCCAAAAATGCTGGCTATTGTGAATTGACAGGATTGTATTGGGCATGGAAAAATCTTGATGCGGATTACCTCGGTCTGGTACATTACCGCCGCTACTTTACACGCAAAGAAGTGCACGGTATTGAAGGCAAAAAAGCACAGATCCTGACGACAGCCGATTGGCGGAATCTCTTGACCCTGCATCCTGTAGTAGTAGCGGATAAACGAAACTATTACATCGAGTCGAACCGGTCTCATTATAACCACGCTCACCATAGGGAAGGACTGGATGAGACGGAGCGTATTATTTGGATGCTGTACCCGGATTATAGTGAAGCGTTTGAGCTAGTATGCAGCCGTACATGGGCACATATGTTTAATATGTTTGTCATGCGCAAGGATTTATTTGATTCTTATTGTACGTGGTTGTTTTCGGTCTTGACGGAGTTGGAAGAGCGAATAGATATATCCGCTTACAATTCCTATGAAGCCCGTGTTTTCGGGTTTGTCAGCGAAATACTGCTTGACGTGTGGCTTGAAAAAAATAAGATTGATTATGCCGAGCAGAATGTGTCTTTTATAGAACCGCAAAATTGGCTGAAAAAGATAACATATTTTTTGGTTAGAAAAGTTGTGAGATAGTCATAAATATTACAATAGTGGGGGAAAATTGAGGTATGATTGATACGATAAAAGAATTATATCAGTATCGTGAAATGATCAGCAGTATGGTCAAACGGGATTTACGCGGCAGATATAAAGGGTCTATGTTGGGGTTTTTGTGGACTTTCATTAATCCGTTGCTACAGCTGTTGATTTATACTGTCGTGTTTTCCAGTATTATGCGAATGGGAATTGAGCACTATGAAGTATTCCTGTTTGTAACATTAATTCCTTGGATATTTTTTGCTAATAGTTTACTAGGCGCTATTGGGAGCATTGTTTATAATCAGAACTTAGTGACTAAAATATATTTTCCGAGAGAAGTACTGCCGTTATCGGTCGTAACTAGTCATTTTATCAATATGCTGTATTGTTTTGTGATCGTTTTGGCTGTCGTTGTTTTTTATAATTATAATCTTAACTTGATTGCCTGGCTAACTTTGCCTGTTGTAGCAATAATGGAGTATATATTGGCATTAGGGTTTGCTTTCATTATTTCGGCAGTTACTGTATATATTCGCGATATGGAGCACATTCTAAGTATTATTGTGTTTGGCTGGCAATTCTTAACGCCCGTCATGTATCCGGAATCGTTGATTCCGGAAAAATATAGTTTTCTATTTTCGTTGAATCCGATGGCACCTATTATTATTTCGTATAGAGATATCTTATATTATGGTCGATTGCCAGACATGATGCTGCTTGCACATTCGCTTGTATTCTGCATTATTATTTTTTGCATTGGCGTATATACCTTTACAAAACTTAAAAGAAACTTTGCGGAGGAATTATAATGAATTCTATAATCGTCAATCATGTTGGTAAAAGTTTTAAAGTATATAAAGATAAAGGGCATAGTTTAAAGGAAAGGGCCTTGTTTTGGCAGCGGAATAAATATGATAGACGTGTTGTACTTGATGATATCAACTTCACCGTAAGAAAAGGAGAGGCTGTCGGTCTTATTGGTACGAATGGTTCCGGGAAAAGTACAATGTTAAAGCTGCTGAGCAGGATTATGTTTCCTAATACTGGACGCATCTCAATGAAAGGCAGAGTCGCCAGCTTAATAGAATTGGGAGCAGGTTTTCATCCAGATATGACCGGCCGGGAAAACATATATATTAATGCTTCTATCTTCGGGTTAACGAGAAGAGAAATAGATGTTAAGCTTCAACGTATTATTAGTTTTTCTGAATTAGAACAATATATCGATGAACCGGTTCGAGTGTATTCCAGCGGTATGTACATGAGATTAGCTTTTGCTGTTGCTATAAATGTAAGGGCTGATATATTATTAATTGATGAAATTTTAGCGGTTGGCGATATTCATTTTCAAGAGAAATGTTTTAAAAAATTACAAGAAATAAAGTCAGAAGGTACGACAATTGTTATTGTTTCCCATTCCATGGAACAAATTAGAGCTTTTTGTGATCGGGCATTATGGATCAGAGATGGGCATTTAGTTATGGATGATTTGCCACCTGCAGTTATTGAACAGTATATGGAATACATGAAAGAAGTATAAATTAATTACTAATGGAGTTGAAAGCATGGCTATAAAAGGAAATACGATAATACCTGCATTTAAACAAAATAATATCGTTATTATATTATCTTCAAGTGATGAATTTTCTATATACTTAGGCGTATGTATTAAATCGATCTTGTTATATGCGTCAAATCAATATAATTATGATATCATTGTTCTTGAACGAGAGATTGCGGATATTAATAAGTCTAATATTTTAAAGATGATACAAGATAAGCGCAATGTGTCCATTAGATTTTTTAATGTAACTGAGACCATGAAAGGATTAAATTTTTATCTTAATAGCACCAGACTGTCTCAGGAAACTTATTATGGGTTGTTAGCCCCTTATGTATTATCGAACTTTAAACGTGCTATTATCATGGATTGTGATATGATTGCAAAACATGATTTGGCAGATTTATACTTTGATGACTTGGGAGATAAAATTATCGGCGGCGTAAATGATATCGTTCTTCAGGGGTGGTTGAATGATCGACAGATGAACGATACTTATTATTATTATATAGATTATCTTCGTATTACTGACCCATATAAATGTTTTAATGGCGGTTTGGTGTTATTGGATTTTGAGAAATACAGAGATTACGTTAATGTGGCTACTATTGTTGAATATATTAATAAATATCAGTTACGTGTTGTAGATCAAGATATATTTAATATTTTGTTAGAAGGAAAAAGCAAATTAATTGATTTTAGATGGAATCATATGATTTGTGAAGGCGAGGTTATTGAAAAAGCTATAAATGATGCTCCGGAAGACGTTAGAGCAGCATTCCAACAATCAAGAAAAGCGCCGTATATTATTCATTACGCCGGGGATCACAAGCCGTGGAATAATCCCTTTGTAGAATTTGGTAATGATTTCTGGGAGGTAGCCAGACAAACCGCTTTTTATGAAAGAATTTTATATAAAATGGTAAATAAGGAGGTCAATGATTCTATTTTAAGACACCAAGCAGTTCATACGGCAGGATTGATCAGACGAGTTTTTAACCCTTATAGGATAAATAAACTGAAAAATATTGTAAAGCTTATTTTTCCGGTTGGTACAAAACGATATTATGCGTTACGCAGAATGTATTTTGCAATAAGAGGCAAAACATATAGGGAGTAATATTATGAGCCAGGCCATTAATATTTTTGTATCGAATCGTATTGATTTAAATAGTGTACAGATCCCAAACTCTCTATATATACCTGTATATTGCGGGGCAATTTTTAGAGAATCGCCTTTTGCAACAGGAATTGTAGGGGATAATACAGGGGATAATATTTCCAATAAACGGAATTCTTATTGTGAGTTTACGGTACAATATTGGGCTTGGAAAAATATTGAGTCTAGGTATTATGGGTTGTGTCATTATCGGCGGTATCTATCTTTCAGTAAAGAAATATTTACTACAGACATGCTGGGCCAAGTTAATGAAAATTTTTTGGACGAGCGGTCAGAAAAAAAATATAATTTATTGGATAGTAAACGTATGAAACAGCTCATAGAAGAAAATGATGTTGTTGTTAATAAAGCGATAGATATTACTAATGTACCGACACCTCAAGGAAAACAAGCAACAGTCTATGGCCATTGGGCTGCTCACGATAAGGTTTTTATAGATAAGCGGGTTTTGCCTATTTTGATAAGTGTTATACAAGATAGATTTCCGGAATATTATGCCGCTACACAAGAGTATTTATACGGACGATGGCATAGGGGATATAATTGTTATATTATGAAACGAAAATTATTCTATAATATGTGTGAATTCCAATTCGGTGTCTTGACGGTATTGGAAGATAAACTGAGTAAATCAGGATATATAGGAAACTGTGAACGAACTATAGGGTATTTAGGTGAGATTTTATACGGCATATATATTTATTATTTATCCATACAGGACTCATGTAAGATAAAAGAGTTGCAAATGGTCTATTTTGAAGATACTGAAACTAGTAGATGGTTTGACCATATGAAAAAACAGATACTATTTACAATTAAGCATATATCAGAGCCCTTATGTTATATGGTATTGCCTAAAGCATCAAAACGAAGAAATTTTGTTAAGAAATATTATTTCAAATTAATTGGTAAATAAATAGTCAGATAAGGAGTGTTCTGATATGAAAGTCGTTTTATTAGCAGGTGGATTTGGTACTCGTATTAGTGAAGAATCTCAATTTAAGCCTAAACCTATGATTGAAATTGGAGGTATGCCTATTTTATGGCATATTATGAAAGAATATGCTTACTATGGATTCAATGAATTTATTATTTGTGCCGGATATAAACAAGATTATATAAAAAAATATTTTGCTGATTATTTTCTTCATACGTCCGATATTACTTTTGATTTTACAAAGGGCAATGATACGATCGTACATCATCGTAGTGCTGAGCCTTGGAAAGTGACTGTTGTTGATACCGGTTTAGAAACAATGACAGGAGGGCGGATTAAAAGAATCGAATCATATGTTGAAAACAACACATTTATGTTAACATATGGTGATGGTGTCAGCGATGTTCCCATTAATAAACTAGTCGAATTTCATAAAAGTCATGGTAAGATCTGTACAATGACTGCCGTAAAGCCTGAAGGACGATTTGGTATTTTGGACATTGATGATACAGCGATCAAATCATTCCGTGAAAAAAGTCAAAACGATGTAGGCTATATTAACGGCGGATATATGGTATTGGAGCCGGAGATTTTTAATTATATCAGAGATGATGAGACAACCTTTGAACGGGAACCGTTGGAAAATATTGCTTCAGAAGGACAGTTAATGGCATTTAAACATAATGGATTTTGGCAATGTATGGATACATTACGCGATCGTGAGAAATTAGAAGGCTTATGGAACAGAGGCCAAGCTGCATGGAAAGTTTGGGGGAAATAATGGTTGATTTAGGATTTTTTAAAGGTAAAAATATATTTATTACAGGACATACCGGGTTCAAAGGTGCATGGTTAAGCCGTATATTAATTAATGCCGGGGCTAACGTAACAGGCTATAGTTTACCGGCGCCAACTAATCCCAGCTTATTTGAATTAGTCGATATCTCGAATCATATTCATCATATAATTGGCGATATTCGAGATAAAGAAGCACTGCAGGACGCATTTGATTCCAGCCAGCCGGAGATTGTACTGCATTTGGCGGCACAGCCGTTAGTTAGAGAAGGGTATATTAATCCGGTATATACTTACGAGACCAATGTTATGGGGACAGTAAACATATTAGAATGTGCTCGTCATAGTGATACGGTGAAGTCATTTCTAAATGTAACAACTGATAAGGTGTACAAAAATAATGAGTGGGAATGGGGTTATCGTGAAAATGAACCGTTAGATGGATTCGATCCCTATTCTAATTCTAAAAGCTGTTCTGAACTTGTAACTCATAGTTATAAGAGCAGCTATTTTACTGATGGTCATGCTTCTATTTCTACTGCCAGAGCCGGTAACGTGATCGGCGGCGGCGATTTTGCGGAGGATCGTATTATACCTGATTGTGTTCGCGCTATTGAAATGGGGAAGAATGTAATTGTCAGAAACCCGTTTTCAACTCGGCCGTATCAACACGTATTAGAGCCCTTATTTGCATACCTATTGATTTGTGCTAAGCAATATGATAACAAGTCATTATCGGGCTGGTATAATGTAGGTCCGGATGATTGCGATTGTTTAACTACCGGTGAATTGGTGAGTCTTTTTTGTAAATATTGGGGAGACTTAAATTGGATTGATGAATCAGATAATGGCCCGCATGAAGCCAATTTCTTAAAACTGGATTCTTCTAAAATCAAAAATACATTTGGCTGGAAATCTCAATGGCATATAGAAGAAGCTGTTCAAAAAATTGTGGAATGGACACGGGTGTATTTGGGGAAAGGTAATATTACTGAAGAAATGGATTATCAAATAGAAGCATTTATAAATGTTGGGCGGTGAAATAATGAAGCGAGTTATCGTCAGTGGTGCTAACGGTTTTATAGGTAGTGCTGTTGTTAGATATTTAGTATCGAAACAAATTCATGTCCTTGCATTACATCGAGTAGATCATTATAATAATATACCTGTATCGGACTTAGTGATACATGTTCCTTTTTCTATTGAAAATATAGCTGCAGTAGCTGAAGATATTCCAAAGGAAAAGTATGATGCCTTTTACCATTTTGCTTGGGCTGGAACCTCTGGAGAGGCACGCGCCGATACGCGATTACAGCTACAAAATGCCCAATGGACTGTTGATGCTTTAACTTTGGCTCATACATTAGGGTGTGCCCGCTTTGTTGGTGCCGGCAGTATTATGGAACATGAAACAATGGCTGCTGCATATACTCAAGGCAATAGGCCCGGACTCGGTTATATTTATGGCGGCGGTAAATTGATTGCCCATGTCATGAGTAAATCTGTAGCAGCAAAGTTGGGGATTGATTTTGTATGGGCGGAAATTACAAACGCCTATGGTGTAGGAGAGATCAGTCCGAGGCTTGTTAATACAACGATTAGAAAATGTATCAATGGAGAAGCACCGCAATTTACTGCCGGTACGCAAAATTATGATTTTGTATATATTGACGATGTTGCCAGAGCATTTTATCTGATCGGCAAAAATGGCAAACCTTTCCATGAATATATTATTGGCAGTTCAGAAGCTAAACCGTTAAAGTCATTTTTGCTGGAAATGAAAAAATCCATTGCTCCGGATTTGGACTTTATTTTTGGTGATATTCCTTTTACAGGTACTAATCTGTCGTTAAATGTGTTTGATTGTACACAAACAGAAAAAGATACCACGTTTAAAGCTGAAGTTAGCTTTGCTGAGGGAACGAAACGAACGAGAGCTTGGTTAGAAAAGGCAGGTAAGTAAAATATGAATCAGAATTTTGAATTTGTAGAGACTGAGATTAGTGGAACATATTTAATTAAAGTATTTAATGCGCCGGATATTAGAGGCTGTTTTACAAAAGATTATTCGCAGGGAATTTTTGAAAAAAATGGGATTAATTATAACTTAGCGGAAGTTTTCTATACTACTTCTCATAAAGGCGTCATTCGGGCACTTCATTTCCAACGTGTAAAACAGCAACCAAAATTGGTTCGTTGTATTTACGGGCATATATATGACGTAGTTGTTGACCTGCGTAAAAATAGCCAAACATTTAAAAAATGGCTGGCTTTTAATTTAAAAGGAGACAGTTATACGGAAGTTTTAATTCCTGCCGGGTGTGCGCATGGTTATTTAGTGTTGGAAGAGTCTATTGTCTCATATAAATGTGCTGAGAAATTTTACGGCGAATACGATGGCGGCATTCGTTGGAATGATCCGGATATTAATGTAGAGTGGCCATTAGATAAAATCGGTAGCGGTGAGAAGCTGATTTTAGCTGATAAGGATAAAGAATTACCATATTTGAAAGAGTTTATTAATGAATTTGGGGCATTTTAAATGGACTGTCTTGTAATTGGTGCCGGCCTATCCGGTTCCGTGATTGCCAGATATTTAGCAGAAAACCATAAAAAACAGGTATGTGTATGGGAGCGTAGAGCGCATATTGGTGGAAATATGTATGATTACGTTGATAAACATCATATACGGGTACAAAAATATGGACCACATATATTCCATACCAATAGCAAAGACTTATTTTCATATATGCAGCAATATGTGGAAATGACACCTTTTGATCTTACCTACAATACGTATATGGAGGGAATATATACAGATACGCCTTTCAATTTTAAAACAATAGATGATTTTTATACGAAGTCGGATGCTCAAATTTTGAAAGAACGTATTCGGAAATATTTTGGTAATAAATCAGAAGTCTCTATATTAGAATTATTGGAGTCTACGGATATTCTTATTAAAGAATACGCAGAGTTTCTATATGAAAAGGATTATAAACCTTATACAAGCAAACAGTGGGGAATTCCTGCGAATGAGATAGATCCCAGTATTTTAGAACGGGTTAAAATCAAACTATCTTACAGTAACAGATTTTTTGATGATATATATCAAGCCGTGCCGTATGAAGGGTATACCAGCTTTTTTGAGACCTTGCTGAATCATCCTAATATTACCGTTGTGACAGGGAAAGATGCCCTGGAATCAGTGTGTATTTCTGAAAAGACGGGGAGTGTTTTAGTGGATGGCAGTGTTCTTGATATTCCCGTTATTTATACCGGTGCATTAGATGAACTATTTGGTATGGATGAAGGTGCTCTTCCATACCGTTCTTTAACATTTAAATGGTATTATGAAGAAATAGAAGAAAAACAGACTGCAGCAGTTGTAGCCTATCCTCAAGCCAGAGGATATACAAGAATCACGGAATTCAAAAAATTGCCAATACAAAATGTCGTTGGCACATCGTATGCTGTAGAATATCCTGTTCAATATAAGCCTAACGTTAAGCAAGAGCCGTATTATCCTATTTTAACAGATGCAAGCATTGCGTTATCTAATCAGTATAAAAAGAGAGCCAGTAAGATCACTAATTTGTATGTATGTGGAAGATTAGCTGATTTTAAATATTATAATATGGATCAAGCCTTAGAAAGAGCTTTATATGTATGCAGCACTATACACATATAGTGCTGCATATGCTCTGCTTGATATGAGGATTATTTGATGCTTTGATTACTGAAAATATATTGCAAGAGAGTTTTTCATTTTTGTTGCATAGAAATTACAAGAAAACTGTTATATATATTTGATTTTCTGCATTGCAAAGGTACAAGAAAAGGGCCATAAAATTTTGCTCTATGGAAATGGCGGTTCTGCAGCGGATTCGCAGCATATTGCAGCCGAATTTGTGGGACGTTTTGTAAAAGAACGGTGCTCGTTGCCGGCCATAGCACTCACTACGGATACGTCGATTTTGACAGCCGTAGGGAATGATTACGGGTACGAGCAAATATTTTTGCGCCAAGTAGAGGGATTAGGGCAAGCGGGTGATGTGCTTATCGGTATTTCCACATCCGGCAACAGTGCTAACGTAGTGAAGGCTGTTGAGTTTGCCAAGACTATGGGTATACAAACCTTTGCATTCACCGGAGACGGCGGCGGCAAGTTGAAGGAGCTTTGCGATTTGACTTTAGCCGTACCGACTAAAACGACGGCCCGTGTTTAGGAGATGCATATATTGGCGGGCCATATTATTTGTGAATTAGTTGAGGAAAATTACTAGCTTGTTGGATACCTCGATACTACCAAAGGCGGTGGCGAAATGAAAAATTCTCTCTTATTTACGTTAATAACCAATATGGAAGGCAAAGGAGAAACACGGATCCAGAATCCGAGCGTAAAGGATATATGTAAGGCCTTGGATGCCTTTGACTTTAATAAGTGGAATTATATAGTGCTGGAGCCGACGGAGCCTATTGACAACAGTGTGTATCTGCTGGTAGGCACGTGCTGCAGGCGGGATGAGGACGGCAATGTTATTGAGTCCTATGATGCGGAAATGCGCCTTGAATATGATGGATGCGTTCCGCCAATACGCGATTACTACGGATGATTTGGATAAAGTGAAGGGGTGGGTTGAAGCATATTTGCTGGAAGGGCGGCTCCCGAATCTCAGCAGCTGGACGGATATTACGGAAGACTTGGAGAAGGAAGAGGCTGAAGCGGTACAAAATATAGCTCCGCCCATACTGGATTATATTAGAGAACATATTCAGGATGACGGCACGTTGCCGCCTGATTTCAGCATCAATGCGGTCTATGAAAGCGGCAGGCACGGTATTTCTTTTGTTGACGGTTTTTGGGACGGCACCATAACATATCACGTAGCCCCTGATGAACAGGATCCGGAACCGATATATGAAGTACTCAGACTGATTTCGCAAGCTGATTATGAAGCGGCTATAGACGGGCTTAATTCATATTTCTTTGATATGCGGAATGCCAACATGTTATCTATTATTGACGATATTTCCGAGTGGTTGATAGAGCATGAAGAAGAGCTGGATGCCAATAATTTAGCGTATTTTACGGCCAATATGATTACTTTTTCGCGGAATGTGGAAGTAATTAAATTTTCACTGGCTCTATTGGGATCTTGTGACTTAGGCGGTATAGACGAGCTGGCTGCCTGTATACAAGATTTGGCAAGGTGTGATGAGTTTACTCTGTTTTGTGTATTTGCCGTACAGGATTGGCCTAATGAGAACGAGTTGATTTTTGAAATGGTCAAGCATGTATTCGGTTGGGGCCGTGTCCTGGCGCTTGAATGGTTGGAACCGGAAACGGAAGAAATAAAGCGGTGGCTGCTGACGGAGGGGTACCGTTGTAATTGGGAGCAGGAATATCCGGCTCTGCGAATTGCCAAGACCGTCGATTTGGCAGACTTGCTGCAACGCGGTTCACTGCCGGAAGATGAGTATAAAGGCGTAGGTGAAATTATAGGTACCTTACTTTTAGAAGATGAGGCACCGGGGCTGTCGGATATAGAAAATAAAGAAGTTATTTTGGAAGCCTTTCTCCGGGAAATGGTAAAGCATACGAGAACCGTAGAGCATTTTGAGCTGGTATTACATATATTGCAGTATGTTCACCCATGGGAGGAAAGTCCGGCGCAGTACCGGATAAAGCAGATGTGCGGTGATATTTTGGTTACGCCCGAATGCAGGGATACGGTAGAGGCAGCATTTAAAACGGGCCGGGGATTTTACTTGGCAGCCGCCATGAATATGGAATGTCGGCAGGCAGCTGTTAACTGTATTGAACGTGATCCTTTG
Organism: Megasphaera coli; assembly: GCF_900095855.1. Taxonomy (GTDB): domain Bacteria; phylum Bacillota; class Negativicutes; order Veillonellales; family Megasphaeraceae; genus Megasphaera; species Megasphaera massiliensis_A. The sequence continues at coordinate 902,710 of NZ_FMIY01000002.1, read as the reverse complement.
GAGAATATACACGTGCTGGAATATGCTTTGGGTGATGACAGGCAGATAAATGAACGGCTCATCGGCCTTTATGAAAAGGCTCTGCCTTTGTATGAAATTGCGACAGGGCCGGACGAGTTATTCGCTTTCGGCCATGAACTGTCAAAATCGTTTTTAATCCTGTCGCAGGTGTTACAACATTTGCACGGTTATGACGGCTTAGGTGAGAAACTCGTTATTTGCGCGCTGCAGTCCCCGGTTGTCAATAACAGGCATATGGCGCTTAATGTCGTTAAAAGCTGGCGGGAACAAGGCGGCATGTTGTCCCCGGCCCTGAAAAAAGCGATAAAAAAGCTGAAAAAGACGGAGATTAACGAGCATATTATAGAAGAACTGAAGGACATATAGCGAGGAGTTCCGCTCTGTGCGGCATTAATACCTTTATTTAACAGCTGAACGATTTATACAATAGAATAACAAAGAGGTTTAGCCTCGCATTAAAATTTTTATAAGTGGTTTTAGACCACGCCTAAACAAGAAGTCATGTTATTCTATTTTGAGTAACATGGCTTCTTGCTATATGTGATTAGGTTGGTCAGACATATGTTAAAAAATCGTTGAAGGAAGAACAAGTTGGGTTCTACCTTTGTTATGAAGAAAAATATGTTCTAACTCATGAGCAAGAACAAATGCGCGACATACAAAATGGATGGTATCATTATCTAAATTAATTCTATTTCCAAGGAGTCCTTGTCAATCTATTTTCCACAACAACTTGACACTGTCCTTTTATATAGGTTCATTGACTTCATAAAAAGAATTGTGTCATAATAAACTAAGAGTTTTGGTTGCTGTAGTACGTGTGAGAGGTGAGGGGTATGGCGACTCAAAGTTTTATGAAAAATTTTTCGATACGTAAACGAGATACGCAAAAACTGATCAGAATTATTAACTCAAATAAGAAAGTTTCTTTCGAGAAAGACTTCACTGAAGAAGAAGTAAAAAAAGAGCATGTTCGTGCATTTTTGGGTATGAAACTGAATGATAGATTATAATACTATTGCGCTTAGTGAAGTCATTGATGATGAAGAAATCGTACAATTTATTATTGATAGTTTTTCTTGCCCGTTAAATCCGGAAGTAGAGACTTTCTTACGAGATAAATCCATTGAATTTGAAAGATTGGGGTTATCTCGTACTTATTTTATCTTCGGGCAGTATAAGGGTGAGAAGAAACTTCTAGGATACTATGCCATTGCAGTTAAACATCTAAGTATGGTTAATGGGGTATCAAATAGGATTCGAAAAATAATTTCCGGGTATTCCGGCAGAAAAGACTGTGCAGTATATTTGGTGGGGCAACTAGCAAAGAATTATAAAGACAGAATTGATCAAGCTCATTTAATCACTGGACGTCAACTGTTACAATTGGCAATTGATAAGATTATGGTGGTTCATCGAATTATTGGTGGTCGGGCAGTTGTTGTCGAGTGTGAAGATATAGGTTATTTAAAACGATTTTATGAAGAACAAGGTTTCCAATGGGTGGATAAAGATAAAACCGATCATCTACTCCGTTATTATATTGGTATAGATTCAATTCTGACATAAAATACATGCTCCAGTATTAAGGACTTTCATTTTACTTAATATGTTTCGGTTGTAGAGACCGGATAAACGAGGAATATAATGGGATTGGCGTCACCATTGTTTAGGGAATGGTGTTGTCAATCCGATTTGCAATATAATTAGGATTTCAATATATAACTATAGTGAAATAGTAAAAAACGCGTTTTTTACTATTTCACTATTTTTTTATTATAATAAGCAACGATTTTACTATTTGGAGGAGCCTTATGACATATCAGGGATTAACCGAGCTGTATTATAAGTATCCGGATGCCTATGAAGCTGAATATGAACGGCGGTTCAACGGCCCCTTTACGAAGCATTTGCCTTTTTCTGTTCGCCAGGTCGGGTATCCTATGGAAACAGAAATGTAACGGCCGTTCTATAAGATAAAAATGTTTAGACTATAACACACTTGCCAGGTATTTTAAAGAACGGGATAATTTGAATTAACCTATAAGGTAAATAAAATAGTTGATTTATTTCGCAGTTTGACATAAAATAATATTAACCTTATAGGTAAATGAGGTGCGGCGTTGGAAATCCTATATAGGAGTAAAAAGTTGTGTAAAGTGTGTACAGATGCAAATGTTGCTCGTAAGGAATATGGCGATGAAATGGCCCGGAAAATTCATCAGCGGATTGATGTAATTAAAGCAGCTGACACAGTTGAAATTTTGGTTCAAGGACACATCGGGCGATGTCATTTATTAACGGGAAATAGGGCCGGTCAATATGCAATGGATTTAGTTCATCCGTACCGGTTGGTTTTTATTAAAATAGGGCAGGAAATACAAATCGCCCGGATACAGGGAATTATCGATTATCACCGGTAAAGCAAAGGGAGTGAAAATTATGTTGGAGAGTAAAACTTATATTGCTACACCACCGGGTGCTATGATTAGGGAACAGCTTAAAGACCGCGGCATGACACAAAAGGAATTTGCCGCGCGGATGGGAATGTCTGAAAAACATATCAGCAAGCTTGTTAACGGGGATGTTCATTTAACACCTGACATGGCCGGAAGGCTGGAGCTGGTCTTAGGGATACCGGCCGGATTTTGGAATAAGCTGGAAGCTGTTTATCAGGAGAAGCTAATTCGAGTAAAGCGGGAAAATGAATGGGCTGAGCAAAAGAAGCTGGTAAGTAAGTATCCATATAGTGAAATGGCTCAATGGGGTATGGTTCCGAACACTGATAACCGATTGGAAAAATACATTAATTTATGTAAATTTTTTGAGGTCAGTGATTTAAAGCTTCTTAACAATAAGGGATTGATGCCTTCTGTATGTCGAAATTTGCCCGTGACGAAAAAAAATGCGTATATTATGCGGGCTTTGGCACAATATGCAAAAATTAAGGCAAAAAATATAGAAGTCAAGTCTTTTTCCGCCAATAATTTGGCAGGTAAAATAGAGGAAATACGCAATATAACGAGTGGCGAAACGGGAGATTTTGAGGAACCGTTGTCGGATATGCTCAGGTCTTGTGGTATAGCGCTGGTGCTTTTGCCGGCCTTGAAGAACTCTTTTTTACACGGCATAACCTTTTACGATCGCAATACGGATAAAATTATAGTAGGGATTACAAGGAGCGGCACAGATGATTTAGATAAATTTCGCTTCAGCCTCTTTCATGAAATTGCGCACATTTTGAAGGAGCATATCTGTTTGAAGGACGGTATATCGGATGAGGCGAGGAGCGTTGCAGGTACCGTAGCTGAAGCATACTTGCAGCCCTACGGAAAGTTAAGAAAATCGGTATAAATTTATATACAAATTAACCCCGCTTGATTCGGCTTTTGTCGGATTGAGCGGGGTTGTCATATATTTCAGTTCTGCGGCGCTTCGATGGGGTCGTAGTCTGCCGGCTTGTCCGTAATGGCCGCTTCGTCGACAGCCGACGGTACGGGTGCAAATTCCGGGCGGCACAGTATCCGGATTGCGTCCATATAAGGCGGTACGATCGTGTCCATGAGAAGGTAGCGCTTGCGGAAGAGGTTTCTCTTCTGTGATTTGATTTCGCCGTATTTGCGGCGTTTTTCTTCGATGGGCAGGGCGAAGAAGTGTTTCTCGCCCGGTGCTTTCGTCGCTCCTTCTTCGAGCCAGAAGGTATTAAATTCCGTCTTCTTGGAGCGGTTGCCGCGCAGAAGGTGGCTGTTCGTGTAGAAGCCTTCGTCCGTAATGACGTAAAGATTTTTGATTCCCAAGGTCTGTGTGAAGATGCGCAGCAAGTAGAGTATAAAGTTTTTCGGCCTGTAACCGAAGAGTTTTTTCGTTAAGACTTTCGTCTGCTCCAGCCCTTCCTTGGAGCCTTGCAGGGTGCCGACATAGACGGACGGCATCCCCTCCGCATTGTAGTCGAAGCGGAAGTTGAAGTGGTACATCATTTGTCCGGCATAATAGAGGTAGAGGGAGAGAAAGCCTTCTTTGCGCTGGCCCGTATCGAAGCGGAGACTGCACTCCAAGGGCAGGTCGGCGTCAGGTGATTTCCACAGCGTATAGTCCGTGCCCCAGTAAAGGTTGTGAATAACCTCATCCGTAAACATGGTGCGGAGAATAGTAAAGTGGTGCTCCAATGCATCGAGGCGATTGCGCATGGTCGAGTTTTTAAAGAGAAAAACGCGCGTCATCACTTCGTGGAAGTCGCGGTCCTTTTCGGTGAGAAACCCCTTCATGGGCTTGCAGGCATCCAAAAAATCATATAATTCCCGGAACAGCGGTTTATTGGTCACGGCTTTGCAGAAGAAAACGAAGGCCCGTTTATCTTCTCTGATATTACGGTGTTTATAAATAAGGCGCGACAGGTTCCAAAAATAGGATGTACTGAGCATAGCTGCCTCCCGAATCAAAATTAAAACAGTACATATATTATAGGAGTAAGTTTTTTGGCCTGTCAACCTTTTTCAGGGAACGTGAATCGCGCCTTTTCTTGCAAAAAGTCAAAAAGTCTAATATAATAAGACATAAAGTCAAAATTTCATGTTTTGACCCGTCATTTTTATCTTTTCATGAGGTGATACTATGAGCATTCTCGCTGATAAAATAGAAAAATTTATTCTTCACAAACTCCTTGCGGAAGAGGAAGAAAATATCGTCTTGCGCCGCAACGAATTGGCGGACGAACTTGATTGCGCACCGTCACAAATCAGCTATGTCCTGAGCACGCGTTTTTCCAATGACAAGGGGTTTATTGTCGAATCGCGCCGCGGTTCCGGCGGCTTTGTGCGCATCGTGCGGATTGCCCGCAAGAAGAAAGCGGACCGCATGCCCGTCATGCTGTCCGAGCGACGTCCTGCCGTCAGTATCTCTCTGGACGATTTGGACGGTCTCCTTTTCAGTTTGTTGAAACACAAGGCGGTTACCAACGGGGAAGCCATTATGCTGCACCATACGTTTCGTGCGCTCTTTGCGGAAATCGACGATGAGCCGAAGCGCATTGCCGTCATTACGCGCATTTTAAAGAGTCTCAACCTGCGCCCGAATATGTGAAAGGAGAAGTCTTATGTTATGTCAAATGTGTAAACGCGAGGATGCGGTCGTACACATTACAAAGATAGAAAACGGTAAACGTACGGAACTGCATCTTTGCGCAGTCTGCGCCAATAAGCAGGGGGCTTTGGGCGGAGAACGTGAAATGAACAATATGGATAACGATTTTTTTCGTAAAATGATTTATCCCGGTTACACCGGCGAACCTATAGATGAACCGCAGTGCAGCCGTTGCGGTATGACGTACAGCGAGTTTGCCCGTGACGGCAGGTTCGGCTGTCCCTTCTGCTATGATGCCTTTGCCGAAGAAATTGAGCCGCTCATGCGCCGTATTCACGGTCATGCCCGTCATGTCGGCAAGGTACCCGAACGGGGCAGCGGCGTTTTTCGTACGGCTACGCACATTAAGCGGTTGAAGCAGCATTTGCAAAAGCTCGTGGACCGGGAAGCGTATGAAGAAGCCGCTAAGGTGCGCGATGAAATTAAGGTGCTTGAACGGCAGCGTCTTCAAAAGGACGGGGAGGGCAGCCGTGATTAAGGAAATGGTCGGGGCCGTTCTCCTGCCGTGGCAGCATGATCCGACCATGGACGGTGATATAGTTCTGGACAGCCGCGTGCGCTTGGCGCGCAACATCAAGCAGCATCTTTTTCCTGCCCGCGCGTCTGCAGAAGAGCTGCAGGCCGTCACGGCAGAGGTAAGTAAGTCCTTGCCGCAGCTTGATGCAGCCTGCCGTTGCGGCTTTGAATATACGGCTCTTGAAAATTTAACGAGGAGGGAAAGGGAGCTTGCCGCGGCAAAGCGGTTTATTTCAGGTGCCTTTGTGGATGAGCCTGAAAACAGAGGACTGGCGATTCGCGAGGACGGTGCGGCAGCACTTATGGTGAACGGGGCGGATCATCTTGTCATCAGAACGGTCGGAAACGGATTTGCTCTTCATAAGGCTGCTTATGATGCTTTTCGTATAGATGATGCGTTGGAAGAAAAACTGGATTTTGCTTTTCATGAAGACTTCGGTTACCTTACGTCCGTTCCGTCCCTGACGGGGACCGGCTTTTCCACCGGTGTAACGCTTCACTTGCCGGCTCTGGCCGCCATGAATCGATTGCGGCGGATTACGCAGGATATTACAAAATTCGGCTTTGTCTTCGGCGGTCTGTACAGCAGCCGCAATATGTATGTAGGCAATATTTTTCAAATCAGCAATCAAGTTATGCTCGGCGTAACGGAAAAAGATATTATCAGTCGTTTGGAAGAAATTGTCACGCATGTTGTAAAAGAAGAACGGGAGTGTCGGACACTTTTACTGAAAAACGAGCCCGATACGCTGCACGATCGCTTAATGCGCAGTTACGGCCTTCTTTCACAGGCCTGGCTCGTCGATTATGAAGAGGCTCTGTCGCTCCTAAGCGACGTGCAGCTGGCCGCTGCGCTGGGATATCTTTCGTTGAGGACTCATGCTTATGCGGCGTTGATGAGCGTCAGTGAGCCCGCCTATATTCATGTTGCCGGCGGAGGCGTTCTCGACACGGAAGAAAAAGTGCGGGCGCGTATATTGCAGCATACACTTCGCGAATACCTTTTGTAAGAATGTATATAACCTGTAAGGAGGGGATGTGCATGTATAATCGGTTTACTGATGATTCTAAAAAAGTTCTCCGCTATGCGCGCAATGCGGCACAGCGGTTGGCTCATAATTACGTGGGGACGGAACATATACTCTTGGGCCTCGTGCTCAACGAAGAAGGGACGGCCGGGCAGATGCTCAGAGATATGGGCCTGACGCCCACAAACGTGACTCGTGCCGTAGAGAATATTGTCGGTCTCGGGATGACGCCGAACGCACATCTCGTCCTGACGACGGGCATGAAAGAGGCTATGGAGTTCGCCGTTGAAGAATCGAAACGCCTCAAACAGTCCTATGTAGGGACGGAGCATATATTGCTCGGCCTCTTGCAGAAAGATGACAGCATGGCGGCGCAAATTTTGGAAAGCATGGATATTGCGCCGCAGGAAATTGCCGAACGGATTTACGCCTTCGAGCAGGGCATGTCCTCTTCGTCGCGACATGATGAAGGACCAGATGACGGGGCGGAAACGGCGGCTAATGAAGAACCCCTTGAGGACGACGGCTTGTCCGCTTACGGCAGGGATTTAAATGAAGAAGCACGCAAGGGAAAAATCGATCCGGTCATCGGCAGGGCTAAAGAAATTGAACGGGTTATTCAAATCCTTTGCCGCCGCACAAAGAACAATCCTGTTCTCCTGGGGCAGCCCGGTGTCGGTAAGACGGCCATTGCCGAAGGATTGGCGCAGCGAATTGTCGATGGCGAAGTGCCCTATATTTTGGCGGACAAAAAGGTCTTTTCTCTTAATTTGGCAAGCCTTGTTGCGGGTACGAAGTTCCGCGGCGAGTTTGAAGAACGTATTAAACGTCTTGTAGATACGGTGAAAAACGACCGTTCCGTCATCCTTTTTATTGATGAACTGCACCAGCTCATCGGCGCAGGTTCGGCAGACGGGGCGATGGATGCGGCCGATATATTAAAGCCCGCGTTGGCGCGCGGCGAATTACAATGTATCGGTGCGACGACGACGGAAGAATACAAGAAATACCTTGAAAAGGATTCGGCCTTGGCACGGCGGTTTCAGCCTATTCGCGTGGAAGAACCGTCGCGGGAAGAAGCCGTACAGATTTTAACGGGCCTGAAGGAGCGGTACGAAGAATTTCATCACGTCCGTCTCGAAGACGAGGCCGTTGCCGAAGCCGTATTCCTGTCGGCACGGTATATTTCGGACCGCTTTTTACCCGACAAGGCGATAGACGTCATTGACGAAGCGGCCGCGAAGGTACGCATTTGCGCCACTGCGCCGACAACGGAAATAAAGAGTTTGGAACGGGAATTGGCACAGCTTGCGAAAGAGAAGAAAGCGCTTCTCGCGGCGGAAGATTTTGAAGCCTGCGCAGCCCTGCGCGACAAGTGCAAGATTCTTGAAGAAAAGCTCCGGCATCTGCGCGGCGGCAAAAAGGCGGCAGAAGAAACGGCGCCTGTTGTTACCGCGGCCGACGTAGCCGATGTCGTGTCCGTCTGGACGGGGGTACCCGTGCGGCAGCTTACGGAAACGGAAGCGCATCGGCTGCTGCATTTGGAAGAAGACCTGCACAAACGCGTCATCAGCCAGGACGAAGCGGTTACTGCCGTTTCCAAGGCTATACGCCGCGCCCGGGCTGGTCTTAAAGATGAACGCCGCCCTGTCGGATCCTTCCTCTTCCTCGGACCGAGCGGCGTAGGCAAGACCGAGTTGGCCCGCGCGCTGGCAAAGCAGCTCTTCGGCAGCGACGACGCCCTTATTCGTATCGACATGAGCGAGTTCATGGAGCGCCACAATGTTTCCCGTCTCATCGGTTCTCCTCCCGGCTATGTGGGCCATGAAGAAGGGGGCGAACTTACGGATAAGGTGCGGGAGAAGCCGTACAGCGTCATCCTTTTTGACGAAGTGGAAAAGGCGAGCGGCGATTTCTTCAACCTTCTCCTGCAGGTCCTGGACGACGGCAAACTGACCGACTCCAAGGGCCGCAGCGTGGATTTTCGAAATACGGTCATCATCATGACGAGTAACCTCGGCGCGTCTCACTTGCGGCCGGAAACGCCGACCATGGGTTTCGACACCGACAGAGAACCGGCAGGCATGGCCGCTTTTGAAGGGGCGAAAAAGGAAATCCTCGCCGACGTGCGGCGCTTCTTTAAACCCGAGTTTATTAATCGGCTGGATGAAATGCTCGTCTTCAAGCCTTTGGAAAAGGCGGACTTGCGGCATATTGTGGGCATCATGTTGACGGACCTTGAAAAGCGGCTGGAAGAAAAGGGCGTTCACTTTGAAAAGACGGCTGCCGCCGTGGACGTTCTCGTCGGCGAGGGCACGGACTTCGCTTACGGTGCGAGGCCCCTGCGCAGAGCCGTTCAGAAGCAGGTGGAAGATCCCGTTTCCGAGCTGCTTCTTGCCGGCAGCCTGACGGAAGGACAGACTGTCCGCGCCGACAGCACGGACGGCAAGAATTTGACCTTTACCGTTATTGATGTCACATAAGGAGAAGGGATGGCAAAGATAAAAAGCCGCTATGTCTGCACGGAGTGCGGCAGCGTTTCCGCCAAATGGCTGGGGTGCTGTCCGCAGTGCGGTCAGTGGAATACACTGCACGAAGAAATAGAGGCGCCGCCCGCCCCGGTCGCGGCCCGTTCAGTCGTGCGCCGGGCCGGGAAATCGCCGGCAGCGCTTAAGGATATTAAATCGGAAGAGACGGCCCGCCTCGTCACGGGTATCGGCGAGCTCGACGCCGTCTTGGGCGGCGGTATCGTGCCGGGTGCTCTCATTCTCTTGAGCGGCGATCCGGGCATCGGCAAGTCGACGCTTGTTCTGCAGCTGGCTTCAGCCGTTTGCGGGGCGGCCGGAACGGTCCTTTACGCGACAGGGGAAGAGTCGGCTGGACAGATTAAGCTGCGTGCCCGGCGCCTGGGTATAGACGCACCGGAACTTCTTATTCAGGCCGACACGTATTTGGATGCGGTCTTGAAGACGGCGGAAAATGAAAAAGCGGGCCTTCTCATTGTCGATTCTATCCAGACTATGTATACGAGCGACTGTGACGGCGCGCCGGGCAGTCAGGGGCAGATTCGCGAAGGAACGAACAAACTCATGAACTTTGCCAAGTCGACGGGTATGCCTGTCGTCGTCATCGGCCATGTTACGAAAGACGGCGCCATCGCCGGTCCGCGCCTCATGGAACACCTCGTCGACGTCGTTCTCTATTTGGAAGGGGAGCGGCAGTATCAGTTCCGTATTCTGCGCAGCATGAAAAACCGTTTCGGCTCGACGAACGAAGCCGGTATTTTTACCATGTCCGAAACGGGCCTCAAAGAACTTTTAAATCCGTCGGCTCTGCTCCTGGCGGAACGGTCCGCAGGCGAAGCCGGATCCGCCGTGGCCGCCGTCATGGACGGTTTGCGTCCGCTCCTGGGAGAAGTGCAGGCCCTCACGTCGCGTTCCGTTTTTGCCGTGCCGCGGCGTACTGTTGTCGGTATGGACTATAACCGCCTCATCCTCCTTCTGGCGGTTCTTGAAAAACGTGTCGGCCTGAATTTGTCGACACAGGACGTGTATATCAATATTGCGGGCGGATTGAAGCTGAATGAGCCTGCCGCCGATTTGCCCGTAGCCTTGGCGATCGTCTCGTCCCTGCGCGATGTCGTCGTGGACAAAAACACGGCCCTTATGGGTGAAATCGGTCTTACAGGTGACATCCGCCGCGTGCCCCATGTCAGGCGGCGTGTACAGGAAGCGGCCAAGCTCGGCTTTACACGTTTTATTCTGCCGCGGGGCAATAAGGACGACATGGGCAGGCATACGTATGACGTTGTTTACGTCAAGAATCTCGGCGAAGCGCTTCGTGCGGCGTTTAAAGAGGAGTGATTTAAGTTTCTTTCTGTTCATGTCCGGTTATACATGATATAATTAATCAGTTTCCCGGTCGTATATGGGAGGTGAACGAATATGACAACACAAAACATGTCGCCCGCCAATGAACGTGATGCAGGAAAAGCGCGCCGTGCCAAGGTGCACAAGCTGGCCGATAATCTCATGCGATGGCTCATCGTCCTCGTCGTGGCCCTTATTTTTGTCGTTCTTGCGGACGAACTTTTGACGACACCTTTCTTCAGTGCCGAACTGGAAGGTGAAGCCGCGTCGGGCGGTATACTCGGCCTGACCGTGCTCACGGTTATCGCTTACGCGGTCGGTGCGGTTATCGGTGCCGTGACTGGGTACATTTTGTCACATTTTATTTTGCGCCTCATTTGGGCGGCTATTCATCGCATTGAATACAGCTTGAGCGGTTTGTCCGGACAGGATCTGCTCGCCGGGACTGTAGGGTTGCTTATTGGACTTATTATTGCTAATTTAATCGGATTTGCTTTTTCCCGGCTTCCCATTATCGGCGCGTACGGGCCGATTGTATTCAACCTCGTCTTCGGTTACGCCGGTATGAGTATCGCCGTTCGCAAAAAGACGGAAGTTTCCACTCTTATTTCCACCTTGCGCGTAAGTAAGCAGAGTAAAGAGAAGAATACAAAACCGGGCGGTGCGGGGGCCGGAAAACTCCTCGACACGAGTACGATTATTGACGGACGTATTGCGGAACTGTGCGCGACGGGATTTTTGGAAGGCCCCTTGCTCGTCCCTGTCTTCGTCCTTGAAGAATTACAGCTGATTGCCGATTCGGCAGATCTGCTGAAGCGTACGAAGGGCCGGCGCGGACTTGATATTTTAAAGCGCATGCAGGAGGACCGGCATGTGCAGGTTGATGTCATTAACGACGATTTCGACGATGTTCAGGGCGTTGATTCCAAACTGGTGCGCTTGGGCAAAAAGCTCAATGCCAAGGTCATTACAAACGATTATAATCTTAATAAGGTTGCGGAACTTCAGGGTGTCGTTGTTCTCAATATCAACGATCTGGCCAATGCGTTGAAGCCGGCGCGCGTTCCCGGCGAAGAGATGAACGTTCTCGTCGTCAAGGCCGGTAAAGAAGAAAATCAGGGCGTCGCCTATCTTGACGACGGCACGATGATCGTCGTGGAAAACGGGGAAAAGTACATCGGTATGAATATCCCCGTCACGGTTACGTCGGTCTTGCAGACCTCTGCAGGGCGTATGATTTTTGTTAAAGTATCTGAATAAGAAACAGGTGGATTTTTTGAACGTATCCGTTATTGTCGTAGCCGCCGGCTCCGGTCGGCGGTTTGGTTATGAACGAAATAAGCTGTTTTATCCTCTTTGCGGTAAACCCGTATTGGAACACACACTGTCCCGCGTCTTCGCGGCGCGAAAGGTAAATGAAGTAATCCTGGTCATCTCGGAGCGGGACCGGCGAGAGGCGGAGCAACTCGTCTTTTCTCTGCGCCCGGCCGTGCCGGTCAAGTTCGCCTTAGGCGGTGCCGAGCGGGGCGAGTCTGTATATAACGGCCTCATGGAGACGGCAGGCGACTGTGACGTCGTCATGGTTCACGACGGTTCGCGGCCCTGGGCGGGGCCGGAATGGTACGATAATGCCGCGGCCGTCATGGAAAAGGCCGTAGCCGCCATTTACGCCGTACCCGTCAAAGACACGGTAAAGCTGTGCGGGACGGAGGAGCACTACGGGCCGGAGCAGCTGAAAACACTGGAGCGGAGTCGTCTTATCGCCGTGCAGACACCCCAAATCTTTCGGCGAAAAACCTTGCTGGCAGCATATAAATACGCCAAAGACAACGGTATAGAGGCGACGGATGATGCCGCCCTCGTCGAGGCTCTCGGCGAAGATATCGTCGTTCTCAAAGGAGACGAACGTAACCGCAAGGTGACGACGCCGGACGATATTCCGGTCCTGGAGTTTTACTTGAACGGGCCTACGAAGTACTGTGTCGGCAGCGGCTATGACGTCCACCGCCTGAAAGAAGGCAGGCGCCTTGTCTTGGGCGGCGTGGCAATTCCCTTCGAGAAAGGGCTTGACGGTCATTCCGATGCGGACGTCCTCACTCATGCCGTCATGGACGCTCTCCTGGGGGCGGCGGGCCTGAAGGATATAGGCACGTATTTTCCCGATACGGACAAGGCGTTTAAGGGGATTTCCAGCCTGCATTTGCTCCGTAAAGTGAAGCAGCTTCTCGTTGAGAACGGTTGCCGCATTATCAACGTGGATGCGACACTTCTGGCCCAGCGGCCGAAGATCAGGCCTTATGTTCCCGAAATGATACAAAATATAGCCTCGGCTCTGGAAATCGGCACGGCCGATGTGTCCGTCAAGGCGACGACGTCGGAAGACCTGGGCTTCGTCGGCAGAGAAGAGGGGATGGCCGCCCAGGCGGCTGCTATGATTTTGAAATACAATGCGTTGTAGGAGGCGTTTAGTTATGTCTGAAAGAGTTCGCGTACGTTTTGCGCCCAGTCCGACCGGTCCTTTTCATATCGGCGGGGCCCGTTCGGCTCTGTTCAATTATCTTCTTGCCAGGCACGAAGGGGGAACCTTCGTCGTGCGTGTGGAAGATACGGATTTGAAGCGCTCTACGGCCGAATCGGAAATAAATATTAAAGCAGCTCTGCGCTGGTTGGGCATCAACTGGGATGAAGGCATTGACGTGGGCGGTGACTACGGTCCGTACCGTCAAATGGAACGTCTCGACCTGTACAAAAAATATACGGAAAAGCTCATTGCCGAAGACAAGGCGTACTACTGCTTCTGCACGCCGGAAGAACTGGAAGCGGAAAAGGAAAAGCAGCTGGCTGACGGTGAAACACCCGTGTACAGCGGCAAGTGCAGCTGTCTTTCGCATGACAGAGTGGAAGAATATTTAAAGGAGGGCCGTCCTCATGTCGTACGTATCAGAGCACCGAAGGAAGGCTTGGTCGAAGTGGATGATATCGTTCGCGGCAAGGTTCCTTTTGAAGCGGCCAATATCGGCGACTTTGTCATCGTCAAGTCGGACGGCGTGCCCGTGTACAACTACTGCGTCGTCCTTGACGACGCCCTTATGAAGATTACGCACGTTATTCGTGCGGAAGAACACCTTTCCAACACGCCGCGCCAGCTCGTCATCTACCGGGCTCTCGGCTTTGAACCGCCGCGGTTCGCCCACGTGTCGCTCATACTCGGTGCGGACAGGAAGAAGATGAGTAAACGTCACGGCGCCACATCGGTGCAGCAGTATCGGGATATGGGGTATTTGCCCGAAGCGCTCTTTAACTTTCTGGCGCTCCTCGGCTGGACCCCGGAGGGAGATGAAGAAATTCTTTCGCACGATGAAATTTGCAGCCGGTTCACACTTGAACGGGTTGCAAAAAATCCGGCCGTCTTCGACATTGAAAAGCTCAACTGGATTAACTTCCAATACATGAAACAGCTCGACGCGGACCGGCTTTTTGAAGTATGCCTGCCGCATCTGCAGCAGGCCGGCCGGATTGCAAAAGATGCCGACGCGGCAACGCTCACCTGGGCGAAGGAAATGGTTTGGGCTTTGCGTGAACACATTCAGTACGGCGCGCAGGTCGTGGAAGCGGCGAAAATTTTCTTTACGGACGATTACGCGCCGGAAAATGAAGAAACGGCGGCAGTCCTCCGGGAAGAAACGGCGCCGGCAGTATTGTCCGCGTTCGTGCAGGAACTTGAGGCCCTTCCGGAGGTGACGGCCGACACAGTACAGCCCCTCTTCAAAAAGGTGCAAAAGGGACTCGGCGTAAAAGGCAAGTTCGTATACATGCCGATTCGCGTGGCCCTGACAGGTGTTATGCACGGGCCGGATTTGAACGTAATCATTGCCCTGATGGGACGGAAAAAGGTAATGGCGCGCCTGCAAAAAAGCGGCCTCTTGCAATAGTTCCGTCTTGACAGGCGCGAAACTGTCATATACTATAGTATATTATAAAATTGCCTCTTCAGACAGAATAGTAACTGCGATGACCGAAATATGTTCGTCGTCGAGCGCTACAGAGAGAAAGAGCGGTTGCTGAGAGCTTTTTCAGACGGCAAAACGATGAAGCTGCCTTTGCGAGCAGGTCGGGTGAACTGAAGTACCCCGGCCCGGCTGCCGCCGTTAGAGGCCTTAAGATTACGGCATCTGCCGTAAAGCAGAGTGGAACCGCGGGCCACCGTCTCTGTAGAGGGATGGCGGCCCTTTTTGCGTGTAAATGGGAGGACACGATGAGAGAACTTACAGTATACAATACGTTGACGAGAAGAAAAGAAGTTTTTAAACCCGTTACGCCGGGTCAGGTGAAAATGTATGTCTGCGGCATTACGCCGTATAACCATTCCCATATGGGCAACGCGCGGCCCTTCGTGACATGGGATGTCATTAAACGGTATTTGCGTCACCTCGGCTATGAAGTAACGCACATCCAGAACTTTACGGATGTCGACGACAAGATTATTAACGCGGCCAACGGTGAAGAAGTGTCGTGGGACACCATTACGAACCGCTACATTGCGTCGTATTTTGATGTTATGGACAAGCTGCACGTTCAGCGTGCCGACAAGTATCCCCTCGTTTCGGAGCACATGGACGACATTATCGATATGATTGCCGGGCTGATTCGGAAAAAGCACGCTTATGAGCTCGACGGCGACGTTTATTACCGCGTAACGAGCTTTAAAGACTACGGTAAATTGAGCCACCGTTCCTTGGACGATATGATGGCCGGCGCCCGCATCGAAGTGGACGACCGCAAGGAAAATCCCATGGATTTCGCTCTCTGGAAGGCCGCAAAGCCGGGTGAACCGTCCTGGGACAGCCCGTGGGGCAAAGGCAGGCCGGGCTGGCACATCGAATGTTCCGCCATGAGCCTTAAATACCTGGGCGAGCCCTTTGATTTTCACGGCGGCGGCAGCGACCTGATTTTCCCGCATCACGAAAACGAAATCGCCCAGACCGAAGCGTGCTGCGGCCACGGCCCGATGGTCAATTATTGGGTGCACAACGGCTTTATTACGATCGACTCGGAAAAGATGAGCAAGTCTTTGAATAACTTCTTCCTCGTCAAGGACGTATTGGAACATTACAGCGCCGACGCGCTCCGGTACTTCCTCATTTCCAACCATTACAGAAGCCCCTTGGACTTCAGTGACGAACGGCTTACGGAAATGACGCGCAGCCTCGAACGGCTCGGCACGGCTATCGACAACACGCTCTACCTTCTTGAACTGCCGTCAGGCGGCAAATCGGCCGCATCGGCACAGCTTTTGGCCGACGCGGAACAGGCGAAAGAAGAGTATGAAGAAGCCATGTGTGACGACTTCAATACGGCTCTTGCCAGTGCGGCCATGTTTGAATTGGCCAAGAAGATCAACATTTACAAGAATGACGTGGCGACGAACAATGTTCCCGCGGACTCGGCCGTATTGTCGGAAGTAAAGCGTATTTTCAAGATGATGACCGACATTCTCGGTGTCCTCGAAGACCGCTGGACCGGCAAAAACGGCAGTGCAAGCGATAAAGACTATGCCGAACTGATGGAGGTAATCCTGGAGCTGCGTCAGGAATGCCGCTCTCAAAAGCAGTATGCCCTGGCCGATGCTATTCGCGATAAGCTCGCGGCCATCGGCATTACCATTGAAGATTCACCGCAGGGGGCGCGCTGGAAAAAGTGAAATTCAAGCAGTTCCAACACGTAAAGCAGACAGCCTATGATGCGTTCATGGCGGACGCTCCTTTAGCTTCCCCTACCATGAAAGCGGCCTTGTCGGACTCGCTGAACCTGGCACTCGTCGGCGACGCATACTACGCCCTGATGATGCGCAGGCATCTTTTGAAACTGGGTATCCCCCATGTGCGTGTCCTCCACGCTTTGGCGGCGGAATTTGTTTCCGCCCGGGCCCAGGCTTTTGTGTATGAAGAAATAAAAAAATGTCTTACGGAAGAAGAGGAAACGCTTTGCCGCCGTGCCCGCAACACGGATTCGTCCGTGCCGAAGAGCGCGTCCGTTGCGGAATACAGGGCAAGTACGGCTTTGGAAGCCTTGGTGGGCTACCTCGTCCTGAGCGGACGGAGGGAGCGCCTCCGGGAACTTATGACGGCCGTCTGTGAGGCGACGCGGCAATATTGCGCCCTTCATCACAGGGAGTAGAAACGGATGGCAACGATTATTGCAGGTCGAAACAGCGTGGCCGAAGCGCTGAAAGCCGGACGCTCGCTGACAAAAATATATATGACTGCCGATAAAGCTTCACAGCCCCTGCGGCAAATCAAGGCTCTCGCCCGGGAAAAAGGCGTGCCCTTGGAATTTGTTAAGCCCGAAGCCATGCAGCGTTATGCGCCGGACACGCGCCATCAGGATGTCATCGCCTTTGCGGCGGCCGTATCCTTCGCCGTCTTGGATGACGTCCTGGCCCGGGTGCAGGAAAAGAGGGAAATACCTTTTCTCGTTCTCCTCGACGGTGTGGAGGACGTGCACAATATGGGTGCCGTCATCCGCACGGCCGAATGCGCCGGCGTTCATGCCGTCCTTGTGCCGAAGCGGCGCAGCGCACCTGTCAATGAGACCGTGGGCAAGACGTCGGCCGGTGCGGTTGAATATATGCCCATCGTCCAAGTCGGCAATACGACGAGCCTCTTAAAGAGCTTAAAGAAACGGGGATTTTGGATTATCGGTGCTCACATGGACGGGGAGAACGATTACTTTCACAGCTCTCTGACCGGGCCCGTCGTACTCGTCATCGGCAGTGAAGGCAGGGGCATGTCCCGGCTTGTGCGGGAAAACTGCGATATTCTCGTACGCATTCCCATGTTCGGGCAAATTAATTCCTTAAATGCTTCCGTCGCGGCGGCGCTGCTCATGTACGAAGTCGTGCGGCAGCGGGGAGATGCGCGATGAAGGACCTCTTTTTTGTAGACGGATACAATATTATTTTTACGTGGGATTCTTTGAAAACTTTGGCGCGCCAGTCGCTGGAACACGCACGGCAGCGGCTTATCGACATGATGGCGGCGTACGGTAAAATCAAAGGTGTGGAGCTCGTTCTTGTCTTTGATGCCATGCACAACGACGAAGCGGCGAAAGAAGAGCAAATCGGCAGAGAGTGTACGGTTATTTACACGGATAAAGAAGAGACGGCGGACAGTTGTATTGAACGACTTGTTTACGCGCATAAAGGTGACGGACGTACCATATATGTGGCCACGTCGGACGGGACGGAGCAGAATCAGATTCTCGGCAGCGGTGCCTGCCGCGTACCGGCGCGGGAGCTTGCGGAAGACGTGGCGCGCATGAAACGGGAAGCGCAGCGCTACGGACACGATAACAGCCGCCTGGAGACGCGAAATCGCAATGAAGTGGCAAATCACGTGCGCAACAGGGATGTTTGGGAAAAGCTTGAAAAGCTGCGCCGTTCCAAATAGGAGATACATATGAATAATGAACAGGGCCCATCCTTTAAAGCCATGGCGGACGAAGAAATTGTCGGCGCGGCTCAGGGCGGTGACGGCGCGGCGGCGGACTATATTATTCAGAAATACCGCAACCTCGTAAAAGCGCGGGCTCATGCCTATTTTCTCGTCGGTGCCGATAAAGAGGATATCGTGCAGGAAGGGATGATCGGCCTTTATAAGGCTACGCGTGATTTCAAAGCGGGTAGGCATGTTTCGTTTCGCGCCTTTGCGGAGCTTTGCATTACCCGTCAAATTATTACGGCCATCAAGACGGCAACAAGACAGAAGCATATTCCTCTCAATTCGTACATATCCTTTAACAAGCCCGTCTATGCCGGCGATTCGGACAGAACGCTGCAGGATGTCCTGACGGGGCTGAATGCGATGAATCCGGAAGAACTGGTCATTAGCCGCGAATCATATGAAGACATTGAAATCAAGATGAACGAGGTCTTGAGTGATTTGGAATGGCAAGTGCTCGTCGCCTACCTCGACGGCAAATCGTACCACGAAATGTCCGTTCAGCTGGGACGGCATGAAAAATCCATCGACAATGCCTTGCAGCGGGTTAAGCGAAAGGTGGAGCATTACTTGGCCGCACGGGATGACGAAGCGAAAAAGGAACGGCCTGTTGCCGAAAAAAAGAAATGAGTGTACAATAATACCGTTGATTGTGGACCGTAAGGAGGAATACAGTGATTAGCGTATTGGAAGTTCTCGTAACGATAGTATCTGTTTTGCTTATCGGTGTCGTTGTGGCGCAAAAGAGCAAGACACAGGGAATGGGTGCCGGTTTCGGCGGCGGTGCGGAAGACCTCTTCGGCAGCCGTGCCAGAGGGATGGATGCGTTGTTGTCAAAGCTGACCATTATCCTGTCCGTCATCTTTGCCCTTACAGCCATGCTCTTAGGCAGATTATTACATACTTTCTAATGTATTCGTACGGGAACCTGCGGTCATACCGCAGGTTTTTTGTTTTTTGATGCCTGCCCGCTACGGGCGGCATGTGTGATATAATACAGTCATAATTTATAGTGGACTGAGAAGGTAAAAAGGAAGTTTGATGCAGTGAAATTTACGACGAAAGAGCGGCAGGAAACGCAAAAGGCCGCCAACATAACAGGTATATACAAGGGCTATACGAAATCTTTCGGCTTTGTCATTACACCTGACGGAGAAGAAGATATTTATATTGCCGAGGAAAATCGCTGCGGTGCCATGAATAACGATGCCGTTACGGCGCGGTTTTTGCCGGGCACGCGCAAGGGGAAACGGGAAGGCGAAATTCTCTTTGTCGATGAAAGAGCCAATGAGACGCTCGTCGGCACGTACGACCGGCAAAAGACGGCCGGCTTTGTCACGCCCGATGATGAACGGCTCAGAGAAGATATATATATCCCCTTGGGGCAGGACGGCGGTGCCCGCAGCGGTGCCCGCGTTCTCGTGCGGGTTACGAAGTGGCCCGAAGGAAAGCACAAGGCCGAAGGGGAAATTGAAGAAGTCATCGGCTATACGGGCGATAAGGACTTGGATATTAAAGTCATTATGGCACGCCATAACTTACCTTTCGATTTCCCTGAAGACGTAAAAAAAGAAGCGGAGCACATCAATAAGAGCGTCACGCCCGAAGCGGGTTTGCGTGACTACAGAAGCCGGCAGCTCATTACCATAGACGGTGAAGACGCGAAGGATTTGGATGATGCCGTAGACGCGGAAAGGCTGCCTAACGGCAACTGCCGCCTGGGCGTCTATATTGCCGACGTGAGCCGTTATGTCAAGACGGGCTCGGCCATTGATAAAGAAGCGTATAAGCGCGGTACGAGCGTTTATCTTGTCGACAGGGTTATCCCCATGCTGCCCGAAGTGTTGAGCAATCATATCTGCAGCCTTCAGGCCGGTGAAGACCGGTATGCCATGACCTGTGTCATGGAAATTGACAAGACCGGTACAGTCGTTCATGCGGATATCGGTCCGGCGATTATTAACGTGAAGCGGCGCTGCAGTTACAGGGAAATTAAGCAGGCTCTCGGCGAGGATATCGTACCCGACGACTTGGCACCACTGATGCCCGTGATCCGTACGTTGCGGGAGCTTTCGCAGACTTTAAAGGACATGCGTCTGCGCCGCGGCGCCGTTGATTTTGATTTTCCCGAATATAAGGTTATTTTGGATCCCGACGGCAAACCGCTGCGCATGGAAGAACGGCAACGGTCGGAAGCGGAGCAGATTGTGGAAGAGGCGATGCTCATTGCCAATGAAACCGTCGCCGCTTATTTGGAAAAGGGCGATAATCCGTCGATTTACCGCATTCATGAATGCCCCGACGCGGAACGCGTCAAATTGATGGAGACGATTCTTTCCGTGTTTGATTTACCTGTTCCTGCGGCGGCGGACGTAAAACCCGAAGAATTTCAGCGCCTTCTGTCGTTGGCCAAGGGAACGGCGGCGGAACAGGTTGTGCAGACCGTTGCGCTGCGGGCCATGCAGCAGGCGAAATATGCCGCTGTAAATGCCGGCCATTTCGGCTTGGCATCATCCTGTTATACTCATTTTACATCACCTATTCGACGTTATCCCGATTTACTCGTTCATCGCCTCATACGGGCCTATGATGAGCGGTATAACGAAGCGAAAATATCGGCACGGACGGCTTTTCTCGCCGCCGCGGCGGAGCAGGCGAGCATTCGTGAACGCATTGCCGTCGAAGCGGAACGGGATACGGACGATTTGAAGAAAACCGAATATATGGCGCCCTTTGTGGGCGAAGCTTTTGCGGCTCACGTGACGGGTATTACGTCCTTCGGGCTTTTCGTTTCCTTGGACAACGGCATTGAAGGACTTGTCCACATCTCTCATTTGAGGGAGGATGATTACGATTTCGACGAAGGGACGTATACTCTCATAGGCCGCCGCGGCGGGAAGGTCTATCGCCTCGGCGATGCCATAACGGTCACGCTGGCTGCCGTCAATAAAGAACGTTGTGAAATCGACTTTGTGCCCGGTACGTTTGAAACGTTGGCCGATTTGACAAAATTCACGGCCGCGCGGCCGGACAGCCGCAAGGAGAAAAAGCGGGCCGTGCCGAAACGGACGGGGACGGAACGTAAAAAGCTCACCTTCGGCGGCAAGGCCAAGCGAAAGAAAAAATCGCCTAAAGGAAAAAAGCGCGGCAAGCGCGGCAGGAGGTAAGACATGGCTGAGAAGAACGGCGTAAAATACATTACAGACAATCGCAAGGCTCGCCATGATTATTTTATTCACGATACGTATGAAGCGGGACTTGCCTTGACGGGAACGGAAGTAAAGTCCCTGCGCCGGGGAAAAGTGAACCTGAAGGACAGCTTCTGCCGCATCGACAAAGGAGAGGCGTATATTGTGGGCATGCATATCAGCCCGTATGAACAGGGTAATCGCTTTAACGTTGACCCCGTGCGGACGCGCAAGCTTCTGCTTCATAAGGAGGAAATACGCAAACTTATCGGTGCAACGAAGGAAAAGGGCTACACTTTTATTCCGCTCAATTTATATTTTAAAAAAGGGCGCGTCAAAGTAACCGTTGCCCTGGCCAGCGGCAAGAAGCTCTACGATAAGCGGCAGGAACTGGCTGAAAAAGAAGCGAAGCGCGATATTGAGCGGCGCATGAAAAATAGAGACTATTAAATTACGGAGGAATGAACCATGAAATGTCGTCAATGTGACAGGGATGCCGTATATGATGACGGGCTGTGCGAGAGCTGCCACAGCGACCGGGAAGAAGCAACGGTTCTGTCCGATGAAGAAAGGGACGGCTTCCGCGGGCAGACCATAGACGAAGAAGGTAACGTGTACAGCGGCATCAGCCGGGACGGATACGAAGCGCGAAGAGCATCGGAGCACGTGCGCATATATACTGTGAACGGCTTGCCCTTACGCATAAAGATTGCTGTCGGCATCATTCTTTTCTTTGTCATCGCCGTCATTGTCAGCTTTTTCGGGTTGCTTTTATTTGCCCTCCCTTATTTATTGGGAGCCGCCGTCCTTTACTTTATTTATGCCGTTATTAAGTCGTTTTTGCGTTAATGTACGTAACCGGGAGAGAAGATGAAAAAAAAATTACTTATTATTGACGGGAGCAGTTTGCTCTACAGAGCCTTTTATGCCATGCCGCCTCTGTCCGACAGTCAGGGTAATCCGACGAATGCCGTCTACGGCTTCCTCAACATGCTTCTCAAGCTCTATGGAGAACTGCACCCCGACTATGTGGCCGTCGCTTTCGACAAGGACAGGCATACGTTCCGCAATGACATCTATGCGGATTACAAGGCGACGAGAAAACCGGCTCCCGATGAGCTGCGGCACCAGTTCGCCCTCATTCGCGAAGTTCTCTCGTGTTTGGGTATCCGTGTCCTGGAAATCGACGGTTATGAAGGTGACGACATTATCGGCACCGTTGCCAAAAGTGTCCGCGACGGCGATACGGATGTATCCGTCATTACGGGCGATCGCGACGCATTGCAGCTCGTCGACGAGAAAATCACGGTCTGCCTGACGAAGAAGGGGATTACGACGATGCTCGCCGTGACGCCTGACGTCATGGTGCGTGAGTACGGTTACACACCGGCGCAGGTCATCGACATGAAGGCTCTCATGGGCGATACATCCGACAATATTCCCGGTGTGCCGGGCATCGGAGAAAAGACGGCGCAAAAGCTTATCAGTCAGTTCGGCTCCGTCGAAGGAGTGTATGCCCATATTGATGAAGTGGGCGGCGCGAAACTGCGTGAAAAGCTGGCGGACAATAAGGAGAAGGCCATACTCTCGAAAAAGCTGGCTACCATCAACTGCCATGTGCCCGTGGCCTTTGATCAAAACACGTTTTTGCCGCAGCCGCGGGAAGCGGAAGTAAAGGAACTCTTTAAACGCCTCGGTTTTCGCAATCTCTTGAAACGCTTCGCCGCCTTCGACCGCTTTGAAAGTCTCGACAAGGCCGAAGAAACGGCGGATATTACCGTTCTGGACACCTTGTCGGCAAATGATATTGAAGATAAATACGTCGCCGTCGCCTTCACGTACGAACGGGTCGCGTCGGATTTGCGCGCAGCGGCCCTGAGTATTGCCGTTGAAGCGGGCGTCTTTGCCGTGCCGGCCGATGAAATCGGCTTTTGGCTTGCAGCCTTGACGCGGGCAAAGGCCGTTCTCACGGAAGACGGGAAATCCCTTTATAAGGCGGCAAAATACGCAGGCTGTACGGATCTTCCGGTTTTTGACGTCACCTTGGCTGCCTATCTTCTCGAGCCGACGCGCGCCGCGTACGGCCTGACGTATTTATCCGAGGCTTTCGGCCTGCCTTTTCATGAAGACGGCAGCAGTGAAGAGCGGCGCCTCGGCAGCTGTGCCTCCTTTATTTTGTCGCTGCGCGGGCCTTTATCGACGGCCCTTGATGCGAAAGGCCTGACGGATTTGTATACATCCGTTGAGGCACCTCTCGTACGCACCTTGGCGATAATGGAACTGAACGGCTTTGCCGTAAACAAAGAACGGCTTGAAGAGATGAAAGGCGAGTTGTCGCAGGAAGCGGACGGGCTGGAAAACAAGATTTATGACCTTGCCGGCGAGTCCTTCAACATCAATTCGACCAAGCAGCTCGGTGTCATTCTCTTTGAAAAAATGGGCCTGCCCGTCATTAAGAAGACAAAGACCGGATATTCTACGGACTCGTCCGTACTGGAAGAATTGGCCGGGCAGAGCGAAATCATTGAGCCCATCTTAAAATTCCGAGCCTTGAAGAAGCTTATTTCCACTTACCTGGACGGCCTGGAACCGCTTATCATGCCCGAAACGGGACGGATTTATACTTCCTTCAACCAGATGGTAACGGCAACGGGGCGCCTGAGCAGCTCGGAACCGAACTTACAGAACATCCCCGTTCGCACGGATCAGGGCCGTAAAATTCGTTCCTTCTTCGTTCCCGGAGAGGGCTATGATTACATCGTCTCCGGCGATTACTCGCAAATCGAGCTGCGCCTCTTGGCTCATCTGTCGCAGGATCCGACCATGGTTGACGGCTTTCGGAAGAACCAGGATATTCACAGGCGGACGGCATCGGAAGTCTTCGGCATACCCCTGGATGAAGTATCGGGCGAACTGCGCTCGCATGCCAAGGCCGTCAACTTCGGCATTATTTACGGTATCAGCGATTTCGGACTGGCCAGGAATCTCGGCATTACGCGGCAGCAGGCTAAACGCTATATTGATTCCTACTTCGCCCGTTACGGCACGATTCACGAATACATGAACGGTCTCATTGAAAAAGCTCGCGAAACGGGCGAGTCGCGTACCATGTTCGGCCGCCTCCGCGACTTGCCGGAAATAAACAGTAAGAACTTCATGCGCCGTTCCTTTGCGGAACGGACGGCTATGAACACGCCCATTCAGGGCAGCGCCGCCGATATCATTAAGATGGCCATGAACGCCGTGCAGGGCGAATTGGAAAAACGGAAGCTTCGGAGCCGTATGCTCGTGCAGGTTCACGACGAACTCGTCCTGGAAGTGCCGGCGGCGGAAAAGGAAGTGGTTGAAATGCTTTTAAAAGAAACGATGGAACACATTGTCTCCCTGTCCGTGCCTCTTATTGCAGATATTCACCACGGAGCGAATTGGGAAGAAGCGAAATAGGAGCGGACCATGCCTGAATTACCGGAAGTGGAAACAGTACGCCGTACCTTGGCGGATGTAGTGACGGGGCGAAAGATTACGGCCGTACAGGTTTTCTTGCCGCGCCTTTTGAAGAATGCGGTACCGCAGGTCTTTGGACATACCCTGACAGGCCGCGTCATAACTTCTGTGGTGCGGCGGGGCAAGTACCTGCGCCTGGTCCTTGACGGCGACAAGGACCTTCTCATCCATTTGCGCATGACGGGGAGTCTCATTTATATGCCTGCCGGCAGCGGCATACCCGGTACGGCGCACATCGTCTTTACACTTGATATGGGGATACTTGTTTACTGCGATGTACGCACCTTCGGCTGCCTTTGGCTCGTGCCGAAGACGGGAAAAACGGGTATTAAGGGATATGATGAACTTGGCCCGGACGCGACGGATCCGGCTTTTACGATTGACTACGCCTGGCCCATCCTGCACAAGTCGCGGCGAACCGTTAAAGCTTTTCTCCTCGACCAGACCGTTGTGGCCGGTCTCGGCAATATTTACGCCGACGAAGCGCTCTTCGCGGCAGGTATCAGGCCTTCGCGGCGCTGTTACGGAATTACGAAAAGGGAACTTATAGCCTTGAAAAAAGCTATTGACGACGTTCTGGCCGATGGCATTGCTTACGGCGGCACGACGATTCGCGATTTCGTCAACGGCAGCGGCAGAGAGGGCGAAAACAGCGAAAACCTTGCCGTTTACGGCAGGCAGGGACGGCCGTGCCTGCGCTGCAGTACGAAAATCGCCTATGTCAAGCAGGGCGGCAGAGGGACTCATTACTGCCCGCATTGTCAGAAATAAGGAGGAATTATGTATCGTATCGGCCTGACAGGCGGTATTGCGTCCGGCAAGAGTACGGTTGCAAATATGCTCCGCCGTTTGGGGGCAGCCGTCATCGACTGTGATGTCATCGCGCATGATGTCGTAGCGGCAGGGTCGGAAGGGGCCCGTCTTGTAGCGGCATCCTTCGGTGCGGCCGCCGTCGGTGCGGATGGCGCCATGGACAGGGATTATATGGGTGATCTCGTCTTTTCGGACAAGACGGCGAAAAAGCGTCTCGAAGTCTTGCTTTATCCCCTTATTTTTAAGCGCATCGACGAGGCCTTGGAGCATTTGGCAAAGACCGGCGAGTCCGTAGCTTTTCTTGACATGCCTCTTTTGTATGAAGTAAAATATAATGCATGCGTCGACGAAGTGTGGCTGGTGTACGTGCCGCCGGCAGTACAGCTCAAGCGCCTGCAGGAACGCAACGGCTATACGAAAGAAGAAGCCTTGGCCCGTATACACTCACAAATGGCGATGGACGAAAAAAAAAGGCTGTCTCCCGTCGTCATCGATAATTCGGGCTCCGGGGAAGAGACTGAAAAACAGGTTTGGGAGCAGTGGCGGTCCTTGCAGTCGCGAGTATAAAACGGGAGGACACGGTGAAGAGGAAAAACAAAACCGGTACAGTTGTTATAGCCGTGTTGACACTTCTCTTATGTGTCCTTTACTTCGGTGCGTGGCGGCATACGATTATGCGCAAATTCGTATACCCTCTGGAATACGA
Organism: Megasphaera coli; assembly: GCF_900095855.1. Taxonomy (GTDB): domain Bacteria; phylum Bacillota; class Negativicutes; order Veillonellales; family Megasphaeraceae; genus Megasphaera; species Megasphaera massiliensis_A. The sequence continues at coordinate 876,427 of NZ_FMIY01000002.1, read as the reverse complement.
TTATATGGTTCGCCAGTATGCGTATACGAACGGTGTGCGCCCGTCTCTCGTGGCGGCGGTAGTCCTTGCGGAAAGCAAGTTCAATCAGCAGGCAGCGTCTCATCGCGGCGCAAGCGGCCTCATGCAGATCATGCCCGAAACGGGCGAATGGATTGCCGAGGAAATGGGCCTGCATAACTTTACGCCTGACAGGTTAAACGACGTAAGTACGAATTTGCGCATGGGCACGTGGTATTTGGCGTATCTCTTAAAAGAGTACGACGGCAATACGATTCTCGCCTTGGCGGCTTATAATGCCGGCCGCGGCCATGTGGACAAGTGGATGAGTGATTACGGCTGGGATAAAAACTTTTCCGAAATAGACAGTATCCCCTTTTCAGAAACGCGAGAATATGTTAGAGTAGTAATGCAAAACGAAGAACGCTATCATGCGTTGTATGATTTTTAGTTGTCATGCGGTTGTGGCGGAATGGCAGACGCGCTGTCTTCAGGCGGCAGTGATCTTTGGTCGTGCGGGTTCAAGTCCCGCCAACCGCACCATGTATTTCTGATGGACGAGACGTTGATAGAAGCAGTGAAACAATGGAATATTGATGCCTCTCTCCCACTTCAGGTGGGAGATTTTACGTTAATTTTCTCTTTTGAGCCGGCCGGCAAAGGGGAAGAAACGGTTTTTGCGTATAAGGATGAGAAAAAAGGGTGGACCGTTCGCGCTTTATACAATGACGGTTCCGGTGATTTTTCCGTACGCGTTGACATCGGCATGCTGGAATTTTCGCTCATCGAGTTTATTACGGACGACTTCGATGCCTTTCGCGGCATGACGGAAGAACGGTTGCCGGCCATCATAGAAAGTCATTATGTACATGCGGAGAAGGACTTCAACGTCATTATGAAGCAAAAAGGCGTTCCCGACGGCGATTGGGAGAGTCTGCTGCCGGCGACGTATGCCGGCTTCAGGCGGACCGTCGACCCGACCTGTGCCGTGCGTATCATCAACGGTTCCTACATGGTCGCCGCCTATTATGACGGCGTAACGCAGAGCGGCCTGGCCGTTATGTATAATTTTCTGCGCGACGATTTTTTCGCCGAACGGCGGGTACACAACTTTCCGAACCTCGTCCATGATTTCGACAGCACGTCTGTCGATGAATTGCGCGGCGCTTTACGTGAAAGACTCTGTCCCGTCCTGGATGAAATCAGAGACAAGGCGGAACACAAAGCGTTGTAAAGGCGCGGCAATGGTGGTATACTTATTGTAATTTGAGCGTTTTTGTGTTGAGAGTGGGTGTGAGCCCGCTCTCAAATTTTATGCGAAGCAGCATTAAGGACAATGGGTGAAGAGAATGAAACGAAGCGACATTGAAAATTTGGTAGCCCGTGAAGCGGAACAGATTATTGCCGGTACGGACCTTGAGCTCGTAGACGTCGAGTACGTGCGTGAGCGGGACTGGTATTTGCGCGTTTTTATCGACAAAGAAGGAGGCGTCGGCCTGGAGGACTGTCAGGCGGTCAGTGAGAAGCTCAGCAAGGTTTTGGACGCGAAAGACCCGATTGCGGACAATTACCTCCTCGAAGTATCGTCGCCCGGATTGGATCGCGTGCTGAAGAAAGACGCCGATTTCGTGCGCTATAAGGGGCGCGACGTAGATGTTCACTTTTTTAAGCCCCGCGACGGCATGAAGATGATCGTCGCCGTTCTGGTCGGTAAGAGCGGCGATACGGTACGCCTGTCCGTAGACGGTGCGGAGACGGATATAGAGCGGAAAGAAATAGCGCAGATACGCTTACACGTAGATTTTTAACGGAGGTTATACGAAGTGAATAAAGAGTTACTCAGTGCGATTGAATATTTGTCAAAAGAAAAGGGCGTGTCCGTCGATGTTATTTGCGATTCTCTGGAAGCCGTTCTGATTACGGCGTATAAGAAAGAATTTGACGCCAATCCGAACGCGATCGTGCGCCTTGACAGAACAACGGGTGATTACAGTATTGTAGCGCCGAAAAAGGTCGTTGATGTCGTCGAAAACGGAGAAACGGAACTTTCTCTGGAAGAGGCGAAAAAAATTGACTCGGCCTATGAAGCGGACGATGAAATTATGGTTGACGTGACGCCGTCGAATTTCGGCCGAATTGCGGCACAGGCGGCCAAGCAGGTCATGATTCAGCGCCTGCGCGAAGCGGAACGCAATATTATTTATGATGAGTTTTACAACCGCACGGATGATATTATTACAGGCATTATCCGCCGCGTTGAGCAAAAAAACGTGTATATCGATTTGGGTAAGGCCGAAGCCGTATTGCCGCAGGCTGAACAAATTGCGACGGAAGAATATGCTGTCGGCGAACGAATCAAGTGTTATGTTGTAGAAGTGCGCAAGACGACGAAGGGAGCGCAGATTCTCCTGTCCCGTACGCATCCGGGCCTGCTCAAGCGCCTCTTTGAACTGGAGGTTCCCGAAATTTATGACGGTGTCGTGGAATTGCAGTCCGTTGCGAGAGAGCCGGGACGGCGCTCCAAAATTGCCGTCTATTCGCGTGACCCGAACGTCGATTGTGTCGGTGCCTGTGTGGGCCCCAAGGGGGCGCGCGTGCAGAACATCGTCATGGAACTGCAGAATGAAAAAATCGACATCGTTAAATGGGATGAAGACCCGGCCGTGTACATTGCCAACGCCTTGAGCCCGTCACAGGTCATTTCCGTGACCGTCGACGAAAGCAAGAAGACGTCCGCCGTTGTCGTGCCGGACTATCAGCTGTCCCTGGCTATCGGCAAGGCCGGCCAGAATGCCCGCCTCGCGGCGAAGCTGACCAATTGGAAAATCGATATTAAGAGCGAAAGCCAGGCGGAAGAAGAGGGTTTTGAAGGCGTTGCTGAAACTGCGGCTGCAGAAGACCTTGCAGATACGGATGATATGATGAACGAACTCGCCGTACCGGCTGCCGAAGATCCGGCGGAACCGGTCAACGGAGAAGAATAGGAGGCCCGTCGTGAAAGTCAGAAAGATTCCGCTGCGCGTTTGTGTAGGCTGTCAGGAGCAAAAACCGAAAAAAGAGCTTCTGCGCATCGTGCGAACACCGGAAGACGTCGTTGAAATCGACAGGACCGGAAAGAAGTCGGGACGGGGCGTATATGTCTGTGCAACAAGCGAATGTTTGGAAAAGGCCTATAAGGAGCATCGACTTGAACGCTCCTTGAAGACGAAGGTGTCCGAAGAAATATATACAGGACTCCGCAGCGAGTTGGAATCATGAGAAACGATAAGGTTCTGAACTTGTTGGGCCTCGCCTATAAGGCCGGTAAGACCGTGTGCGGTGCGGCTGCGGCGGAGCAGCACTTGAGAAAGCAGGCTGCATACATCCTGTTATTGGCTGAAGATTGCGGACCGAATAATGAAGAAAAATACTTGCGTTTAAGCACGCAAAAAGATATAAACGTTATACGAAGGTATACGAAAGAACAGTTGGGCCAAGTCCTGGGAAGAGCACAGACGGCAGTCGTCGTGCTTACGGATAAGGGATTTGCCGATGCGATGAGTAAGGCGGTACAGGCGATGGACTGAGTACGGAGGGGGTAACCAGATGACGAAACGAGTATTTGAAGCAGCAAGGGAATACGGAGTACAGACAAAGACGGTCATTCAAGCCTTGGCGGAACATAATATCAAGGCGAGCAATTTTATGGGTGTAGATGCATCCATGCAGGTTATTTTGGATAAGAAGTTTAAAGGCGCAGGCAGTGCCGAAGCGGCGCCTTCCAAGCCGGCGGAAAAGCGGCAGCCCGAGAAAGCGCAGCAGCGACCGGCCGGGCGGGACGGACAAAGCAAAGGGCAGGCCGCAAAAAAAGACCGGCCTCAGCACGGCGGCCGGCAGCAGGCCGGACAACAACAATCCGGTCAGCAGAAGCAAAACAGACGGCCTGCAGGAGATGGCGGCAGCAGTCGTCAAAGCGACCGGGCAGCACAGCAACAGGACCGAAACAGACGGCATGACGGCCGCGCGGATAACCGCGGCGGCCGGCCGAACGGACAGCAGCGTCAAAACGGCGGCAATCGCAGCAACCGTTCCGAAAGAAACAACAGCGACAGGAATGGTGCCGACCGCAGCGGGCAGCAGCGTCAAAACGGCCAAGGCGGTCAAAGCGGTCAGGGCAGTACCGCAAAGCGGACGAAGTATTTCAATCGTCCCCAGAAGGGCGACAACAAGCGCAACAAGAACGACCGCAGCAATAAGGGCGGCAACAAGCAGGCCAACCGCCCGCATACGCTTTTATCGAATGTACTCAATAAAGGCAAGAACAAGAACAATCGCCGTAACGACCATCGCGGACACAATTCAAACGATCCCCACGGACAGCAGACGAAGAAGAAAAATTATCCTGAAGCCGTTACATTGCCGGAGACGCTCTCCGTCAAGGACTTTGCCGAACGACTCGGCCGCGAGGTGGGCGAAGTCATTAAACGCCTTCTTCTCGGCGGCATCATGGCGACTATTAATCAGGAAATCGACTACGACACGGCTGCGCTCATTGCCGACGAATTCGGTGTAACCGTGTCCATGGAGGCACCGCCGGAAGATCCGACGGAAATCGAAGAAATTGCGGACGCGCCGGAAACGCTCAAGCATCGTCCGCCCGTGGTCACCATTATGGGGCACGTCGATCACGGCAAGACGAGCCTCCTCGACGCCATTCGCAAGACAAACGTCACGGGCCAGGAAGCGGGCGGTATTACACAGCATATCGGTGCTTATCAGGTTCGCTATGAAGGCAAGCGTATTACCTTCATGGATACGCCCGGTCACGAAGCGTTTACGGCCATGCGTGCCCGCGGTGCCCAGGTTACGGATATTGCCGTCCTCGTTGTAGCGGCCGATGACGGTGTCATGCCGCAGACGATTGAATCCATCAATCATGCGAAATCTGCCGGCGTGCCGGTTATCGTGGCAATTAACAAGATCGATAAAGAAGGCGCCAATCCGAACAACGTCATGCAGCAGCTGACGGAATACGGACTCATCAGTGAGGATTGGGGCGGCGACACGATTATGGTGCCCGTCTCGGCGCATACGAAGCAGGGCTTGGACGATTTGTTGGAAAATATCCTCGTTCTGGCGGAAGTATCTGATTTTAAAGCCAATCCGGATCGCCCCGCCCAGGGTGTCGTCATTGAGGCGAAGCTCGATAAGGGGCGCGGTCCCGTCGCGTCCGTCCTCGTTCAGAAGGGAACGCTGCGCGTAGGCGATTCCATCCTCGTAGGCAATTGTTACGGCAAAATTCGCGCCATGAACAACGAGCGGGGCGAACGGGTGAAGAAGGCCGAACCGTCCCTGCCCGTGGAAATCCTCGGCCTGAACGATGTTCCCGAAGCAGGGGACATTCTTAACGTGACGGATGAAAAGACAGCCCGTTTTGTTGCGGAAAAACGCTTGGAAAAGAAACGCTCCTCCGAGCTGCACGTCAATACGAAGGTTACGCTCGACGACCTGTTCAGCCAGATTCAGCAGGGCGAGCTGAAAGAACTGTCCCTTATCGTCAAGGGCGACGTACAGGGCTCCGTTGAAGCGCTCAGCCAGTCGCTCCTCGCCATTAAGAGCGACGAAGTCCGTATTTCCATCGTTCACGCCGGTGTCGGTGCCATTACGGAATCGGATATTATGCTCGCCTCCGCGTCGAATGCCCTCATCATCGGCTTCAACGTGCGTCCCGACCTGTCCGCCCGCAAAGCGGCCGAAAAGGAAACGGTCGACATGCGTACGTACCGCGTTATTTACGACGCCATTAACGACGTGGAAGCGGCCATTAAGGGGATGCTCGACAAGAAATATGAAGAACACATTATCGGCCGTGCGGAAGTGCGCAAGGTTATTACGACGCCAAAGGTCATCGTCGGCGGTTCGTATGTCAGGGAAGGCAAGATTACGAGCACTTCCAAAATTCGCCTGATCCGCAACGGCATCGTCGTTCATGAAGGCGAATTGGACGGCCTGCGCCGCTTCAAGGACGACGTCAAAGAAGTTGCCGAAGGCTACGAATGCGGCATTACCATTGAAGGATACCGCGACATTAAAGAAGGCGATGAAGTGGAAGCCTACGAAATGGTGGAAGTCGCTCCAGAATAAAGTGAGGCATAACGATGGGAGAATTACGAGTACGGAAAATACAGGAATTTATTAAGCAGGAAGTATCTCGTATTATCCTGCATGAATTGAAGGATCCCGGTCTCGGGTTCGTGACCGTTACGGATGCACGGATTACGGGCGACTTGCGCGAGGCTACGGTTTATGTGAGCCTCTTCGGCAGCGATGAGGAAAAGGCGAATACCCTGACGGCTCTGAAAAAAGCCGGCGGTTACATTCGCTCCGAGGTGGGCAGGCACCTGGGCATTCGCTATTCACCGCAAATCACTTTCAAAGAAGATTCATCTCTCGACTACGGTATGAAGATAGATAAAATGCTGCAGGACATAGAAAAAAAGGACTAGCTCATGAATTGTACACCTAAAGATTTGCTGCAAGTGTTTACGTCCTATACGGATATACTGCTCACGGCCCATGTCAGTCCCGATGGCGATGCCTTGGGCTCTTTGTCGGCGCTGGCCGGATGGCTGCGTTCTTTGGGCAAGAAGGTAATCGTTGTCATTGACGACCGCATTGAAGAAAAGTTCTTTGCCTATGACGGCTGCAGGGGCATCGTCCGTCCTGAAGCGGTAAAAGCCGACGACAACCGCCTCTCCGTAATCTTGGACGCGACAGATATGCAGCGCATCGGCAAGGTGGCGGCTCTTATTACGGGGAAGGTCATGAACATTGACCACCACGTATCGAACGGTCATTTCGCCGACTGGGAATATATACGTACGGATTGCGCCGCAACGGGCGAAATCCTGACGGAGCTCTTCAGAATATGGGAGGCGGCAATTACGCCGGCCATGGCCAACGCGCTCTATATGGCTATCGCTACGGACTGCGGCTTTTTCTGTTTTGCCAACACGACGGGGCATACCTTACAAATGGCATCGTATCTTGTGGACGCCGGTGCCGAGCCGAACCGTATTTCGGAAGGCCTCGAAGAGACGACGATGAATAAGCTTAAAGCCTTAGCGCAGGTTCTGCAGGAAATCGAGCTCTTTGCAGGCGGCCGCGTGGCCGGCATTTCCTTTACGCAGGAAGTACAGCAGTATACGGGCGAGCACACGGGCGGTTATATCGACTACGCACGGCGTCTGAAAGGCGTTGACGTGGCCTTTACGGTCAAGTGGCAGGGCCCGGAAACAACACGTGTCAGTTTGCGTTCGAAGGAAGTGGACGTCAATGTTATTGCCGGCGCCTTCGGCGGCGGCGGTCATGTCCGCGCAGCCGGCTGTACCTTGGCATTGCCTTTGGAAGAAGCGAAGCAAGTTCTCGTAAAGGAAATAGAAAAGAACCTATGATACAGGGAATTATTAACGTCCTGAAACCGTCGGGTATGTCGAGTCACGACATTATCGGTCAAGTCCGGCGCATATACGGCATGAAAAAGGTGGGTCATTCCGGCACGCTCGATCCCCTGGCGGCAGGAGTACTTCCCGTTTTTTTGGGGCAGGCCACGCGGCTCATCGAGTACTGCGGCGATGAAGATAAGACATATCGCGCCGAATTTGTTCCCGGTTTTGCGACGGATACGGAAGACGGCACGGGAACGGTAGTCGAGACCCGCGCCGTATCGGACCTTGAGGAGAACGATATTCTCGACATTCTGCCGGAGTTCACGGGTACTATCAAGCAGCGGCCGTCGCGCTATTCGGCCATCAACGTAAACGGCGTTAAAGCGTATAAACTGGCGCGGCAGCGGGCGGACTTCGAGCTGCCCGAGCGGGAAGTGACGGTTCACTCTTTGCGCCTTCTCGCCATGGTCGGCAGGCGCGTTTTCATAGAAGTGAGCTGCTCCAAGGGGACGTATATCCGCTCCCTTATCCGCGATATGGGTGAGCGCTTGGGGACGCTCGCGACCATGACTTACTTGGTCCGTTCCCGCGTCGGCGACTTTTCCATAGATGCGGCGGCGACAATCGAAGAATTGGCACTTAATAAAGACCGTTTCATCCTTCCCGTCGATACGGCTCTCGGACATATGCGGCGTACCCTTTTTTCACGTGACCGCTATGAGGCGCTGTTGCAGGGCAGGGCGGTACCCTTTGCGCGGGCCGATCTGAGGGACGGCGACATATTGAGGCTTTATGTGGCCGAAAACGGGCTGGTCGGCATCGGTCGTTTTGATGAAGCGCATCATGTCATACGGCCGCATAAGATGTTCAGTCAAGAGAGGTAAGCATGGAGATTTATCATTCCTTTGCGGAAATCAAGGCATGCCGTCATGCCGTTGTGGCCTTGGGCACCTTTGACGGCGTTCATTCGGGGCACAGGCAGGTCATTCAGACGGCTATAGATGAGGCGGCCGCTCTCGGCGTAACTTCGCTGGTCATTACCTTTTCCGCCCATCCTCTGTCCGTCCTGGCGCCGGAGAAGGAACCGCTGCGCCTGGCCACATTGGAACAGAAAATAGAATACATTGAACAGCTCGGTGTAGACGGCCTGCTCATTCTGCCCGTGACGAGGGAGCTTCTCGGTGAATCGCCGGAAGACTTCAGCCGTTCTCTTTTGACGTATGTACAGCCGGCAGAAATCGTCGTAGGCACGAACTTTACGTACGGCAGGGGGGCCGCCGGCAACACGGCTGCCTTAACGGCCTTTATGAAGGCCGAAAGCGTACCCGTCAAGGCCCTCGCACTTCTCGGCGCACCCGGTCGGGAGCGCCCCGTGAGCAGCACGGTCATTCGCGAATGCGTCGCCTCGGGCCGCATGGAAGAAGCGGCATCCCTTCTGGGGCGCCCTTTTGAAATGACCGGTGAAGTCGTTAAGGGCGACAGGAGGGGAAATGCGATCGGCTTCGCTACGGCGAATATGCTTATTCCCGTACACATAGCGCTGCCGCCGGACGGCGTTTACGCCACGACGATTACCTTGGACGGCAAAGAGTATCCGGCAATGACGAACATCGGCAGCAATCCGACTTTCTCACGCCAATACAGGCGAGTGGAGACACATATTATCAACTGGTCGGGAAATTTATATGGCAAGAAGCTGCGCCTTCGTTTTTATAAGCGCCTGCGGGACGAGAAGAAATTCGATTCTATTACTGAATTGGTGGCTGCCATGAAAAATGATGAGAAAAACGCATTGTTGCAATTTTTCGACAAATAAAAATTGCGTTAAACGTATATCTATGATAAACTCAAATCATAGATATACGTTTATTTTGCTTACAAAAGGAGTGATTGAATATGAAATTTTCTGATGTTGCCATGAGCCTCAAAGCATCGGAAATCCGCGAGCTGCTTAAGCTCACAACCATGCCGGAAATAATTTCCTTTGCCGGCGGCTTACCGGCACCGGAACTGTTTCCCCTTAAAGAAATGGAAAAGGTTGACGTGGAGATCCTGCGCAAAGAAGGCCGTCAGGCTGTTCAGTACGGCACGACCGAAGGATACAATCCGCTGCGCGAAAAAATTGCAGGCCGCATGAAGACGGCTTTCGGCGTGGACTGTTCCTTTGAAGACTTGATCGTCACGGCCGGTTCGCAGCAGGGCCTGTCCATGTTGGGTCAAATCTTCCTGAACAAAGACGACATAGTTCTCGTAGAAAGCCCGACGTATTTGGGTGCCATTAATGCATTCAAGCTGGCATTCCCGAAATTCATTGAAGTACCGACGGACGACAAGGGAATTGTACCGGAAGCGTTGGAAAAAATCCTCGCTGAAAACGACCGCGTTCGCCTGATGTACGTCATTCCCGAATTCCAAAATCCCACGGGCATTACGTGGCCTTTGGAACGGCGTAAAGCTGTTATGGAAATCATGAACAGACACGAAATTCCCATTATTGAAGACAACCCGTACGGTGAACTTCGCTATGACGGCGAACGGGTGCCGACCTTAAAGTCAATGGACACGAAGGGGAATGTTATTTTCCTCGGCTCATTCTCCAAGATTTTCATGCCCGGCTTCCGTTTGGGATGGATGGTTGCAAATCCGGAAATTATCGACAAAGTTGTTAAATTAAAACAGGCTGTCGACTTGCAGACCTCTTCTTTCGGTCAGCGGCAGGCTGCGTATTACATGGAAATGTTCGATTTGGACAAACATGTGGAAACGATTCGCAAACTCTACGGCGAACGGCGCACGCTCATGTGCGACTGCATGAAGAAGTACTTTCCTGAAAACGTAACCTTTACATATCCTGAAGGCGGGCTCTTCACCTGGGTGACCTTGCCGGAAGGTGTCGACGCGAAGGAATTAATGCCGAAAGTGTTGGAGCAAAATGTGGCTTACGTACCGGGCGGCCCGTTTTATCCGAACGGCGGCAATGCGAATCATTTCCGCCTGAATTACTCCAATATGCCGCCTGAACGCATTGAAGAAGGTATCAAATGCTTAGGTGAAGTTTTGCATCGTGAATTAGGCAAATAGATAAACTCCCCCCTATCTAATGCCTAATATATAGGGAGTCCTGAACATATCGGGACTCCCCCTTTTTTGATTGCAATTGACTTTCGGGCGAAAATTTTTTATAATATGGACATACTATTTTACCTTTTGACCTTTACTTTGCAAGAAAAAGAGGGATATATATGAACAGTATAAAAACCGTATTTCTCATGACTTTGATGGCAGTGATTCTCATGGCTGTCGGTGCGGTTTTCGGCGGCCGGCAGGGTATTGTCGTCATGTTTATGGTTGCCATGGCGATGAATTTCTTTTCCTACTGGTTCAGCGATTCCATAGTGCTGCGCATGTATCATGCCGGAGAAGTAGGACCGGATCATCGCCTCTACCGCATTGTGGCGGAACTCGTACAGCGGGCGGATATGCCCATGCCGAAGGTTTACATTATTCCGACGGACGTGCCTAACGCTTTTGCGACAGGGCGCAGTCCGTCGCATGCGGCCGTTGCGGCGACGGAAGGAATTATTGCCATGTTGAACGACGATGAAATCCGCGGCGTCCTGGGGCATGAGCTGTCCCACATTCTGCACCGTGATATTTTGATCAGCACTATCGTTGCCACTTTTGCCGGCGCCATTTCCATGCTTGCCAATATTGCCCAGTGGTCGGCTATTTTTGGCGGCGGAAGAAATAGTGACGACGATAATGGCGGTATCATCGGGCTTCTTGTGACGATTATTGTTGCCCCCCTTGCGGCTATGCTCATTCAGCTCAGCATTTCACGGACACGTGAGTATATGGCTGACGATGAAGGCGGCCGCATGACGGACGAACCGTTGGCGTTGGCCAGGGCCTTGGAAAAGATTGACGCCTACGCTCGTCACCGTGTCCTTCCGGGTGCGACTGAAGCAACGGCGCACATGTGCATTATCAATCCGTTTTCCGGCGTACGGCGCGGTATGGCAAGCTTATTCAGTACTCATCCGAGTACGGCCGATCGCATTGCACGCCTGGAGAAACTGGACAGGGAACTGCACGGCTGAGACCGATATTACGCATTACACACATATAACAAAAGCTCCCGGCAGAGGCGGATATACCGACTTTGCCGGGAGCTTTTTGCCTTATTTATTTTTATGTATGCCCAAGATGGATTCGGCCGTTTCAATTTCTTCCGTTGTCGGCGGTTCCGTATCCTTTAGGGTATAGGGAATGCCGAGCCGTTCCCATTCGGGCACGCCCAATTTGTGGTAGGGCAGGATTTCCGTGCGCTTTACAGTTTTTAAGGTTTTTAGAAATTCGGCCAACCCCTTGAGGTCATCCGTATTCGTCGTAATACCCGGCACGAGGACGTGGCGAATCCACATATCCTTGCCCGTATCCGACAGATAGCGGGCCATGTCGAGGATATTGACGTTCGTCTGTCCCGTTAAATCGCGGTGTTTTATATCGTTGATTTCCTTAATGTCGAGGATAAACAGATCCGTTACGGCACAGAGGCGTTGAAACTTATGGAAAAAGGGCTCCGACCGCGTGAACGGATTACCCGACGTATCAAGAGCCGTATTGATGCCCTTTTCTTTAGCCAGGCGGAAGAGCTCGATGACGAAGTCGATTTGCAGCAGCGCTTCGCCGCCGCTGATCGTAATGCCGCCGCCGTTCTTCCAGTAGGACTTGTATTTCAGCGCCTGTGCCAGCACGTCTTCGGCTGTTCGCGGCGTGCCTCCCGTCAGGGCCCACGTTTCCGGGTTGTGACAGTAGCGGCAGCGCATGCGACAGCCCTGCATGAAGACGATGAAGCGTACACCGGGGCCGTCGACGGCTCCGAAAGATTCCGTCGAGTGTATATAGCCGATGATCGGGTTTTTCGGCTTGGCAGGACAGACTGCTGTGTCCGTTGTTCTTTGTTCCCGCGTCATAAGAGCCGCCTCCTTTATCCGAGGTTCCACATAAGGGAACAGCCCCGGGCAAGAGCTGCTCAGGGCTGTCCCAATGAGAACCTGAATCTTACATTTTATCGTGGAATGTCCGGGCAATAACGTCGAGCTGCTGTTCTCTGGTAAGGGAGATGAACTTGACGGCGTAGCCGGAAACGCGGATAGTGAAGTTTGCATATTCCGGTTTGTCCGGATGTTCCATAGCGTCGACCAGTTTTTCCCGGCCGAAGACGTTGACGTTCAGGTGATGTGCTCCCTGATCGAAGTAACCGTCCATAACGTGAACGAGGTTTTCCGAACGTTCTCTTTCATCGTGGCCCAATGCGCTCGGGTTCATGGACTGGGTATTGGAAATACCGTCGAGCGACCATTCATAAGGCATCTTGGCAACGGAGTTGAGCGAAGCGAGAAGGCCGTGCGTTTCAGCGCCGTAGCTCGGGTTTGCGCCCGGTGCGAACGGTGTCCAAGCTTCCCGGCCGTCAGGCAGCATGCCCGTGAAGCGGCCGTATACGACGTTGGACGTAATCGTCAGGATAGACGTTGTCGGTTCGGAGTTGCGGTACGTGTGTCTCTTTTTGATGTCCGTAATAAATTCGTGCAATACCCATACCCCGATATCGTCGGCTCTGTCATCGTCGTTGCCGTATTTCGGGAAGTCTCCTTCCACTTCAAAGCTTTCAGCCAGCCCCTTTTCGTTGCGGATGACTTTGACCTTTGCGTACTTAATAGCCGACAGGGAATCGATTACATGGGAGAAACCGGCAATACCCGTTGCGAACGTGCGGCGTACGTCCGTGTCGATGAGCGCCATTTCGGCAGCTTCATAGTAGTACTTGTCGTGCATGTAATGAATCGTGTTGAGGACGTTGACATAAATGTCTGCCAACCAGTCGAGCATGAGCTTATATTTTTCCATGACTTCGTCGTAGTCGAGGTATTCCGAGGTGATGGGAGCGTAAGCCGGGCCGGCCTGGATGTTGAACTTTTCATCGACGCCGCCGTTAATAGCGTAAAGCAGAGCCTTTGCCAGGTTTGCGCGGGCACCGAAGAACTGAATTTCCTTGCCGGTCTGTGTTGCCGATACGCAGCAGCAAATAGAATAGTCGTCGCCCCATACGGGTTTCATGACATCGTCGTTTTCGTACTGAATGGAACTCGTCTTTACGGAGATTTCCGCAGCGTACCGTTTGAAGGGTTCAGGCAATGCGGACGAGTAGAGGACCGTCAGATTCGGTTCCGGAGCAGGGCCCATGTTTTCCAGCGTGTGGAGGAAACGGAAATCCGTCTTCGTTACCATGGAGCGGCCGTCCATGCCGATGCCTGCCAACTCCAACGTTGCCCAAATGGGGTCACCCGAGAAGAGCTCGTTGTACGAACGGATACGCGCGAACTTAACCATACGCAGCTTAATCGTCAGGTGGTCGATTAATTCCTGCGCTTCCGCTTCCGTGAGCGTGCCGTTGTCCATGTCCCGTTGGAGGTAGATGTCGAGGAAGGTGGAAATACGGCCGACCGACATGGCAGCACCGTTTTGTGTCTTAATAGCCGCCAAGTAGCCGAAATAGAGCCACTGTACGGCTTCTTTAGCGTTCGTTGCGGGCTGAGAGATATCATAGCCGTAAATTTCGGCCATCTTCTTCATGCCCTTGAGAGCCTTGATCTGTTCGGAGATTTCTTCGCGCTGGCGAATAATTTCTTCCGTCATGTGGCCGTCGCCGCAATTTTTCTTGTCTTCTTCTTTCCAGGTGATGAGCTGGTCGATGCCGTATAAAGCTACGCGGCGATAGTCGCCTACAATACGGCCGCGGCCATACGTATCGGGAAGGCCCGTAACGATGTGTGTATGCCGTGCCGTCATCATTTCATCCGTATATGCGTCGAATACGGCTTCGTTGTGAGTTTTGTGATATTCCGTAAAAATCTTGTGCAGTTCCGGATTGGGTTTGTAACCGTACATTTCCAGCGCTTCCTCAGCCATTTTAATGCCGCCGTAAGGCATGAAAGCGCGTTTAAGCGGTTCGTCCGTCTGCAGGCCGACAACCTTTTCGAGATCCTTTAAAGCCGGATCGATATAGCCGGGGCCGTATGCGGTGAGGCCCGAAACGACATCCGTTTCTTCTTTCAAAACGCCGCCGTTTTCACGTTCCTGCTTTTGCAGCTCCTGCAATTTGTCCCACAATTTATTCGTTGCGTCCGTAGGAGCGACGAGAAATTTTTCGTCACCGTCATAGGGCTTGTAGTTGCGTTGAATAAAGTCGCGGACGTTGCATTCTTCTCTCCAGAGACGTCCTGCAAAATCCTTCCATGCTGCATTCTGTAACATAATAATGAACCTCCTTGTAATATCATATTAAAATACCGGCACGCCTCTTGTTGAGGCTGCCGGCAATGAGAATCATGCCTGTCCCGATACATTCATATCGCCGGCAAACTGATTTGTTTTCTTGATTATGTATCTTATGGAGAATGTTGTCAATAGTTACAATATTGCCTGTTTCAAATAAAAATAATACTAAAAAAGAATACTTTAGGAACAGCTTATTTATAATGAACAAAGTGTATAAACTATAAAAAATAGAAAGTTATTAATTTCACTTTATTAAGAGTTTAATAGAAAAAATATATAATGTGGATTTATATTAATTGAAATACTTTTCCATAAAGATATAAAATATTTATTCTTGCATTCGGATGTATTTTACTTGATAATATAAAAGAAAAGGAAGAATATACCTTAATGTCATATATAATGGAGAAATTTCAATATGTCATGGCTTGAGCATTTTTTTGAACAGACCTATTCATCGGAATCCGTTCCTTACCGTAACGGGAGGAAAAAACAGAGGAAAGTATATCCGCCCTTTAAACAACTGCGCGACCTCGAAAATACTGCGGATCGGCGTAAAGTATCGCCTGCGCAGCTCTTCGTCGCGGAAGCGAAGCTCATGGAAAACTATGAGGACAATAAGCCCTATGCAAAAGAAGTAAGACAGTTTTATCCGACCTACGGAGACCTTACGGATGCGGAACTGCGCGGTTATTTTACGTGGCGTACACAAGCGCGCAAGTATATATGGAAAACAATGCCCTTTACGTTTGTCTGCCTGTACGCGTATGAACTCATTAATCAAATCGGGTGTAAAGATCCCCTTGACGGATATGAGAAGCTGGCTAATCTTTGCTTGAATTACATAAATGTATGCCACTCGAACGGCTATTATTACTATGTAGGTCAGTGGCTGACGGACTACGTGATCTACTATGATCTTCCGCCATTTTTACTGCGTGATGAGGAAGATTTCCGTGATGGGGCCATTTTCACTTTGAGCAACCTGGATCAATTTGATGATATGGAAGTCGGCATGGCTCTTATTATCGCGTCAGACTTTAGAATAGAGAGAAATCGCTTTTATAAGCAGTATCCGGATGATATGCTGACCGTCCTTGGAAATGTTGTCAGGCGTCTGAGTGCGTATTATAAGGCCGGCCGGACGAAAACATGGCTCGAAGATTACTTTGGATCCTTCTTCAACAATCCGTTCTATCCCTTCTATACGGCAACCTTTTATGAAAAGAGCAAACCGCAGGATCGGATATACGAAGTCAATCCGGCCCGTGTGTATCGCGTAAAGGATGGACATTGGAGTTTGCGGTGTTTTAACTTTTATCGTTTAAAGAAGCATAAGCCCGGTGATTTGATTCGTACCGTCGATTCACTCATGCGGAAAGTGTACGGGAGTAAGTATCCGGTCCGTCCCGTCGTTCGCACAAAATGGATTTTAAAATTTATCGAAGAAGAAGTGACGCGCCAATGGAATATGACTCATGCACGAGAAGAAGGGCGGCGCAAAGAAGAAGAGGCACGGCGCAAGGCCGAAGAAAAACGCTGTCGTCCGTCTGGCACAGGCAAGAAATACAGCAGTTCATTCGGGAGCAGCCGAGAGGCCTCTCATCAATCTGGGCGGCAATATGTACTGTCTTTTGCCGTGGCTCGGGACATACTCCTTTTATGCGTTGGAGCGATTCCTGCGCATAAGATGTGCAGGTTCCTTGGGCCTGCGCGCCTTCGACTCGGCGCGGCCCTTTTACATGCAGTTCACCATGCAGGCGGGAGAAAAAGAATTTTTTGCGGTCCTTACCGAGGAAATACAAAAGCCTTTGGACCCGATGGAGCTCATATATCCGAAAGAGCTGCCCCTCTTCGACAAATACGACGAATACTTGCCGCCGGATCTTGTGAAGAAAGGCTTTGCCTGCGGTGTCCTCAATATAGAAGAAATGAAGCAGCGTATCGATGAGTGGACGAAAATTTTTATAAATAAATGAGGGGATACTATGTGGTTTGTATATGCTCTTTTGTCCGCCCTGTTTGCGGCATTGACCTCGGTTTTGGCCAAGGTCGGCCTCGACGGAATCAATTCGACCTTGGCGACGGCCATTCGCACGGCCGTCGTCCTCGTCATGGCGTGGGGCATGGTATTTTTTGCAGGAACACAGCAGGGGATTTCGGACATTTCCAAAAAGAGCTGGATATTTTTAATCCTTTCCGGTCTTGCCACCGGCGCGTCATGGCTCTTTTACTTTAAGGCCCTTCAACTGGGCGATGCATCCAAGGTGGTTCCGATAGATAAATTCAGTCTCGTCATTACCATCGTGCTGGCATTTATCTTCCTGCACGAAACGGTAACCTTGAAAGTTATCATTGGCGCTTTCCTCATCACGGCAGGAACCTTTGTCATGATCTTATAAATCGAGACCATACGGCTGCCGCTTATTAGGCTATAGGTATAGTGTATGAGTGATGTCCGATATATACATAAAGAGGCTTCTCGAAATATTTTCGAGAAGCCTCTTTATGTATATGGTGCGCCTAGCAGGATTCGAACCTGCGCACCCGGTTCCGGAGACCGGTGCTCTATCCCCTGAGCTATAGGCGCATGTGCCGTACTTCGTCATTCTATCATGAATAGGGCTCCATAGCAAGGAAAATATGTATTTCCGAGGTTGACCTATCTGGTCGGCAAGGCGCCTATGTGATATGATAAAAGATAGATTTTTATGAGGAGATTCGCATGGAGCGCATATACTTGGACTATGCGGCAACAACGCCTCTTGATGAACGCGTCCTGGCGGCGATGATGCCTTATTTGACAAGTGAATTCGGCAATCCTTCCAGTCTGCACCGCTTCGGGCAAACCGCACGGGCAGCCGTGCAGACGGCACGGCGTCAGGTGGCGACCGTTCTGAATGTGGATGCGAAGGACATCGTCTTTACGGGCGGCGGCACGGAAGCGGACAACTTGGCCGTCCTCGGTTATTTGCGCGCAAGCTGTCCGGGCGGCGGTCATATCGTTACGACGGCTGTCGAGCACGCCGCGGTCCTGCAGACCTTTAAGGCCTTGGCGGAAAAGGGATATGACCTCACGATTTTACCGGTAGGAGCGGACGGTCGCGTTGCGCCCGATTCCGTACGACAGGCCCTTAGGGACGATACGGTTCTCATTTCCGTCATGGCGGCAAATAACGAAACCGGCATGGTTCAGCCTATTGAAGAAATCGGTGCTATAGCTCACGAAGCAGGTATCGTCTTTCATGTCGACGCCGTCCAGGGCTTCGGTTGGCTCCCGCTGCATCCCTTGACCCGGCATATTGATCTTCTCAGTGTGGCGGCTCATAAGGTGTACGGCCCGAAGGGATGCGGCGCCCTTTACATCCGCCGCGGTCTTGAGCTTCAGCCGGATATGTACGGCGGCCCGCAGGAACGGCATCTGCGGGCGGGGACGGAGAACGTGGCGGCCCTCGTCGGCTTCGGCAAGGCCTGCGAACTCCTTGCCGCCGAAGGAGAAAAACGCGTACGTCATGCGTACGCCTTAAAGGCTCTTTTCTATAAAGAACTCATTGCAGGCAGCGAAACATATTGCCTGAACGGCACATTGGAAAATTCGTTGCCCCATATTATTAATTTTTCTATTGCTCATAAGGACAGGACTGTCGTTCTCATTGCGGCGGACCGTAAGGGCCTCGCTTTGTCGGCCGGGTCGGCCTGTGAATCGGGGGCGGCACAGCCGTCTCACGTTCTTACGGCCATGGGCCTTGGAGGTGAGGCGCTGTACGGCAGTGTGCGCCTGTCCTTGGGAAAAGATACGACTGAGGCCGACATAAGGAAGGCCATAGAGATTATACGCACTATTGCGGGAGAGGAGCCGAACCATGGCTAAATGCGCGGCCGTCGCCATGAGCGGCGGTGTGGACAGCTCCGTTGCAGCCGGCCTCTTGCGGCGCGAGGGGTATGACGTCATCGGCATTACGCTGCGTTTGTGGGAGGAAGAGCCGTCGTGCCGTGTGGAAAATAACGTTCACGCCTGCTGCTCTCTCGACTCCGTGGACGACGCCAAGACCGTAGCGACTATTCTGGGCATTCCTCACTATACCCTTGATTTTCGCGACATGTTCCGACGTGACGTCATCGACTATTTCGTCGATTTATATGCCCGCGGCGAGACGCCGAATCCCTGTATTGCATGCAATAAATTCATCAAATTCGGTCTCCTTTGGGAGCAGGCGCAGCAGTTCGGTGCCGATTTTCTTGCGACGGGCCATTATGCGCGCGTCATCTACGATGAAAAGCGGCAATTGTATACGCTGCGGCGCGGCGAGGATCTGCACAAGGACCAGACGTACGTACTCTATCAGCTGACGCAGGATATACTGCCGCACCTGCTGTTTCCCATGGCGCATATTGAAAAGACAAGGGCCCGGGAACTGGCGAAGCAGTGGAAACTGCCGGTCTTTAATAAGCCCGAAAGCCAGGATATCTGTTTTATTCCGGATAATGACTATAAAGGCTTTTTGGAAAGGGTATCGCCTGACATTTTTAAAGCCGGTGATTTTGTAGATATAAGGGGCAAGGTCGTCGGCCGCCATAAAGGTATTGCGGCCTATACCGTCGGTCAGCGGCGCGGCCTCGGCATCGGCGGACCCGGCGGCCCGTACTACGTAATTGCTCTCGACAAGGTGCATAACCGTGTCGTCGTCGGCGGCGAAAGAGATTTATTTTCCACGCGCGTAAGGGCAAAATCAGCGACGTGGGTCGAAGAAACGCCGACAAAGCCCTTTCGGGCGTACGGCAAAATACGTTATGCAGCCGAGGAAGCGGCTTGCCGTGTCTATCCCGACGGAGACGGACTGGAAGCGGAGTTTGACAAACCGCAGCGGGCGGTGACGGCAGGGCAGGCATTGGTGCTGTACGACGGTGACCGCGTCTTAGGCGGCGGTGTAATTATATAATAAAGGAGATCCCACAGTGGCAACGAAATATATTCGCAACTTTTCCATTATCGCGCATATCGATCACGGCAAATCGACCCTGGCCGACCGCCTGCTGGAAATGACCGGCACCGTGACGCGGCGGGAAATGGAAGAACAGCTCCTCGACACGATGGACCTCGAACGGGAGCGGGGCATTACGATTAAGGCACAGTCGGCGCGGCTTTTGTATGACGCCGAAGACGGGCACCAATATACGTTGAACCTCATCGACACGCCGGGACACGTCGATTTTAACTACGAAGTATCCCGCAGTCTGGCAGCCTGCGAGGGGGCACTCCTCGTCGTCGACGCAACACAGGGCGTGGAAGCCCAGACCTTGGCCAACGTTTACTTGGCCCTCGAGCACGATTTGGAAATCATCCCCATTATCAATAAAGTCGATCTTCCCAGTGCCGACCCGGAACGGGTGTGCAGGGAAATTGAAGACGTCATCGGTCTCGACACGTCCGAAGCCGTCATGGTCAGCGCCAAGACGGGCTTCGGCGTGGACAAAGTGCTGGAAGAAATCGTCACGAAGATTCCCGAGCCCAAGGACGAGAGCGGCAAGCCCTTGCGGGCTCTCATCTTCGACTCCCATTTTGATCCGTATAAGGGTGCCATCGCCAATATCCGTATTATGGAAGGATCCCTCAAGACGGGTGATACGATTCGCATGATGTCGTCGGGCAAGGAGTTTGAAGTTATTGAAACGGGCGTCTTTCTGCCGCGCATGTATCCGGTAAAAGACCTGGAATGCGGCAGCGTCGGCTATTTTGCGGCAAGCATGAAGAATGTCCGCGATTGCCGCGTCGGTGATACGGTTACCGAGGCGGACAAGGCGGCGACGGAGCCTTTGCCTGGCTATCGGCCGGCGGCGCCCATGGTTTACTGCGGCCTCTATCCGGCCGATACGAGCGACTACGATAACCTGCGGGACGCCTTGGAAAAGCTCAACCTCAATGACGCCGCCCTCCTCTATGAACCTGAAACATCAACGGCCCTCGGCTTCGGCTTCCGCTGCGGTTTTTTGGGGCTCCTTCACATGGATGTCATCAAAGAGAGGCTCGAACGGGAATACGGCCTGGCCCTGATTACGACTGCGCCGTCCGTTATTTACCGGGTCTATACGACGGACGGCAAGATGACGACTGTCGACAATCCGGCATTCTTGCCGGAAATGACGAGGATAGAGCATATTGAAGAGCCGTACGTGAAGACGACTATTATCATTCCCAAGGAAATGGTCGGCACGGTTATGGAAATATCGCAGAACCGGCGCGGCCAGTACGTAACCATGGACTATCTCGACGACACGCGGGTATCTCTTGTTTATGACTTGCCTCTTTGCGAAATTCTCTACGATTATTTTGACGTTCTTAAGTCGGCGACGAAGGGATATGCATCCTTGGATTACGAGCTTGACGGTTATCGCACGTCGCCCATGGTGAAGATGGATATTCTCATTAACGGCGACGTCGTCGACGCATTGAGCGTTATCGTGCACAAGGACTTTGCCGTTCGCCGCGGCAGAGGGCTGGTGGAAAAGTTGCGCGGTCTCATTCCGCGGCAGCTCTTTCAAATCCCCGTTCAGGCGGCCATAGGCAATAAGATCATTGCCCGCGAAAACGTGGCGGCCCTGCGCAAGGACGTCCTGGCAAAGTGCTACGGCGGCGATATTTCCCGCAAGCGCAAGCTTCTGGAAAAGCAGAAGGAAGGGAAGAAACGCATGAAACAGGTAGGCAGTGTGGAAATCCCGCAGGAAGCCTTTATGGCGGTACTGCAGGTGGATGATACATAATGACGGGGATATACGTACATATTCCGTTTTGCATGCAGAAATGCCTCTATTGTGACTTCCCGTCATACGGAGGCATTTCGTCATATCAGGAAGACTATGTGGCTGCCCTGTGCCGGGAAATCGGCGCCTCTTCCTATGCGGGCGGAGAAGCGGATACTCTCTACTTCGGCGGCGGTACGCCGTCACTTTTGACGGCTGAGCAAGTCGATCGGATTATGGCGGCCGTACGGGCGACCTTTTCTCTTGGAGCGGATGCGGAAATTACACTTGAAGCCAATCCGGACAGCATGGACAAAGAATATGCGAAAGAGCTGGCGGCTCTCGGCATAAACCGCGTCAGTTTGGGTGTTCAGTCCTTTGGTGATGAAACGCTTCGCTTCCTGCGCCGCATCCATACGGCGGAAGAGGCCGTACGCGCCGTGGAAGATGTGTATGCCGCAGGCATCGGAAATATTTCCGTCGACCTTATATACGGACTGCCGGGGCAGTCCGCGGCCGCCCTGCGGTGCGACGTGGAAACGCTTCTGTCTTTACCGATTACGCACGCATCCCTGTACAGCCTCATCGTAGAAGCGCACACGCCCTTGGAGCGCCTTGTTGCGGCAGGCAGGGTGTCGCTTCCTTCCGTTGAGGAAGTGGAAGCGGCAGGCACGCTTATTCGGGAAGCTATGGCGGCAAGCGGTTTTGTACACTACGAGATATCCGCTTATTGCCGGCCCGGCTATGCGTCGCGCCACAATATAAAGTATTGGACTTACGAGCCGTACATCGGTTTCGGCGCGTCGGCCCACTCTTTTGACGGGAA
Source organism: Megasphaera coli (assembly GCF_900095855.1). Taxonomy (GTDB): domain Bacteria; phylum Bacillota; class Negativicutes; order Veillonellales; family Megasphaeraceae; genus Megasphaera; species Megasphaera massiliensis_A. Next base: position 854,098 of record NZ_FMIY01000002.1, on the reverse strand, counting down.
GACGCGTTTTGCCAATGAAAGCAATATTCCGGTATACATTAAACAGGCGGGCAAAACATCCGTTGTGGCGGAAAAGGAAGATATAGACACCGAACGGGGCGAAGAAGATTACTGCTTTCTTGCCCTGCGCATGCGCGACGGTATTGACGGCAATCGTTTTCGGGACCTTTTCGGCAGGACCGTGGAAGCCGCTTTCGGCCCGGTGCTGCCGGAGCTCAGGGCAAAAGGTTTTTTGGAAAAGACCGCAAGAGGTTATAAGCTGACGAAGCGGGGACTGCCATACGGCAATTATGTGTTCGGCAGGTTTTTACGCTGACCGCGCTCTTGTCTTTAGGCGCCTCATCCTGTACAATGATGGCGGAGTGTGATAGGTTATGCATATTGTCATGGTAGAGCCGGAAATACCGGGGAATACGGGAAATATTTCCCGCCTTTGTGCGGCCAACCATATTACCTTACATTTAGTGAAGCCCCTGGGCTTTTCACTGGAAGACAAGTACTTGAAGCGGGCCGGTCTTGACTATTGGGAGCTTCTCGACCTGGAAGTACACGAAAATTTTGCGCAATTACAGGAAAAGTATAAGGCAAACCGTTATTTCTATTTGACGACGAAGTCCGATAAATGCTATGCGGATATTCGCTTTCAGCCCGACGACATGCTTGTCTTCGGCAAGGAGACAAAGGGCCTGCCTGAAAGCTTGCTGAAGGCCAATAAGGAAAACTGTTTCCGCATTCCCATGATCGACGAGGCGCGCAGCCTCAACTTATCCAACGCCGTCGCCGTCGTTTCGTACGAAGCCCTGCGGCAGCTTGATTTTCCCGATCTTGCCAAAGGCGGTACAGGAATTGAACATTTACGTTAAACGAGGAATTTATAATGGAAGCGATATACGAGAAAGCCGACGCTCTGGCAGCGGCAGTAAAAGACTGCGAAGACTATAAAGCGCTCTTGGCGGCAGGTGAAAAACTGGACCAAGAAGCGGCAACGCGCATACACGTGCGTGATTACCTGGTTCTTCAGGCAAAACTCGCCTATGCCCAATCCATGGGGGACAAGCCCGTAAAGAAAAAGATTGAAGAACTCAACCGGTTGGCGAAAATCCTTAAAAACAGGCCTACGGCTATGGAATATTTACAGGCATATAATAAATGGCAGTCCAAGGCCGGCGAAATTTATCAAATCATTCAGGATTCTATGGCGGAAGGGATGAGCATTCTTGACCGGTAAGGCTGTTGGAGAATTTATAGATCGTCTCGGTGCGGACATGCCGGCAGAGCGAATATTGCCGGATGAGCCCATGTGCAGACATACGACCTTTGCCGTCGGCGGGCCGGCGGACGTGTTGGTGCAGCCGAAATCGGTTAAGGAACTGTCCCTGGCCATACGGGCGGCACGGGCGGCATCACTGCCGCTGACCGTCCTCGGCGGCGGATCGAACGTGCTCGTTCTGGACGGCGGTATTCGCGGTGTCGTTATTCAGCTTAACGAGATGAAGCGCGTTCTTTCCTGCCACGACAATAAGATTCACGCCGCTTCGGGCTATATGCTTGCCGATGTTTGTGACTTTGCCTGTCAGAATGCGCTTACAGGAGCGGAGTTTGCCTGCGGCATTCCGGGTACCATCGGCGGTGCCGTATTCATGAATGCCGGCGCCTACGGCGGCGAAATGAGCAACATTGTTTTTCGCGTGCGCACTGTTAACGGTCACGGAGGTGTGACGACGTATGAAGCGGAAAAGCTCGGTTTTTCCTATCGGACGAGTATGTTTCAGCGGCTTCAGGAATTTGTCGTTGAAGTGGAGCTCCGGCTGCAGTATGGTGATAAAGAGGTCATTCGGGAAAAGATGAACGAGTTTACGGAAAAGCGATTGGCGAAGCAGCCTCTTGAAATGCACAGTGCCGGCAGCACCTTCAAGCGCCCGCCCGGGTATTTTGCAGGGACACTCATCGATCAGACGGGACTGAAGGGATTTTCTCACGGCGATGCGGAAGTGTCTACGAAACACGCGGGCTTTGTCGTCAACAGGGGCAATGCGACGGCAGCGGACGTACTCGCCGTCATTCATGAGGTACAGCGGCGCGTCCATGAGGTGCACGGCGTGCGGTTGGAAACGGAAGTACGAATTTTGGGCGTTCCTTGAACGGAATCTCTTGATAAATGGGGAGGGCATGATGAAAATAACAGATACGATTAAAGTAGGTCCATATACGTTGCAATCCCGTATTGTCATGCCGCCTATGGCAACCGGATTCGGCAGGGGGTTGGTTGATAAGACACTCGCTTATTATAAAGACCGCGCCGCTACGGGTGCCATCGGCATGATTATTACGGAGCACAGCTACATTTCCGAAGTAGGCAGAGCGGAAGCGGAACAGGTTTCCGTCGCCCGTGACAGCGATATTGAAGCCTTGAAGAAATTGGCCGCCGCCGTACAGGTGAACGGGACGGTCGGTCTAGTGCAGATCAATCACGGCGGCAGCGCCAACGAAGCCGCACTGGATGCGCAGGCCATAGCGCCGTCGGCAGTACCCAACAGGCGCCCGGATATTGTAAGGCGCTATAAAGACAAAACACCGGTTCTGCCTCATGAAATGACGCAGGACGACATCAATACGGTTAAAGACCAATTCGTGGCGGCAGCGCTGCGCGTCAAAGCGGCAGGCTTTGCAGGTGTCGAAATCCACAGTGCCCATTCCTATTTGCTGAGCGAATTTTATTCGCCCCTCATGAATCATCGTACTGATGCCTATACGGGAGCTGCGATAGAAGGACGTACGCAGCTGCAGACGGAGATCCTGGAAGCCGTGCGCAAGGCCGTAGGCGGCGATTTTATCGTCTCTATTCGCCTGGGTGCCGTGGACGACATGCCGGGCGGAGCGGTTATTGATGACGTCGGAGCTGCAGCCAAGCGGTTTGAAGCGGCCGGAGCGGACCTGATCAGCATTTCCGGCGGTGCTAACGGATTTACACGTCCCGGCAATACACAAGAGGGATGGTACCGCGACGTATCGCACGCCGCTAAGGAAGCTGTTTCCATTCCCGTTCTCGTGACGGGCGGCATTAAGACACGTGCCGCTGCGGAAGACATTTTAAATGCCGGCGATGCGGATCTTATAGGCATCGGCCGCATGCTGCTTGCGAAGGCGAATTACGCAGCCGACTTGATTAATGAATAATATGCGGCCTGTAACTCGTTATGAAAGAAGCCTTTCCGACAAGAACGGAGAGGCTTCTTCTAATTGACAAAAGCCGCTCCGTCGGCTACACTGAAACAGCGGAAACGCGGACAGTTCGTTTGTGCCATCCTGTCCTTAAACAAAACCAGGGCTGTTTTTTGTTGCGCTCACGGCGTAACGCTCTGTCACGGGCAGAGCTTTTTTATTGGGAGGGTTCATGTTTTATATTACTTCGGAAGCGACCTTTGACGGTGCCCATTTTTTGAAAAACTACGACGGTAAATGCCGTAATCTGCACGGCCATCATTGGCGCGTTACGGCGCAGATTAAAGGTGAAGCTTTGCAGCATACCCGGCAGGAAGCGGGTATGGTCGTCGACTTCGGCGATTTGAAGCGGGTATTGCGGGAAATCTGTAATTATTTCGACCATGCGCTTATATATGAGAGAAACTCTTTAAAACCGGCGACTTTGGCGGCTCTTAAGGACGAAGGCTTTTTGCTGCGTGCAGTACCTTTCAGGCCGACGGCGGAAAATTTGGCGCGCTACTTTTTTGATGTCCTGCAGGCAAGAGGGCTTTCGGTTTGCCGCACGGAAGTATATGAGACACCCGTTAACTGTGCCGCTTACGAGGCTTAGTCATGCAGGTGGCGGAGAAATTTGTCAGCATTAACGGCGAAGGACGGAGAGCCGGTGAACCGGCTGTCTTTATTCGCTTTAAGGGCTGTAATCTGAATTGCTCTTACTGTGACACGCAGTGGGTCAATGAGGCGGCTTGTCCTTATATGGAAATGTCACCGGCCGAAATCTGTACCTATGCCGCCCGAACGGGAATTAAGAATGTGACACTTACAGGCGGTGAGCCGCTCTTGCAGGAAGATATGAAAGAGCTCCTGCGGCTGCTGGCCGACGCCGGCCTGCGTGCAGAAATAGAGACGAACGGTGCCGTACCGCTTCAGCCGTTTTGCAGCGGTGCACATCCCGTTTTTACGATGGACTGCAAGCTGCCCGGCAGCGGCTGCGAAGACGCTATGATATGCAAAAATTTTGCCTGCCTGGGTCCGGACGACACGGTGAAATTCGTCGTCTCGTCAAGAGCGGATTTGATGCGTGCCGAAGAAATCGTAAGGGCTTACAGTCTGATGAAGCGGTGCCATGTCTATGTAAGTCCCGTCTTCGGAGCTGTCGATCCGCAGGAAATTGTCGCCTATATGTTGGAACGCAAGCTGAACGACTGGCGCCTGCAAATACAGATACACAAGGTTATTTGGGACCCTGCGGCGCGCGGGGTATGACGGAGGAAGCATAATGAAAGCAACGGTACTTTTCAGCGGCGGCATCGATTCGACGACGGTTTTGGCTCTGGCAATCGAAAAGGCGGGGCGGGAAAACGTGACGGCCCTGTCCGTGCGCTACGGGCAAAAGCATGAAGCCGAATTGTCCGCAGCCGCGGCTATTGCGGCTCATTACGGTGTGGAACAGCTTGTTACAGACTTGACAACCGTTTTTCAGTACAGTCCGTCGTCTCTGCTCAAGCACTCGACTGAGGACATACCGAAGGAAAGTTATGCGGCTCAGTTGGAGAAGATAAACGGCGAGACGCCGGTCAGCACCTATGTGCCCTTTCGCAACGGCATATTTCTTTCCGTTGCGGCGGGAATCGCCTTGAGCCGCGGCAGCAGCGTCCTTTATTACGGCGCCCATGCGGATGACGCGGCAGGCTTTGCTTATCCCGATTGTTCGCCTGCCTTTAACGAAGCTGCGGCAAAAGCCGTTTGGGAAGGGACGGGCCGACAGATACGCATAGAAGCGCCGTTTATACAAATGAATAAGGCGGCTATTATAAAAATAGGCTTGGATCTCAAAGTTCCGTATGAACTTACCCGTTCGTGCTATGAAAACGGCGACATACCCTGCGGGCGCTGCGGTACATGCCGGGACAGGGCTGCCGCATTTGCGGCCAATCATGTGCAAGATCCGGCCCTGAAAGGAATAAGATAATGGAAAAATTAACGTTATTGGGAAACAAGCAGGTATCTTACAGCAGTGAATACGATCCGACTGTATTGGAAGTATTCGATAACAAGCACCGCAATCGCGACTATTTCGTAAAATTTAACTGCCCCGAATTTACGAGCCTTTGCCCCGTTACGGGACAGCCCGATTTTGCGGCTCTTACTATCGCCTATGTGCCGGATATAAAGATGGTGGAGAGCAAGAGTCTCAAGATTTATCTTTTTTCCTTTCGCAATCACGGCGCCTTTCACGAAGATTGTGTCAACATAATCCTGGAAGATTTGAAGGCTCTTATGGAGCCGAAATACATTGAAGTACAGGGAAAGTTTTTGCCGCGCGGCGGCATTTCCATCGATCCGTACTGCAATTACGGCAAGGCCGGTACGAAATGGGCCGGTATAGCCCGCTACAGAATGATGAACCGTGACTTGTATCCGGAAAAGATCGATAATAGATAAAATACCTTTTTCCCTATCGCCGCCTGTGGTAGAATATAGAGAAACTTACAGGAGAAGAGGTAGCGGTGTGAAGAAGTTCTTGGAGGAAGCGGCTGTTACGGCGAACGGTCCGGTTACGGATACGGTGTATAAGCTCGACTGTCGGGCGCCACAGGTTGCGGCGGCGGCCTTGCCGGGGCAGTTTGTCAATATTGCCCTTACAGGAAGAAATACCTTTTTACGCCGTCCCTTCGGCATTGCCGGTGTTTCTGCTAAAGCCCGTGAAATCACAATTATTTACCGCATCGTCGGCACGGGAACGGAGAATATGGCGAAGCTGCGGACCGGTGACCGCTTTTCTATAGAAGGTCCCTTGGGTGAGGGAACTTTTTCGACGAAACCGGGAAAAACGCTTCTTGTCGGCGGCGGTGTCGGCTTGGCGCCGCTCATCTTCCTGGCACGGCGCTTGCCGGATAAGCCTATAGTCCTCGTCGGCGGCAGAAATAGGGAAGAGCTTTTTTGGACGGATTTTTTTGCAGAAAATGCGGAGAAGCTCTATGTGACGACCGATGACGGCAGTGCCGGTATGAAGGGCTTTGCCGTTGCGGCTGTACCGCATATATTGCAAAACCACGCCATTGGACGCATTGCCGTATGCGGGCCGACAGCCATGATGCGGACCGTGGCCGAGGCGGCTGCAGCGGCCGGCCTTCCCTGTGAAGTATCCGTAGAAAAACGCATGGCCTGCGGTATCGGCGTCTGTCTGGGCTGTACCTTTGAAAGCAAGATCGACGGCAAGCGCTATAAGGTTTGCACCGACGGGCCCGTCTTTGACGGCAGGGAGGTGTTCTGATGAAGCGGGAACGTATAGGAATCAATTTCCTCGGAATGCCTATGAATACGCCTGTCATGGGCGCTTCGGGTACCTTCGGCTTCGGCACGGAGTATGAAGATTTCCTCGCCATGAAAGATGTAGGCGCCGTCATCTCCAAGGGAATTACGCCTTTACCGCGTGCCGGTAATCCGGGTGTGCGCGTAGCCGAAACGGCAGGAGGCATGCTCAACTGCATAGGCCTCGAAAATCCTGGCATCGATGCCTTTATGAAACATATACTGCCGACGGTAAAACAATTGGATACACGTTTCATTGTCAATATCTCTGCCGGTACGGCCGATGAATACGGAGAAATGGCGGCAAAGCTCGATGTGAACGGTGTGGATGCGTTGGAAGTGAATATTTCCTGTCCGAATGTAAAAGAAGGGGGCATCATTTTCGGCACGGATCCGCAGGCGGCGGCAGCCGTGACAAAAAGTGTGAAAGCCCGTACGAGAAAACCGGTTATTGTAAAACTTTCGCCTAACGTGACGGATATTACGGTAATAGCGCAGGCCGTCGAAGCGGCCGGGGCCGACGCGGTAGCCCTTATTAATACGCTGACGGGTATGGCTATAGACATTACTGCGCGCAGACCGCTTCTCGGCAATATTACGGGAGGCCTGTCCGGCCCGGCCGTAAAGCCTGTTGCTCTGCGCATGGTTTGGCAGGTTGCAAATAAGGTGGACATTCCCGTCTTGGGCCTCGGCGGCATTGCGACCTGGCAGGATGCCGTCGAATTCATGTTGGCCGGTGCAAGTGCCGTTGCAGTAGGCGCATACAATTTTATAAATCCCCGTGCCTTGGCGGAAATTGCCGACGGCATGGAAGCATGGTGCCGTCGCGAAGGCATACACCGAATCGGCGATATTGTAGGCGCATTGGAGACATAAAAGCATTCCCCTTTTGCAATTGTGCAAAAGGGGAAATTTATGATAAAAAGCTATCGCAATCTATTTAATAGTATGAAATAAATGTTGCTATATACTGTGAATAACGGGTATAATGGCATTATATAATACCTTGCGGATGAACGGGCAGCGTGAAAGGCGGTAATCGAAAATGACCATGGATTCGACGAATCAGGAAGTTTGGATAGGTGTTGATGTCGGTACGACGGGCGTGCGCGCTATCGCTTACACGGCGGAAGGTGTAAATGTGTGCTCGGCGGAAGCCTTTTATCCGCTCTTGACGCCCCATCCCGATTGGGCTGAAGAAAGTCCGCTGCAAATCTACGAAGCCGTGGAAGATGTTATTCGCAGAACGGCGTCACAGCTGCGCTATAAGAATAAGGAATTATCCGGTATTGCTTTGAGTACAGTCATGCACAGCTTTGCTGGTCTTGATAAAAACAAGCAGCCCCTCATGGACATGCAGACTTGGGCGGACAGCCGCAGTGCCGGCATTGTGCGGGACATGAAGCTTGATGCCGACTTGTGCCGCAGCTTTTATGAACGGACGGGCTGCCCTGTACACGCCTGCTATCCGTTGGCCAAAATTATTTGGCTGCGCAGGCACCAGCCGGACTTATTCAGCCAAATGAAATACGTAGGTTCTCTGAAGGACTATATTTTTCGTAACTTTACGGGTGAATGGGTTATTGACCGTTCCGCGGCCAGTGCAAGCGGCCTGTACAATGAGTTTATTTTGGAATGGGATGAAGAAATCCTGCAGTACGCAGGTATTTCTAAAGACTATATGCCTCCTGTCGTCTCGACGACATACAGCAGCACCCTTACGGACAGCGCTGCCGCTTCCATGGGCCTGCCTGCGGGCCTTCCCGTCGTTATCGGCGCTACGGACGGCGTTCTCGTCAATGTCGGCATCGGTGCCGTCAATCCGGGCCAGTTGAGCGGCACTATCGGTACGAGCGGCGCTCTGCGCATGCTGACACAGGCACCGAAGACGGACAAGCGCATGCGCACGTGGTGCTACAACCTGACCGATGATGTGTGGGTCGCCGGCGGTGCCGTCAACAACGGCGGCATGATTTTGCGCTGGGTACGCGACAAAATTTGCCATTACGGCGGCAGTGCCCTGGAATCCCTCGACATCGACCCGTACGATCTCATGACTATGAAGGCGGAACACGTCGATGCCGGTGCGGACGGCCTTATTTGTCTGCCTTACTTTACGGGCGAACGTGCTCCCTACTGGAATTCGGAGCTGCGCGGTATGTTTTTCGGCTTTTCCTTAAATCACAGCCGTTCGCACATGATCCGCGCCGTCATGGAAGGTATTTGCTACAGTCTGAACAGCGTTATGTCGGCCCTGCGTGAGTTCGGCTCCGTTGAAGACATTCGTGTGAGCGGCAGCTTTACAAAGTCTCAGCTTTGGCTGCAAATTCTTGCCGATGTATTGAACGAGCCCATTACGCTTCCCGACAACAGTGAAGGTGCCGCTTTCGGCGCTGCCGTCCTGGGCTTTATTTCCGGCGGAAAATTGAGCGGTATTGCCGATACGGCAAGCCTCGTCCATCCGAAGAAGGTATATGTGCCGCAGGCGGAAAACGTAGCCGTATATAAAGAGCTGTTTCGGATTTTTGAACGGATTTACGAAAATTTACAGCCTGAATTTACGGCGATTACGGCATATCAGAACAAATTATAAGGAGGACCGAACGTGGCACAGGACATCGGGGTCATCGGCATGGCTGTCATGGGCAGCAATCTTGCCCTGAATATGGCGGATCACGGCTTTCGCGTATCCGTATACAACTATACCCCTGATTTGACGAAACAATTTACGGCTGAGCGGCCGCATGAAAATATTACACCTTACTATGACTTGAAAGGATTTGTAGACTCCCTGGAAAAACCGCGCAAGGTCATGCTCATGATCATGGCCGGCGCGCCGGTAGGCAGCATGGTCCTTCAGCTGTTGGATATTCTTGAGCCGGGCGATATCATCATTGACGGCGGCAACTCCTTTTTCGGCGACACGCGGCGCCGCTGCATACAGTGTAAGGAAAAGGGAGTGCTTTTTTTCGGCATGGGTATTTCGGGCGGTGAAGAAGGGGCACGTAAGGGACCGTCCATCATGCCCGGCGGCGACGCATCCGCTTATGAAGCCATTCGGCCCGTTTATGAGGCTATTGCGGCCAAAGCGGACGACGGCAGGCCCTGCTGTGCCTATATGGGCGAAAACGGAGCCGGCCATTTTGTGAAAATGGTGCACAACGGCATTGAATACGCCGATATGCAGCTTATTGCCGAAACCTATTTACTTCTCAAATACGTGGGCCGCTTTACGAATCAGGAAATGTCCGAAATCCTCCGCAGTTGGAATCAGGGCGAGCTGAAGAGCTTTCTCATCGGTGCGGCCGCAGATATTTTGGCGGAGCACGATGATGTCGCCGCCGGTTATATTATCGACAAGATCGTCGACAAGGCCGGCCAAAAGGGAACCGGCCGTTGGACGTGTATGGAAGCTATGCGCCTCGGCGTAAACGTTTCCATGATCGATGCCGCCTGCAACACACGTATTTCATCCAACGATTCCGGTCGTATAACGGCACGCCGGGCTATGGCACAGTCGGAATGTTCCCGTGCCGATAAAGAGGCCTTTGCGGAAATGGTGCGGAAGAGCTTGTATACGGCCAAAATCATTGCCTATGCGCAGGGCTTTTCCTTGTATCACACGGCATCGGACGCCTACGGTTGGCATTTGAACTTTTCCGATATCGCTTCCGTTTTCCGAGCCGGCTGCATTATTCAGGCCGATTTTCTCAATAAAATAGTGGAAGCCTTTCAACATAATCCGTCCTTGGAAAATCTTATGTTCGACGAATTTTTCCTCATGCGCATCAACGACGGTACGGACAACCTGCGGCACACCGTTTCGGCGGCCGCCCTCGGCGGTATTCCCGTACCGGCATACATGAGTGCCTTGGAGTATATAGACATATTCCGCAGCCGGTCCGTCGGGGCCAACCTGATTCAGGGACTGCGCGATTATTTCGGCGCTCACACCTTTGAGCGCGTCGATACGGGAGAAGCGGTTCACCACGATTGGAAACGGCATTAGTACTTTTTCGCCGCTTCTGCGGCCGGCAATTATTTTTCTATACAGGAGGTGCACAGCATGCCATTAATTATTTTAGCAATCGGCATACTCGTCTTGTTTTTTCTTATTGTGCGCGTTAAGCTCAACAGCTTTCTTGCGCTCCTGCTCGTAGCAGGACTCGTCGGCCTGGCCGAAGGAATGCCCGTTGCCAAGCTTATTCCCACCATTGAGAAGGGATTGGGCGGCACCCTCGGCGGCTTGGCTATCGTCGTGTCGTTCGGTGCCGTTTTGGGCAAGCTCATGGCCGAAAGCGGCGGTGCGCAGCGTATTGCGACGACGCTGATCAACGTTTTCGGTCGGCAGAACGTCAAATGGGCTGTCAGTCTGACGGGCTTTATCGTCGGTATTGCCCTCTTTTACGAAATCGGCTTCGTCCTGCTCATACCGCTCGTATTCACGATTGCGGCGGAAGCGAAGATTCCTCTTCTTGAAGTGGGTATCCCTATGGCTGCAGCCCTGTCCGTAACACACGGATTTCTGCCGCCCCACCCGGGTCCTACCGCCATTGCCGTCATTTATAATGCCGATATCGGCATGACCCTCATATACGGCGCCGTTATTGCCGTGCCTACGGCCATCGTTGCAGGTCCTTTGTTCTACAACTTCACGAAAGATATTAATCCGGCCATTCCTGAAGGACTGTATAATCCTAAAATTTTTGCCGATGAAGAAATGCCGAGCTTCGGCGTTTCCGTATTCACGGCCCTCGTGCCGGTCGTCCTCATGGCGGCATCGGCTATTGCCAAACTCGTCCTCGACCAGGCGTCGGCGGCGGCAGTGATCCTCGAGTTCCTCGGCCAGCCCGACATGGCCCTGACCATTTCCGTGGCTATAGCTTTGTATACATTCGGCCTGGCGCGCGGCAAAAAGATGGATGAAATCATGATTACCGTTAAGGATGCCATTCTCGCTATTGCCATGATTCTTCTCATCGTCGGTGCAGGCGGTGCATTGAAGCAGATTCTCATCGACAGCGGTGTGGGAACGTATATCGGTACCCTCGTTGCCGACGCGGGTCTTGCGCCTCTCGTCCTTGCATGGCTTGTAGCGGCCGTTATTCGTACGGCTTGCGGTTCGGCGACCGTTGCGGCTCTTACAGCCGGCGGTATTGCCGCCCCCATTTGTGCCGCTACCGGTGCCAATCCGGAGCTCATGGTTTTGGCGACGGGCGCAGGATCTCTGATTTTCAGTCCGCCCAACGATCCGGGTTTTTGGCTGTTTAAGGAATTTTTCGGCTTAACCGTAAAAGAAACGATGCGTACGTGGTGCGCCTTGGAAACGATTATCGCGGTTATGGGCCTCATCGGCGTACTCGTATTGAATGCTTTTGTGGCATAGTCATTCAGGCAGAGAGTGTTGACATATGATTAATGAAAATATAGAAAAAATCCCCTTTCTCCGCAGCGCCTATCCCGGCATGACCAAATCGGAACGGCGCATTGCCGAATACATGGCACAGCAGCCGGAAGTTTTTTTGAGAATGACCATTTCCGAGATTGCAGATCAAACGGAGAGTTCGGAAATTACGGTATCCCGGTTTTGTAAGAAACTGGGGTACAGGGGGGGACAAGAATTAAAGCAGGCCTTGACGGCATATTTGCTGACCAGTGAAATGCAAAACTACCATGATATCGGCGTTGACGATTCGTGCAGTGCCGTTGCGGCTAAAATATTTCAGAATATTACAGACGGATTATTGGATACGCTTCAACTTCTCGACTATCGGGCTGTAGACCGGGCTGCCGCAGTTTTGCGGCAGGCTCGGCGCATCGCCGTCTACGGGTTCGGCAATTCCGCAACGGTCTGTCGTGATATTATGACACGGTATTTGCGTCTCGGTTTTGCCATTCAGGATTATTCCGATTCCCATATGCAGGTGACGTCGGCGGCTATGCTCACACCGCAGGATGCGGTCATTGCCGTCTCTCACACGGGAGCGACAGACGAGCTTATACAGTCCGTGAAGGTGGCGAAAAAGAGAGGCGCGGCCGTTATCGCCCTGACCAGCCATATTCACCCGCCCTTGGCGAAGCTTGCCGATATTTGCCTGCACGGTATGGGGCGGGAGGTCAATTACTCTTCTGAAGCCGGCGCGTCCCGTCTGATTCACATGGCCGTTGCGGACATACTCTATACGCGTATTGCCATGGCCGATTCGGAAACGTTTAAGGATAATATGGAACGTATGCGCATGGAAATCAGCAAGAAAAAATCCAACTGATACACTCTTGGAGGATAATATGTTTAACTTTGATATACTTGCCATGGTAGCGGGTATTCCCGGCTTAATTATCGCCATGACCGTTCATGAATATTCTCATGCCCGTACGGCTGTCGCTATGGGAGATGATACACCCAAAAGGGAAGGACGGCTTACCTTGGATCCGATTGCCCACATTGATCCCGTCGGCCTGCTTATGTTGTTTATTGCACGCTTCGGCTGGGCCAAACCGGTTATGATCAATCCCGGAAATTTTCGAAATTGGCGGCGCGGCGAGATTCTTGTCGCCTTTGCCGGACCGGGAGCAAACTTTTTGGTCGCCTTTTTGGCAATGGGGATGATAGCCGTATTTAACCGATTTGATGTGCTCTTGTCAAGCGGTATGCTCCTGGTATTGCAATTAATCGTAATGTATAATATCAATTTCGCCGTTTTTAATTTACTGCCTATTCCGCCCCTTGACGGTTCGCGGATCCTGACAGCTCTTTTGCCGCAGGAATGGGCATATAAACTGGCCGGCCTGGAACGATACTCACTCCTGATTCTCATCGTATTGTTGATGACGAATATATTGGGAACGATCCTTATTCCCGTGCAAAGGGGCATATTGATACTTTACCAAATGGTGTTGTCCCTGTTTTTATAAGAATGAGATAGTAATTTGTATGCAAAATGACCGTCCCCTTGAGGACGGCCATTTCGGTTATGGAAAATTTATTTTGCTTTTTCAAAGTGTTCGTTTACCTGTTTCCAGTTGACTACATTCCAGAAAGCATCAATGTAGGCCGCACGGGCATTCTTATATTTTAAATAGTATGCATGTTCCCACACGTCGAGACCGAGAATCGGCGTCTTGCCTTCGCTGAGAGGTGAATCCTGATTGGCCGTGGACATGACCTCGAGCTTACCCTTGTTTACGACAAGCCAGGCCCAACCGGAGCCGAAACGACTTGTGGCGGCTTGGGTAAAGAGTTTTTGGAATTCCGCCGTGCTGCCGAAAGCCGTATTGATAGCGTCTTCCACGGAGCCGCAAAGCTTGCCGCCGTCAGGACTCATAATATTCCAGAAGAACGTGTGGTTTGCATGTCCGCCGCCGTTATTGCGAACGGCTGTACGAATATCTTCAGGAACGGCGTTCAGATCGGCGACCAGTTCTTCAGCCGTCTTTGCAAAAAGCTCCGGGTGCTTTTCAACAGCGCCGTTCAAATTCGTTACGTACGTGTTGTGGTGTTTGTCGTGATGGTAATGCATTGTTTCCTCGTCGATATACGGTTCCAACGCCGCATATGCGTACGGCAAATCGGGTAATGTGTATGCCATAATAAAAAACCTCCTTATAAAAAGTCGATAATGATTATCATATGACAAGTATAACAAATAATACTTAAAAAGTCCAGATTATAATCACGCAGATATATACAGTTATTGCATGGATGGATATACGAATATAAGCATATGTATTGACAGGGAACGGTAAAATGCATATACTATGAACAATAATAAGGAAACGCAGTGATGGAGAAGCAAATCGGAGTCTTTTTCAGAGAGTTGCCGGCCGGTGCGAGGCGACAGGACTGTGAGGCGTTCCGCTCCGGAGCGGCAAATGACGAATTTGACGGGCTGCGCCCGATATAGCGCTTAAAGATGGCCGTACGGCAAGTTGGGTGGCAACGCGGGAATATGCTCTCGTCCCTGAGGGACGGGAGTTTTTTTGTTTTTTCGCATTACGGCAAATTGGGTGGTACCGCGAGATACGGAGAGGCTCGTCCCAAGTGGACAGCTTCTCCGTATTTATTTTTTCCGGGAAGTGAGGAGGAAAGACGGTGGAAAGAGTCTATAACTTTAATGCCGGTCCGTCGGCCATGCCGCTGAACGTGTTGGAAGAAGTACAGCACGAGTTTTTGAATTTTAACGGGACCGGCATGAGTATCGTTGAAATCAGTCATCGCAGCGACGCGTATCAGCGAATGCAGGATGAGACCGTTTCGCTCTTGCGCAAACTGCTCGCCGTTCCCGACGACTACGTCGTCGCCTTTATGCAGGGCGGCGGCAGTTTGCAGTTTCTCATGCACGGTGCGAATTTCCTGCGCCGCAGGGGCGGCTACATCAATACGGGCGTGTGGTCGGAGAAAGCCAAGGAAGCGGCTTCCTTTTTCGGAGAAGTGTATGATGTGGCGTCAAGTGAAAAAGACGGTTTCACATACATTCCCGGGGCTGCCGATTTTACGGTTCTTCCCGATACGGATTATGTCTATATTACGTCGAACAATACAATTCACGGCACGCAGTGGCAAGATTACCCGACGGTCGGCGTCCCTCTTTTCTGCGATGCATCCAGCGACTTTTTGGCACGGCCTGTGGACGTGAGCAAGTTTGCTTTTATATACGCGGGTATTCAGAAAAATGTCGGTCCTGCCGGTGCGGTCATCGGTATTATGAAAAAAGAACTGCTGCGGACAGCAAAGAAAGACTTGCCGCTTATGCTCAAATACGGTACCTTTTTTGACCACGATTCGACATACAATACGCCGCCGGTTTTTTGCATTTATTTCGTCAACAAGGTCCTTCATTGGTTGGAGTCTCTGGGCGGCTTGGCAGCCATGGAAGCGCGCAACCGCCGAAAAGCGGCCGTCATCTATGAAGCCGTTGATGAAAGCGACGGTTTTTATAAAGGGCATGCGGCAAAAAATTCGCGGAGCATCATGAATATTACCTTCAACCTGCCGTCGGCGGAACTGGAAAAGAAGTTTGTACATGAAGCGGCGGAACGAAATTTAACGGGTCTTAAAGGGCACCGTTCCTTAGGCGGCTGTCGGGCGTCCGTATACAACGCGGTGACACTTGAAGCCTGTGAAGTATTGGCGGATTTTATGAGGATATTTCGCAAGAACCATGCATAACATAGACGGGAGGATGCGGCAATGGAAGAGATGATGAAAATACTGGTAAGCGACGACGTGTCGGCTAAGGGCGTCGAGTTATTGCGCAGGAACGGATATCATGTTGATATAAAAACAAACCTCGACGAAAAAGACCTCATTACGTGCATCGGCGAGTATGACGGCCTCATTACGCGGTCTATGACGCACGTTACAGCGGAGGTCATTGAAGCGGCGGGGAAGCTTAAAAT
This sequence comes from Megasphaera coli, assembly GCF_900095855.1. GTDB lineage: Bacteria > Bacillota > Negativicutes > Veillonellales > Megasphaeraceae > Megasphaera > Megasphaera massiliensis_A. Next base: position 838,180 of record NZ_FMIY01000002.1, on the reverse strand, counting down.
CATCGGCCGTGCCGGTGTCGGTATCGACAGTATCGACCTCAAAGCCGCTACGGCTCGCGGTATTATTGTCGTCAACGCGCCGACATCCAACACGATTGCCGCGACGGAACACACGTGCGCCATGATTTTGGCCGTTACGCGCCATATTCCGCAGGCTCACGATTCGCTCATGGCCGGCGAGTGGAACCGGGAAAAGTTTACGGGTATTCAGCTCAAGGACAAGACCGTCGGGATTATCGGTGTCGGTCGTATCGGCTCGCGTATTGCCAAACGCATGCAGGCCATGGAAATGAAGACTATCGGCTATGACCCGTACATACCGGAAGAACGGGGCAAGCAGCTGGGCTGCGAGCTCGTCGATTTGGATACGCTCTTGCGCGAAGCGGATTATATTACGCTCCATACGCCGCTGACAAAGGAGACGCGCGGCATGATCGGCGCTGAAGAAATAGCGAAAATGAAAAAGGGTGTGCGCGTAATTAACGTATCGCGCGGTGCCGTCCTCGACATACATGCCCTGGCCGCCGCCCTCAAAAGCGGTCACGTTGCCGGCGCAGCCGTAGACGTTTTCCCGGAAGAACCGCTTACGGCGGATATCAATCCCTTCAAGGGCATGGAAAACGTCGTCATTACACCGCACATCGGTGCATCGACCGTAGAGGCTCAGGAAGGCGTGTCCGTAGATGTGGCCGAAGGAATTATGGCCGGACTGCGCGGTGAACCGGTGCCGACGGCCGTCAACATGGTACCTATTGCCAAGAACGTTTATCTTACAATTCAGCCCTACTTCGATCTGATGGAACGTATCGGCATCATCGGTGTATACTTGGCTGAGGGGCCTATGAAGGAAATTACGGTCGAATACACGGGGAAGCTTGCCGAAACGGAGACCGGGCTTTTGACGACGGCCGTTTTGAAAGGTGCGCTGAATCCGATCCTGCAGGATTCGGTCAATTTCGTAAATGCGCCGGATGTGGCCAAGCAGCGGCATATTTCGGTCAAAGAAATACGCAGCGCCGACCCCGGTACCTTTGTTGACGCCGTTACGGTACGCATTGTGACGGAAAAGGGCGAACACAGCATCGTGGGAACTTTATTTAACCGGACAGAAGCGAAAATCGTGCAGATTGACGGATACCGCGTCGATTTCACGCCGGAAAACTACCTTATCCTGGCACCGCATATTGACCAGCCAAATATGATCGGCCAGATTTCGACCATCCTTGGCGAAGCGCGGATCAATATTACGGGCATGCAGGTCGGGAATATGACGCAAAAGGGGACGAATATAATGGCTATTGCCGTCGCCGACGATATTCCAAGCAATGTCATGTTGAAGCTCAAGGCAATCGACGGCATTTTGGATATGAAACTCATTCATTGTGAGCCGCACCAATAAGGAGGAGACCGATGGTACGTATTATTTTAGTTCGCCACGGCCAAACGGAGTGGAACGTTACGGGTCGCTATCAGGGACAGGAAGACACCCCGCTCAGCGCTTATGGCCGGGAGCAGGGAGAAAAGCTGGCTCGGAGCCTCAAGGACATTCCTTTCGACGTCTGCCTGTCGAGCCCTTTGCAACGTGCTTTTATAACGGCCAAACTCTGTGCCGATTTGCATAATCTTTCCGTTGAAAAGGACGAACGATTGACGGAAATCCATCACGGTGATTGGGGCGGCCGCCTTACGGAAGAAATTGAAAGCCTGTATGCCGACGAGTTTAAGGCTTGGCACAAAGCCCCTCATACGGTGAAAATGCCCGGTGCCGGCGGCGAATCGCTGGAAGACGTGAGAAAACGAGTGCGCCCGGCCTTTGACGACTACGCCGCCCGCTTTTCCGGCAAAACCGTGCTCGTTGCCGCTCACGATGCGGTAAACAAGGTTATTATTTGTGATCTTCTCGGTATGGGAATCGACAAATTCTGGCAAGTAAAGCAGGATAATACGTGCATTAACGTCCTGGAGGAACAGGACGGCAAGTGGCGCCTGGTCCTGCTGAACTCAACACTTCACATGGGATATTTATTCAGCACGACAGACCAAAAAGGCTTATAATCAGCGTACAATGAGAGGAGATATTAATATGTTGGATGCAAAATTTATTCGTGAAAATACAGAGGCTGTAAAAGAGAATTTAAAACGACGCAACACTGTCGTCGACGTGGATACTTTTATTGAACTTGATGCAAAACGGCGCGATTTGTTAGGCCGCGTTGAAGCCATGAAAAGCCGCCGTAACGAAGTGACAAAAGAAATCAGCGTGCTCAAACGAAACAAAGAAAATGCAGATGAAAAAATTGCGGACATGAAAAAATTGGGCGATGAAATTGCGGAACTTGATGAAAAAGTGAGGGACACGGAAAACAAGATGGTCGCCATCCGGCTCATGCTGCCCAATATGTGCCATCCGTCCGTTCCCGTCGGCAAAGACGACAGCGACAATCCGGAAGTGCGTAAGTGGGGTGAATTGCCGCACTTTGATTTTCAGCCCAAAGACCATTGGGAAATCGGTGAAGCTCTCGGCATCCTTGACGCCGAACGGGCCGGTAAAGTGGCGGGTTCGCGCTTTTATTTCTATTTAGGTGCCGGCGCTCATTTGGAACGGGCCGTTTATAATTACATGCTCGACCGCCATACGGAAGTGGATGGCTATACGGAGGTGATTCCGCCGTATATCGTAAATCGCGAGTCAATGCAGGGAACGGGGCAGTTGCCGAAATTTTATGAAGACATGTTCCGTATTGAAGGACAGGAAATGTTCATGATTCCGACGTCGGAAGTACCGCTCACGAATTACTATCGCAACGAAATCATTGACGGTGCGAAACTGCCCGTTTACTTGACGGCCCTTACGCCGTGTTTCCGTGCCGAAGCGGGATCCGCCGGCAGAGATACGCGCGGCCTTATTCGGCAGCACCAGTTCCACAAAGTGGAAATGGTAAAATACGTTACCCCCGAAACGAGTTATGACGAACTGGACAAGTTGACGCAAAACGCCGAGGCTATTCTGCAGGAACTCAAGCTGCCGTATCATGTCGTCTGCCTTTGCACGGGCGATATCGGTTTTTCCGCAGCAAAGACCTTCGACGTGGAAGTATGGTTCCCGGCGCAGGGCAAGTATCGCGAAATCTCGTCGTGCTCCAATACGGAAGATTTCCAGGCACGGCGTGCGAATATTCGTTTTCGCCGCGATGCCAAGTCGAAGCCCGAATACGTCCATACGCTGAACGGCTCCGGTCTTGCCGTAGGCCGCACGGTCGCGGCCATTCTGGAAAACTGCCAGCAGGCGGACGGCTCCGTCGCAGTACCGGAAGTGCTCCGTCCGTATATGAAATGCGATGTCATTAAATCCGTATAAGGCAAGAGAATTCCAATGGCCGGGTCATGCCGTCAAGATATGTGAGAATTGGCGGTATGACTTGATTTTTTTGCGGTCATTAAGTATACTAAGGTCAAGAGAAAACCCTACTGTGTGCGTAAAGGTACTCGATGTTTTGAACCAACACTTATACATCGGGAGTTCGGGCTCTATTGCGGTTAAACAATGCCTTCACTGGACTGTTGACTCCCAATAGGAGGACACCCACCTGCTCAGGCAGGCTCAAAACTCGGTTATAGACGGCATGGTGGGGCTTCTTTTTTGACAGATAATCCATGATTATTCGGCCGCTAAGTTAGCTTGGCGGCTTTCTATATGGTACGAAACCTATAAATCTACAGGAGCGCTATAATTGGCAGGTGGCAAAGTGGCTGAACGAAAGACTCGGGCAAAGGCGGCACGGACCGAAGTGAAGCGGGCTTCAGGCGGGAGTGCAAAAAAGAGGGCGGCAACGCGTAAAAAAAGCGGTACGCCTTGGTTAAAATATGAAATAATCGGGCTTTTTTTATTGGTAGGCGGCATCTTTTTTACCGTCGGTTTTATGGGTGTTGACACGGGCAGTATCGGCTATGCTCTGGACGACCTCCTTGCTTATGCTTTCGGTGCGGGTCGCCTCTTTGTAGCTGTTGCCTTTATTGCGGCGGGCATTCAGTACATAATTAAACGGAAAGCCCTGCCCTTTACGAAAAGCTGGTGCATGGGCGCCTTGGTGTACGAGCTTTTGCTGAGCCTTTGGCACGCCTTTTTTACGGGACAGGGCGAAGAGTTCGTTCCCGCGTCTCTGCGTCTGGGCGGCGGAATTTTGGGCGCCCTGCCGACTTCGGCTCTGCGCAGCCTTTGCGGTCCTTTCGGCACTGTTTTAATTCTTGTCGTTGCTCTTATTGCAGCTTTCATGATCTGGAAGAAAATCTCCATCTCGAGGCCTGTCGCCTATGCGTCGAGCAAGGCGGTTACAGGCATTCAGGAAGCGACGCAGGTCGTGCGCGAACAGTGGCAACAGCGTGAACAGCGAAAGATTTTTGACATTGAAAAGGAAGCGAACGACGCAGCTGCCGCATCAGTTGTCGTGTCTCATAATCCGCAGTCCGCGGTGACGGAAACGGAAAATTGGGAAGAGCGTGAAATCGTACAACCGAGTTCATCTGACGAGTTGTCGCTTGTCGAAGCCGGCGGCGACAACACAGATTTTGCCGATAAAGGAGAATTTGAAGACCGCAGAGACGTATATGGCTCCGAATTGGAAGCTTATGGTTATGATGAAGACGATGCGGAGATTCCCGAGGCCGAAGCAGGTAAAGCAAACGACGGCAACGGTATAATCGAAACGGTCGTCATCGACGATACGAAACCGGCGGCGTATACGGCCGCAACGGCGCCGGCTGTTGAAATGGAGGACTTAAAGCCTCTCGAAACGGAGCTTACGGCCGGTACGGTCGAAGTGGGCGCGAGAGGACAGACGGCCGTACCGACGGCTGAAGGCGAACACACATACCGCCTGCCGTCTGTTTCCATACTGCATCGCGGCGATGCGGCCGAAACGGGTTTGAGTGATGAAGTGCGGCAAAATGCTCAGATCTTGCAGGATACGTTAAAAAGCTTTAACATTGATGCAAAAATGCTGACAGCCAGTCGCGGCCCTGCCGTAACACGGTATGAGCTGGAGCCGGCGGCAGGCGTCAAGGTCAGCAAAATTGTTCACTTGGCGGATGATTTGGCTTTAAAGCTTGCCGCTACGGATATTCGTATAGAGGCTCCCATTCCCGGCAAGGCTGCCGTGGGTATTGAAGTGCCCAACCACAAGGTGACGCCCGTTTGCCTGCGCGACGTCTTGGATACAGACGTATTTCGCAATGCCGCCGGCGGTGTTCCCGTCGGTCTGGGCAGGGATATTGCAGGCACACCTATTGTGGCGGATCTTGCGAAGATGCCCCATCTGCTCGTCGCCGGTTCTACCGGATCGGGCAAGAGCGTGTGTATTAATACCCTTATTTCCAGTATCCTCTTTAAACAGCGGCCGCAGGATGTAAAACTGATTTTAATCGATCCGAAGGTTGTCGAACTGTCGAACTATAACGGCATACCGCATTTGATGACACCTGTCGTGACGGATCCGAAAAAGGCGGCCAATATACTGCGTTGGGCCGTACGGGAAATGGATGATCGGTATAAGCGTTTTGCCATGACGAAGACGCGCGATATTAAGCGTTATAACGAGCTTCATCCGCAGGAAGCCATGCCCTATGTGGTTATCATTATCGACGAATTGGCGGATCTTATGATGGCTGCAGCCGGCGATGTGGAAGACTCTATTTGCCGTTTGGCGCAGAAAGCCCGCGCCTGCGGCATGCACCTCGTTTTGGCAACGCAGCGACCGTCCGTCGATGTCATTACAGGCCTGATTAAGGCTAACGTGCCGAGCCGTATCGCCTTTGCCGTGTCGAGCCAAATCGACTCGCGCACTATCTTGGATATGGCCGGTGCGGAAAAGCTTATCGGCAAGGGAGATATGCTCTTTTATCCTATGGGTGCGTCAAAGCCTGTGCGCGTTCAGGGCGCTTTCATATCGGACAACGAAATCGACGAAGTCGTCGAATATATTAAGGCGCAAGGCAAGCCGCAGTATGACGAATCCGTCACGGCGGCTCAGCAGGAAGAAAAGGCCGACGGCGGCGATTTCTTTGAAGACGAATTGATGGAAAAGGCGATTATGATGGTCTTGGAAACGGGACAGGCCTCCGTATCCATGCTGCAGCGCCGTTTTCGTATCGGCTTTTCTCGTGCCGCCCGCATGGTCGACACAATGGAAGTCATGCATATTGTCGGTCCCGCCAATGGCAGTAAGGCGCGAGAAATTCTCATGACGGCGGAAGAAGTACAGCATAAGTATTTTTCCGATTAAAAAGCTGTCGGTTTGACTATATATACCATAAACGGAGGATACATATATGCCTTCAGCAGGAGAAGTTCTACAAACCGAACGGGAAGTTCAGGGTCGGACGTTGACGGATATAGCGGCGGCTACGCATATAAAGACGGATTACTTGGCGGCCCTTGAAGCCGATAAGTATGATACTATTCCGGGTGCGGTTTTTGTCAAAGGATTTATTCGCTCCTATGCCAATTATTTGGGCATAAACGGCGAGGAGTTGATAGAGTTGTATTTACAGCATACCGCACCGGAAAGGCCGCAGCCCGTGCGCCGCAAGGTGCGAAAATCCTCTTTTTTGCGGCGTACGCAAAATAATCGGCGTAATCAGGGCAGATGGGTTGAAGTCGGCATTGTCGGCATGGTCATTTGTCTTGCCGCAGTCGTTGTATGGCAGGTCTTGTAACGAGACGGACGGTTAACCGCGTAGGAGAACGGGTGCATGAAAAAACATCTTCCTCTTTTAGGGATAATACTTTTTATTATGGGCCTCCTTTGGGCAGGCGTATTTATACAGCAGGATCGGGAACAGCAGCTTGAAGCGCAGGCAATGTACGAAAAAGAACGGCATTTGACCGTGTATTCGGACCTGCCGGCCGCAGCGAATCGCGATTTGGCGACGGCCTTTTATGAGGAAACGGGCCTGCGCGTGCGCATGGTGACGCTCACGGAAGACGCCCTGCAGCGTTCACTGCAGCACCCTACACCGGGGCAGCAGCCCGACGCGGTCATCGCTTCGGAAGGGACGTTGCGCACGGGACGGCTTCAAGGCGCCTTTTTGCCGTATCTGTCGGACATGACGGATACGGTTGCGCCCGAGCGTAAAGACGATGCCGGTGCCTGGACGGGTCTGTGGTATAATCCTCTTGTCTTTGTAGTCAACCGTGACTATTACGGTATGGGCGGCAGTAATATCAATACGTGGGGCGACTTGCTTACGGATTCGACTATGGTCATCAGTTTTCCGGATCTTGCGGCGACGGACATTGCCGGCGATTTTCTTTGCGAATATGTGGAACAACACGGGACGGAACGGTCGGCTCTTTACTTCAGAAGCTTGCAGGAGCGTATAGGCTCGTACACGAAAACGATGATCCCCATTATGCACCGCGTCGCCGGCGGTGAAGCCCAGGTCGGCGTAGTCGATGCGGTTACGGCCGAGCAGTATCGTTTTGACGGCGCGCCTGTATATGTTATTTTTCCGCAGGACGGAACATCCGCTTGGTTGACCGGAGCCGCCGTGACTAGGTGGTGCTCCGATGAAGACCTGGCGGGAACCTTTATAGATTGGCTTTTGTCTGATAAAGCGGCAGCCGTATTGCGCAAAAACCGCCTCTATTTCCACTATGCCAACAGTACATTGCCTGCGCGTCAGGACTCGAAACAGCAAAATCTCGTCATCTTTAAAGGGACGAAGCATTATAACGACAGTGAACGCAAGTCCATGCAGGATTGGTGGCTCAGAGCCGTACGATTCGGAAGGGAAGGGTAATGGAAAAAATTGCTTTTGTCAGCTTGGGCTGTTCAAAGAATTTAGTAGATACGGAGGTCATGCTCGGTATTTTGCAGCAGCGCCACATGGGCCTGACCGAAGACATGGCGGACGCCGACATTATTATTGTCAATACGTGCACCTTTATTGAAAAGGCGAAGGAAGAATCCATTCAAACGATTTTGGCTGCGGCACGCTATAAGACGGACGGAAAATGCAAAATCCTCATCGTTACGGGCTGTCTCAGTCAACAGTATCAACGGGAACTCTTGAAAGAACTGCCCGAAGTGGATGCCCTCTTGGGTACGGGCTCGTGGGATCGCATTTGGGAAGCCGTTACGGCGGCAAAACAGGGAAAACGCGCCTGTTTTATGGATGATGTCAGCCACCTGTACGATCAGGAGACGAGTCGTCTGCGGACGACGCCGGCGTACAGCGCTTACGTTAAAATCGGTGAAGGCTGCAACAACGGCTGTACCTTCTGTATTATTCCCAAAGTACGCGGTCCTCTGTATAGCCGGCCTATGGACTCGATCGTGGCGGAAGTGAAAGATATGGCGCAAAACGACGTGAAGGAAATCAACCTTATTGCCCAGGATACGACGAGTTACGGTATCGATACGGTCGGTGAGCCGCTTTTGCCCGAACTCCTGCGCAGCCTCGTAAAAATAGACAAGGTGCGGTGGATTCGCCTCTTCTATTTATATCCTCATTACTTTACGGACGAATTGATGGATATTATTGTCAGGGAGGATAAAATCTGTCCTTACGTCGATTTGCCGCTGCAGCACATTTCCGATACGGTATTGAGGCGTATGAATCGACGGGACACGAAGGATGATATTTTACGGCTCGTCCGCAAGCTCTGCGGTCACGGCCGCAAGCTGACCTTGCGCTCGACCTTTATCGTCGGCTTTCCGGGTGAAACGGAAGAAGAATTTCAGGAGCTCTGCGATTTCGTGGAGCAGACGAAATTCGATGCCGTCGGCGTTTTTACGTATTCGCAGGAGGAAGGTACACCGGCAGCGGCCATGAAGGATCAAATTCCCGAAGGCGTAAAGGAGGAACGGTATCATAAGCTCATGGCCATTCAGGCAAAGGTTTCGGAGGAACGAAACTGCGAGCTTGAAGGAAGCGTTCATCCTTTCATTGTTGAAGAAATTACGGACGAAAACGGTTATACACAGGCTGTGGGCCGTATCAATACGCAGGCTCCCGAAGTGGACGGCCTGACCTATGTGGAAGACGGCGCGGGCCTTGAGCCGGGCGATATTATTCCCGTCAAAGTAGTGCGCGGCTTCGCTTATGATTTAATTGCCGAAAGAGTATAGCGGCGAGGTGGATAAGACATGCTCGTAGAACTGGTAACGACCGGGTCGGAACTGCTGCTCGGTGAAATTGTCAATGAAAATGTGCGCTACTTGTCACAACAGCTCAATAAAATGGGCTATTCCGTTATCTATCAGACGACGGTCGGCGATAATCCGAATCGTATGGAGACGGTTCTGCGCACGGCTTTAAACAGAGCGGATATCGTCATTACGACGGGCGGTTTGGGGCCGACGCAGGGAGATGTGACTAAGATCATCGGTGCTCAGGTCATGGGCGTGTCTCTCGTCTTTCGCAAAGACGTTATGGAAGGCGTTACGGCCTGGATCAAGTTGCGTCATCCCGAACGGGATTTGACGGATAACCAGAGACGCCAGGCGATGATCCCCGAGGGAGCGACGGTTCTTGCCAATGAGGCGGGGACGGCACCGGGGACGGCCTTATATAAGAACGGAAAGGTTCTCATCCACCTGCCCGGTCCGCCGTCGGAAATGCGCTGGGTCTTCAATAACCGGGTAAAGACTTATTTACGGCATATTTTCGGTTCTCAGGGCTATATTTATTCGACTTATGTTAAAATATATGATATGGGCGAAGCACGTATTGAAGACATGATTATGGATCTCGTTGAGAGACAGTCCAACCCGACCATTGCCATGTATGCACGCATCGGCTTTGTGGAAGTGCGTGTCACGGCAAAAGCGGCAGATGAGGAAACCGCCAAGGCACTGGTAAGACCTGTGGAAGACGAGCTGCGTAAGCGCCTCAGGCGCGCTGCCGTGACGTATAACGACGAGACGGTTGCCGCCGCCTTGGGCCGTGCTTTGCTTGATCGGAAGCTTACGATGAGCTGTGCCGAATCCTGTACGGGCGGCCTTGTCGGCTCGTATATAACGGACGTTGCCGGCAGTTCGGCCTACTTCCTCGGCTCTGCCGGGACCTATCAGGACGGCGTGAAGACGAAACTCCTCGGTGTGTCTTCGGAAACGCTGCGCCTTCATACGGCAGTGAGCGAAGAAACGGCTGCCGAAATGGCGGAAGGAAGCAGGAAGCTTTACGGCAGCGATATTGCCGTCAGCACAACGGGTATCGCCGGTCCCGACGGCGGTACGAAAGAAAAACCTGCAGGCCTTGTCTATACGGGTGTCGCCGGCCCGTGGGGAACGACGGTTTATAAGAGCGTCTTTCCGGGCGAACGTAAAGAAGTGAAAGAAAGAGCGGCGACTAAGGCCGTTTATCATGCATTACAGTATATAATGGAACATTCATAGAAGGAGGCACATTTATGGAAGCGAAACAAACGGCGCTGGAAAACGCGTTGAAGCAAATTGAAAAAGACTTCGGCAAGGGCGCCATTATGCGGCTCGGCGATTTGGCGGAAAAAATGAACTTGGAAGTTGTTTCGTCCGGCTCCTTGGCTATTGATGCGGCTGTCGGCGTCGGCGGCTATCCGCGCGGCCGAGTCATAGAAATATACGGTCCCGAATCGTCCGGTAAGACGACATTAGCTCTGCATGCCATCGCTTCGGCTCAAAAAGACGGCGGTATTGCCGCTTTTATTGATGCGGAACATGCTTTGGATCCCGTATATGCGCGCCATCTCGGCGTCGATACGGCGGAACTGCTCATTTCTCAGCCCGATAACGGAGAACAGGCTTTGGAAATTACGGAAGAACTCGTACGCAGCGGTGCTGTCGATATCATTGTCGTCGACTCTGTGGCGGCTCTCGTGCCGAAGGCGGAAATTGAAGGGGAAATGGGTGAATCCCATGTAGGTCTCCACGCCCGACTCATGAGCCAGGCTTTGCGTAAATTGACGGGCATTATTTCTAAGTCCAAATCCATTGTCATTTTTATCAACCAATTGCGTGAAAAAGTAGGTGTCATATACGGCAATCCCGAAACGACTACGGGCGGCCGGGCCCTTAAATTCTACGCATCCGTGCGTATGGAAATTCGCAAGGGTGAAGCCATTAAAGTCGGCGGTGAACTCGTAGGCAATAAGGCGAAGGTCAAAATCGTAAAGAATAAGGTGGCGCCGCCTTTTCGTAACTGTGAAGTGGATATCATGTACGGTGAAGGTATCTCCAAGGAGGGAACGCTCCTCGACTTGGGCGCATCCATGGACATCCTGGAAAAAAGCGGTACATGGTATTCCTACAAGGGCCAGCGTCTCGGCCAGGGTAAGGAAAACGTGAAGACATTCCTCAAAGAGCACCCGGAAATAGCGTCGGAAGTGGAACAAATTATTCGTGACACCCTTGCGGCGGAACCGGAACGATTCGACGAAGTGCTGACGGAACGGCCTCACGCCGATGAAGCGGCCGCAGAGTAAGCCGTGAATGCGAAAGAGGTTTATGCCAAGGCGCTGCACCTGCTGAGCGTGCGCTTTCTCAGCGAAGGTGAGCTGCGCCGCAAATTGCAGGCTCGTGAAGCGGCGGACGATGTAATTGATGAAGTGGTAGAGAAGCTGAAAACGGAGCGATTTATTGATGACGAGCGCCTGGCAGCCGCCGTATATCGCCATTATGCGCAAAAAGCAAAGTACGGTCATGCGTATATTTGCAATAAACTGCGCCTCCGCCTATTGCCTTTGCCGGAAGAGCGGGAAGAGTATGACGAAACGGAAGCCGCTCTTGCTCTCGTACGAAAATACTTTTCCCGGACGGAAGCCGACAGGCGCAAAATTGCCCGTTATTTACAGAACCGCGGTTTTTCGGGAACGGCTGTACGAGCGGTTTTCGATGACTTTGTCAGCTTGACAGATGAGTGAAAAAAATTTACAATAAGAGTAACCGAATGACAGTATCGGTTCTTATATGCAGCTATGATGGTTTTTTGAAAAAAGATGCAGAAAAGTAAGACGCATACTAGAAAAGCCGGACGGGAGTTCGGCTTTTTTTAATGAAAAGGAGGTGACAGTGTAAAGTGATTGGAATTATAATTGCAGCCGTAGTTTGCGGTGCTATCGGCCTCGGCTTCGGCTACTTTTACCGCCTGCGCATTGCCGAAAGCAAACTCGGCAGTGCCGAAGCGGAGGCGGCCCGTATTATTACGACGGCCAAACAGGAAGGCGAAGCACAACGCAAAGAGCTGATTCTCGAAGGCAAAGAAGAAATTCACAAACTGCGTATTGACGCGGAACGGGACAATAAAGAACGGCGCTCCGAATTGCAGCGTCTGGAACGGCGGTTGCTTCAAAAAGAGGAACACCTGGATAAAAAATCCGAGTCCATGGAGAAAAAAGAAGAACTTCTCGTCAGAAAAGAAGGGGAAGTCGCGAAGGTACGTGAAAAAATCGACCAACTGCACGAACGTCAGCTGGCCGAGTTGGAACGTATTTCCGAACTGACCTACGATGATGCGAAAGAACTTCTTCTGGCAAACGTCAAGAACGAAGTGAAACATGAAACGGCACAGCTCATTAAGACACTCGAAGAAGAAGCGAAGGAAGAAGCGGAGCAGAAGTCCTTGGAAATCATTTCTCTCGCTATTCAGCGATGTGCCGCCGATCATGTAGCGGAAACGACAGTCTCTGTCGTATCTCTGCCCAATGACGAAATGAAGGGACGCATTATCGGTCGCGAAGGTCGCAATATTCGCGCTATTGAAACGTTGACCGGCGTCGATCTCATTATCGACGACACGCCGGAAGCGGTTATTCTTTCGTGCTTCGACCCCATTCGTCGTGAAGTTGCCCGCCTGGCTTTGGAAAAACTCATTGTCGACGGCCGTATTCATCCGGCACGCATTGAAGAAATGGTTGAAAAAGCCCGTAAAGAAGTGAACCAGAAGATTCGCGAAGCCGGTGAACAGGCGACATATGAAGCGGGCGTTCACGGCCTGCATCCGGAAATGATCAAGATATTGGGACGCTTGCGTTACCGTACGAGTTACGGGCAAAATGTCTTGCGCCACTCCATTGAAGTATCGCAGCTTGCCGGTATTATGGCGGCCGAGCTGGGCGTTGATGTAACCCTTGCCCGCCGCGGCGGCTTGGTGCATGATATCGGTAAGGCGTTGGATCATGACCTCGAGGGAACGCACGTGTCCATCGGTGTTGATGTAGCCAAGAAGTACGGCGAATCGAAGACCGTCATCAACTGTATCGCTTCGCATCACGGTGATGAAGAAGCGACATCCGTGGAAGCCGTGTTGGTAGCGGCGGCCGATGCCATATCGGCGGCACGGCCGGGGGCGCGTCGGGAAACACTGGAAAATTACTTAAGACGGTTGGCCAAACTCGAAGAAATCGCAAAATCCTTCAACGGCGTTGAAGAATGCTTTGCTATTCAGGCCGGCCGCGAAATTCGCGTTATGGTAAAACCGGAAAAATTGAGCGAAGATGATTGCGTCATTCTGGTTCACGATGTGGCAAGACGAATTGAATCGGAATTGGAATATCCCGGACAAATCAAAGTTGTCATTATCAGAGAAACGCGCATGGTCGACTACGCGAAATAAGCATGAAGAAAAGTATCCCCTTGCTCTTCGGGCAGGGGGATTTTCGTGTATACGGGCATATTTTACTTTTGCAGATGCAGATCTTCCTCATAAGCTCGACGGGCTTCGTCGGCTGAGATGAAGCCGCTTTCCGTCATTTGGGCGAGGACCGTTTGTTGCCGCTCTTTGGCCGCTTTGTAATTTTCCAGCGGATTATAGTAAGTCGGCGCCTGAAGAAGGCCGGCCAGCATGGACGACTGAGCCAGCGTGAGATTTTCCGGCTCAACAGCGAAGTATGTATGGCTTGCCTGGGCGATTCCCGTCGCGTCAGCGCCGAAATAGGCCGTGTTTAAGTAGATGGCGAGGATTTCATCCTTTGTGTAATTACGCTCCAGAAGGATGGCTAAAAGCAATTCCTTTGCTTTGCGGGAGACCGTGCGCTCCTGCGAGAGGAACGTGTTTTTTATGACCTGCTGGCTGATTGTGCTGCCTCCTTCTACCGTCTTGCCCGCATAGAGATTGACGGCACCGGCACGAATAATACCGACGGGGTCGACTGCGCCGTGGTCGTAAAAGCGTTTATCTTCTACGGAAACGACAGCCCGGAGAAGAGAGCGGGGAAGCTTATCGGCCTTGACGTAACCGTGAATATGCCTGATTTTGCTCTGCATGGATTCGCGAAAATGCAGATACGGCGCAAGGGACGAATCGGCTTCTTCCGATGCCGCAAAGGGATTAGCGTTATAGGGTTTGTCCGTAATATGGCTCCAAACGGCCATGGCCATGAAGGCGAGAATAAAGAAGAAAAAATATCTCTTTTTCATACACCCTCCTTATGGCCGAATTATATCATATTACCTTGGGAACCGCAAAAATACGTGATTTTTTTCGGTCAAAAAGAGTTTGTAATTCCTGTTGCATTCAAAAAGAATCTATGTTATTATACATATAGATTTAATTAATAATAATAATTTGTTGAGAATAAATGGAGGAAGTAAAAATGGAAAAGTACGAATGCACAATTTGCGGTTACATTTATGATGAAGCTGAAGGCGATCCCGACAACGGTGCCCTTGCAGGTACGAAATTTGCGGACCTTCCCGATTCCTGGGTATGCCCCGTATGCGGTGCGGACAAGGATGCTTTTGTTAAGTTATAAGTACGGCGTTTATGCGTATAAGTAAAGTCAATCTTGATAAGAATCAGGTTGTACCTTTCAAATGCAAGTGTTATGATAAAGCCGACCGCTTTTAGAGCGGTATGATATGTTCCTATAGGAGGAGTTAAGTATGGATAAGTACGAATGCACGGTATGCGGTTATATTTACGACGAAGCTGAAGGTGATCCCGATAACGGCGCCCCGGCAGGCACGAAATTTGCGGACCTTCCCGATTCTTGGGTATGTCCCGTATGCGGTGCAGGCAAAGACGCATTCGAAAAATTATAAGATTAGACGCATAATAAAAAAACTGCTATCATAAAAATGTGACAGCAGTTTTTTTTATGGGAGCGTGTTGACGATGGACTATAGCGAAGTGCGTGCGCAGGCGAAAAAACGAATGAATGGATGCCGTGTGTGCAAAGAATGTAACGGCTTGGGCTGTATCGGAGAAATTCCGGGATTCGGCGGCCTGCGGACGGCCCGGTCCTTTATTCGCAATGTGGAATCTCTGCGGCAGTACGGTCTTATTATGAACAGTTTGGCACAGGTTGAGGAGCCTCGGACGGAAATTACCCTTTTCGGCATGAAGCTGTCCCTGCCCGTCATGGCGGCGCCTGTCGGTGCGATTTCACTTAATGCAAAGATGGAAGGCGATGCGGCGGAAATAGAAGCGGCCTATGACCTGGCTGTCGCTCAAGGTGCGGCTGCAGCGGGGACGGCGGCCTTTTGCGGGGACGGCGGTGCACCCTTCATGTATGAAGGCTCCTTACAGGCATGTAAGGCCTGTCCCGGCCGTGTCATACCGACCATAAAGCCGCGGGAAGATGATAAGATAATTGAAAAGGCAAAGCTTGCGGCTGCGTGCGGCGCACCGGCCGTCGCGTCGGATGTCGATGCGGCGACGCTTATCAATATGCGGCTTTTGGGGCAGCCTGTAGGACCGAAGAGTCCCGAGAGCATTCGTGCCGTTTCAAAGGCCGTAAGTATCCCTTTTATTGTGAAGGGCATCATGTCCGCCGTGGAGGCGAAGCGGTGTGTTGCGGCCGGAGCGGGGGCCGTCGTCGTCAGCAATCACGGCGGCCGCGTCCTGGACGGCATGGCCGGAACGGCAGATGTATTGCCTGAAATTGCGGCAGCCGTAAAAGGGAAGACGACCATTCTTGTCGACGGCGGCGTACGTACGGGTGAAGACGTCCTTAAAATGCTCGCTTTGGGGGCCGACGCCGTTCTCATCGGACGACCCGTGGCGGTTGCGGCCATCGGCGGCGGCGCTGAAGGCGTAGAACTGTATTTTAACAAAATAAAAGGAGAGCTTCGCGATGCCATGACGATTACAGGTGTCCGCGACGTACGCCGCGTGCCGGCGCATGTCATGATGCGCCTCACATAGAAATGCGCATACGAGTGAAGTGGGCATACAAAAAGGGCGGTTCACCAGGACCGCCCTTTTTGCGTTTGTTAATTTAGCGGGATATTTCTTCATCACGAGACAAATTAACTTCTTTTAAGGGAATGAGACTTGTCTTGTGCTTAAACTTGTGGTACAGGAAAACGGCCAGGAATACGGGGATGCCGATGTAAGCGACACTGGCACCGTACCAGTCGATTTCAGGACCTGTAAAGGCCGAATAATTTTGGCCGGCCGTGACAATAATACAGAGGATGAGAGCCAAAATCGGCCCGAACGGGAAGAGAGATGCCTTATAGGGCAGGACGGACAAGTCCTTGTGCTGTGCCTTGAAAGCGCGGCGGAAGCGGTAGTGGCAAATAGCGATGCCGATCCATGTAATAAAGCCTGCCATGCCGCTGATGTTGACGAGCCAATCATAGGCCTTGCCTTCACCGATGAGCGATGTCAGGAAAGCTGCCAGACCGAATACGGCCGTAGCGAAAAGGGCGTGTGAAGGAACGCCGCGCTTGTTGAGCTTCAAGAAGGTCTTCGGGGCCTGGCCTGTCTTGGCCATGGCATAGAGCATACGTGTCGATACGTAAAGGCCCGAATTGCCTGCGGACAGGACGGCCGTAAGGATGACGGCATTCATAACGGAAGCCGCTGCAACGAGCCCGAACCGTTCAAAGACGAGTGTAAACGGGCTGATGGAGATATTTTCAATAGCCGTGTTCAAAAGGTTTTCATCCGTATAAGGTATGAGGAAGCCGATGACGACGAAGGAACCTAAGTAAAAGAGAAGAATACGCCAAAAAATGGAATGTACCGCCTTGGGGATATTCGTTTCCGGTTCTTCACTTTCACCGGCGGCAATACCGATCATTTCCGTCCCCTGGAAGGAGAAGCCGGCTACCATGAAGATACCGAGAATTGCCGTTACACCGCCTACAAAAGGCGCGTCGCCGACAGTCCAGTTCGTAAACCCCGGTGATTCGCCGCCTACGCCGAGAATGAGGAGTGTACCGACAATAAGGAAGGTTACGACCGTAATGACCTTGATACCGGCGAAGATAAATTCACTTTCCCCATATGAACGGGTAGACAGGTAATTCAGGAAAAATAAGACGACAAGAAAAATACCGCTCCAGACGGCCGCAGGCACATCGGGGAACCAATACTTCATGATAAGAGCACCTGCCACGAGCTCCGCCGCGAGAGTAATGGCCCAGTTAAACCAATAGTTCCAACCGAGGGCAAAGCCGAGAGACTTGTCGACATACCGGTTGGCATAGGTCTCAAAGGAGCCGCTGACCGGCAAATAGGCAGCCATTTCGCCGAGACTGGTCATGAGAAAATAAACCATTACGCCGATGAAGGCATAAGCCAGGAGGGCACCGCCCGGGCCTGCCGAGCTGACCGTTTCCCCGCCGGCAACGAAAAGACCCGTGCCGATAGCGCCGCCTATGGCGATCATGTTCATATGACGCGCTTTGAGGCTGCGCCGCAATTGTTGCTGTTCTTCTGCCATACAAAACCACTACTTTCCTATAAATTTAGATCTTTACTATGTAAAAGTTATACGCAAAACATTATAGCAAAAGGGCCGCATGAATACAATTACTTTGTTGTAACAGACCCGGGCAGCAATTATATCAATTTGAATAAAACCGATTATAAATTCTTTATTTCTTCCGGATTTTCGAGCTCCGTAATCTTCCATGTGCCGTCTTCCAGAGAAACGGCTTTCAATTTAAGCGTTGTCGACGTGTTTTTCTTTTTGTTTTCAACGACAATACTGATATCGGCCGTTTTGTCGGCATTTTTGACAGAAGAAATGTTGCCGATAGAGAGGTCGTCCTTTTCGGAGATGATCGTATCGGCCGGCGTACTTTGCCCGGATGTGTTTGCAGCGGCAGCCTTCGGCGTATCCGTAATAGCCGCGTTAACGGCGTTTTTGACGGACGTCGTTAAAATATTCTTGGCAACCGGAATCAGGGCTGCAGCAAAAGGATTGGCCTTGATGGATTCGTCTTTTTCCATTTCGCCGTCAATCCATTTGCCGATAATACTGTCAATGTCGACGTGCTTGTTGAACGTGTCCGCGTCATGATCCTTCACGGCCGTACGGATGATTTGCAGCGTATATTCGGGCGTGCGCGTGTAATAAAAATGATAATAACCGTAAGCGCCGGCTACAGCTGCGATAATGAGTGCCGCAATGATGAAAAACTTTTTACCTATTCTAATGGTCATGGTGCATGTCTCCTTATTAGTATTTTCGGATAATATATACCCGCCTATATCATACCATAAGAAAGACATTATAAAAAAAGAGAAGACCTTGCATACGCAACGGCTCAAGAGCCGTGGAACAATTATGCAAGGTCTTCCAGTACAATTAGTTTAGCAGATTTATTGCACTGCGGCAAGGAGAAAATGAATAAGGACAAAAGAGTTGCTTCCCGACGCAGCAATATAAATCGTTCCGATAAAACTGAAAAAATATCTATGAGTTTAAGTCAATCAAATAAGTGGTTTAATAATTATTCCCAATAACACAAAATATCATAAAAATGTTACAATATTTCATGTAGAAATTAGCAAGATATAATGATAAAGTATATGACGAATATACATGGAAAGATGGTTAATTTTTGATGGAGCATAAGGTATGGAAGATATAAATCGTTCGGATTTAAAAGCAATATTACATTCTAAGAGGGCCAATATTTATTATCTTGAGAAATGTAGAGTCATGCAGAAGGATGGGCGTATTGTTTATTTGACAGATGGCAAAAAAGAGAGTCTTTATTGGAATATTCCTATTGCAAATACGACAGTTATTATGTTAGGGACAGGTACGTCCATAACTCAAGCTGCTATGAGATTGCTGGCTGCTGCCGGTGTTTTAGTCGGATTCTGTGGCGGCGGCGGCACGCCTTTATTTGCAGGGACGGAAATAGAATGGTTTGCACCGCAGAGTGAGTACAGACCTACTGAGTATGTACAAGGTTGGTTGTCTTTTTGGTTTGACTCGGAAAAACGGTTGAAATTGGCTAAAGAATTCCAAAGGAAGCGGTGTCAATTTTTAGAGGTAGTGTGGACTAAGGATTCGGAATTACAGTCGTATAGTTTTTATTGTGACGATACGGATATTGAACATGCGTTGGCGTCGTATAAAAAGAAAATAGAAGTAGCCCCTAATGTCACTAAGCTTTTGACAGCGGAAGCGGAATTTACTAAAAAACTTTACAAGTATGCGGCCCAGCGGACAAGCGGTGAGAATAGTTTTACGCGTGATCATGACGGTACTGATGACGCTAATTGTTTTCTTAATCACGGTAATTATCTTGCATACGGATTAGCTGCTTGTACATTGTGGGTTTTAGGAATACCGCACGGTTTTGCCGTAATGCATGGAAAGACGCGTAGAGGGGCACTTGTGTTTGATGTGGCTGATTTAGTTAAAGATACGCTGGTATTACCGTGGGCCTTTATTTGTGCTGCAGACGGCAGAGCGGAACAGGATTTCAGACAAACGTGTTTGCAAAAATTTACGGAACATAAAGCTCTTGATTTTATGTTTGATGAAGTGAAAAAAGGAAGTCGCCTATTTTGCGACAGTGATGGCATATGATGGTTGTTTTTACAAGTAGGAGCGAGAAAAAGGCTCTGTATACGGTCAGACGTATTTTAGACAGCTTTGCGGATCGTATCGGCAATGATACATGGAAAACAGTCATAACGGCGGAAGGCCTGTCCGCCGTAAGAACCTTGCTGCGAAAAAGTGCGACAAAAAACACGGCCGTTGCCTGCCATTGGATTCGTTCCCGTAGCCGCAGTGAACTCGTATGGGTTATCGGTAATCGGGAATGTTTTAATGACAATGGTATAGTTCCGGTCCATTCTACCAGGACAAATATCCTTCATAGAGAATGGGAAAACGGCTGGACATATTTGCCCTTATTGAAAGCTCTGGTAGCTGTAGCCGCTTTATTTCATGACTACGGAAAAGCATCAGATCATTTTCAGCAGAAATTGAAATCGCGAAGTCTCGAAAGAGATCCCTTTCGGCACGAGTGGATGTCGTGTAAACTGTTGGAGATGATCGTTAAACATGCCGGTTCCGGTGTTCATGAAAGTAACGATTGTAAATGGTTGCAGATCTTACAAAACGGAGAATTGGACATATGTTCTATAGCCCGGATGGTGGCGTCCGAACAAGACGGGAAAATTAATTTTAATAAGTTACCGCCTCTTGCACAGAGTGTTTGCTGGTTAATTTTATGCCATCATAAACTTCCTGACCTGGCAGATAAAGAGAAGTGCAGAAGTTTTAAAGACGTATCTAAAAAAGAGTTTAACGAAATGTTGAACAGTATTCATGCCGATTGGGGATATGAAAATACCCAAGCTTTGAATAAGGACGGTTGTTTTACCTTTTCTGAAGGATTGGTCGGACCGAAGCAGGTGCAGTGGCATAAAGCGGTAAAAAAATGGACTTACCGATTACTGGAAAACAGGGAGGCTTTTTTATGTCTTTTTAATAACAAAACAAATAAAAATGCTTTTAGGCAGCTCCTTAACTATGCCCGTATATGTTTAGTCTTGGGCGATCACTATGTGTCGTCCATGGATGCGGAGAATACAGGACGATGGTGTAATAGTCTAAAACTATGGGCGAATACGGATATATCGGGAATGAGGCAGCTTTTAGAAGAGCATTTGGTGCGAGTATGTGAACAGGCCGTAAAAATTGCTCATCAATTGCCGCGCCTTACAGAGCAGATGGAAAGTGTAACTGATAATAAGACACTGAAGAAAAAAAGCCCGGAAAAATTTAAATGGCAAGATACGGTAGCAGAAGAAATAAAAGCCTTTCGAAAAGACAAAGAAGAAAGGTATGCATACTTTACGATAAATATGGCCAGTACCGGTTGCGGCAAGACATTTGCCAATGCGAAAATTATGCAGGCACTCTCAAAAGACGGCAGGTCTCTTCGCTATATTTTGGCATTAGGGCTTCGTTCATTAACATTGCAAACAGGTGATGAATATAAAGAGCGCATACGTTTGGATGATACGGAACTTGCCGTTTTAATCGGTTCGACAGCAGTACGGGAATTACATCGGCAAGACAATCAAGATAAAGAATATGAACCGGCTATAGACGGTAATCTTGAAGAACTGGTAGAGGAAGAAATTGAATATGTTGATACGGAAGATGATGAGCAAGTAAAATTTCTGGATATCTTTTTCAAAGCAGTCACGCCGGGAAAACGGGGAATCAGCTCAAAACAAGCCGCAAAGAATCATGCTCTCTTATATAAACCGGTTCTGGTCGCAACGATTGACCATATGATGGGTGCAACTGAAACTGTACGTGGCGGAAGATTCTTATTACCGTCTTTACGGCTTATGTCTTCTGATTTAGTCATTGATGAGATCGATGATTTTGGCAAAAAAGATTTAATTGCCATTTCACGCTTGGTGCACTTGGCAGGTATGTACGGTAGAAATGTAACCATATCGTCTGCTACCATACCGCCGGATTTGGCGGAAGGTCTTTATAGAGCATATACGGCCGGTCTTGCCTGCCATAACGGATTTTTTTCCGAAAAAAAGCAGCCAGTTCTAATTCACTGTGATGAATTTAAAGCGCAAGTGGAAGATATAAATATTAAAGACCGTTGTTTTGCAGACGTTCATGAGCGCTTTGTTAAGAAACGGGTGAAAAAACTTCGGCAGCAACCAATTCAACGAAAAGCTTACATACAGAACTGCACCGCAGAAGCGATTGATGAGGCCGGAACGTGTATTGAGCACAATACCGTTGAGATTCGATATTTTGAACAGATTAAAGAAGCGGCTGAAGCGCTGCACCGACAAAACTGTGTATGCGACAAAAAGACCGGGAAGAAAGTCTCCTTCGGCGTCGTGCGTACGGCCAATATCAAGCCTTGCGTGTCATTATGCCGCTATTTATTGTCTTGTTCCTGGAGCAAAGATATTACGGTGCGAGTCATGGCATATCACAGCCGACAAATCTTGTTATTGCGACATGAACAGGAAAAATATTTAGATAAACTGTTGAAACGGCATCAAGAAAAATCGAATATTGCAGATTTCGAAGATTCTGTTGTTCGTAAGCATATCGATTCGTGTGATTCGGAGAATATTCTTTTTATCCTCGTGGCCACGCCCGTTGAAGAGGTGGGGCGCGACCATGATTGGGACTGGGCCGTAGTCGAGCCGTCATCGTATCGCTCCATCATTCAGCTTGCCGGCAGAATACGCCGCCATAGGCGAAATGACAAGGGTATTGAAGCCTATAATATGGCGATTATGCAGTTTAATTTGCGCGGCTTGGAAAAGCAAAAAATTGCCTTTTGTCGTCCGGGGTATGAATCGGGACTACATTTGCTACGTACACACGATATTACTTCGCTCTTGAACGAGACTGAACTGGCGGAAAGAGTGGATGCAATACCGCGCATTATAAAGGCGGAAGCATTGAAGCCGGAAGAACGTCTCATTGACTTGGAACATCAAGTCATGCTGGATTTTAACAGCCATGAAGACGGACCAAAGCAGTTAAACGGATGGCTGGAAGAGTACTGGTGGCTTACGGCCCTGCCGCAGCGGTTTAACCCATTTCGTGAAAGTACAGGAACGGATGTGAAACTCTGGGCGATTTATAAAGATGAAAGGATTGATTTTTGTGAGTATAATAATGGTAAATATATACGCAGGAATGAAATCTTAAATATCTCTATACGGGAAGGGATGAACGAAATTATGAAGGAGCGGCTTTGGTTGTATAGAGATTATAAGAATGCATTGCAAAAGCGAATTATAGCGGATGGCAGAAAGGATGAAACGATTATTTTAGAAGAGATATCTAGACAGTATGGAGAAATTGTAATGCCATACAATACAAATAATTCCCAATGGTACTATTCGGATCATTTCGGATTATTTAGAGAATATAAGGAATAGATGGGAGGGAGATAGATGAGTATTTTGGAGGAGCGTATTAAAGATAAAGCGAAAAAAAAGAAAGTGCGTACGGAAGAATGGTTAGAAAGCTGCATTAGTAAAATACCGGAGTGTAAACTGGCTACTCATATAGGTAAGTTTACTCATCCTGCTACAAAAGTTTTTTATTGGTATAGCAGGCAAAAAACAGAAAATCTGAGATATATCATGTCTGATACAGTTGATTATCCGCTGGACATCACTGTAAATGCAGCGTATATATCAAGTGCAGAGTTATTATTGTCAGACTTGAAAGATGGGAAGAAAGTAATTGAGCATATATTAGCTGAGGATATTGAGGTTAGGACAGTTATTGAAAAACTAGGTGGAGATTATTCTCAATTATGTAATCATGTGAAACAGATAATGAATGATAGACCAAGTAATATAAAATCTGACGGAAGATTAAGACAAGTGTACTTTCCGGTTAACAATGGGTATCATTTGTTGACTGTTATGCCAGCTTCAGGAATACTGATGGAATTGCATAGACGGATTAGTAAGTTGATTGAACAAAAAAATAATTATCGGAGTGAAAAGATTACAGAAGATAAAGAAGAAAAAAAGAATAAAGATTATGGTAAAAGTTATTTGGAATTATTAAATATGACAGTTATCGGTTTTGGTGGTACAAAATCACAGAATATTAGTGGACAGAATCATTTGAATCATGGAGAGGCTAGACTACTTGAATCGTTGCCCCCTAATATAAAAGTTCGAACCATACGATTACCGAAGCGAGATTTTTGGAAGGAAAGTATACCTCGTGAGCAATATGCAGATTTGATCTACAGATTACAAGAACTGTTTTTGTTAGACCGGAACAACTTGAAAATCAGAACAGCCATAAGAAATGCAATAGATGCAATAATCGATGTAGTCATGTGTGTGCGGTATCAATTGTTACAAGAGCCGGCGGGGTGGACTGGACGAGATGCTTATAAAAGTTTGCCGCCTCGCTATAAAGCATGGCTTGATTGTAAATATAAATTGGAAGACGATGTGGAACGGGAACTTACAGAACTGAGCAAAGACTTTTCTCGCTGGCTTATTAAGTCTTATGAGCGAATGGTAAAAGATGCCGTGTTGTTGGGAGACGCAGAGTTTCAATTCTTTGCCGAACGGATGAAAGCCGTACTGAAAGAGGAGGTGACGTATACGAATGGCAGCGTACTTACTGATGCAAAACTTGGAAATTCATAATGCCAATGCCATGAGCAGTACTTTGACTATGGGTGTGCCGGCTATGACTGCCTGGCTTGGAGCAGTCCATGCTTTGGAACGGAACGTTACTGCACATGATGGCCTAAAGGCAGTAAGAATTCCCAAGGTTGCCGTTTCCTATCATCAAACAGATTTACAAGTGTATCGAGGATCGGGTGATTATGTTAACTCTATTATAGGTACAGCCAATCCTCTTAATGAAAAAGGGGAGAGACCTTCTTTTATTGAAGAACCGAGGATACATTTAAATGTATCTCTTCTCATGGAATTGCAGGGTATTAACGGCGATACGGAAGCAATATTTAAGAATGCAGTAGAAAAACAGTTGCCCTTAATGAAATTTGCCGGAGGTGATTTATTAAAAGTAGAGTCTGTACGTGTCTTATATGCTGATGAAGAAGACGAACGAAGTGAGAGAAAGATAATTGCGTCCTTAATGCCGGGGTTTGTTATTGTAGAACGAAGTGATTTATTAACAGAAGAGGAACGTGAGGAAGATGCCTTGGATGCGCTTATAAACTTTTTAGCGGTGCAGAATGAAGCGGTAAAATCAGAGTCCGGTAAAGTTTTAGAATGGAAGAAAAGTAAACGTGAGTCGGGATGGTTAGTGCCTGTGGCAGTCGGGTTTAAGGGATTATCTCCGCTTGGGAAGGTAGAAAAGCAGCGAGATCCCAATATGCCGCATCGCTTTGTAGAGCCCGTAGTGACATTAGGCGAGTTTAAAATGCCATATCGATTTACAAAAGTTGAAGACATGATGTGGCATTATGAGTATGACGAAGGTGAACAGTTGTATTTGTGTAAAAATCAGAAAATAGGAGGTAAGTGTTATGGCTAAGAAAAAGGATGGAATTGCATCGGTATTGGCATTTGAGAAAAAATTAGTTTTCTCTGATGGATATATGTATGGAACTACATGGGAGAATCGGGATAATGACAAAGAAACACCGATACGCTTGGTTGAAAAATCGGTTAGAGGGACTATCTCTCATCGGTTACCTGATTCAGTTACGGGAGATCCCGGTAAATTAAGCGCAGAAGTGGAAAAAGCGAATTTGCAGACCGTTGACAATGCAATGCTTAGTATGGAACAAGATACATTAAAATTAAAATTTACAGTAAAAGTCTTGCCCAATCCGCATATACCGTCAGCTTGCAATGATGAAACTCATTTAAAAAACATAAAATCTATGGGCGAAAAGTTTATACAAGAAAACGGTTTTCAAGAGTTGGCCAAACGCTATGCCATAAATCTTGCAAATGCACGTTTTCTTTGGCGAAATCGTGTTGGTGCAGAAGCTTTGGAAACTGTTATAACGATAAAAGGCACAGATAAAACGTGGACTTTTGATTCTTATAAACTACCATTAAAGAATTTTGAGGTCGAAAATTCGGATGTGAAAGAACTGAGTGAAATCATTGCCAATACATTAACCGAAACCGAAAAATGTAAGACCTTATTACTGGAAGTAACAGCTTTTGCTAAAGTTGGGAATGGGCAGGAAGTATATCCGAGTGAAGAGTTAATTTTGGATAAGAACAAAAATAAAAATAATGGAGAAAAAAGCAAGGTTCTTTACAGTGTCAATAATATTGCCGCCATGCATTCGCAAAAAATTGGAAATGCCGTTCGAACAATTGATACGTGGTATCCACATTATGATGAATTACCAAATGGACCGATTGCAATTGAAGTATACGGATCCGTCACAAATTTGGGGCGTGCTTTTCGCGGTAACAAGGCGGATAAAAAGGATTTTTATACGTTATTTGACAAATGGTCTTCCAATACTGATAAAGATTTGGTTAATGAAAATGATAAAAACTATGTTATGGCTGTTTTGGTACGAGGCGGTGTGTTCGGAACCAAAGAAAAGGAGTAGGACATGGAATATTATCAGGAAGTAACCCTATTGCCTGATGCAGAGATTCCGGTGCATTTTTTATGGACGAAAGTATTCACGCAGCTGCATATTGCCTTTGCGGATCGAAAAAATAAAACAGGCTGTATGGATTTCGCTGTTTCTTTTCCTGAGTATGCTGCAGTTGGCCCGGGTAGTAAACTCAGGGTTTTTGCAGATACAGAGGGAATATTACAAAGTCTGGAATTAAAATTGATATTGCAGCGATTCTTTGATTATGTTCATATTACACAAGTTAGGGCGGTACCTAAAAACAGGATTAAATCATATGCCGTATACAGCCGGTATCAAGGAGACGGCTCAGTACATCAAAAGGCGATGAGATATGCACGACGACATCCGGAAACGACTTATGAGCAGGCAGTGAAGTTTTTGAGGCAGAAAAAAGACAAAGAACGGTTTCCGTATATTCAGATGAAAAGCATTTCCAATCAAAATCAATTCAGACTTTTCGTCCAAAAAAAACTGGTTGACAGTCCGTGTGAAGGAGAAGTTGGAACCTATGGACTTAGTGTTCGAGCAACAGTTCCGGAATTTTAACCAAAATATTTTGCCAGTGCGAGAAGCAAGTAAAATACAGGCTTTGAAAGACGGGTGGAAAAAATTGGGTATTTTGGGATAATCCCCCGTAATAGTAGCTATAATCAGCATTTGTGTGATATAATGCTACTGTTAGCTGCCGCAAAGGCAGCTTAGAAATAACCGGTGACTATATCCGAGGCGCGGCGGGCGTTAGCTGCCGCAAAGGCAGCTTAGAAAAATGTAAACGTGCATCCATCACTATTGCCACCGTTAGCTGCCGCAAAGGCAGCTTAGAAACAGGGCGTTTTCCGTCATGCCGCGCGTGACGTGTTAGCTGCCGCAAAGGCAGCTTAGAAAAATCTGGGCATAAGAGATGGTCACCGTGTCGGGTTAGCTGCCGCAAAGGCAGCTTAGAAAATTTGATTTAGATACGAACTCTCCACCTTCACGTTAGCTGCCGCAAAGGCAGCTTAGAAATGTAAAAAATACGCCCTTCAAACAGTTCAATTGTTAGCTGCCGCAAAGGCAGCTTAGAAAAAGTAGCGTGACAGAAGTTTTCCTGACGAACCGTTAGCTGCCGCAAAGGCAGCTTAGAAATAAAGAACTGACGGCAACCGTTAATTTTATTGGTTAGCTGCCGCAAAGGCAGCTTAGAAATTCGGGCTTTCATGCTAAAAGAAATTGAGGAAGTTAGCTGCCGCAAAGGCAGCTTAGAAAAAGGGGGCCCTGAATCGGGGCGTCCTTTTTATGTTAGCTGCCGCAAAGGCAGCTTAGAAACAAGCAATGTACTGGCATTATGCCAGGCATAAGTTAGCTGCCGCAAAGGCAGCTTAGAAATGGCTCTGCTGCACGGGATCGCCGCGCAGGATGTTAGCTGCCGCAAAGGCAGCTTAGAAAGAATGCGGAAATACAGGCCTTTGCTATTGTATGTTAGCTGCCGCAAAGGCAGCTTAGAAAAACTGCACCACCTAAAATACTGCCTAACCAACGTTAGCTGCCGCAAAGGCAGCTTAGAAAATCTGAGCTTGCGGCTCAATAACTGTAACCTGGTTAGCTGCCGCAAAGGCAGCTTAGAAATTACGTCCATCGCGTTACTGTTTCCGCTTGACGTTAGCTGCCGCAAAGGCAGCTTAGAAATCCATGCTGACGCCGCCTTGGTTTTTGTCAGAGTTAGCTGCCGCAAAGGCAGCTTAGAAACGAAAGGAGGTGATGGGGATGGGAAACAAACTGTTAGCTGCCGCAAAGGCAGCTTAGAAAATACGCGCCACCATGCTATCGTCAACGGTCGTGTTAGCTGCCGCAAAGGCAGCTTAGAAATACTTATCAATCAGCCGGGCGTAATTGCCCGGGTTAGCTGCCGCAAAGGCAGCTTAGAAATGCAGCGGCCACAGCGACTCATGCCCGGAGATGTTAGCTGCCGCAAAGGCAGCTTAGAAATTTACCTGCGGAATTAAATAATCTGTGGACTGTGTTAGCTGCCGCAAAGGCAGCTTAGAAAATAGTCCTAACGGTTTTACGCGCTTTTTGCGTGTTAGCTGCCGCAAAGGCAGCTTAGAAATCTTGCTGCGCTTGCCACTCTGTCAGTGCCGTGTTAGCTGCCGCAAAGGCAGCTTAGAAAATTAGGTGCTACGGCTCGCGTTTCTGGTGGTCGTTAGCTGCCGCAAAGGCAGCTTAGAAATGACGGAGACGAGTAAGGCAGCAGGTCTACTCGTTAGCTGCCGCAAAGGCAGCTTAGAAAATCACCTACTTTACATACTGCAGCTGCGATATGTTAGCTGCCGCAAAGGCAGCTTAGAAATTTGGGAGTCCGTCCGGACGGCAGAGGCGTTGTTAGCTGCCGCAAAGGCAGCTTAGAAATTTGACGTCCATCCGTATAGACGCCCGCAGCTGTTAGCTGCCGCAAAGGCAGCTTAGAAAATAATGGTTACGGCAGAGCTCGAGCGTCGTCCGTTAGCTGCCGCAAAGGCAGCTTAGAAAAATCGGCAACCAATACAACGACCGCACGGGATGTTAGCTGCCGCAAAGGCAGCTTAGAAAGCTCAGATAAGCCATTCGCGCTACTCATCCGAGTTAGCTGCCGCAAAGGCAGCTTAGAAACAAAATCTTTTGGTGTCAGTCCGCACATTTACGTTAGCTGCCGCAAAGGCAGCTTAGAAATCGTTTATCGGTAACACGCCGCGCGCTCAAAAGTTAGCTGCCGCAAAGGCAGCTTAGAAAACGTAGATGTCATGACAGCCTGCGTCGTGATCGTTAGCTGCCGCAAAGGCAGCTTAGAAATTAACGCCGAATCAGAGGAGCTGCATAAACTGGTTAGCTGCCGCAAAGGCAGCTTAGAAAGGTTTTGTAAGTCCGATTACGCATATTGATGAGTTAGCTGCCGCAAAGGCAGCTTAGAAATAAACACTGGAGCAACAAAGCACAAGCAGAAAGTTAGCTGCCGCAAAGGCAGCTTAGAAATTCTAGCTCGCATCCACCGTGATATAATCTTGGTTAGCTGCCGCAAAGGCAGCTTAGAAATGCCGCGATATGATGTGGTCATTTTTAGACAGGTTAGCTGCCGCAAAGGCAGCTTAGAAAAAACTCATAGCACAAGTATCAGTCGCAAAGAAGTTAGCTGCCGCAAAGGCAGCTTAGAAATCTCAAAATGCTTGAGTAAAAACGTTGTGTCAGTTAGCTGCCGCAAAGGCAGCTTAGAAATTTCCGGGGAAACACTATTATGTTCCCCTTTAGTTAGCTGCCGCAAAGGCAGCTTAGAAAGGCAAAGAGTATGATACGGCGGACGGCCTCATGTTAGCTGCCGCAAAGGCAGCTTAGAAATGCATGGTAGAATACACGAACGGGAAGAAAGCGTTAGCTGCCGCAAAGGCAGCTTAGAAAATAAGCCCAGCACTACCAATGCCGAGCATCGGGTTAGCTGCCGCAAAGGCAGCTTAGAAATGCAACTATTGCAGCTTTTGTGCCGTCAAAACGTTAGCTGCCGCAAAGGCAGCTTAGAAATCGCTGTCATTAAAATCATCAAAGCTGCGAGTGTTAGCTGCCGCAAAGGCAGTTTAGTAATGCCGGTATGGATATTTTTTTACTTGTTAGTTGAATATTGAAAGGAGAGAAGTGTATGAAATTTGTAGTTTACAACGTGGCATTTATTGTCGGCATATTAGTAATTATGTATGATGAGCCGATGACGCTCGTTACACTTAAATTATTAATAGTAGGAGGTGCAATAAGTTTATGGGCAGTAAATTTAGTGAAAAGGCTTTACACGAAGTAATGACAGCAACGAAAGCGATTGTGAAACGGAGGCGGTTGATACGTACGGTACAACAGGCATGCACGGGGTATCACGGCGGAAAGCCTCGATTTGCATCGATGAAAGCACGTAAAACAGGCCGTATCCGGCTTGTTACACGGACCGGTATGGAACAAGTATACGGTTCTATGCCGAATACATAAAGAAACTGCCCAGTAAACTATTCATCTTTTTATCGCGATTTTATTACTAATGAATGAAGCATAATTCAGTATTAATGAATGATGTATAACGTTTATTATGAGGAGATACCGGAAGCGGAATATTTCCAAGAGTATATTTATATGCCGGTGAAAATATAGCCATATCTAAGTGTATCCAATTTTCTGAGATATCTAAATAGTGTGAGGCTATGATCGGCGTAATATTAGTATTGTCAACGTGCCGGTTTTATCTGGTATGATAGAATTATTAATGACGAGGGAGCTTAATTGCGCTATGACTGAGAAATTTAGTAAACAGGCATTAAAAGAGGTACTGACTGCCGCTGAGGCGGCCAAGATTTATGGCGTTAATCCGCAGACAATAAAAGATGCGTGCAGAGGAGTGCGTAAATGGAAAAAATTTAACGACGATGAGTACAGGCAATGTAGCTCCGGCTGGTTTGTGACACGTTCCGGGATGGATCGGCTTTTTGGAGAGAAAAAAGTTAAAAAATGATAACAAGAGCCGGACAGGTGAGGGCGAAAGCCCTCCAACTTGCTTCCGTCATAACACGTTTTATCCACCCTCAAAGTTGGTTGAAATAAGTATAAGAGGCCGTTAAGCCGGATGTTAACCGGCTTAACGGCCTCTTATACCAACACGAAATATCCTATAACCCTAAAAACAATATGGAAAGACGCTCCTGCCACGGTCGATGCTCAAGGCCCCGGCCATACGTCCGAATACAACGGCGGTGATGCGTCCTTCCATAAAGACAGTATAGCAAAAGAAGGGGGAAAGAACAAGAGAAACGGGGCAGCAGTTCAAGCAACCTATTACGAATAATGAATGGATTTGGATGCACCTTCTCATATAAATTGCCATCGAGGCGGAATATACGGGTAAAGGCTGGAAGGACTTGCGCAAGAAACTGCCTGATGTGTATACGGGAACTGTTAAAACACGTCATGGGAGAGTAGTACCGGAACAATTATTTTAGACGTGAATAAAAAATACCCACACGGCATAAACCACATGGGTATCGTTATTTTGTGTGGTGGACCACCAGGGGATCGAACCCTGGACACCCTGATTAAGAGTCAGGTGCTCTGCCAGCTGAGCTAGTGGTCCATGGCATGCCTCTCAGGCACGTGTATTATGTTACACTATCCGAAAATAAAAATCAAGTATGAAAATATGCCCTTTTTGCGAGCGGCGGACAGGGAGAAAAGGCTTGGCGGCTTGATTTAGAGGGAATGAAAACAGTATAATGAAACATACGGTTTTTATTTCGTAAAATGGAGGCAACAGTATGATTACTTGTAACGGAAGCGGCAATCTCGATGCGGTCGTCTTGGGGATTGATCATCGCCTGCGTGCTTTGTCGCGGTTGACGGATGCGGAAGGCGCGCTTATTCGGGCATATACGGAGAAAAATCCCGCCGCCTTTAAAGGCGGTGCCATTCATGTATTGCGCTCCGTCGTCGATGATGCGGTGAAGGTTTATTTTCTCGTCGGTATTGAAGAGAACTCGCCTGAGCGGGGGACGTTCCGCGAATTTATGTATGCCCGGAAAATTATGGCCGCAGCTATGGATGAAGGTGTGAGTGAACTGGCCGTATACATTGATACGCTCGACATGGACGTGGAAACACTCATTGACGGTCTTTTATACGATAATTATGCCTTCAATCGTTATAAGACGAAGGTCGACTCAAAGGTGCTGAAGAATATCAACCTCATTACGTCGAGCCTGAAGAGTAAGGATTTCAATACGCTCTGTTATGTCTATTCCTCTATTTACGAATGTATATATTTAGCCCGTGACCTCGTCAACATGCCGCCTAATGAAATGACGCCGCGCAAGTTCGTCGATACGGCGACGAGTCTTTGTAAGGGCGACGCCATTTTCGTGGAAGTCCTGAATAAGTGGAATTTGGAAAAGCGCAATATGGGTGGCATTGTTTCCGTCGGCAAGGGAAGTATGAATCAGCCGCAGCTTTTGTCCGTCGCCTATACGGGCGATCCGGAGAGCCGTGACGTCGTTGCCGTCGTCGGTAAGGGCATTACGTATGACAGCGGCGGACTTTCTTTAAAAAGCCGTACCGGTATGGAGCATATGAAGTCCGACATGGCCGGGGCCGCCGCGGCGCTGGGTGTTATTCGGGCTCTCATGCTACTGAAGTATCCCGTCAATGTCCTTGCCGTCATACCCTTGGCTGAAAATATTCCGTCCGGCATGTCATACCACGTTGACGATATTATAACTATGTTTGACGGTACGACAGTGGAAGTGAAAAATACGGATGCCGAAGGGCGGTTGGTATTGGCCGATGCCGTCGCTTACGCCCAGTCCAAGGGGGCACGCAAGGTAATCGATCTGGCAACGCTTACGGGTGCCTGTGTTACGGCTTTGGGCACGGTCAGGAGCGGTATGATCGGCAATGATCAGGAGTGGATGAATCGCTTCTTTACGGCGGCCGAACGGATGCACGAAAAGGTGTGGCAGCTGCCGGCCGACGAAGAGTATGAACGGCAGCTGAAGAGCGAGACGGCGGATCTCAAGAATGTCGGCGGTTCTGACGGCGGCGCCATTACGGCAGGTCTTTTTATTAAACACTTTATTAAAGAAAACACGTCGTGGATTCACTTGGATATTGCAGGGACGGCCTTTTGCGAGAAAAAGGACGAAAACGGGTATTACGGCGCGACGGGCGTCGGTATTAAGACGATATTGGCCTTGTTGCGAGGCGATAAATAATGCCTGCGGACTTACATATGCACACGACCTGCTCCGACGGCGTACTGTCACCGGAAGAATTGGCACGTGAAGCTCTTGCCGCCGGGCTTTCGGTTATAGCCATAACGGATCACGATACGCTTGCCGCATATGACGGGTCGCATGTTTATCCGCAGGAACTGCGTATTATTCGAGGCATTGAAATGAGCAGCGATTATGGGGGCGAAGATGTCCATATTCTCGGTTATTATGTAAATCCCGCCGATGCGGACTTGCAGGAGTATTGCAGCACCTTCAAAAAGAGGCGCTTAGAGCGGGCGCAGAAAATGATACGGCGCTGTGCCGCCCTCGGTTATCCTCTTTCGGCGGAAGAAGCGGAGTCCGTCGTGACGGGAAATACGGTGATCGGCAGACCGCATATTGCGCGTCTTCTCGTCAAGACCGGCTATTTTCCCGATGTAAAGACTGTCTTCGACAAGATTCTCTATCGCGGCGGCCCGGCCTATATTCCGTACGAACGGCACACTGTTGACGAGTGTATCGACCTCATTCACGGCGCCGGCGGCATTGCCGTCCTGGCCCACCCGGCTTTGGTGAAGAAGCATCTTGCCGATGTCGTGTCCTATCCCTTTGACGGTATGGAAGTGTATCATCCGCGCAATATAAGAAGGGAAGACGAGTTTTTGTGCATTGCCCGGCAGCGGGGGTTTCTTGTGAGCGGCGGCTCCGACTTTCACGGCACTGCAGGCAGATTCCCCGAGAAAATCGGCGTCTTTACGGTTGATGAGGCGGATGTGGCGGCCTTGTTATCTTATGGGAAGGGGGAAAATTGAGATGGACGTAATCGGATTTGTCGGACCCAGCGGTACCGGTAAGAGTCATCATGCTCTGGTCGTTGCCTATGACCGGCATATTGACGCTTTTATTGATGACGGCCTTCTCATTTACCACAATCGCATCATCGCCGGCCATTCGGCAAAAGACGAGCCCAATCGGCTGCGGGCCGTGCGCTGCGCCATTTTTTCCAATCCTGAAGCCGCAGCTGTCATGCGGGAAGCGCTGCACCGCATAAAGGCGGAACGCCTGCTCATTTTGGGCACGTCGAAACATATGGTGGAGTGCATTTGTAAGACCTTGACCTTACCTATGCCCATATCATATGTAACCATAGAAGAAGTATCAACAGCCGAAGAAATGGGCAAGGCCCGGGAACAGCGCCTGAAAGCGGGGCGCCATATTATTCCCGTGCCGACGGTGGAGCTGAAATCCCATTTTCGCGGGTATCTCCTCGATTCGGTTCGCTCTTTCTTCAGCAGGAATGTCGGCAATGAAGAATCCGAGTTTGAGCGCTCCGTCGTTCGTCCCGTATTCAGCTATTACGGCAAACTCATCTTTTCGGACAACGTCCTTCTGTCCCTCGTGCGCCATACGGTGGGTTCCCTGCAGGGCGTTGTAAAAATTAACAGGCTGCGTGTGCGGAAGAATGGGGATTCCCACAGTAACGGTCTCAATATTGAGCTCGCTTTAACCGTGCAATACGGCGAAAATATAAAACGTCTCATGTCCCGCCTGCGTAAGGAAGTGGAGGGAGAAATCGTTTACACGACGGGTATGACCGTGGAAGTTTTAAAAATCACCGTCCGCGATGTAGCTGTTAAGGAATGACGGCGGATAGCGGTGTCCGTGTAATTGTCAGTTACGGGAGGTAAAACATAACATGAAGGAAATGGTATTAAAGTACGGCTGCAATCCCAATCAGGCGGCAGCACGCATTTATATGAATCACGGCGGCGACCTGCCCCTTGAAGTACTGAACGGCCGTCCCGGCTATATTAACCTTCTCGACGCCTTAAACAGTTATCAGCTCGTGAAGGAATTGAAGGAAGCGATACATTTGCCGGCGGCTGCGTCGTTTAAGCATGTCAGCCCGGCAGGGGCGGCTGTTGCAACGGACATGAGCGATACATTAAAGCATATATACTACGTGGACGACTTGGAACTTTCGCCCCTGGCGACAGCCTACGCGTGCGCCCGCGGTGCCGATCGCATGAGCTCGTACGGCGATTTTGTCGCCCTTTCCGATACGTGTGACGCCGCAACGGCAACGCTCCTGAAACGGGAAGTATCGGACGGTGTTATTGCGCCGGACTATACGGAGGAAGCCTTGGAAATTTTAAAAACCAAGCGCAAAGGAACGTACTGCGTATTGAAAATTGACAAAGACTATAAGCCGGCCCTCTTGGAGCATAAGGACGTATACGGCGTTACGTTCGAGCAGGAGCGCAATGAGGCGAAGATTACGACGGACTTATTCAAGACGAGACCGACAAGGAATAAAGACATCCCCGAAAAAGCGCAACGCGATTTGTTAATCGCCCTGATTACCTTGAAATATACGCAGTCCAATTCGGTATGTTACGTAAAAAACGGTATGACCGTCGGCGTCGGTGCAGGCCAGCAGTCGCGCGTTCACTGCACGCGTCTTGCCGGTAATAAGACGGATATTTGGTGGCTCCGTCAGCATCCGAAAGTATTGGCGCTGCCTTTTAAAGAGGACGTACACCGTCCCGACAGGGATAACGCCGTTGATGTTTACCTTTCCGATGATTACGATGATGTCCTCGCCGACGGCGCATGGCAGCTCGTCTTCACCCGTTGCCCCGTTCCCCTTACGCGGGAAGAAAAGAAAACCTGGCTCGGAGAACTTCACGGTGTGTCCCTCGGCAGCGACGCGTTCTTTCCCTTCGGCGACAACATTGAACGGGCTCATCGCAGCGGCGTCGATTATATCGCCCAGGCAGGCGGCTCCGTGCGAGACGACCATGTCATCGCCATGTGTGACAAGTACAATATTGCCATGGCCATGACCGGTCTTCGCCTCTTTCATCACTAAGGAAAAATAAGCCTTTTTGCGTGACAAGTAAAAATACTTGACATGTGAAAAGGCTTTAGTATATACTGACACAGTATGATGCGAAGGCGGTGAGCATATGGTAGAAGATGTTGTGCGCATGGGACGGTTGCTTGATATGTACGCACCCCTGTTGACGCCGCATCAGCAGCTCTGTATGAAGCTGTACTTCTGCGAGGACTTGTCGCTTGCCGAAATTGCGGCGGAACTCGCCATTTCCCGCCAAGGCGTGCATGATTTGCTGCAGCGTGCTTCCCAGAGTCTGGAGCACTATGAAGCAAAGCTGCATTTGGCCGAACGGACGGAGCAGATAGAGGAACGTATAGGAGCGGCTGCGGCACATCTTGAGAAGGGGACCGACGTCGACTTGGCTGCAGCAAAGCGGATTTTGGCGGATCTTGAATTATAGATGACAATATGATTGGATAAAGGAGGCGACCTATGCCGTTCGAGAGTTTGTCCGAACGCTTTCAGGCGGCCTTTAAAAAGCTTCGCGGCAAAGGGAAGCTTTCTGAAGAAGACGTCAGTGAAGCGCTGAAAGAAATGCGCCGCGCTTTATTGGAAGCGGATGTTAATTTTAACGTAACAAAAGATTTTATTAAACGGATTAAAGAAAAAGCTGTCGGCGAAGAAGTATTCAGCAGTCTGAACGCGTCGCAGACGGTTATCAAGATAGTTCGCGACGAATTGACGGAACTTCTCGGCAGCACGCAGAGCCGCATTACCATTTCTTCACGGCCGCCGACGATCGTCATGCTTGCCGGCCTGCAAGGGGCAGGTAAGACGACGACTGCCGCAAAGCTTGCGAAGAAGTTCGTCAGTCAGGGGAAGCATCCTCTCCTCGTTGCCTGTGACGTGTATCGGCCGGCCGCTATTGAGCAGCTTCAAGTGTTGGGCGGCGATTTGGGCCTTCCCGTCTACACGGAAGAGGGCAGCGCCGATGCCGTAGCGATTGCGCAGCATGCCGTTCCTTACGCGACGAGCCATTTGCGTGACGTCGTTATCATCGATACGGCCGGGCGCCTACATATAGATGAAACTCTTATGGATGAACTCGTCCGCATCAAAGAGGCCGTTCATCCTCACGAAATACTCCTCGTCGTCGACGCCATGACCGGTCAGGATGCGGTTACGGCCGCATCCGCCTTTGACGGCGCCCTCGGCATTGACGGTCTCGTCATGACCAAGCTTGACGGCGATGCCCGCGGCGGTGCGGCCCTGTCCATCAAGGCCGTCACGGGGAAGCCGATTAAGTTTATCGGCGTCAGCGAAAAAATGGACGGCCTTGAAGAATTTCATCCTAATCGCTACGCGTCGCGCATCCTTGATTTGGGTGATGTGGAGACGATTATTGAAAAAGCCCAGGCCGCCTTTGATGAAGAAGCCGTAGCGGACATGCAGAAAGTCATGCGCAACAGTGCATTCACGTTTGACGATTTTCTCAAGCAGCTGCAGATGATCAAGAAAATGGGTAACCTCGGCGGTATCCTGAGCCTTATTCCGGGTATCGGCAAGTATAAGAAAGAGTTGGATAAGGTCGATATGGACGGCAAAGAATTTAAACGCATTGAAGCGATTATAACGTCCATGACGATAAAAGAAAGAATGAGCGCCAATCCGAAACTGCTCATTAAGGACAGTCGTAAACGGCGCATTGCCAATGGCAGCGGTACACGCGTACAAGATGTGAACCGACTGCTCAAACAGTTCACGGAGTTTCAAAAAATGATGAAACAGGCTCAAAAATCGCAGAAAAAGGGACGCAGGTTTATGCCCAAGCTCCCGTTCTGATGTAAGCTCCCGCATAGTTGGGGAATTCTGTGAAGGAGGTGAAAATAATGATTAAAATTCGTTTGGCACGCTTAGGCGCGAAAAAGAAACCTATTTATCGTGTTGTTGTAGCAGATGTTCGCAATGCCCGCAACAACGGTCGTCCCGTTGCGACAATCGGCATGTACGATCCCGCCAAAGACTTGGCGGAAGCTTTGACGGTCGATACGGAAGCCGCATTGGCATGGCTCGGCAAAGGTGCTCAGCCGACCGACACAATCCGTTCTCTTTTCAAAAAAGCCGGTATTATGGCTCAATTTGAAGCATCCAAGAAATAAGTGAGGGCGCATACGATGGAAGAGTTGATTGCATGTAT
Source organism: Megasphaera coli (assembly GCF_900095855.1). Taxonomy (GTDB): domain Bacteria; phylum Bacillota; class Negativicutes; order Veillonellales; family Megasphaeraceae; genus Megasphaera; species Megasphaera massiliensis_A. The sequence goes on along the minus strand of NZ_FMIY01000002.1, from coordinate 800,104 downwards.
TGCCAAGGCGCTGGTTACACAGCCCGAGGCGGTTACAGTAACAAAGATTCAAAAAGCGGATCTCGAAGTCTATCGGCTTCACGTAGCGCCGGATGATATGGGTAAGGTCATTGGCAAACAAGGCAAAATCGCGCGAGCATTGCGCCTTGTTGTCAAGGCCGCAGCCGTACGCGCCGACGTGAAGGTTGCCGTAGACATCGTCTAGGGAGGATTCATGGATCAGATTACACTTCGTATTCCTGTCGTCATCAAATCGAAGGTGACGCAGGAATTGAAAGAAAAGATACTGAAAGAAACGGATCAAATATTGACCGACATTGATCGGGAAATGCAGAATCTCGAATTTCAGGCAAAACGCATGATGGCCGAACAGGCCAAATTGGACGCACAAGGCCTGATTTCCCTGCGTGCGCAAGTGGAAGAGCAGAAGCAGCGCCTCGCCGCGGCAAAAGAAAAGGCGCGCAATGACCGCAGCCAGGCGGAGCAATTGGAAATCGGCTCCGAAATCAGACAGGGCCAGTTGGAACAGACCGTTACGGTCAAGATCGGTGACGATCTTAATCAGCTTATGGGCACGGAGATTTTGCTGGAAGACGGCAAAATCACGGCCTTTCGCCAATAAGTGACCGATGACTGAAGAAGAATTTTTTACAATAGGACAAATAGTTGCCCCGCACGGCGTGCGGGGTGATGTTCGTATTTATGCGGATACGGATTTTCCCGAACGATTTTTGAAAATGACGTACGCCTATATTGACGGTATGAAATACGATGTGGAAAATGCACGCTTTCACAAGCGGGTTGTCCTCATGAAGTTTAAAGGTGTTGATGACCGTGACGGCTCGGAGCGCATGGTGGGCAAGGAGATTCAAGTTACACGTGAAGAATTGATGCCCCTGCCGAAGGGGAGGTACTATGTGTTCGATATTATGGGGTGCGCCGTCTTTGATACGAGCGGTACACGTCTCGGTACGATTACGGATGTTCTCAAAACGGGCAGTAACGACGTATATGCCGTTACCGGCGAAGACGGCGAAGAAATCTTGCTTCCCGTTATTCCGAGTGTCATCGTGTCCGTTGACATTGAAGCGAAAAAAATCGTCGCCGATCCGCCGGAGTGGGCCGACTCATGAGGATAGACATTATTTCTCTTTTTCCCGAATTTATCGAGGCCTTTTACGGGCACAGCATTATCGGCCGCGCCCGTGCTGCAGGCCTGATGGAATTTGACGTGACCAATCCGCGCTGCTTTACGTATGATCGTCACCGTATGGTGGACGATACGGTATATGGCGGCGGCTGCGGCATGCTCATGAAGGCGGGCCCCCTCTTTGCGGCGGTCGAAGCGGTGCGGCGTCATGTACCGAAGCGGCGCGTCATCTTTATGGGACCGGCAGGCACGCAGTTTACACAGGCCAAGGCTAGAGAACTGGCGGCATATAACCAGATCATACTCATTTGCGGCCACTATGAAGGTGTTGATTATCGCGTGGAAACGAAGCTTGCCGACGAAACCGTTTCCGTAGGCGACTATATCCTTACGGGCGGGGAACTGCCGGCCATGATCGTTGCCGATGCGACGGCCCGCATGATACCGGGCGTTCTCGGTGCGGCTGCAGGCGCCGCGGAAGACTCCTTTGCCGCGTCCCTCTTGGAGTACCCCCAGTACACGAAGCCGGCAGTTTTTCGGAATCTTGCCGTGCCGGAAGTGCTCTGCGGCGGCGACCATGCCAAAATTGCGGCATGGCGGCGCAGAGCATCTCTTATGCGTACGGCGAAGGTGCGTCCCGACTTATTAAAAGAGGCCAACCTGTCCGAGGCGGATGAGGCCGTGCTTACTGAGATAGAGCGGGAGATGAGGGAATGAGCGCACCTTTATATGTAGGACTTGTACATTATCCCATATATGACAAGAATTCTAACGTCGTTGCCACGGCAGTGACAAATTATGATTTGCATGACATTTCGCGCTCGTCCAAGACGTACGGAGTGAAAAAATACTATCTTATCCACCATATTGAAGGTCAGGTGGATATGATTCAAAAAATATTGTCATTCTGGCGCGGCAAAACCGGTCGGGCTTACAATGCTTACCGCACGGAGGCCTTTAATCTCGTCGAGATTAAAAAGTGCGTAGATGAGGCCGTTAATGCCGTGACGGAAGCCGAGGGCGTACGGCCGTATGTTGTTACGACCGATGCCAGGACTTATGCCGACACGATTTCATATCAAAAATTGCGTCAAAAACGGCAGAGCGAAGAGCGGCCGATTTTACTTCTTTTCGGTACAGGTTACGGTATGACGAGGGAAATGATGGAAAAATTTGACTATATTCTGGAGCCGATACACGGCACAGGTGAGTATAACCACCTTTCCGTCCGCTCGGCAGTCGCCATTATTCTGGACAGACTGGCCGGTGAGGCGTGGTGGCAGTGAAAGGGAGGAAATAGCGTATGTCGGGACATTCAAAATGGGCCAACATCAAACGAAAAAAAGGTAGAAACGACGCCGTTCGCGGCAAAATTACGACGAAAATCAGTCGTGAAATAACCATTGCCGTACGCATGGGCGGTGCCGATCCTACGGGCAATATGCGCTTGAAGCTGGCCCTGCAGAAGGCTAAGGAAAACAACATTCCTAAAGAAAACATTAACCGTGCCGTTCAAAAGGGAGCAGGTACGCTCGAAGGACAGAGCTATGAAGAAATTGTTTACGAAGGCTACGGTCCGGCAGGTGTGGCGCTTACGATTAATGTTTTGACGGATAACCGCAACCGGGCGGCTGCAGACGTGCGCCATATTTTCTCCAAGTACGGCGGCAATATGGGGGAAACGGGCTGCGTTGCCTGGATGTTCAAGAATAAAGGCATCTTTGTCGTCGCCAAGGACGCGGCAGATGAAGACACGCTCATGGAACTTGCTTTGGAAGCCGGTGCCGATGACATTAAGAGCGACAGTGACGCCTTTGAAATCATTACGGCGCCCGAAGCATTTGACGACGTTGAAAAGGCGCTGGCAGACAACCATATTCCGACGGAGCATGCGCAGATTACAATGGTTCCCGACAATATGATCACTCTCGGCGGGGAAGACGCGCAGAAGCTGGAAACTATGATCGACGCCTTTGACGAATTGGATGATGTGCAGGATGTATATCATAACGGCGATATGCCTGATGACACGGATGAAGAATAAGCAGGCAAAATGCTTAATAATGTATTATAATAGAAAGCAAGTAATCAAATGATGTCCTCAGTGCAACAGTAACGGAGGTAAGTAATGGCTACAGTGCAGGAAAAAATTGACCAATTTCATCAAAAGCTAGCAAAGATTGAAATGGGCGGCGGTCAAAGCCGCATTGACAAGCAGCACGAAAAAGGTAAATATACGGCGCGTGAACGCTTGGAACGGCTCTTTGACGCCGGCAGTTTTACGGAAATCAGCCAATTTATTCGTCACCGCAGCGTTAACTTCGACATGCAGAAGAAGGAAATACCCTGCGACGGTGTCGTTACGGGCTACGGTACGATCGATGGCCGTCTTGTCTATGCCTATGCCGAGGATGTTACCGTCGAAGGCGGCTCTCTCGGCGAAATGCATGCCCATAAAATTTGCCAGGTTCAGGAAATGGCCATGAAAATGGGTGCTCCCGTTATCGGTATCAACGATTCGGGCGGTGCGCGTATACAGGAAGGTGTTGATGCCCTTGCCGGTTTCGGGCGTATTTTCATGAACAACACGTCCGCATCCGGCGTCATCCCGCAGATTTCCGTTATTATGGGACCCTGCGCGGGCGGTGCCGTGTACAGTCCGGCCCTGACCGACTTCATCTTCATGGTCAAGAACACGAGTAATATGTTTATTACGGGACCGACAGTCGTCAAATCCGTAACGGCTGAAGAAGTGACGGCCGAAGAACTGGGCGGTGCCGTAACGCATCATACCGTTTCCGGCGTGGCTCACTTTGCCTGTGAAAACGAAGACGATTGTATTGTACAGATTAAGCGCCTTCTTTCTTATTTGCCGAGCAACAATATGGAAGAAGTCCCCCTCGTGGAAACGGACGATTCACCCGATCGTACTGATGAAAGTCTGAATACCGTCATTCCGGAAAACAGCAATATGCCTTATGATATGATTGACCTCATCAAGGCGACTGTTGACAAGGGTGAGGTCTATGAAGTCTTGCAAAACTACGCGCAAAACGTCATTACCTGCTTTGCCCGTTATGACGGACAGACTGTCGGTATCATTGCGAACCAGCCGAAGTTTCTTGCCGGCTGCCTCGATATTAACGGTTCCGACAAGGCGGCGCGCTTCATTCGCATGTGCGACAGCTTCAACATTCCTTTGGTCACCTTTGTGGACGTACCGGGATTTTTGCCGGGAACGACGCAGGAGTTCGGCGGTATTATTCGCCACGGTGCCAAAATGCTCTATGCGTATTGTGAAGCGACGGTGCCTAAAGTGACCGTCGTTGTGCGCAAGGCTTACGGCGGTGCCTATATTGCCATGTGCTGCCGGCAACTGGGTGCAGATATGGTCTTTGCCTGGCCGACGGCGGAAATTGCCGTCATGGGTCCCGACGGTGCGGCCAATATTATTTTTAAACGCGATGCCGACAAGGAAGAAAAGAAAAAGGAATACATCGAGGAATTTGCCACTCCCTACAAGGCGGCTGAACACGGCTATGTAGACTGCATCATTGAACCTAAGGAAACGCGGCCGCGTATTATTGACGCCCTGGCTATGTTATACAGCAAGCGTGAAGAACGGCCGGCTAAGAAGCACGGTAACATTCCGCTGTAAGAGGAGGAAAAGGATGGACGAGTCTATTTTTGCTTATACGGACATCATTTTGACGATTCAAACTGCCGCGGTACTTATTTTGCTCATTGCCTTTCTTTTCTTGCTCAATCGCTTTAATGCATTGCAAGTCCGGCTGAACCGCCTGGAAGAAGCGACTCGAAAAGAGGAGAAGCCGGCGGCTGAGGGAAAAGAACCTGCCGCGGAAGGCGGTGAAACGGCGGATCAGGAAACAGCTGCGGTACGGTCGGCGGAAGTACCGGCAGAAGCTGCGGCGGTGCCCGTGCAGATGCCCCGTGCGGATGGTGTTGAGCCGGAAACGGTGGCGGCCATCATGGCGGTTCTTGCGTCCTGCGGCTATGTGCCGCTGGCAATCAGACCGGTCAGAAAGAAGAAAGAGTACAATGCGCACTGGCGTATGGCAGGCCGTTTGGCCCGTATGAAATAGGAATCAATTGAGATCACGGAGGACAGTATGAAAAAATTTAAAGTTACCGTAAACGGAACGGCCTATGAGGTTGAAGTAGAAGAAATGGGCGGTGCTTCTGCTGCCGCACAGACTTCGGCACCTGCAGCGATACGGCCCGTGAGCGCGGCTCCGGCAGTTCATCCTGCCGCACCGACAGCGGTTCCCGAACCTGCCGCGGCGGCAAGTGAGTCTGCGGCGTCGCCTGTTCCGCCGGAACCGATTCCGGATGACGCGATTCTCGTCAAGGCGCCCATGCCGGGCAAGATTTCGGCCGTCAGGATGACGAGCGGCACCGTAACGAGAGGGACCGTCATCGTCGTTCTCGAAGCTATGAAGATGCAGAACGATATTTCGGCTACGCAAGACGGCGAACTTATTTCCGTTCGTGTAGATGTCGGCGACAGCGTCAAGACCGGTGATATTTTGGCGGTTATTAAGCCTTAACATCAGACAAAGAGAAAACTCCTTTTTTCATCGAATAATCGAGGAAAAAGGAGTTTTTATGTTTGTCGCCGGCGCGGTACCGTTTCTTCCGTTTTGTTAGTGACGGTTAACGTGCCGTTTGTCTTATCCATGAGAACTGCCGTAATTTCGGATATACGGTCGGACGGAATTTCTATGGTGAAGGAAACAGAGTCCGTGAAGTTTCGGTCCCGAACGGGGACGGCAAAATCGCCGGCAAGTTTCTCGATGACGGCTACGTAGGAGTAGTCCGCCTGCAACGTAAGAACGGTGCAGGGGACGTAATCGTCGACGGGCGCGGCGGTTATTGCGGCCCGAGCCGCTGTCATATAGGCTCGGATGAGGCCGCCCGTGCCGAGTTTGATGCCGCCGAAGTAGCGCGTTACGACGACGAGCGTATTCGTTAAGTCCCCGGTCTTCAACACTTCGAGGAGCGGTTTTCCCGCCGTGCCCGACGGTTCGCCGTCGTCACTCGCTTTTTGCATGCTTACGGGCATGCCGAGCTGATAGGCGTAGCAGTTGTGACGTGCGTCCCAGTATTTCTTTTTTATCTCCGCCAGGTGCCGCTGTGCTTCTTCTTCCGACGTAACGTGAAAGACGTTGGCAATAAAGCGGGATTTTTTTACCGTATATTCGCCGCTTGCCTGTCCGCAGACGGAAGAATATATTGATGTCGCCACGAAGTCCTCCGTAAAATATAAAAAATCCATCGCGTGAACGATGGATCCGAAATGCGTGGTGGTCGGTAATGGATTCGAACCATCGACCCCCTCGATGTCAACGAGATACTCTAACCAACTGAGCTAACCGACCGTGTGAATACTTCATAAGTATACAAGAAAATGACGATATGTGTCAAGTTTTATGACTGCAAAGTAAACTCTCCTCTAAAAGTGTCAAGTTAAATATTTTATTGAGTAATAAGTTTACTTACAAGCTCTTCCATATATTTCAAATAGGCTTCACAGTCGCCGAGAAGCGTCTCCAACTCATCATCGTTTATATGTTGGATATTGAATATATCCGTTACGGCATTCTTTCGGCCGTCCATATCATAAACCCGTCTGTATACGGTTTTGCCGTCTTTTCCCTGATAGTCTATTCGTTTATGAATATAAATATCTATGCCCTCACCCAGACAGTTATAGGAAAAGGTCTGGTAGTCAAAGAAAATGGTATAGTTGTTAATTGATTTTCGTAAATCGTGCTTGAACTTCCGGTATTTATAACCTCTGTCAGCAACTCTTTCGGCAAGCAATTTATAAAAATCCTGATAAATTTCCTTAACGCTGTAATTTTCCTGATTTAATATTGGCCTGTCTTCCATGATAAAGCACCATCCTCGCTAAATCATTTTCTCTGAATATAATATTTTGATGAATTTATAAGATTGTCCCGGCTGAATATCTTATTTTATATATTAACGAAATATTAGATAAAAGGTAAATTAACTCTTCCTGCAGCGGTGAATGTATCGTCGTTGTCAGTCCGGATTAAGATATACTTTGTAAGTAGTGATTACTAATTTCAGCTTGATTCATATTTTACAGGCATGTTACAATATATTCAACATATGCAATGGTCGCATATGGCGCATGAGCGGCACGCGATACCCGAGAGATATTTCCTCACAAGGCACGGCAAGCTTTTCACCATAATATAAACGATCTGAGCGTATGTTTTTTATTTAGACGATTACAATTTTATGTGCAGCAGAGGAGGAAGCGTTCCCAATCCTCGAAAAATGGATGGAGGACAACAAGGGGAAGCCCGAGGCGGAACTCCTGCGCGTGCATATGAATGATCTGCGCGTGCCGGCAAGGGGGAGGCGCGCCTGCGCGGCGTCTATCTGCCCTATCGGCTCTTTCAGGGGCCGTTCTCCCTTACCGTGCGGCGCGCCCAGGGCAGCGAGCGCGAATTTGCGGGAGAGAGCTTTCTGAATCACAAGGCGATCGTCACCTCGGACAACCTGCCGAACGATCTCCTCGACCGCGTCGAGCCGATCCTTCTGACGGTGCTTCTTTACCTCGCGTGGCTGGGGCCCATTACCTTTCCCGAGGCGGGGAAGTCGGGCGCGGCGGTATTTCTCAAGCGGGTCCTTTGATAGAGAGCGGCTGGGGCTCCTCATGGCATGGGAGTTCGTGGCGCTGCCAGCCGCGCTCCTCGGATGGATGCGGGTCGTGCGCGGAGCCATTTGCAGCTATCCGTACGTACGCCCGCTCACGGGCGGCGCGTGGCACATCGTGGAAGATGCGACGCCGATTACGGCTCGCATCAAGAGTGCCCTCGGCGCCGTCAAACGGGGCGGGTGCGGTTCTATCTTCTTCCTTATCGTTATACTGGCGCTGCTTTTACTTGGACCGGCGTTTGCGATGGTGTATGAATTATAGGCATGTTCCCGGTTCGGGGCGTTGATAAAAAATTAAAAAAGCTGTTGTACTGAAGCGTGTTCAACGCGGATACAACAGCTTTTTTGCGTTTGCCGAAGTCTTCTTTGGACAGAAAGTCGCCGTTGTTCATTCATGCGGCAAACAAGAACCGACCGGCCGTATTTTGATACAAGGTGCTACGAAGGTTTATGTGCCCTGTTACGCTCACAAATGACACGGCTCGGTAATTGTGCCGTTACGATACCGAACGTCATGAGGACGGCACCGAAAAGTTCCGCCGTCGTCAGCTGTTCGCCCAAGTAAACGTAACCGGCCATAAGGCTGAAAATCATTTCCAAGCTGCCGATAAGGGATGCTTCCGTAGGGGACAGTCCTTTTTGACCCAGTATTTGCAAGGTAAAGCCGACGCCTGTAGAAAAGACGGCGCAATAGGCCAAGGGCCAAGCGACGGTGCGGATGATGTCGACAGTCAAGGGCTCACCGACAATGAACATGGCGATGAAATTGAAGAAGCCGCAGACGATGAATTGGCCGACAGCCAGCCTCAGACCGTCATAATAACGGACGAAGATGGAAATGGAAATAATATGAAAGGTCCAAAAGAATACACCTGCCAGGGTAACGGCATCGCCCAGATTGATATCTTCAAGGCCGCCGCCGTAAACGGAAAGAAAATATGTTCCCGCCATGGCAACGGCACAGCCGATGAGATGTGTCAGGCGCAAGGCATTGCCGAAGTAAATTCCGGCAACGGGAACGCAGACGATATAAAGGGCTGAAATAAATCCCGATTTTCCGGCTGTCGTATACGCAATGCCGAACTGCTGCAGCGCGGCACCGGTAAAGAGAAAGAAGCCGAGAATACATATAGCGCCTTTCAAGGAAACGGGAGGGCGTTCTTTTTTCGGCAACGTCGGTTTTTCGGAGCCTGAAAGGAAGGTAAGCGGTAAAAGAGTCAAGGCGCCGAACCAAAAGCGAAGACCGTTAAAGGCAAAGGGCCCCATAAATTCCGCACCGATGCGTTGAGCCACGAATGCACAGCCCCAGACAAGGGCGGTAATAAACAGAAAAATACGGTAGCGCATAGAAAAACTCCTCTGCATTCATCATGTCGCAACAGGATGACAAAGTAGTATTATTATAACATTATTCGGGTGATAATGCATATGATGAGTTAAAGGCATTGCTTATTCAAAGAAATACGTAAAATGTATAATAAATATCAAAAACACATATATTCTCTTTATGCAATAGCGGTATAATAGAGGAAATACACTACCGGAGGCGATAGGATGTACGGAAATGCCCTTTTAACCGACTTATACCAACTGACAATGATACAGGGCCTGTTTTTTGAAGGCAAGCATGAGCAGCGCTGCGTATTCGATCGTTACTATCGCAGTAATCCTTTTGCCGGCGGTTATACTGTAGTTGCCGGTTTGGAGCATCTCATCGACTATGTGGAGCATCTGCATTTCAACGATGATGATATTGACTACTTAAAAAGTACGGGCATGTTCAAAGCGGAGTTTTTAAAGTATTTGCAAACTATTGCGTTTACCGGCGATATTTATGCCATGCCCGAAGGTACGGTGGCTTTTCCGCAGGAAGTACTGCTGCGGGTGGAGACGAAGAAAGCCGAAGCGCTCCTGTTGGAAACGTGTTTGTCCATGATTCTGAATCATGAGAGCCTTATTGCTACGAAAGCACGCCGTGTTCGCACCGTTGCCGGTAACGATACGCTTATGGAGTTCGGTCTCAGACGGGCACAGGGGAAGTCTGCCGGCGTTTACGGCGCGAGATCTGCCGTAATCGGCGGTTTCAACGGTACGAGCAATGTCTATGCAGGCGCGAAGTTCGGCATACCCGTTTTCGGAACGATGGCACACAGCTGGATTATGAGCTTTCCGACAGAGCTGGAAGCCTTTCGCGCTTATGCCCGCCAATATGATGACAACCTCATTCTCCTGGCGGATACATACAATACGCTCAAACAGGGCGTTCCCGACGCAATTACCGTTTTCAGGGAATTGCGGGAAGCGGGAAAGTTGCCGCCTCGTTACGGCATTCGCCTGGACAGCGGCGATTTGGCGTACCTGTCGAAAGAAGCGCGTAAAATGTTTGACAACGCCGGTTTTAATGATGCCGTTATTGCCGCGTCCAATGACTTGGATGAAGAGCTTATCAGCGGTTTAAAATTGCAAGGCAGTGCCATCAATTCATGGGGGGTCGGTACCAACCTGATTACATCGAAAGACAGCCCGTCCTTAGGGGGAGTATTTAAGCTTGTCGGGCAGTACGAAGGCGATACGTTCGTGCCGAAGATCAAATTGAGCGATAATGCCGAAAAAATATCCAACCCGGGCTTGAAAAACGTCTTGCGCCTGTATGATGACAAGACGGGTAAGATGAAAGCCGATGTAATAGTGCTGGAAGGAGAAACAATAGACGAGACCGAGAGTTTTCATCTTCTCGTCGATGACATGCCTTGGCGTTATCGTACTCTTTTAGGCGGTTCGTATCATGTTCGAACTATGCTGCAGCCTGTTTTTAAAAACGGGGAAGTCGTGTATGAACGACCGGATTTACCGGAAATAGAAGCATATGCCGAAAAAGAGATACATACGTTGTGGCCCGAATACCTGCGTCTTATCAATCCCGAACCGATGCATGTGCAGAGAAGTGCCAAACTTTCCGAGTTGCGGCAGGAAGTATTGCGCAAAGAATCGGCCAATTTTTTATAAAATATTTTTATATACGGGCTGCCGTATTTGTCGTGACGGTAAAAGAGATGATAGTTTTCCGGGCATCCTGTCGGACACGGTGTTGATTTCGTTATAATTATAATAGCTTAAAATGCGTGTTGTCTGTACCCTGCAGGCGGTTTAAAACGAAATGAGGTGATCCGTATGCATATTTTCGACACGTTTTTAATTCATTATTTACAGCGTTTCGATGAGTATTGCTTTACAGTGAAGCTGCACGGCAAAACATATACTGTCGGGGAAGGGACGCCTTTGTTCAATTTAGTGTTCAACAGGGATATTTCCAAGAAAGAACTGCTTACTTCCACTTCTCTTTCTCTCGGCGAAGCGTATATGCGCAAAGATCTGGAGATAGAAGGCGATTTGTTTACGGCTCTTCGTTGTCTTTTGAGTCAAAATGACCGGTTTTCCCTGGAAAAAAGCGCTTTAGGCTATTTGCTTCATTCCTCCGAATCGAAAGCGGATCAGAAAAAAATGGTTTCGTCTCATTATGATTTGGGTAATGATTTTTACGGCCTTTGGCTCGATCCTTCCATGAGCTACTCCTGCGCGTATTTTAAAAATGATACGGATACGTTGGAAACGGCGCAACATAATAAAATTTATTATACTTTGGAGAAGCTGCATTTAAAGAAGGGGATGAAGCTTCTCGATATAGGCTGCGGTTGGGGGTATCTTCTCATCGAGGCGGTTCAAAAATATGGGGTGAAAGGGTACGGCTGCACGTTGAGCCGGGAGCAATGGAAAAAAGGGCAGGAACGTATTAAGGCGCTGGGACTGGAGGGACAAGTCCGGATTGATCTCATCGACTACCGTGATTTGGCGGAGGAAGGCCGGAAATATGACCGTATCGTCAGTGTCGGTATGATTGAACATGTCGGCCGTTCCAATTACTCCTTGTATATGAAAACTGCAAGCCATATGCTCAAGAAGGGCGGCCTCTTTCTTCTTCATTACATCAGCGGACACGATGAATCCGTCGGCAACCCGTGGATGCGCAAATATATCTTTCCCGGCGGCATGCTGCCGTCCCTGAGAGAGATCATCGCCAAAGCTTACGATTATGATTTTCAGGTCATTGACGTTGAAAGCCTGCGGCGGCATTATTATAGGACACTCATGTGTTGGTATCATAATTTTCAGGCTGTTCGCGAGCAAGTTATTGCCGATAAAGGCGAAGAATTCGCACGGATGTGGGAACTCTATTTATGCGGTTGCGCAGTGTCTTTCCAGATCGGTAATATTGATGTCCATCAGATCCTGATGACCAGGGGGACAAATAATGAGCTGCCGATGATACGCTGGTATTGAGTGCTTGGACTGCCGTTATACGGGCAGCCTGTAAAAAGAGGGGGACTATCGCACACTGTTCATGTGCGGCAGTCCCCCTCTTTTTATAACAAACCGATACTCCTTATTTCTTTTCGTAATAATATCTCGTCCACATGGTGACTTCCTGCAGGGACGGGTGAGGCGTCATGGTTTCGCCGATCGTATAAACCGATTGGGGCAATAAATTTCTGGACAGACCGGTTGCCCGCAGTTCTTTTGCCGTGGGAGAGGCGATTTCTTTATGACGCACTGCGATTTTCGCTTTTCCCGCATTCAAAAGATTGATGAACGGTTGAATGAGAATGGAAGCTTCATGACCGACGATATGGGCACCGAGGAGATGTTTGGTCTTCTTGTCGACAACGAGCTTGATAAATCCGTCATCGGGAGCATCCGGGAGATAACCGAGCGCGTAGCCCTTTGCGGACGCAGAGTAATGGTTATAGGCAATATCCGCTGCGTAGCCGGCTTTAAGCGCTTCTTTTTCCGTAAGTCCGACGTGTGCCGTTTCCGGATATGTATAAGTAACGGCAGGGACGACGTCATAGCGGGCCCAACGCCAGTTTTCCGGCTTTTCGCCGGAGAAGAGGTTGTGCGCAATGATTTCCGCTTCGTAGTTTGCTTTGTGGCGGAACGGGGCGAGGCCGTTCACGTCGCCGAGGGCCCAAATCCCTTCGGCAGCCGTTTCGAGAAATTCATTTGTTTCAATGTAACCGCGCTTATCCGTCGTTACATCCGTATTTTCCAAGTGCAGTAAATCCGTTGTCGGCACGATACCGGGCGCAATGAGGATTTCGTCGGCGCCGACAGATGCTTCTTCGCCTGTAGTGCGGTCTTTGAAGTACAATACTTTCTGCCCCTTTTCCGTCTTGACGGAGAGCGTGTCCTTATTGAGGAAGACATCAATTCCGTAACTTTTCAATTGGGTTAAGAGAAAAGCGGAAATATCTTCATCCTCCTTGGGCAGAAGCCGGACATTGTGCTGAATGACGGAAACCTCGGTGCCGGCAGCATTAAATACGTGGGCAAACTCACAGCCGATGGGACCGCCGCCGACGATGATGAGGCTCTTATACGGTGTTTTGGGGTATTTGCCGCCGAAAAGGCTTTCCGAGGTGACATAGCCCGCTTCTTCCAGTCCTTCCAGTTTGGGCACGTTCGTGCGTGCACCCGTGCCGATGACAATTTTTTTACCGGTAATATCGACGGACGAGCCGTTGTTAAGAGCAATGTGCAAGTCCTTTTTGCCTGTAAAGGAGGCCGTACCTTCATAAATATCAATATTTTCCATGGCGGCATAATAGTGCTTTGTGCCTTCGGCGCCGCCGTCCACCTTGTCCCAGAGACGCCTGGAGACGACGGACCAGTCCATGGTGACGTTGTCAGCCATGACGCCGATGCGTTTTGCTTCCGCAATTTCGCGAATATAGTCGGCTGCCGTTACGAGAATTTTCGTGGGAATACAGCCGCGGTTCAAACAGGTGCCGCCGAACTTGCCTTTTTCAATGAGGGCGATGCGCAGGCCTTGGCGAGCCGCCGCGTCGACGACGATATTTGCCGCGCCCGTGCCGATTACTATCAAATCATATGATTCTGTCATTCTTTTTTCAACCCTTTCTATACATAAAATGTATACTTTAGTGATATTATAATATATCCCGTCTATTTTGCAAGGACAAAAGGTTAAAGAAGACAGTGCCGTTTCTTGTCAATGCTTGTTGTCAATGCTTGTATTGTATGGTATGATGGTAAGCGGTATGATAATGATTTAAGAAAACCGCTACGGCGTGATGACTCGTGAGGAGGATTTGTTCAGCATGAAAGTAACTGTAAATGAAGTAGACCAACATAAAGTGACCCTGCATATCGAGGTGCCTGCCAAAGAAGCTGCCAAGGGTGCAGAGGCGGCTTGCAAAAATTTGGCCGGGCGTGTGAATATTCCCGGCTTTCGTAAGGGCAAAGCCCCGCGTATGGTGTTGGAAAGCTTCTTGGGCAAAGACGCCGTAAAAGAAGAAATATTTGAAGCGGTAGCATCGAAGGCATATAACGATGCGCTGAAAGAACAAAATATCGTGCCCGTAACGGAGCCGGACGTTAAACGGATTGCCGACGAAAAAGGTGCGGACGTCGTCTTTGAAGCGACAGTAACGAAGAAACCGGAGGTTACGCTCGGCGAATACAAAGGTATTAAAGCGGCTAAGGAAGAAGTCAGCGTAACGGAAGAAGATATTGCAAAAGAATTGGTTAATCTGCAAAAGAATCATTCCCGCCTGGCTCCCGCTCCGGAAGGCGCAAAAATAGGCAAAGGAGATTTTGCGGTTATCGACTTTAAGGGCAGCGTTGACGGTGTTCCCTTTGAAGGCGGCGAAGGCAAGGCATATCCGCTTGAAATCGGTTCGGACAGCTTTATACCCGGCTTTGAAGAACAGCTCATCGGCCTTTGTGTCGGCGACAGCAAGGACGTAAAAGTTACGTTCCCGGAAGAATATTTCCAAAAAGATTTGGCCGGCAAAGAAGCCGTGTTTGCAGTGACGATACAGGATATTAAACACAGTGAATTGCCGCCTGTCGATGCGGATTTTGCAGAACTCGTAGGCAAGTTTAAGTCTGTCGACGAATTGAAAGAAGACGTTCGTAAACGGTTGGAACGGAGCGCTCGTTTTAAAGTGACCGAAGCTTTCAACAATGAAGTTCTGAAACAGGCTATCGGCAATGCGAGCGTGGATATTCCCGACGTCATGGTGGAACAAAAAATTGACCAGATGGTGGAAGAGTTTTCTTTAAAACTGGAAGCGCAGAATATGAATCTCAATGATTATCTGCAACATGTAAAGCAGAGCATGGATGAGTTCAGAGCGCGGTACAAGGATAATGCCGAAGAAAATGTCAAGATGGACCTCATACTGGAAAAGATTGCCAAAGAAGAGAAAATCGAAGTCAATGATACGGATTTGCAGGCTGAAATCTTTATGATGGCACAGAATTTCGGTGCCGATCCGAAGGAAGTTTATAAGATTATTTTAAAAGAACGACGTGTTCCCATGCTGATTCAATCGGTCGGTCGTAAAAAAGCGGCAGGCTTTATTCTCTCCAATGCCGTAGATACGAATGCGAAAGAAGAAAAAGCGGCTGAAGAACCGGCCGAGAAGGAAGAAGCGTCGGAAGCGTAGAATTTGGGGGAAATAATGAAAATGCAGTATGTACCGATTGTCGTAGAGCAATCATCCCAAGGCGAACGCAGTTACGACATATATTCCCGCCTGTTGAAGGATCGTATTATCTTTCTCAGCGGCGCTATTGACGATGTAACGGCAAACAGTGTAATTGCACAATTGCTTTTTCTCGAAGCGGATAATCCGGACAAGGATATTCATTTATATATTAACAGCCCCGGCGGTGTTGTCACTGCCGGCATGGCCGTTTATGATACAATGCAGTATATTAAGCCTGACGTTTCTACCATTTGCGTCGGCTCCGCGGCCAGCATGGCTTCGGTCTTGTTGACTGCCGGCACGAAGGGGAAACGGTTTGCCTTGCCCCATTCTCAGATTATGATTCATCAACCCTTGGGCGGCGTGCAGGGACAAGCTACGGAAATTGAAATCCACGCGCGCGAAATCCTGCGCATGCGCAAGGAATTGAACGGGATTTTAGCCGCTCACACCGGTCAACCCCTGGAGGTCATTGAAAAAGATACGGAAAGGGATAACTTTATGACCAGTGAAGACGCCAAGAAATACGGCCTCGTTGATGAAATTCTTAGCAGACCCGATGCTGCGGCTGTAAAGGAATAAGGCGCTCAACAAGGAGGTAAGGCGGATTGACCAAAGAACATAAAGACGAGCCGCGCTGCAGTTTTTGCGGCCGCACACAAGATGAAGTTAAAAAGTTGATTGCCGGCCCGGGCGTATACATTTGCGATGAATGCATTAATGTGGCGGAAACGATTTTAGCCGATGAACTGGGTGAAGAAGAAAAACCGGCTTTTGAAATGAAAGAATTACCGACGCCTCGTGAAATAAAGAAGAACCTCGACGATTATGTTATCGGCCAGGAAGCTGCCAAAAAGACCTTGTCCGTTGCCGTATACAATCATTACAAACGGCTGCAGTCAAACAGCAGCGGTAAAAAAGATGATGATGTGGAATTGCAAAAGTCCAATATCGTCATGGTCGGCCCCACAGGGAGCGGCAAAACCTTGTTGGCACAGACCTTGGCACGGTTTCTCGATGTTCCCTTTGCCATTGCCGATGCCACCAGCCTGACCGAGGCGGGGTATGTCGGTGAAGATGTGGAAAATTGTCTGCTTAAACTGATTCAGGCGGCAGACTTTGACATTGCCAAAGCGGAACGGGGCATCATTTATATAGACGAAATTGACAAAATTGCCAGAAAATCGGAAAATCCTTCCATTACGCGGGATGTATCCGGTGAAGGCGTACAACAGGCATTACTGAAAATTCTTGAAGGGACGGAAGCAAATGTGCCGCCTCAAGGCGGACGGAAGCATCCCCATCAGGAAATGCTTCAGATTGATACGACGAACATTCTTTTCATTTGCGGCGGCGCATTTGACGGTATCGACAAGACTATCAGAAGCCGGCGCACGGAAAAAAATATGGGTTTCGGTGCGGATATTCACAAGAAGAATGAAGAGTCCGTCGAAGAGCTTTTAAAAGAAATCATCCCGACGGACTTGCAGAAGTTCGGCTTAATACCGGAATTAATCGGACGCCTGCCCGTTCTCGTCACGTTGAATCCCTTGGACGAAGAGGCGATGATGCACATTTTGACGGAGCCGAAGAATGCCCTCGTCAAACAGTATCAGAAGATGCTCGGCATGGACGACGTGAAACTCACATTTACGGAAGACGCGTTGAAGGCCATTGCCGAAGAGGCACTGAAACGTAAAACGGGGGCGCGCGGATTGCGCTCCATTATTGAACGAATTATGTTGGATGTCATGTTTGACGCTCCTTCCCGCAAGGACATGGAAGAATGCGTCGTCACAAAAGATAGTGTCGTTGACGGAAAACCTCCTCAGCTAAAATTGAGATCATCCAAGTAATACATGTAGAACTCATTTTCTGCCAAGGAAAATGAGTTTTGTTTTTCCGGGACTGCTCTGAAAAGAAGGTGAAAACATGGAAGAAATAAATGTATTGTCCGTACCGCTTATTACGCTGCGGGGAATTGTGGTCTATCCGAAGCTCGTCAGCCATATCGACATAGGCAGGGAAAAATCTCTTGCCGCCGTGGAAGAGGCGATGGATCATAACCGCCTCTTGATGGTCGTGACACAACTGCGCGAAAACGATGAAGAACCCGGCTTCGATGATATTTATCACGTCGGTACGCTCGTGAAAGTTCAGCAAATGCTGCGTGTTCCCGGCGGCGGTGTACGCATTCTCGTAGACGGCATTTGCCGTGCCGCAATCAACGGATTTTCTGAACGGGACGGCTATATGAAAGCGGCTGTCGAAGAAATACCGGAATACAGCATCGATTCATTGGAAGAAGAAGCGCTGCGCCGCGTCATGTATGCCCGCTTCGAAGATTGGCTCCGGCGCCTGAAAAATGCCGACGAACTGAGCGAAAGGCTGTCGACCATCGACTCGCCGGCAGTACTTGCCGACTTTGTGGCATCGCAGCTGCCCATTCGTGTCCTCGTAAAACAGCAGATACTGGAAATGACTTCCGTAAGCGAACGAATTCGCCGCGTTACGGGTCTCCTTGATATAGAAGCGGATATTGCCCGTTTGGAAGCGGAAATCTCGCAGGAAGTGCGTACACAAATGGACAAACAGCAGCGAGAGTATTATTTGCGCGAAAAAATACGCGTTATTCGCGGCGAGCTGGGCGATAAGGTCGATAAAGAATCGGAAGTGGAAGAGCTGCGTGAAAAAATGCGCGGCCTCGACTTGCCGAAGCACGTGGCCAAAGCGTTGGCAAAAGAAATCGACCGTCTTGATCAGATGCCGCCCATGATGGCCGAATCCGCCATTATCCGCACGTACATCGACTGGGTCATGGAACTGCCCTGGACGAAAGAATCGCGGGATAACAAGGATCTCAAGGTAGCGCGGGATGTATTGGAAAAAGATCACTACGGGTTGGAAAAAGTAAAGGAACGAATTATTGAGTATTTGGCCGTGCGTATGTTGACGCATAAGGCAAAGGGCCCTATCCTGTGCCTCGTCGGGCCGCCGGGAACAGGGAAAACGAGTATTGCCCGCTCCATTGCCAAGGCCATGAATAAGGAATACGTGCGCGTGTCCTTAGGCGGCATCCGCGATGAAGCGGAGATACGCGGCCACCGCCGCACGTATATCGGCTCCATGCCCGGCCGTATCATAACGGGTCTGAAACAGGCGGGCACGAAAAATCCCGTCTTTCTCCTGGATGAAGTGGACAAACTGGCATCGGACCTGCGCGGTGATCCGTCGGCAGCTCTCCTGGAAGTATTGGATCCGGCACAAAACGACACGTTTACGGATCATTTCATCGACCTGCCTTTTGACTTGTCCAAGGTTTTTTGGATTATGACGGCTAATGTGGTCGGCAATATACCTACGCCGCTCTTGGACCGCATGGAAGTCATCGACTTTTCCAGTTATACGGAAGATGAGAAGCTGCAGATTGCCAAGAAGTACCTCGTGCCGAAGCAGCAACGGGAAAACGGCTTGACCCCTCAGGAAGCGCGTTTCTCCGACTCCGTATTGCGTCATATTATTCGAGATTACACGCGTGAAGCGGGTGTGCGTGCCTTGGAAAAAACCATCGGTGCAGTGTGCCGTAAGTTGGCGAAAAAACTCCTTATCGAGCAAACACCCGATTTATCCATTACAGTAAAACGGTTGCCCGAGTTGTTGGGACCGGTAAAATTCCTGCCCATGAACCGCAGCAAACACGATGAGGTGGGACTTGTAACGGGACTGGCCTGGACACAAGCAGGCGGCGAAGTGCTGGAAACGGAAGCTGTCGCGGTCAAGGGCAAAGGCGGCCTTACCTTGACGGGCCGGCTGGGCGAGGTTATGAAGGAATCGGCGACGGCAGCGGTAACCTATATTCGCCGGCGTGCAGCCGAGCTGGAGCTTCCCGAAGATTTCAACACGAAAACGGATTTGCATATCCATCTGCCGGAAGGGGCCATTCCCAAGGACGGCCCGTCTGCAGGTATTACGATGGCGACGGCTATTGCTTCGGCCCTGACCGGAAAAGCCGTACGCCACGATGTGGCCATGACCGGAGAAATTACGCTGCGCGGTACTGTGCTGCCCGTCGGCGGAATTAAGGAAAAGGTCATTGCCGCCCACCGCGAAGGCATTAAAAAAGTACTCCTGCCCGAAGAAAACAAGCGCGATATGGTTGATGTGCCGCTGCGCGTAAAAGAAGACATGTCCTTTGTCTTTGTACATCATATGGATCAGGTTTTGGAACAGGCGCTGGTGAAGTAATGACACAACGGGATATAGCACTGATTAACGCAAAGTATGTAGCTTCGGCAGTACGGGAAGATCAGTATCCGGAAGCGAAACTCCCGGAAATAGCCTTTATCGGCCGCTCCAACGTGGGCAAGTCGAGCCTGATTAACTCCTTGTGTAATCAACGCGGCTTGGCGAAGGTCAGCGGTGCGCCGGGCAAGACGCGGACCATAAATTATTTTTTCGGTGAATTACGGCTGCGGGAAGGCGATAAATCAACTCGCCGCCCCCTCTATTTAGTCGATTTGCCGGGCTACGGCTTTGCCAAAACTGGCGGCAAAAACCGTGATTTGTGGAGCCGTTTTGTCGGCGATTATATACAAAAATCGCCGCGCCTGGCACTGCTTTGCCTGCTCATCGATTTACGGCATCCCGGCCTTCCTATAGATCGGGAAGCCTATGCGTGGCTGTGTGAGGTAGGCGTGTCTCTGCAAATTGTCGGAACGAAGTCGGATAAGCTGAACCAGTCGGAAAAACAGCGGAATATGGCGGCTGTAGATAAGTTTTTTCCTGCGGTATACCCTGTCATCGCTTCTTCATCGCTGAAGCAAAACGGGCGCGCCAAACTCTTGGAGAGACTCTATGATGCTATAGCGGAGCCTGTCGTTGACACTGAAATAGGGGTATGATATAGTTTTTACGAAAAAGCGTATAAGAAGTCAGGTGTCTATGACCTAACAGAGAAGTCCGGTGCGAAACCGGCGCGGTCCCGCCGCCGTAAGGATGAGGGCGATTGCATGATGTCACTGTACGTTTGTATGGGAAGGCGCAATCGCGCAATGAAGCCGAGCCGGAAGAACTGCCTGACTGATAATCACCGATGGACCTGCGAGCGATGGGGATGGAGATTGCGAAGGCGATGACGATGGCTTATGGCCGTGAGGTGATACCTTGCGGCCTTTTTTGCGTGTAAAATCTTAGGGGGAAGCACGGATTGAAACTCAATCGATTAGTACGGGCAGGCATATACACGATCCTGGTCGGCGTCAGCACCTGTCCCCGGGCCGTGCAGGCGGGTAACAACGATATTATTCGCGTGGCTACACGGCCGGTTATAGTCAATGCCTATGACGGCAAACAGCGAAATCTGCCGGATGCGCAGACGACCGTCCTTACGGAGAAGGAAATCAGCGCCGACAATTACAAATCCGTGGAAGACGTATTGCGGCAAATAAACGGCGTCGTCATTAATAGTATGATTCCCGGTGCTACATCTTTCGTAAAATTGAACGGCGACGACCGTGTCAACATTCTCGTGGACGGACAAAACATAGGCAATGTCCAGGGCTCGTCGTACGGGCGGGGCACGGTGGATTTGGGAACCTTGCCGGGAGTTGATTCGATTGCCGAAATTGAGGTCGTCAAGGGCGGCAGTTCCGTTCGCTACGGAGCCGGTGCCGTAGGCGGCACGATCAACATCGTTACGAAAAAGGGCAAAAAAAATCGCACCGTCTTTGATCTCAGCACGGGTTCGTGGAAGAGACATCGCTACGGCCTTACGCAAGAAGGCTCTGCCGGCAATACGAGCTGGATGGTGGCCGGCAGTTTGGAAAAGCGGGAATACTATAAATTTCCGAACGCCTTTAAAGGTAATGAAGCTCGCGGCGACTTTTCTGCGAAAAATATTTCCGCCCGTATTGATCAGCGCCTCAGCAAGAGCGATTCTCTTACCTTCAACCTCTTTCATAAAACGTATCGCGGTCATGCCGTGACCTTCGACTCGGGGTACAGCGTCAATCATAACGAATTTAAAATCAAAGCGATTAAGCCCCTTGAACGGTTGGTAAATAATTACAGCCTGACCTATCACTTCGGGGAAAACACGGGTACGCCCGGATTTATTCGTTATTTTAATGATTATACACGCACCCGGTGGACCAACCGTTTTCACACGCGCACACAGGGTGTGCAGGCGGAGACGTCTTGGATGAATGCGCACCATTTCGTTACTGCCGGCTTGGAATGGACGAAGGATGCAGGTTCCAATGACGGTGCCAATTATAAAGACCGTAAGAAGACCAATCGGGCCGTTTATGTGGAAGATATGACAGTTTTTAATAAATGGACGATTACGCCGGGCCTGCGTCTCGACGATAACAGCAATTTCGGCTTCCATAAGACGCCGCGTCTTGCCGTAGAATACAGGGCAAGCGGTACTTTTAACGCTTATGCTTCGTGGAGCCGCGTCTATACGGCACCGCGTCTGAATGACATGTATTACAACGGCGCCCGTTCTCACGGAGATCCGAATTTACGGCCCGAAACGGGCTATTCTCAAACTCTCGGCTTTGATTGGGCCTTTGATAAAAAATCCGTGCTGCGTTTCAGCGCCTTTCACAGCTATTTGAATGATGCCATTCGCTGGGACAGAAGCGTTACGCCCTATCAGGTGCGCAACCTCAACCGTGAAGACAAGAGGGGCATTGATATTTCCCTGCAAAAGAGGGTGAATGCCGCTTGGGATTACGAAGCGGGGTATTCATACACTAAGACAAAAATCGACGAGCGCCGCGGTATGCGCCTCGATCCGTCCAACAGCAGTCCGAACGGTTATCACGCAGCCTTGCGTTATCATACAGGAAAGTGGCGTGCCAATTTAATGATTACGGCCGGAACGGGGCGAAATGATTCATATTATATGAACCGTTCGTACATCCGCTGGGATGCCAATGCCAGCTATGCGGCCAATGCCGATACGACCTTTTATATGACCGTTCAAAACATCGGTGACGACGGTTACGATCTTTATCACGGATATCCTGATGCGGGCCGCAATTGGTCGTTCGGCGTCAAATATGCGTTCTAAGGAGCAGGGTATGCTGAAGAAAATTATTATTTTATGTATTCTCATAACAACCGTATTTCTTTCCGGCTGCGGGCCGCAGCAGGTTGACGGCAACAAGGACGGCAGCGCTTACGCCGTCATTACGGATGATTTGGGGCGGACCGTGACGCTTGCGGAAAAACCGCAGCGCGTCGTTGTCCTATCTTCTTCGCTCATGAATTTTGCCGATGCCGTTGACGGTAATTTGGTCGGCCGCGTTGCTGTTAAATCCGCCGATGCCGTCGTACCCGAACGGTATAAAGCAGTACCCGAAGTAGGGCCTGTTTACAACGTCAGCATGGAAGCCGCCTTGGACCTTAATCCGGACCTCGTCATTGCCAGTAAGTCGCAGCACGGCGAGCTGGTGGCGTTATTCGAGCAAAACGACATTCCCGTCATCGTCCTTTCGTCCAAAACATATGCCGATGTTAAGCGCAATATGGAAATTTTCGGCAAAGTCTACGGCAAGGCCGATATGGCCAAGGCCCATATGGATCTGATGGATGCGGAAATTTCCGCTATAAAGGCGAGGGTGCCGCAAGAAGGGAAAAAAATAGTCATTATTCATGCCACGCCCAGTCAGGTTTCCGTAGAAATGCCCAACTCTATTGCCGGCTCCTGTGCCGAACTGCTCGGATTTACGAATGTTGCCGCCGCAGGTGAAGTAAAGACGGACGCTGCGCAAGTACCATACAGCATGGAACGTCTTGCCGAGGCGGATCCGGATGTCATTTTCATTACGACCATGGGGCGAAAAGAAAAAATAGAGAAAATAATGAAAGAAACCTTTGAGAACAGTCCGGCCTGGTCCGTTCTTTCCGCTGTCAGGGCTGGCAGAGTGTATACATTGCCGGAAAATCTCTTCCTCTTAAATCCGGGGCTTCATTATCCCCAAAGCGTATCATATATGGCCAAACTCGTTTATCCGGAGAGCGGTTTATGATAATTTCTTCTATACGGCGGCGTAAGTGGGGGATGCTTCTTCTCTTTACGGGTGCGGCTCTCTGCCTCTTCGTCCTCTCCGTCTCTTTTGGCGCGGCCGATATTGTGCTCGAACGGGTTGCAGAGTCTCTCGTAATGCCGCAGTCGACGACGACGGATCAGATTATTTGGAATATTCGCCTGCCCCGGACGGTTACCGGCGTTTTCGTAGGCATCAACCTGGCTCTTGCCGGAGCCATCCTGCAGGCGGTCATGCACAACCCCTTGGCGGATCCTCATATTATCGGCGTCTCTTCGGGAGCCGGCCTGGCCGGCATTGCCGTTATTTTAGTCCTGCCGGCCTATACGGCCCTTATCGTGCCGAGTGCCTTCTGCGGCGCTATGGCGGCGGCAGGTATTGTCTACCTCCTAGCCTGGAAAAACGGCATCAGGCCTGTGCGCCTCATTCTGGCGGGCGTTGCCGTTTCGGCCTTGTTGGGTGCCTGTATTTCGGGACTTCTCATCTTTTTCAGTGACCGCGTCCATGGTGCCCTTCTCTGGATGGTCGGCGGCCTTGCCGCCAAGAGCTGGACGGACGTGCAGCTCATCTTGCCGTACACAATTGCGGGGCTGCTTCTCAGCTGTTTAGGCGCGTACTATTTAAATATCCTCCAATTGGGCGATGAAGCGGCTAAGGGCATCGGCCTCAATGTGGAAGGGACGCGCATTATTTTTACAGCTCTTGCGGCACTGCTTGCGGCCAGTGCCGTCAGCGTGGCGGGACTGCTCGGCTTTGTCGGCCTTATTATACCGCATATGGCACGCCTTTTAATCGGCACGGACTATCGATATATTATGCCGGCGTCGGCTCTCTTGGGTGCTGCCGTCGTCACGGGCAGCGATACATTGGCTAGGCTTCTCTTCGCGCCTATGGAGCTTCCCGTCGGCATTATCATGGCTTTTTGGGGTGCACCGTTCTTTTTATTTCTATTGAGGAGGGAAGTGTAATGAGTCCCGTCGCCATGGAAATAAAGAACCTGTCCTGTACTGCAGGCAATAAGGAAATTCTGCATAACATAAGTCTGAATATTGAAGCAGGGAAAATAATCTCCGTCATCGGTCCGAACGGCTGCGGGAAAAGCACACTCCTTCGCTGCATGTGTCGTCTCATCGGTACATACGACGGTACGATTAGCGTAGGCGGCCGGGATTTACATTCGTACGGCCGCAGAGAGCTGGCGCGGCATATTGCTATTTTACCGCAGCAGCATGAACTGCCGGGAAAGGTGACGGCAAAGGAGCTTGTCGAGCTCGGCCGCTTTGCCCATATACGTCCCTTTCGTGCGGCCCGCAGGACAGACCGTCTGGCTGTACAAAAGGCCATGGAAATCACGCGGACGGCCGGTTTTTCCGAACGGCCGGTCCATACCCTTTCGGGCGGCGAGCAGCAGCGTGTCTGGCTCGCCATGGCCTTGGCGCAGGAACCGGAAATATTACTCCTCGACGAGCCGGGAACCTATCTTGATATTCGCCATCAGCTGGAAATTATGGAACTGCTCAGGCAGCTGCAAAAAGAAACGGGGACAACCGTCATTGTTGTCCTGCACGATATCAACCAGGCCATCAAGTATACGGATAAGACCGTTGCCATGAAGTATGGCCGTATTGCGGCTGCCGGCAATGCAAGGGAGGTTATCGTGCCGGAACTGATTCATTCCGTGTTTTGTATTACTGTCGGAGAGTTTATGTCTCTTTCGGGGGAAAAAGCTTTTCTGCCGGTAAATAAATAATACATTATTTTATAAAAGGAGTGTCGTTATGAAAAAGACAATGTTGAAAAGAATGTGCCTCGTAACGCTTGCAGTTGCATCCTTCGGTGTGATTACGGGCGTGCCCGCACAGGCAGGGTATTCGCTCAATCCGGAAGTTAAGGACGCTACGCCCGCACTGAAGCAAGCCGCTGAAATCGGTGTGCGCGTATACGAAAATGAAGCGATGAAGAATGCGCCCGATAAAGATGCCATTTTGGTGCTCAGCTTCGGCACGACTTTTAAGGACAGCCGGGAAAAGACGATTAACAAGACCGTTTCCGAAATTCAGGCGGCTCATCCCGATACGAAAGTTGTTCTCGCGTTTACGTCCCACATTATCGTAGACCGTATCGGGCAAAACGAAGGCCTTATGATTCCGACACCGGAAAAAGCCTTGGCCGATTTGAAGAAAGACGGCTATACACGTGTGGCCATTACGTCTCTCGACGTCATTCCGGGCATGGAATATGCTTATGATACGGCTATTTATGATCTGTACAAGAAAGACTTCAAAAAAATGACTGTCGGCACGCCGATTATGTACTGGATGGGTCAGGAAGAGCAGCGTGATGACGTGGAAGAATTCGTACAGGCTTTATCCACGCAGTTCCCGAAACTTGCGCAAGACGAAGCGATTCTCGTTATGGCACACGGTACGCCCCATCCGGCAAATGCTTACTATTCGGTCGTTCAGAACCGGTTGGATGCGGCAAATCTCGGTAATGTCTTTGTTTATTCCGTTGAAGGCTGGCCTCACCTTGATACGGTAATGCCGCAGCTTAAAGCCAAAGGTATCAAGAAGGTGACGCTTATGCCCATGATGATGGTCGCAGGCGATCACGCAAACAACGATATGGCCGGTGCCGAACCGGATTCGCACAAGAGTGTTCTTGAAGCGGAAGGATTCACCGTGAATACGTACATTCACGGTCTGGGTGAAAACGGTGCGGTTCGTAAGATGTTTGTAGAACGCGCTAACGAAGCATGGAATGCTCTGGAAAAACGATAATCATTCGTGATAGAATGGATGGGAATTTAAAATAAAAATATGAAGAGGCCTCTGTTATGAAATGGGAACACTATGCCGTAAAAGAAGGAAAGACGCTTCGTTATGGGTATACGACGGGTACGTGTGCCGCTGCCGCCGCAAGTGTGGCTGCGGAAATGAGCTTGTCCCGTAAACCTGTCAACCTGGTCCGCATCAAGACGCCCAAGGGAATTGTCCTGGAGCTTGAGCCGGAAGAAGCGACATTTCTTTTGCACGGCGCCCGCGCGGCTGTCCGAAAGGACGCAGGTGACGACCCGGACATAACGGACGGCCTCCTTATTTTTGTGACGGCCGAACTTACGGCGGACACGGGCATCATTCTTTGCGGCGGTGAAGGAGTCGGCACGGTGACGAAACCGGGCCTTTCTTCCCCTGTCGGCGGTCCGGCCATCAATAAGACGCCGCGACGTATGATTACGGAAGCAGTACAGGCCGTCATGAACAAGTACGACTATCGTGGCGGCATGAAGGTGACCGTTTCCATTCCGGGCGGTGCCGAGCTTGCCAAGAAGACCTTCAATCCCAAGTTGGGCATTGAAGGCGGGTTATCCGTCTTGGGCACCACGGGAATTGTAGACCCTATGAGCGAACAGGCTCTCGTCGATACGATTCACGTGGAAATGGATTCCCGCCGCGCTGCCGGAGACCGTCACGTCCTCGCTTTTTTCGGCAACTACGGCGTCGACTTCAGCCGGAAAGAATGGGGCATTACTGCGGAAAATCGAATTACGTGCAGCAACTATGTAGGCGAGCTCTTGGACTACGCCGCTTATTGCGGCTTTGAAGACATCCTCCTCATCGGCCATGCGGGCAAACTCCTTAAATTGGCTCAGGGAATTATGAACACGCACTCCCGTTATGCCGACGGGAGAACAACGTTTCTGGCTATGGAAGCCATGTTTGCCGGTGCCGACAGGAAAATAGGGCGAGCCATATACGAGAGCGTGACGACGGATGTTGCCGTTGACATACTGAAGCGGGAGAACCTGCTCGAGGCGGTCATGGACAAAGCTTTGAAAAAAATTGCCTATTATATGGACGACCGTGTGCACGGTGCTCTCAAAACGGAGGCTATTATCTTTTCCAATACGTATGGCGTTCTCGGTATGACGGCCGGCGCGGAGAACTTGCTGGTATTTCATGGGAACGGAAGGAAAAGACTATGAAGGGAAAATTTTTTTCTGTCGGTGTGGGACCGGGAGATCCGGAGCTGGTTACGCTGAAAGCGGTGCGCTGCATGAAGTCATGCCCCGTTTGGGCCCTGCCTCAGGGACATGCCGGCAAGATGACTGCCAAATTCATACTGGAAAATATTATACGGCTGATAGACAGTCTTGAAATGAAAGACAAGGAAGTTGTGACCCTGCATTTTCCCATGACCGGAGACGAAGCCGTTTTGGCGAGAGCTCACGGCGAGAATGCGGCTGCAGTGGAAGCCCGTTTACGGGACGGTAAAGATGTGGCCCTCTTTACGCTCGGCTGTCCGACGGTATACGCATCGAGCACGTACGTACGGCGTCGTGTTGCGGCGGACGGGTTCTATACGGAAACAGTGCCCGGTGTTACATCCTTTGCAGCTGCCGCCGCTGCCTTAAAGACGGATTTATGCAAGAAAAATGAGTCCCTTATCATCGTGCCGGCAATGCATGAAAAGGTGGAAACGCTCCTTGACGAGGCGGACAATGCGGTTATTATGAAACCGTCCGGTAAATTGGAAGAAATTAAGGACATACTGCGGCGCAAGAAACTCATAGACAGGGCGTCCCTGGCGGAACGGTGCGGTCTTGAAGGAGAAGCGTTGTATCCCCGTTTGGTCGATGCGCTGGAGAACTCGTACTTTTCCGTTATCCTTGTAAAAAAGGGGGATGAGCCGTAATGGTATATTTTGTCGGTGCCGGGCCGGGTGCGGCCGACTTGATTACGGTCCGCGGCAAAGCGCTCCTGGAACGGGCGGATCTCATTATTTACGCGGGTTCTCTCGTCAATCCGGAACTTTTGCATTACGCCCGCAAGAAGTGCCGCGTCATGAACAGTGCGTCCATGACACTGGAAGAAGTCATCGGGGCGATGAAGGAGGCGGCCGCACGGGATGAAATAGTTGTCCGCCTTCATACGGGCGACCCGAGCTTATACGGTGCTATTCGTGAGCAAATGGACGAGCTCGACAAACTGGGAATTATTTATGAAAATGTGCCCGGCGTCAGCTCTTTCTCCGCAGCGGCAGCTGCCGTTCGCTGCGAATACACACTGCCCGGCGTGAGTCAGTCCGTCATTATTACGCGTATGGAAGGGCGTACGTCCGTTCCCGACAGACAGACTATCGCGGATTACAGTGCCCATCGGGCGACAATGATCATTTTCCTGAGTGCGGGACTTCTCGATAAGTTGACGAGTGAACTCATTCGCGGCGGTTACAAGGCTGCAACGCCGGCTGCCATCGTATACAAGGCGTCGTGGCCCGATGAAAAGGTCTTCCGCTGCACTGTAGGCGAATTGGCGCAAACCGCATCGGATGCGGGCATTATCAAAACGGCTCTCGTCCTTGTCGGCCCTTTCCTGGCGAGTGCTTACGAGCGGAGCCGGCTCTATGATCCGACCTTTTCTCATGCCTGCCGCAGGGCCGCAGTCGAGAAAAAGGATTGAGCAGGTGATATAATGAAGGCGCGAATATTCTTTTTTACGGCCAAGGCGGGGCAGACGGCCTTGTGCATCGGGCGGGCCTTGCGATTGTACGGATATGAGAGCCGAATATATACCGTTTCCCGTCTGGCCGGCCGTGATGATGCTTTTACGGAAATTGTGCCGTCTCTATATGAAATTGTCGGCAAGGGTTTTCAAGAGAAGGATGCCCTCATTTTTATCGGCGCGGCGGGAATCGCCGTCCGTGCAGTTGCGCCGCATATTAAGGATAAAGCGTCGGATCCGCCGGTTCTTCTTAGCGATGAAAGCGGCCGCTTCGTTATACCGCTTCTTTCCGGCCACATAGGCGGAGCCAACGGGTTGGCGCGACTTTTAGCCGCGCCTTTGGGGGCGATACCGATCCTTACGACGGCGACCGATGTGAACGGCCTTTTTGCCGTAGATGAATGGGCTGCCCGCAAAGGGTTCGCCTTATCGTCTCTTAAAGAGGCAAAGGCCTTTGCCTCTGCTGCTTTGGAACATGAAGGTGCCGCCGTTTTCAGCGAGTTTCCGTTGACGGGAACGATGCCGTCCGGTTTGTTTGTTGCCGATAAAGGCCCTGTCGGCATTGCCCTCACGGCGCATACGGATGTATGCCCCTTTGCGGTCACCGTTGCCGTTTATCCGAAGGTGCTCCATGTCGGTGTCGGTTGCCGGCGCGGCAAGAAAGGAACCGCCATTTGTGAACTTATCAGAGCCGTCTTTCAGGATAATCACTTGGCCCTGCAGTCTGTAAAAGATATAAATACGATTGATATTAAAACCGACGAGGCGGGGATTGCCGAAACGGCCGCCTGTTTCGATGTGCCCCTGCGTTTTTACGATGCCGCCGAGCTGGGGGCGGTTGAAGGGACCGAAGCGTCGTCAGACTTTGTAGCGGCTGCGGTCGGCGTCGATAACGTTTGTGAACGGGCTGCCCTGGCCGGTGCCGATGCGGCCGAGCTTATAGTGAAAAAATACGCAAAAAACGGCATAACCGTTGCCGTTGCCTGTGAGACGGGCGCCATTGCGTGGGAGTATTGATTGGAGGAGAGCATGTCCGGAAAAATTTATATAGTCGGCCTCGGACCGGGAAAAGCGGAGGAAATGACGTACCGTGCCGTCGAGGCCTTGCAGGAATGCGACATCATTGCCGGATATACGACATATATTGACCTTATTAAAGATCGCTTTCCCAAAAAAGAATATATCGTTACGGGCATGAAAAAAGAAATTGACCGCTGCCGCATGGCCCTGGAAGAAGCGCAAAAAGGAAAGGTCGTTGTCCTTGTCTCCAGCGGCGACGCCGGTGTATACGGCATGGCCGGCATTATGTATGAAGTGGCCGAGCCTTACGGCGATGTGGAACTGGAAGTCGTCCCGGGTATTACGGCTGCCTGCTCCGGCGCGGCACTCCTCGGTGCGCCTCTTTGCAGCGATTTTTGCCTTATTTCGCTCAGCGACTTAATGATGCCGTGGGAAAAAATCGTCAAGCGCCTGCAAGCGGCGGCCGACGCGGATTTCGTTATTTGTCTCTATAATCCGGGCAGCAAAGGCCGGCCCGATTATTTGGCCAGGGCCTGTGCCCATATTCGCGAGTACAGAACGGGCGACACGCCCTGCGGCCTTGTCCGCAATATCGGCCGGGACGGCGAGTCGGCCGTCCTTACAACTTTGGCCGAACTGGCAGAGGCAAAAGCCGATATGTTTACGACCGTCATTATCGGCAACAGTCAAACGCGGAACCTCAAAGGCCGACTCGTGACGCCGCGCGGCTATCGCCTATGAACCGGCGCATTTGGATAGCTGCAGGGACGACGGAAGGGCGGCGTCTTGCAGAGGAGTTGGCCCGTAAGAATTGGGAGATTTTCGTTACGGTTGCCACGGAATACGGCGCCTCTCTCGTCGAGGCGGGAGAACATGTGACCGTCTTTGACAAGCGCCTCGATGAGGCCGATATGTGCCGCTTTTTGGACGACTGCGCGCCGGATCTTGTCGTCGACGCGACGCACCCTTATGCTGCCGTTGTGACGGAGACGTTGCGCCGCGTTTGCGCTGAAAAAGAAGTCCTTTATAAACGCCTGCTCCGGCCGGAAGGAGATGAGGCGGAATGCTTGCGCTTTTCGTCCCCTCAAGCAGCTGCAGACTGGCTGGGACGGCAGGAAGGGAAGATTTTTTTAACGACAGGCAGCAAGGACTTGCCCGTCTTTATAAAGCTGCGTCATTTTAAAGAACGGCTCATTGTCCGAATTTTACCGGTTCGCGATTCTTTGGATAAAGCATTGAACCTCGGCCTCTCGCCGGCGCAGCTCATTTGCATGCAAGGGCCTTTTTCCGTAGCCTTGAACAGGGAAATGTTCAAGAGCGCCGGGGCAGCCTTTGTAGTGACGAAAAATTCCGGCGCCGTCGGCGGCTTTGAAGAAAAGCTCATTGCCGCCCGTGAGGCCGGTGCCAGGCTTATCGTCATTGAGCGGCCGGAAGATACGGGTATTGCGTATGATGAAATGGTAAAATTTTTAGAGACTTATGCGGAGAAATGAGAATGCTCACAGTACATGTAATCGGCATGGGACCGGGAAATCCCGAATTATTGACGGAAAAAGCGCGCCGTGCCTTGGCGGAAGCGACCATACTCGTCGGCGATGTGCGCCTTCTGGATGAGGCGCTGTGCCGGGGAAAGCGGCTTGTGTCTACTTTCAAGGCAGCGGAAATTCGTGACATCGCCGCTGCTGCGGACGGAGAGAAAGACTGCCTGGCCGTTCTCGTCTCGGGAGATGTCGGTTTTTTCAGCCTGGCCAAGGGGATCGCGGATTTTCCGGATTGCCGGATTATACGCCATCCCGGTATAAGCAGCCTTGTCTATTTTGCCGCCCTTATCGGGACGGCGTGGGAAGATGCCTTTGTCATCAGCCGCCACGGCAGGCAGACTCCGCTCACTGCGGCGGTTATGACACATGAGAAAGTTTTCTGCCTGACCGGAGGAGATAATTCCGTACGCGCTTTGTGTGCCGAACTTTGTGCAGCAGGCTTGGAAAATGTACAGGTGGCGGTAGGCGAAAACCTGTCTTATGATAATGAGAAAATTACGCGTACTGCGGCAGCCGATATCAGGGAAAAAGATTTTTCATCCTTGGCGGTTATGATGATTTTTAATGATAACGCATCTTTACCTGTGCGGCCCGTTCACGGTTGGGAGGACGAGCTCTTTCACCGCGGCAGAGTTCCCATGACAAAGCAGGAAGTGCGTGCTCTTGCCATTTCAAAGCTGCAGCCGCAAGTGACGGACATCATATATGATATAGGCGCCGGGACGGGGTCGTGCTCCGTGGAACTTGCTTTTCAGGCGCCGCTGGGAAGAGTATATGCTTTTGAACTGAAAGCTGAAGCTCTCAGCTCGGTGCAGCAAAATAAGGAACGCTTCGGCGCGGAAAATCTGCACCTGATAGCCGGCAATGCCACGGAAACAATGGACGGCATAGAACGGCCGGACTGCGCTTTTATAGGCGGCACGAAGGGAGAGATTGCCCTTATTTTAGACAAGCTGTACGGCAAAAATCCGTCCTGCCGTATTGTCATTACGGCTATTACGCTTGAGACGGTTGCCGCCGTGACGGAGTATTATAAGGATAAGCCGTCCTGCGTGCTGAATACGGTACAGCTCTTTGCGGCGAGAGACCGTAAGGTCGGCGCGTATACGCTCATGGAAGGACAGAACCCGGTCTATGTCATGAGTGCTGCGGTTCGGGAGGCGGATCATGGCGCGTAAGGCCGTGCCGCGCCTGCTTTTGACGGCGCCTGCCAGCGGCAGCGGCAAGACGACCGTGACCTGCGCTCTTCTGCGGGCGCTCGTTAAGCGAAAATGTGCCGTCTGTGCCTTTAAAAGCGGTCCCGATTACATTGATCCCATGTTTCATTCCGTCGTGACGGGTACCCGGTCGGATAACTTGGACCTTTTTCTCTTCGGCGGTCACGGCAGGGGAGAGGCAGTGGCCAAACGTCTTCTCTGTGAGGCGGGAGAAGAGAAAACTGTAGCCGTTCTCGAAGGGGCCATGGGATTTTATGACGGCCTCGGACTTTCGTGCGACTATAGCGCCTACGACTTAGCGCGGGTGACGCAGACTCCCGTAGTCCTTGTCGTCAACGGCAAGGGTGCGGCCGCGTCGATTGCGGCCGTGCTGAAAGGTATGGCCGGTTTTCGCGCCGACAGCGGCATAAAAGGATTCGTTGTCAATAATGTGCGTCAATCCGTTTATGAACACTATAAGGCACTGTGGGAGAAAGAGTCGGGCCTTAAAGCGTACGGCTGTCTGCCTTATATGGAAGAAGCGGTCATAGCGAGCCGTCACCTGGGATTGGTGACGGCCAACGAAATAAAGGATTTGACGAATCGTGTAGACATATTGGGACAGGCGGCCGAAAAAGCTCTCGACGTGGACGGTCTTCTGTCTTTGGCCGAGTCGGCGCCGCCCTTGACGTACGAAATGCAGACGGCGCCTGCAGCAAAGCGAGTACATATTGCCGTAGCGAAAGATGAAGCCTTTTGCTTTTATTACGATGCGGCCTTGAGGCTTCTGGAGCATCTCGGCGCCGACCTCATTCCGTTCAGCCCCGTACGGGATGCTGCTTTACCGGATTGCGACGGCCTTTATATAGGCGGCGGGTATCCCGAGCTGTACGCCCGGGAATTAAGCGGCAACGAGGCTATGAGAAAGAACATTGCCGCAGCCATAGAAGCCGGCATGCCCTGCTTTGCCGAATGCGGCGGTTTTATGTATTTAGCGGCAGCCATTAAGTACAATAATACTGTATTGCCCATGGTCGGAGCAGTGCCGGGTGTCGTGAAAATGACTCGGTCGCTGAAACGCTTCGGGTATGAAACCTTGACGGCTCGGAAAGACAATTTTTTGTGTAAAGCAGGCGACGTATTGCATGCTCATGAGTTTCATTATTCTGAAACAAGTGAAGACGGCACGGCTTTTACGGTGACCAAGGAAGGAAGCAGGCGAATTTGGCGGGATCTGCATGTAGAGAAAAACCTTTGGGCAGGATATGCGCACATTCATTTTTGCGGCGCCCCCCATGTGGCGGAAAACTTGGTAAATGCCTGTGCCCTGTGGCGTAAAGAGGAGAAATAAACGATGGAAATGGACCACGTTTTACCGGCGGATATAGAAAAGCGGAGTATGGAAATAATTCGGGAAGAGCTCGGTGAAATTACGTTGGATGCGGAAAAGGCGGATATTATTATGCGTGTCATCCACACGAGCGCCGATTTTGACTACGCCCGTAATCTCTCCTTCAGCGACGATGCTGTAGAATCGGCCCTGAAGGCTATTCGCGGCGGTTGCACTTTCGTGACGGACACAAATATGGCCTTTATGGGAATTAACGGCTCAGCCCTGCAAAAAACAGGCTGCACGAAGGCCTGCTTTATGGCCGACGCCGACGTTGCCGTAAAGGCCGCGGCAGCAGGGACGACGCGGGCCGCGGCGTGCATGGAAAAAGCCGCCGAAATCGAAGGTCCTGTCATTATTGCCGTCGGCAACGCGCCGACAGCCCTCGTCCGACTGGCGGAACTTATGGATGAGGATAAGATTAAGCCTGAGCTTATCATTGCCGTCCCCGTCGGTTTCGTCAATGTCATTCAGGCAAAGGAACTGATTACGAAGTATCCCGTCCCGTATATTGTCGCCCGCGGCCGTAAAGGGGGCAGCAACGTGGCTGCCGCCGTTTGCAACGCACTTTTGTACAAAATTACGCGCAGTGAGGACAACGAGGCATAAAAGGGAAATGAAGAGAGCCGCATACACTTTTATATGCGGCTCTTTCAGCTTACTTTGCCAATATTTTTTTTATGTACGCCGCCGTTGCAGTGACGGAGACGACGTCAATCCAGTGAAAAGCCGACAGGGCGCGGCAAATGGAAAAAATGCGGTTGTGGCTCCTGATAAAGGCATCGACGTCGTAAAAACGGGACGCCTCGGACGGGACGGAGCGGTATCCGGCTACGGCGCTGTCAATGCGTTCCGCCGTAGGCCATTCTTCGCGAAAACAACTGTGCAGAAAAAGAAAGAGATCCGTAACGCGGTAATCCGTTTTAACGAGAGGCACCACATTTTCCCAGTCGAGGAAGGTGATCTTCTTTTCTTCGTCGTCCCACACAATATCCCGCAGAGCAGGGCGGCCGTGCCATAAATTACGGCTGTGCAGGAGGGCCAGGGTCTTGCCTGCTTCATAAAAGACGGTTGTTGCTTCTTCAAGAGGCTGTTTTTTGGCAATGACCTGCAGCGGTGTGCCGCTTTCTTCCATGACGAAGAAGTCGTCGGCCCGAAAGACGATGACCGGCGCCAAAGGGAGGCGACTGTTGACGGCGTCTATTTTGTAAACCTCCCGATAAAAGGCCGTGTCGGTGTCGCTTTTGGCAAAATTGTTGCGGCCGTTCCGTTTACGGCATTTTACGTAATATAAGCGGTTTTTATGAGAAAAGGAAAAGACGCGTTTGCCTTTCGCCGCACGGACGGCGGCAAAGGCGGCAGTTTCCAAATCGGTCTTGTTCATTATCAAACCTTCTTTACAGGAAAAACGGATCGGCTGAGAAATATCCTATATAACTTAAATATTAAGATTACTATAAACACGGAAAAAAGCCTTGTCAAGGCGGTGTATCATGCCGCCTTTCAAAAACGGAGCGCTGCCGGGAAGAAGCAGGACGGTTTGACGAAACGGAAAAAGTATGTAATCATAGACGAAATTAAGTTTTTGCGGAAGGAGGACTATTATATGAAAAAAGTATGGAAGAGCTTTGTTTTCGGCATTCTTACCGTAGCTCTTACGGTCGGATCGGCAACATTCGGGCAAGGTGCGGATACAGTGCCTCAGCCCGTCGACGGGGCAGCCGCCGAAGCAATGATGAGTCAGTGGAATAAAAACTGGTACGACAGCGACGGCCGATATATCATGTCTCTTGAGGGCGGATACATTAACGGGTGCCCCGTACTTAGCGGCACAGTAACCTATACGCCGACGGAAACGATCGGTAATTTTAAAATCCGTGAATCCGCTCGTATCCGCGACATTCAAGTAAAACACAGCGGCATGGGCATGCATGAACAGCTCATTATTGATGATATTTGGAACCTTTCGCCGTACAGCTATGACGCGTACTACGAATCGATAGGCGACGTGCATCTGGGCATGACCATGGCTGCAGTAGAAGCAATTTACGGCAAGCCCGACCGTTCCCGCTATACGCCGCAGAAAGAAACGTGGTATTACGACAAAGTCGGCTTCCAAATGGATTTTGAAGTGGGGCGGGTCGTTTCCGTCACCTTCAAGTCAACGAGCGACCGTCGTCTTGACCGGACGGGCTTTGACTGCAAAACGGCACCGGAAGAATTTGCCCGCCTCTATCCGATGGGAGCGGTTCCGGTAAAGGGCGGCGTCTACTATATTGCAGACGGTGAATTTTTGGACTTTACGAACTATCCGGACGCTTTGACGCTCTCCATTTACAACGTTCATCCGAGAGAAGAGTCAGATACGCGGGACGGTTCCTTTAGAGCCTTGCTCGGCCGTTAAATAATAAAAAAGGCGAGCCAATACGATTGTATTGACTCGTCTTTTTTTATGCGGGCCGAAACTATAATCATCACAGTAAAAGGTCCGTTTGACGGACGGGGTGTTTGCGACCCGTCAGGGGGGAGCTTTTAGAATACGCCTTGTTCAATCATAGCCGTAGCAACGCGTTCGAAGCCGGCAATATTGGCACCTGCTACGAGATTGTAGCCCAAGCCGTTGCGTTCAGCCGCGTCAACGGAGTTCTTATAGATAGTGTCCATAATTTCTTTTAGGCGAGCATCGACTTCTTCTGCTGTCCAAACCAGGCGTTCGCTGTTCTGGCTCATTTCCAGAGCCGATACGGATACGCCGCCGGCATTTACAGCCTTTGACGGAGCGACAACCATGTCTTTTTGTTCCATTAAGAATTTCAAGGCTTCGTTTGTTGTCGGCATGTTGGCAACTTCAATGTAGTAACGAACACCGTTGGCAACGATTTGTTTTGCTTCTTCCATGTGAACGTCATTCTGCATAGCCGACGGCATGACGATGTCCGCCTTCACGCCCCAAGGCTTCTGGCCTGCGTGGAATTCGACGCCGAACTTGTCGGCATAGTCCTGTACGAGATTGCGGCCGCTTGTGCGCATTTCCAGGAGGTAGTCGATCTTTTCGGGTGTTGTGACACCGTCGGGATCGTAAATGTATCCGTCCGGACCGGAGAGGGTAACGACTTTAGCGCCCAATTCGGCAGCCTTTTTACAAATACCCCAGCAAACATTACCGAAGCCCGAAGCGGCAATGGTCTTGCCCTTAATATCGACATTGTCGTGCTTCAACACGTTTTCCAAGTAGTAAACGGCACCGTAGCCCGTTGCTTCCGGACGAATGCGGGAGCCGCCGTAGCTGAAGCCCTTGCCCGTGAGAACGCCGTTTTCAAAGGTGCCTTTGAGACGACGATATTCGCCGTAGAGGAAGCCTATTTCACGTCCGCCTACGCCCATATCGCCGGCAGGGACGTCGATGTCCGGGCTGATGTAGCGATAGAGAGCCTGCATGAAGCTCTGGCAGAAACGCATGATTTCTGCGTCCGATTTCCCTGCAGGGTCGAAGTCGGAGCCGCCTTTGCCGCCGCCGATGGGCAGACCGGTCAAAGCGTTTTTGAAAATTTGTTCGAAGCCGAGGAACTTAATGATACCGGGGTATACGTTTTTCTGGAAACGCAAACCGCCTTTGTACGGTCCGATAGCGCCGTTGAACTGACAGCGATAGCCGATATTCGTATGATATGCGCCTTGGTCGTCCTGCCAGACAACGCGGAACGTAAACATTCTTTCCGGTTCGACAATACGATTTAATAAGTCATATTTTTCGTATTCCGGGTGTTTTTCAATGACCGGTTCCAAAGAAGACAATACTTCTTCGACAGTTTGCACGAATTCCGGTTCATTTGCGTGTTTTGCTTTGACGTTTTCGATTACGGATGCAAGATACTTGTTCATAAACAGAAACCTCCTTAATACGTTTGCACTCACTTTTTGTACATCTTGCGGCGCTTGTCTTTCGTTGCAGGGATGCTCGTAATTCTCTCCCTTCATTTCAATACTTGCGTTTCCCCGCCGTTTCTCTTAACTCACTATAGCATAGCATTTTTCCGGACTCTTGAAAACAGGTATAAGGTTTAACGGTTTAATTGAAAACACATGTAAAAAATAAATATTTATATTATTTTTATCTAAAAACGAATATTTTTAGAACAAATAAAAGTATAAACAGCTATATTCCTAAAAATTACTTGAGCAATGAAGAAATGTAATCAATAAGAAAATATTATACTAAAAATGCCTTTAACACATAAAATTACACTCCTTCTTTTGACCGTAAACGACAAAACGGGGAGCGTTTGAACCTTGTTTATAAGTTGTTTTATTTTCCGCGCAGGCAACAGGAGAGGGATTTTGGCAGGTGAAGCTTTTGCAGAAGTGCCGCAAAGCAGAACGAAGAAAGGGTAACGAAAATATAGATGACTATAATTAAACTCGCCCGCAAGGGAATGCCGAAGCGGGCTGCCGTGCCGGTGCAAATACTGAGGAATACGGGGTGGACCAGGTAGATGGGATAGGAGAAGTTGCCCAGGTGAGAGAAAATTTTGTCCGTAAGAGTTCCCACGGGGCGGCACTGCCAGTGATAGAGAAGGAAAATCATGGTCGTTGCCGTATAGATCATGCCGACGGGGCTGAGCTGGTGGACTGTGTAGACGGCGGAAAGGGCGTCGTAATGAAGATAATGCATGACTCCCCAGTAGGCGAACAACATTCCGGCCGCAGAAAGTATTTGCAGGACATTGACGAGTGTACCGAGCCGTTTGATTCTCTCCATGAAGGGCGTGAATTTCTCGGCCGCAAAGGCACCGAACATGAAGATGAACAAATAATGAAAGACGACCCAATTCAAACGGTAGTTAAAGGCGTCCTGCAGGACTTGACTTGTTCCCGTGAAGGTCCATATATAGCTGGAATAGAAGTTAAAAATCAAATTGCCTGTGAAGAGAATCGCAAAACTGTGCACAGGACACTTCATCATGAGGCGTAAGAGGCGGCGCCATAAGGGCATGAGGAGATAAAACCACAGAAGGATGACGAGAAAGTAGATATGGTACATGGCCAGGCCGTACCAAAGTGTTTTCACCAGATTGGCCGGCTGAAAGCCCGTCCAAGTATGACCGAGAAGGGCCGAGTAGAGCAGATAAAAGAGCGACCATGTCAGGTAAGGCAGAAGAACCGTGCGCAGACGTCGCTTTAAATAATCTTTATAGATAAACGGTGCCGACAAGGGCTGACTGTAAAACATACCGAAGGCGGAAAGAAAAAAGAAGGCCGGTACGGAAAAACGGGAAAGTATTTCCAATATACCGATGAGCGCCAAATTCGGCGTCGGGTTCGTCAAAGCTGCCGAGCCGACGTGGATGGCAATGACTCCCAGCATGCAAAGACCGCGCATATACGTTATGGCGGGAATGAATCGTTTTGACATGGCATACCTCAATAGAATACAATACATATAGTTATATACGGATATATAAACCGGTGCAGCCGCATAATGATATAATTGATTATAACAAAAAGTGTGTGTTTTTATAAAGAAACGGATGAAATCGATAATGGATATATTATATGACATCCCTTTGGTGATGGGCACAATTTTTATTTTACTCGGTGCTTTTCACGGCTGGAAGCTGCGTAGTGTCGTGCGCCGCTGCAAGATTCATGCCGACGGCATCCTCTTGGGTTTTCGTGCGGAAAAGACACGCAGCGGCACGATGTATTATCCCGTCGTCCGTTTTGAGGCCAAAGGGAAGACCTATGAGAGTGAATACCGCTTCGGCAGCACCGAGTGGGAGTTTAAAAAAGGCGATAAAGTATCTATTCGCTATAATGAACTGAGTCCGAAGGAAATCTACTTATACCACAGTCTGCCCTTGTGGAAACAGTATTTATCTCCCGTTTGTATAATCGTAGGCGGTATTATTTTTTATTGTACCTACTATATTCATTAAGAGCCGGGGTGATTGGCATGATGCAAAAGGAAATACGAACGGATTTGGCTGCAGCCGGTATCCGTCAGTTTTTGGAAGCTCTCGGCTTGGACCTTAAGGCGCAAGGCATGGAAGAGACTCCCGAACGGGTTGCCGCCGCGTTCGGCAGTTTTTTTGCAGGTCTGCGGAAAGACGGCGTTGCCGTTTTGGGCGAGCCCATACATACGCAGTCGTCAGGCCTTATTGCCGTGCGGCGGCTGCCGTTTTATTCTATTTGTGAACATCACCTGCTGCCTTTTTTCGGCACCGTGAGTATTGTTTATTTGCCGTGTGACGGGAAAATTGCCGGTTTCGGACGTTTTGCCGAAGTTGTACGCGTCTTTGCGCAGCGGCCGCAGCTTCAGGAACGACTGACCGGACAAATTTGCGCTGCCGTTGCCGAAAGCTTGACGCCTGCCGGTGTGTTGGTGCTCGTCAAGGCGCGCCACCTCTGCCTCGCCATGTGCAGTGAAAAGACCGGCCTGGCGGACATCGTGACGGTTTCCGCCTGCGGTGCTCTGAAAGAAGGAGAAACTCTATACGAAAGTGCTCTGCGCTTATTGGAGGAGGAATAATACGGTGAAGTCGAGTATAACCTACGCATGGCGTGACGGGAAAAACCTGACTGTCGGCGAGCGGACCTTAATCATGGG
Organism: Megasphaera coli; assembly: GCF_900095855.1. GTDB lineage: Bacteria > Bacillota > Negativicutes > Veillonellales > Megasphaeraceae > Megasphaera > Megasphaera massiliensis_A. The sequence continues at coordinate 759,354 of NZ_FMIY01000002.1, read as the reverse complement.
TATCCTTAACGTAACGGCCGATTCTTTTTCCGACGGCGGCAAGTGGAATACACTTGATAAAGCTTTATACCATATGGAAGAAATGGTGCGGGACGGCGCGGACATTATCGATATCGGTGCCGAATCGTCCCGCCCCGGCTTTGTCCCCGTCAATGCGGCAGAAGAACTGAGCGTGTTGGCCGAGTTCCTGCCGGAAATCATTAGAAATTGTCCGCTTCCCGTATCCGTGGACACGTTTAAGGCGGAGACGGCCGAATGGGCTATGGGCGAAGGTGCCCATATGATGAACGATATTTGGGGGCTGCAGTATAGTGAAGAGCCCGGACGCATGGCGGCAGTTGCGGCGAAATATGATGTCCCCGTCGTAATAATGCATAATCGGGACAATACAAACTATGGGGACATAATAACGGATATGAAGAACTTTTTTGCAAAATCCCTGCAAATTGCCGAGGATGCCGGCGTACGCCGTGAAAATATCATTCTTGATCCGGGTATCGGCTTCGGTAAAGTTTTTGAACAGAATCTTCATATACTTCGTCACTTAGATGAAATAACGGCATTGCCCTATCCCGTCCTCTTGGGGACGTCACGCAAGGGCTTCCTTGGCCGGATTCTCGATTTGCCCGTAACGGAGCGCATGGAAGGAACCGGTGCGACTTGTGTGGCCGGTGTTCTTGCGGGCTGTGCCATTATGCGTGTTCACGACGTAAAACCTATTGCCCGTATGTGCCGTGTGGCCGACGAGCTGCTCGGCACTTGTGAACATGGTATACAATAGAGAAGGGGAATTATGGACGAAATCTTGATTACCGGATTGACCTTTCAAGGGTACCACGGCTGTTTGCCGGAAGAACGCAAGGCGCCGCAGCCCTTTATTATCGATTTGGCCTTGCGGCTGGATTTGTCGGCTGCCGCGGCAACCGATGACTTGACGAATACCGTAGACTACGATAAAGTGTGTTTAATCACGGCTGCAGTTGTCGAAGGCATACCCCGTAATTTGATCGAAACGGTTGCCTCGTCCGTATGTGATGCCCTGCTGCGGGAGTTTGCGCCGCTTGCTTCGGTCGCTGTGACGCTTCACAAGCCGCAGGCACCTGTGCGGCGGAATTTCTCCGATATAGCCGTGCACATGGAACGGGTTCGACATGAGTAGACTTTACATCGGCCTCGGTTCCAACAGCGGTGACAGAGAGGGCATGATGACGTCTGCCCTGCACGCTTTGGCGGCAGAGCCGGGTATAGACGTGCAGGACTATTCGTCTTTGTACGAGACGCCGCCGTGGGGCAAGACGAATCAGCCCGATTTTCTGAATGCCGTCGTCGCCGTCCGTGCCGCCTTTCCCGGTGAGGCTGTCTTACAGCGCTGTCTGGCCGTTGAACGCGAGTTGGGCCGCGTACGCCGGGAGAAATGGGGCATGCGCACGATTGACCTGGATCTTCTTTATGGGGAAGACGAAGAGTGTCACACTCCTTTTTTGGAACTGCCTCATCCCTATTTGAAAGAACGCGCTTTTGTCCTCGTGCCGCTTTTGCAGGTGGCCGGTGACATACGCATTGACGGTGAGCGCATCAGCTCTTTGCTTGAGAACTTGCCGGAACAAAATGTGATCAAAGAAATAAAAAAGCCTGTAAGGGGGAAGCTTATATGGAAAAGATTTTAATTGCCGACGATGAAGAATTAATGAGACAACTTATTGCCGATTTTTTGCGGCCTGAAGGGTTTGAAGTATTGGAAGCCACTGACGGCAAGCAGGCCTTGGAAATTTTTAACGAACAGCGGCCGGATTTGATTTTATTGGACGTCATGATGCCCGGTTACGACGGCTGGACCGTATGCCGGGAAATTCGCCGTACCTCGACGGTTCCCATCGTCATGATTACGGCGAAGGACGAAGAAATTGATCAGCTCTTTGCCTATGACCTCGGCGTGGACGACTATATTACGAAACCGTTCAGCCCGAAACTGTTGGTAGCGAAGTTAAAAGTGCTTCTCCGCCATATCCACGGCGAACAGGATGAAAAGGACGCGTCCGCCGTTCCCAAGGAGGGCGTGGCGATCGACAGGGAAGCGCACCAGGTTCTTATTGACGGCAAGAGTACGGATTTGAGCCCGACGGAATACAAGCTGCTCAACTACTTGATGACCAATGCCGGCAAGGCCTTGAGCCGCCGCCAGATTTTGAACAAAGTTTGGAACTATGAATACTACGGCGATTTGCGTACAGTGGATACGCACATCAATCGCCTGCGCATCAAGCTTGGCAACCGCGGCTCTTACATCCGGACCGTTCGCGGTTACGGCTACAGATATGATAAACAACAATGAGAAATGTTTCCTTGCGTGCTAAAGTCGGCTTTAATCTGGTCGGCTTTACTCTTTTTTTCGTCCTTACGCTAATCATGGCCATCGGCTTCGGTTTCGAGCCTATTTATTACAGCATTCAGAAGCACAACATGGTCACGGCGGCGCGTTCAATCAGTGAAATATACGGGGTCAGAGGGCCGACGGGTTTTGACGAAATCAATGAAATAACGCATTCTGTCGGGACGGATATTTTTATTGTCGACCAGGGCGTATTGGTCTACTCGTCCGGACCGGACAAGATTTTTGAGTCCGGCAGCAGCGAAGGCGATAAAAAAGACAGGCAGCGCATCAAGGCGAATATGCCGCAGCACATTCGCATTATCGCGTCTCTCCTCAATGGATACAAACCGCAGGACGCGGACTTGGGCAAGGTCATGTACTATACGGACGAGAACGGCGAGCACATTCGCTTCTTCAGCCTTATTACGCGTATGGGCGAAAATGCTTATGTCATCATCAGCCAGCCGTTGGCACCCTTGCGGGAAAATGTCAGAATCGTACAGCGGTTCATTCTCTTTTTCGGCATCCTTTGGGTCGTCGTCGCGATCTTGGGGGCCCTGCGCTTTTCGCGGCGGCTTACGGAACCTTTGGATGAGCTGAAAAGCATTGCGACGGACATGGCGCACCTTAATTTCTCCCGTAAATGGAACGACGTTTCTCCGGTTCATGACGAAATCGATATGGTCGGCGAGAGTCTCAATATCCTGTCGTCCCGTCTGGCTACGGCTCTCGATGAACTTCAGCAGAGCAATGCGGCCTTGCAGCAACAGCTCGACAAGGCCAATGAAATCGAGTATATGCGCAAGTCCTTCATTTCTGCCGTGTCTCACGAGCTTAAGACGCCGCTGGCCATTATTCAGGGCTATGCGGAGGCTTTGGAAGATCTGCGTGACGTGCCGCAGGAGACGCAGGAATATTATTGCTATGTCATCCGCTCGGAAACGCGCAAAATGGACGGTCTCGTCAAGGACTTGCTCAATTTGTCGCGCCTCGAAGCGGGACGACTGCATTTGGAATTGACCGACTTCGATTTCGGCGCTCTCATGGACGAGGCGCAGTATCGCTTTAAAGGACCTGCGGAAGAGAAGCACTTGCGGCTTACGTGGCTATTTCCTGAAGAAATGCCCGTGTATGGCGATCCCGGCCGCTATAACATCATTATGAACAACTTTCTCTCCAACGCCATCGATTACGCGAAGGAAGGCGGCGAGATTCGCGTCACTGTCGTGGAAGAAGAAACGGATTACATGGTGGAAGTTTTCAATCAGGGCGAACAAATACCGGAAGAATACCACCGGCGCATTTGGGAGCCCTTTTATAAGGTCGACTCGTCTCACAGCCGCGACGGGAAGCGCATGTTCGGCGGTCACGGCCTGGGTCTGGGGATTGTGGCATCCTTGCTGGCACTGCATGAGCAGCGCTACGGTTTGCGCAATGAAAAAGACGGTGTTACCTTCTGGTTCACCGTCGCCAAGCCCCGATAATATGTTAAAATGCTCTTTTTCCCAGTTTGGGGTGGGAGCATTTTTTTAATGTCAGATGCTCCACCAGGTAGCCTGCTTCATCCAGGCCGATATCCTCCGTTTTGCCGTCGTGTTCATACAGACAGAGAGGCTGATCGGCGCCGACTTCGCCGCCGGGCAGGTAAACGTATTCGGCTGTCGCCGTATCACCGAAGATAATACCGGCGAGAAGGTGCTTTTTTGCGATTTGACTCATTGTGTTGCTCCTTGCTCTATGGTTTCCGTTACGTCCAATAATTTGCAATCCCTATAGTCTGCCGACACGAGATGGAGAAGCGTGCCGTTATAGACGCGGGGGAACATGGTGTTCGGTTTCATGCCGTGGAGATGGCCGAATATGCAGATCGGCACCTTATATTGCTCCAACAATTCCGTAAAGCCGCTCGGTCCGGTCAAATCACATACAGGCGGGTAGTGGAGAAGAAGAAGAGTGCGGCGGCAGCCGAGGTCGGCCGCTTCCTGCAAGGTTCGCTCCACGCGCAGGAGTTCGCGGCGGTAAGGCTTGTCATCTTCCGGAGAATGATAGTGTATATCCCCCGGGCAGACCCAGCCGTGAGTGCCGCAGACGGCAAATTCTCCGTCATCCGTAGGAATAACCGTGCCGTAAAGATAATACATGTTATTTTTATTGTCCATGCGGTTCAGTTTGCCTGCGCTTTCCCACCAGTAATCATGGTTGCCGCGGATAATAATCTTTTTTCCCGGCAAGGCGCGGATTTCATCCAGGTCTTCTTGTGCCTCATTTAGGTGCATGGCCCAGGACGTGTCGCCTGCAATGAGTACCGTATCTTCGGCGGATACGCGGTTTTTCCAGTCTTCTTTAATTCGCTGCCAGTGATTTTTCCAACGTTCACCGAAAATTTCCATCGGTTTCTTCGGCGGATTGCCCGATAAGTGGAGATCACCTATGGCAAATAAACGCATATATTATTCCTTTTCTTCGGTTAAAAAACGGCGCACCGCGTCAATCAGCCGTTGGCGCGACACAGTGTCGGTGATTTGCGGTATTTTATAACCCACATAAAGGGGGTTGGTGAGGAAGCGGGGCACTACTTTTACGAAAAGACCGGCTTCTTCGGGAAAATCGTAGAAAAACAGGTTGTAACTGTTCGTGTACTTGGAAAATTGCCGGGTCATATACAGGGCGATGCCCTGCAAACGGCGGCTGAAGACAGAAAAGTCGGCGTGATCGCGCAGTATCAGGTTGATTTCGTAAAAGCCGAGGAGCGGCCTGTCGGAGAGGTTGATTTCCAGCGTTTTCGTTACGAGAACGGGCGTACCCTGCAAATGACGGAGGTGCACGTCTTCGCGGTAGTCGTGTTCTTCAAGGCCGACGATTTGCATGTGCGGGTGGCGAATGGTGCCGCCCGACATGGAGCCGTAGTTGCGGTAAAAAAGAACCGACTTAAAGCGTCCCGATTCTTCCAATTGACGCCACTTGTCCAGGGCGAAGCGCAGGAGTCGTTCCGCATAGACCGGCTCATACGTGGAAAACTCACCGTCGTCGTTTTCCGTTTCAATAATTAAGGTGGGGTACGTGTTTTTTAAGACGGGAAAGGCGTTTTTCAGCCAAATAATAGGCCCGTCTTTGGCTAAAATACCCTTTAAGTTATCAACGTCGCAAAAAGGGCAGTACGATTCATGGCGATGGATCGTATCCGGCTTTTTTTTGCCTATGTTTAAATTAAATTCCAGAACTCTTTCGTCGTCGCCGGTACTCATCAAACACGCCTCCGTTTCTCGCATTTTCTATTGTAGCATACTGAATATAATTTTAAAAATCATGTGGTATAATTTAATACACCTATGAAAAAACAGGTAAGGATGGTATGAGTGCATACGAATTCACAGTGGAGTGATTTGCTTATACATTGGTTTGACGCGCATGGCCGCGACTTGCCTTGGCGGACGGGGGCGACTCGGAATCCCTATGCCGTCTGGGTGTCGGAAATCATGCTGCAGCAGACCAAGGTGGAGGCGGTTAAACCCTATTACGAAAATTGGATGGAGCGCTTTCCGACGGTTCGGGACTTGGCGAGTGCCGCAGATGACGACGTTTTGCGTCAGTGGCAGGGGCTGGGGTATTATTCACGCGCCAGAAACCTGCACGCCGCCGTAAAAGAAGTGGTTGTCCGGTATGGCGGTCACATACCGGAAGACAAGGAGACGCTTTTGACCTTGAAGGGTATCGGTGATTACACGGCAGGTGCTATTTCCAGTCTCGCCTATAATCGGCCCGTAACGGCCGTCGACGGCAACGTGCTGCGCATCTTCGCACGTCTTTATAAAATAGAGGACAATGTTTTGTCAAATACCGTGAAAAAGAGGGTAACCGCCTTGGCGGAAGGTCAACTTCCGAAAGACTGTCCCGGTAAATTTAATGAAGCGCTTATGGATTTCGGCGCTCAAGTATGTATTCCCAAAAATCCCAAGTGTGATATCTGTCCCTTGGTACATCTCTGTGAGGCCAAGGCGGTCAATCTGGAAAGGGTTCTGCCCCGGCGTATGACGAAGAAAAACATCCCTACGGAGCGGTATGCCGTTGCCGTCTGCATTCGGGGCGGCAAATGTCTCGTTCGGCGGCGGCCGGCGAAGGGACTGCTCGCAGCCATGTGGGAATTTCCGTCCGTCCGGTCGGAACGGGCGGAAGCGGACGTGAAATTATTGCAGGACTGTTTGACGGAACAGGGGCTTACAGCGCGTATGGAACCTGCCGCAGTACAGGAGCTGCGCCACGTCTTTTCCCATAAAAAGTGGCACCTTGTCGTCTATGAGGGCTATGTGGAAGAAGGTTCATTGAAAGAAAGTGAGGTGTGGCAGTGGTTGCCTCTTGCGGACTATACGAAAATTCCCTGGGCAGGGCCGCACGGTAAACTGACTGCCTTGTTATAATGAGAGGTCTTTTTTTACTTATTTTTTTAAGTATTATGTCTGTCGTTTCCGCCGGAACGGCAGTTTTGTGGGCCTATGCGGGCGGGAAGCGGCGAAAGAGAAAATATATTGTTGCGGCTCTTGCCGTAACGGCATCGGCAGTAGGTATTGTAGGGCTCTATGAAGAGAGCTATCACCTCATCCGCAATTTGCCGTACGTAAAGGCTGCACAATACGCGGCCGCTTTATCCCTGGACTGGCTTATTACGCTTTTCGTCTTTTTTCCCGTTGCCGCCATTGCGGCCTTTTTCGTCTATGTATTCAGAAGAAGATCGAAGCATAAAAAAGATGTAAAGGAAGGGCAGGAGCATACCTTTTCGCGGCGCACCTTTGTGAAAGGACTTGCGGCGTTGCCCCTTGCCTTGGGTGCCGTAAACGGATGGGGGCTTTTTGCAGGCAACAACATCGTTGAGACCCTGCGCTATGCGTGTACCTTTGCGGCTTTGCCCAAGGGGCTGGACGGCTACAGAATCGGACAGATTTCCGATTTTCATATAGGCGTATTTCTTAATGCCGGCGATTTGCGTGAATGCGTGCTCGCCATGGCCGCCGAAAATCCGGATATGTTGGTCATTACGGGAGACCTTATTGACGAAATGTGCTTAAATCCCGATTGCGGCCGTGTCCTGGCGGAGACCGTCGGCCTTTTCCCGGACGGCGTCTACTTTTGCTACGGAAATCACGAGTATTATCATAATATTCGCGAGATAACAGCCATGCTTGAAAAGGCGGGCGTTGCGGTTTTGCGCAACGACGGCATAGTTGTCAGACCGCAGCGTTTTAAAGATACGGCTTTTTATCTGGCCGGCACGGACTACAGTTTTACCAGGGGCGACGACGCCTTTCGTGAAGAATGCCGCCTCTATACGGGACGGTCTCTGCGCAGGCGGCAGGGTGAAATGTTCACCGTCCTTTTGGCTCATCATCCGGATTTCTTCGACGCTGCTGCGGAACGCAAGATCCCGCTTACCCTGTCCGGACATACACACGGCGCGCAGGTGATGCCCCTCGGTGAAATTGTCAAGAAGCGTTTCAAGTATTTACGCGGCTTCTATAAACAGGGAGAATCTCTTTGTTATGTCAACCGCGGCACGGGCCACTGGCTGCCTCTGCGCCTGGGCTGCTCGCGGGAAATGAATGTCTTTGAGCTGCACTGCGGCGACGGGACGGCCCATGTTTCGTATTGACGCGGGCCTTTTTTCTTTATATTATAATTTTAAGAATAAAACGTAAGGAGGATGTATCATGAAAATTGCAGTACCTTATGAAGACGGAAAAGTATTTCAACACTTCGGCAAGACGAAGAAGGTAAAAGTATATACAGTGGAAGACGGAGCGGTCACGGCTGCTCATATTGCCGAGAACACGGGTGAGGGGCACGAGGCCGTGACGGACTTTTTGAAGGCCTTGGACATTGATGTCGTTATTTGCGGCAATATCGGCGGCTGCGCGCAAAAAGCGGTTCGCGAAGCGGGCATGGAATTATATGGCGGTGTATACGCGCGCTGCGACGACGCGGTAAACGCTTTTTTAACAAATAATCTGGCTTATGATCCCGATGCCGGCTGTCCCGGCCCTGCAGACGACTCGCCTCACGTTTGCCGGTAACAATGGAAAGAAGAGCATGATATAATAGCAATATGAATTAGTTGCTTCAATAAACGAGGTGTTTTTGATGAGAACCAATACGGGAACGGTTGAAGCCGTATTTCCCGATGGAACGGCAAAAATTCAGACCAACAGAAACAGCTTGTATTCACCTTGCAGCACGTCCATGTGTAAGGATAATGTCGTCATTGACGCGGTTAATCTTATCGGCGCAAAAAAAGGTGAATATGTGGAATTTACGATTCCCGACGACAATATGGTAGCAGGAGCGGTGCTGTGTTTCGGTCTGCCTCTTTTGCTGATGCTTGTTTGTGCGGCCGCCGGGCGGTATATCGGTGTCGGTTATGGCTATGATGCGCAAAACAGCGCGATTTGCGGATTTCTCGCAGGTATTCCCCTGGCGGTTACGGCAATTAAAACCTATGATTTGATGATGAAACCGAAGGGTCCCAAATCGGAAATTATTAAGCTCGTAGAGGAAGATTGATGAGAACGTAAAATATCCCGTATAGGCGATGTATGTCGCCCGTTACGGGATATTTTGTACATATGGGAAAGCTAATCACTTATGGGCGAACTCTGTTTTAAGAGTGTTCAACCAATCTTGGGTATCGCTCTTTTTCCATTTAATTTTTGTGAAGGGAAACTTTACGGTCGCACCGGCACAGACCGTTTCCAAGGTAGACAAACTTTTTGTAATACTGTCCATGCCGGAGGTGGCGAAGGGGACGAGGATCTTTCCCTGTAAATCACAGTTGGAGAGAAAATCCGCAAAGAAAGCGGGCACATCGTTAAACCAAACGGGGAAGCCGACGAAGACGAGGTTGTACGCCTGTAAATCAGGAATGGCCGTAACCGCCTTATGAACGAGATGATGCTTACGTTCCCTGCGGACGCGAATGACCGACATAAGGTAGTTGCCGTACGGATCCTGCGGTTCCACCTTGAGCGTGTCGCAAGGAAGGATTTCGCAGATTTTATGGACCAGATTTTCCGTCTTTCCTGATTTGGAGTAATAGAGAATCATCGCTTTCATGAGTATCATCTCCTTTAGCAAAAAGCGTATCCTTATTGTACTCATTCCCTTTGTAAATGTCCATATGAAGGCAGGGGGAAACGGAGCGTAAGCGGTAAAGAATAATGTATACACGGACCGGCTTGATTGACACATATAAATGTATTGAATATCATAAATAAAGAGTAATCATACTTTGAAAGGAGTGGATGATATGAATACATTAGTAAGTCCTGAAAACACGTGGGTCTTGATGGCGATTATGCTTTCCGCTGCCGGTATATCCATTTACTTGGAGCAAAAATATGCATGGGCCTCAAAAATATCGGGAGCCGTCATTGCCTTGATTTTTGCGCTGCTTCTGGTCAATTTGAATATTATTCCTACGTCGGCCCCTATCTTTGACGACGTTGTCTGGGGATTTGCCGTGCCTATCGCCATTCCGCTTCTGCTCCTGCAGGCGAATATGAAAAAAATTTGGCGCGAAACGGGGCGGATGCTCTTCATCTTCCTCATCGGTGCCGCCGGCACGGTGGCGGGGACTCTCATCGGGTATGTGGCCCTCGGCGACTGCATAAAAGGCCTCAATCAGGTTGCCGCCATGATTACGGGCTCTTATATCGGCGGCGGCGTCAACTTCACGGCTTTGGCCGATGCTTTTAAGGTAGACGGCGGCCTCATATCGGCAACGGTTGTCGCCGACAATCTGAACATGGCCATTTATTTCTTGATTCTTATCGGTACTGCGGGCAGTGCTTTTTTCCGTAAATATTATACGCATCCCCATATTGACGATGTCATTGCCAACGGCAAGTCCGAAGAAGGTGAAACTTTGGCGGCTCAATATTGGGGCAGAAAGGAAATTTCTCTCAAAGATATTGCTTTCAATTTCATGTATGCCGTTATTGTCGTCACGATTTCCAAATTTTTTGCCGCAGCCTTGGCCGGCGCCATTCCGAAGACCGGTTGGTTCCTGCAGATGTGCAACACCTTCTTCGGCAGTCAATACGTGTGGATAACGCTCATTGCCATGTGCTTTGCCACCTTTTGTCATAAGTACGCGGCAACCATGCACGGCGCGCAGGAACTGGGGACGTATCTTATTTATCTCTTTTTCTTCGTCATCGGCGTGCCTGCGTCGATTATTGAAATCGTGCAGAATGCCCCCTTGCTGCTCGCCTTCTGTCTCATTGTCGTCATTGTCAATATGGCCTTTTGCTTCATTGGCGGCAAGATCTTTAGGTTCGACTTGGAAGACATCATTCTCGCGTCGAACGCCAATATCGGCGGACCGACGACGGCTGCGGGCATGGCTATTTCTCAGGGCTGGTATAAGCTCGTCGGGCCATGCATGCTCGTCGGCACCTTCGGCTATGTCATCGGTACGTATTTGGGTGTTATTGTGGGCAGTATGTTGGGATTATAGGAAAATTAAGAAGGGGATATAATATGTCATTCGTATTCGACGGCCACTCCGATATGTGGTGCAATATAACGATGCGGCGCTTGGCAGGAGAGCGGAACGTCTTTAAAAAATATCATTTGCCGCACCTGCAGGAGGGAAATGTGGGTGCGTTGATTGCGGCCGTGTGGATTGAAACGCAGTATACGGACGACCCGACGGCACGCATGCTGGAAATACTCGGCGCCGCCGCAGCGGAATTGCGGGAGAATAAAGAAGTCCTAGGCCTTGTCTTAAGCGGTAATGATGTGGAGCGCATCCGTGCGGTCGGCAAGACGGCGATTCTTTTCGGCATGGAAGGACTGAGCGGCCTTAAAGGCAGGGCGATCTTCTTGGAGGCACTCTATCGTATGGGTGTACGCCACTGCATGCTCACGTGGAATGAAGAAAACGAGTTTGCCGTCGGTGTCGGCGATGAACTCGGTGTGACCGGCCTGAAACAGGCAGGTGTGGAGGCTGTAAAGCTGATGGAAGAGCTCGGTATGATCGTCGACGTATCCCATGCCAGTGAAAAAACCTTTTGGGACATTGAAAAGATAGCGACCAAACCGCTTATGGCGTCTCATTCCAATGCGTATGCCGTATGCCCGGCCAAGCGGAATCTGAAAGACGAACAAATCAAAGCCGTTGCCGCTTCAAAGGGTATTATCGGTATGAATGCCTGGCCGACCTTTGTCAGTGAGAGTAAGCAGCCGACTGTAGAAGACTTGGCCGACCATGTGGACTATATTGCCGGCCTTGTCGGTATTGACTGTGTGGCCTGCGGCTTCGACTTCTGCGATTACCTGGAAGGGCGTATACCTTTTTTCGCGTCTGCTGCAGGAAGTTTTACAAAGGGCCTTTTTCATGCGGGAGAAGTGCCGAATTTCTTTGACGTTCTGCGCAAGCGCGGCTATTCGCAGGAGGATTTGGATAAAATCGCCTATAAAAATGCAATTCGCTATTTGCGGCAGGTGTTGTAAAAAAACTCGGTTGGAGAGAATCTCGTGCGGAGGAAGCGGACTTATATTTTTACACGGCGTTTTTGCAAAGGCCGTGTAAGCGGATTGATTCGGATTTTGACAGAGCCGAATATGAAGCGTTGCGAGATGATAAAAGATATCCTGCCGTTGATGATGAATGAATAAAGGAAATGCAGTATGAATCGACACAGATACATTTTTTATGTTATTTTAGGCGTCCTCGGCTCATTGGCAGCGATCGGGCAGTGGCAGATGTACGGAACGGCCTTTCCCGTATTGGCGGGCCATAGAGGGTTTGTGTTTTTTGCGTTGTCGCCGCTTCTCTTCGTTATCCCCTATGTGGGCGCTTTGAAACTGCCGCGAGCGTTGACAAAGGTGTTGGCTCATATCGGCGGCTATTGGTTTATTGCAACGTATTACGGGCTGATCGTCATGATTCCGTTTTTCCTTTTGCGTCTTGCCGCAATGCTTACGAAAAATGGCGGGTTAGTATCTTTGACGGAATGGTACGGCAGACTGACGGCGCTTATTTTAATCATTCTCCTTTGCTATGGTGCCTATGTGGCGAGGCATCCCGTCGTCCGCCGCGTGGAGGTGGCGACGGGCAAGCCTCTTGCGAAAGAGCGGCGTATCGCCTTTATCAGTGACCTCCACTTGGGAATCGTCCTGGGCAAGCCCTTTGTACGAAAATTGGCGGCACAGCTGAAAGAAGCGGTGCCCGACGTTCTTCTCATAGGCGGCGACATTATTGACGGCAATTTGGAATTTGTCCTCCGTGACGGCTCGCTGTCGGAATTGAGGCTTCTCCGGGATGCGGTGCCCGAGTGCATTGCCGTCTTCGGCAATCACGACCATTACGGCATCGATATCGGTATGGAACGGCGAGTTTTGTCGGAGAGCGGCATTCTCTGCTTGGCCGGCGAGTCCTATACGACGAAGGACGGTTTCTATATTGCAGGTATGGCCGATCACATGCATGTGCCGCTGCAGCGTATACGGAAAGCACCGGATGAGACTTTTTCGATTTTTATGGAACACGAGCCGGTACAGATAAGACCGGCCGCCAGGGCCGGATACGACCTGTATGTGAGCGGTCATACCCATGCCGGCCAGTTTTGGCCGAATCGGGCGGCGACGAAGCGAATCTTTGAACTCGACTACGGCATGAAAAAGTACGGCTCCATGACGGCTGTCGTTTCCTCGGGCTACGGCTCGTGGGGCGCTCTTTTTCGGCTGGGCGTGTCGCCGGAAATTATCGTCATTACGGTGCGAAGCGAAAACGCCCGCAAGGATAAAGCGGGTACATGATAAACGTGCATAAGAATCGAGGCCGTATTCTTGTATGAGGCGGCTCGGATTTGCTATACTATAATAAATGACATAATGTCAATTCAAAAGGAAGTTATTTGAACGGGGAGGAAAAGCAGGATGAAAAAAGTAAGTACTCTATTGGCCGCGTTGGCAGCGGCCGGTCTTATTGCCGGCTGCGGTCTGACGGGGGAGTCGAAGAGCGCTGCCGAAAATCCTAAGGAAGCGACGAGCATCAGCGACGCGAAGATTGCAAACGTACAGCCCGGCTTGGTGAAGAGCGAAAATAATAAGCAGAAAATATTGATCGCGTATTTTTCGTACGTCGAAAATACGGGCGGGCGGCCGGTTCATTCGGATCAGTATGATATTTTGACGGCTGCCAGCGTTAAGCTCGACAAAAATGAAATGGTCGGCAACAATGCCGTTATTGCCAAGACATTTGCCGAAAAGACGGGCGGTGATATTTTCTCCATACGGGCCGATAAGGCTTACTCCTCCAAATATGAAGAAGCGACGGATACGGGCAAGGAAGAATTGGACAACAACACGAAAGTGGGCGTGTCTACGAAAATCGATGATATAAGCGATTACGATACGGTTATTTTCATATATCCTATTTGGTGGGGCGAACTGCCGCAAGCTCTCAATACGTTCCTTGCAGAAACGAACTTGGCCGGGAAAAAGGTAATTACCGTATCCGATTCGTATAACAGCGGTGCCGGCGATACGGCGGAGGCCGTGCAAAAATTGGCGCCGCAGGCGACGGTTGTAGCCGGACCGGATATTAAAGAAGCGGACATGGCCGACATTGACAGTATTGTGACGCAGGCTGTCGAAAAAGAAGGAATCGGACTGAAATAGGCATTGTATTGACTTTATACGGGGCCTTTTGCTATTATAAAACCACAGCGATGCAGGAGAATAAGTAGACTCTGTCAGCGAGGTAAGGAGAGTGAGAGCTTACCGATGTGTCGAAGGCGCTCTGAAGGCTGCGGCAGGAAGTCCGTGCGGATGTGTATGGCCGATGGTATACATGAGAGGGTCTTCGGGCCAATCGGGGTGGAACCGCGGGTAAGCAATATACTCGTCCCTGTAACACACAGCGTGTTGCAGGGGCTTTTTTTGTCAGGAGGTAAAAGCATGAATTTTCAAGATATGATTTTTGCGTTGAAAAAATTCTGGTCCTCTCAAGGCTGCATTATTCAGGAGCCTTATGACGTGGAAAAGGGAGCGGGTACGATGAACCCGGCCACGTTTTTGCGGGCTCTCGGTCCGGAACCGTGGCACGTGGCATACGTGGAACCGTCCCGTCGCCCTGCAGACGGACGGTACGGCGATAATCCGAACCGTCTGTACCAGCATCATCAGTTCCAGGTTATTTGCAAACCGTCACCCGATAACATTCAGGAGCTTTATTTGCAGAGCTTGGAGGTATTGGGCATTAATCCGCAGGAGCACGACATCCGTTTTGTCGAAGACAACTGGGAGTCGCCGACCTTGGGTGCATGGGGGCTCGGTTGGGAAGTATGGCTCGACGGTATGGAAATCACGCAGTTCACATACTTTCAGCAAGTCGGCGGCATCGATGTACGGCCGGTTTCATCGGAAATTACATATGGTATGGAACGACTTGCCATGTACATTCAAGGTGTGGAAAACGTGTACGATCTAGAATGGACGGCAGGCGTTACATACGGCGATATTTTTCATCAAAACGAAGTGGAGCAGTCCGTATATGCTTTTGAGCTGAGCGATGCGGATATGCTTTTCCGTCTTTTTGATACATATGAAAGAGAAGCGCTGCGCGTTATTGACGCGGGCCGGGTCCTGCCGGCATATGATTATGTCCTTAAATGTTCGCATGCCTTCAATCTTCTCGACGCCCGCGGCGCTATCAGCGTGAGCGAACGGGCCGCCTTTATCGGCCGCGTCCGCAGCATGGCGCGGGCCTGTGCCAAAGCCTACTTGTCGGAACGTGAGAAACTGGGATTCCCCATGTTGAAGGAGGGACGATAAATGAATAAAGACGTATTATTGGAAATCGGTACGGAAGAACTGCCGGCCCATTATATGCCGGGCGCGCTGCAGCAGTTAAAAGAAGCGGCTGCCGCCCGATTGACGGAAGCCCATATTGCTTATAAAGATATTCGCACGATGGGAACGCCGCGGCGGTTGGCTCTCCGCATAGAAGGTATTGCGGAAAAACAGGCAGATGTTTTCGCAAAAAATAAGGGCCCTTCCGCTAAAATCGCTTTTGACGGCGACGGCAGACCGACAAAGGCTGCCATCGGTTTCGCGCGGGGACATAACATCGCCGTGGCCGATCTCATAGTCGAGGACGGTTATATTTATGCCGATGTGACGACAGTAGGCAAGAAAACGGCAGATTTATTGCCGGAAATGCTCAAGTCCCTCGTTCTCTCTTTAACCTTTCCGAAGAGCATGCTCTGGGGTAACGAGACGGTGCGCTTCGCCCGTCCTATTCGTTGGATCGCAGCCCTTTACGGGACGGACGTCATCCCCTTTGAAATTGCGCACGTAAAATCCGGTCGTGTCAGCCGCGGTCACCGCTTCCTCGGCAGCGGCGACTTTGAAATCGCTGAACCCGCCGGCTATGAAACGGCTGCGCGGGAGCATTTTCTCATCGTCGACCCGGCAGAACGAAAAGAGCTTATTTTGCAGGGCCTGACGGATTTGGCGATACAAGAAGGCGGCACCGTCATTATGGACGAAGACCTTTTGGAAGAGGTGGTTTACCTCGTCGAGTATCCGACACCCCTGTGCGGTACCTTTGATGAAAAATATTTGAAACTTCCCGAAGCGGCAGTTATTACGCCCATGAAGGACCATCAGCGCTATTTTCCTATGCATGACGGCGCAGGCAATTTGATGAATCGCTTTCTCACCGTCCGAAACGGCGATGCGGCTCATTTGGAAACGGTACGGCACGGCAATGAACGGGTTCTGCGCGCGCGTTTGGCCGATGCGGAGTTTTTCTTTACCGAAGACAGAAAGAAAAGGCTGGCGGACCGCGTGGACGATTTACGGAAAATCGTCTTCCAAGACGGCCTCGGCACCTTGCACGACAAGGCGCAGCGCCTGACAGCGATTACGGAATTTTTGAAAAATAAACTGGACCTTCCTTTGGACAGTGAAGAATTGACACGTGCCTCCATGCTCGCCAAGACGGACCTGCTCACGCAAATGGTTCAGGAATTTACGGAGCTCCAAGGCATTATGGGCAGTGAATATGCCCTCCTTGACGGGGAAACACCGGAAATTGCTGCAGCCTTGTATGAACAATATTTGCCGCGCTTTGCCGGCGACGAGCTGCCGCACACGACCTTGGGCATGATCCTCAGCATAGCCGACAAGTTTGACACCATTACGGGTTCATTCAGCATGAGTCTCGTTCCGACGGGTTCACAGGATCCCTTCGCCCTGCGGCGCCAGACCATCGGTACGCTCAATATCATTTTGGATGCAGGCTGGAACCTCAACTGCGATGAAGTGTTTGCCTTTATTTTGGAAGCTCTGGGTACGCCGGCGGAAAACCGGGCGGACGTGACGGCAAGTCTGCACGAGTACTTTACGCTCCGCTTAAAGAATATTTTGCAGGATATGGGCTTTGACTACCGTCTCATTGACTGCGTCCTTCAGGATGATTCACTTAACGCGGCGGCCGCTCTCAAGCGCGCTGCGGCACTGCGGGACGCAGATATTCTTGTGCAGGAAGAATTGCTGCAGGCATACACACGTGTAGGAAATATGGTAAAAGATACGGTTACAGCGGACATTGAGCCGGCGCTCTTTGAAACGGAAGAAGAAAAGAGCCTCTACGATGCCTGCCTGAATTTGGCCGATCCCCTTGCGGCGGCCTATGCCGTTTACGACTACGGGACGGCCGTTGAAATTTTGAAGAAGGCCGTCCCTCAGATTAATGCCTTTCTCGACAGAGTTCTCGTCATGCATGAAGACGAAGCCGTTAAAAACAACCGCATTCATTTGCTTACAAAGACCTTTGATTTGATTCGGCCCATGGGTGATATTAAAAGGTTGTCCTAAATATTTACGCAAAGAGGAGGTATATGATGAATCTTAAAAAGACGGTACTTTTATTGGCCGCCGTTGCCGTTGTCGGTACGGGCGGTGTCATGGCCGCGTCCGCACCGGGATACGGCCGGGGCATGGTCGACGTGGAGGTTATCCTGATGTCGTCACAGACGGCA
Source organism: Megasphaera coli (assembly GCF_900095855.1). Taxonomy (GTDB): domain Bacteria; phylum Bacillota; class Negativicutes; order Veillonellales; family Megasphaeraceae; genus Megasphaera; species Megasphaera massiliensis_A. The sequence goes on along the minus strand of NZ_FMIY01000002.1, from coordinate 741,942 downwards.
GGGTATAGAACATACTATAATGAACCCTTCGGCTACTCCCTCGATATTCCCGACGCCGCATCCGATGTGGAGCCCACGTCGTCCGGCGACGGTTGCTATTTTCAGGACCCGCAGGCACATGCGGTCATATCCGTGTACGGCACAAAAAATATGATGAATTTTACGGCTGCTCAGCTGTACCGCATTGACTTGAGCAGAAACGGTAAACCGACCCTTACGAAGAACGAACTGACCGACAAGAGCTACGTTATTTCATGGGTAAAGAAGGATAAGGTCTATTACGAAGCCGTCTGCGTCAACGACAACGGCACATACACGTCGTTTTCCGTCGTCTATCCGGTAAAAGAAAAAGCGACGTACGATGCCTATTGTACTCATATGCAGGCATCTTTCATTCCGACAGGTGCCGTTTATACGGGTAAATAAGTAAAAATTCAGGTTGCAATTTCTTGCCGCGCCGTGGTAAAATATCTACGTTAATCTGGGCATTCCTCTGTACGGTCAGACGATTACCGTGAAAGCGGCGGTAACGGTAGACACGAATGTCTTATAGGAGGAAAGAAAAAAATGAATGTAATCAGTGTACTTGAACAGGAACAGCTTCGCACGGATATCCCTAAATTCCGCCCCGGTGACACCGTAAAGGTTCACGTAAAGGTCGTTGAAGGCAGTCGTGAACGTATTCAGGTGTTTGAAGGCGTTGTAATCGGCCGCCAAAACGGCGGTGTTCGCGAAACGTTTACGGTTCGTCGTCTTTCTTACGGTGTAGGCGTAGAGCGTACCTTCCTCGTTCATTCTCCGAGACTTGCAAAAATCGAAGTTTCCCGTCGCGGTATTGTTCGTCGTGCGAAGCTTCATTATCTTCGCGGTCTTACAGGCAAGGCGGCCCGTATTCGGGAACGCAGATAAGAAATCAAGAGAAAGAGATTCGGTTATCCGGGTCTCTTTTTTCTTTTTCCTGAAAGGCAAGGAGGACAAACCTTTTTTAATCTTCGCGCTTATATGTGGAAAAATAGTAAAGAAGCGGGAAAACAACAGTCGGCTTTGTAATGATCGTTGATTAATGAATATGGGACATATCGACAGTTGCTCGCTTGAAGCGTACGGGTTTTCTAGTATTTGCAGGGCGGCTGTGCTATAATTTATACCATATATTACAGGAAATGATGAGGTGATTTACGTGTCTGAACAAATCTTGGTAACCGGTCATAAGAGCCCCGATACGGATACGATTTGCTCTTCTTATGCATTGGCGCGCTTAAAACAATTACAGGGAATAAACGCACTTGCCGTACGGGCAGGCGATATTAATAAGGAAACGGCCTTTGCCTTGAATTATTTCAATGTCATGCCCCAACCGATTGTAACGGATTTTTACATTAAAATCGGAGACGCCGTTCACCGTGATGTAGCGCCGCTTACGACGGAAGCATCCCTAAAAGACGCGGCCCTTTGGTTTGAAAGTCATGAGGGCTTTGATTTTGCTCCCGTCGTTACGGGCGGTGCGTTTGTCGGCCTCTTGGACCGCGTCGCCCTGGCGGAAGAATTTATCAAGACCGTAACAGGTCAGGAACTCACCATGGTCAAAGATTTGATACATGAGGCGAAAACGGTATTCGCACCGTCCGATAACGGTCATGACGTTCCGGAAACGGGGCGATATGTCGTCGTCGACGGCACAAAGTACATAGGTGTCGTTTGCGCCGACTGCATTGCCAAAGCGGCGAAGAAGAAGGTCTTCCTCGTCGACCACAACGAAAAGAAGCAGATTATTGACGGTATTGACGAAGCGGAAATCGTCGGCGTCGTCGACCATCACCGCATTGGCGGTACGCTCGCCACGGACGGTCCTATTTTCATTCACTTCCGTCCGGTCGGCTGCTCCGCAACACTGGTAACGGATTTGTATGCCGAAGCGGGTATCGAGATCCCTAAAGAGGTGGCCGGGCTTCTCCTTTCGGCCATTATTTCCGATACGGTCCTCTTCCGTTCGCCTACGTGTACGGGGCTCGACAAGGCTGCAGCGGAAAAGCTTGCGGCCATTGCCGGTGTGGATATTGCGGAATACGGAATGGAAATGCTCAAGGCCGGAGCCAACGTGTCCGACCTTACGCCGGACCAGATCGTCCGCAACGACATGAAGGAATTTAACGGCAACGGCCAAACCTTTACGGTCGCGCAGGTACAGGTCATGGATACGACCGATTTGTTGGCGCAAAAACAGGTCCTGCTCAATGCTTTGGAGAAACTGCGCGCCGATAACGGCTATATTGCGTCATTTCTCATGATTACGAGCATCATCGATGAAGCGACGAATCTCGTTTACGCCGGCAATATGGACGGCGTCGTGGCCAAGGCCTTCGACAAAGACGTCCTTGACAGCGAAGTGTACTTGCCCGGTGTCATGAGCCGTAAAAAGCAGATTATTCCGCAAATCTTATCTTCCATGTAAGGTGCTTGCCGTGACAAAGACCCTCATCATGACGGTGTGGGTCTTTTTATCTGTAACTGGGGAGAGGGAAGGATATGAATCCCGTTTATGATACATTAAATGAAAGACAGCTGGCTGCAGTCATGCACACGGAAGGCCCTTTGTCCGTAACGGCCGGGGCCGGCTCGGGCAAGACGAAGGTTCTGACCTGCCGCATTGCGCATTTGTTGGAGTCTGGTGTTAAACCGTACCGTATTTTAGCCATTACCTTTACAAACAAAGCGGCCAAAGAAATGGCTGAACGCGTACAGAATCTCGTCGGTGTCGAAGCGGAACGCATTTGGATCAGTACGTTCCACTCTTTCTGCGCCAGATTGCTGCGCATGGAAATCGACGGCTTTGGCGGTTACAGTAAAAACTTTACTATTTACGACGCGTCGGACCAGTTGACGCTCATGAAGAACTGCCTGAAAGCTCTTAATCTCGACGACAAGCAGTTCCCGCCGCGCAATGTGCTGGCTGCCGTTTCAGGGGCGAAGAATGCGCTTCTGTCGGCTGAAGAATATGCCGCGCGGGCCGGTGATTTTTACGAGCGGAAGGTGGCCGAAGCATACCTTTTGTACGAGAAGAAGTTAAAAGAAAACAACGCCCTTGATTTTGACGACCTCCTTCGTCTGACCGTGCGAATTCTGCAGGAACGGCAGGACGTGAGGGAAAAGTATCAGGACCGCTTTCAATATATTCTCGTTGACGAATATCAGGATACGAATGAAGCGCAATACGTGCTGACGAAGCTGCTCGCCGCAAAGTGGCGCAATATTTGCGTCGTCGGTGATGCGGATCAGAGTATTTACGCTTGGCGCGGCGCGGATATTCGCAATATTATGAACTTTATGCGTGACTACCCGGACGGCATTACTATTCGTTTGGAACAAAATTACCGTTCTACGAAGGTAGTTCTGCGTGCGGCCAATGCGGTTATCGCCAATAACGCGGAGCGGCTGAAGAAGGACTTATGGACGGAAAATCCCGAAGGCCGCAAAGTTGTTTACTATCACGCCCAGACGGAGCACGATGAGGCCGATTACATTGCCGGCGTCATTTACAACCGCCATCAAATTGAAGGCGATCCTTACGGGCACATGGCTGTTTTATTCCGTACGAACTCTCAGTCCCGCGTCTTGGAAGAAAAACTTATTCGCTACGGTATTCCCTATACGATGGTAGGGGGGACGAAGTTTTATGACCGCAAGGAAATAAAGGACGTTCTCGCCTACTTAAGGCTTCTCTGTAATCCCGAAGACAGCTTGAGTCTCGTGCGTATTTTAAACGTGCCCAAGCGAAGTATCGGCGCCGCTTCAATCGAACATTTGACGGACTATGCCGAAGAAAGCGGTATCTCCCTCTTTGAAGCCCTGTCGACGCCGGACGAGCTGCCCGTGACGAAGCGGGTAAAAACAGCCCTTGAGGATTTTGCGACCCTTATTTTCGGTCTTTTGGAGCATGTAGGCGAATGGGACGTCCTGACGCTGATAGAGCATGTCATCAAGGATACGGGTTACGGTGACATGCTCGACAGGGAAGCGGAGCATGATCCTCAAGGAGAGAGCCGCCGTGACAATGTAGGCGAATTTCTTTCCGTTGCCAAAGACTATATGGATACGAATGAAAACGGTAATTTGCAGGATTTTCTGGAAAATATCGCTCTCGTCAGCGACTTGGACGAGTTTGAAAGCACGGCCTCCAAGGTTACGCTCATGACGCTTCACTCCGCAAAGGGACTGGAATTTCCTGTCGTCTTTCTGGCGGGACTTGACGAAGGCCTGTTCCCGCACAGCCGTACTCTTATGGACACGGCACAAATCGAGGAAGAACGGCGTCTTGCCTACGTCGGCATTACGCGTGCCGAAAAACAGCTTTACGTGACGAACGCATCGACGCGTACCATGTACGGCCGCGTGTCGGCGTATTTGCCCAGCCGCTTTTTGCGGGAAATACCTGAAGAGCTTGTAGAAGAGTATAAGCGCAAGGCCGCCATGCCTCAGCGGGACGGACGGATGCCGGGCAGGCAGCGCGTTTCCATCCTGACCAAAGAGGTGACCTCAAATTTGCCGAAAGTCCGCAATACAGATAAAGAGTGGCGGGCCGGTGACAAGGTGCGTCACAAAGTATGGGGCGTCGGCACGGTACGGGAAGTCATGGGCGCAGGCGCCGGCATGCAGCTGAAAATAGCGTTTCCGACGAAGGGGGTGCGCCAGGTTGTAGCTCAATACGCGCCTCTTGAAAAAATGTAAGAAGGGAGTATTTATGGAACAGGACAAGACTTATGACCGGTTACAGGAGCTGAAGGAAAAGCTTGATTTTTACAGCTATCAGTACTATACGCTCGATAAACCGACCATATCGGACTACGATTATGATATGCTGTATCGCGAACTGGAGACGATTGAAGGCGCCCACCCCGAATGGATTACGGCCGATTCGCCGACGCAGCGTGTAGGCCATAAGATCTCCGGCGGCTTCAATAAGTATACGCACGACCGGCCCATGCTCAGCCTGGGTGACGTGTTCAACGACGATGAGCTGCGCGAATTTGATCGCCGCGTCCGTGCCGACTTGGGAGAAGAAGCGCCGCAGTACGTAGTGGAGCTTAAAATAGACGGTCTGGCGATCAACCTTATTTACGAAAACGGCATTTTCGTCCGCGGCGTTACGCGCGGCGACGGTATCGTAGGGGAAGATGTGACCGCCAATATTCGCACCATTAAGACGATACCTTTAAAGATAAACAGTGCTTCGCCGCATCTTGAAATCCGCGGCGAAGTGTATATGCCTGTAAGTGCCTTTGACGCACTCAATAAGCAACGCGTGGAAGATGAGCTTGAACCCTTTGCCAACCCGCGCAATGCCGCAGCCGGTTCCTTACGGCAGTTGGATCCGCAGATTACGGCGCAGCGAAAACTCTCGTTCTTCGCCTATGCCGTCGGCGGTACTGCAGGCATCGACATTAAGAGCCAGGAAGAGCTCCTGGATGATTTGAAGGCTTTCCGTTTTCATGTCAACAAAGAGCATAAGACCTTTGACAATATGGAAGAGGTAATCGCTTTCATTCACACCTGGGACAAGCGGCGCAATACGTTGCCTTACGCGACGGACGGCATAGTTGTGAAAGTAAATTCTTTCGCTCAGCAGGAACGGCTGGGAAATACGGTCAAAATTCCCAAATGGGCTATTGCCTATAAATTCCCGCCCGAACGGGCGGAGACGAAAGTTCTCGGTATTTCCGTTACCGTCGGCAGAACGGGCGTCTTGACGCCGGCTGCGGATCTTGAGCCCGTCCGCCTGGCCGGGACGACGGTCAAGCGGGCGACCCTGCATAATGAAGACTATATTGCAGAAAAAGATATTCGCATCGGCGATACCGTCATCATCCAAAAGGCCGGCGAAATCATACCGGAAGTAATCGGTCCCGTCCCGGCGGCACGGACCGGGGCGGAAGAAATCTTTGTCATGCCGGCCCGTTGTCCCGGTTGCGGAGAGCCCGTTGTACGGCGGGAAGGCGAGGCGGCTACGCGCTGCGTCAACCCGCAGTGTCCGGCTGTTATTGCCGAAAAAGTGGCCCATTTCGTCTCGCGTGACGCCATGAATATCGACGGCCTCGGCAGCGCTATTGTCAGGCAGCTTCTCGAACGGCGTCTTATTCATGATGTAGCCGATATTTATGCTTTGGAAAAAGACGAGTTAACGGTCTTGGACGGATTCGGTGAAAAATCGGCGGACAATTTATTACAGGCAGTCGAAGAAAGTAAGCATGTCGGCCTTGCGCGCGTACTTTTCGCCTTGGGCATCCGCTTTGTCGGCGCCAAGGCGGGGCGTATTCTGGCAAACCGTTTCGGTTCCGTTGAAGCCTTGGCCGATGCGTCGTTGGAAGAACTTACGGCCGTTGATGAAATCGGCCCGCGGATTGCCGAATCGGTTCGGGCATGGTTTGTAAATACCGATAATCAGGATCTGGTACGACGTCTCGGTGCTGCCGGGGTGGATTTGACCGCAGAAAAAAAGATTGCCGAAGGAACCTCTTTCAGCGGAGAAATTGTCGTGCTTACGGGCAGGCTGGAAACGATGAGCCGCAAAGAAGCACAGCGGGCCGTAGAAAACCGCGGCGGCAAATGTACCGGTTCCGTTACGGGCAAGACGACGCTCGTCGTCGCCGGTACCGAACCGGGAAGCAAGTACGAAAAAGCGCAGGCTTTAGGCACGCCCGTTATATCGGAAGAAGAATTCGTCGCTTGGCTGCAACGGGAATAAATTCTTATAGGCCGGCTGCTTTATGATATAATAAACAATTATGATATATATTTCTAGTAATAAGGAGTGTTCCCATGAAAATCAGTGCGGAAGAAGTAAAGAAAATCGCCTTATTATCGCGGTTGGAATTTGCTCCGGAACGAGTGGAAGCCGTAGAAAAACAGCTGAGTGATATTTTATCGTACATGGAACTTATCGAACAGGCGAATATTGAAAATATTGAGCCGACGGCACATGCCGTAGCTTTGTCCAATGTTATGCGTGACGATGTGCCTCATGAATCCTTATCTAATGAAAAAGCGTTACAAAATGCGCCGGAAGCGGAAAACGGGTACTTTAAAGTGCCTAAGGTTATCCAGGACTAAGGAGGAGTATTGTGAAACCCGTTACTATTCATTCCTTACATGATAAACTCGTAAAGGGAGAAATTTCGGCAGTCGAGCTGACGGAAAAATTTATTGCCCGCAAAGATCGGTTGGAGCCGACTGTCAAAGCGTTTCTTTCGGATAATCGCGGTTTTGCCTTGGAGGCGGCTGCACTGACAGATAAGAAAATCGCCGCCGGCGAAGCGATTGCCGACCTCGCCGGTATACCCGGCGCTATAAAGGATAATATTTGCGTCAAAGGGCAGCAGGTTACGTGTGCATCAAAAATGCTCGCTTCCTACCGTTCTCCTTATGATGCGACAGTTATAGAAAAGCTGAATGCCCTTGACTATGTAAGTCTGGGCAAGACGAATATGGACGAATTTGCCATGGGCAGCTCGACGGAAAACTCGGCTTTTCAGGTGACGACGAATCCGTGGAACGCGAAATACGTCCCCGGCGGCTCTTCCGGCGGCTCGGCCGCTGCCGTTGCGGCGGGAGAAGTCGTTTGGAGCCTCGGTTCCGATACGGGCGGTTCCGTGCGCCAGCCTGCGGCATACTGCGGCGTTGTCGGCTTAAAGCCGACGTACGGTCTCGTGTCCCGTTACGGTCTCATCGCCTTTGCGTCATCTCTCGACCAAATCGGTTGTTTTACAAACGACGTGGAGGATTGCGCCGTCATGTTGAACGCTATTGCAGGTTACGACAAAAAGGACTCCACCTCCGTGCCGCAAGGGGCGAAGGATTATAAAAAAGCCCTTGTCAATGATGTGAAGGGTATGAAAATCGGTATACCTGAAGAGTTCTTCGGCGAAGGCCTCGATACGGAATGCCGTAAAATATTGGATGACGCCATTGAGACATATAAAAAATTGGGGGCGCAAATCATCACCGTTAAGATGCCGAATATGAAATACGGCCTGGCGGCTTACTACATTATCGCCCCGGCCGAAGCGAGTTCCAACCTGGGCCGTTATGACGGCGTCGGCTTCGGCATGCGCGTGCCCGGCAAGGATATTGTCGACATGTACTGCAAGACCCGATCCGAAGGGTTCGGGCCGGAAGTCAAGCGGCGCATTCTCCTGGGTACGTATGTGCTCAGTGCCGGCTACTATGACGCATATTATCTGCGCGCCATGAAGGTACGCACGCTGGTCAGGCAGGACTACGACAAGGCCCTGTCTCAATGCGATATTCTTCTTACGCCGACGGCACCGGATACGGCCTTTGAAATCGGCAAAAACAAAGAAAACCCCCTGTCCATGTACCTGGGAGATGTGTGCACGGTCACCGTCAACCTTGCCGGACTGCCGGGGATCAGCATTCCCTGCGGCTACAAGAACGGCCTGCCCGTGGGCATGCAGCTCATAGGCAAGGCCCTTGATGAAGAAACACTGCTGCGCGCAGCATATACATTTGAACAGGAACGGACGGATTTGTGCCGGTCCTTTCCGACGGGAGAGGTGGAAATCTAATGAAATATGAAGCAGTCATCGGATTGGAAGTCCACACGGAATTAAAGACGAAAACAAAAATATTCTGCGGCTGCAGCACCGCATTCGGCGCTGAACCGAATACGCATGTCTGCCCGGTTTGCCTCGGTCTGCCGGGGTGTTTGCCCGTCCTTAACAAAGAGGTGGTACACTACGCCATTAAAGTCGGATTGGCTCTGCACTGTGATATTTTGTTGCACAACAAATTTGACCGGAAAAATTATTATTACCCGGACTTGCCGAAGAACTTCCAAACGTCTCAGTTCGACATGCCCATTTGTTTGAACGGCTATGTGGACATTGAAGTAAACGGTGAGCAGCGCCGTATTCGCCTGACGCGTATCCATATGGAGGAGGACGCGGGCAAACTCGTGCATAGCGGCGCCACCATCAATACGTCCGAATCGTCCAACGTCGACTACAACCGGACGGGCGTGCCCCTCTTGGAAATCGTTTCGGAACCGGATATCCGCAGCGGCGAAGAAGCGCGGGCGTACCTGGAAAAATTACGCTCCGTCATTCAGTATCTGGAAGTCTCCGATTGCCGTCTTGAAGAAGGCAGCATGCGTTGTGATGCCAACATCTCCGTTCGCCCCGTCGGCTCGGACAAGCTCGGCACGAAGGCGGAAATCAAAAACATCAATTCCTTGACGGGAGTGCAAAAGGGCATCGAATACGAAGCGGTTCGCCAGGCACGGGTCTTGGAAGAGGGCGGCACGATCGTGCAGGAAACGCGCGGTTGGGATGAAGCAAAGGGAGTTACCTTCAGCCAACGCGTTAAGGAAGGCTCCGACGACTACCGTTACTTCCCTGAACCGGATTTGATTCCCCTCGATATTTCACAAGAATGGATTGAAGAAGTACGCAGGGAACTTCCGGAAATGCCCGATTCCCGGAAGCGGCGTTTTGTTACGGACCTGACTCTGCCCGAGTATGACGCCGACTTGCTGACCCTCGAAAAAGGGACGGCCGATTACTTTGAAGCCGCCGTTGCGGCCGGTGCCGATGCGAAACTCGTGTCCAACTGGATGCTCGGTGACCTTGCCAAACTCCGGAATGAAGGCGGTGTACCCATAGAGCAATCGCCCATACCGCCGGGAAATTTGGCGGAATTGATTATCCTCATAAACAAGGGCACTATTTCCGGGAAAATTGCCAAGAAGATATTGACCGAAATGTGGCAGTCCGGCAAAAAAGCCGCTGTTGTCGTGGAAGAGCAGGGCCTCGTCCAAATCAGCGACACAGGCGCACTGGAAGAAATCATTACAAAAATTGTTGCTGCCAATCCTCAATCGGCAGCGGATTATAAGGCAGGCAAGAAGAAGGCCGTCGGTTTTCTTGTCGGGCAGGTCATGAAAGAGACAAAGGGCCGGGCCAATCCGGCAGCGGTTAATGAATTATTGATAAAGGCTTTGGAGGCCTGAGAAGATGATGCAGGTTTTTTGCGGCCTGCATCTCTTTTTTTTGTTAACCTATCCCTGAAAGTCATTACTGCAAAAAACATGCTGTTTTTTGGAATAATACTTTATTCCCGGCAGTTATTATACTATAATGTGATAGGACTGATTACTTGAACGGTCTACACTGAGAAAAGCGTGACAACAGGCAGGGAACAATATTTTTCAGTCGGTTTTTATGCTTTACGTAAAATTGCTTGCCCGTTCCGAACACGCGAACTTACACAGGGAAAGGGTTGATAAGAAATGGTGTTTTTAGCATTGCTGCCGATAATTTGGCTGGTTATCGGTCTCGGATTTTTAAAGATTCCCGGTTATAAGGCTTGCCCGATTGCAGCCGTTATTGCGGCTGTTATAGCCGTATATGCCTTTGATATGCCTGCGCTGAATGCGGGAACTGCCGCACTGGAAGGTGTTGCCTTGGCAGTATGGCCGATTTTATTGGTTATCGTGGCAGCAATTTTTGCGTATAATCTGACCGTTTATACGAAGAGTATGGACGTCATTAAACAAATGTTGACGACGGTCAGCAATGACAAACGTATCCTTGCCGTCCTCATAGGCTGGGGCTTCGGCGCTTTCATGGAAGGTATGGCGGGGTTCGGAACGGCGGTTGCCATCCCTGCCAGCATACTCGTCGGTTTGGGTTTTAATCCGATTCGTTCCATTCTGGCCTGCCTTATTGCCAACACGGTGCCGACGACATTCGGTTCTATCGGTATTCCGACGACGACATTGGCGGCACTTACGGATCTCGATCCTATCCAATTGGCAACGTATATTACGACTCAGCTCGGCCTTCTCGATATTCTTTGCCCTTTCTTCATGGTAATCGTTATAGGCGGTTCCGTACGTGCGCTGAAGGGCGTTTTCTTTGTGACCCTGCTGGCAGGCCTTGCACTGGTCGTTCCGGAATACTTGATTTCCGCAACGCTCGGGCCTGAATTGGCCGTTATGCTGCCGTCCATCATCATTATGGGCGTTATCATTATTTACTCGAAAATTTTTAAAACAAACGATCCCGAATATGCTATGGATATTCAGACGCAGCCGGTATCATTCTCTGCCGGTGTGAAAGCGGCCATGATTTTTATCCTGATTTTCGTATTCCTCATTATCACGTCCAAACTGGTTCCGGTTATTAACGGTCCGCTCAGCTCCATTAAAACATCCGTTCAAATTTACTCCGCTGTCGGTGCGAAACCGTATACTTTTGTATGGATTGCAACGCCGGGTATCATGATTATTCTCGCGGCTATTCTCGGCGGTAAGTATCAAGGCGCGTCTTTCGGTGAAATATTCGGTAAATTCAGCGAAACGATGAAGAATCTCCGCTACACGTTCCTTACGATTATTACTGTCGTTATTACGGCAAAACTCATGGCATACAGCGGTATGACCGGCAGTATCGCCAAAGCGCTCGTTGCCGCGACGGGAACGGCATATCCCGCCTTTGCACCTGTTGCCGGTGCTCTCGGCGCCTTCATTACCGGTTCCGGTACGAACAGTAATGTGCTGTTCGGTCTGCTGCAGACTGCTGCCGCTGCCGATATTCCCGGCGCCAGCCCGATTTGGCTCGCTGCGGCAAACTCCGCCGGTGCCGGTATAGGCAAGATGCTGTCGCCTCAGAGTATCGCTATTGCCATCGGTGCTGTCGGCGTTGTCGATAAAGACATATACGGTAAGGAAAGCGAAATCATGAAAGTTGCATTGCCGTATCTCATTGCTTTCATTATTCTCGCCGGTCTTATTACTTACTTCGGCCAAATGCTTATCTAAACTATATCGGAACAGGGTCCGGAATTATTCCGGACCCTGTTTTTGCGTATCGGCAAGACGTTTTTGCTTGAAAAAATTTTTTAATAAGGCGGCACATTCCGTTTCCCGGACGCCTGCAGTGACTGCCGCTCTGTGATTTAAGCGCTCATCGTCGGCAATCGTAAAAAGCGAGCGGCAACCGCCGCCCTTTGTGTCGGCACAACCGTAGACGACGCGGTCCAAGCGGCTGTTGACTATGGCGCCGGCACACATGGGGCAGGGTTCGGCCGTGACGTAAAGCGTGCAGCCCGTAAGGCGCCAGCGGCCGAGGACGCGGCAAGCCTCTTCGATGGCCAGGAGCTCCGCGTGGGCCGTGGCGGAAGGCATGGTCTCGCGCAGGTTGTGGGCGTGTGCAACGGTTTTCTTCTTATAAATAATGACGGCGCCGATCGGGACTTCGCCCTTGGCAGCGGCTGATTTTGCCTCTTCCAGGGCCTTTCCCATATAAAATTCATCTTTTGTCATACAATCCTCTCCGTTCTGTACTATCCATTGTACAAGACGAAAAGGGGAGAAGGCAATTGTATAGGGGCGGTAAAATTTTGCGAAAGACCGAAAAGAATTGTATAATACGTAACAGCGGCACGGTTACTCGCCATTATATAAACGGAAAGGATTTCAGGAGTACATGGAAGCTATTTGGTGGCAGATTTTTGATATTTTAGGAACTCTGGCATTTTCCGTTTCTGGTATACTGGTGGCAGTGTCCAGGCGAATGGATTTATTCGGTATATTTGTTCTGGCCGCAGTAACTGCCGTCGGCGGCGGCATTATACGTGACACCATGTTGGGCCATACGCCGCCCATAGCGCTGCAGAGCGGTCTGTACTTCTTTCTTATTGTAGGCGCCATCGTCGCGACGACCATAATTCTGCGCTACTTTGACATGGACCTGCGCCTGCAGATTATGCACCGCTCCTTGTACCTTTATTTGGCAGGCGACACGATCGGCCTCGCATCTTTTACAATTACGGGTACCCTGTCGGGCATATACTACGCGCCGAACTTGTGGGTTCTCTGCATTACCCTCGGCGTCATTACGGCTGTCGGCGGCGGCATCATTCGCGATGTCCTGGCCGGCAAAGTGCCGACCGTCCTGATTCACGAAGTTTACGCGACGGCTTCTATTTTAGGATCTTTCACGCTTTATATTCTTTATACTTTTGAGTGGCCGCTTGAAATTGCGTCACTCGTATCCTTTGCCGTTACCGTTTCCTGCCGGTTCGTCGCCATTAAGGCGAAACTTGACGTGCCGCATATCAAGCGGAAACGGCACGACCAGTTCTTGTAAATTCATCTTTTGTCATGCATTTGCTATAATGGGAACACTTGTACGTCATCTAGTCAGGAGTGATATTGTGAAGGTTTCAAATTTGCTCAAAACGGTTGTTTGCGCCGTTTTATTGGCCAACGTAACTGCTTTTTCACACGGCAAAACTATTTTATATGTACCGCAGGATAATCGTCCCGTCGACTGCGCCTATACGGTGAAGGCAGCTCAGGACGCGGGCTATACGGTCCTTACGCCGCCGGAGCAGTATTTGTCGGGAGCCAACTTCCGCGGCTCGCCGGAGCAGCTCATGGACTGGGTGGAAATGCATGCGGCCGAAGCGGATGCCATGGTTCTTTCCGTAGACTCTCTCGTTTACGGCGGCCTTGTCGATTCACGCAAGCACAACTTGGATATGCATACCCTTATGGGCCGTCTGAGCAGCGTCGAAGCACTGCATTCCAAGTATATGCACGTTCCCATTTACGCTTTCAGCACGGTCATGCGCAGTCCTTGGGCCGGCGGTCAGGGTGTGGAACCCGACTATTATTTAAAATTCGGCAGCGACATTTATGAGCTTGCGGCTTTGCAGAACAAGGCGGACACGGATGTTCTCACGCCGGAAGAACGGGCCAACTGGTTTGCCCTCATGCGCCGTGTACCCCTTGAATACCTGCAGGACTGGTACGAACGGCGGCAAAAGAATATGTCCGTCAACTACCGTCTCATTGACGATGCGAAGAAGGGCATTTTTACCTATTTCAGTCTGGGTCATGACGACAATTCGGCTCATACCCAGTCGGCACTGGAAGCGAAGTACCTGGAAATGCGCAGCGCCGACGTGCCGAAGACGGCTTTCGGCTCCTTCCCCGGTGCGGATCAGCTCGGTCTTCTGTTGATTACGCGGGCGAGCAACGATTTCAATAATTATCATCCCAAGATTACGATAATCTACCCCCTCGGCGGCGGTGAAAAAACCGTGCCCGCCTATGACGGGCAGGCCATCGGCAAGACTATTGCCGAGCACATTGAAGCTGTCGGCGGGGAAGTTACCGATACGGGCCGCCCCGATTTGCTTTTGGCCGTGAATACGCCCCTTTCGACGACGACGTCCGAATCGGGAAGCTTTGAAAACTTTCCCATTATGCTCGACTCGACGCGCGAGTTTTTGGGACAAATCGAAAGCGCCGTCAATGACGGCATTCCCGTGAGTATTGTAGATATGGCTTTCTCCAACGGCTCGGACAATACTCTCGTTTACGGCCTTTACAAGGATAAGATGATGTATCGCCTTACGGCTTACAACGGCTGGAATACGGCCAGCAATTCCGTAGGCTACGGTCTTTCTCAGGGCATTTTGTCCAAGTATATGAGCGCCGATGCCCATAAGCGCATGCTGACGACGCAGTACCTCGACAACTGGGTGTACCAGGCCAATATTCGCAGCTACCTCTACCGCATGCAGCAGTCCATTGAAGCAGGTAAACTGAGACGATATTACCCGACGACCATGCGTGAGCTTCAGGGCATTGCCAAACTGGAACTGCAGCGCTATGCCGAGACTTATTTGGATGTTGACCCGCAGACGGTGGAAGTCACCTTGCCGTGGAACCGCCTCTTCGAAGTGTACGTGGACGTTCACGCGATGCCGAACGTGCAGCTTGAATCAAAGGTTCGCGAAAAGGCCGACGCCGAAAGACTTGCCCGGTTGGCGGCAAAACTGGAAACGGCCGTAAAGGCATACGATACGGCGAAAAAGGAAAGCAAAGACGGTAAACTCGACGCGGCAACGGAGGCCCGCTTAAAGGCGGATAAAGATGCGGCCCAGGCCGAATACGACACGGAAGTACGCACGCAGGAAGTGAACAGACAAAGCGAACAGATTGCGCAGCGCAGCAGAACATGGTCGCCTTCACGATAATGTAAAACCAAATGAATGCAAAAAGCCTGCAGAATACGGGCGCCTGAAGGCGTATCCTTTTATTCTGCAGGTTTTTCATGTATAATACCGTTTATGGATAATAAGACGATTGTACACATAGAGGGGAAGGCACGTCAACTCACGGAGAAGGCGGCCGGTTCCGGCAGTGAAGGAGGCGGGCGCGGCAAACTCGGTCCTGCCGTATTTATAAGTGCTGCGGTTGCGTTCATTGTCCTTTGCGCGGCCCTCGTATATTACATGCCGGCCTTTTGGAAGACCTCAAAAGAGGCGTATATAGAAGTCAAAGCGGACATGTCGGGTGCCGAAATCGCCGATGAGCTTTCCGAGGCGGGACTTATTGAGAGTACGGGGCTTTTCCGCGCTGCCCTGCTCCTGACCGGTCAGGCTGGCGACTTGAAGCGCGGCGAATATACGATTCAGTCCGACATGAGCCTGCATGCCGTCATTGCCAAGCTGACGAGCGGTCAGTCCGAGGCTTATCGCCTGGTCATTCCCGAAGGCTATACGGTGAGGCAAATCGCGAAAGTCGTCGCGGCGAACACGAACGTGACGGAAGAAGAATTTCTGGCTGCTGCAAATAAGGCGGATCTTCTCTATCCTTATATGAAAGGAAATAGAAAGACTACGTATATTACGGAAGGCTTTCTCTTTCCGGATACGTATTTTCCCCATTATGGCGGGGCGGCAGATGACTTGGTACGCATGATGCTTAAGAACTACGACAATCATTTGACGGACGTTATGAAAAAACAAATTGCTGCCACGGGTTATTCGATTTACCAATTTACCACCATCGCGTCCCTCGTGGAAAAGGAAGCGAAGTATGATGACGACAGGGCGCTTATCGCATCGGTTTTCCTGAACCGTTTAAAACGGGATATGAAGCTTCAGTCGGACGCAAGCGTTTCCTATGCTATGGGTTCACATAAGTACGCGTACAACCTCGACGAAATCACTTACGATTCGCCGTACAACACGTATCTCCACGAGGGACTGCCGCCGGGACCTATCGGCAATCCCGGTTTGAAGAGCATGGAAGCCGTTCTGAACGCGCCGGAGACGAGTTATTTTTATTTCGTTGCCGATAAGGAAGGTCATAATTATTTTGCTATGACTTATGAAGACCATATGAACAACGTTCACCGGTATATACCATGACGAAGTTAAGCGAAGAAATGAAAGCATACGGGGCAGCTCACGGGCTGCCCGTTTTGCGCACGGAAGAGGTCAGTCTTTTACAGCACCTTATACGGCGAACCCGGCCGCAGCGGATTTTGGAAATAGGGACGTGCATCGGTTACTCTGCACTTCTCATCTTGGAGTGTTTGCAGGGCGAAGCCTCGTTGACGACAATTGAGCTGGATGAGGCGCGTTATGAGCGGGCAAAATCGTTTCTCGGCCGTTCGCCTTATATCGAAAAAATTACGCTTCTTCAAGGCGATGCGACGGAGATAATCAAAGATTTGAGCGGTCCTTGGGATTTCGTCTTTCTCGACGGTCCGAAGGGGCAGTACGGACGGCAGCTTAAGCTGCTCATGCCGCATTTGGCAGCGCGTGCCGTCATCGCCGCCGACAATGTGCGTTATCACGATATGATGTATATGGACGGTGAGCTTCCTCATAAACACCGCACGGCCGTAAGGCGGCTGCGCGAGTTTTTGGAACTCGTTGGCAATAAGGCGCTTTTTGAAACCGTCGTGTTTGAAAACGGGGACGGAATGACCGTTTCCCGCCGGAAGGATTGGATATGAAAAAAATGGAATTACTTGCGCCTGCAGGCAATATGGAAAAATTAAAGCTCGCCTTTCTCTACGGTGCGGATGCGGCTTACCTGGGCGGCACGTCCTTCAGCCTGCGGGCCTTCAGTGATAATTTTTCGCCGGACGAGCTGAAAGAGGCCATAGACTATGCCCATATACAGGGGAAAAAGATATATGTGACTGTTAATATTTTCCCGTCGGACAGGGACTTTGAGGAGCTTCCCGATTACTTGCGTTATTTGGAAAAAATTCATGCCGATGCCGTCCTTATTGCGGACCCCGGCATATTCCGCCTTTGCCGCGAAGTGGCACCGGCCCTTCCCGTTCATATTTCGACGCAGGCCAATACGACAAATTGGTCGGCCGTCAAATTCTGGCAGGACTGCGGCGCCGAACGGGTTGTGTTGGCGCGGGAAGTGCCTCTTTCAGATGTGCGTGAAATCAGTGCCAAGACGGATGTCGACTTGGAAGGATTCGTCCATGGCGCCATGTGCATTTCCTATTCGGGCCGATGTCTTTTGAGCAATTATTTTACAAAAGAGCGCGACTCCAATCACGGTGAATGTGTTCAATGCTGCCGTTTTAAATACAATCTCGTCGAAGAGAAGCGGCCGGGCGAGTATTTTCCCGTAATGGAAGACGAACGGGGGACATATATATTTAATTCCAAAGACCTCTGTCTCTTGCCGTATCTGCCGGAGCTCTATAGGGCCGGCTTTGCCAGTCTCAAAGTGGAAGGGCGCATGAAGAGCCTTCATTACGTGGCGACGGTCATCAAGGTTTACCGTGAGGCGATGAATTCATATGAAGCGGATCCGGAACATTTTACGGTCAGGCCGCAATGGACGGAAGAACTGGAAAAGATTTCCCATCGTCCTTATACAACGGGTTTTTATTTCGGCAAGCCCACGGCGGACGATCAGGTATACGGCAAGTCGAGCAATACACAAACCTATGATTTTATCGGTTTCATCAAGTCTTATGACGAAAAGACGAAGACCGTCTGTATAGAGCAGCGCAACTATTTTAAAGTCGGAGAGGAAGTGGAATTCCTCCTGCCCCGTCTTCCGCTCGTCAAAACGGTTGTTACGGCACTTGCCGATGCGGAAGGCAATGAGCTGGATGCAGCCCGTCATCCGCGGCAGCTCGTCTATATGAAGACGGACGCCGCTCTTGAAGCGGGCGGTATGATGCGGCGGAAACTGTGAGGCTTGCATGTTATATGAAGAATACGTTTATTTTCAGATAGAGCCGTCGCAGATGACTTTTGTCAACAGGATTGTGGAGGGCGTTGATCATATAGGCGTACTGACTGCCCTTGACGGCAAACGGGGAATTGCTTTTTTACGGACTACTGCCGATACGGCGGCGGAAGTGCGGGAATTGCTTCGAGATTTGCCGATCTCCGTACGCTTTCTCACCTATAAAGAAGCATTGGCGGAGAAACGGGATACGCTTAGATGAAGGAACATGTTATGATAAGGACGGGGAAATCGGTTCAGCCCGTGTGAACGTGCGATAAGCAGGTGATTAATTTTGTATATCCGTTATATGAGGATCCGGAATTACCGAAGTTTCAGTGATATTGAAATAAAATTCCACCATGTGGCCAATTATCTTGTCGGTGAGAATAATATAGGCAAGAGCGGCTTTCTGCATCTTCTCGGCTCCGTCAGCAGCGGTGCGGGAGTGGATGAAAAGGATTTTCGCAATCCTTTATTGCCTGTTATTATTACGCTGGATATAAATCTGCTCAATAATGAAAAGGAATTTTATGAAGATACGCCGGATGATCGCAGCTCGTATATACGCGTCAGACTGGAGCAGCACATAGAGGATATTTACCCTCGGTTATTCGATGATGAGAGCGGCGCGGAGCTGCCGCTCCATTTAGTACGGCATGTACGCTATATCGGTCATTCCGCTTTATATCCCGAACATGATACCGTTCCGACATATGTCTATCGTTCCCTGGAAGAAGAGCTGTACGCCGTTTTAGGAGAAAATAAACCGGCTATTATAGGAGCGGCTAAGGCGTTTATCGAGCATGAAGAGCAGATAAGCGTTTATGATTCCTCATACTATATCAATATTTTGCTTTTATCAAAGCTGCTGGGGCGACAGGACAGAGCGCGGGCCGATAATGTGAAATTCATTTCTCTTGTCGCACTGCATTTGCTCAGCCGTATCTACCATATGATGAATCGGCAGAATGTACGGACTGAACAGACCGTTATCGTAGATGGGCAGGGACGCCGGCTCTTACCTCTTATTATTTCTTTCGACGAGCCGGAGATCCATTTGCATCCCTATATGCAGCGCGCCGTTTTGGATTATATCAAGCGCTTGCTGCGGAATGAGGAACCCGCATTTTCTCACATTTTGAAAAAGCTGTTCGATCTCGACGGCCTGCGCGGGCAGTTGATAGTCGTTACGCATTCGACGGATTCGCTGGTGGATGACTATCGCAATATCATCCGCTTTTACAGGAACGGAAAAGATGAGGTTTGTGCTGCCTGCGGTGCTGTCGCTTATTTTAACGGAGAAATAGAAAAACATTTGATCATGCATTTTCCGGAAGTAAAGGCGGCTTTATATTCACGCAGCGTGATTATCGTCGAAGGGGAGACGGAGTACGGGTGCTTCGGCCTCTTCGGCAAAACTATGGGGATTCCTTTTGATTATTACGGCATTACGTTGATCAATGCGAGAGGCGAAAGCTCAATCGATAAGATCAGAAAGTTGCTGCAGTACTTTAAAATCCCGACCGTTTCTCTCTATGATGCGGACGTCAAAAGGCTTCGCCGCGGCGAAGAAAACACTTATTTTACGGAAGAAATCTGCTTTGAAATGGATTTGGTCAAGACGATGCTGTCTTGCGGCAAAAAACGGGAGCTGAACCGTATTTTCGATATGGTCGGCGGAGAACATTCCCGCGTGACTTCGGATATGCTGAAAAAAGTGTGCCGCAAATTGGATCTGGATTATCACGATTACAAACCGCGCCTTTTATGCAACGTCAACCCTCGCAATACGGCGGAACTGGAGCTGTATTATTTTGCCTGGATGTACAGTAATAAAGGCGTTATTTTGGGACGGTATTTGGGCCTGTATTTACAAAAAGACTGGATCCCGCCCTCTTTTGCAAGAGTTATTAAGGCGGCGGCGGAAATGGCAAAGGACAGAAACAGCGTTTTTTTCTGATGAAAGTGTGGTAAGTATGAAGGTATTCATAGCCGAAAAACCGAGCATGGCCCGGGAGCTGGCCAAGTGCCTCCCCGGTCCGCAGCGGCGGGGAAACGGCTGTATTTATACGGGCGGCGGTATCGTTACGTGGGCGTACGGCCACGTTCTGCAGCAGGCCGAGCCGGAAGTATACGATGCGGCCTTTAAGAAATGGCGTGCCCAGGACCTGCCCATTATTCCCGAAAAGTGGCAGCTTCTCGTTTCATCGGCGGCAAGGGAGCAATTTGAAATTATTCGCAGTCTCATCGACGAAGCGGATTCCATCGTCAACGCAGGTGACCCGGACAGGGAGGGGCAGCTCCTCATCGACGAAATTCTCGATTACGTAGGTACGACGAAGCCCGTCGAGCGGATTCTCCTCAATGCGCTCGACGAAAAAAGCATTCATGAGTCTTTGGCGGATTTGCGCGATAATAAAGATTTTCGGCCCTTAAAAGACTCCGCCTTGGCGAGAAGCCGTGCCGACTGGCTTATGGGCATGAACTTGTCCCGTGCCTATACGTTGGCTGCGAGGCGACAGGGGCACAAGGGCGTATTTCCCGTCGGCCGTGTCAAGACGCCGACCTTGGCACTTGTCGTAAGGCGGCAGAGGGAGCTGGATAATTTCAGGCCCGTCACCTACTACCTTGTCAAGGCGGATTTTGATTACGGTGACGGCTGTCTGCGTGCGCAGTGGCAGCCGCAGGATACACAGGGCGGTATTGACGCGGAAAACCGCTGCGTAGACAAGGATGTTGCCGAAGAAATTCTGCGCAAATTGGAAGGCAAGCCCGACGGCCTCGTAACGGAACGTCGTGTCATACATAAGAAGGAACCGCAGCGTTTGCCGCATTCCCTGTCATCCCTGCAAGTGGAGGCGGGGAAAAAATACGGTTACAGTCCGCAGCAGGTACTGGATACGGCACAACAGCTCTATGAACGGAAATTGACGACTTATCCCCGTTCGGACTGTGAATATTTGCCCCTCAATCAGCGTCGTGACGCGGCGAAAATTTTGGAGAACTTGAGCGGACTTGCCGGCGATTCGTTGGCGAATTGGGCCGGGGAAGCCGACTGCACCGTGAAAAGCCGGGCCTGGAATGACAGTAAAATCACGGCTCATCACGCCATTATTCCGACAACCGTCATATGCCCGTACGATAAACTGTCGGAGATACAACGCAATATATATTTTCTTATTGCGCTCGCATATATAGCTCAGTTTTACGATGTTCATGAATATGACAGTCAGCGCATTACCGTTCGCGCGGCGGAGGAAAATTTTATTGCTTACGGAAAGACCGTTACCGTGCCGGGCTGGAAAAGTCTTTACGGACGCGACAAGGCGGACGACAGGGAAGAAGAAAAAGGAGAGCTGCTGGCTCTGCGCAAGGGAATGGCCGTGACGTATAGAGCCGGCCTTATTGACGAAAAAGAGACAAAACCGCCGCCGCGCTTTACGGCGTCGACCCTTTTGGCGGCGATGAAAGAAATATACAAGTATGTCAAGGACGACGGTTTGAAGAAAAAGCTGAAGGAAGTGCAGGGTATCGGTACGGAAGCGACGCGGGCGACGATCATTAACGAGCTTATTGCGCGTAAATTTCTCCTCGAAGAGGGCAAAAAGAAATATCTCGTGCCGGCCGATTCGGCCTATGTACTCATAGACTCTTTACCTGACGAGCTTTCTTATCCCGACGAAACGGCAATCTGGGAAGAGCGGCTTCATCAGATGAGTCTCGGCAAGGATGATCTGCAGTCTTTTCTGGCGGACCAAATAGAGTTTTTGAAGCGCCTCATCGGGAGAGCGGCTGCAGCCTCCGTCGCGGCTGCCGACAAAGCGGCAGGGAAACGTTGTCCCGACTGCGGCAAAATGATGATCAAACGAAACGGTAAATTCGGAGAATTCTACGGCTGTACGGGTTATCCCGAGTGCAGGCACACGGAAGCGGTTGAATCGGCATCGCGGGAGGTATCGGAATATACCTGCCCGCGCTGCAGGACAGGCCGTTTTATAAAACGCAAAGGACTCTACGGCGACTACTGGCTCTGCAGTAACGGAAACTGCCGCACGCGCTGTGCCGACGTGGGCGGTGTACCCAGTATTTACGTAAAATCGGAATAAATCTCTTATGCATTGGCGAAGGGAAGGGGAAAACCATGGCGAAATACATTATGTTCCAAGGTACGAGCTCCCATGTGGGCAAAAGCATTTTAACCGCCGCCTTTTGCCGGACTTTTGCGCGCAAAGGGTGCAAAGTCGTCCCTTTTAAAGCGCAGAACATGGCGCTCAACTCCTTTGTTACGCCGGATGGCGGGGAAATGGGCAGAGCGCAGGTTGCCCAAGCCGAAGCGGCCATGCTCGTGCCGGAAACGGACATGAATCCGGTTCTCCTCAAGCCCGTCGGCAACAGCCGTTCACAAGTTATTATCAGGGGCGTTCCCGTCGGCACCATGTCGGCAAGTGAATATCACCTGTCATATTCCGTAAAAGCCTTTGAGGCCGTCAAAGAAGCTTTGCAGCGCCTTGATGAAGAATATGAACTCATCGTCCTTGAAGGGGCCGGCAGCCCGGCTGAAGTTAACCTGAAGGACACGGACATCGTCAATATGCGCGTTGCCAAATATCTGAACGCTCCCGTTTTTCTCGTTGCGGACATTGACCGCGGCGGCTCTTTAGCTGCCCTCGTCGGCACACTGGAACTCCTGGAACCGGAAGAGCGGGATTTGGTGAAAGGCCTTATTATCAACAAATTTCGCGGCGATCCGCATCTTTTTGAACCGGCCGTCACCTTTTTGGAAGAAAAGACGGGTAAGCCTGTTATCGGTGTCATGCCTTATATAGACGACCTCGGCATCGATGAGGAAGACTCCGTGTCTCTTGCGGAAAAACCGCTGCGGCCGGAAGAGGCGGATATAAAAATAGGTGTCCTTTTGACGCCGAGGATATCAAACTTTACCGATTTTGACGCCCTTGCATCTGAAAGAGACGTAAGCCTCTATTACGTTAAAGATGCGGCGGCTCTGGCTGAAGCGGACGTTCTTATATTACCGGGCAGCAAAAATACGACGGAAGACCTCCTTTATTTGCGCCGGTCCGGTTTGGAAGAGGCCGTCAAAAGTGTGCAGCGCCGCGGCATTCCCATTGTCGGTATATGCGGCGGTTATCAAATGCTCGGGCGGAGCCTTGCCGATCCGCACCGCGTCGAGTCCGACCGTGAACTCGTGCAGGGCATGGGTTTATTACCTATGGAAACGGTCTTTACCGGCACAAAATTGACGGCACAAGTGTGCTGTGCATGTAACGGCCTTGACGTATTCGGGCAAAAAATCACGGTTACCCGTATGCTCGGCTACGAAATTCATATGGGACAAACAACGTTTACTGACGACGTCATGCTCGTATTTGAGCTGACGGAGCGGAAGGGAAGGCCCTGTAATGAAATTGTCGGCGCCGCATCTGTAAACGCAATGATATTCGGCACGTACGTACACGGCCTTTTTGATAACGACGAGTTTCGCAATGCCTTTTTAAATGCCCTTCGCCGGCATAAGGGGTTAGCGCCTCTTACAAACCGCGGAAACTATAGACAAAAAAAGGACGAGTGTTACGACAGATTGGCCGACCTGACCGAAGCAAGCCTCGACATGGATGCGGTCTATGCGGTATTAGGTGAACAGAGCTCATGATCACGACGTTTATCGCATTTATTACGGACTGCATCCTGGGTGATCCGCAGACAAAATACCATCCTGTTTCCCTCTTGGGACGCTTCATCGGAGCGGCGGATAAGTTTTTCTATAAACCGGGAAAATCGCCGGCCTATTATCTGATTGCCGGTGCGGGTATTGCCGTCGCCGTAACGGCCCTCACCTTTGCTCTGATGCGGAGTATGGTAATGCTTCTTCATATGACCTTGCCGCTTTACGGTGTTTATATTGTCAAGGGCGTTATCCTCGCTTTTCTCATTTGCCCGCGCAGTCTTGCTGCCGCGGCCCTTGCCGTCAGACGGGAAATCGTAAACGGCAATTTGGCGGAGGCCCGTAAAAAAGTAGGGTATATCGTCGGCAGAGATACGGAAAATTTGGACGTTTCCGAAATTTGCCGGGCCGTCGTGGAAACAGTGGCGGAAAATACGACGGACGGCATCGTTTCGCCCCTTTTTTTTTATGCTCTCGGCGGCCTGCCCTTGGCGGCCGTCTATAAGGCCGTCAATACGCTTGACTCGATGATGGGCTATAAAAACGGCAGGTATTTCTATTACGGCCGTTTTGCGGCGCGCCTGGACGATGTATGCAACTTTATTCCCGCCCGCATTACGGCGATTCTTCTCGTAGGGGCGGCTTTTCTTCGGCACTTTGATTACCGTAATGCCGTGCGTATCATACGGCGTGATGCGCACAAGCATCCCAGCCCGAACGGCGGTTGGGCCGAAGCGGCCGCAGCCGGGGCCTTGGGCGTGCGTTTAGGCGGCTATAACTCGTACTTCGGCAAAATGTCTTTTCGCGCTTACATGGGTGATCCCTTGCGGGATCTTACGGAAAAGACGATTCTTCGTGCCGTGCAGCTCATGTACACGGCAAGTATAGGCGCCGTTATTGTGGCGGCCTTGTGCCGCTATTGGGAGTAAGTATGGAAATGACCGTTACCGTACCGGCAGGGTGCGGTGAGATATTACAGGGAAATATAGAAACGATATCCGCCATTGTGACCTGCCCGATTAACCTCTGCGTGCAGGCTGTCGTCTCGGACGGCGTCTATGAGGAGACGGGCCTTCAGGAAAAATCGCGTCGTGCCGTTGCTGCGACGCTCGCTTATTTGGGTGAAAAGCGGTTTCCTTACGATATCAAACTCTTGTCAACCGTGCCGCAGGGGAAGGGGATGTCGTCAAGCAGTGCCGACGTGGGCGCTCTCATCGTCGCCGTCGCCGCAGCGTTCGGCGTGACCCTGTCGGAGCGGGAGATTTGCGCAATTGCCTTGACCGTTGAGCCGACAAATCCCGTCTTTTGTACGGGTCTTGCCGTTATGAACAGGCTCAGCGGCGAAATTATACATACATTCACGCATGTACCGCCTCTTGCCGTTCTTTGCTTTGACAGGGGCGGTATTGTTGATACACTGGCTTTTTATGGCCGCAAAAGCGGTTCCGGTCAAAATACCGACGTAAGTGAATTTTATGAAGCGCTGCTTCGCAGGCCGACGGATTCCCGTGTTTGGGGCAGGGCGGCGACGGGAAGCGCCTTGCTGAATCAAAAAGTCCTTTACAAGCCGGAGCTTATTGAATTTATCCGCCTGGCCGAAAACTGCGGTGCCGTCGGCGTCGGCACGGCCCATACGGGAACACTTCTCAACATGCTGCTGCCCGAAAAGGCGGCGTCTGCCGCCGGCAGGGATTTTGTTGCGGCCGTGAGCCGAACCTTGCCGAGCCTGCGCTACGTAGGAACATACAGATTTTCTTCAGGCGGCTATACGATTGAACGGAGGGAATGAGATGAAAGAATTCGTCCACGGCGGCAACGTCTATAATGCGGACGGAACAAAGGGAAAGTGGCTCGACATGAGTGCCAATATAAATCCCTTCGGCATTTCCGAATCGGTTCGTCGTGCCGTGACGGAGCACATAGACGATATTGTCCATTATCCCGACCCGAAAGCGAAGGCCTTTAAGGCTGCCGTTACCGCCCGTTACGGTATAGATGCGGATGCCGTTGTTGCCGGTAACGGCGCGGCCGAACTTTTATATGTCTATTTTCATGCGAAAAAGCCGAAGACGGTTATCTTGCCCGTGCCGACGTTCAGTGAGTATGAAAAAGCCGCCTGCGCGGCCGGTTCGGTCATTCACCATGTCCGCTTGAAAGAAGAAGACGATTTTGCGGCCGATTGGGAAGCCGTCATAGATAGCTGTCCCGCAAAAGCCTGTATTGTATTGTGCAATCCCAATAATCCGACAGGCAACTTAATCGGTCGCGAAACTCTGGAACGCTGCTTGAAAGCGGGAGCGGCGCGAGACGTTCAGTTTGTCGTGGATGAGTCTTTTCTTGATTTTCGTGAAGATGAGGCTCTCTATTCGGTAATGGACTTGGCATCCCGCAATGAGGGGCTCTTCGTTTTGCGTTCACTTACGAAATTTTACGCCTTGCCGGGACTGCGCCTCGGGTTCGGTGTTACGCATAAAAACGTCTGCAAACAACTTGAAGCGCATAAGGATTGTTGGAATGTCAATACCTTGGCGCAGTATGCAGGCGCGGCGGCATTAAAAGATGAGGCCTATCGTGAAAAGACCTTGGCCTTTATAAAAAAAGAACCGTACGCTATGGCTGAGAAACTGCGTTCTCTGACAGGTCTTACGGTCTTCGGCGGGACCGTTAATTTTTTGCTTGTAAAAATAAAGCCCTCATTCGGCAGCGGCACGGACTGCGTCGCCTATTTGCGTGAAAGGGGCATATTGGTCCGGCCCTGTCATATGTATGAAGGCTTAAACGCTCAATTTATGCGCCTTGCCGTAAAAAATGAAAGAGATAATGAAACCGTAATAAAAGAGATACATAACTATATCATTAGTGAGAAAAACGCAAAGGTTAAACGTTTATTAGATTAAAAACGGATATATTAAAAAAAACAGGAGAAAAGTGATGATTTAAAAATACTATTATGATACAATATCATCAAAGTTAAAGCATCTGCTTGCGGAAAAGTAATAGTTTATAAGAGATGCTTTGTAAATATGCCGCGCCTTTGCGGAAACGGCGAAAGGGCGGCATAAATTTTTTAGAACGGAGTGTGATCGAAAATGAATGAGAATCAGAAAAACGGAAAACGATTTATTGCAGTCGGTCTTATGCTGTTCGCGCTTTTTTTCGGCGCAGGGAATCTTATCTTCCCGGCGGCCATGGGGCAGCATGCAGGGGTCAACGTATGGTGGTCTGTCCTGGGCTTCATCGTTACAGGTGTAGGGCTGCCCTTGGCAGGCGTATTGGCTATCGGTTATTCCGGGTGTAAGAATTTGGAAGAATTGGCCGGCCGCGTCCATCCCAAATTCGGTCTTTTCTTTACGGTGTTATCATATTTAACAATCGGACCGTTCTTTGCAACTCCCCGTACGGGCAGCGTATCTTATGAAATCGCAGTCCGTCCCTTTTTGGAAAACGGCGGTACCGACATGAATATGACTATATTCCTCGTTATCTTCTTCATCATTTCCTATTGGCTTTCGGCATCGCCGTCCAAACTGGTTGACCGTATCGGCAAAATTTTGACGCCTTGTCTTCTGATTGCCATTTTGGCCCTGATCGTCAAGTCGTTCATTTCGCCCTTAGGGGATCCCTTGAGTGCGACGCCGGAATACGGTACGGCTACCTTGGCTGCCGTACAGGGCTTTCTCGACGGTTATAATACGATGGACGCCATCGCTTCTCTCGTATTTGCCATTCTTGTCGTTGAATTTGTCGTTGAAGCGGGTGCTTCCACACCGAGCGAAATCACGTTCGACGTATTCAAATCCGGTGTTGTTGCCGTTTCCTGTTTGGCTTTCGTATATATTTTTATTGCTAAAATCGGTGCGGACAGCGTAACGGCTATCGGTATGCAGGAAACGGGCGCTCCCGTCCTTTCCTTGTGTGCAAAGATTCTCTTCGGTGAAGCGGGGGCCATGCTTTTGGCGGTTATCGTGCTGCTTGCCTGCCTGTCGACGAGTATCGGCCTTATTACGTCTTGCGCAACGTACTTCCAGCAGATTTTGGGCGGCTTCGGCTACAAGACGTATGCAGCTATTTTCTCCGTCATTTCTTTTGCCGTCGCAATGTTCGGCTTGAAGACAATCATCACCGCCGCTATTCCCGTATTGATGTTTATTTATCCTATCGTCGTGGCTCTCGTTATTTTGACCTTCCTGCACAAGCTCTTCGGCGGACGGCAATGTGTATATGCCTGGACTATCGGCCTGACGCTTATTCCCGCCTTTGTTACGGGTCTGCAGACGGCCAAAATTCCCTTGGGTGCCGTTGATACGTTCTTCAGTATGACCGTGCCTCTCCATTCCCTGGGTATGAGCTGGCTCTGCTTTGCCGTTGTCGGTTTTGTCATCGGCCTTGCATGGAAGGCGGCGGTCAATTCTAAAACGGCCGCATAAGTACGAAATTTTACTGAGAAATCGCAATATCTTTGCGTTCCGGGAGGAGAATTTCGTCATCCGATACGAAATAATAAAGGAGTGATTCTTGTGGATATTCTGCGACGGAAGCCGTATGAAGATCTCATGCGTAATGCACAGGATAAAAAATTGGACAGAGCTCTCGGGGCTTTTGATATTACGTTAATGGGTCTGGGTATTATCATCGGTACGGGCATATTCGTACTCACCGGTATCGGCGCGGCAAAGTATGCCGGTCCCGGTCTGATGTTATCCTTTGTTCTGGCGGCCGTTACGTGTGCTTTCGTATGTATGGCTTATTCCGAATTGGCCACGTTCCTGCCCGTTTCAGGCAGTTCTTATACGTACGCATACGCGTCTCTCGGTGAATTTTTCGGCTGGTGGGTAGGCTGGAGCCTTATTTTGGAATACTCCGTCGGCGCCAGTGCCGTTGCCGGCGGCTGGTCGGCGTACTTCGTCGGCCTCCTTCATTCATGCGGCATTGATTTGCCGAAGGCTTTGACGGCCGTGCCGGCCGACGGCGGTATCATCAATTTGCCTGCCTTTATCATAGTGCTTCTTGCGACACTTTGTCTTATTATCGGTGTTCGCGAAGGAGCCAGGGTCAATAAGATACTCGTCGTTGTAAAAATTGTCACGATTTTTGTCTTCCTCTTCTTCGCCGGCCCTCACATTGAACCGTCGAACTGGGAACCTTTCCTTCCCTTCGGCTGGGAAGGCGTGACGGCAGGGACGGCGGTACTCTTCTTTGCATACCTCGGCTTTGACGCTTTATCGACGGCTGCGGAAGAAACGAAGAATCCTACCCGTGATATGCCTATCGGCATTATTTCGGCGTTAACGATTTGTACGATTTTGTATATTGCCGTTTGTGCCACCATGACGGGGGTAGTTCCTTATGAAGAACTCAATACGGCAGCGCCCGCCTCGTATGTTCTCGAATACATAGGCATGCGTGCCGGTTCGGCCTTGGTCGGTACAGGCGCTCTCTGCGGTTTATCCACGGTTGTCCTGAATATGCTTTTTGCACAGAGCCGTGCCCTCTATTCCATGAGCCGCGACGGCCTTCTGCCGCAGGGACTGTACAAGGTTCACGAAAAGTATAAAACGCCGTACCGCGTACAAATTATTGTCGGCATTATCGTTGCTTTCGTTTCGGGCTTTACGCCTATCCAGGTCGTTGCGGAAGCATGCAGCGCCGGCACGATTTTTGCCTTCCTCTGCTCGTGCGTAGGCATTCTCGTATTACGTAAACTCTACCCGAATATTAAGCGCGGTTTCCGTTGCCCTGCAGTATATCTTATTGCACCGCTGGGCTTCGTCTTCTGTGCTTTTGTATTCGCTCATTTATCGCCACATACATTGGAGCTCTTTGTAGGCTGGTCCGTTTTGGGCGCCGTCCTTTACGGCGTCTACGGCTATCGTCACAGTTTGCTGCAAAAGGGCGTTCAAGTTCAGGAAGAAACACAGGAATAAAAGTTCTAACCTTTAATAACTGTTACGAAAATCGGGCAAGCGGCCTAATACCGTTGCCCGATTTTTATGTATGATTATCACCTGTCAGTACGTTCGACATAATGAGCATACGTGTGACAGAACTTTTCGTTCATTTTGATATAGTTGGAAGAAAGCCGTCTGCTATGCAGGCAGATGGCTATTTTACCGTATTGGTTAAGGTACCGATGTGGGAAATCGTGATTTCCACAACATCTCCTTTTTTCAGAAATTTCGGCGGATTAAAGCCGACGCCTACGCCTGCCGGTGTTCCCGTGGCGATAATATCGCCGCAAAGGAGAGTAGTTCCTTTGGAGAGCTCCGCAATAAGGCGGGGAATGGAGAAGATAAACTCTCCTGTCGAACCGTCCTGTCGCACTTCGCCGTTTATCTTGGTCACCACGTCGAATGAGGGAGGAGCGGCATCACGCAGGAGGATGGACGGACCGATAGGGCAGAACGTGTCGAGGCTTTTGCCGTGGAACCATTGTACATGGTTGCGCTGTAAGTCGCGGGCCGTTACGTCGTTAAGAATCGTATAGCCGTAGACATAGTCCATGGCTTCGCTTTCCGGAATATCCGCACCCGTCTTGCCGAGAATGACCGCCAGCTCACCTTCGTAATCAAGCTGTGCCGTTACATCCGGATGACTGTCGATCATATCATTCGGGCCGATGACGGAGGTTGCGGCCTTGGTAAAGAAAATAGGGTACTGCGGCAAGTCCGGTGTCGTGACTTTGTCAAATTCCACAATGTGGTCGCCGTAATTTTTGCCGACGCAGAATATATTGCGGCTCATACCGCGCAGCGGCGTAAGAATGTGCAGCGTATCCAAGGGGCGGGCCGCGACGGCGCCGGTCTTTTCATTTTGTTCCAAGCTGTCCGCCAAGGCTAAAAGCCCTTCGCTTCCTTGGGCAATAAATTCGACGAGCTTTTCCGGCAGGGGTGTAAAGAACGCTTCTTCCAGGGCAATGGCGCCGTATACGCTCTTGCCGTCTTCGGAAATGACGCCCCACTGCTCAAAGCCCGCATCTTCAAAGGTAATAAGCTTTTTTATTTCCATGTATATTCACTCCCGAAATGTATGATGTCTAAATTATATCATAGAAATGGCGGGTCAAGGTTATAAATTGTTGTATTACTGGTAGGTGGCGGGCGTTTATGTTACAATTTAAGCAATATTTGATGAGAGGGAGTTTGCCTACATTATGGATCAGGAAAATACGAGAAATTTTATTGAAACCATTATTGATAAGGATAATGAAGCCGGGACCTACGGTAACCGCGTTCATACACGTTTTCCGCCCGAGCCGAACGGTTATCTGCACTTGGGGCATGCCAAGTCCATTTGTTTGAACTTCGGCATCGGCAAAAAATACAAGGGCCTCACAAACCTGCGTTTTGACGACACGAACCCGTCCAGGGAAGACGTGGAATACGTGGAGTCCATTAAGCGTGACGTCGCCTGGCTCGGATTTTCCTGGGAAGAACGCCTCTATTTCGCTTCCGACTACTTCGACATTTTTTATGAACACGCTTTGAAACTCATCCGCAAGGGGCTGGCCTATGTGGATGATTTGACGGGTGACGAAATTCGTGAATACAGAGGCACTTTCAATGAACCCGGTAAAGAAAGTCCCTATCGCAATCGATCCGTAGAAGAAAATTTGAATCTCTTTGAAGAAATGAAGGACGGCAAATATGCAGACGGCAAAAAAGTGCTGCGCGCAAAAATCGACATGGCCAGTCCGAATATCAATATGCGTGACCCCGTTTTATATCGCATCGTACACGCATCCCATCACCGTACGGGTGACAAGTGGTGCATTTATCCGGTCTATGACTATGCTCATCCGTTGGAAGACGCAATCGAACGGATTACGCACTCCATCTGCACACTGGAGTTTGAAGATCACCGGCCTCTGTACAATTGGGTCGTTGCCGAATGGGAGGATCCGGAAGGACAGAAGCCGCAGCAGATCGAGTTTGCCCGTCTCAACGTGGCCCACATGGTCATGAGCAAGCGGAAGTTACGGCTTCTCGTGGAAAAGGGACTGGTCAGCGGTTGGGACGATCCGCGCATGCCCACTATTGCAGGTATACGGCGCCGCGGTTATACGCCTGAAGCGATTCGCGATTTTTGTGAGCGCATCGGCGTAGCCAAGGCGGACAGCACGGTGGAACCGGCCTTCCTGGAAGCGTGCATTCGCGAAGATTTGAAATTAAAAGCGCCGCGCTACATGACCGTCATCGATCCGATTAAGGTCGTTTTGACGAACTATCCGGCCGACAGGACGGAAGTTCTTCAGGCTGACAATAATCAGGAAAACGAAGCTATGGGCAGGCGCGGCATGACCTTCAGCAATGAATTGTACATCGAACGGGGAGACTTTATGGAAGAACCGGTGAAGAAGTTCTTCCGCCTTGCGCCGGGCAAGGAAGTACGCCTGAAGTACGCGTATATCATTAAGTGTGATGAAGTGATAAAAGACGAAAACGGCGAAATTAAAGAACTTCACTGCTCCTGTGACTTGGAAAGCAAGAGCGGCAGCGGCGTCAATGCGGACCGCAAAGTAAAGGGGACTCTTCACTGGGTAAACGCGAAGGATGCCGTCAATATGGAATGCCGCCTCTATGATTCGCTCCTGCGCATGGACAGTGAAGGAGATGACGGCGACTTCCTCAGTCAAATAAATCCGGACAGCCTAATCGTGACCGAAGGTAAGGGCGAAGCGGGTTTGGCAGCTTTTAAGGCAGGCGACCGATTCCAGTTTCTCCGCCGGGGCTACTTTATTATCGACGAAGATTCGACGGCGGATGTACTCGTCGTAAACCGTATCGTCGGTCTGCGCGATACGTGGGCGAAGCTGCAGAAAAAGAGTTGACGTTATACAGGGGGACGAAGTATGAAAGCGGTAGGAAGCAAAGGCGTTTTATTTCTCGTTTTACTGCTTGTCGCCGGCGGTATTTTAGGCGGCATTGTCGGTGACGCCTTGTCCGGCTTAAATATAGGCAGTATTATGCCGACGCTCATTAAACACTACGAAATTTTTAATATTCAGAATGTACAATTAAACTTATACGTGATGCAACTGAGTTTCGGTATTCATTTTGCCCCGAATCTTCTCAGTATTATCGGTATCTTGATTGCCTTATTCATTTATAGACGCCTATAGGAGGTCTCATGTCTATGCTTATTCTGGCATCAAGCTCGCCGCGCCGCAGGGAACTCCTGCAGCAAATAGGCGCGGACTTTACTGTATGCCCCGGAACGTATGACGAAGATGTGCCGGGACGTGATAATCCCGAGAAGTTTGTACATACACAGGCAGTCGGCAAGGCTGCCTCCGTTGCCGCCCTGTATCCTCATGCGTGGGTGGTCGGTGCCGATACGATTGTGGCGGCGAACGGGAAGATTTTAGGAAAGCCGGGCAGCGAGGCCGAAGCGGTACAAATGTTGCGGAATCTTTCCGGCAAGGGTCATGACGTATATACGGGTATTGCTCTGCAGTGTGGCGAAAGCGTATACAGCCATGTAGAGAAGACGAGCGTCTTTTTCCGCCCCCTTGAGGAAGCGGAAATTGCGGCTTACGTGGCGACCGGTGAACCCATGGATAAGGCGGGCTCTTACGGCATCCAAGGCAGGGGTGCCGTTTTCGTCGAGAAAATTGTCGGCGATTACACAAATGTCGTAGGTCTTCCCTTGTGTGCCCTTTGCATGCTCATGCATAAAGCGGGTATACGCCTATGACGACAATCGTAAAAGAAATGTCGACGTGCGAAAAGCCGCGGGAAAAATTCCTGCACGTCGGTCCGCAGGCCGTGACGGATCAGGATTTACTGGCCATTTTATTGCGTACGGGCACGAAGGGCGCGTCCGCCTTGGACGTGTCGCGCCGCATCTTACAGTCCCTGCCGGAAGAAAATGTTTACTACCTCGGTGAGACGGACATCGCCGGTCTTTGCGCCCACCGCGGTATCGGTCGGGATAAAGCCGTCACTATTTGTGCGGCCGTTGAGCTGGGACGACGCATAGCGCGGCAGCGCGTCAAAAAGAATGCGCCCGATTTCAGCAGGCCCGAAACGATTGCGGCCTATGTCATGGAAGACATGCGCTGTCTTAAGCAGGAGCGTTTTTCGGCCATTTACCTGTCGTCCAAAAACAAGCTTATTGCCGTTCGGGAACTGACGGTCGGTACGATTAATGCCAGTCTTGCCAAGGCACGCGAAGTCTTTCGCTACGCTCTGCAATATAATGCGGCGGCTATCGTTCTGGCGCACAATCATCCGTCAGGTGATCCGGAACCGTCGCGCGACGATATTGCCGTAACCCGCTACATCGCCGAGGCCGGGCGCATTATGGAAATACCCGTCCTCGACCATATCATCATCGGCGACGGCATTTACGTCAGTCTCTGCGAAAGAGGGCTTATATAGTTTAATACGGGAAAAACTCTCTGTGTTTGCGATTATGCAGGCGCAGAGAGTTTTTTTAGCTGTAAGTAAGTTCTAGGTAAACCGGAAGTTAGTCTTATTGCGGCTGTTACCGGAAGTAAGCGTGGGAAATGAGCTGAAAAATGGCATACGCACGTGAGAAATTTCCGTTTTTGGGCATAGCAGACAGACCGTAAGCAGGAATTTCTTACGGTAAGTTCCGATTACTATGATGTTTGTATGAGAAGGAACTGCTTGTCTGCTATGGAGAAAGATGAGTCGCCTCTTCCCCATACAGAAACGAAAACATCTCATACGGGGGCCTTTCCGTGAAGCGATTTGCGGGTAGTTGAGTTGATATGGGAAACGATTTCATTTACCGCATCTTGCGTAAACGAACGAAGTTCCTTTCGGGCAGATATTTCTAATGCATACATCTTCTCGACATGCGTTTTTTCATCAGGGCGCCCGGGGTGGCAGAAAAATACGTGCGATTCTTGTTGCCGGTCCGGTCCTTGTTACGGGACGTGAACGTAAGAAAACTCACTGCCGTTATCGGTCAGAAGGACCGGGACATAGTGTCCAAACGTAGTGCCCGAACGCAGCAGTCAGTTTTTCAACGTAAGAATGGCAGTAGAAACGGAAGTTGCCGATTTATCTGGTAATATAATTGCCTATCATGAAATTATAGCGCGTAAAGGTTAGGGTAAGCAGTGCTTTGCCGCCGATTCGACCGATGACCGTATCCATACATGATGGGACAGCTGATGTGTCTGCACAATGAATTTGGTACAGATGTTGCCTTTTTTCCAAGCCTTGTGTAACAAGTGCAGCCATTTCATAGAACGATTCTTTGGTGAGAGGGAAACAGTGGATGGATCTTTGTGGAGTTTGGCAGCAATGTGAGCAAAACAAAGACCTTCTTGCAAGAATTGCTCAATGGTGGTTTGATCCGCTAAGGTTAAATGCGCATAGTTTCAAGTCGTGTTGGTATGCATAAAATCATCCTTCCGACAAGCCCCCTTCTCAGGGGAACTTCCGGTATACAGACTTCTTAGAATAACTTCCTGTAGGCGGATTTTTCCGGATGTTATTTTGCGAATTTACTGATTGACGGGATTCCGGTTGGTCAGATTGACCGTAATTGGCGTGTTTTCACGCAAAGTGGTATAATAATAAAACCGTTTGGCGCAATATGACGTGCCGATTGGGCATGCACCTTGTTTTGACAGTGATTTTATGTGAATGGTATAATTAAAAATGACCTTTTTAGAAAATCAGGCGAAAAAGACGGTCTCTATCGTTGCACCCGTGTATAACGAGCATTTGAATATTGAAAAGTTTTATGAAGAAGTGACGACGGCCATGGCGGATCTCGACTATGATTATGAAATCATTTTTGTCGATGACGGATCGCGAGATGCCACGCCTCTCGTTCTCAGCAGGTTGACACAGCGCGACGAGCGTGTCCGCGCCCTCATTTTCGCGAGGAACTTCGGCCATCAGTCGGCCCTTACGTGCGGTATGG
Organism: Megasphaera coli; assembly: GCF_900095855.1. GTDB lineage: Bacteria > Bacillota > Negativicutes > Veillonellales > Megasphaeraceae > Megasphaera > Megasphaera massiliensis_A. The sequence goes on along the minus strand of NZ_FMIY01000002.1, from coordinate 706,267 downwards.
ACCACGCCGCAGGCGATGCCGTTATTACGATGGACGGTGACCTGCAGCATCCGCCGGAAATGATTCCCGATCTTCTGCAGCGGTGGCGCGAAGGCTATGACGTCGTGCAGACCATTCGGCTGGCGACGGATGATGCGGGGGTTTTTAAACGGCTTACGTCAAAATTGTATTATACTGTTTTGAACGTCATCTCACCTGTCCATATCAGGCCGGGCGGCTCCGATTTTCGCCTTCTTGACAAGCGCGTCCTCAAGACGTTCAAGCTCTTTCGCGAACATGACCGGTTTATTCGCGGTCTTATCGCCGATATAGGCTACAGGCAGACGACCGTCGAATTCGTAGCGCCCAAGCGTTATGCGGGGGAATCGAAGTTTTCCCTGCACAAGATGCTGAGTTTTGCCTTGGACGGCATTATGGCCTATTCCAAAGTGCCCTTGCGCATATCCTTTTATACGGGTTTACTGAGCGGACTCCTCAGTATTCTCATGATTGTTCACGTTCTGTATTGTGATTTGACCGGCCGCACTACGCCGGGCTGGACGACAACAATGATTGTCGTTTGCCTTGTCGGCGGCCTGCAGCTTACATTTCTCGGTATTATCGGAGAATATATAGGCAGAATATTTGAAGAAGTAAAGGGACGGCCCTTATATTGGATAAAGGCCGAACTGGGACATCATCGTGACGACGATGCTCCATGGTAAAGATGTAGTGCCGAATCCTGTCTGACAGGTACGGGGGAACCATGTTTTTGGGGTGAAGCCGCTCCGCGGCGGGCTGCCTTCAAGCCTAACCCGTCAGTTAACCTCGGAGGCGGAGAGGAGTTTTTATGTGGAGAGCGATTTCTAAAACCGTTATTGCATGCGCCGTTGCCGCACTTGCGGTTTTACCCGTCGGTGCCTATTCCGTCGGTTCGCAGGGAGCGGACGTGCTGTTGATTCAAAAGCAGCTCGTCAAGCGGGGCTATAAAATTTCCGCCGACGGCATTTACGGCAGCGAGACAAGCCGCGCCGTCGGACGTTTTCAGGCCGACAAGGGCCTTGATATCAGCGGTAACGTTGATGCGAAGACCTATAAACTTTTGACCGGAAAGACTATGCCGAAAGCGGAGAAAAAGGCGGTTTCCGGCGGAAAAAACAAGAAAAAAGCCGTTACTATCCAGGATTACGGCAAAGGCAAGGCCGGCAAAGACGATATCAAGCACAACGTCTTCGGTAATAAGGTCGTTTCGCAGGCTTATCAGTACCTTGGCGTTCCCTATGTATTCGGCGGCAACACGCCGAGCGGTTTTGACTGCTCGGGTTTTACCAGGTACGTCTTCGCCCACAGCGGCGTTACTTTGCCGCGCATGGCCGACGAGCAGTACCGTCTGGGAGCGTCCGTCTCCAAGCGGGATCTCATTCCCGGCGATCTGGTCTTTTTTACGACCTATGAATCGGGCATATCGCATACGGGGATTTATGTCGGCAATAACCAGTTCATCAGTGCCACGTCGAGCAGCGGCATTCACGTGGACAGCCTGAACAGCGAATATTGGCGTTCCCGCTACGTCGGTGCCAAACGGATTAAGAAATAGAAATTGCCGTATATAAATATAGCGTTCATGTGCCGTACCGAGGGAGTACGGGGCACGAAAAAAATAACGACTCCGGGGAATGGCAGTCGAACTATGAGGAGTGTTACCACGATTATGAAGTACATGACGGGCAATGAAATTCGCAAGGCGTTTCTGGATTTTTTTGAAAGCAAGAAACATTTAAAGCTGCACAGTTTTTCTCTCGTGCCGGAAGACGATCCGAGCCTTTTGCTTATCGGTGCCGGTATGGCGCCGCTCAAGCCCTATTTTACGGGTAAACTCGTCCCTCCTTCGTATCGTGTAACGACCAGCCAGAAGTGTATTCGCACGGGCGACCTGGACAATGTAGGCCGTACGGCGCGGCATCATACATTCTTCGAAATGCTCGGCAATTTTTCCTTCGGTGATTATTTCAAAAAGGATGCCATCGCATGGGCTTGGGAGTTTTTGACGGAAGTTTTGGAACTTGATGCGGACAAGCTGTACGTCACCGTTTATCCGGATGACGAAGAAGCCTACGATCTGTGGCACAATATGATCGGTCTTGCAGACGAACGGATATTTAAACTGGAAGACAACTTTTGGGAAATCGGTGAAGGGCCTTGCGGTCCGGACTCGGAAATCTTTTACGACCTCGGTCCCGAACGGGGATGTGGGCAACCTACCTGTACGGTCGGCTGTGACTGCGATCGGTACTTGGAAATTTGGAACCTCGTCTTTACGCAGTTCGATCGTACGAAGGACGGCAAATACGAACCGCTCGAAAAGAAGAATATTGATACGGGAGCCGGATTGGAACGGTTGGCTTCGGTTATTCAGCAAAAAGATTCGAACTTTGAAACGGACTTGCTCTTTCCGCTCATGGAAAGAGTAATCGATATATGTCACGGTAACTATGCGGATCCGCAGCAAAAGATCGCCATGAAGGTCATTGGCGACCACATTCGCGCCGTGACCATGATGATCGGCGACGGTATTTTGCCCGGTAACGAAGGCCGGGGCTACGTGCTGCGCCGTATTTTGCGCCGTGCCGTCCGCTTCGGCCGAGTCCTCGGTATAGAAAAAGCGTTTCTCGCCGATCTTGTCGACATCGTTGTCGACATGTACAAGGAAGCGTATCCCGAGCTTCTGGAACGCAAAGAACTGATCAAGACCGTCATCGACACGGAAGAGGCTCAATTCGGTGCAACCCTGGCGCAGGGATTGGAACTTTTAAATGAAATGATAGCGGCAGTCGGTGACAAGAAGATCCTGGAAGGCAGGCAGGTCTTCCGCCTTTACGATACCTTCGGGTTCCCCTTGGAACTGACCGAAGAAATTGCCCGGGAGCACGGCCTTGCACTCGATCAGGCCGGCTTCGACGAAGCGATGAAAGCCCAGCAGGAACGGGCGCGTACGGCGCGGGCAAAAGTATCCGCCACCGTTGCCGTTCCCGATACGACGGGCCTTGACCGGTCTCACGTTGTCATTGACGAGAGCGCGGCGGCAGGGAAGATTGTCATCCTCGGCAACGACGGTGTCGCCGTGAATGAAGCGGAAAAAGACGAAGCCGTAACGATTATTTTCGACAAAACGCCCTTCCACGCCGAAGGCGGCGGTCAAGTGGGCGATACGGGCTTCGTGATGAGCGCAAACGGTACGGCCGAGGTAACCGACACGAAATGCCTTCCCAACGGCCTCAGTTACGTCATTGCCATCGTCACGAAAGGCAGTCTCAAGAAGGGTGACGACGTCACTTTTTCGGTTGACAAGGTGCGCAACCTCGCCATTGCCCGCAACCATACGGCAACGCATCTTTTGCAGGCGGCCCTGCGCAAGGTTCTGGGCAGTCACGTCAATCAGGCCGGCTCTTTAGTGGCCCCGGACAGGCTGCGCTTTGACTTTACTCACTTCTCGCCGCTTACGGCTGATGAAATTGCCGCTGTTGAACGGGAAGTGAATACACAGATTTGGAAGAATATTTCTCTTGAAATTGAAGAGATGCCTATAGATGAAGCGAAAAAGAAGGGTGCCATGGCCCTCTTCGGCGAAAAGTACGGCCATATCGTTCGCGTTGTTACGGTTCCCGGCTTCAGCTGCGAGCTCTGCGGCGGCTCACACGTGACGAACACGTCCGTCATCGGATTCTTTCGTATTGTCGGCGAATCGGGTACGGGTACGGGGATTCGCCGTATTGAAGCAGTAACGGGACAGGCCGCTTACGAAACGGCTGCACATGACTCGCTCCTTTTGGCACGGACGGCAGCCCTCTTAAAGACAAAGGAAGAGGAAATACCTGCCAAAGTCGAACAGGTTTTGGCCGGCTTTAAGGAGAGTGAACGGGAACTGCAGCAGCTGCAGCGCAAACTTGCGACCTCTTCACTCGACAAAATCTTGGCGGCCGAAACGGATGTAGGCGGCGTGTCCGTCGTGGCGGCAGCTGTACAGGCCGAATCCATGGAAGGCCTGCGTGACATGGCTGACATGGTCCTCAATAAACTCGGCACCGGCATCGTCCTTTTGGGTGCCGTGCAGGGAGATAAAGTGAACTTTGTCTGTAAAGTGGCGAAGGACACCGTACAGAAGGGCTTTCATGCAGGTCGGATCGTCAAAGCCGCAGCCGTAACGGTAGGCGGCGGCGGCGGCGGTCGTCCCGATATGGCCCAGGCGGGCGGTAAGGAGCCGCAAAAATTGGATGCCGCTTTGGCAGCAGGCAAGAAAGCAGTTGAAGAAATAATCTCGTAAATGTCCGCACGGGCAATAAGGGAGTGTGAGTATAGTGGCAGTAAATGATGAAACCATGATTGTCAAGAAGCGGGATGACGATCAAACCGTGGCTTCCATGATTTTGGAAGATGTATACCACGCATTGAAAGAAAAGGGATACAATCCGATCAGCCAGATAGCCGGATATCTTCTTTCCGGTGATCCCACGTATATTACAAGCCACAATAATGCGCGCGGCAATATTCGCCGAATCGAACGGGACGAATTGGTGGAGGAACTGCTCAGTTCATATGTAAAACAGCGGGATTTATAAGTATGCGTGTACTGGGATTGGACGTGGGCTCCAAAACAATCGGCGTCGCCTGCAGCGACGCCCTTCTCTTGACGGCACAGGCCGTCAGGACGGTCAAGCGAAGGACCTTGAAGGATGATGTGGCCGAACTGGCCGCCATCTGCAAAGAGCGAGAGGTACACCGTGTCGTCGTGGGAAAACCGCTTCACATGAACGGTGACAGAAGCACCAATATGGACGGTATTGAAGAACTCGTGGCAGCCTTGCAAAAAAAATTGCCCGAGACGGAGATGGTCTATCGCGATGAACGGTTGACTACGGTTATGGCACAGCGGCAACTGACGGCTGCCGGCGTGCGCGGAGAAAAGCGCAAAGCTATGGTCGACACCATTGCGGCCGTGTTTATATTACAAAATTATTTAGACGCCCAAGGAGGATCTCATGGCTGATGAAGAAATGTTGGAAGAAGTAAGTATAATTACGATTACCGGCGAAGACGGAACGGAGGAATACTATCTCGAAGACGGAGAAATTGAATTTGACGGTAAGAGGTTTGCATTTCTCACACAGGTCACGGAAACGGGTGAAGAAATGGAAGATGGCGAAGCTATCATAGCCCGTGTTGAAACGGAAGACGGAGAACTCGTTTTTCTCGCGCCGACAGATGAAGAATTTGACGGCGTCCTTAAAGAGTATGAACAACTCCTGGCCGAAGAAGTCGAGGAAGAGTAAGTCGAGAAAAGACAGGAAACCCCGGAGCGAATTGCTCCGGGGTTTTGTAATTTCTACACCGTCTTTAGCGTGCATCCTGCGGCGGATTAGCCGATGCCGCCTCGTCCAGCTTCCACGAGTTTTCGAGAACTCTGAAATTTAATGCCGACCATTGTCGTTGTATAGACGTAATGGTTTCATTCAGACTGTACAACAGGTGATTATGCTTGTCATAATCCTGCTCGGTTTGTGCAATCCGCGTTTCTTGTGTCTCAACCTTTGCCGTCAATGCGGCTATTTGTATTTGCAGGAAAATAATATATGCCGTTTCTATACAGATGAGAAGAACCGCGGCAAAGGCCATCCGACGTAAGCGGACAAGAGAAATTTCCTCGCCCTCGAGAAAGGCCTTTATGAAGTTGCGCAGAGTCTGCAGGTTTTTACTTATACTATACATTAGAGGAAATACGTGTTCTGCTCCTTACGAAGTCAAGCCACAACTGAGCTGCGTGAGACAGATAATGACCCCGCTTCCAAATAACGTAGAGGACATGGAGAATTTTCGGCTCTACCAAAGGGCGGACGATAACGGATTCGTATACGCGCGGCGACGTTTCTTTAGTCGGGCAGAGGCGGCTCGGCAAAAGGGCGATGCCCAAATTGGCGACGACCGTCTGAATCATTAAATCACGCTGGCTCGTTTCAAATACTATTTTCGGCTGAAAACCGATTTTTTTACAATTCGTAATGATTTCGTCGTGTAAGTTGAAGTCGTCGCGGTAGAGAACGAGCGATTCGTTGGCAAGCTTTTTCAGGGGAATCGTCGCTTCCTTGCTGAGCGGGTTGTCCCGGTGGATGATGACATTCATCGGATCCTGATCCAGGAAGAACGAATCAAAGTCTTTTTCCTTCGGCTGTGTGCAAATAATGCCCAAGTCGATCAGTCCTTCCTGAACGCTGAGGCCGACTTTTTTGGAACCGTGTTCGTAAAGATCCAATTCAATCTGAGGATACTCCTGCTTGAATGCGCCTAATAAATTTGCAAAGACGGGTGCGCCCGTAATAGGAGGTAAACCGATGAGAACCGTGCCCTGTTCCAGTTTAAATTCATTCTCAAAATCTGTTTTCAAATGTTCAAACATAAAGACCACGCGTTTCGCGTGTGTCAGGAAGATGGCACCTGCGTCCGTGAGTTCTACAGCCTTTGCGTTGCGCATGAAGAGAACGACGCCCAGCTCTTCTTCCAGGGCTTTAATAGTACGGCTGATGGCAGATTGAGAGATGTGTAATGTCCGGGCAGCCTTGCTGAATGATTTTTTATCGGCGACTTCTGTAAAATATTTTAAGTGGTGAAAATCCATCTCAATACCTCCTGGAATATAGTGCACTGAATAGGTATATGTTTACAAATTTGCACATTTTAATAGTGAAAACAGCATGCCCGGACTATTGAATTTCAAATTTGCAAAGAATATAATGAACGTGAAAAAGTTAGAAAAGCCGTTCATGTGCTGGTCGGAAATCGCATGAGAAGTTGTCATACCGAATCACGCCCGTATAGTACTTTATTGTTTAAGTATAATACAAGGATTCCTAGATGACAATATTTTTTTGGCGGATTTCTGCACCTTCTCGCGCTATATACCCAAAAGGTATGGTCGAGACGTGTATGTATAAAATATGTAAACTATGGTGTATATATGAGTGGACTGGACTAGCTTGTTTTTAACTTTCAAAGTTCAATATATTTTTATTGATGTATTGTTGTTATTAACAAAAGGAGCGTGTTTCAGTAATGAGTAAATTCAAAACCATGGATGGGAATGAGGCTGCCGGCTGGGTGTCCTACGCCTTCACCGAAGTTGCCGCCATTTACCCGATCACTCCGTCTTCACCGATGGCGGAACACGTTGACGACTGGTCCGCAGCGGGCCTCAAGAACTTGTTCGGCAACACCGTCAAGGTCGTTGAAATGCAGTCCGAAGCGGGCGCCGCAGGTGCATACCACGGTTCTCTCCAGGCGGGGGCGCTGACGACGACCTATACGGCGTCTCAGGGCTTCCTTCTCATGATTCCGACGATGTATAAGGTTGCCGGCGAATTGCTGCCCGGTGTATTTCACGTAGCCGCTCGTGCCTTGGCAAACCATGCGCTCAGCATCTTCGGCGACCATCAGGACGTTATGTCCGCTCGTGCTACAGGCTGCTGTCTTTTGGCGGAATCGAATGTACAGGAAGTTATGGATATTGCCGGTGTCGCCCACTTGGCAGCGTTGAAAGGATCTTTGCCGTTCATTAACTTCTTCGACGGATTCCGCACGTCTCACGAAATTCAAAAAGTTGAAGTCATGGAGTTTGAGAAATTCCGTGACCTCCTCGATTGGGATGCACTTAAGAGATTCCGCCAGCATGCTCTCAACCCGGATGTGCCGGAAATCCGCGGTACTGCCGAAAATCCGGATATTTACTTCCAGCACTGCGAAGCAAACAATAAATACTATGACGCCATGCCTGATATCGTAGCCGATTACATGGCCAAGATTTCCGAAATCACGGGCCGTGATTATAAACTCTTTAATTACTACGGCGCAGCCGATGCGGAATACGTCGTCGTAGCTATGGGTTCCCTGTCGGACGTTGTAAAGCAGGCCGTTAAATATTTGAACGGCAAGGGCGAAAAAGTCGGCCTTATTAATGTTCACCTTTATCGTCCTTTCTCCGCAAAACATCTGCAGGCCGTATTGCCGAAGTCGGTTAAGAAAATTGCCGTTATCGACCGTACGAAAGAACCGGGTGCTATGGGCGAACCGCTCTACCTCGACGTTGTCAACTTTGCCAAGGAAGTCGGCCTTGATGCGGACATCATCGGCGGCCGCGCAGGTCTCGGCTCGAAGGACGTTTTGCCGGAAGACATCCTGCCCGTATTCGACGAACTCAAGAAAGAGCACCCCATGAACGGCTTTACCCTCGGTATTGTCGACGACGTTACCAATTTGTCCCTGCCGCGTGCGGATAAGATGCCTATCGACACGACCGGTCTTACGGCGTGCAAGTTCTGGGGCTTCGGTTCCGACGGTACTGTCGGTGCCAACAAGTCGGCCATCAAGATCATCGGTGACCATACGGACATGTATGCGCAGGCTTACTTTGCATATGATTCCAAGAAATCCGGCGGCGTAACGATTTCGCATTTGCGTTTCGGCACACAGCCTATCGACATGCCGTACCTCATTGACGCTGCAGATTACATTGCCTGTCACAGACAGTCTTACGTAAGACGCTTCGACCTGCTCCGCGGCATTAAGGACGGCGGCACGTTTATGCTGAACTGTACCTGGTCCGATGAAGAACTGGATTACGAATTGCCGGCACGTATCAAGCGGGCCATCGCTAAGCATCACGTTAAATTCTACACCTTGAACGGTGACGCTATCGGCCAGAAACTCGGCCTCGGCACGCGTATCAATATGGTTATGCAGGCGGCGTTCTTTGCGCTTGCCAAGGTTATCCCCCTGGATGACGCCGTTAAATATTTGAAAGACTCCATCGTCAAGAGCTACGGTAAGAAGGGGCAGAAGGTTGTCGATATGAACTGGGCTGCCGTTGATGCCGGCGTAGGTGAATTCCATGAAGTCAAGTATCCCGCATCGTGGGCCGACGCGGTGGATGAAGTTGCGGCAGGCCGTCCGGCGACGGAATACTTTGAAAAGGTAGCAACACCTGTTCTCGGTCAAATAGGCGACGATTTGAAGGTATCGGACTTCACCGGCCGCGAAGACGGCACTATGCCGTCAGGTACGGCTAAGTTCGAAAAAGCCGGCCCGGCTCTCTATGTTCCTTCGTGGGACAGTGAAAAATGTATCGGCTGCGTACAATGCTCCTTCGTCTGCCCGCATGCAACGATTCGCCCCGTCCTCACGACGGAAGAAGAACGGGCTGCAGCTCCTGCAGGCTTCAAGACGGCTCCTAAGGCCAAATCCGGTAAAGAATACGGTTATACTATTGTAGTTGACCAGCTCGACTGCCTCGAATGCGGCAGTTGTGCCAACGTTTGCCCGACAAAGGCACTCACGATGGTACCGAATACGGACGAAGAACGGGAGAAGATGGATCTCTGGTACTACGGTATCGAAAAAGTGGCTCCCAAACAGAATCCGCAGAACAAGAAGACCGTTATCGGCTCTCAGTTTGAAACACCTCTCTTTGAATTCTCCGGCGCCTGCGCGGGCTGCGGTGAAACACCGTATGTTAAGCTTGCAACACAGCTCTTCGGCGACCGCATGATGATTGCCAACGCAACGGGCTGCTCATCCATTTACGGCGGTTCCGCTCCGGTTGCTCCGTACACGATGAACGAAAAGGGTCACGGCCCGGCCTGGGCAAACAGCCTCTTCGAAGATGCCGCTGAATACGGTTTCGGTATGTTCACGGGCGTCGACAAGATCCGTAAGGACTTGGCACTCAAGGTGGAAGCGGCCAAGGCTGTTGCGTCGCCTGAATTGCAGGAAGCTCTCAGTGATTGGCTCGCCAATATAAATGAAGGCGAAGGCACGCGTGAACGGGCTGATAAGGTTACGGCTCTCCTCGAAAAAGAAGCGGCAGGCAAGCCTGTTCTCGAAGAGTTCCTTGAAAACAAGCAATATCTCGTTAAGCGTTCGCACTGGATCTTCGGCGGCGACGGCTGGGCGTATGATATCGGCTTCGGCGGCGTAGACCATGTACTCGCGCAGGATCAGGATATTAACATCCTCATTCTTGATACGGAAGTATATTCCAACACGGGCGGTCAGTCTTCCAAGGCAACGCCGACGGCAGCAATCGCACAGTTCGCCGCATCCGGTAAACGTACGAAGAAGAAAGACCTCGGCATGATGGCTATTTCCTACGGCTATGTATATGTAGCACAGGTTGCTATGGGTTCCGATAAGAATCAGCTCATGAAGGCCATGACCGAAGCGGAAGCCTACCACGGCCCGTCTGTAGTCATTGCCTACTGCCCGTGCATCAACCACGGTATTCGCAAGGGCATGGGCAAGAGCCAGGAAGAAGAAAAGCTTGCCGTTGCATGCGGTTACTGGGACCTCTACCGTTATAACCCGGAACTCAAGGAACAGGGTAAGAATCCGTTCAAGCTTGATTCCAAGATGCCGGATTACACGAAGTTCCAGGAATTCCTTGAAGGCGAAGTACGGTATGCATCCCTGGCAAAGGGATTCCCCGAATTGGCGCAGTCTCTCTACGACAAGACTGTTGCCGATGCAAAAGCGCGGCGTGAATCGTATGTCCGTTTGGAAAGCGGCTTCGAAGCTCAGCTCGCTCAGTAAAATCGCATAGATTATTTGCAGAAATGCCTCTCCGCACGGAGGGGCATTTTTGCATTGGAGACCATATATAATAAAAACATAATTCTGACAGCTTTGGGTGTATAAATGATATAGCTTATTTTGGCCATTCGCAAAATTAACTCTTTATTTGAGAATGAAAATGTGATAGAATGAAAAGGCCTAATTGATAGAAATTATTTATTTTGCAGGGTAACCACGGATAATGAAGAAACGTTGGCTCTTTAAGGAGCCGTCAATCGAAAGGGCAGAGACCCTTTCTCGGCAGCTTAATATATCGCCCGTCCTCGCCGCCGTTATGATAAACCGCGGCATTGCGGATGCGGAAGCGGGCGCTCATTTTCTCCGGGACGATATGGACAGTCTGGCCGATGCGCTCCTCTTAAAAGGAGCGGAGAAGGCCGCAGAGCGTATTGAGACTGCTTTGGCCGGCAAGGAAAGTATCGTCGTCTATGGTGACTATGACGTGGACGGCATTACCTCGACGTCTCTCGTTTATGAGGTTCTGGTCCGTATGGGCGGCGATCCGGCTTTTTATATTCCCGAACGCCAATCTGAAGGGTACGGCTTGAACCGGGAGGCTCTGGAGGAATTGGCCGAGCGCGGCACGGATCTCATCATCACTGTAGACTGCGGCATTTCGTCGTATGATTTGGTAGAAGAATTTAAAGATAAGGTCTGTATTGTCATTACGGATCACCACGAGCCGCCGGAAAAGATTCCCGATGCTTTTGCCGTCGTCAATCCGAAACAGCCCGGCTGCCCCTATCCGTATAAGGATTTGGCCGGTGTCGGTGTGGCTTATGCACTCTGCCGCGTTTTGTGGCGGCGCCGTTTTCATGAATCCCTGCAGGAGTATACGGAGCTTGTCGCCTTGGGCACGATAGCTGATCTCGTGCCGCTCATGGGGGAGAACCGTATTCTTACGGCTCACGGGTTGGCACGTATGGCTGTCGGTCACAATGCGGGTATAAGCGCCCTGGCGGAAGCCGCGTCCATTGACATTGATCATGTCAACGCCGGCAACGTTGCCTTTTCCCTGGCACCGCGCCTGAATGCTGCCGGCCGTATCAGTCATGCCGAAAAAAGCGTTTTTCTCCTTCTTGAAAAAGACGGAGAGAAGGCGCGGAAGACGGCAGTCGACTTAAATGAATTGAACAGAGAACGGCAGGATATAGAGAGGAGTATAACCCGCGCAGCCATCGACGAAATTAAGGCCGGCGGTTGCGAGCGGGACAATGTCCTCGTAGCCGCCGGCGACGGTTGGCACAGCGGTGTTATCGGTATTGCCGCGTCTCGCCTTGTCGAAAAATATTATAAACCGGCTCTCGTCATTGCCGTCGCCGACGGCGTCGGCAAGGGATCATGCCGCAGCATTGCAGGATTTCACATGTATGAGGCCCTGTCATATTGCAGCGATTTACTCATTCAGTATGGCGGTCATGCCATGGCTGCAGGCTTTTCCGTAGCCGCCGGGAATATTGACGCCCTGCGGCAGCGCCTTAAGGAGTTTGCCGCTCAAACGCTTACACCTGAGGATTACGTGCCTACCCTTGCCGTCGACGCCGCTCTCACAGGTGCGGATATTACACTTGACGGTATACGTGAATTAAGCCGTCTTGAACCCTACGGCATGGGCAACGGCCGCCCCGTTTTCGTTCTGACCGGTGCAACGGTGGACTCACTGAAAGAAATCGGCCGCGACAAGACGCATCTGCGCCTGGCCGCAAAGGCTGCCGACGGCAGTGAAGTGAGTGCTGTCGGCTGGTCCATGGCGGAACTTACAGAAGAATTTCTTCCCGGTGATGAAGTTGACCTGGCTTTTCAGCTCGATATCAATTCGTTCCGCGGCAACGAATCGGCCCGGCTCGTCTTAAAGGATGCGCGCCTCACGACGGCAGCTCCCGTTTGCCTGAACAGAGATTTTATGGTGGCCGTCTACAAGGCCCTCAGGGCGTATATGGAAGGGAAGCCCAAAGCGGCTTATGACGTGCGGGAGTACCTTTGCGGCGCTTTGCCGCAAAAAGAAAGACATACTCTGTTGGCGGCCCTGCAGGTTTGCAGGGAACTGGGAATCCTTACAAGCCGTACCGCCGAAGATGACATATATTATGAAATGCCTGTACAGGCGGTGAAACTTTCCCTGAGCGATTCGGCCACGTATGTCGCCTGCGGCGGGAAATAGGAGGAATTTGCCATGACCTTTACGGAGCCGGGCGAAGCGTTCGGGCATTTAGTGAAAACAATAAAAGAATATTGGCCCCAAGCGGACTGTGAAAGCGTGCGCAAGGCCTATGAACTGGCCGGCGAGGCACATAAGGATCAAAAACGTGTCAGCGGCGATCCCTATATCCTCCATCCCTTGGCGGTTGCTCAAATTCTGGCGGATATGGGCATTGATACGACGACCGTTACGGCGTCGCTGCTGCACGATGTCGTCGAGGATACGGATTATACGCTTGAAGATATAGAAGAAATTTTCGGTAAAGAAGTGGCCTTTCTGGTCGACGGCGTTACCAAATTGAACCGCCTCGATTACAGGACGAAAGAAGACCAGCAGGTCGACAGTATGCGCAAGATGTTTCTCGCCATGGCCAAGGACGTGCGTGTCGTCGTCATTAAGCTTGCCGACAGACTGCATAACATGCGCACCTTGAAGTACATGAACGGCGAAAAACAGAAGCGCATTTCCCGGGAAACATTGGAAATATTCGCACCACTTGCGCACCGTCTCGGTATTTTCAATATCAAATGGGAATTGGAAGATCTGTCTTTCCGCTATATGGAGCCGGACAAGTACTACGACCTCGTAGATCAGATGAAGGAAAAGCGCAAGGTGCGCGAAGAAATCGTCAACGAAGCTATTGACGTCTTGAAAAAAACGTTATCCGAAACGGGCATTTCCTTTGAAATCAACGGCAGGCCCAAACATTTTTACAGCATTTACAAAAAAATGAAGAAAGATAACCGCGATCTCAGCCAGGTCTACGATCTGTATGCCATTCGCGTTATTGTCGACACCGTTCAGGACTGTTACGGCGTTCTCGGCATCGTGCACAGCCTGTGGAAGCCCCTGCCTTACCGGTTCAAGGACTATATTGCCATGCCCAAGTCCAACAACTACCAATCTCTGCATACGACGGTTATCGGCACGCGCGGACAGCCCGTGGAAATACAGATACGTACGTGGGAAATGCACCACATTGCCGAATACGGCGTTGCCGCCCACTGGCGCTATAAGGAAGGAAACGCGAACGCTCCCAAATCGTCGTTTGACGAAAAAATGGGCTGGCTCCGCAACCTTCTCGAATGGCAGGACACGAGCAACCCTCAGGAATTTGTAAATGCCTTGAAACTGGATGCTTTCTCGGATGAAGTTTTCGTCTTTACACCTCGCGGCGACGTTATCGACTTGCCGCAGGGGGCTATTCCCATCGACTTTGCTTACCGCATTCATACGGACGTGGGCCATCGCTGCGTCGGTGCCAAGGTAAACAGTAAAATCGTACCTCTTGATTATGAGCTTAAGAACGGCGATATTGTTGAAATTATTACGTCCAAGACAGGCAGGCCCAGTCTGGATTGGCTGAAAATTGTAGGCAGTTCCGAGAGCCGCTCGAAGATCCGCAGTTGGTTCAAAAAAGAAAATAGAAGCGAGAATATCGAAAAAGGATTGGAAGCACTTGAGCGGGAATGCAAGCGACTCGGTCACGATTGGAAGGAAGTGAGCCGCTCCGGACGTATCGCCAAGGTGGCCAAGCAGATGAACGCCGGTTCCGAAGACGATCTCCTCGCCGCTGTCGGGTACGGCGGCTTTGCCGTCAACACGGTCCTCATTAAGCTCCTCGAACTGCAGCGCCGTCAAGAACACAAAGACGAGCCTGCAAACGAGCTGAAATTTGTTGAAAAACTGCGCGCCCGCAAAAGCGGCACGAGCCGCAACAACTCGGGCATTCTCGTCAAAGGCGAGCCGGGAATTCTCGTGCGCCTCGCCAAATGCTGCAGTCCCGTTCCGGGTGATCCCATTGTAGGCTTTATTACGCGTGGCCGCGGTGTTTCCGTTCATCGTGCCGATTGCCCCAATATCAAGCTTGACGGTGAAGATATGGAACGCCTCATTGACGTCGAATGGGATTATGTGAGCAATGATGCTTTTGAAGTGAATATGGAAATCGTCGCCTATGATCGGACGGGCATTATGGCGGAAATCATGGCAGTCCTGGCGGAAATGAAAATTTCCATTCTGTCCGTTAACGCAAAGATTAATGAAAACAAGAACGCCACTATTCACATGGGTATCAACATAAAAGATCTGGCTCAATTTGAATTTATTGCTACGAAATTACGCCGCCTAAAAGACGTTTATAAGGTGCAGCGATACACGGGAGGACAGACATAATGCGGGCAGTTATACAACGGACTTTGCGTTCGGCAGTTACGTCCGAAGGGCATGAATGCGGCCGTGCCGGTCACGGCCTGACGGTTCTTCTCGGTGTCGGCTCGGATGACACGAAAGACGACGTCGTTTATATGGCTGACAAAATCATGAACTTGCGCATCTTTGAAGACGATGTGGGCAAGATGAATCGCTCCCTGCTCGACATGGGCGGCGATATGCTCGTCGTTTCCCAGTTCACCCTCTACGGCGATGCCCGCCGGGGCAGACGGCCGGGCTTTACGGGGGCGGCACCGCCGGAAATGGCGGTGCGCCTCTACGACGACTTCGTTGCCGCTGTCAGGGCTCAGGGCATCTCCGTCGGTACGGGCGTATTTCGCACGGAAATGGTCGTCTCCTTGGACAACCACGGCCCTGTTACTATTTTATTGGACAGTAAGAAAGTATTTTAGGAGGTTACCTGATGGCTGTGCAATATAAAACCCTCGTTTTGGGCGATTTAATGACAAACTGCTACATTGTCTACGATGACGCCACCATGGATGCCATGGTTATCGACCCGGCATGGGATTATAAGCAAATCGACAAGACGATCACCGACCTGGGAGTTACACTGCGCTTTGTTTTCTTGACACATGGCCATGCGGACCACATCGGCGCCTTGCAGGAAGTGCGGAATTATAAAAAAGTGCCCGTCTACATCGGCAAGGGCGACGTGGACTTTATCTCCAATTCGCACTATAATTTATCCGCTTTTTTAGGTAAGGAAATCATTTGCGATTCACCGGAGCATATTGTTGCCGAAGGCGATAAAATTACCCTCGGCACGCTGACCTTTACGGTTCTCGAAACGCCGGGACACACTCCGGGCGGCGTGTCTCTTTACGGCGAAGGCCTTGTTTTTTCGGGAGATACGCTCTTTCAGTACTCCGTCGGCAGGACGGATTTTTACGGCGGCAATATGCAGACGCTCATTAACAGCATTAAGGCGAAGCTCCTGCCTTTGCCGGACGACACGAGCGTCCTGCCCGGTCACGGGCCGGCAACGCAAATCGGTAAAGAACGGATGAACAACCCGTTTCTTGATGGAGGGTGGTAACTGTGGCGACCAATAAGAAAATAGAATTTTGGTTGCGTGTCGTCCTTTCGGCTTTGGCAGTATGCCTCTTTTTTGCCGTTCAGGCGGTTTACTGGCCCGTTATCATTTCCCTGATCATCACCTTTATTCTGGCACCCTTGCGGGACGGTATACAAAGGGGCTTGGAGTCTTGCCTGCACCGGCACGTGCCCAAGGACATATCCATTCTTTTGTCCTTTGTCGTCCTCATCGGCATCCTCGTCATTATGACGAACAGCATCGTTAAACCCCTTATCGGCCAGCTGAATTTATTGGCCAATAACTTCGGTACCATCGTCGAGCGGACGTACGACCTCGTCATCCTTCTCGAAAGTGACCGGACGCCTTTTTACATACCCGATCAGGTCAAGGCGATTATTAACGAGACTTTTGTCAAAATCAGCAACTACGGTATTGACGGCGTGACGAACCTCGTCAAGTCGGTCTTTGCCATTGCCGGTACGGTCGTCGAGTTTTTCGTCGTTCCCTTCATAACCTTCTATTTTATGAAGGACGGCTCTAAGATGCTCACGTCCTTCATCGACTTATATCCCGAAAATTATCGCAATCACTTATATACATATTTTAGGGAAGTGCACCGTGTCCTGAGCCGCTACATCCGCGGCCAGCTCCTCATGAGCTGCATCATTGCGACGCTGACCTTCCTCGGCATGTGGCTCATGAACGTACCCTACCCCCTGGTCATCGCCTTAATCGCGGCCGTGACCGAATGGATTCCTATCATCGGCCCCATTGTCGGCGCCGTGCCGGCTATTCTTCTGGGTGCTGCGGTGAGTACCGCCCTGGCCTTGAAAGTCCTCGTTTTCTATGTGGTCATACAGCAGCTGGACGGTCACTTTATTATGCCGCAGGTCATGGGAAAGGTTATCAGTATTCACCCTGTCGTCATTGTAATTGCGTTATTAATCGGCGGTACCTTACTCGGTGTGGCCGGTATGATATTGACCGTACCTTTAGTTGCGGTCCTTCAAGTTACATGTAGGCATTTATGGTTTTTCAGCGCCTATAGAGAAAGGATGTTAAAAGAAAATGGAAAAGACTAAAGAAGATGTATTGGAACTGATGATGAAGCGCATGAAAGAAAAAATTAAAGACAAGAAGTACAAAATGACGTCACAGCGTCAGGTCGTGCTCCGTGCTTTTGTAGAAAGTACGGCTCGTCATTTAAGCGCCGAAGACGTATTCGAGCTCGTCAAAGTCGCCGCTCCCGATATCGGTCTGGCCACCGTATACAGAACGCTTGACTTGTTCACGCAAATGAATCTCTTGAAGAAGCTCGATTTTGACGACGGCTGCAGCCGTTATGAATTGAACGATTGCGAAGAAGATGGACACTTTCATCATCACCTGATTTGCCTCGACTGCGGTAAAGTATGGGAATGCAAGGACGACCTCCTGGAAACGTTGGAAACGATTTTGGAAAAACGCCTCCATTTTCACACGGTAGACCATCAGCTGAAAGTGTACGGCTACTGTGAAGCATGCGAAGCGAAGCGCAAGGCTGCCGGTCTTGACGGCGGACTGCCGCAAGATACTGCCCGTGCCTGATAGACGGCGCGTCTACACTTACGCCGGTCCGGACGGGTACCGTGCCTTTATCGGTCAGACACTGGCCTGCCTGGGCTATAGCCGCGCCGCAGATGCCGAGGCGGCAGACGTCTGTGTCCGTATAAATGCGGACGGCCCGGCTCTTATGTGCCGCTTCATGCGAGATGACGGGGCGGAGCGGTCCTTCGGTCCGGAGCGGTTTGCCCATAAGGGCCGGCTCAAGGAGTTGCTCCTCGTCATGTACGGCAAGGCCTTTAATAGCGTGCCGTCTCAATGGGGTGTTCTCACGGGAGTGCGGCCGACAAAGCTCGTTCACCGCCTTTGGGATAACGGGCTGAGGCCTGAAGCGACACCCGGTTACTTGCATGACCGCTACGGTGTGGCGGAGGACTTGGCGAATCTCCTTGCGGACGTCGCCGCCCGGCAGCGTCCGTATGTAATAGGGCAGGGCAGAGATGCGGCTCTTTACGTGGGCATTCCTTACTGTGCCAGTCATTGCCTGTACTGTTCCTTTCCGTCCCGCCTCATCGGCAATGAAGGGAAAGGGAATTTGCAGGATTTTGTCCGTGCCGTTGTTGCCGACGCGCGCGATGCCTATGTTCTTTGCCGGGACATGGGCTTGCGGATAACGTCCGTTTATGTCGGCGGCGGCACGCCGACGGCTCTGCCTGCGGCCCTGCTTGCACGGATAATAGATGCCGTCAGGCCTTTTGCGGCAGGCGGCGCCGAATGGACCGTTGAAGCGGGCAGGCCCGACACGGCGACGGCCGAAAAGCTCACCCTGCTGCGGCAGGCCGGTGTCACTCGCGTCAGCATTAACCCGCAGACCATGCAGCGGCATATCTTGGAAAAACTCTCGCGTCGCCACGGTGTAAAAGACATTTACGCCATGTTCGATACTTGCCGTGCCTTGGACTATGACGTTATCAATATGGATTTTATTGCCGGGTTGCCCGGACAGACGGAAGCGGACATGGCAGAAAATATGGATGTCGTTTGCCAACTGCGCCCCGAAAATGTTACAATTCATACGTTAGCCTTAAAAAAGGGTGCTCCTTTATTTCGCCATTCTTTGCGCGACGAAATACCGGCGGCACATCTTGTAGAAGCCATGCTGAACGAGGTGCGGCGCCGCTTGGCTGAAAAAGAATATGTCCCTTATTATCTTTACAGACAGACCTATATGGCGGCATCCTTTGCTAATATAGGCTACGCTTTACCGGGGGAGATTTGTGCCTACAACATAGAGATGATGGAAGAACGGCAGACCGTCCTCGGTATCGGTCCGGGAAGCGCGACGAAATTTATCGTCGCAGGAAGAGAAATGAAGAAGCTATATATGCCTAAAGATATAGGGCAATACGTGGCGGCCCTGCCCGAACGATTGGTGCGGCGCCGCAGCTTATGCGCTTCTATATACGAAGGAGTGGATGAATAATGTCAATTACGGCACCGCGGGGAACGCAGGACATTCTGCCGGACCGATCGGGAGATTGGCAAAATCTGGAGAAAAAAATCAGAGAAATTTGTGTTCTCTACGGTTTCGGTGAAGTGCGTACGCCTATATTTGAGAGTACGGAACTGTTTCGGCGCGGCATCGGCGAGACGACGGACGTCGTCTCGAAAGAAATGTATACATTTGCGGACAGAGGCGGGCGCAGTATGACACTGCGCCCGGAAAATACGGCTTCCGTCGTGCGCGCTTTTTTGGAGCACAAACTCTATGCGGAGCGGAAGGTGCACAAATTTTACTATATGGGTCCCATGTTCCGTCACGACCGGCCTCAAGCCGGACGGTACCGTCAATTCAATCAGTTCGGTGTCGAAGAAATCGGATCCCGGGATCCGGCAGTAGATGCGGAAATCATTGCCATGGCTTTTCAGCTCTTCCGGGAGCTCGGACTGACCGATTTGGTTCTGCACTTAAACTCCGTCGGCTGTCCCGCGTGCCGCCCCGTATATCGGCAAAAGCTGCTCGACTTCTTTGCGGATAAGCACGATTCCCTTTGTGAAGACTGCCGTGCGCGTCTCGACAAAAATCCGCTTCGCGTCCTCGACTGCAAAGAAGACGGTGAGCGCATGATAACTGCCGGGGTACCGCTCATTACGGACTGCCTCTGCGAGGAATGTAAAGACCATTTCCACAAGGTGCAGTCCTATTTGACTGCCGCAGGTATTGAGTTTGAGCTCGATCCGCGCCTCGTGCGCGGCCTCGACTACTATACGAAGACGGCCTTTGAAATCATGTACGCCCCTTTGGGTGCTCAGAGCACGATCTGCGGCGGCGGACGCTATGACGGCCTTATTGAAGAAGTGGGCGGGCCGTCGACGCCCGGTATCGGTTTTGCCGTCGGCATGGAGCGACTCCTTTTGACTTTGCGGGAACAGGGCCTTTTACCGCCTGTACTGAAAGAACGTCCCGTCTTTATTGTCGCTTTGGGCGACGCGGCCAAAGAGAAAGCCTTTACGCTGCAGCAGTCACTGCGCGGTAAGGGTATATACGCGGAAATCGACATGATGGGCCGGAGCATGAAAGGGCAGATGAAGGCTGCCGACAAGCTGGCTGCCGTCTTTGCCGTCATCATCGGTGACGAAGAACTGGCGGCGCAGTGTGCTCAGGTGCGCAATATGGAAACGAAAGAACAGGAAGCGGTGCCGTTTGCCGCTCTGGTCTCATATATAGAAAGCCATAAGAAGGGATGATCGGAATGGATACAATGACAGGGTTAGGCCGTTCTCAATACTGCGCCGCAGTGACGGAGGGCGATACGGATAAGGAAGTCGTCTTGTGCGGCTGGGTGGAACGGCGCCGCGACCACGGCGGTCTTATTTTTATCGACTTGCGTGACCGTACGGGCATTGTTCAGGTCGTGGCTTCGCCGGACTACGCGGAAACGGCCTTTAAGAAGGCCGAGGAAGTGCGCAATGAATACGTCCTCGCCGTGCGCGGCATCGTCCGTCTGCGCGATGAAGCGACGATCAACGAAAAGATGAAGACCGGTAAAATCGAAATCCGTTGTGAAGAACTGCGTATTTTGAATACATCCAAGACACCGCCCTTCTACATTGAAGATAATATAGACGTAGATGAAAAAATTCGTCTCAAGTACAGGTATCTCGACTTGCGCCGCCCGGAAATGCAGAACAACCTCATTATGCGGCACAAGGTAAAACATGCCATGCGCGAATTTTTGAACAGCCGCGGCTTCATCGACATTGAAACGCCCGAGCTCTGCAAGAGTACGCCCGAAGGAGCGCGCGACTACCTCGTGCCGAGCCGCGTCAACGAAGGCAAGTTTTACGCTTTGCCTCAATCGCCGCAGATTTTTAAACAGCTGCTCATGATCTCCGGCATGGACCGGTATTACCAGATTGCCCGCTGTTTCCGCGACGAAGACTTACGTGCCGACAGGCAGCCCGAATTTACACAGCTCGATATGGAAATGTCCTTTATGGATCAGGAGGACATTCTGACCTTGACGGAAGAAATGATCGGCTACGTGTTTAAAGAAGCTCTCGGCTATGATATTGGCGGCCCCATCCGGCGCATGACTTGGGATTATGCCATGGAAAACTACGGCTCCGATAAACCGGACTTACGTTTTGACATGAAGTTTCATGATATTACGGACCTTGTGAAAGACACGGAATTTAAGGTTTTCCGCAGCGTTGTCGAAGCGGGCGGACAGGTTAAGGCCATTAACGTCAAAGGTTACTCCCACATTCCCCGCCGCGAGTTGGATGATCTCGTCGAATATGTTTCTGCGTACGGTGCAAAGGGGCTGGCCTGGATTTGCTTCACGCCGGACGGCCTGAAATCACAGGTAAAGAAATTCCTCGGTGAAGAAACGCTTGAGGCTGTCGGCAAAGAGTGCGGCAGCGAAACGGGCGACCTGGTTCTCATGATCGCCGACAAACCGGCCGTAGTGGCTGCCTCTCTCGGCGAGCTGCGCAAGGAAATGGCCCGCCGCACGAACATTATTGATGCCGACGCATTCGCGTTTACGTGGGTCGTCGATTTTCCCATGTTTGAATACAGTGAAGAAGAAAAGCGCTTTACGGCTATGCATCATCCCTTTACGGCCCTGTGCGACGAAGACTTGGATAAGCTCGAATCGGATCCGGGCAGCGTTTATGCAAAAGCCTATGACCTCGTTCTGAACGGCGTCGAACTGGGCGGCGGTTCTCTGCGAATTTACCGTCCTGACATTCAACAGCGCGTCTTTAAGGCCATCGGCCTTACGGCGGAAGAAGCGGAACAGAAATTCGGCTTTCTGCTCAGAGCCTTTGAATACGGCGCACCGCCTCACGGCGGACTGGCATTCGGTTTGGACCGTATGATCATGCTTATGCTCAAGCGCAAGTCCATTCGCGACGTCATCGCCTTCCCGAAGACGCAAAACGCCATCGACCCCATGAGCGAAGCGCCGTCACCGGTTGCGCTCAAACAGTTGCATGAACTGCATATACAAGTAGAAGAAGAATTGGTAAAAAAATAACGGCTTTTTTATAACTTCCCAAAAAGGTGTGACCGAAAAGAGACATTCGGCTCCGCCTTTTTTTATTGTTAAAACAAGGGTAAACGGCAATAGAAACGGCTTTGTGTATCTCTCTTGACGGAACAACGCCGTCACAGGAAAAAATATTTTAAAAATATTAAATATTTCAATATTGACACAAATAAGAACTTATATTATAGTAATAGCGTTGCGTATTAATCATTATTAATTAGGAGGAATAACAAGTGAAGAAATATTCGAAAATAGTGCTTGCAGCCTTGACGGTCTGCGCTTGTACGGCCGGGTTCAGTGCCGTATCGACTGTAGGAGCTGCCGATGTAACCGGCAACGGTCTTTCCGTTACAGGGCAAGGCGGTACGTTTCAGCCATCACGGAATATGGACTTTGACAAGAACGGTTTGGTTGTAAGCGGAACAGACGGAATAGGTAGAGATAGCGGCAAAACGACTACCGTTACGGACGGCGGTATTCGTGTCAGCAATGCCCAATACGCTACCGAACATTATACTGAGATCGACGGCGGCACAGTACAGACGGAAATTCTAAAAGTAAATCCCGATACGAACAGCAGCTTGAAATTCGATAAAAGCGGCTTGACTGGTAATGTCGGTGATACGGCCGTTTCAGTCGACAAAACAAACGGCGTGAAAATGTCTGTCGACAGCGGAAATTCGGGAGCTGAATTCAACTATGTAAAAGTACAAAAGGACGCAACCGTATTTCGCAGCGGTGCTCACGGCGTAGAGGCCGCAACGGAAACGACCATTCACGGCAACAAAATCACTGCCGGCGACGTTGTCATTGACGGTAAAGCAGGCGGAGCCACCATTACGGGCCTGAAAGATATTGACGTTGATTCGGCCGACTTCGGGATGACCGGCCGTGCGGCAACGGAAAAACAGCTGAAAACGGTAGGCAGTAAAGTGGACGGAGTGGCCGGTAAGGTAACTGCATTGGACGGCAAGGTAACGGCAGTGGATAATAAAGTGAATATAGTAGATAATAGAGTAACTGCGGTAGATAATAAGGTAGATGCTTTGGGAGGAACAGTCGGCGTTCTTGACGGCCGTGTAGGAACACTTGATACACGTGTTGCCGCCTTGAATACTCACGCAAGCAGCGTTGATGCGCAGATCGGCAGTTTGAATACGCGTATTGACGGCGTAACGGGCCGTGTCAATCAATTGGACAACAAGATCAACAAAGTCGGTGCCGGTGCGGCCGCCTTGGCCGCCCTCCATCCCCTCGACTACGATCCGGCTTACAAGTGGGATTTTGCCGCAGGTATGGGCAATTACCGCGATGCCAACGCCGTAGCACTCGGTGCTTTCTACCGCCCCAACGAAGTGACCATGATCAGCTTGGGCGCCTCCATGGGCAACGGCAGCGGTATGGTAAATGCCGGCATTTCCCTCAAACTCGGCTCCGGTGCAAACGGCGGTACTGCCCGTTCGCGCCTCATGGCACAGGTACAGGACCTGACTGCTGAAAACAACGCGCTCAAGGCGCGTGACGACGCACAGGATGCTCTTATCAATCAGCTCCGGCAGGAATTGGAAGCTCTCAAAGGCGAAGTGCGTAAATAGGCGGTTATATAAAGGACAAATTTATAGAAAGCGGAAAACGGGGAAAGGCCGCACGGCTTTTCTCCGTTTATATGTAGAGCCGATGGTCCGGAAGTCTCCGCTGATTGACAAGGCCGACGGGGGAACGGTATAATACAATGCAGGTTATGTAACTGACGGAAGTGGAAGAACCACGGGGGAGCATAATCAGTTTTGGCGCCGACCGTCTGGGCAACGATTCCGGATAGGGTCGGTGTTTTTTATGCCTTCCCGTCCTCGTACTGAATGGGAGAGAAGATGCCTTATGACTCATGTATTAAGCGACATCGAAATTGCGCAGCGTACACGGCTGAAGAAGAT
This sequence comes from Megasphaera coli, assembly GCF_900095855.1. Lineage (GTDB taxonomy): Bacteria > Bacillota > Negativicutes > Veillonellales > Megasphaeraceae > Megasphaera > Megasphaera massiliensis_A. The sequence continues at coordinate 682,114 of NZ_FMIY01000002.1, read as the reverse complement.
TACGGACATTGCGGCGCAAATAGGTCTTACGGAAGACGACCTCGAAGTATACGGTAAGTACAAGGCGAAAATATCCTTCGAGGCCATAAAAAGGGTGCAGAGCCGTGCAGACGGCAAACTGATTCTCGTTACGGCCGTCAATCCGACGCCTGCAGGTGAAGGGAAGTCCATGACCACCATCGGTCTTGCCCAGGCCTTCAACCGCATGGGGCATAAAGCGATCGTCGCTATGCGCGAGCCCTCCCTGGGCCCCGTATTCGGTATTAAAGGCGGTGCCGCCGGCGGCGGTTACTCACAGGTGCTGCCTATGGAAGATATTAACCTTCATTTCACAGGCGACATGCATGCCGTTACGGCGGCAAACAATCTCCTTGCTGCGGCTGTGGACAACCATGTGCACCAGGGGAATACCCTGCGCATAGACGTGCGCCGCGTCATTTGGAAGCGCGTCATGGATATGAACGACCGGGCCCTGCGCAACGTGACCGTCGGTCTGGGCGGCAAGGTTTGCGGCTTTCCGCGGGAAGATCACTTCATGATCACCGTCGCCTCGGAAATCATGGCCATTCTCTGCCTTGCCGGCGATTTGCCCGACTTAAAGCGCCGTATGGCCGCCGTTACGGTGGCTTACGACCTGGACGGAAAGCCCGTCACGGCGGGACGGCTCGGCGTTGCCGGAGCCATGGCCGTTCTCATGAAAGATGCCGTTAAGCCGAATTTGGTGCAGACGACGGAAAATACGGCGGCCCTTGTTCACGGCGGCCCCTTTGCCAATATAGCTCACGGCTGTAATTCCGTCATCGCCACAAAATTGGCTCTCAAGCTTGGCGATATTGCCGTCACGGAAGCGGGCTTCGGTGCCGACCTGGGCGCTGAAAAATTCATGAATATTAAGTGCCGTTTTGCCGGTCTCAAACCGGACGTCGTCGTCATTGTCGCCACCGTTCGTGCCCTCAAGATGCACGGCGGCGTAAAGAAGGCGGATTTACAGACGGAAAATATAGATGCCCTCAAGGCGGGCTTTGCCAACCTGGCGAAGCACGTTGAGAACATGCGCAAGTTCGACGTGCCCGTCTTCGTAGCTATAAACCGCTTCCTTACGGATACGGACAGTGAACTTGCCTGCCTTCGCGAGCTGTGTGAAGGTTACGGCGTCGACGTGGCTTTAAACGACTGCTGGGCCGAAGGCGGCGCCGGCGGTACGGAAATGGCAAACCTCGCTTTACGCCTTATGAGCGGTGAAAAGACACCGTATAAACCTTTATACGAATTGGATGAATCTATTGCGGCAAAGCTCAAGAAAATCGTCACGGAAATTTACGGCGGCAAGGAGCTCATCTTTGAGCCCAAGGCGGCAAAGCAGGTCCGGGAACTGGAAGCTTTGGGCCTTGATAAAATGCCCGTCTGCGTCGCCAAAACGCAGTATTCTCTGTCGGACAATGCGGACCTTCCCGGTGCACCGCAGGGATTTACGATAACTGTCAGGGATGTGCGCGTTTGCACGGGTGCGGGCTTTATCGTCTGTGAAACGGGAAATATTATGACCATGCCGGGCTTACCGAAAGTACCGGCTGCGAACAGGATGGATATAGATGAAAACGGAACAATTACGGGACTCTTCTAATATGGCGTCATGGGAAGAATTGCCTCTCGGCGAGTTCCTCGAAGCGGCCGCTTCGGCGGCGCCGGCTCCCGGCGGCGGCAGCATTGCCGCCATGACGGCGGCGTCCGCTGCGGCACTCATCGAGATGGTCGTCAACCTGACGATCGACAAAAAGGGCTATGAAGACGTGCGGCCTCAAATGGCGACGATTAAAGCGCAGATCCCGGAACTGCGGCGGATTTATCTGGATGCCGTTGACGCCGACGCCGAGGCCTTTTCGGACCTCATGACGGCCCTGCGCCTGCCTAAGGAAAAAACGGACCGGCAGGAGACCGTGCAGACCGCCTTTCGCCGCGCCGCCGAAGTGCCCCTCGAACTGGGTAAGTCTGTCTTCCCCCTCTTTGCCATGGCCCGCGCCGTCGTGTCCGACGGCAATGTCTGGGCCATTACGGACGGTGTTATTGCCGCTATGAATGCCCGTGCCGCTATGCGTTCCGCTTTTTACAGCGTTCGCGTGAATCTCCGGTCTGTAACGGATGCGGCTTATGTTTACGCCATGCTGGCTGCCGTCAAGGATTACGAAGAGCGGGCGGACTACGAAGAACGGCTCATTGAGTCGATCTATAAAAACAGACAGTAAGAAAGAAGCTGACTTTATGTTGACGGCGGAATTACGGCAAAAATACGATAAACTTTGTGATATTTTAAAAGAAATGGAGTCCGTCGCCGTCGCTTTTTCCGGCGGCGTGGACAGTACTTTCCTCGCTTTTGCGGCCCGGGCGGTTTTGGGGAATAAGGCCCTTGCCGTGACGGCCGTGTCGCCGACACTGCCGGCCGGAGAAGAGCGGGCGGCTGATGATTTGTCGGCGCGCATCGGTATTCATCACGTCGCCGTGCCGTCGTCCGAATTTGATGACGGGGAATTTGTGAAAAACGGGCCCGACAGGTGCTATATTTGCAAAAAAATCCGTTTTCTGGAGCTCGTTGCGTATGCGAAAGAACATGGCTGTGCTTGGGTTGCGGACGGAGGTAATTTGGACGACTTCGACGACTACCGGCCGGGTATGCGCGCTTTGGCGGAATTGTCTGCTGCCGTGCGCAGTCCCATGATCGAGGCGGGGCTTCGTAAGGCGGATATTCGCGCTCTGTCAGCCCACTTCGGCTTGCCCACGTGGAATAAACAGAGTGCCGCCTGCCTGGCCAGCCGCATTCCTTACGGCATGGCCCTCTTGCCGGAACGGCTCGCACAGATAGACAGGGCCGAACGGGTATTGGCACCCTATGTTAAAGGCTCACTGCGTGTCCGTTGGCACGGCGACACGGCCCGTATTGAAGTGGCCGTAGAAGAGTTCGCCGCCGTTCTTGCCCATCGGGAAGAAATTGTGAAGGCCGTTCGGGATTGCGGCTTTGCCTTCGTCGCCCTCGACCTGGGCGGTTATGAAACGGGCAGCCTCAATGAACTGCTGCCGGAAAAAGAGGGAGAATAAGATGGTCATGACAAAGAAAAAAAAGGCGGCAATACTGCAGCGTTTTCAGGATACATACGGTATTCTGAAGCCGGCTCTTCATTATGCGTCCGATTTCGAGCTTCTCGTGGCCGTCGTCTTGTCGGCGCAGTGCACGGACGAACGGGTCAACATCGTCACGGCCGGCCTTTTTCCGGAATATAACAGTCCCGAAAAGATGTTGCGCTTGGGCCTGCAGGGACTGGAAGAGAAAATTCGCACATGCGGTCTTTATCACGGCAAGGCGAAAAACCTTATGGCCACGTGTGCCGTCTTATGTGAAAATTATAAGGGTGAAGTGCCGCGGACCTTTGATGAACTTGTCAAGCTTCCCGGCGTAGGCCGTAAGACGGCAAACGTTCTGGTCAGCGTTCTTTTTGATACGCCGGCCATTGCCGTGGACACACACGTCTTTCGAGTCTCCAATCGCTTGCAGCTGGCTGTAGGGACGACGCCGGAAGCAGTGGAAAAAGGACTTCAGGCGGCCATTCCCGTGAAATGGTGGAGCCGCGCTCATCATTGGCTTATTTGGCACGGACGGCGTATTTGCAAGGCCCGTAAGCCTTTGTGTGCCGAATGTTTTCAAAATGATCTCTGTCCGAGCAGTACGGTGGGAAATAAATAATTGATGGGAACCGTTTTGATGCGGTAATTGCTATTTGATAATGAGTAATAAGAAATACTCTCATTGACAAAGGAAAAGTTCATAGAGTAAGATAAAGATGGCTAAGGCGGAAGAGAGAAATAAAAAATTCTTCGGCGGAGGTTTATAATCATGAATTTACGCTATGTCAAAGGCAACTATATTGATGAGATTATAGTGGAAGGCAAGCCTGTCCTCGTCGTCCTCGAAGGATTGCCCGAAGGGCGGGACGAAGAAGCGCAGGCCTACGGCGAAAAGGTTTGGGATTGGGTTTTAGCTCACCGTATGCGTGTCTTGACACACTCTCCCCTCATTGCGAAGTTTAAAAACGAGCGCTGGCGCAATGACGGCGATCCGGAAGTGACGCCCGAGCAGATTCGCGCCTACCTTGAACGCATCAGTTCCGTCCATATTACGTATGACGGCGATTTCGACGTTTTTTTCGCTACGAATGAAATCTTCGACGATTACGCTGTTGTCATCTCCATGAGCAGGGATTTTCAGTTTAAAGGCTTGCGGCTTTTGTAATGATTGTAGAATCCTTTTTTCTGTGCTATAATACCTTTGATATTGAACAGCGAGGTGAACCGAAATGGCTAAGCACATTATTACGATCAACACCGAATCTATCCAAAAGACGGTTCAGCATGCGGGCTGCAGCGAATGCCAGACGTCCTGTCAATCCGCCTGCAAGACTTCTTGTACGGTAGGCAATCAGGTTTGCACAAAATAAGTTGTTGCGAGGGGACACCCTTTACCACTTTCGGTAAAGGGTATTCTTTTTGCATGGGGGAAACATGGCAAAGAAAATCAAACCTATGATTCATAAGTATATTCAAAACGGAGTCCGCATGCTGTTGGATGTGAACAGCGGTATTATTAACGTCATTGACGCCGTTACGTACGACGTCCTCGACACATATAAAGGCGACAACAGAGACGACGTGTACGCTGTTCTTGCCGGACAGTACGGCCGCCGGGAATTGACCGAAGCCATGGACGAATTGGACGGACTCATTGAACGGGAACTCCTCTTTGCGCCTATGTGCGAGTCCTTCCAAGTCGTCGCTGACGAACGTCCCGTCGTGAAATCGCTCTGTCTCAACATTGCTCACGATTGCAATCTGCGCTGCAGATATTGTTTTGCCTCTCAAGGAGACTACGACACGAACAAGCGCGAACTCATGAGCTTTGATGTCGCCAGGGCGGCCATTGATTTGCTCATCAGGAGTTCTGCCGGCAAGCGTAAGCACTGCGAGGTGGATTTCTTCGGCGGTGAACCGCTCATGAATTTTGATGTCGTAAAAAAGACCGTTTCGTATATTCGTGCTCAGGAAAAGCTTCATGACAAGGTTTTTAAGCTTTCCCTCACGACGAACGGCATGCTTTTGAACGACGAGAAGATAAAGTATTTGACGGATAATCACATCGGTCTCATCCTCAGCCTTGACGGGCGCCGCGATGTGCACGATCGCATGCGGCCCGATGCCGGCGGCAGGGGGACGTACGACAAAATCGTAAAGAATCTGCGCCGTGCCGTAGAGCGGCGCAACGGTGAAGAATACTATGTGCGCGGTACGTATACGAAGTATAATCTGGACTTTGCGGCCGACGTGGCTCATATGGCGGATCTCGGGTTTCAGGGACTTTCCATGGAGCCCGTCGTCGGCGACGACTTGTCCTATGCCATTGACGAGCACGATTTACAGCGTATTTACAAAGAATATGACAACCTGACGGATATTTATTTGGAACGGTATCTTGCCGGCAATCCGATTATTTACTATCATTTCATTATGGATTTATATAGAGGGCCCTGTATTGCCAAGCGCTTGCGCGGCTGCGGTGCCGGCCACGAGTATATGTGCGTCGTGCCGAACGGTGAAATTTACCCGTGCCATCAGTTTGTCGGACAGGAAGAGTACTGCATCGGCAATGTGAAAGACGGTATTACCGATACGGTTCTGCCGCGCCTCTTCCGGGACATGCACGTCCTCAACAAGCCCGAATGCTGCGGCTGTTGGGCAAAGTTCTTCTGCAGCGGAGGCTGTCATGCCAACAACATTAAATACGGCGGCAACATCGATAAGCCCTACGACCTGGGTTGCCGTATCCAAAAGAAGCGCATTGAATGCGCCATGTATATTCAGGCGGTCCTTGCCGTGAAGCGGGCCGAAGCGGGCGAAAGGGCGGCGGCCCATGCGTAAGGTGCGCTTCTTTCTTTGGGTTGTCGTCTTTTTTTACCTCGTCTATGCCATCTGGATAGACGGCCCGACGCCCTTTCTTATCGGTCTCTTTGGGGCTGCCGTCTTCACGGCGGTCATGCAGGTCTGGCTGCACAGCAATAAACGGCGCGATTTACGGGCGAAATACGCGAAAAAAGACGATACAAATGAGTAGTATTCTTAAAATACACTAAAAAGGTTGACTTTATATTTTTGATAGAGTAATCTTATGTGTAGCAAAAAAGTATGATTTCAAAGTTTCTACGGGAGTGATACAGCAATGAGTGAATTATTACGAGTAGAGAACCTCAAGGTTGCCGTTGAAGGCAAGGAAATTCTTAAGGGACTCGATTTGGTTATCAATAAAGGCGAAACGCATGTCATTATGGGTTCCAACGGTGCCGGAAAATCGACACTTTTCCATGCCGTCATGGGCAACCCTGCTTACAAGGTGACGAGCGGCAAAATTTATTTTGAAGGTACGGATATTACGGATATGCCTGTTAATGAACGGGCGAAGCTCGGTATTTTCATGGCTTTTCAAAATCCCATTGCCGTCCAGGGCATCAGCATAGAGAATTTTATTCGCAACGCCAAGAGTACTGTTGCCGGTGAAGCACAGCGCATTATGCCTTTCCGCAAAAAGCTGCGGGCCCAAATGGATCAGCTTGCTATGGACCGGGATTATGCGGACCGTTATGTAAACGACGGTTTTTCCGGCGGTGAACGAAAAAAATCCGAAATTCTCCAGATGTGCATGCTTGAACCGAAGCTGACTATGCTGGACGAAATTGATTCGGGTCTCGACGTGGACGCCGTTCGCATCGTATCGGAAACCGTGTCGAAGTATCATAACGCCGACAACGCCGTTATGGTCATCACGCATCACAGCGAAATCCTGCAGCGACTGCATCCCGACTTCGTCCACATTCTCATTGACGGCAAGATCGTCAAGACCGGTGATGCGTCTCTCATCGCGGCTATTGAAGCGAACGGGTACGACGGCTTCAGAGCGCAAGTGAACCGGGGGGCGTAGGCGATGGCGGAAGAAAAGCGATTTGCGAAGGCACGGGAAAAAGTAGAGGCTTTTTCCGACTTCGGCAATGTGTATAACTTTAAAAAAGACTTCAACTATTCCTATAAAACGCAGGCCGGTTTGACCGAAAAAATCGTGCGGGAAATATCGGCCCAAAAAGACGAGCCAGACTGGATGCTGCAAAAGCGCCTTCAGTCGCTGGAACTTTTCTATAAAATTGACTATCCCGAATGGGGGCCGGACATCAGCGAACTCGAAATGGACAATATCGTTACCTATGTGCGCCCCAACTCGGATATGAAAGCCAGATGGGAAGACGTGCCCGAAGATATTCGCGATACCTTCGACCGCCTGGGCATTCCCGAAGCGGAAAAGACGTCCCTTGCCGGCGTCGGTGCCCAGTACGACTCGGAAGTGGTCTACCACAGCATTCAAGAAGAGCTGGTCAGGCAGGGCGTCATATATACGGACTTTGATGCGGCTTTGAGGGAATACGAAGACATTGTGCGCAAGCATTTTATGAAGCTTATTCCGCCGACGGACCACAAATTCGCAGCCCTGCACGGCGCCGTCTGGTCGGGCGGATCTTTCGTTTACGTGCCTGAAGGTGTAAATGTGGAAATTCCGCTGCAAAGCTATTTTCGCCTCAATGCTCCCGGTGCGGGCCAGTTCGAGCACACGCTGATCATTGTTGAAAAGGGTGCGAAGGTGCACTTTATCGAAGGCTGTTCGGCACCGAAATACAACGTGGCCAACCTGCATGCCGGCGCTGTAGAACTCTTCATCGGCGACGACGCGACCTTGACGTATTCGACCATTGAGAACTGGTCGAAGAATATGTATAACATGAACACAAAACGCTCCATTGTCGGCAAAAACGGGACTATGAACTGGGTCACGGGTTCCTTCGGCTCACATACGTCCTGCCTCTATCCCATGACTATCCTCCAGGGGGAAGGGGCACACTGCGAATTTACGGGCGTTACCTTTGCCGGGGCAGGTCAGTTTCTCGACACCGGCTCCAAGGTTGTCCACAATGCGCCGAATACGACGAGCAATATCGATTCCAAATCTCTTTCCAAGGGCGGCGGTGTCTGTATCTACCGCGGTGCCGTCGTCATCGGTGAAAAGGCGGAAGGCGCCAAATCCAACGTCAGCTGCGAATCGCTCATGTTGGATGAAATTTCCCAGTCCGATACAATTCCCGTCATCGACGTGCGCAACGACAACATTGACTTGGGGCACGAAGCGAAAATCGGCCGTATTTCGGACGAAGCCGTTTATTATCTCATGAGCCGCGGCCTCAGTGAGGACGAAGCGAGAGCCATGCTGGTACGCGGCTTTGTCGAACCGGTCTCCAAGGCCCTGCCCTTGGAATATGCCGTAGAAATGAATAATTTGATTAATTTGGAACTGAAAGGTTCCCTGAAATAAGGAGTGGCACGATGCGTAAGGTAAATTACAACGAACTTCCTCGTCCCACCTTTCGTTGGATGAAGGTCAATCATTTGGAACTGGACGGGTACGACGTGCCGTATCTTCCGTCAGTTGACATAAAGGAAACACATGAAGGCGACGTAAAGGTCTCCTTTTATCGGGGCAACGGCCTGGACGATTTGGGCGATTTCACCGGTGCCGGCCGGGAGGCGCTGCGCGAAGCGCTGAATCACAGTATGAACGGCTGTGTCATTACGGTGCCCGAGAACGGTAAGGGTACGGTTCGTCTGACCTATGAAATAAGTAAAGACATGCCCGCTCTTATGGGCCAGCTCAAAATAGAAGCGGCTGAAGACAGCGAGGTGGAGGTATACATCCTCTTTGAAGGAGATGCTCCCGACGGCTACGTGAACATTGCCGAATACATTGAAGCCGCCGCAAGAGCGAAGGTCACCGTCAAGAAAGTTCAGTTCAACGGTCCGGCAGTCCGCCATATTGAGCACCGCTATGTGCGCTCGGCTAAAGACAGCGAAGTGAACTATGTAAGTGCCGAAATGGGTGCGAAAGAAGCCGTTCTTTATTACCGCACGGATTTGGATGAGGCGGAAAGCAAGTTCAAAAGCCATGCCATGTATGTAGGCAGCGAGGATCAGGTCCTTGACTTTTCTTATTGGGTTCTGCAAAAAGGGGAGAAATCTCACGCCGATATTTTGACGACAGGCGCTCTCTGTGACCGGTCGAAGAAAAATTTCCGCGGCACTCTCGACTTCTTGCGGGGCTGCCGCAAGGCCGTCGGTTCGGAAACGGACGAATGCCTGCTTTTGAGCCCTCATGTACACTCCGTGTCGCTGCCGCTGCTTCTTTGCAAGGAAGATGACCTCGAAGGCGATCACGCCAGCAGCGCCGGCCAGATTGACAAGGATAAACTCTATTACCTCATGAGTCGCGGCTTCAGTGAAAAGGGCGCCCAGCTGATTATCGTCGAATCGAATATACGCCCCGTCATCGACGGCCTCGGCGATGAGGCGCTCATTGAGCGTGTCCTCGCTGCGGCGCGTCAAAAAATGCGAACACAGGAATAGAAAGGTGATTGCCATGAAAGATATTCGCGAAGATTTTCCTATTTTAAAGAAAGTCCATAATGGACATCAAATCGTCTATTTTGACAACGCGGCGACGACGCAGAAGCCGAAACAGGTAATCGACGCGGTCGTCGACCTGTTGGAACATCATAACGGCAATCCTCACAGAGGCGCCCATATTCTCAGCGTCGAAGCATCGAAGCTTTACGACGACGCGCGCGAAGCCGTGCGCAAGCTGATTAATGCAAAATACAATGAAGAAGTCATTTTCGTGCGCAACGCCACGGAAGGGCTGAACCTCATTGCCCGCAGCTATGCGGAAACGAACCTCAAGAAGGGCGATAAAATCGTCATTCCCATTTCGGAGCACCATGCGAACCTCGTTACATGGCAGCGCGTCTGTCGCGTTACGGGTGCGGAACTGGTCTATATGTACCTCGATAATGAAGGCCATTTTACGGAAGACGACCTGGCGAAAATCGACGAACGAACGAAAATCGTCTCCTTTGCCGCCGTCAGCAACGTTCTCGGCATGAAGCGTCCCGTTAAGAAGCTCGTCGCCCGGGCTCACGCCGTCGGTGCCGTCGCCATCGTCGACGCCGCTCAGGCCGTGCCGCACATGAAATGCGACGTCCGGGACTGGGACTGCGATTTTCTCGTCTTCTCGGGCCATAAAATGTGCGCTTCCGCCGGGACAGGTGTTCTCTACGGCAAGCGGGATATTTTAAACGACATGGAGCCCTTCCTTTTAGGCGGCGACATGATTGAATACGTGCAGGAACAGACGACGACCTTCAACGTCCTGCCCTTCAAGTTTGAAGCGGGTACGGAAAATGTGGAAGGCGCCGTTATGCTCCATGCGGCCATCGACTACCTGAACGGCATCGGCTTTGATGAAATCGACAAACATGAGCATGAATTGACCGTCCGCTGTCTCGAAGGCATGAAGAAGCTGCCGTACATCCATATTATCGGCTCCACCGATGCGGGCGAAAAGACGGGCGTCATTGCCTTTACCATTGACGGCGTCCACCCGCACGACGCGGCTACCATCCTCGACAGCTTCGGCATTGCCATCCGTTCGGGCCACCATTGTGCACAGCCCTACGGTGCCTACATTCAGGCGGAAGCGTCCAACCGCGTAAGCTTCTATATTTATAATACTGTCGAAGAAGTGGACTACTTCCTCGAGAAACTTCCCCTTGTGCGCAAACAAATGGGATTTAAGGACTGAGGTGCGGCACATGGGAATGGAAATGGATCAATTATATTCCGATATTATTTTGGAACACAATCAGAATCAGGAAAATAAAAAGGAACTGTCCGACTTCACCTTATCCGAGCACGGCCACAATCCGAGCTGCGGCGATGATATTACTCTTCAAGTGAAGCTTGAAGACGGTATCGTCAAAGACGCGGCCTATACGGGCCACGGCTGTGCTATCAGCCAGGCATCGGCCGATATGATGATCGATGTCATCAAGGGCAAGACCGTTGCTGAAGCGATGCGGTTGACCGGCCTCTTTCTTGATATGATCAAGAGGGACGTGACGGACGAAGATGAGCTGGAAGAATTGGAAGACGCTATTGCGTTAAAGAATATTTCCAACATGCCGGCCCGCGTTAAGTGTGCCGTTCTTGCCTGGCATACATTGAAGGAAGCGTTGGAAAAAGAGAATAAATAAGCTCCCGTAAAAGGGTATAAAGAGAGGCGCTTTGCCGTATACGGCAAAGCGCCTTTTGTGCATGTGTGTATATTATTGGAGCGCCTTTTCGTCCGTCGTTCCTTTAAATTGCAGGAACAGAAAGATGACGAAGGCGGCGGTAAAGGCGATGATACTCGTCCACTGGGCCGATTTGAAGCCGGCAAGGAGGCTTATGTAGTCGCCGCGCAGGAATTCGAGAAAGAAGCGCTCTATTGCATAGAGCATGACATAGACGCAGAAAACCTGTCCCTTTTTGTGGGGCAGGACACTGTAAAAGAGAAGGAAGACAAAGAGGAGAATATCGATTTGCCCTTCCCATACTTCTGCCGGCCAAAGGGGCTGGTCGCCGTAGGTTCGGTAGGCTAAGGTCGTGTCCGGGTAGACGATGCCGAAGTTTTCTCCCGTCGGGCGGCCGAATGCGTCGCCGTTCATGAGATTGGCCATTCTGCCGACGGATTGGCCGAGAATAATGGCCGGTGCCAGGAGGTCTCCGAAGGCCCAAGTATCTATATGATGAACCTTCGTGTAAATGACGCCGGCAACGGCACCGAAGAGAAGACCGCCCTGAATGGCCATACCCCCCTGCCAGATATAGGGGATTTCGGAAAGGTGGTCGTGATAGTATGCCCAATCGAAGAAAAAAACGTCCCAAAGTCTGCCGCCGACAATACCCGCCAGGCCGCAGTAGAGCGTAAAGTCGAAGATGTGCTCGTGCCAGCGGCGCCCGTCCTTTTTCATGATATAGTAAGCCGCAAGACCTGAGGAAATGATGCCGAGCATAAAGAGCAGTCCGTAGGCGCGAACCGGGAAAGAGCCTATACGGAAAAGGTACTGGTGCATGTGAAAATACTCCTTTACATGATATAATGCAAGCTGTAATGCTCAATCTCTATTATACATTAGGGAAGTACGGAATGAACAGGAGTTCACCATGAAGGTTGTAAAAATTATAGCCCTTGCCGCACTGAGTGTCTGCATGTTCACGGCCGGCGCTGCAGCGGCGCAGCATGAAAAAAAAGAAGATCTGCCCGAGGCGGAGAAGAACATTCACCGTAAATGGCACCTGGAAGAATCCGTGCCGGAGAAGAGACACTTGGAGACGATCCTCATCTGGGATCCGCTCATGAAGACGGAAGTGCCGCCCGTAAAGCCTGCGGCTGAGCGGGTCGTCATTTCGCCGACGGCCTTTCGCGTCTCCAAAGAGGGCGTGACTCTGCACAAGGCGGATTTTAAGGAATATGTGGACGCTTATAAGGCGTCAGGATATGTTGTATGGCCCCTGGTGGACAATAACTTCGACCCTGAGGCGACGCATACCTTTTTGTCCGACGAAAAGGCGCAGGATATGGCCGTTAAGACGCTCATCGACTACGCTCGTCGTTACGGCCTTGAAGGATATAATCTCGACTTCGAGAATATCGATTACACCGACAGGGACAGGCTGACGAGGTTTGTCGAGCGTTTCGGCACGGCGGCGCGTGAAAATAAGCTGTGCCTCTCCATGGATGTGACGCCTGTCTCGGACAGTGAAAACTGGTCCAAGGTCTATGATCGCCGATCCCTGGCCAAGCATTTGGATTATGTTATGCTCATGGCTTATGATGAAGTGGGGCGCATGTCGTCTGTCGGCGGTCCGACAGCGTCGTATCCGTGGGTCCTGCGGGCCGTGCAGCTTTCGCTGCCCCTCATCGGCAAGGAAAAACTCATCCTCGGCATGCCGCTGTATATGCGTATTTGGTACTGTTCCCGGGACGGGACGGAATTGCCCGAAAATCCGGCCGACTGGCCGCCTGTCATCATGAAGACGGATGCAGCGGGAAAGAAAGTGCCCGACATGACCGCCGCCGTCGGCGGTAAGTGGAAGGCCCGCACGCTGACGCTCAAAGACAGCGCCGCCATTCGGGAGCAGTATAAGGAATTTATTCGTTGGGACGAGAAGCTGCACTTGTCTTATCTTCACCTGCCTTTGAAGACGGGAACCGTGAAGATATGGTTTGAAGATGAAGAGACGCTGCGTGAAAAGCTCGCCGTTGCCGATCTGTATCATTTGAAGAGTGTGGCTTTTTGGCGAAAAGGATTTGAAGGAGAGGGATTTTGGCAGGATTTTGCGGCTTTTGAGTCTGTTAAAAAATAGGCAAATCTGATCCCTGCCGGTTTGGGTGTATGGGACTGTTCCGATGACGGTATGCCGGGATGAGGATTTTGACGGAGATGGCTTGCCGGCCTGGATAGAGATATTGTTTAAGAAATATACATTGATTAATGATGGCGTTTATGCTATCGTAATAATAGAATTATAGAAAGGCGATTATGTACGAGATTGAATTTTATGAAAAGCAGAATGGCGAATCTGACGTATGGGATTTTTTGGAATCTTTGCGTATTAAGGGTATATCTAATAAAGATGCGCGGATTCAATATAATCAGGCTATTTTTTACATTGATCTGCTTTCCCGAAATGGTACAAGTCTGCCAACAAATATTACAAAACACATAGAAGAAGATATTTGGGAATTGAGACCCGGAAATAACAGAATTTTTTATTTTTATTATGATAGACACCGGTATGTACTGCTTCATCATTTTCGCAAAAAGTCACAGAAGACGCCGAAAAGGGAAATATCTCTTGCAAAGGCGGAACGGGATGATTATATTAGGCGGAAGGAGGTCCGATTATGAGAACTTGGGGAGAGTATAAGGCACATGTAAAAGCTGTCAGTTTTGAAGAACGTTGCAATATGGAAAGAATTGAAGAGGTAACAACCATTGTTTCTTCTATTATCAAAAGACGGCAGGAGCTTGGTATCAGTCAGCGCGCTCTTGCGGAACGCTGCGGTATTCCGCAGTCATCAGTTGCTCGCATTGAAACTCTTAAGACAACGCCTAAGCTTGATACTCTTATTAAGCTTATGCAAGCTCTTGACTTGAAGCTTCAAGTTGCTGCTGTCGGCTAGTATGTACTTATGTTCCGGTTTTCAAGGATTTGTTTGATTGGATGTATGCTGAAGTAAGGTATTTGGCAGCCGGCCCGGCAGTACTTTTATGCCGGGTCTTTTTGCATGACCAATTACTTGGTGGCCATGATTATGGTAGCCGCAGAGTCCAATAATCTGACGGCAGTAAATAAAGATTTCTGCCGGCTTGGGTGTATGAGACGGGGCCTCTCCTTCACCTCCGACAAACGTGCCGTTTGTAAGTCGGCTCCATGAGAAACCCCGTCTCATACTGTCGGAACTGTTCCGGTGACTGTATACCGGGATGTGTTGTTTTGCGTTCCTCTGATTGACTTGCCTGCACAGGAAATCTATAATAAAAATAATTTATTGCTGCCCTGCAGCGTATGGTAGGAGGCTCTCTCATGGAAAAATATATTCCGCAGGAAATTGAAAAGAAATGGCAACGCCGCTGGGCGGAGTCGCAGGTCGACAAAACTCCTGACGATAACGGCAGGCCGCCGTATTATGTACTGGAAATGTTTCCTTATCCGTCGGGCAATCTGCACATGGGGCATGTACGCAATTATACGATTGGCGACGTCATTGCCCGATATCGCCGCATGAATGGGTATAATGTTCTTCATCCCATGGGGTTCGATGCCTTCGGCATGCCTGCGGAAAACGCGGCCATTAAACGGAATATTCCGCCTGCCGACTGGACGTACGATAATATTAAGAATATGGAGCGGCAGCAGCGGGAGCTGGGCCTGTCATATGACTGGGACCGGGAAGTGGCTACGTGCCATCGTGAATATTACCGCTGGACGCAATGGATTTTTGAGCTCCTCTATAAGCGCGGCCTCGCGTACCGCAAGGAAGCGAAGGTAAACTGGTGCCGAACCTGCAACACCGTGCTTGCGAACGAACAGGTCATCGACGGCAAGTGCTGGCGTTGTGACAATGAGGTGACGAAGAAGGATTTGAAGCAGTGGTTCTTCAAGATCACGGACTACGCCGAGCAGCTTCTGGACGATTTGGCATTGCTGCCGGGCTGGCCCGAACGGGTCAAGACGATGCAAAAGAACTGGATCGGCCGCAGCGAAGGGACGAATTTTGCTTTTGACTTGCCGGAAATCGGTGAAAAGCTGGAAATGTTCTCGACCCGTGTCGATACGATTTGCGGCACGACCTTTGTCGTGCTTGCGCCGGAACACCGTTTTGTCGAACGCCTTATTGCGGGCAAGCCGAACGAAGCGGAATTGCGCGCCTTTATTGAACGCGTTAAGAATCAGAGCGACATGGAACGGACGTCGACGGAAGCGGAAAAGGTCGGCATGTTTACGGGAGCTTACGCCGTAAATCCCGTAAACGGCGAAAAGGTTCCCGTCTGGATTGCCAATTACGTCCTTGCAGACTACGGCACGGGCGCCGTCATGGGCGTTGCCGGCCACGACCAGCGGGACTACGAGTTCTGTAAGAAGTACGATATTCCTATTCATTACGTCATTGAAGATCCGACAGGACAATATGATTACAGCGCTTCCGGTTCGGAGGCATATATCGGCGACGGCCGCCTCATGAACTCCGGTGAGTTCGACGGCCTTACGGTGGAGGAAGCGAAGAAAGCCATTACGAAGTGGCTTGAAGAGCACAAGTTCGGTAAGGGGATGATTAATTTCCGCCTCCGCGACTGGCTTATTTCACGGCAGCGCTATTGGGGGGCGCCCATTCCCGTTATTTATTGCGACAAGTGCGGCGAACAGCTTGTGCCGGAAGAAGATTTGCCAGTAGAGCTGCCGGCGGACGTGAAATTTACGGCAGGTGCCGTCTCGCCACTGGCGACGAGTGAGCATTTCATTCGTTGCACATGTCCGAAATGCGGCGGTCCGGCACATAGAGAAACGGACACGATGGATACCTTCGTCTGCTCGTCATGGTATTATCTGCGCTATACGGATGCGCGCAATACAAGGGTGCCGTGGGAGCCGAAGAAGGCAAACCGCTGGATGAACGTGGATCAATATATCGGCGGTATTGAGCACGCCATCTTACATCTCCTCTATTCGCGCTTTTTTATGAAGGTTTTCCGTGACGCCGGTCTCGTTGAAGCTTCCGAGCCCTTCGAACGCCTTTTGACGCAGGGTATGGTTTTAAAGGACGGCAGCAAGATGTCCAAGTCCAAGGGTAACGTCGTCTCGCCGGAAGAAATTATTGAACGCTACGGTGCCGATACGGCCCGTCTCTTTATCCTCTTTGCGGCGCCGCCCGAACGGGATCTGGAATGGTCCGACAGGGGCGTCGAAGGGGCATACCGCTTTCTGAACCGCGTTTGGCGTATTGTCCGGCAATTTGCGGATATTGCCGCAACGGGTGAAAAAGCGGACGGCAGGTACTCGGCAGCCGACAAAAAATTACGCTTCGTCGAATATACGTCCGTCAAGAAAATTACAACCGACGTAACCGGTGCGGACGGCGACTACGCCCTCAATACGGCAGTCAGCGCAATCATGGAATTTGTCAACGCCATGTATGCCTACCTTGGCGATGAAAATAAAACTCCTCGTGCCGGTGTAGCGGCAGAAGCGAATAAGAACCTCCTCCGTCTCCTGGCACCCTTTACGCCGCATATTGCGGAAGAATTATGGCATGCCGTCGGTATGGACGGCAGTGTGCACGAACAGGGGTGGCCCCAAACGGATACATCCGCTCTCGCTGTCGACACCGTTGAACTGCCTGTTCAGATTAACGGCAAAGTGCGGGAACACCTGACCGTGAGTATCTCGGCGACGACTGACGAAATTAAGGCCCGAACACTTGCTTTGCCGCGCATTGCCGGACTCCTTGAAGGAAAGAACGTTATCAAGTTCATCGTCGTTCCCGGCAAGATCATCAACCTCGTCGTGAAGTAGGGTAAAGGATCAGTTATGGACGAACATACTCTCTTATCGCCCTGGCCTGCTCGGGACGTGCATCACTTGCCGGGTTTTCACAACATACGGTGTGCCGTCCTTGTGCCCATTGTCAAGGCGGATGGAGAATTGCACCTTCTCTATGAAGTGCGCAGTGCCGAGCTCAAGTGGCAGCCCTGCGACATTTCCTTCCCCGGCGGAAAAATAGAAGCCGGCGACATGTCGCCACAGGCGGCGGCCGTCAGGGAAGCCATGGAAGAGCTCTACCTCAAAAAAGAACACATACAGATTCTCGGGGCCTTGGATTACGTCGAATCCATTACGGGCTTTACGCTCTATCCTTTTGCGGCCCGACTTGACGTGGTGCCGCACTTGTGCCGTACGTCCGAAGTGGAGTATCTTTTTACGGTACCCCTTAAGTGGCTCGCGGAAAATCCGCCGCAGCAGGCGGAAATGGACTTGGCTACCCGGCCGGGCGCTCACTTCCCGGCAGACGTCCCCTTTCCGGGCAATCCCATGGAATGGCGGCCGCGCAAGACCTGTTTCGTTTACATCTATCGCTACGGCAATCACCGTATTTGGGGCATGACCGCTCAGATTACGAAACACTTCATCGACTTGATACAAACTATGTAATGCGCAGAGGACTGTCCATGACGGACAGTCCTCTTTATGCGTTTGGAATAAGCATAATTGCAAAATAAGTATAAATAAAATAATTAACTTTATTAATAAAATATATCTGAAAAATTGCGAAACAGTGTATTTGGACAGCCATCAGTAAATGGGATTCCTTATCAAAATTGTCGTTGACAGGTTTTATTAATTACGTTAAAATGTAGGCGCAATATCGGTGCTCATGCAGGCGGTATTGCCGCGGCAGTGTAAAAAGTAATCGAGCCGGAAGAGAGGAAACATGGTCAACTCGCCCGGAAGGCCGATTCGCATGTATACTGTCGTTACGTTACGAAGCAGGAAAAAGTATACACACGAAAAGAGGTAATTTAAATGAAAAAGAAAGTACTCGCAACTTTAGTCGCAACCATGGCTGTAGGCGCTACGGCATTTGCGGCCAACCCGTTTGTCGACGTACCGGCCGACAGCTGGGCGTACAATTCCGTAGTGGAATTGGCAAATTCCGGCATCATCCAGGGCGTTGACGGCGTTCACTTTGAAGGCGAACGCAACATTACCCGTTATGAAGCGGCTGAAATCGTAGCCAAGGCTATGGCTCACGAAGACCGTGCCAATGCGGAACAGCGCGCTCTCATCAACAAATTGGCCGACGAATTTTCCGATGAACTCAACAACCTCGGCGTTCGCGTTGCCAATTTGGAAAACCGCGTAGGTAATGTAAAACTTACAGGTGACGCAAATATCCATTATCAGCATCAGAAGGGGAACATTGAAAACGATGCTTCCTGGGAATATGCAGTTCACCTCCTTGCTACGGCAACCGTTAACGACCGTACGAAGGTCAACTTCGGTATCAGCACGGACGATATGAGCTTTGCCGACTCCAATTCCGCTTCGAGCGGCGAAGACCACAAGCTCTATGTGGACCATGCAAACGTTGACTACAGCGCGGGCAGCCACTTCAATTTCCTCGTCGGCCGCTATGATTACCAAATCGGCAACGGCTTGGGACTCCAATATGGCGATACCTTTGACGGCGCACAGATGAAATATTTTACGGACCACGTTGCTTTGACTGCCGGTTACGGTAAATTTAAAGAAGGCGACAACGAAGAAACGACTCCGGGTAATGACGGATATGTAAATACTTGGGGTGACCTCCTCAACGTTAAAACGGCGTATGTAAGCCTGGACGGCATGTGGGATAAGGTCGGTGCAGGCGTTTACTACAACAACTTTGTAGACGGCGAAGCGAAAGCGAAGAACCTTGACCATCTCTTCGGCGGTTACCTGTCCTTCAACTTCGGCAAGAAGTGGAATCTCACCGGCGACTACCAACGCGTTACAAAGGACAAAGAAACGGCCACAAATCCGGACGGCAACCTCTGGGGCGCTAAACTTCAGTATGGCGCTGCAGATCCCGAAGAAAAGGGCAGCTGGGATGTATGGGTCGACTACGTAAAGGCTGACAAAGGTGCATTCTACGGCAATACGGCCAACTGGCGCGACAACGGCTACCTCGGTTATGAACACGGTGTTAAAGGCTGGGGCGTAGGCTTCGACTATGCACTGGCTAAAAATGTCGTCCTTGCAGTAGGCCAGACTTTCGGCACGAAAAATGCCGACAATTCGAATGTCAAACAAAAAGAATACACCAGTGCGGAACTGGACTTCTTCTTCTAAAAAGAATGAATACAAGAGCGATGGGAATTTTTTATCCCGTCGCTTTTTGTATTATTGCTTGACAAGTTTTCCGAATAGGTTGTATACTTTTAACAAATCCGTTGGTGTACTCGTGTGCAGGCAACAGATATAAAGGAAAATAGGGCATACGCAGTCAGGCAGTAAGAGAGAGGAAACATGGACAACTCGCCTGTGACCCCTGACGGCAGTGCATATATTTTCCGACCTGTACCGGTACAAGAAAATATATTTTTGAAAAGGGGTATTTACAATGAAAAAGAAAGTACTCGCAACTTTAGTCGCAACCATGGCTGTAGGCGCTACGGCATTTGCAGCCAACCCGTTTGTCGACGTACCGGCCGACAGCTGGGCGTACAATTCCGTAGTGGAATTGGCAAATTCCGGCATCATTCAGGGCGTTGACGGCGTTCACTTCCAGGGTGACCGCAACATCACCCGTTATGAAGCGGCTGAAATCGTGGCCAAGGCTATGGCTCACGAAGACCGTGCCAATGCGGAACAGCGTGCTCTCATCAACAAGTTGGCCGACGAATTTTCCGATGAACTCAACAACCTCGGCGTTCGCGTATCCAACCTGGAAGAACGTGTCGGCAACGTAAAACTGACGGGCGACGCTCGTATCCGTTACATGCATCAAAAAGATGCCGGACAGAAAAACGACAACTCCTGGCAGTTCCGTACACGTCTTCGTGCCAATGCCATGATTAACGACCGCGCAACGGCCGTATTGGGTGTAAACTTCAACACCAAATTCTCCAACACGAACGCCGCATCTGAAGACAAAGACAAATTCTATGTCGACCGCGCATATGTAGATTATAAACTCGGCGGTGACAAGAACTGGGATATCATGGTCGGTCGTTACGACTATGAATTGGGCAACAACATGGCTCTTCCGTACGGTGAAACCTTTGACGGTGCTCAGCTCAAATACGCTAACGACAAATTTGCCGCTACAGCCGGCTATGGTAAGTTCAAAGAAGGTGGCTTGAACAACGTCAAGACCGGTTACGGCGAATTGGAAGGCTTCTTCGGCGGCGGCTCCGCGGCAGGTTCCGCTATAGGTGTGTACTACAATGACTTCAGCAATGTTGCTGATTTGGATAGTCTTTGGGGCGCATACACGAGCATCAACTTCGCGAAGAAGTGGAACTTCAATTTTGAAGGATATCGCGTAAAAGGCGATTCCGGACATGCCAACGGCTATGGCGGCAAATTGCAGTACGGCAAGGCAATGTTTTCTCAGCCTAAAACTTGGGATCTCTGGGTTGACTACATTAATGTTGACGCTAACGCGGCAGATGATGATGCAACGGGAAGCTGGAGAAACAACGTTAACGATACGAAGAGCTGGGGCGTCGGTGCAGACTATACGTTTGCCAAGAACGCGCAGTTCCAGGTATTCCAGACCTTCAATAATAAAGTTAAGAGCACGAGCGAAGACCGCGATGAACTCACGCGTGCGCAATTCGTATTCGTATTCTAAGCTGAATAAGAGAAATGTTGCAGGAAAGACCGTTCTTTTGAGCGGTCTTTTTTGCATTCCCGTAACAGCTCCGTTACGGCACGGAGCTGAAAAATGACGGAATAACCGCTACGGAGCTGCCATAAAAGGCGGACAAAAGAGAAAACTTTAAGAGCTTGACAAGTTTTCCGAATAGGTTGTATACTTTTAACAAATCCGTTGGTGTACTCGTATGCAGGCAACGGATGTAAAGGAAAATAGGGCATACGCAGTCAGGCAGTAAGAGAGAGGAAACATGGACAACTCGCCTGTGACCCCTGACGGCAGTGCATATATTTTCCGACCTGTACCGGCACAAGAAAATATATTTTTGAAAAGGGGTATTTACAATGAAAAAGAAAGTACTCGCAACATTAGTTGCATCCATGGCTGTAGGTGCTACGGCATTTGCTGCCAACCCGTTTGTCGACGTACCGGCCGACAGCTGGGCGTACAATTCCGTAGTGGAATTGGCAAATTCCGGCATCATCCAGGGCGTTGACGGCGTTCATTTTGAAGGTGACCGCAACATCACCCGCTATGAAGCGGCTGAAATCGTAGCCAAGGCTATGGCTCACGAAGACCGTGCCAATGCGGAACAGCGCGCTCTCATCAACAAGTTGGCCGACGAATTTTCCGATGAACTCAACAACCTCGGCGTTCGCGTATCCAACCTGGAAGAACGCGTAGGTAACGTAAAACTGACGGGCGACGCTCGTCTCCGTTACATGAACCAGAACGACACGTCCAACAAAAATGACGGTTCCTGGCAGTTCCGTACGCGTCTCCGCGCTAACGCGAGAATTAACGACCGCGCAACGGCCGTATTGGGCGTAAATTTCAACACCAATTTTGCCAACGAGGATGCCGCATCTGACAGCGACAAAGACAAATTCTTCGTTGACCGCGCGTATGTGGATTATAAGCTCGGCGGCGACAAGAACTGGGATGTCATGGTCGGCCGTTACGACTATGAACTGGGCAACGCTTCCGGCATTCAGTTCGGCGATAACTTCGACGGCGCTCAGCTCAAATACGCTAACGACAAGTTTGCCGCTACAGCCGGCTACGGTAAGTTCAAAGAAGGCAACTTGAACAATGTCAAGACCGGTTACGGTGAATTGGAAGGCTTCTTCGGCGGCGGCTCCGCGGCAGGTTCCGCTCTGGGTGCATACTACAACAGCTTCCATACGGCTCCGGCAGTGAACAATGACCGTCCCGACGACCTCTGGGGTGCCTATGCAAGCATTAACTTCGGCAAGAAGTGGAACGTCTTCGGTGAATATGAAAAAGTAAACAACATGGGATCCACATCCGATGCCGACGTATTCCTCGCTAAACTGCAGTACGGCAAGGCTAAATTTACGCAACCCAAGTCTTGGGATCTCTGGGTCGACTACTTGAATGCTGAAAAGAACGGTATCTACGGTTCTACTGGCAACTGGAGAACGGATGCCCTTCTCGGCAAAACGAACGGAATTGAAACGTGGGGTGTCGGTGCCGACTACACCTTCGCTAAGAACGCGCAGTTCCAGGTATTCCAGTCTTTCTCGTCCAAAGCAAAAGACGACACGAAGGATCCGGAAGAACTCACACGTGCACAGTTCGTATTCGTATTCTAATCCCGACGCGGGATATGGCAAAGAGGCCGCTCTTCGGAGCGGCTCTTTGTATGTCTGTAAAGCAAAAAAACGGCAGTAATGACATTGTCATTGCTGCCGTTTTTGCCGTGGTATCATAGTTTTGTGAGAAAATAAAAATGGCGGAGCGGGTGGGATTCGAACCCACGAGACCTTGCGGCCTAACTGATTTCGAGTCAGCCCCGTTATGACCACTTCGATACCGCTCCGTATCATACCTTACTAGTCTAGCATGCTTTGCTTGCAGCCGTCAAGGCCAAGCTTACAAACACCTGACGATGCTCCGGTGTAGTCGAAATGCGGATTTCATATTTAATCCTTTCCAAACGAAAAAAGACAGCTTGTTTTTTCAGACTGCCTTTTCGTTTTTGCATGCAAAGTTTAAGGTCTAATTATAGCTCCTTTAGTGCGGCCCGCACTCTCTTTAATGCGCCTTGCATTTTCCTTAATGGCGGCTATACTTTCCTTCATGGCCGGTGCAGATTCCCGCATGTGTCCGGATGCCTCGTTAAGGGAAGCCATATTTTTTTTGATTTGCGCCATATTCTCCTTTGTTTCGGACCATCTGTTGTCCGACGGGTTGGGAGAAAAAATATTGAAAGCATTCGTCGAGCCTGGGAAAACGACGTTAATATCGCCCAAAATAACCTGCCCTCTTTCAATGCGCAGGGCGTCCGTCGTAAAGAGGCCGAATTTCGTGTCAATGGCGACGTCGTAAAATTCCAGCACATTGCGTCTGTTGCTGAAATTGCCCCTGATGAAGTTAAAACGGAGCGGGAAGTACGAGCCTTTGCCGGAGCGGAAAGAGCCGTACGTGAGTACATTTTTCGGGTCGCCGTCGCATTCCATATTGATATCCAAGGCAACGAGACAGGAAAATTCTATACGCTTTAAGGCAATGCGGCTGTCCAGATCCGTACCGGTGCCGTAAATATGATAGGCTCTGGTGTTTATATCGTAGTCGCCGTGCGCCGTGAGCTTGCCGTTATATACATCCGCCCGAACGTTCGTAAAGGTGAAGAGTCCGTTGCTGTAGGTAACGTCGCCGGTCACATCCGTAAAGTCCAAGGCCGGCAGAGAGAGTTTTTCCATAGAAAGTTTGCCCTGCGCCGTCGGCCGTGTAACCGGCCCCGCAGCGTAGGTCTTTAAGGTGAGCGGATCGTGAATGGATTGGCCGAAGCCGAGAGAGGACGGATCGACCTTGAGGATATTGACGGCTAAATCCATTTCGGGCAATTCCGGCTTGAGGTCGATCGTCCCGGATACGGTAATACCGTCGCCGACGGAGGTTCCCGCAAAGGGGCCGGAAGAGAAGTCGATATTCATGTATTCGTTCGACTTCAAGGCAATCGCCGCATCGACGGATGACATAATGTAGTGATTATTTTGATGGTATGCTTCGAAGCGGCAGTTGTTCAGGCACAGGCGAACGTTGAATTTTTTGCCGCTTACGTTCAGGTTGCGTACCTTTTCGTCAAGGCTGCGCTTTTGTCCCTTTGACAGTCGTTCCGCCTCGTCCTGGCCGATAAGGTCGGCCTGCATATCCTTGTCGAAGTAGGCCGTGACGGTTGAATCGTTGAGTGTAACTTCACGGAGGGTCGTCGTCTTTATGCGGCGGTGCAGAATAAAATCCCACGGGTTGACACGGAGGCTGCCGCTTGGTACGTAAAGAATGCGGTTGCCTGACGCATCGTCCCAGACAAGATCCGTAAAGGTAATGCGGCCCTGCAGATCTGCGGCGATAGTGTTGACGGTCAGACTTCCTTTGACGACGTCCTGATTTGCGGCGATGCGGTTAAACATGTATGCCGCACCGTGAGATGCGGAGACCGCCAAGAGAAGGAGGACGGCGGCGGCAGTACAAAAGAATATACCTGTTCGCTGCGCCCATGTACGGGCGCGTTTATTTTTTTTTGCAAAAGGATTTTTCATGATTTTCACGATCTTTCTGAAAATGCTTGACTGCTTCATTATACCACATGGCGGCAGGGCTTAAAAAAAGATTAATTCTGTTTTACTCTTCGTTAGAAAGAGCTGAAAACCCTTCTTTTTTCATATTTCTGCCGTATGATGAAGACAAAAGGCGGTGATGTGATGCAGTCCTTTGTCTGGCACGATAGAGAGCGGGCGACGGGAACGGCCCAGGAATTGGTTGACTTACTTTTGAGCTACAGCCTGCATCATAAGGCCAGCGATATTCACATTGAGCCCTTGGATGATGTCCTGCGTGCGCGCTGCCGCATAGACGGTGTTCTCCATGTCGTCGGGACGCTCCCGAAGGAAAAGGCTGAAGCCGTCCTCATTCGTCTCAAAATCATGGCGGCCCTTGACATTGCCAACAAGCGGCAGCCTCAGGACGGGCGCATGCTTTGGCGGCAAGACGGACGAAATATCGACCTGCGTCTCAGCACGATGCCCACTGTACGCGGCGAGAAAGCGGTCATCCGCATGCTTGGTGAAAACACGCCGGATTTGCGTTTGGACGGACTGGGCTTACAGGAAAAGGCGATCCGTCTCATACGCCGTATCATCGGCGGCAAAAACGGCCTGTTTCTCGTCTGCGGTCCGACGGGGAGCGGCAAGACGACGACCTTGTACGCGGCTTTGCGGGAGATTGCGGTGGATAACGTCAGCATTGCCACTCTGGAGGACCCGGTGGAGTATAAGTGTGACGGATTTTGTCAAAGCCAGATTAATCCGAAAGGAGGCGTCGAGTTTCATAACGGCCTGCGCGCCCTTCTGCGGCAGGATCCGGATATTCTCGTCGTCGGTGAGATTCGTGATGCCGAGACGGCGGCCATCGCAGTGCGTGCCGCCCTCACGGGGCACCTCGTCTTCAGCACGCTCCATACTTCGTCGGCTCTGGACGTGCCGGGCCGCCTCGTCGATATGGGTGTGGAGGCCTATCTTGTAGCCGACGCGTTAATCGGCGTGACGGCACAGCGCCTTGTGCGCAGGCTTTGTACGGGCTGCGCCGGCAAGGGCTGTGATGCCTGTCACGGCAGCGGTTACAGAGGGCGCATCTGCCTGGCCGAAGTTGTTCCCGTCGGAAAGGTCTTGCGTAAGGTTATCCGCAATATGGGCGGTGCCGAAGAAATGAAACATACCGCTGGGGAGGATGCCTTATTTTTTGATGACGCCGTCCGTCAGGCCCTGAATGAGGCCGTGACGACGGAAGCGGAAATTCATCGCGTTTACACGGAGTAAGGGTTATGGATATTGACGCTTTATTGAGGACTGCAGCGGAAATGAGGGCCGGAGACTTACACCTTCAGGAAGGACGGCAGCCTTTGGCGCGCTGCAACGATGACCTCGTCCCCGTTGCGGCGGACCCGATCGAAAAAGAAGATATGCTTTCCTGGCTTGCGTCGCGGCACGAAGGATTGCGGAACGGCGAATGCCTGTCCTTTTCCTTCGTCACGACCGACGGTCTGCGTTGCCGCGCCCACTGGTCGACGGAGCTTGCCGGAATTCACGGCGTTCTGCGCCTCCTGTATCCGCTCGGCAGTCTGCCTGACGACGAGGACATGGATATTTTGACAAGGCTCAGCCGTCTGAGGGCCGGCCTCGTTCTCGCCGTCGGTGCAACGGGCAGCGGCAAGACGACGACGCTCTGGCGTATGCTGACCTATTTGAATACGCACAGAGCCTGTCACATCATTACGCTCGAAGACCCCGTGGAGTATGTCGTGTCCGGTGAGAAAGCCCTCATTGCACAGCGTGAGTGGAAACGCCACTTCACATCCTTTGCGGCAGCTGTTAAAGAGGCTCTGCGTCAGGACCCGGACGTCATTCTGGTCGGTGAAATGCGTGATGCCGCCACGATGGAAGCGGCCTTGACTGCAGCCGAGACGGGGCACCTCGTCTTTTCGTCTTTGCACACGCAGTCGGCGGCTCAGACAATTACGCGTATTATCGGCATGGCCGAAAGCGGTCAGGAAAACTTTCTGCGTTACCGCCTCTCTCTATCCTTGCAGGCGGTCCTGGCGCAACAGCGCCGCTTTGTGAACGGTACGACGCATATTTATAGAGAAATCCTTACACGTACGCCTGCCGTGGCCCAGCTCATCCGCAGCGGCAAGGAACACCAACTGCAAACACTCATGCAGACGGGCGGTGCCGAGGGCATGCGCACGATGGAACAGGCTCTCAGGAAAGACGGTGTACGGGAATGAGACGATTTTCCGTCCATATGACAGATGTCGACGGCAGGGAGCGGGAGTATATTCTCTTTGCGCCGTCCGCTTCGGCGGTACGGGAAAAATTGAAGCGGGAAAAAAAGCGGGTTCTGTCCGTGCAGGAGAAATACGGACTTTTCGGCAGCCGGGAAAAAGAGAAAAGCATGACCGCCGAACGGTTGTCCTTTTTCTTCAATCAGACAGCCCTGCTTGCGGCGACGGGCATTTCTTTTGTCGAAGCATGGAAGCTTCTTTTATCGGATGTGCGCGACAAAAAGGACGCCATGCGTCTCAAAAACTGTATTGCCGCCATGGAAAGCGGTAAGAGCGCAGCGGCTTCCATGGAAGAGACGGGCCTCTTTCCGCCGCTGGCGTGTAATATTATACGCGCCGGGGAGCGGTCCGGACATGTAGAAGAAATGCTGTGTCTTCTCGGTGAATATTATAAGGCGTCGCAGGAACAGCAGGCGCGGATTCGCGGCATTTTTATTTATCCTGCTTTTCTGTTTATCTGTATTACACTTCTTTTCTTCGGCGCCGTTTTTTTCATACTCCCGGTCTTTGCGGAACTTTTTTCCGAAATGGGAACGCCCTTGCCGAAAGGTACGCGCATTTTACTTGCAACGGGAAATTTCCTGCGCGATTACGGCGCCTTCGTCTTCAGCGCCCTCGTCGCCGCAGGTATTTCAATATATTCGGCATTACGAAGGAGGCGGTATAGGGAAATAGGAGAAAACTTACTTTTCAGAGCCGCGTGGATACGGCACGTCTGTCTGCTTTGGTCTTGGCAGCGGTTCAGCTTGATTTTATCCGTGCAAATGGCCGGGGGCATCCCGATTTTAGACGCCATTCAGGATGCCGCTGCCGTTATTCCGCTTTTGACCTTTCGCGGCCACGTGCATCGTATGGCTCGTTGTCTGGAGAACGGCATGTCTTTCAGTGATGCCGTTAAAACGGGAAGATTCGGGACATCTTACGTAGAAACAATGCTGAAAGTCGGCGAAACGACGGGAGACTATGACAAGGTTCTCCGGACAATTTCCACTTACTACGGTTGGCGGCTGCAGCAACTGATGTCACTTATACGGAAGGTGACGGAGCCGCTTATACTGGTTTTCGTCGGCCTCGTGACGGGTGCCCTTGTGCTTGGGCTCTTATTGCCCCTTTTGGACATGGTTACGGCCGTCGGTGAATAGCCGGGAAAGGAGAGTATTTATGATTCGCTTGAAAAAAACTTGGAAAAAACCTGTGCGCAACGGTTTTTCTCTGCTTGAAATGTTGGTTGTCGTCAGTATTATCTTAATTCTCGCCACCGTTGCCGTACCGAAGTTCATGTCCGCCGGCAAGACGGCAAAGCTCGCTAAAATCAGTGCGGATATTCGTACCATCGACAATGCGGCGGCTCTCTATGAAATTGATAAAGGCAAGTATCCGGACAGCGTGGCCGCACTGGCTGAGAAGGACAGTGAGGGCAAGGCGTACTTGCAGTTTGAACCGAAGCTGCCGGACAATACGAATTATACGATAAGCGCCGACGGTGTCGTGTCCGGTACCTTTGACGGCAAGACGTACACGTCACAAATGGAAGACATTAAAAACGGCGGATCCTAAGGAGGTACGAAATGGGACAATTTGCCGGCGTCGGCGGTGCAATATATTTGGCGGCTGTCGCCACGCTTACACTTGTCATAGCCTATACGGATTTACGTTGGTATTGGGTGCCTGACGTCGGCGTTCTCTGCTTGGCCGCAGTGCAGGCCTTTGCCCTCGGTATGCACCTCGTAGAGCCGGATCTTGCCGTCTCCGCCGGCGTGTCCCTCTTCTTTATCCTTATATATGTCTTCTCGCGCGGCGGTATGGGCAGCGGTGACGTAAAGCTGGGGGTCGTCCTCAGTATCGGATGCACCGGCATAGGTGCTTACGGTATGGTTCTTTTCGCCTTCGCGTCAGCCCTTGTCATTGCCGTGCCGCAGCGGTTTGTACGGGGGAGCGGATACGTACCTTTTGCGCCTTTCTTATTGGCCGGATGGTGGGTATCGCTTATTTTCTACAAGGAGTGGGTGCAGTGCGTACTGCCCGTAAGTCTCTGACCGGCGGTTATATGCTGACGGAGCTGCTCGTATGCGTCTTTATTTTTATGCTTGTACTGACGGCGGCCGTGCCGACGGCTCTGCAGCGTCGCCATGAACGGTATGCTGTTGACACGGCGGTGCAGGAGCTTGTCACGGATTTGGAGAATATGCGCATTCGTGCCGTTGCCAACGGCAGCGCAAGCAGAGAAAAATGGCGATTGCATGTGCGGGAAAGGGAATATACAATTGCGCGTAACGTCTTTACGAGGGTTAAAAGAAGAAAATTCGGCCCGAATATCGTCGCCGTGGGCGGCTCTATGTCTTTTGATGCCCAAGGTAGGCCGGAAGACAAGGAAATGCGCATTATTGTGCAGACGAAAGACAAGTCATACAGACGTGAGATCATTATTGCCGCCCAGACCGGACGCGTGCGTCTGGAATAGGGAAAAGGGCTTCATGCTCTGCGAAGTGCTCATAGCGGCGGCCGTGGGTCTTATTCTTTTCGGCGCAGCCTTTACCTGCTTTCGTCAGGCAATGTACAGCATGAAACGGGCCGAGGCCATACGGGCGGCGACAACAGTCGGAAAGGATGTCATGGAGCGCAGTGCCGGGTTGTCCCCGCAACATGACAACATGCTTCAGAAAAAATACGGTCTTACGGTTGCGGCTGAAACGGAGCGGACAGGTCCTTTCAGAAAACGAATCGTAACGGTTAGGGACGAATATGGGGAAGTATACAGATTTGCCCTCCTGGAGAGAACGAAATAAGAACGGTTTTTTATTGACGGAGATACTTATGTATACGACAGCGGCTCTTGTTATGATTGTCCTCTTCTTCAGTATCGTTGCACAGGGAACGAGACTTTATGTAAGAGCGGGAGCACGGCATAATCTGCTTCGTCAGACCATGGCCTGTGAAGAAATCGTCTATGCGGATTTGCGTTATGCTGCGGACTGCCGCGTTACGCCGTCACAGATCCTGTTTAAAAATGCCGCCGGCGAAGAGTCGGGGTATTTCATCAGCGGACGGCATCTGTACAGGCGGCTTGACCATGGCAATCGCCAGCCCCTTACGGGCAACGACAACGGCGAAGGATATACGAATGTTTATATTGCACACTACGGCAAGGAGCCTTACTTTTCGGAGGACGGCGATACGATTTGCATGCGGTTCGTCCTTGTAAACAGGCGCACCGGCGACGAGCAGATCTGTGCCGTGCGCGCCTTGCCGCTGGCAAGGATTTGGAGGAATGACCATGGAGAGACGTGAGAACGGATTTTTGACGTATGCAGTCCTTGCCATGGGCACGGGGCTTCTGGCGGCAGCCGTTATGACGGCGCGGTTCACCTTCTTTGAGATCAAGGCGGCAAAGGATTATTACCGTGCGGCACAAGCTGCGTATTTGGCGGAAAGCGCTTTGGCCATAGGCTATGAAAAATGTAAGGCCGACGGAAAATTTACTGCTGCGGCTCTGCCGGATTCATATGGATTGACCGAGCCCGGGGATGTCTTGGGCATTCGAATTTCATCCTTTTACGAAGGTATTATGCTTAGCGGTTACGGCGTGACGGCCGACGGGGCCGTCGCCAAGACTTGCTCTATACGGGTAGTGCCGGATAAACGCGCCGAAAACGGCGACCTTCTCATTGATTGGGTTCGATATTGACGGAATTTGTAATATGATGAACAGTTTTTGCAGGCGCAAGGCCGTCATCTGGCCGGGGAAAAATGGTTTATATATATTAAAGGAAGAAAAGACGCGCTTTTATCGTACGAATATGTGCCAATACCTGCAGTACGATTATACGCCGGCACAGCGTAGGGCCGGCGACGGGCGAATGCTCCTTGCCTTGGCCGATTGTATTGACGTTTACGGTCTTGCGGACTACGGTATTTATATAATCATCGGTGATGAGCGTCTTGTCATGCGCACGGTCTCTCTGCCGACAAGAAGCCGCAAAGAAGCGAAGCAGTCCGTCGCCTGGAGCGGCATTATGTTGGACAGCGGTGACGGCTATCTCTTTGATGTACGGTGCGTGAAAAAAGATGCGGGCAGTAACGAGTACGAATGGCTTGCCGCCGCCTATCCGCAGGACTTCATAGCGGCTTTGCACGCTTGTTGTGTCAAAAAGGGAGTGACTCTTTTGGCGGTAGACGTTTTGCCGGCGGCGGTACGGGATTTTTGCTCCGCTTATGAAGGTACCGTGTTCATTGATGACGGCGCCTTTCGCCATACTGTCGTCTTAAAACCTCGTTCCGTCGAGGCTTATGTCTGCGAAGAGAAAAAAAACGGTGATGACGCCGATGCGGCAGACTCGCTGCAGGTTCATGGCGATTCGAAGTGGCTGCAAAAGGCCGTTTATGCCGGTTGTTCCGGTACGGCGGCTCTGCTCGTGACCGGGTTGTACGCACGGCATATGCGCTTCAATTTACTTGAAAAAGAAGAGACTGAAGAAATTGGTAAAAGAACGCTGAAGAAATATGCTCCCGCCGTGGAAATCATCCTCATCAGCGCCTGCGTATTAACGGCTATAGCAGGGCAGGTTACGGAACGCGTTCTGCAACGTGAATACACCGCTTATTGCACAGACGGCCGGGCCGTGGCGGAACGTGTGGCTGCGGCCAACGGGAAAGGGCGGGAGGCCGAACGGGCCGCCAAGGAACTGAAGAGGCGCCTTGACGGGCGAACGCATATTACGTCCCTGCTCGTAGCTCTCAGCGGGACTAAGCCGGCCGGCGTAGAAGTTGAATCCTTGTCCTGTACGCGCAACGTTTTTACCGTCACGGCAAAGACGGAAAGAAAAGAAGATATTGCCGTCTGGCAGGGGAGGCTGACGAAGGCAATGGATAAGGCACGTGTCGACGTGCGTCGCGTCGAGGGAAAAGAAAAGGCGGCCCGCTTTGAGTTGACGGTGGAGATAAACGGTGATATGCATCAATGACATAAAAGAAAAATACATGCCTTTCATTATAGGTCTTACAAGCTGTGTCCTCTTCTTTTTATTCTGTCGTGATGCGGCTCTCTACGATCTTTGCCGCAATTGGCGTGAAACCAATCGTCTCTTGGCGGCGTATGACACGGACGACCGTGACGGCGGCGAAAGCCGGCCCTTTGCCATAGGTGAAAAAACGGACTTTCCCGGCCTCTTGGAAGAGCGGGCTGCAGTTTGTAAGGTACAGCTTTTGTCTTTACGGCAAAGCGGAGCGAAAGAAGGCGGATACGAAGGTACGGCTGAAGGTTCGTACAGTGATATCATCCGTTTTTTCGATGTCCTTGACGAAGCCTTTCCGCCCGTGCGAACGGAGCTGAAAGAAATCAAACGGACCGGTGAAGCTTTGCAATTAACCTTTCTCATTGTTCCTTACGGCAACGACGAGAGAAAATAAAACTTCATATATACTGCCAAAATGCTCATATTATGCAGATTTATCATAAATAATGCATAAAATGAGCTATTTTTTTTATGTTTATACTGTTATTTGCTGATTTTTTCTGTTATAATATAGCCCACAACACGTATAGATTTTCAAATTCGGCATAAGGGGGGAAGCAATGGTAAAGCGAAATATCGTTCTCGTCGGTATGATGGGAAGCGGTAAGAGTCATATCGGCCGTAAATTGGCACAGCGTATGAACTGGCAATTCGTCGATACGGATCGTCGTCTGGAGCGGGATACGGCCATGTCCATTGCCGAATACTACGGGTCTTTCGGAGTAAAGGCCTTTCGCGAAAAAGAAATTGCCATTCTGCATCAAGTGAGCCGTTATCACGAGGCCGTTATTTCCGTAGGCGGGAATTTTCCCATGAATATTGAGACCTACCGCATTCTTCATCGTCACGGCATTATCGTCGCACTTGTGTCCGAGCCGTATCGCGTAACGGAGCGCGTCGGACGCCACATCGGGAAACGGCCCACTGTGGACTACGATGATTTACAGAACTTCGTGCACACCATGATGGAACAGTGGAAGGCCGTATATCCGTACTGTGATTTTACTGTTGACACGACGCGCGGCGGTGCGTCACAAATTGTGGACATGATCGTTGAACATATTAAGAATGCAAACATATATTTTGTCAAACGCGGCACAGGGGGTGAAGAGAAGCGAAATGATACAAAAAATAGCGGTACTGACAAGCGGCGGTGACGCGCCGGGCATGAATGCGGCTATTCGCGGTGTTACGCGCTATGCCGACTGCAAGGGGATCGCCGTGGAAGGCATTGCCCACGGCTATGCCGGCCTCATAGAGGAAGAAATGCGTCCCCTCGACAGGCGTGCCGTCGGTGAGACGATTCAGCGGGGCGGCACATTTTTGCGTACGGCCCGCTGTAAGGAGTTTTTTGACCGCAACGTGCAGGAACGGGCTGCAAAATTTTTGCGGCGACGACAGATAGACGCCCTCGTCGTCATTGGCGGTGACGGCTCCATGAAGGGGGCGCAGGCCCTCAGCTCTTTCGGTATGCCGACAGTTGTTATTCCCGGTACCATTGACGGCGACATGATCGGTACGGAATACACCGTCGGACTGGATACGGCCGTCAATACGGTTCTCGTGTCGGTCAACAAAATTCGCGACACTGCCGTTTCTCATGACCGCGTGGCCGTCGTAGAGGTCATGGGGCGCCATGCGGGATTCATCGCCCTCTATTCGGGTCTGGCAGTCGGTGCCGAAGCGGTATTGACGCCGGAAAAGCCCGTCGATTTGGCGGCCCTCTGCGGCGATCTCCTGGCATCGCACGGTATGAAGAAACGCAGCAGTATTATTATTGTTGCCGAAGGAGCGGCAAACAGCGGCACCGTCGTCGATTACATACGGGAACACACGTACCTGGAAGCGAATTTGACCGTTCTCGGCTATATTCAGCGCGGCGGTTCGCCGACGGCGTACGACTCGATTATGGCGGGACTTTTTGCGCAAAAGGCCGTAGATACCCTTATTGCGGGGCAGTATAACTGTATTATCGGCTCTGTCGGGCAAAAAATTGCCGCCGTACCGTACGAAGAGGCGCATACGGTTCGCCTTAAATTCGATACAAACATATATAAACTTATACATCAGCTGGGAAAATAGAGGAGTGGGGAGAGAATGAATGTTGATTTAATCGTAAATTCTTTGCCGTTACTGTTAATGGGTGCAGGCGTGACCATTAAAATTACGGCCATGTCCGTAGGACTCGGCTTTATTTTGGGCCTCATTGTCAGCGTCTGCCGCCTGTCGGGCAATAAAATACTGAACGCCGTTTGCGTTTGCTATGTGAATATTATTCGCGGTACGCCCATACTGGTGCAAATATTTCTCATTTATTTCGCCTTACCGCGCATCATCGGCCAGCAGATCAATCCCTTTGTGGCTGCCGTTTCGGCGTGTTCCATCAACAGCGGCGCTTATGTGTCGGAAATTTTCCGCGCCGGCATCCAGTCCGTCGACAAAGGACAAATGGAAGCGGGCCGTTCTCTCGGTCTGTCGTGGATGCAGACCATGCTGTACATCATTTTGCCGCAAGCCTTTAAGCACGTCATTCCGCCTCTGGGAAACGAGTTTATTTCCATGACCAAAGAAACGTCACAGGTATCGGTTATCGGTTTCGAAGAGCTTACGCGCCGCGGCCAGTTGATCATCTCCAAGACGTACGGCGCCTTGGAAATCTGGGTGTCCGTCGCCGTAATTTACCTGATTATGACGCTCGGCATCGCCCGGCTGGTCACATACTTGGAACGGAGGTTTGCAGTAGATGATAGAAATTAAGGACTTAAAAAAATCATTCGGTAAGCATGAGATCTTAAAAGGCGTCAATCTGACCATTCACGATAAAGAAGTAGTCGTCATTATCGGTCCGTCCGGTTCCGGCAAGAGTACGATTCTGCGTTGTATTAATTACTTGGAAGAACCGACGTCCGGCGAAATTATAGTCGACGGTATCAGCATGGATTCGGCGAAAAAAATAAATGAAGTGCGCATGGAAGTGGGCATGGTATTTCAGCGCTTCAATCTCTTTCCGCACATGACGGTTCTGGAAAATATTATTCTCGCTCCCATGAAGGGACGTCATACAGGAAAAGAGGAAGCCGTCGAAACGGCGGTGCAGCTTCTCGCAAAAGTCGGACTGGTTGATAAGAAGGATGCCTATCCCGGCACTTTGTCCGGCGGCCAGCAGCAGCGTGTGGCCATTGCCAGAGCCCTGGCCATGAAGCCGAAGTTTATGCTCTTTGACGAACCGACGTCCGCCTTGGATCCGGAAATGGTGCGGGAAGTTTTGGATGTCATAAAAGAGCTCGCCGAAGAAGGTATGTCCATGGCCATCGTCACGCATGAAATGGGTTTTGCCCGCGAAGTGGCCGACCGGATCCTTTTTATTGACGAAGGTGTTGTTCTGGAAGAAGGCAAGCCGGAAGATCTTTTTATGAATCCGCAGGAAGAAAGAACGAAAGAATTTTTATCAAAAATATTATAAGGAATACGGGACGAGCTGTTGCAATACGTCCCGTTTCGCATATATGCCTTTCGCTCATCTTTTATAGGTAAATATTCTAAATGAGTATAATTAATAAAAAGTAATTATTATTAGTTGATATAAAAAGAAAAATAATATATACTGTCATTATAAAGGTTGAAAGTCACAACAAGAGGAGGAATGGAAGATGAAGATAGTAGTATTAGTCAAGCAAGTACCGTCCGTTTCCGATATTGAGCTCGATCCGAAGACGAACAATCTCGTCCGTATCGGCGCTCCGTCTATGTTGAATCCCGTCGATATGCATGCCATAGAAGCGGCTCTGGCCGTAAAAGATGCTGCAGGCGGCACGGTGACACTTGTGTCCATGGGTATGGCTACGGCTGCCGATGCCATGCGCGACGGCGTTGCCATGGGGGCCGACGGAGGCGTGCTTGTTTCGGACGAACGAATGGCAGGTTCCGATACGTTGGCAACAGGTAAGATATTGGCTGAAGCCGTTGAAAAAATCGGTGATGTCGACCTCGTATTTACGGGCAGACAGTCGACGGACGGCGACACGGGACAGATTCCGCCGGCTGTTGCGCAGCGTTTGGGCATGAGCCTGCTGACTTATGCGGATCAGGTTTCCGTCGACGGCGATACGGTAAAAATCGTACGTCACAACGGCGGTGTCGAGACGTTGGAAGCGAAGCTGCCTGCAGTATGCTCCGTAACGGAAAAAGCCAACGCGCCCCGATCCGCTACGATTCGCGGTAAAATGAACGCGAAGAAGGCGGTCTTCGATACGTGGCGGTTGGAAGACTTGGGGCTTGAAGCCTCGGCAGTAGGTAAAGCCGGTTCGGCAACTGCCGTATCAGGCGTATTCGCGCCGGAAAAACACGCCGTCGGCGTCATGGTGGAAGGTGCCGACGAAGAGGCGGCTGTACATGAATTAATCGGCAAACTCGTTGCCGACAAAGTACTTTAAGGAGGGCTGGCAAATGGATATGAAACAAGGTGTATGGGTATATACGGAAGCAACGGAAGGAAAAGTCGGTCAGCTCAGTCAGGAATTGCTCGGTAAAGGGAGAGAACTTGCCGACAGCAAGCAAAAAGCCTTGGTGGCCTTTTTGCCGTCCGGCGGCGAGGCTGCCGCCAAAGACGCGATCGGTTACGGCGCCGATATTGCCCTTGTCCTTGATAATACGGAGCTTGCAGCTTACGATTCGACGCTTTATACACAGGCGGCGGAAGAAGTTATTAAGAAGTATGAGCCCAATGTGTTTCTCATCGGTGCTTCCTATAACGGCCGCGATTTGGGCGGACGTCTTTCGGCGGCAATGGACTTGGGCCTGGTGGCGGACTGCATCAACTGCTCTTACGAAGGAGAGGACGATTCGCTCACCTGGATTCGCCCGGCCTTTACGGGTAAGGTCTATGTCAAGATTCTGACTACGACAAGGCCGCAGCTCGCGACGATCAGTGATAAGATTTTCCGCGGCAATACTTTCAACGGCAGCCGCAGCGGTGAAATCGTTCATGAAACGGTGGACCTGAAGGGAGTCGTAGCGAAGCAGAAGGTAATTTCCTTCGAACCGGTACCGGCGGAACGGCAGGAACTCACGCTGGAAACGGCGGATATCGTCGTCGGTGCAGGCCGCGGCGTAGGCGATGAAGAAGGCTTGGCTAAAGTAGCCGCCTTTGCCGCATCGATCGGTGCCGCTCTCGGCGTATCGAAGCCCCTTGTCGACAACGGTTGGGCAACGCACGATCAGCAAATCGGCATTACAGGCAAGAAAATCGCACCCAAAATTTATATTGCCCTCGGCATTTCCGGCGCTATTCAGCATAAGCTGGGGCTCCAGGAAGCGCCCATGATAATTGCGGTCAACAAAGATCCGGAAGCGCCTATTTTTGAATTTGCCCACTACGGTATTGTAGGCGATCTCTTTAAAGCATTGCCCGCTTTGACGGAAGAATTAAAAAAATTAAAGCCTTAGAAATAAGCAAAATCCGTGATAGGGCCGGCTGCCGCGGCAGCCGGCCCTATCTTGACGGTTCTTCGCCTTTTATCGTATAATAAGCAGGCAAGGTTGCCAGCCCTTGCTTTCCGGGCCTATAGCTCAGCGGTAGAGCCACCGGCTCATAACCGGTTGGTCCTTGGTTCGAACCCAAGTAGGCCCACCACATTGCAGACCATGCTATTTCGCAACCTTGCGGAATAGCTTTTTTTATAACTGCCGGCTTCGCGACAGTAAAAAGGAGATACCGATGAAACTCAGTAAACGCCTTGCCGCCGTTGCCGCTCTTGTGCCGCAAGGCGCAGTCATTGCCGATGTGGGCACGGATCATGCTTATTTGCCCGTATGGCTCTGTGAAGCCGGCACCTGTCCGGCCGTCATTGCGACGGACGTGGCCGTGGGACCCCTCGAGTCGGCAAAACGACATGCCGTACAGTCCGAGTTTGCGGGGAAAATAGACTGCCGTCTTGCAGACGGATTAAAAGGGATCAGGCCGGGCGAAGCGGACGGCGCCGTTATTTGCGGCATGGGCGGAGCGCTTATGACGGACATACTGGCGGCGTCGCCGGATGTGCGGGAGAGCTTGGAATTTCTCGTCCTGCAGCCCATGAGTGAAGCTGCCGAGGTACGTAAGTATGTTGTTTCGGCGGGGTATCGCATCGAAGCGGAACGAATCGTCAAAGAAGGGCATAAGCTCTATGAGATAATCAAGGCCGTGCGCGGTGAAGAAAGGGCCGTGCCCGAATGGCAGTATGAAACGGGCCCGCGCAATTGGGAAGAAAAGCCGCCCTTTTTACGAGACTTGATTGAAGAGATTATACGCAAGAAAAAACGGCTGCGCGACGGCCTGTTAAAGAGCAGGACCGGCCGGTCGGAGCGCACGGAAATGTTGGCAGCTGAAATTGAAGAATGGGAGGGACGAAAATGGCAGTGCCTTTCAAAGAAATAATTGCGGAAATGGAGCGTCTGGCGCCTTTAAATTTAAAGGAAGCATGGGACAATCCGGGGCTCCTCGTAGGTGAGCCGGAAAAAGAAGTGAGGTCTGTCTTACTGACCCTCGACGTGACGGAAGAAAATACGGTCTATGCGGCGGAGAAGGGCTTTGATGCCATTATCAGTCATCACCCGGTTATCTTTTCGGGGCTCAGGGCTTTGCGGACCGACACGTATGACGGACGCATGTTCCGCACACTTTTGGAAAACGACATCGGTGTTTATTGTGCCCATACTAATTTGGACAGCGCCGCCGGCGGCGTAAACGACGTACTTGCGTCTTTGCTTGAGCTCAACGATGTCCGGCCCATGGGAGAGGGGGAGGCGGCAATGGGCCGTGTCGGTATTTTTGCGGAAACCCTTGAAGCGGCGGAGATCCTGAGCTTTATTAAGACAAAATTAAATCGCTCCGTCCTCCCCTATAGCGGCGCATGTGATAAAGATATTCGTACCGTTGCCCTTTGCGGCGGGTCGGGCGCGGGCTTCCTGCCTGCCGCCGTAGAAGCGGGTGCCGACTTATATCTGACCGGCGATGTAAAGTACCATGATGCCCAAGAAGCCGTAAAACAGGGGATTCTCCTTGTCGACGGCGGTCATTACGGCACGGAATTTCCCGTTGTCTTTGAGCTGCAGCGTATTCTCTCCGCTGCCGGAGCGGAACGCAATTGGCAGACGGTTTTTGCCGTCGACCCGACGAGCAGAGATTTTATCGGTTATTTTTAGAGAGGCATACCATGACGAAAGCGGAACATATACAACAATTACGGACGGATCCCATATATGCCGTAATGGGTGAAGAACTGTCGCAGGGGCGAAAAAACCGGGACGTGGCTAAACTGCTGTTGGCTGCAGGAGTGCGGATCATTCAGTATAGGGAAAAACATAAGACATGGCGCGAGAAATATGCGGAAGCGAAAGATATTGCCGCCATGTGCAGGGCTCATGGCGCCACTTTTATTATGAACGACTCCGTCGATATTGCGTTGGCCTGCGGTGCCGACGGCATTCACGTAGGGCAGGACGATGCGCCTGTTTCTATTGCGCGTACTCTTGCAGGGGAAGATATCTTTATAGGAATTTCGGTTAACACGATTGACGAAATGAAGGCGGCTCTGGCGGATGATGCCGATTATGTCGGTTTCGGCCCTCTCTTTCCGACGGAATCGAAAAAGGATGCCCATGAAGTGGTGAGCGAAGATGCGAAGCGCTTTGCCCTCGATTTTCCATTGCCTGTCGTCACTATAGGCGGCATCGGACTCGGCAATATCGGTGCCCTTTACAGAGAAGGCTTTCGTTCCTTCGCCATGATCAGCGCCGTTGTTTCGCAGACTGATATAGCCGCTGCCGTGGCGGCTCTGCGCCGGGCCCTAAAGGAATAGGCCGGAGGCCGTGTTTCGGTTTCACTCTTGACGGTACGTAAACGGCAGCGTATCATAGCGGGTGACGAGTATGAAAGGTAATCGCTGATACGACAGTATTGGAGGAAAGTCCGAGCTCCGCAGGGCAGGATGCCGGATAACGTCCGGCGAAGGCGACTTTAGGGACAGTGCCACAGAAATGTGTACCACCACGCAAGTGGTAAGGGTGGAACGGTGCGGTAAGAGCGCACCAGCGGTAAGGTAACTTATCGGCTAGGTAAACCCCATCCGGAGCAAGACCGAATAGGGAAGGGATGAAGCGGCCCGCTGATCTTCCGGGTTGTGTCGCTCGAGCAGGCCGGCAACGGCCTGCCCAGATAGATGATTACCGCTGCACAGGCAGAACAAAACTCGGCTTATTGATTACTCGTCACATTGAAAAAAAACGGTAAGAGAAAGTTTCTCCTACCGTTTTTTCTTTGTCTTTATTCGGACGATTCCTTTTTTACCGTGATGATGGCGATGTTTAAGGCCCGCAGTTGGGCCGCTTTTTTGTATTGATGCTGTTTCATGCGCCATAAAATGTCAACGAGCACGGAGACCGCTTTTACGATGTACGGTCCTTTGTTGAGCATGACGCATTCGGCCCGCTCACTCATGGAGGCGTCAGTAATTTCCGCTCGTGTAGGCATTCCCGTTTTGACCATCGTTTCCAGAACCTGTGTTGCCCAAATCACGGGAACGTGAGCAGCTTCGCAAATCCAAAGAATTTCTTCCTGAAGTTCGGACAGGCGATGATACCCTGCTTCCACAGCCAGATCTCCGCGGGCGATCATAACGCCGAAAGGCTGCTTGGAAGCGGCTTGCATAATGATCTCAGGCAGGTTTTTGACACTGTCCTTCGTTTCAATCTTGGCAATGATTGCAAGAGACGAAGCTTTTTTGCCGAGCCGTTTTTTCAGCTCCTTCTGGAGAAGCCTGATATCGTCGGCATTGCGGACAAAGGAATAACCGATGCTGTCGGCATATTGAATCATAAAATCCAAATCGGCAAGGTCTTTTTTCGTAAGCGGTGTAATATCCAAGGAGGTGTCCGGGAAATTGAGACTCTTTTTACTTTTAATGCGGAAGCCTTTTTCTTTTGTTGCCGCCACGGTGAGATATGCACCGTGCTCCGTGATCAAGCTGACCCGGGCGGTCAGCTTGCCGTCGTCGATAAGAACGGGATCTCCCTCTTTTAAGGCGGAGAAGACAATCGGAATGCTGCAGGTAAGAATGATCTTTCCCGCCGCGTCGGCAGGATAATCGGAGATATTTCCCCTGGCCAGGAAGAAGGTATCACCGTTATAAAGTTTATCCGCATCACCTGTAAAAAGGATTTGAGAGATGCGAATTTTCGGCCCGGCCAAATCCATATAGATGCGACAGTCTCTTTGTGTTTCTTTTTTCGCCTTTTCCAGATTTGCCAGCATAGCCTTCCAAACGGTTTGATCGTCGTGAGCGCAGTTGATGCGTACCGTATCGGTACCGGCAAGGAGAAGGTTACGGACCAGTTTATAGTCCGTTGCCGCTTCAGTAGGCAAGGTTACCATGATGTGCGTGTGATGTTCGGCATGGCTGCCGAAAATAAGGCCCGTATTATGCGCCAAAAGTCTGTCACCGTGAAAAAACCACTTGGACGAGGGATAGTCGATAAGATTGTCTTCTTTGCCGCACAGGCGGCCAAGCGTGGCCATGACGGCATCGAGATTGGCCATTGTCCGGGCTTCGCTGCGGCCGAGAGAGGAGAGGCCGAGGGGAACCAGCTCCTCCTGAAGAGGGCGCAGGTCATGGCAGCGGACGGAGAGATAATATGCCAAGTTGAGGGCACTGAAGCGGAAGGGGCGCCGTTCAATATACGGCAGCCATTCTGCAAAGAGTCGTTCGCCGTCAGTCATCACTTCTTCTCTTAAACGGAATAACTTATCGTACAAGGCGTATACTTCTTTCGGTACGCTTCTCATGGTATTTGCCTCCTTTGTCTGTCGTAAGCCGTCATTACGGTCTGTATATTTATTATACCGCAGAAAGCTAGTGAAATAAATAACTTAATACCGCAAACCGGCGTGATTGCAAAGATAAAATAAGGTTTTATGCGATCATTCCTTTTTTGTATAGTTAATGGTTATTGCGAACTTGGGAATAGGGAAAACAGCATGAGTCAGCCGTTTGACAGGCTCGTTTTCTTTACTTTTGCCGCCCGGCATGCTATTATTTTCCTATGTACGGTCCATATAGAAGCAAATTATCTTCACACAGATAATTCTAAAAGCGAGGGAATTACATTGGCATTAATCGTTAAGAAGTTTGGCGGCAGCTCCGTTGCCACTCCGGATAAAATGCGTGCCATTGTGCGGCGCGTCCTAAAGGACATGAAAGAGGAAGATAAAATCGTCTTAGTCGTCTCCGC
The DNA here is from genome assembly GCF_900095855.1 of Megasphaera coli. GTDB lineage: Bacteria > Bacillota > Negativicutes > Veillonellales > Megasphaeraceae > Megasphaera > Megasphaera massiliensis_A. Next base: position 640,038 of record NZ_FMIY01000002.1, on the reverse strand, counting down.
TATGGGCGATACGACTGACGAACTCGTTTCTTTGGCAGGTCAAATTACGTCCAAGCCGTATGGCCGCGAAATGGATATGCTCCTTTCAACGGGCGAACAAATCTCCATTGCCCTTATGGCTATGGCTTTTAAAGAAGCCGGCCGCAAATCCGTTTCCTTTACGGGTGCGCAGGCCGGAATAGTTACGAGCGATGCCTTCAATAAAGGCCGCATTTTGGAAATTAATGCACAGCGCGTCATTAATGCTCTTGATGAAGGAAATATTGTCATTGTTGCCGGTTTCCAGGGCATGACCGACGGCGGCGATATAACGACGCTCGGCCGCGGCGGCTCCGATACGACAGCCGTTGCCGTTGCCGGCGCCATTCATGCGGACGCGTGTGAAATATATACGGATGTGGACGGTATTTACACGTCCGATCCTCGTGTTGTTCCGGACGCGAAAAAGATGGAAGAAATTACGTACGGTGAAATGTTGGAAATGGCCAAACTCGGTGCGGGCGTTATGCAGCCGCGGGCCGTAGAAATGGGCAGCCGCTTTAATGTACCCATTCACGTACGCTCCACCTTTGCCGAAACGGAAGGGACGATGATACAGGAGGATTATTCCATGGAAGTAAAGCAGTACTTGATTCGCGGCGTAGCGGAAGATAAAAATGTCGCCAAGGTCACGGTCTTGGGTGTACCCAACAAACCGGGCCACGCATATCGTATTTTCGCGGAATTGGCGGACCGAAATATTGATGTCGACATGATCGTGCAGAGCGTGCGCGTTGCCAACGAAGGCGTAACGGACATTACCTTTACGGTCAGCCGTGACGACTCGGCCCTCGTATGCGACGTTCTCGGCGATATTCGCCGCGATATGGATATTGAAGATATACTCATTGATGAAAAGATGGGTAAGGTTTCTGTCGTCGGTGCCGGCATGGCAGGTCACCCCGGAATTGCGGCCAGCATGTTCGGCCTTATGGGAGACAACGGCATAAATATCGAAATTATTTCGACGTCCGAAATCAGTATTACCTGCCTTATCGGCGAAGAACATGTCGATACGGCCGTACGCGCCATTCATGCGCACTTCTTTGATCAGGACTAGGAGCCGTCATGTCTGTACTCGATAATTTTACGGAAGAAATGCTGCAAAGCGGGCTGCCGAAGGACGTGCTCATTACAAAATTACTGCACGGCTTGGATGAAGAAAAACCGCCTCGCTTTGAAGTACCCGTAAAAAAATATACTTATGAAAGTAATTTACACGGTTTTATATATGATTATCAGAAAAGCACCGTGACGCTGTCGTATAAGCCGGCGGAGGGCGTGTATTCGGATATGACCGTATCCTTTCAAACCTTTCGAGTTCTTTTGGAAGGGCTGTCCGTATGTATTCGTATGCAAAAATGGTAAATATGAAAAATAACCTGTAACTTTGTTGCAGGTTGTTTTTATATGGAGGAGATCATGCGTTTGGGTATTGATTTGGTTCAAATCAGTCGTATAGAGGCAGTGATGAAGAAGCCCTTTTTCAAAAAAGAACGCCTTTTTTCGCCCGGCGAAATCGCCTACTGCCGCAGTAAGGGCAAGGGGGCTCCGGCAGCCTTTGCCGGTCATTATGCGGCCAAGGAGGCTTTTTACAAAGCCCTGGGTACGGGCTTTCGCGAAGGTTTGTGGCGCGACGTTGAAGTGTGTCATAATGATTTCGGCGCACCGTATCTGAAGCTTTACGGTACGTATGCGGACACGGCGCGGCAAATCTCGCCGCATAGCCCTGTCCTTTCGCTTTCCCATGACGGCGATTATGCCGTCGCTCAGGTCCTTTGGGAAGAATAGGAGAAGAAGATGAATGTGCTGAAGAAAGCTGCGCAAATGAAGCAGATCGACAGGACGGCCATGGACGGTAAGTATAAAATTGCTCCTGCCGTGTTAATGGAAAACGCCGGCCGCGCCGTTGCGGACCGGGGCGGCCTATTTGTCGGCGGCTGGAGCAATAAAAAAGTACTGATCCTCTGCGGCAGGGGAAATAACGGCGGCGACGGATTTGCAGCGGCCCGGCATATTGCGGCGGCAGGCGGCTCGGTAACGGTGTATGCCTTTGCTGCGGACGGCTACAGCCCGGAAAGCGGTGCCCATTTACAGACTCTGTGCAGACTGCATGAAGACCGTACGTGCGACTTCAGACTTTACCGTGACGGCAGTGAAGAAAAACGGTTTCTACGTGAGCTGGAGGCGGCTCATGTCGTCATAGATGCCCTCACGGGGACGGGCTTTTCAGGAAAATTGCGTGAGCCCTTCGCAGGTGTTGTCGCTGCCGTCAACGGCCGCTCCGGTCACGGCGGGAGAACGGTTATAGCCGTCGATATGCCTACCGGTGTAAACAGTGATACGGGAGCCGTAGAAGGTACGGCTGTACGGGCGGATTTGACGGTCACCTTCGGCGCCTATAAATGCGGTCAATTCCTCTATCCCGGGAAAGCATATACCGGTCATGCGGAACTCGATGCCATCGGGCTGCCCGTAAGGCTTTTGCAAAAGACGGAAGAAGGCGACGTCCGCCTTTTAGATAAAGAATATATAGCTGCTCATGTACCGCCTCGCCGTGCGGACAGTCATAAAGGAACGCACGGAACGGTCGGTGTCGTCACGGGCTGCAGCGATATGGCCGGAGCGGCTCTCATGACGGCGCACGGTTCCGTACGCGGCGGCGCAGGCAAGGTCTTCCTCTGCGTGCCGGCCGGAACAGCGCCTTACTGTATAGGCAGACAGCCGGAAATCATGGTTCACGCCGTCGGTCCTGCAGAGACGGCGTCGTTTACGGCGGAAAATGCGGCCGAAATCATTGAGGCGAGTAAAAACTGGTCGGTTATCGTCATGGGACCGGGTATGGGCAAGGGGCCGGGCTTAACCGAATTTATTTATACCGTAGCGGCCGGCACGAAGTGCCCCCTCGTTATCGACGCGGACGGCCTAAACGCGCTTTGCGGCCATATGGATTTCTTTCATACTTACGGCAGTCGAACGATCATTACGCCACATTTGGCGGAATTTTCCCGTCTCGGCGGTCTTTCCGTTGCGGATATCAGAAGCGACTTAATAAGTGCGGCAAAAAACTTCGTCGCTTTATACGGCGTCAACCTCATCCTCAAGGGGGCGCCGACGCTCGTTGTCTCTGCAGAAACGGGGAAGATATGTCTGAACCCGACGGGAAATGCCGGTATGGCCGCCGGCGGCATGGGCGATATTTTGAGCGGTCTTGCAGCTGCCATGATTTGCCATGACGGCATGGATAATCTTTGTACGGCCGCCTGTGCCGCCGTCTATGTGCACGGGGCGGCCGGTGATTATTGCAGCCGGCGGATAGGCCCGTACGGATATACGCCCGTAGAGGTTGCCGATGCGGTACCGCAGATATGGGCACAGTTGGAAAAGACCGGATTTCGGGCTGCAGTTGAGAACCGCAACCTGTTATGAACATGTGCTGAAATTGATAAAGGACGGTGCTTTCCGTGTTTTACGCATGTTTTGGCAACGTGCTATAATAAAGCATTGCTGAGAAGGAGCGTGAAAGCATGAAAAAATTGTTGTTATTCCCTTTTCTGGTGATTCTGTGCATATTGCCGCTTTATCAGGTTGCGGCGGCAGAGGCGACGGAAATCAGCGCTGTGCGTGTTGCGACACGCAATGATGCGAATATACCATTCGTACGCACTGTACTGGACGTAAATAATAAAGTAACGCCGAAGCTTTTTGTTGACAAGAGCGGTCAATATGTAACCGTAACCTTACCCGGAACGAAAGTAGCGGCCGATTTACAAACCGATTATAAGGCTGATGAAAATATTGTCTCCAAGATTACGCTTGCCAAGCGCTTGAATAATACGGATATCAATTTTCGCTTGCCTTACAAGGTGACAACCGACGATATCAAGGTTTTTACCCTCGGACCGACGGGAAGTGCGGCGAGCCGCGTCGTCATCGATATTAACGATAAGTCGGGCAAGGTCAGGCAGTGGCACAAATGGAAACACTTGAATATGGGGACTTATGGCAATGACAAGGCCTCGAAGCCGGCCAATAAGCCCGTTACCTCGATTCCGGCGTACAAGCGGTCTACTGCGAAAGGTCTGAAAGGGAAGGTAATTTGCCTCGACCCGGGGCATGGCGGCACGGATTCCGGCGCTGTCGGTTCATATTCTCAGGAAAAGAATATTACTTTCGCTATTGCCAAGAAAGCGCAGGCTCTCTTATCGGCTCAGGGCGCGACGGTTGTCATGACGCGTACGGCCGATGTGGACGTATACGGCCCTCATGCAGGTGCCGTTGAAGAATTGCAGGCACGGTGCAACGTGGCCAATATTGCTGCTGCCGACGTCTTCATCTCCATTCACATCGACGCAAGCGATCAGGCTGAACCGGGCGGTGTAACGGCCTACTACGGTACGGGTTCGAAAGAAGGACTGCAGCTTGCTACGGCCTTGCACAGGGAAAACATGAAGGCTACGAACTTCGGTGATCGCGGTGTTCATGCGGCCAACTTCTACGTTCTTCTGCACACGGTTATGCCGGCAACTCTTCTTGAATTGGGCTTTATTTCCAATCCGCAGGAAGAAAGGACACTTAATACGGACGCACAGCAGCAGAATTTCGCCGAAAGCATTGTCGACGGCTTGAGCCGTTATTTCAGTTAGTATATGCCGTAGCCGGGCAAGCGGTGCTTTTATTGCACTTCCTTGGGAAGAAAAATTTGACAAGGCGTGTATTGTCATATAGAATATAAAAGTCATAGCATACATACGTGGCTGTGCAAAAGCCGCATGAAGAGGCCGTAAGCCCGCAGGGCGCCGTATTCAGCGAGTCCAGTGATGAGGAGGTGTCACCATGTACGCTATTATTAAAACGGGCGGAAAACAGTATCGCGTTCAGGAAGGCGACAGCATTTTTGTCGAAAAACTGGAAAACGATGTTGATTCTGCCGTCATATTTGATGAAGTATTGGCAGTAGGCGGAGAAGGCGATTTAAAAATCGGTACTCCCGTTGTTGCAGGTGCAAAGGTTACGGGTAAAGTAATCGCGCAAGGCAAGGAAAAGAAGATTCTCGTCTTCAAATACAAATCGAAATCCAACTACCGTCGCCGTCAAGGCCATCGTCAGCCGTTCACAAAAGTTGTTATCGAAAAGATTGAAGGCTGATGATACGAATTAATATGAAAAGGCGTGCAAATAAAAGTCTTTGCGGATTTACCGTTTCCGGTCATGCCGGTTGGAGTGAATCGGGAAATGACATCATTTGTGCCGCCGTATCCGCTTTGGCACAGACAACTTTACTCGGCATGCTGCAGTATGTCGGTGAAGACAATGTCGTGTATGAACAGAAAGAAGGGTTTCTTTCCGCATACACGCAGGAAGATGCAGCCGAAGCGCGTGTTCTGTTGGAAACCATGATATTGGGAATGGAACGTATTGCGCGGCAATATCCTGAGTATGTCGTGCTTTATTCATAAGATCGGGAGGTGAAGAAAATGTTCAATTTCGATTTACAGCTCTTCGCTCATAAAAAAGGGATGGGCAGTACGCGTAACGGTCGTGACAGCGAATCCAAACGCCTTGGCGTTAAATGCCATGACGGCGTTATCTGCAAGGCAGGCAATATTCTCGTTCGTCAGCGCGGTACGCATTTTCATCCCGGCACCAATGTAGGTATCGGTAAAGATGACACATTGTTTGCCAAGGCGGCGGGAAAGGTTGCGTACGAATGTGCCGGCCGTTACAAACGGAAGGTAAGCGTATATCCCGTAGAAGCATAAGAATACAGAGAAAAGACCTGTAACACCTGTGCGTGTTGCAGGTCTTTTGTGTCTATTTATTTCAAATTAATGTATTGGCAAACAAAAAAGATTGTGATATACTGAACAAGACATAGAGGAAAGTTACTGTTCAATATGGGCATTATCTCTGCGGAAGTGCACCGGACAGGCAGATTTCCTGCATATGTTAAATACGCCTTGTATCTCTGAATGGGAACGAGAACGGAGGAATTATTATGGAAAAAGTAAGCCAAATGCCCTTGCGGCGCAATTTTATGAATGTCCGGCAATTGACGATTGCCGGACTCTTGTCGGCTATTACGGTCTTTTTAGGTGCTACGGGATACGGCTTTATCCCGCTGCTTGTCGTCGATGCGACTATTCTGCACATACCGACGATTATTGCGGCAATTACGGGCGGCAGACGGGTCGGTATGACGGTGGGCTTTATGTTCGGCGTCTTTTCCTTTGTCCAGTCGTTACGGGCTCCGAGCGCACTTATGCTTTTTGCCGTACAGACGAGCATTATCTATGATGCTTTCGTGTGCATTATACCGCGCATTCTTCTGGGCCTTGCGGCTTACGAACTGTACCTGTTTCTCAAGAAGCGGGGATGTTCTCTTTGGATTCGTTCCATGGGAACTGCCGTAGGAGCGACGATTTTACATACGTTCCTCTTCCTTGGCGCGTATACCTTACTCATCGGCAATACGTATGCTGCAGCCAAGGGGATTCCCTTCGGCAACGTCATCAATATTATGGTTGCCGTTACAATAACGAACGGCCTTCCTGAAGCTGTCGTTTCGGGGCTTTTGATTACGCCCGTCATTACGGCTCTGCGCAGGGCCGGTATTATGCATTCATAAAATACGAATTACGTGAGTATCACCGTAGTTTTCGGATTATGGGAAAAAGCTGCCGGAAGGCAGCTTTTTTGCATGTTTGTTTCGGCAATGAACACGAAATCTCCGGCGGAATTATTCCTTACGGAGGCGTTTCGGTATCAACTCCGTTATAACCGGAAAGACTGCATATATAATTATGCTATTTTGGCCGACTCAGGGTTTCAATAAATTTTTCAATATGTGCCGGCGGATGAAGGGAATAAAGGAGACCGTATGGAACGGCATAATCCCACTCTACAGGAATTGTGATAAGGGCGGGATGCACGTCTTTCCAGCAGGAAAGCGTAAGCAGTACCTTTTCCGATTTTGCACATTTGTTAAAGACGGAGATATCATAAAAATATGCCGTATCTTCTATATGTACCTTATGCTTTTCCAAGGTGCGCCGTACGGCGTCGTTTGTCTTGGAATCACCTTTGGCAACCATGAGCAGTGTTTCCCCGCGGAGGTCGGACGGCATCAGCCGCTCCTTGCGGGCGAGACGGTGCGTACGTGATACGGCACACATAACCTCAAAATGACCCAGTGGCAGCATATTACATTTTTCCAGCCACATATCGGATTCGCAGGCGGCGACGAGAAAGTCGAATTTTTCCCCGAGTTGTGTAATTTCCGCAAGAATTCCGTCGTGATTATCTTCGAAGGGGACGAGATTAAGTGCGTAATTCGGGAAGATTGAACTTGCCTGATACCATAAATCCATGAAGGGCTTTGCCGGGTTGAGTATAGATGTTCCTACACGAAACACCTGTGTGTTCGTCGTCATGGAATGACGGGCCTTTTCGACAGATTGAGCAGCATAATCCGTGAGAAAGCGCGCGTCTTTATAGATTACCTCGCCTGCCGGTGTGAGGCGGACACCGTGGGCACTGCGTTTAAAAAGGGGAAGGGAAAGCCGGGCTTCCAGTGTGTTAATCTGTTTCATTACGGCCGTAGGCGAAATAAACAGCCGTTCGGCCGCCTTGCTGAAGCTGCCGCAGTCTGCCGTTGTGATGAATATGGAGAGCTGTGTGCTGATCATTTTAAACCTCCGATATGAACTTAAAGTTAAAACCAATGTAACATTTTGGAGATTCTCAGTCAACGGCCTCTGCTGTATGATATGTACAGAAAGAAAAAAGGAGGCACATAAAAGGAAGCGGCATGGGTATGAGTGAAAAGGATATTGCCCGCTTCGCTGCGAAGGCGCGTATAGACAAAGGATTTCCCGTTCACGGCGGCAGTGTCGCAGCATCGGAGCCGCTCAATTGGCTGGACGGATTTACGGCATAAAGGAAGGTTATTTTTACAGTTTTTCTTATTTCTATGGAAAGCTGAGCGAACGGCCGCATAGTTGAAATCAATCTTTACCGGATATCATAATGAGTAGCAGTGTTTATTAAATGCGACGACAAGAACAGGAGGACTGTACGATGGAAAATGTAACATTAAAGAACGGTGTTCAAATGCCTATGGAAGGTTTCGGAGTTTTTACAGTGGAAGACTTGGCTCAGTGTGAGCAAGTCGTGCTGGATGCTGTTGCTTCGGGGTACAGGTTGATTGATACGGCGGCGGCATATTTTAATGAAGAAGCCGTCGGCGCGGCTATTCGAAAATGCGGGATTTCCCGTGACGAACTTTTTATTACAACGAAGCTTTGGGTACAGGATGCCGGCTATGAAGGTGCTAAGAAGGCCTTTGAGACATCGCTGAAAAAACTGGGGCTTGACTATTTGGATCTCTACCTGATTCATCAACCTTTTAATGATTACTACGGTGCATGGCGTGCCATGGAGGAATTGTATGAAGCAGGGAAAATACGCGCCATCGGTGTTTCCAATTTCTATCCCGATCGGCTCACCGATCTCTGCATCAATGCAAAAATTGCGCCCATGGTCAACCAAGTGGAAATTCATCCCTTCTTCGCGCAGGAAGAAGCGATTAAAGTAATGAAGGAATTGGGCGTTGTACCACAGGCGTGGGGACCTCTTGCACGGGGCGGTCACAATATATTTACCAATACCGAGCTGCTTGCCATTGCGGAGAAACACGGGAAGTCCGTGGCACAGGTCGTCTTGCGCTGGAATGTACAGCGCGGTGTCGTCGTTATCCCGAAATCCGTTAAAAAAGAACGGATGAAAGCGAATATTGATATTTGGGATTTTTCCTTAACCGATGCCGAAATGGCCGAAATTTCCGGTCTTGATTCGGGGCATAGCGACATTGTCGACCATCATACCGCAAAGACCGCCAAATGGCTTAATGAATGGCGAATCCATGAGTAATGGGAACGGAATGCCCGAGAAAGTTCTGAACTGAAAAATGTCGACAGCTGCTCTTTGGGTTTAAAAAGAGCAGCTGCGTTTGCATGAATAGTCAATACAGATGAGTTCGGCCGTTTTTGCATGAGTGAAGACGAATTTAGTTACCGGCAGAAAGCTTGAAGAAAACGGATTTGACGTGACGGAAAAATGACAAAACGTCAGTGAAGTGGCGTTGTTGCGGCCTTTCGGCGAATATGATATGCTACATACGTAATTTCTCCGAGAGGAAGTCGTGTTCATGAAAAAGATTTGCACATGGATTCTGGGGATAGTCCTGGCATTCATCGTTTTGTTGTCGGGAGCCTTAATTTATTGGTATTTTGCGTCTACCAATTATCACCTTACAGGCATGCCTGTTTTAAATTATCATCAGGTTAATAATAAGTTTCATACGGTTCTGACCATGAAGCCGGAGAATTTTGAAGAACAAATTCGCTATCTCAGTGAAAACGGCTACCACTCCATTACATTGGAGCAATTTGAACAGTATATGGAAGGTAACACGTCAAACTTACCGGACCGGCCCATACTCATCACCTTTGATGACGGCTATGTCGACAATTATGAATATGCTTATCCTATATTAAAGAAATATAATATGGTCGGTACGATTTTTCTGATTACGGATTTCGTCGGTCGGCCGGGGTATTTAAACTGGGACCAGGTGAAGGAAATGAGCAATGCCGGCATGGAATTCGGCAGCCATACGCTCAGCCATCGCCCCTTGGACAGTTTTAACCGTGCCGACATGCGCCATGAGCTCGTCGGTTCGAAGAAGGCCGTCGAATGGCACCTTAACAGGCCGTGTGACTTCATTGCTTTTCCGGAAGGAAAGTTTACGGATACGGTTCTGGAAGAAACACAAAATGCCGGATACAAGTACGGTTTTACAATTGACGCGGGACGCGACTTTCCGTGGGATAATCCGTACGATCTCGACCGTATAGCCATGTTTGAAGGTCCCATCAGCTTTGAACACTTTCGGTTCCGCCTGACTTTCAGCGCCTTCAGCGCTTTTTTATGGAAGACCCATAAATTTTTTGAACACATGGAATTCACCAAGCCTATTGCAAATTGTATTCCCGAACCGTAACCGGGCACATTAAAAGACGTCGAAAACTCGCGAAAAAAGTGAGATTTCGGCGTCTTTCGGGTTTAATAAAAATACTTTCCGAAGAAAGGCAGCTTCTGCGCATCTCGTCGCGTCAGGCCGCCTGAAAGAGACATGAGGACAAGGTAAACGGCGGAGCCGGCGGCCGTTGTTACGAGGAGTCCGATAAAGAGGCTTGTCGGGACGGCTGCAAGAGAGGCGTGTATAAAGTACATGGACACGCCCATGACGGCGGCAATAATCGTGTTGCGCACGACGACACGCAGATCCAGTATATAGCCGGTGTACTTATAAATGAAAATGAGGTTCAGTCCGGCGGCCACACCGATGTCGGCAACCGTCGCATAAGCGGCGCCCGTAATGCCGAAGGAGGGAACGGCAACGAGGAACCAGTTGCATATAACTTTTACAATGCAGGCAATAAACATGTTGATAACCGGTATTTTCGGCTTTTTCAGACCCTGGAGAATGGCCGTCGTAATTTGGTGCATGCCGAGGAAGCAAATGGCCGGTGCAATGGCGGCAGTCGCTTCCGTCGCCGCCGGGGCGTTGTAAATAAAGGAGACGACGGGCCCGGCCAGAACGTAGAGCATAACGCTGAAAGGGATCGTTACGAGAAGCGTTATGCGGGCGGCACCGGCAGTCTGTTCGTAAATCCCGTTTTTATCTCCCAGCGTAAAGCTGTGACTGACAGCCGGTACGAGGCTCATGGCCATGGCCGCAGTGAGGATAGTCGCCAAGTTGATGAGAGGGACGGACATGCCTGTCAAATAACCGAAGAGTTCCGTTGCCTTGTGTGTTGCAAAACCTGCCACTTCCAGCCGGTACGGGACGATTATGAGATCCAGGTTGGATACGACGGGCAGCATGATGCTCGCCATGGAAATGGGAACGGCGAGGACCACCAACCGCTTTAGAATCGTCGTTACCGGTTCTTTCGGAAAACCCGCCGTCGCTGACGGAATAGTCCGCTTCAATTTATAGTAGAAACAGAGAAGGACGAGCAGGGCCGATATACCGCCCAGGCCGGCGCCGAGACTGGCTCCGCCGGCGGCGTAATCAAGTCCGTACGGCAAGAGGATGTAGGCGAAGGCGAGCATCGTCACAACGCGTACGAGCTGTTCAACGATTTGAGAGAGGGCCGTCGGCGTCATTTGCTGCCATCCTTGCAAGTAGCCGCGGTAACCGGCAATAACCGTTGTAAAAAAGATTGCCGGCACGAGGGCGATGAGGGAATAATAGGCGCGTCCGTCGCGAATGACGTGATATTCAATGAGAAAAGACGAGGCGAAGTAGACGATAATGCTGAGAATGACGGCTGTCGTCATTAAAAGTGTCAGAGAGACGTGAAAGACGCGTTGGCAATTGCCGTAGTCTTCGCGTGCCGCCTTTTCCGCCGTAATGATGGAAATAGCAATGGGCAAGCCGGCACTGGAAATTTCCAGTGCCAAGAGATAAATGGGAAAGGCCATTTGATAGATGCCGATGCCTTCACCTCCCAATATTCTCGATAAAATAATCCAGTTGACGCTGCCAATGGCCTTGACGACAAAGCCGGACAAGGTGAGGATAAGCGTGCCGGAAACAAACTTATTAGCCATAATACCTCGTTTCGCAGGATTCTTATATATAATATAGATACTTATTTTATATGCGCAAATAACAATTTATTTTAGCATAAATGAAAATGGCCCACAAGCAAGGAAGGCAGGTTGAAAAACTACGTGACAAAGGGAACGAATGGAGGTGAAAGGGAAGAAACAAAATTACAAAAAGTAATAACTATTTAAAAAGCAATAATAAAAAAGCAATGTATTTATAAGGAGAATTATAACTTTGGTATTGATTTAAAATGTGAAAAGATATACAATCGAAACAAGAGGAATAGGGCTGTCTATTCTCTACACATTTAGTCTATGTTTTATGGTTACGACTCCGAAATCCACGGAGAAGAGGTTGCGAAAAATGAAATGTAGGCGGTGTGAATAAGCATTACTTATATGTACATTTTTACACAAACTAAAGGAGCGTGGCAGAGATGGATTTTAACATGACTGAAGATCAACAAATGTTTGTAAAATTAGCGAAGGATTTTGGTGAAAAACGGTTGTTGCCGACCGTGTCGGAACGCGATCACAAGCATGAGTATGATGAAGCGATTGTTAAGGAAATGCTTGAAATGGGTTTGGCAGGAACCTATTTCCCCGAAGCATACGGCGGTGCCGGTGCCGACATATTGAGCTACATCATGACGGTCGAAGAATTGGCTAAATACGATGCCGGCGTATCCATTACGCTGTCTGCCGATGTTTCTCTCTGTGCCAACCCGATTTATGAATTCGGCACGGATGCTCAGAAGGAAAAATATTTAAAACCCCTTTGCGAAGGCACGATGTTGGGCGCGTTCGCCTTGACCGAGCCCAATGCCGGCACGGATGCTGCAGGACAGCAGACTGTTGCAGCTAAAGAAGGCGACCATTATGTATTGAACGGCTCCAAGATTTTTATCACCAACGGCGGTGCCGCCGATGTTTACATTGTCTTTGCCATGACTGATAAATCGCAGGGAACGAAAGGTATCAGCGCATTCATCCTTGAAAAAGGAATGGAAGGCTTTACTTTCGGTAAAAAAGAAGATAAAATGGGTATCAATACTTCCCAAACGATGGAATTGGTATTCCAGAACGTTAAAGTTCCGGCAGAAAATCTCCTCGGTCAGGAAGGTAAAGGCTTTAAGATTGCAATGATGACGCTGGACGGCGGTCGTATCGGCGTTGCCGCACAGGCCCTCGGTATTGCCGAAGCTGCATTGGCGGATGCCGTCGAGTATTCGAAGCAGCGTGCTCAGTTCGGCCGGCCGATTTGCAAATTCCAGACGATTTCCTTCAAACTTGCCGACATGGCAACGAAGATCGAAGCGGCTCGTCACCTTGTGTACAAAGCTGCCATGAAGAAACAGGAAGGCAAGCCCTATTCTGTCGATGCCGCTATGGCTAAGATGTTCGCGTCCGATATCGCTATGGAAGTTACTACGGAAGCGGTCCAAATTTTCGGCGGCTACGGATACAGCGAAGAATATCCGGTTGCCCGTCATATGCGCGACGCCAAGATCACTCAGATTTACGAAGGTACTAACGAAGTACAGCGCATGGTTGTATCCGGCGCAGTCTTACGGTAAATTTGTTTATGACACGGGTCCGGCCTTTTGTGCCGGGCCCGTGTGATATAATAATACTTTATTAGGAGGTAGACATAATATGGAAATATTAGTGTGTGTCAAACAGGTTCCGGACACGGCGGAAGTCAAGATCGATCCCGAAAAGCATACGGTTATTCGCGCCGGCGTTCCCAATATATTTAATCCGTTTGACCAAAATGCGCTCGAAGCGGCACTTCAGTTGAAGGACAGCCAGGAAGGAGTGCGTGTTACACTGCTTTCGATGGGTCCGAATCAGGCAGAAGAAGTTTTACGTGAAGGCTTAGCTATGGGTGCTGACGATGCATATCTCCTTACGGACAGAAAACTCGGCGGCTCCGATACACTTGCTACGGGGTACGCTTTGGCACAGGCTGTTAAAAAAGTTGCCGAATTACAGGGTGTTGAACAGTTTGATATCATTCTTTGCGGCAAACAGGCTATTGACGGCGATACGGCTCAGGTCGGCCCGCAAATTGCGACGGCTCTCGGCATTCCGCAGATTACCTATGCCGCTGAAATCACGGTTAACGGTTCCGCCGTTCGTGTAAAACAGCAGAACGAAGAAGGTTATATCGTAACGGAAGCGGATTTCCCCGTTTTGATTACGGCTGTTAAAGAATTGAACGAACCGCGCTTTCCGACCATTCGCGGTACGATGAAAGCTAAACGTCGTGAAATCCCGCATCTGTCTGCGGAAGATATTAAGGTTGACGAAACAAAGATCGGCTTGAAAGGTTCACCGACGGTTGTTCGTAAAATTTTCACTCCGCCTCAGAGAACTCAGGGTCTCATCATTAAAGAAGAAGATCCGAGTGCGGCAGTTGCTGCCTTGATGGAAAATTTAACTGCGCAGAAAATTATATAACTAAGGAGGAACGTGAAAATGGATTTAGCAGAATACAAAGGCGTATATGTAATCGCTGAAGAATTTGAAGGCAAATTACGTAACGTAACTTTAGAACTGTTGGGTCAGGGCAAACAACTGGCTGACGGGATCGGTGATGAAATCGGTGCCGTACTTATCGGTCACAATGTTAAACCTTTGGCGCAAGAACTCATCGCTCACGGTGCGCACAAAGTTTATGTTTATGACGATCCGAAGTTCGAGCATTACAATACAACGGCGTTTACGCATGCGTTGGTTCACTTCTTCAATGAAGTAAAACCGAATGTATATCTCGTAGGCGCAACCAATATCGGCCGTGACCTCGGCCCGCGCGTTGCCAACGCATTGCAGACCGGCCTTACGGCTGACTGCACGAACCTCTTTGTCGATGATGACGGCAAGACTATCGTGTGGACCCGTCCCGCTTTGGGCGGCAACATTATGGCTGAAATCGTATGCCGCAACAACCGTCCGCAAATGGGCACGGTTCGCCCGAACGTATTCAAGAAACCCGAAGCGGATCCGAATGCCAAGGGTGAAGTCGTCGATATGCATGTCGAATTGACGGAAAAAGATTTCTTAACACGTTTCGTTGAAATGATCAAGCTCGGCGGCGGCGGTGTTAAGATTGAAGAAGCCGACGTTATCGTTGCCGGCGGTCGCGGTATGAACGACGGCGGCCCCTTTGCAGGCATGCTGAAAGAATTGGCGGATCTCCTGGGCGGTGCCGTCGGCGCGTCCCGTGCTGCCGTTGACGCAGGCTGGATCGACGCTCTCCACCAGGTCGGTCAGACAGGTAAAACTGTAGGGCCGAAGCTTTATATTGCCGTCGGTATTTCCGGTGCCATTCAGCACTTGGCCGGTATGACCGGTTCCGATTGCATTATTGCTATCAATAAAGACGAAGACGCACCTATCTTCCAAGTATGCGACTACGGTATTGTAGGCGATGCGTTTGAGGTCGTGCCCAAGTTGATTGAAGCTGTTAAGAAGGCAAAAGGTCTCTAAGAGATTACACGCCTTATCCCGCAACAGTGTGGAAACATACTGTTGCGGGATTTTTTGTTTTCGTTGAAGTATCTTTTGAAGAGAATAAAAGTACTATTAGAGAAGACAGATAAAAATAAAGACAACTGCAGATAAATGACACAATTACTGAATCGGCATGGCATAAGCCCATTCTTAAAAAGAGGTTGCTATATTGGCAATATAAGAAAAATCCATTGACAATGGACAAGCCAATCTCGTATAGTAAAGGTATAAGTAAAATCTTTGTTTGTAAATTTAGAAGAGGTGACAAAATGAAAGAAGATCATGTAAATTTACAAATGATTAAAACCGCACGGGAACGCTTGCAAGGGGTAGCGCAACAAACGGGGCTGTCTTACTCCAATTCGGTGAGCAAGGTGGCCGGGTGTTCCGTCTACTTGAAGCTGGAAAATCTGCAGCGTACGGGGTCTTTCAAGCTGCGCGGTGCCTACAATAAGGTAGCCGCCCTGACGGAAGACGAGCGGGAAAAGGGCGTCATTGCCGCTTCGGCCGGTAACCATGCGCAGGGTGTTGCCTTGGCTGCAGGCAGTTACGGCTGCAAGGCGACGATTTGCATGCCCAGGCACGCACCGCTCATGAAGATTGCGGCGACGCGAGGCTACGGTGCGGATGTCGTCCTGCACGGAGAATTCTTTGACGAAGCCGCGGCGAAGGCGAAGGAATTGGCCGACGAGCACGGTTATACGTTCGTCCATCCGTTTGACGATCCTTATGTCATTGCCGGTCAGGGAACGATTGCCTTGGAAGTGTTGGAACAGCTCCCCGAAACGGAGGCCGTTGTCGTTCCCGTCGGCGGCGGCGGTCTCATTTCGGGTATTGCCGTAGCGGCTAAAAGTATTAATCCGAAAATCAAGATTATCGGTGTCCAAACGGCCAACATGCCGTCTATGAAGGAATCCGTCGCAGGCGGTGCCATTCAGACGTATAACGGCAAGGCGACTCTTGCCGACGGTATTGCCGTGAAGACGCCCGGCAAACTGACCTTTGATATTTGCAGCCGTTATGTAGACGATATCGTCACTGTAGATGAAGGCGAAATAGCGGAGGCCATTTTATGGCTCATTGAACGGGTCAAGACCGTTGCCGAAGGGGCGGGCGCCGTTTCCGTAGCCGCCTTGATGAGCGAAAAAGTATCGGGCGTACACAACAAGAAGGTAGTCTCCCTTGTCAGCGGCGGCAACATTGACGTCAACAATATGACGCGTATTATTAACCGCGGTCTGACCAAATCATGGCGGAAAGTTTATTTGAGTACCGTCCTGCCGGATCAGCCGGGCGAGCTCGTCAAATTCCTGTCCATTATTGCCGACTCGGGTGCCAACGTCTTGTCGGTTACGCACGAACGAAGTCAACACAGTGTGGGTATCGGTCATACGGCAGTTTCGCTGGAATTGGAAACGGCCAACGAAAAACATGTGGAACAGTTGACGGAAACGTTGAAAGAACGGCAGTATCATGTACTCGTTAAATAAACACCCATAAAGGAGAAGAAACAAACGTGAATTCTGAAGAGATGAAACGCGGCTTACGGCCGCGACATGTAGAAATGATTGCCCTCGGCGGTACTATCGGCGTCGGTCTGTTCATGGGTTCTGCAGACACGATTATGATGGCCGGTCCGTCGGTCCTGCTTTGCTACGCATTAACGGGCGTCGTCATGTTTTTTATTATGCGTATTATGGGGGAAATGCTTTACCAGGAGCCGATTACGGGATCTTTTGCTACATATGGGCATAAGTATATCAGCCCGTATGTAGGGTACTTAACAGCGTGGAGTTATTGGTTTATGTGGGTCGTCATCGGCCTTTCCGAAATTACGGCCGTCGGTATTTATGTAAAATATTGGTTTCCCCTCTTGCCGCAGTGGGTCGCCGCTTTCGGCGGTATGGTCATCGTGGCGGCGGCCAACCTGACGGCCGTTAAATACTACGGTGAGTTTGAATTCTGGTTCGCCCTGATCAAAGTCATGACTATCGTTGCCATGCTTCTCGTCGGAGCCGGCGTTATCATCTTCGGCTTCGGCAACGGCGGAATTCCCGTAGGCATTGAGAATCTTTGGGTACACGGCGGTTTCATGCCCAACGGCTTCGGCGGTATGCTCGCCGCCATGTGTGTCGTCGCGGCAGCTTTTCAGGGTGTGGAGCTCGTCGGAATTACGGCAGGTGAGGCGCAGGAACCGAAGGAAACGCTCCGCAAGGCAACGAAAAATATTGTTTGGCGCATTCTCATCTTTTATATCGGCTCTATCTTTATTATCCTCTGTATTTACCCGTGGAATCAGGTCAGCTTCGTAGCGAGCCCTTTTGTGGCAACCTTTACGAAAGTCGGCATTACGACGGCGGCGGGTATTATAAACTTTGTCGTTCTCACGGCGGCCCTGTCGGGCTGCAACAGCGGTTTGTACAGCTCGGGCCGCATGCTCTATACGCTCGCTCAAAGAGGTCAGGCGCCGGCAATCTTCAAACGCCTTTCCAGGTCGGGCGTGCCGCGTATCGGTATCGGCGTTACAATCAGCTTTCTTATTATCGGCGTCATTTTAAACTACATGATTCCTCATTCAAAGCTCTTCCTCTACCTTTACAGCGCGTCCGTCTTCCCGGGCATGATTGCCTGGTTCGTTCTGGCGTACTCGCAGAAGAATTTCCGCAAGCGCTGGGGAGAAGAGGTCATGGCGAAGCATACCTTCAAGTCGCCCCTTTTTCCCTATGCCAACTGGTTTTGTATCGTCTTCCTCGGCCTGGTGACCATAGGCATGTGGTTCAATCCGGATACGCGCATGTCCCTCATCTCGTCGTGGGTGTACATGGCTTTCATTACGGTCGTTTATTTTATTTGCGGTTTACATCGCCAAAAGTATGACCGTGAAGGAAATCCCATTGCAGGAAAAGAAGGGGAAAGCGCCGAATAATATAAAGACGTTTATTTCTCTCACTCAGAGAATACGGTATTTTTAAAAGGAGAGTGGTTTACATGGCAGTACAGGTAATCAAAACGGATAAGGCACCGGGTGCGGTAGGCCCGTATTCGCAGGCAATTAAAGCGGGAAACGTTCTTTTTGCTTCCGGACAGATTGCGCTTGACCCGGAAAGCGGCAGGCTCGCAGGCGGCGGTGTAACGGCACAGGCTGAACAGTGCATGAAGAATGTCGGCGCCTTGCTCGAAGCTGCCGGCATGTCGTACGATAATGTCGTTAAGACAACCGTATACATTACGAATATGAACTTCTTCGGCGCCGTAAATGCCGTATACGGAAAATACTTCACCAATACGCTGCCTGCACGGTCCTGTGTAGCCGTCGCGGAATTGCCGAAGGGCGCTCTCGTTGAAGTGGAAGTGACGGCATACGCTGAATAACGGCTCTTTTAAGGGGCGGCTCGAACTTGCCCGCTTTTTATGCTTGACAGGTATAAGCGACGGTCGTATAATGACAACATACATCAAGTATATAACCGCTTTGATGAGAACATGATGAATTTGATTACATTTATTCAGAGAAGAGCACATTTGCTGCGAGTGCTTCATAAATGCCGTTTTCATTACCGTCTCGGAGCTTACTGTTGAAACAGATACGGTCGCGCCGTTATAGCGTCAGAGATGCCGAAATAATCTCGGCAATTAGGGTGGAACCGCGTGAATAATGACCTCTCGTCCCTTGTGGATGAAAGGTCATTTTTTATTTTAAAGGAGATGTTCAGTATGGTAGAAATAGTATTGAAAGACGGCAGTAAAAAACAATTTGCCGACAACTGCACTTTAGGAGAAGCAGTTGCACAAATCAGCAACAGCCTGGCCAGGAAAGTTCTCGTCGCTAAAGTAAACAATGAAGTGACGGATCTGCGCATGCCTCTCATCGACGGATCGCACGTGGAATTTTTGACCTTTGATTCGCAGGAAGGGAAGGATACGCTGCGCCATACGGCTTCTCACATTATGGCACAGGCCGTACGACGCCTCTTTAAGAATGTCAAGGTCGCCATCGGTCCGGCCATTGAGACCGGTTTTTACTACGACTTTGATACGGAATATCGTTTTACGAAAGATGATTTTGCGGCTATAGAAAAGGAAATGCACAAGATCGTCAAAGAAAACCTGCCCGTAACGTATGAAGAAATTACGCGCGAAGATGCGTTGGAGCTCTTCGGCAAGGATGATGAAATTTATAAAGTCGAATTAATCAACGAGCTTCCGGCACATACAAAAATCTCCCTCTACAGACAGGGCGAGTTTTATGACCTCTGCGCCGGCCCGCACGTCATGTCGACAGGTCAGGTGAAGGCCTTTAAACTTCTCTCCGTTGCCGGCGCATATTGGCGCGGTAACGAAAAGAACAAAATGCTGCAGCGCATTTACGGGACGGCTTTTGAAAAGCAGTCCCAGCTGGACGAATACATCCGCATGCGGGAAGAAGCGGAAAAACGTGATCACCGCAAGCTGGGAAAAGAAATGGATTTGTTCAGTTTTCACGAAGAAGGTCCGGGGTTTCCTTTCTTCCATGCGAAGGGCATGGTCTTGCGCCAGACGCTGCTCAAATTCTGGAACGGGCTGCATGACGAAGCCGACTACGATCAGATCAGCACGCCTATCATCCTGAACCGCAGGTTGTGGGAACAGTCCGGTCATTGGGAGCACTACCGCGACAACATGTACTTTACGACTATCGACGATGAACCGTATGCCGTTAAGCCCATGAACTGCCCGGGCGGCATTCTCGTCTACAAGAGCAATGTTCACAGCTATCGTGATTTCCCCATGCGCGTGGCGGAACTCGGCCTCGTACACCGTCATGAATTGCACGGCGCCCTGCACGGCCTCTTCCGAGTCCGCAGCTTCACACAGGACGATGCGCATATCTTCATGCTGCCCGAACAGATGAAGGAAGAAATTACGGGCGTTCTTGATTTATTTCACAAGGCGTACAGTGCTTTCGGGCTGGAATATCACGTCGAACTTTCTACACGGCCCGAAAATTCCATGGGCAGCGACGAAATTTGGGAGCTGGCGACGAAGACCTTGCAGGAAGCTATTGAAGAAAAGGGCGTGCCCTATCAGATCAATGAAGGAGACGGCGCTTTTTACGGTCCGAAACTCGATTTCCATGTAAAAGATTCCATCGGCCGTACCTGGCAGTGCGGCACCATTCAGCTCGATATGCTCATGCCCGAACGCTTCGATATGACCTACATCGGCGAAGACGGCCAGAAGCATCGCCCCGTTATGGTTCACCGCGCCTGCTTCGGCAGTATCGAACGGTTCATCGGTATTTTGATCGAAAACTATGCCGGCGCTTTCCCCGTATGGCTTGCTCCGGTTCAGGTCAAGCTCCTGCCTATTTCGGAAAAGCGCATGGACTATGCCGTTGCCCTGCGCAAGAAATTCAAAGCTGCCGGCGTGCGCGTCGAGCTGGATGAGAGCAACGAAAAAATCGGTTATAAAATTCGCAAGGCCCAAATGGAAAAGGTTCCCTACATGGCCGTTATCGGCGATAAAGAGGCACAGAGCGGCACCGTCTCCGTACGGCATCGCACACAAGGCGATATGGGAGCCAGGAACGTGGATGAATTTATTGCGGAAATTCTCGAATTAACGGCAGAACGCAAAGGATAAACAATGCTCATCAACTGGTTTCCCGGCCATATGGCAAAAGCCGGACGCCTCATTGAAGAAAATTTAAAAGTCATCGACGTGGCCATTGAACTCGTAGATGCACGCATTCCCGTGAGCAGCGCCAATCCTATGATTGCCGCGCTCTTAGGTGATAAGCCGTCCGTCGTCGTCCTCAACAAGGCGGATCTGGCGGATCCGAAGCTTCTTGACATATGGAAGTCTTATTACAGGGAGTGCGGCAGGGCGGTCATCGCTATCAGCAGCAAGGACGGCAGGGGCGTAAAGAACCTTGTCGCCCTCGTACGCGGGATGGCGGCGCCCAAGCTGGAGCGGTGGCGTGCGAGGGGGCTCGGGAACCGTTCCGTGCGCACGATTATCCTCGGCATTCCCAATGTGGGCAAGTCAACGCTCATCAACCGCCTGGCCGGCCGCAATGCGGCAAAGACTGCGGACAAGCCCGGCGAGACCAAGGGAAAGCAGTGGGTTCACTTGGCGGATAATCTCGATTTACTCGATACGCCGGGTGTCCTCTGGCCTAAGCTGGAAAACCAGCTCAGCGCTTCGCGTTTAGCCGCAACGGGCGCCATTTCCGACACGGTGTTCGATATGGAAGAAATTGTGACCGCCCTGGTAGACGAATTGTCGCGGCGTTACGGTGAAGCCCTGAAAAAGAGATTCAATCTGACAAACCTGGGGGATACGCCGCAGGATACGATTCGTGCTATCGGTCAAAAGCGGGGGGCTGTCGTGGCGGGCGGTAAGCTTGATTTCGAGAAGACGTACAAACTTATTTTAAAGGATTACCGCGAAGGCCGTATCGGTGCCGTTACTTTGGATTGGCCCGAAGATTTCATGACCGACGAAGAGAATACAGGAGCTGATGATGACTGATATTGCGCAGCTTACGTTGGCGGAGATAAAGATACTTCTTACACAAGAAGGGGCGCATATGATGCCCCTTCTTGCAGCTATGGCGGCGGACAGCCGTAAATCCGTGCGCAGTCTTGCCGCGGCGGAAGCGAAAAAGGAAGCTCGCCGCCGCGCCGAAGAAGAACGCCTGCGTGTCATGCTGCAGTACGAAGAGGCACTTTATAAAGAAGGAGCCCGTTATATTGCGGGTATCGACGAAGCGGGACGGGGCCCGGCGGCGGGACCCGTCACGGTGGCGGCCGTCATTTTGCCTGCAGGCTGGATGTATGCCGGTATTAACGACAGCAAGAAGGTGCCGCCTCATAAGCGTGAAGTGCTCTACAATATTATTGCAGAGCAGGCCGTCGCGCTTGCGTGCGTATCCAAGTCGGAACGGGAGATTGATAATCTTGATATTTATCATGCCACCATGGCGGCTATGTATGAGGCTGTCGAAGCTCTTTCCGTTCGTCCCGATGCGGTTATTGTCGACGCCATGCCTCTCCGTGATTTACCCATGCGGCACCTTTCTCTCGTAGGCGGTGACGGGAAGAGCCTTTCCGTTGCGGCGGCATCGATTATTGCCAAGGTCACGCGCGACAGAATTATGGAAGAATACGACGGACAATACCCGCAATACGGTTTTGGCGAACATAAAGGCTATTTGACGCAGGCCCATCGCGATGCCATTGTGGCTTATGGTCCCTGTCCCATTCACCGAAAGAGCTTTGAACCGATCAAGTCAATGGTACACTTTGAAAGATAAAAAAAGCCGCTCCTGCGGGAGCGGTTTTTGCTGTACAAGGGATCAGAATAATTTCTTCAGCCACAAGAGGGCGACCGTAATGCCTGAACCGATCATTGCAATCGTGATGACGAGGAAGAATCCCCACTCGCTTTCCGCAAAGGGAAGAGGCACGTTTACGCCCCAAAGACTGAAGATGGTCGTCGGCACGGAAAGGATGATCGTAATGGAGGCGAGGAACTTCATGACAATATTCAGGTTGTTGGAAATGATGGAGGCGAACGTATCGGACATATTCATGAGAATGTTCGAGTACATTTCCACCATTTCGATAGCCTGCTTGTTTTCGATGATAACGTCTTCCAAGAGATCTTCGTCTTCTTCATAGAGCTTGAGCAGGTGATGAAGTGACTGATTGCGCCGCAGGCGAAGCAGCTTTTCCATGACTGCGCCGTTGCCCTTGAGAGCGGAAGCGAAAAAGGTTAAGGATTTCTGTAATTCGAGGAGCATGAAAAATTCCCTGTTTCGCATGGAATGGCGCAGAATATTTTCAATGTCGTCGCTGCGATGGTTGATTTGCTGTAAGTACCGCAGAAAGAGGGTTGCCGTGCGATAGAGAATCTGAAAGAGGAAGCGCGTTTTTTTGAAAGTATAAAAGAGCGGATACTTGTTTTGTGTAAACGCCTTCATGACATCGGATTCCTGAATGCAGACGGTGACAATGAAGTCGGGCGTAATGAAGATACCGAGAGGCAAGGTGTCGTAGCTGTCCGTTTCCAGAATGATCGGGATGTTGATAACTACGAAAATATAATCATCTTCCAGCTCGACGTGAGAACGTTCTTCCGTGTCCAGGGCGGTCTTAAGGACGTCCGTCGGGATTTCCGTCACCATGGAAACGATTTGCAGATCGTCAAAGTCGGGGTTCACGATGTTGATCCACGAGCCTTTCTCGGCAGTGGCCAAGGACAGGTCGTCTTCCAGGTGCCCGTTAATGTGTTTGTAGACCTGCAGCATATGATACCCCCTCCTTTCGCACAATCCTGTTATATACCAAACTAAATATAATCATACAAGACGGGACAAGTCAAGACTTGCGGAGGAATTTTTCTCACACAAAGGCAGAGCGTATGGAAGCGCCGTCACTGCAGGCGTTTTTTCGGCGGGCATAACGTGATATAATAAAGCAATATTATGAGTTTATTTCCGTATAGTAATATGAGGTCAGTGCAGTGCAGCTTCTAAAAATGGAATTGAGAGGCTTCAAGTCTTTCGCCGATAAAACGATTCTTCTCTTTGACAAGGGCATTACGGCAATTGTCGGTCCCAACGGCAGCGGCAAGAGCAACATATCCGATGCCGTCCGCTGGGTTCTGGGCGAGCAGAATGTGCGCCATCTGCGCGGGCAGCGAGCGGAAGACATCATTTTTTCCGGTACGGATACGCGCCGGCCGCAGGGTGCGGCGGAGGTGTCACTTTATTTTGATAACAGTGACAGGACGCTGGATACGGACTATACGGAAGTCGTCGTGACGCGCCGCTATTTTCGTTCCGGCGACAGTGAGTTTTACATTAACAAGCGGCCGTGCCGCTTAAAGGATATTCACACGCTCTTTGCCGATACGGGCATCGGCCGCGACTCCATGGCTCTTATCGGGCAAAACAGGGTGGACCGTATTTTAAACAGTAAACCCGAAGAACGCCGTATTATTTTTGAAGAAGTGGCCGGTATCAGCCGTTTCAAGAGCCGCAAGGAAGAGGGCTTGAAGAAACTGAAGGAAACGGAAAATAATCTGGCCCGCATCCGCGATTTGACGAACCTCTTGGAAGAACGGCTGCAGCCGGCGGCAGAACAGGCCGAAAAGCTGCGCACCTTTCGCGGCCTCGACAGGGAGCGTCAATCATATGAAGGAACGCTGGCCCTGCAGGAGCTGCGCAACTTTGAACGGCTCCTCGTCAAGGCGGAAAATACGGCACAGCAGGCAAGACGGGAACTGGCGGAAATCAATGAAGCCATAGGAAAAATTGATAAGAAACGGCTGGAAATCCTATCTTTTATGGAAAAGGAGGGGGCGGCCGGAAGACTCCTCAACGAAACGGCCGGTGCGATCCGGTCCGAAGCGGAAAGCATGAAAACGCGCCTTGAAGCCATTGAGCTGCGTCGTGAAGAATTAAAGCAAACTTTGAACGTCTTGGCGGCAGAGGAGCCGAAGGCGGTACAAAAACGGGAAGCCGTAACCGCCAAAACAGCTGACCTGGAGCGACGCCTTGCCGCATGCCGCAAAGAAAAAGAGACGGTTCACGACAGCCTGGCTCTTGCAGAGCGCGTACGCCGTGAAGTTCGGGAAAAAACTGCAGCCCTGAAGACAAGGCTGTACGAGCGAACGCAGGCGGCAGATCTGCGCAAGGAGCGTGTCTATGTTTTGACACGGGATATTGAGGTCCTGAAGCAGCGCCTTGAAGAAAATGACAAACGTCGTAACTCAAGTATCGCAGCTATAGAAGCCGCGACCGAAAAAGTGCGCGCTCTGCGACAAAGTCTTACGGCGGAGACGATGTCCCTGTCGGTGCTGCGCGGTGAAAAGGCGGCTCATATAAAGACCTGCGAAGAGGAGCAATACCGACTGAAAACGGCACGGGCCGCCTTGGCCGAGTATGAAGAACAGCGCCGCAAGACGGACGCGTATTTGGCAGGCTTACAGCAGCGTCTGCGCGTTCTTGAAGGCCTGATCGGTGAATACGAAGGTCTCGGCAAAGCCGTAAAGACCGTCTTAAAAGCTGAAGAAAGTTGGCATAATGATATTTGCGGACTCGTCGGTGATATTTGCGGCGTGCCGGCTGAATATGCGACGGCTGTTGACGTCGCCTTAGGTGCGGCATCGCGGTATATCGTCTTGCGCACGGAAGGTGCCGCTAAAGAGGCCATCGCCTATTTAAGACGAAAGAATGCCGGGAGAGTGACTTTTTTGCCCCTCGACACAGTGAGGTCTCGCCGCCGCGGCAAGGACGAAGAAGAAGCGCTTCGCGAAGACGGAATTATAGGTACGGCGAAGGACCTCATTACTTATGACGAGACGTATGAAGTTATTTTTTCGTCGCTTCTCGAAAAGACACTGGTCGCTTCTACTGCAGGGGCGGCTTCCGCTGCAGCTCGTAAATTCGGCAATCGCCTGCGTATCGTCTGCCTTGACGGGACCGTTTTTAACGCCGGCGGCTCTCTTACGGGCGGCAGCGTGCAGCAAAAGGAATCATCTCTCATCGGCAGAAGGACGCTTTCGGCAGCGTTGCGGAGTGAAGCGGCGGCTGCAGAAAAGAAACGGGAAAATCTCGGCGCCGCGCTGAATCGCCTGCAGCAGGATGAGGTGGCTGCCGCCGCTTCTTTAAAGAAGCGGCAGCATGCGGCGGCGGAGTGCGCCGAAAAGCTGCACCGCTGCGAATGGAAATGTGCAAGAGACGAAGAGGACCTGAAAGAGGCGGAAAATTCCTTGGCGGCACTGAAGCGGGAATCGGACGAATTACACAAGCTGCAGGAAGAGATGACCTGCGTCCTTGCGGAAAAGAGGAATGTTCTGGCAGGCTTGCAGAAGGGCGAAGACGACAGCGGGCTTACAGAGCTTGAGGCAGAGCTCGCCCGCAGCCGAGCCGAAGCGGAGCAATACGACACGGCCCTTACGGAACGCAAAATCGCTCTGACGAAGATTGAAGAAGAAGAACGCCATTTTACGGCGCAATTGGAGCAGCAAATTGAATGGCTGAATGAACAAAAACGTGAAGGGGAAAACTTGAAAGGCCGTCTGACGGAAGCACGGCATAAGCTTGCCGAAACGGAAGCACTCATCGTAACGACAGGTGAGACCCTGAGCCGCAAAGAAGCGGAAGCACGTCATAAAGAAGAGAAAAAAGAAGCGTTCTACCGCTCGCGTGAGAAAAATTTTAAAGCCCACCGGGAACTGGAGGACGAACTGCGTCGCCGGCGCGAAGATGCGGAAGGCCGACAGAAGCGCATGACCGCGGCGGATGTTCAAATCGAAAAATATCGCGGTGAAATCGCACGAAGCGAAGAAAAGCTGGCGGCCCAAGGCTTGACGCGAAAAGAAGCCATGGAGCGGCGCCGCGGCGGTTCTCTCAAGGAGCTGCAGGAAAAGGTTGCTTCTCTGAGAGTGGAAATTGCCGGGCTGGGCACGGTAAATCCCAACGCTGAAGCGGAATACGCGGAAATAGAAGAAAAGACGGCCCTTTACAGAAAACAAAGCGACGACCTCTTGGCATCGCGCAGCAAGTTGGAAGGCGTCATTAAAGAAATAGACAGGGCTATGGAAAGGCAGTTCAACAGTGCTTTTCGGGATATAGGCGTTCATTTTCAGCAAGTCTTCGGCCGCCTCTTCGGCGGCGGCACGGCCAAGCTTCTGCTTACCGATACGGAGCGCGTTCTCGACAGCGGCGTGGATTTTCTCATCCGCCCGCCCGGGAAAAAGCAGCAGCCACTGACGCTTTTTTCCGGTGGCGAACGGGCTCTTACCGTTATAGCCCTGCTTCTGGCTTTTCTCGCCTATCACCCGGCCCCGTTCTGTCTCGTCGACGAAGTGGATGCGGCCCTTGACGAGGCAAACGTGGACCGGATGGCAAAGTATCTGAAGAACTACAGCGGCGACACGCAGTTCATCGTCATTACGCACCGCCGCAAGTCCATGGAAGCGGCCAACACACTGCAAGGAGTGACGATGGAAGAAAAAGGTGTATCCCGCCTGCTGACGGTGCAGGTCGATTCACTCATTGAGGAGGCGTAAGGATGGGATTTTTTTCTAAATTAAAAAAGAGTCTTGAAAAAACGAAGGGCTCTTTGTTTAAGAATATCGAAGACGTCGTCCGCAGTTATGCCCGCATTGACGAAGAAATGTACGAAGATCTGGAAGCGGTTATGTTGACCGGCGACATGGGCATGGAAATGACGGAATATTTGCTTTCACAAATCAGGACGGGCGTAAAATCGCGAGAAATCAAGGACGGCAGAGATGTCATTCCTTATTTGGAAAAAGTTATCATTCAAATATTGAAAGAAAACGATGTAGAAGCGCCCGAACGGGAAGGTACGGAAGTTATCTTCATTGTCGGTGTAAACGGTGTCGGCAAGACGACGACCATCGGTAAACTGGCCAAGTATTATACGGATCACGGTAAATCCGTTATGATTGCGGCCGGCGATACGTTCCGCGCGGCAGCATCGGACCAGCTGACTGTTTGGGCCGAACGCGCAGGCGTGCCCATCGTCAAGCACAGAGAAGGGGCGGACGCGGCGGCGGTCGTCTTTGACGCGACTACTTCGGCCAAGGCCCGGCATATGGACGTCCTCCTCGTCGATACGGCAGGGAGGCTGCACACGAAGAGCAATCTCATGGAAGAACTGCGTAAAATGGCGCGTATTGCCGGAAAAAATATTGAAGGGGCGCCGCATGAAACTCTCCTCGTTCTCGATGCGACGACCGGCCAGAATGCCGTCAATCAAGCTAAACTGTTCGGTGAAGTCGTACCTCTTACGGGCGTTGTTTTGACCAAACTCGACGGCACGGCCAAAGGAGGCATTGTCCTTTCCGTCAAGCGCGTTCTCGGCGTGCCTGTCCGTTGGGTCGGCGTCGGTGAAGGTGCAGATGATTTGCGTCCCTTTGACGCGGCTCAGTTTGCGGATGCCCTTTTCGACAAAGCCGGTACGGCGGCGAACGGAGAGGACGGCAGCGGAGAAAGGAAAGAAGATACGTAAGGAGGCCAATATGTACATCGGTGATTTAAAGCAGTGGGAACGGGAAAAACATAATTTACCCGATTATATTAAGCCGTGGCTGCAAAAACTGGCTTCGGCCCGGCTGGATGCGCTGCCGCCGGACCGGTACGACCTAGGCAACGGCAATTACCTGAATATTGATGAAGCCGTAACGCTGCCGGCAATGCGGCGGCAAACAGAATGCCACCGCTTATATGCGGACGTGCAGATTCTTCTGGAAGGAGAAGAAATCATCGGCTGGCAGCCATTGTGCGACTTGGGTGAGATGACGGAAGATAACGGCGCGAAGGATGCTTACTTCTATAATCCGCCTGTTGAAAAAGATCGGAAAATCGTCATGCGCCGAAAGCGTACTTTCGTCGTTTTTTTCCCTTCCGACGGACACCGCTGTCTTTGTGCGCCTACAGGCGGAAGCGGAGCGGTGCGCAAGGCTGTTTTAAAAGTAAAACTGCCTGCAGGTGAGTAGGATGGCAGGTTTCATCTTAGAGGCTGCAGGTACGGCCCTGGAAGAAGTACGGAGCCGCAGACCGCTTATTCATGAATTGACTAATGTGGTAACCGTCAATGATTGTGCCAATATTACTCTGGCCGTCGGCGGCAGGCCGACAATGACCAGCAGCATCCGGGAAGTGGCCGAAATGGCGGCGGCTGCAGATGCTCTCGTCCTTAACTTGGGCACTTTGCAGGAACACGCCCTTGAAGCCATGCATGTTGCCGCCGCTGCGGCCGCACGATACGGCACTCCTATCGTCCTCGACCCGGTCGGCGCGGGCGGTACGGCTTGGCGGACGGGGGCGGCAGACGGCATCATAAAGAACTATCCCGTTGCGGTCATTCGCGGTAACGCGAGCGAAATACAAGCTCTTGCCGCAGGCGGTAAGAGCGGCGTAAATCCGGGCGTCGACAGTGATGATAAAGAAGCGGCCGACAGTGCGGACATACGGAAACTCGGCACAACCTCGGGAGCGGTCATTGCCGTAACGGGTGCCGTCGATATCGTCTCCGACGGCAAGCGAACACTTTACTGCAAAAACGGTAATCCTCTTTTACCCCATGTAACGGGAACAGGGTGCATGACGACAGCCCTGATCGGCACGTACGCTGCAGTAACCGATCCCTTTACGGCAGCGCTGGCAGGCGTCCTTTCCATGGGAATTGCCGGTGAGAGGGCCGTGGCCGGACGGCCCGGCGCGGGGCCGGGAACACTGCACGCTCTCTTGATGGACGAAATATATACATTAAACAGGGAAACCTTGGTTTCAAGCGGAAAGGTCGTGGCAGAAGATGAATGATTCCAAAGCACTGAAAAAACTTGCTTTAACGGCTTTATTTATTGCCGTCGGTATTTTATTGGCTCCCTTTTCCATTCCTTTGGGAGCGGCGAAGACCTTTCCGTTCCAGCATGCCCTTAATGTTCTCGCAGCTCTGTTCTTAGGCTGGCGTTACGGGACTGCCGGCGCTTTTTGTATTTCCTCTTTGCGCATTGCCATGGGCATGGGCACCATACTGGCCTATCCGGGCAGTATGTTCGGTGCCGTCCTGTCAGGCCTTCTTTATGAGCGGAGCGGCAAGGTATGGGCTGCCGTCGCCGGGGAAATCGTCGGTACGGGATTTATAGGCGGTGTTGTTTCCTATCCTCTTGCGGCATTCATACTCGGCTCAAAAACGGCGACGCTCTTTTTCTTCGTCTTTGCCTTCTTGCCGAACACCATTGTCGGCGCAGTCTTGGGTGCATTTATTTACAAGGTCCTGCCGGCGGAAAAATTAAAAAAAACACTCGAATTGTAGAGAAAACTCAAGGTTCGTGCTTGACTTATAACAGTCCTATATATTAAACTGTTACGTGGTACTGAGTTTTCAAAACAAGTTTTATATATACCCCGACAACTGAGGAGAGTATGGAAAAAAACATTCGCGCCGACGTGCTGCACGTTGCCCTGAAAGAATTGAAATCGCGAGGTCCCGATTTTCATATGGATGATCTGGCCCGAACTTTGCATATCAGCAAGCGGACTTTATATGAGCATTTCTCATCGAAGCAGGAAATCGTAAAGGCTGCTATTTTTTCCGTTATGGACGACCTGTACGAGCAGCATGAGGCGCTTATTGCCGATAAAAATCTGTCGGTTGAAGAAAAATTGCTTGCCTATTTCAAGGTTCGTTCCGAGGCGCTGGCCATTCTGACCTTGCGCCGTTATGAATCCATCCTGCACAAAATGCCCGAAATAGGAGCGGAGCTGGAAGCGCGCAGCAAACGGGATTGGGATCTGCTGCTGCGATTTTTGCAGGATGTGAAAAAATCACAGGGGTATAAGGACTTTTTCGACCGCGCCCTGCTGCACATGCTCATGGGTGCCGGTGAAAGCCTGCTCAAGCACTTGAATGAGATAGGTGAAGAATATGATGTTGCCTATCCGGAATATATGGAAGAATGTATGCGTATTATCTTATACGGTATTAAGAAGACCTAAGAGGAGGATTTGAAGATTATGTGGGGTAAACATAAATTTTTGACAGTCGGCGCGGCTATCGTGGCCGCGGCAGTGTTCATCACCGGCTGCGGCGGACAGCAGGGCGGTGAAAAGCAACCCGTATCAGTTAATACGTATCGCGTTACGGCGGAAGATACAATAGTTCCCGCGGAATACAGCGGCGTCGTTTCGGCTACCGACAAGGTGCCGGTCATGCCGAAAATTTCGGGACGCGTACTTGAAAAATATGTGCAAGGCGGTCAACCCGTTGCAGCCGGGCAGGCCCTGTTCCGGTTGGACAGCCGTTCCTATCAGGCGGCTTTGAATGCCGCCAAAGCCAATGAAGCGCAGGCGGCGGCTAATCTTGCCAATCAGGAACTCAATTTGCGCCGTTATCGTACCTTGGCCGATCAGGACGCTATTTCCATGCAGACCGTAACCGATCAGGAGGCGGCAACGGCACAGCAAAGTGCCGCTCTGGAAGCCAATTCGGCGCAGGTTGCGGCGGCACAGGATAATATGGACGATACGATTGTTTACGCCCCTTTCAGCGGAACCTTAAATGTGGATGACGTGCCTGTCGGCACTTTTGCGACGGCCGGCAGTACGGCGCTGGTTACGATTTCTTCGACGAATCCCGTATTCGTCGAATTCTCCATCAGCGAAGCGGAATACTTGGAAATGGTCAAGGCAGGAAACGGCAGCCCTACGGCTTGGGGGGATCATTTGAAGCTGCGCCTCAGCGACGGTACGGAATACGCGTATGAAGGCCATGTGGCTCAAGTAAATCACGGCATGGACGGCAGCTCCGGTTCCATTATCGTTAAAGCCGTATTCGATAATCCTGAGAATCTGCTTCTGCCGGGAATGTATGCAACGGTCTTATCGGACGCACAGGTTAAGCGGAAAGCCGTTACCGTACCGCAGCGGGCCGTACAGCAGACGCTCGGTAAATACTTCGTCTCCGTTATTGATGAAGACGGAAATGCAAAACAGAAAGAAGTAAAAGTAGGTCAACAAATCGGTAAATTCTGGTTAATTACAGATGGCCTGCAAGATGGTGATATTATTATTGTCGACGGTTATCAGAAGGCGAACGGTGCAAAGCTTACGCAGCACCTGCTTACGAAAAACGACATTTTAAATCCTTCTGACGCCGACGGTCAGGCAAAATAGGGGGACAAAAAGTGATATCCAAGTTTTTTATTAACAGGCCTATCTTTGCCATCGTCATATCACTGGTTATTTCCATTGCCGGCATTTTGTCGATCGTGACCTTGCCTGTTGCCAAGTATCCGAAGGTCACGCCGCCGCAGGTCCGCGTTTCCGCCAATTATACGGGCGCCAATGCGGAAGTTGTCGGCACAACCGTTGCCAGTGTTATCGAACGGCAGATGATGGGTGTCGATAATTTCGACTATATGGAAAGTACGAGCAGTGACAGCGGCATGTACTCCCTGACCGTTCAATATAAGAGCGGCAGTGATGAAGACATGGATACGGTAAATACGCAAAACCGCGTCAGTCAGGTTTCGGCCACCTTGCCGACGGAAGTTACCAGTACGGGTGTAACCGTGCAGAAATCGTCCAGCTCCATGGCCATGGTATTTTCGCTTGTTTCTCCGAACGGAACGTATGACGGTACGTTCATGAAAAATTATGCGACCCAATATTTTATGGATTCCTTAAAGTCCGTCAGCGGTGTCGGTGCAGTACAGGAATTCGGTGCCGATTATGCTATGCGTATTTGGCTCGATCCGCTTAAAATGAGCGTTCTTCAAGTTGCTCCGACCGATGTGATCAAAGCCATTCAGACGCAGAACTCGCAGGCCGCCGTCGGTACTATCGGTGCACAACCGGCCCTTACGGATCAGGCGTATCAGTATACACTGCGTGCGGACGGCCGTTTAAAAACTGCCGATGAGTTCGGCAATATCATTGTCCGTACCAATACGGACGGCAGTATGGTCCGTATTAAGGATATTTCCAAAATTGAACTGGGGTCGAAGAGTTACGATGTCTTCGGTCTCTATAAAGGGCAGCAGAGCGCGTCTTTCATGGTCAGCCTTTCTGCCGGCGCCAATGCGATGCAAACCGTCAGCGGCGTAAGAACCGCGTTGAAAAATGCAAAACAGAGTTTCCCGAGCGACATGGACTATAAGGTTATTTACGACAGTACCCAGTTTGTGCGCGAATCTATTAAGGAAGTTATACAAACCTTTATTGAAGCACTCCTTTTGGTAGCGCTCATAGTCTATCTCTTCCTTCAGAGCGGCAGATCCACTTTGATTCCGCTTATTGCTGTGCCCGTCTCTCTCTTGGGGACTTTTGCGTGCTTCCAGCTTATGGACTTTTCCATCAATACGCTGACCCTTTTTGCCATGGTATTGGCTATCGGCCTTCTTGTCGACGATGCTATCGTCGTTATCGAAGCGGTCGAGTACGAAATTAAATATAATAACAAAAAGCCCAAAGAGGCGACGATCATCGCCATGGAGAACGTACAGAACCCGGTTATCGGCGTTGCCTGCGTTTTGGCATCCGTTTTCGTACCCGTCTCCTTTTTGAGCGGCATGAGCGGTATTCTCTACAGGCAGTTTGCCCTGACCGTCGCTATTTCCGTCGCTATTTCGGCCTTTGTCGCCCTGACGCTGACGCCGGCTTTGTGCGCGTCTATGCTTAAGGTTCACAAGCCGACGGATCATGCAAAAGGTATATATGCATTTTTCGAAAAGTTTAACACGGCCTTTGATAAATTCATCAACTGGTACGGCAAGCGTTTGGCCCATTTGCAGCTCCATCTCAAGGCGTGTGTCGTCTTCCTGGTCGTTATCAGTGCCTTGACGGGACTTATCTTTTCGAGGATTCCTACGGGCTTCGTTCCGTCCGAGGATAACGGCTTTGCCATGGTTGACGTAACCCTGCCGGAAGGGACGTCGCAAAACGAAACGGAAAAGACGGTTCGTAAAATAGGCGACTGGCTGCAGCAACAGCCGGGTGTAAAGGACGCTATGGAAATTATCGGTTTCGGTATTTTGGCGAACGGACAAAAATCCAATACCGGCGTCATCTTCGTCACTATGGATGACTGGTCGGAACGGAAGACGAAAGACCTGTCCGTCGATATGCTTATCGGCAAGACCATGGGCTTCGGCAACGCTATTCCGCAGGCGACGGCTGTCGCTATTAATCCGCCCCCTATTGACGGTATGGGAACGAGTTCCGGTTTCACCATTGAAATCGAAAACCGCGGCAGCCATACGACGGCTGAACTGGCGGAAATTACACAGAAATTTATCGGCGAAGCGCGGAAACGGCCGGAAATCGGCTCGATTTATACTTCCTTCTCCAACGATACCCCCAGTTATCAATTGGAAATCGACAGAGACAAGGTGGCGCGCGAACATGTGGCAATGACGGACCTGTATTCCGTCTTGCAGACCTATTACGGGTCTTATCAGGTCAATGACTTTACGACCTTCGGCAGAAACTTTAAGGTCGTCATCCAGGCGGCACCCGAATTCAGAACAAAGATTCAGGACAATCGTCACATTTATGTGCGCAACAGCAATAATGAGCTCATTTCGGTGGACAACTTCGTGCATCCCGTCATGACCGGCACGGCACCGATGGTTACGCGTTTCAACGACTATCCGGCCATCAAGGTTATGGGCAGCCCGGCAACGGGATCAAGCTCCGGTGCCGCCTTGACGGCGCTGCAGGAAACGGCGGATTCCGTCCTGACGGAAGGGTATACGTATGAATGGTCCGGCATGAGCCGTGAAGAAGTGGAAGCGGGCAGTAAGACCATGTATGTATTCGGCCTGGCTCTGCTCTTCGTATTCCTCGTACTGGCGGCTCTTTACGAAAGCTGGAAGGTGCCTTTTGCAGTGCTCTTCAGCGTGCCTACCGGGCTTTTCGGAGCGTCTCTCTTCATATATCTGCTGAATCAGACCAATAATATTTATTTCCAAATCGGTATCCTTGCCGTAATCGGCCTGGCCGCAAAGAACGCCATTCTGATTATTGAATACGCCAAAGTGCGTGTCGATGAGCGCGGCATGGATGTCGTCTCGGCGGCGATTGAAGCGGCCAAGATCAGACTTCGCCCGATTGTCATGACATCCCTCGCCTTTGTTATGGGGTGTATCCCCTTGGCGATTGCAAGCGGTGCCGGTGCGGCTTCTCGCGTTACCATGGGCATAACCGCTGTTTTCGGCACGTCCGTTGCGACGATATTCGGAGTTTTCATCATCCCCATGCTTTTCATTATTATCGAAAGCATTGGCGGTCATAAGAAGATTCGCAATGAAGGAAAAATTACACGCCTTCAAAGCTAAAACACATAAAAAATCTCGCTCTCTGCAGAGGGCGAGATTTTTTATGTGTCCTGTCGACGGTCTTTCGGTTCTACTATATAGGTTGTCTGATTATCAAAGATGACATACCCCGGTACGGCGCGGGCCGGTTTTTTTACATTTCGTACGAGCGTACAGTCAACTTCCACCTTGGAACTGTGGCGGCTCCTGCTGAAGTAGGCCGCCGATTCGGCCGCCGCCGCGATTTGCTCGTCCGTCGGCGTGCCGTTATGGCAGACCAGGATGACATGGGAGCCGGGCTGATTTTTTGCATGAAACCACAGATCGTAAGGATGGGCCTTTTTTAAGGTAAGAAAGTCGTTTTGCCTGTTATTGCGGCCGATCCATATATCCATGCCGTCTGCGTGAAGGGTCAGAATCTGTTGGGCAGATTCTTTTTTCAACTTTTCTTTGCCGCTTAGCTGCAAAAGGCCCATCGCGTGCATTTCCGCCTTAATATCGGCGAGCTCGTCCTTGGTGACCGATGTTTGCAGGGCATATTCGAGTGATTCGAGATAGTCCAGCTCTTTTTGATTTTCTTCCTGCAGTTCGGCGGACTTTTGCTTTCTGTTGCGCAGTTTTGTGTATTTTTTGTAGTACTTGTTGGCGTTATCCGTAATGGACAAAGCCGGATCCAAGGTGATTTTTATATCTTCCTGTGCTTCCGAGAGGAGGTTGGTCACCGTAACGGATTTTTGGTGATTCGCCTGTTTATAGGCGTGAATCATGAGCAAATCGCCGTATAGCTTATACGTGTCCATCTTGTCCGTTTCTTTAAGCTCGCCGTTTATGCGTTTCATTTTACGGACTTGCCGTTCCGTCAGCTTCGAGATCTTGCGTCTCAGGGCTTCCTGCTCACCGTTCAAGCTGCCCTGATTATCCTGAAATTCTTTCAAATAGTCCCGGATGCGGCTGTAATACCGGACGGTGTGGCCGGCGGCGAGGCTTGTAAGCTTGAGAGGAAAAATGCTTTCTTTATTGTCTTTTCTATAGACGTAAGCCCCGCGAACATGCTGCAGCTTCTTGCCCAAGGTGACGACGGCATGAAACCAGTTTTCCTTTTCTTTCGCCGTGAGCGCATCAAGGCGCGCGTGCAGATCGGTTCCCGTCCGCAGGGCAAGCTCATTTAATACGAGCGTACTCATACCGTTGAAGTACTGCAGCATCCACTTGCCCAATTCTTCATCCGTGTCGTTCGCCGTCATGGCGAGAAGCTCTCGGACGGAGAAGTCGAAGGGATCCATGCGCATGAAGTTCGGCGGAAATTCATAAGGTTCCTTCGGCGCAATTGTACGCAGCGCGGTCTTTCCCTTGCCCGTTTTGATAAGGGCCTCCAAAATGACGTTATGCTCCGTAAAGATGACATTGCTGTATTTGCCCATGAGTTCGACGTGTATCTTACGGGTTGCCAATTTTCCCGATATATCGAGGATGTCTACGCCGATTTCGACGATACGATCCAAATGGAGTTGTGAAACGGAGGCAATGCGTCCGTTTTCATAATATTTGCGCAGGAACATAGCCAAAGCTGTCGGCACGTTCGGTGTGGCAGGCTGATTGTCCGCCAAATAGAGGCGCGGCGAGCCGTCCAAGGTGATGATAAGGTGGCACGGCCCCTCTTCGTTGAAGATCCGGAAATACAGGCCTCTGTCGTGAAGCTGATAAATTTTGGATATTTGGCCGCCCCGTAAAGAATCGGCCAGTTCCGCCGTCAGGACGTGTAGTGTAATGCCGTCAAGATTCATAGAAAATACTCCTTTATATTACATCTGTTATTATAGGCGATTTACGAGTAATAGTCATCCTGTCGGTGTACAATATTCATATTTCGGCGGATTGTCCGATTCATTTTCGGAAAAAGCCGTTCAATACGCATACACCGGCGGGAACGGAGCCGGATGCATCCGGGTGCAATCCTTTTGTTGACAGGGCAGGCCGTACGTATTAGGATTAAACAATAACAGTCAAGCAGGTTAAAGGAGGTTTTTATGTGCGCAGTATGACCGGATTCGGCAGCGGTACTTACAGTGACGGTAAACTGTCCGTTTGTGTGGAAATAAAGTCCGTAAATCAGCGTTTTCTTGAATTGAACGTCCGTATGCCTCACGCCTACATGGTGCTGGAAGATAAGCTGCGGCAGGCCGTAAAAAAAGTGATTCATCGCGGCAAAGTCGATATATACGTGACCGCGGCGGAACAAGGCTTGCAGCCTCAATCGTTTTGCATCGATTACGAAGCCCTCGAAGCGTGTAAAACTGCACTGGATACGGCAAAGGCCCGTTTTTTCGGCGAAAAGGAGGCGACGCTGAGTGAAATCATGACCTTGACGACCGACTGGTTTACGCAGGAACCGCCCCTTATTGACGAAGAAGAATGTTGGCCCGTCTTTGAAAAGAGCGTGACCATGGCTCTCGATGCCGTTACGATTATGCGCGACCGCGAAGGCGAGACAATTCACACGGATCTTTTTAAGCGGGCCGATACGATGGAAGAGCATATCGAATGTATTGCGTCCCGCAGGGAGCGTATCTTGACAGCTTATGAAGAACGGCTGAGACGGCGCGTAATCAAGCTTCTTGAGCCGATGAAGCTGCAAATCGACGAAGCCCGCATTCTTCAGGAAGTTGCCGTCTTTGCGGACAAGTCCGATTTTACGGAAGAAGTTGTCCGCTTTCGCAGCCATGTGCTACAATTAAAAAAGCTGCTGAACGGCAACGGCGATATAGGACGCTCACTGGATTTTCTGGTTCAGGAAATGAACAGGGAGACGAATACAATCGGCTCGAAAACGCAGGATTTGGAAGTTACGGAAACGGTTCTGCTCATCAAAAACGAGCTTGAAAAGATACGTGAGCAAATCCAAAATATTGAATAACGGTGATACGATGAATGCTAATCTTTTAAATATCGGCTTCGGTAATATAGTAATGGCCCACAAGGTGGTCGCCCTCATCAGTCCCGAATCGGCGCCGGTAAAGCGTATGATTCAGGACGCGCGGGAACGCAACGTCCTCGTCGATGCAACCTTCGGGCGCAAGACGCGCTCCGTCCTCGTCATGGATCACGGGCAAATCGTCTTATCCGCCCTGCACCCGGAAACGGTGTCGCACCGCATGTCGGGAACAGGCGGAGAGGTTGCCGACGCGGCGGAAGGGGAAGACCATGATGAAGGATAAAGGTCTCCTGCTTGTCGTGTCCGGCCCGTCAGGTGCCGGCAAGGGCACCATTTGCGGCGCCCTGCGGCACAAGTTTCCTCAAATCCGTTATTCCGTCTCCATGACGACGCGACCGCCTCGGGAAGGAGAGCGGGACGGCATCAACTATTTTTTTGCCGACAATGCACAGTTTAAAGAACTCATCAGAGAAGACGCTTTTTTGGAATATGCCGACGTATACGGCCACTACTACGGTACACCGAAAAAATACGTTTTCGACCGCCTGGAAGCGGGCAATCACGTCATGTTGGAAATTGATATTCAAGGGGCCATGCAGGTTAGGGAAAAATATGCCGAAGGCGTGTTTATCTTCATTGTGCCTCCCAGCTTGGACGTCCTGTCCAAGCGCCTCCATAAGCGGCACACCGATACGGAAGAGGTTATTGCCGGGCGCCTTGCCAAGGCGAGTGCCGAGCTCGAATGGATTTCCAGGTATGATTATGTCATTGTCAATGATGATTTGGACGCGGCTATAAATAAAGCCGTTGCCGTCATTTCTGCGGAAGAATGCAAGTCCTGGCGTAATGAAAACCTGATTGCGTCTATTAAGAAGATGTACGAAATCAAATAAACGGGAGAGATGAAGGATTATGTTAATTAAACCGACATTGGAATCATTAATGCAGAAGGTGGACAGCAAGTATACTCTCGTAACGTTGGCGGCAAAGCGTGCGCGCGAACTTACGGACGGTGATGCACCTTTTGTCAGCACGAACACGAATAAAGTCGTTTCCATCGCCATGGATGAAATTGATGAAGGAAAGATTACGTACGAAACGCCGCAGGCAGGCATTAAATAGGGAAAGGGTGTCTTCTATGTCGCTCACACATAAAAAGGTCGTCCTCGTCGTAAGCGGCGGCATAGCCGCTTATAAAGCGGCCGTTATAGCCGGCCGCCTGCGCAAGGCCGGAGCGGAAGTGAAGTGTATCATGACGGCTCATGCGGCGGAGTTCATTACGCCCTTGACATTGCGGGAAATATCGGGAAATCCCGTGGCGCTGTCCATGTTCGATGACGTGTCCGAGTTTCGCGTGGAACACATCGCCCTGGCACAATGGGCCGACATCTTTGTCGTCGCTCCGGCTACGGCCAATATTATCGGAAAAATAGCCGGCGGTATTGCCGATGATTTGGCAACGACGGCCGTTATGGCGACGACGGCGCCCGTTTTGCTTGCACCGGCTATGAATACGAATATGTTCGACAATCCGATTGTACAGGAAAACCTCGCCAAATTGCGGGCTCACGGCTACCTGATTATGGATCCCGATGCGGGAATGTTGGCCTGCGGTACGTGCGGAACGGGCAGGCTGCCCGAACCGGAGCGCATTGTCGAATATATTGAGCACGTAACGGGCCGGACCGAGCTCTTAAAAAACCTGAAGGTTATTGTTACGGCCGGCGGCACGCGGGAAGCGCTTGATCCCGTGCGCTACATCGGCAATCATTCGAGCGGGCGCATGGGTTTTGCCATCGCAAAATCCGCCGCCGCGGCAGGTGCGAACGTTACGCTCGTAGCGGCGCCAACCGATTTGCCTACGCCTTGTGCCGTAACGCGTGTTGATGTGACGACGACTGGTGAAATGAAAGAAGCCGTCGATAGTCTTTATGATGATTGCCATATCGTCATAAAGGCGGCGGCCGTTGCCGATTACAGGCCCGAACACAAGGCGACGCAGAAAATTAAAAAGACGGGCGGCGACTTGACCTTGCATATGGTCAAGAACCCGGATATTCTTTATGAACTGGGCCGGCGTAAGGCCGGGCAGGTTCTCGTCGGTTTTGCGGCGGAAACGGAGAATGTGACGGCCTACGGGCAGGCAAAATTGAAGAAAAAAAATCTGGATATGCTCATCGCCAATGATGTGACGGCACAGGGGGCCGGTTTTAAAGGTTCGACCAATATTGCGACCTTCCTGTATCCTGACGGCACGACGGAGCCGCTGGAGATAATGACCAAGGATGAATTGGCAAAGGAAATAATTGCTCGTGTCGCCCGGATTTATAAAGAAAAAACGAGTCAAAAATAATTTGCCGTCGTGAGGTAAGCGGCTCACTATGGGCGAAAACAGGATCGTAAAATTTACTGCTTGCAATACGGGCCTATGTGCCTTATAATAAGTATCAGTCAAAACAACATACCGTTCCATCAAGAGTCGGCAGAGGGATTGGCCCGATGACGCCGCAGCAACCTGCTCACAGTAAAGGTGCTAAGTCCAACAGTCGGAATGACTGGAAGATGGGTAATTTTGCCCCTCTTTTGTAGAGGGGCTTTTTTTGGGAATAATCGGAAGGAGCTTATAATATGGCAGAAAATCATGAATTTTTTACGTCCGAATCCGTAACGGAAGGTCATCCCGATAA
Source organism: Megasphaera coli (assembly GCF_900095855.1). GTDB lineage: Bacteria > Bacillota > Negativicutes > Veillonellales > Megasphaeraceae > Megasphaera > Megasphaera massiliensis_A. Next base: position 599,340 of record NZ_FMIY01000002.1, on the reverse strand, counting down.
AATGGCCGACCAAATTTCGGACAGCATTTTGGATGCCATTCTGGCAAACGACAAAGACGCTCGCGTAGCTTGCGAAACGCTCGTTACGACGGGGCTCGTTCATGTAGTAGGCGAAATCTCCACAAAGTGCTATGTCGACATTCCGCACATCATTCGTGAAACGGTTCGCAACATCGGTTATACGCGGGCAAAATACGGCTTCGACTGCGATACGTGCGGCATTCTCGTGTCCTTGGACGAACAGTCTTCGGATATCGCCATGGGTGTCGACAAGGCACAGGAAGCCAAGTCAGGCAATACGGACGCTTTTGATGCTATCGGCGCCGGTGATCAGGGACTTATGTTCGGTTATGCGACGAACGAAACGGAAGAATACATGCCCCTGCCTATTTCCTTGGCACATCGTTTGGCACGCCGCCTGGCAAAAATTCGTAAAGACGGTGTTTTGACCTATCTCCGCCCGGACGGCAAGACGCAGGTTACCGTAGAATACGATGAAAACGGCAAGCCCGTTCATATCGATACCATTGTTATTTCCACGCAGCACGGTCCGGAAGTAACGCGCGAACAGATTGAAAAGGACATCCTCGAATACGTTATTAAGGCGGAATTATCGGATCAGCTCTTCGATGAAAAGACAAAACTTTTTATCAACCCGACCGGACGTTTCGTTATCGGCGGGCCTCAAGGGGACGCAGGCCTTACGGGCCGTAAGATCATCGTCGATACATACGGCGGCATGGCTCGTCACGGCGGCGGCGCTTTTTCCGGTAAGGATCCTACGAAGGTGGACCGTTCGGCAGCATATGCAGCGCGTTATGTGGCAAAGAACATCGTTGCCGCAGGCCTTGCGGACAAATGTGAACTGCAGCTGGCTTACGCCATCGGCGTAGCCCATCCCGTTTCGATTCACGTCGAAACCTTCGGCACGGGCAAATGCGATCACCGGACTATGGTTGACCTCATTCGCAAACACTTTGACTTGCGTCCGGCCGGTATTATCAGTATGCTCGACTTACAGAAACCGCTTTACAAACAAGTTGCCGCTTACGGTCATTTCGGCCGCAACGATCTCGACTTGCCGTGGGAAAAGACGGATAAAGCTGAAATCCTTCGCAAAGAAGCGAGAGTATAAGTATTGTCCACATAAGAGGGGAGGCCATTGTGTCTCCCCTCTTTTCGGGAGTTGCCATGATTGCTCAGATTATTATCAATATTACGGCCAAACGACTGCAAAAGGCCTTTACCTATATCGTGCCGCCCGAAATTGAAGCGCAGGTTAAGGCGGGAAGCCGTGTCCTCGTGCCTTTCGGCAAGCGGTATGAAGAAGGTATCGTTATTGCCGTAGGCCCCGAGGCGGGAGAAGAGACGGCATATACGCTGAAGCCTGTCCTGACTGTCCTCTCGCCGCAGACAGGCGCGCAGGATGAAATTCTCGATACGGCTCTTTGGATAAGTAAATACTACCTTTGCAATTTTGCCGACGCCCTGCGTCTTTTTCTTATTGATAAACAGGGGTTGGCACGGGAATATACACTTGGACTCGGTAAGCCCGACTATGCGGGAACGGCTGAGGAAGAAGAGATACTTTCATACGTGCGCAGTCACGATGATGCTTTGGAAAAGAATGTGTACAAGCGTTTTACGCCGGTTCTTGTCGAAGGGCTTCTCGCGCAGGGCGTCCTCGTGCGGTATGAAAACCTGCGTAACGCCGTAGCCGCCAAAACGGAAAAATGGCTGGTATTTGAGCATGGCGACAGGGACGGCGTATTGATGAGAAAACGAAAACAGGCAGCCCTGCTGGTTCTGCTTGCGGAAAAAGGAGAAGTTCCTTTGCGTGAGCTCATGGCGGAAGGTTTCAGTCGCGATACGGCAAAAAAGCTGGTTAACGCCGGATTTGCCAAATGGGCCGAGCGGGAGAAGGAGACGACCTATGTAGATGTCGCCAAAGGGAAAGATACGGCGTGGCAGCTCATGCCGGAACAGGAAAGAGCCGTCAGGCGCATACAAGAGGGAGATCAGAAAAAGACATGGCTCCTCCGCGGCGTCACGGGCAGCGGTAAGACGGAAGTGTACTTACGCCTTGCAAAAGACGTCATTGCCGCAGGTAAGCAGGTGCTCATCCTCGTACCGGAAATCGGCCTGACCGGACAGATTGTGCGCCGCTTTACGGCCCGTTTCGGAGATGACATCGTCGTCATGCACAGCCGCCTCTCCAAAGGAGAACGGCGTAATAACTGTCGCCGCATGGCAAAGGGAGAAAGTCATATTTGTATCGGAGCAAGGTCGGCCGTGTTTACGGCTTTTGCAGATTTGGGACTGGTCATCGTCGATGAAGAACATGACGGCTCTTATAAACAGGAAGAAGCACCGCGCTATCATGCCGTCAACGTGGCGCGCCGCCGTGCGGCTTATTACGGTTGTCCCGTCGTACTCGGCAGCGCAACGCCGTCCGTTTCCGATTATAAACGGGCTCTCGACGGTACGTACGGACTTATTGAGCTGAGCCGCCGCGTCCGCAACAGGCCGCTGCCGCAAATCGCTATTGCCGATATGCGGGAAGAGTTGGCACTGGGAAATTACGGGGTTCTTTCCGATAAATTGGCGGATCTTCTGGCGGAAACGCTGCGCGCCGGAAAGCAGGCTATTGTTCTCTTGAACAGGCGGGGCTTTTCGACTTTCGTCATGTGCCGCAAGTGCGGTTATGTCGTCAAATGCGATACGTGCGATGTGCCCATGGTATATCATAAAGCGGCTGACGGTCTGCGCTGCCATTATTGTGATGCCGTAAAAGAGGTTCCTGCGCTTTGTCCGAATTGCGGCAGCAAATATATCAAATTTTTCGGTGCCGGCACGGAAAAGGTGGAAGCTAAGCTGAAAGAGCTCTTTCCGGCGGCCCGCATCGTCCGTCTCGACCAGGATACGACGAAGCGTAAAAACAGCGCCGACGTGATTATCGAAGCTTTTCGCCGGCATGAATTCGACATCCTCCTGGGGACGCAGATGGTCGCCAAGGGTCACGACTTTCCCGGTGTGGCAGCCGTAGGTATATTGGCGGCGGACAGTCTCCTGAATCTGCCGTCGTACATGGCCGGAGAACGAACCTTTCAGCTTCTCACGCAGGCTGCCGGACGGGCCGGGCGCGGCGACGTTCCGGGCCGTGTCGTCATGCAGACCTACGCGCCGGACCACTATGTTATAGCTTACAGCAAAGCCCAGGACTACGCGGCTTTTTATGAAGAAGAAATCAAATTTCGCCGTGAGCTTGCGTATCCGCCCTTTAAAAAACTCATGAAAATCATGATTACGGACGAAGTTGAACAGACGCTTTGGCAGAAGGGGAATCATTTGTATGATTTACTGTGCCGACATAAAGACAGCTGCGGTGACGAAGCTTTAGAAATAGTCGGTCCTTATGTGGACATGATCAAAAAAATTCGCAACCGTTACAGAATCGCCCTTTTACTGCGCCATACGGATCTTAGCGCCGTAAAACTGTATATACGGAGAGAAGCCGCCTTTTGGCAAAGAGGTATTCTCATTGACGTAGACCCGGCCTTTTGAGCCGGGTCTACATGTGCTATGGTATTACTGTAGGAAATGGGATATAATAGGGATACATTGAGAAAAAATATATGGGAGAAAGTATAAATGGCGTCTTTACGCATTGTTAAAGCCGGTGCGCCCGTACTGGCTACGGCTGCAGAGCCTGTAAAAACCATAACGAAACGTATTAAACGGCTTCTTGACGATATGGCGACGACCATGTATGCCGCCGAAGGCGTAGGCTTGGCGGCGCCGCAAATAAACGAATCCCTTCAATTAATCGTCCTTGATGACGGCAGCGGCTTAATTGAGCTGATTAATCCGGAACTTCTTGAGACTTCGGAAGAAATGGAATACGGACCGGAAGGATGCTTAAGCGTCCCGGGCATATACGGAGATGTGCGGCGCTATACGAAGATTAAAGTGCGCGCGAAAAATCGCTACGGCAAAGCGGTAATCTATGAGCCGGAAGGATTTTTAGCGCGTATTTTTCAGCATGAAATGGATCACCTGGCAGGTCATTTATTTACGGAAAAAGCCGTGAATTTACGCAAAGTGGACGAAGCATAATGAGAATTTTATTTATGGGTACACCCGATTTTTCCGTCCCTTCTTTAGCCTCCTTAGCGGAAGCGGGGCATGAAATCGCAGGTGTCGTAACACAACCGGATAAACAGCGCGGCCGAGGCAAATCCTTTTCTTTTTCGCCCGTCAAGACGAAGGCCGTCGAGTTGGGCCTGCCCGTTTTCCAGCCGTTGACGCTGCGGGATGAGGCCGTAATCGACGGCTTTCGCCGCCTTCGGCCGGAGGTAATCGTCGTCATTGCGTACGGAAAAATATTGCCGCCTGCCCTTTTGACGGCGGCACCGCACGGCTGTCTTAATGTGCATGCGTCGTTATTGCCTAAATATCGCGGTGCCGCGCCCATACAATATGCGCTCCTCGCGGGAGACACCGTAACGGGTGTTTCCGTCATGCGTCTTGATGAAGGTATGGACACGGGCGATATATTGACACAGGCAATGATACCCGTTGCTCCGGCAGAAACGGCGGCAACGCTCTTTGAAAAGTTGGCCGTTTTAGGAAAGGAGACACTCTGCACGGTGTTGCGGGATTTGGCTGCATATGAAAAGAAGGCATCTCCTCAAAACCCTGAACTCGCGACGTATACGGCAAAAATTGACAAATCGCTGGCTCTGATCGACTGGACTGATGAAGCCGTCGTCATCGAGCGCAGGCTGCGTGCCCTGGATCCGCAGCCCGGTGCGTATACATTTATGGACGGTAAGCGCTTAAAAATTTGGGCCGCCGACATAGCGGGGGGAAATGATGCGGCACCGGGAACGGTTATTGGTGTAACGAAGAATACCTTCATCGTCCAGACCGGTAAAGATGCTCTCGCTGTTAAAGAAGTACAGCCTGAAAGCCGTAAACGCATGACGACGGCACAATTTTTGCGGAGCCGTCATATCGACACGGATATGATGCTGACAAATTCATAAGCATATGACTGGAGAATATATATGGACGCGCGCACTGCCGCATTTCATACGCTCTTGGCCGTTTGTAAGGACGGCGCATACAGCAATATTGCCGTATCGCAGACAATAAAAAAACAAAAATTCGACGATCGCGAGCGCCGCTTTTATACGGAACTCGTATACGGTACTCTGCGCTCTTTGAATTATTTAGACTGGATCGTCAACCGCCTCGGCACGCGTAGGGCGGAAAAACTCGATCCCGTGTGTCTGGCTGTTTTGCGAATCGGTTTATATCAGCTTTTTTTTATGGATCGGGTGCCGCCGTCGGCAGCCTGCAATGAAGCGGTTACGGCTGCGAAACGGTTCGGCAATACGGGGATGTCACGCTTTGTCAATGCCTTATTGCGCGGCAGTCTGCGACGCCGGGATGAGTTGGTCGTTCCCGGGCCGGAAGACGACTTGGTAATGCACTTATCGCTTACATACCATCAACAGGCCTGGTTGATCAGAAAGTGGCTGAAAGATTTCGGCGAAGAGGAAACGGCAGCTTTATGCCGCTACTTTGATACGGTTCCGCCCCTGTGCATTCGCGCCAATACGAATCGTATATCGCGGGCCGGCCTGATGGAACGGTTGCGTGCGCACGGTTTTATCTGCCGCGCGGCGGAGCACGCGCCGGAAGGTATTTACCTGGATACCAATCCGGGGATTCATAAGCTGCGCATTGTTGCTGAAGGCTTAGAACTCATTCAGGACGAGCCGTCCCAATTGGCAGCCCATATTGTGGGGCCGCAGCCGGGGAACATTATTTTTGATCTCTGCGCCGCGCCGGGCGGTAAAGCTACTCATTTGGCCGCACTCGGCGGGGAAACCTGCCGCGTATATGCCTTTGACATATACGCTCATAAATTGAAATTGATTGAAGAAAATGCGGTTCGCCTGGGGTTGAAGAATATAAAAGTCGTTCTGCAGGATGCGGAAAAAATAGGGTCCCTTTACACTGATAAGGCGGACTGCGTGCTTGTTGATGCGCCCTGTTCGGGACTCGGCATTTTACGTCATAAGCCGGATTTGCGCTGGCGGAAACGGCCGGAAGATATAAAGCCCTTGCCGGCCTTACAGAGGCGTATTCTGGAAAGTGCCGCGCAATGTGTAAAGCTCGGCGGTACGCTGGTATACAGTACGTGTACTATAAATGAAGAAGAAAACGGTGCCGTCGTCGGCGATTTCCTGCAACGCCATAAAGAATTTGAAGTAATTCCCGTCGGTACGGAACTCGGTTTTTCTCATGATGAACCGTACTTGCGAATTTTGCCGCAGAGGGACGGATTGGACGGCTTTTTCATTGCCAAGCTTAAGAAAAAGGAATAGGATGAACGATATTTTTGCTATGAACAGGGCGGACCTGCAGGCATTCCTTGTCGAACGAGGGATAAAAAAATTCAGAGCCGACCAAATTTTGCACTACATATACAAACAGAACGTTTTTTCCTGGCATGAAATGACCCTTCTGCCGCAGGGAGACAGAGAAACCCTTGCCGGGGAGCTGCCCATTTGCTTTCCCGTGCTTGCAGATATACAAAAAGCGCCGGACGACAACACGGTGAAGCTGCTGCTGGAATTTTATGACGGGCAGACCGTGGAAACGGTACTTATGAAACACGCTTACGGCAACTCCGTCTGTCTTTCGTCACAAGTCGGCTGTGCCGTAAATTGTGCTTTCTGCGCCTCCGCGAAAAACGGTTTTATTCGCAATTTGACAGTCGGCGAAATGGTATTGCAGCTTTTGGCTTTTCGTAAATATGTTACGGCCGGCCTTCATTCCGTTGTTCTTATGGGGACGGGGGAGCCCTTGTTGAATTACGATAATGTCCTCTCTTTTTTACGACTCATCCATGAAAAAGATACTTTTTATCTCGGCTATCGCAATATGACACTGTCCACCTCCGGTATTGTGCCGGCTATGGAGCGCTTGGCAACGGAAGGACTGCCACTCAATCTTGCCGTTTCCCTGCATGCGCCGAACGACAATCTGCGGCGCTCCATTATGCCTGTCGCCGATACATACACATTGAAAAATATCTTGACCGCCTGTGATCGGTATTTTGACCGGACAGGCAGAAAAGTGACCTTTGAATATATTTTAATTAAAGATTTGAATTGTACGCTTGCCTGTGCCGACGAATTACGGCACCTTTTAGGCGGGAGAAATATACTGGTCAACGCCATACCTGTTAACGATAATTATGATGTAGGCTTATGCCGTCCTTCGCAAAAGGAAATACGTCGTTTTACAGGATATTTGAAAGAACACGGCATCAATATTACATTACGTCGGGAAATGGGCGGCAATATACAGGCTGCATGCGGCCAGCTTCGCATAAAACGCATGCAGAAGCAGTAATACAGATCCGGTCACGTATCACTACGGATACAGGGAGGATGTGAAACTTTGGGTATTTACGGGGAATCGCGAATCGGTTTGGTCCGAAGCATTAATGAAGATTCCTTTTATATCAGTGAAAACGGTGATATTATGGCCGTCGCTGACGGGATGGGCGGTTATATAGGCGGCGAAATAGCCAGCCGTACAGCCGTAAATTCAGTGGCGTTCTATTTTGCCAATTATACTCACGGTTCTGCAGAACAATTGAAAAGGGCCGCTCTTTACGCAAATGACTGTATCCTCAGTAAAATCGCCATAGATCCGTCTCTGCAGGGCATGGGAACGACACTTTCCGTCGTTGCCGTCGCGGATCGTACGGCTTATTGGGCCCATGTCGGTGACAGCCGCATCTATATATTGCCCAAAGGCGGTGCATTACGGCAAATATCAACGGATCATACGGTTATTCATGATTTACTGGCCAAACACCGCATTACGGCGGCCGAGGCGGAAACGCATCCGCAAAGGCATGTATTGACACGAGCCGTCGGTGTGGAGCGAGAGCTGCCTGTTGACGGAGGAGATTTCCCGGTTGCACCGGGCGATCGCATTCTCCTTTGTTCGGACGGCTTGACCGGCTGCCTCGATGAAAAGAGGATAGCCGGCTTCCTGGCGGATACGGCCCGGTCGGAGCGGCAAATTGTAAAGGATTTGTTTGCTCTTATTTATGAAGAAGGTGCGCCGGACAACGGAACGGTTATTTTAAAAACGGTTTAACCGAATTCGGCGGATACTTGAGATTAGTATGAAAGTGATGGAGATTCTGATATGATCGGTCATATATTGGATAACAGATATAAAATACTGGAAAAAGTCGGCTCCGGCGGGATGGCAAGTGTATATAAAGCTCAGGACATTCTGCTTGATCGTATTGTTGCCGTAAAGATACTGCACAGCAAGTACAGTGAGGATCGGGATTTTGTTATGCGTTTTCATCAGGAAGCGCAGGCGGCGGCAAAGCTGTCGCATCCGAATATTGTTAATATGTACGACGTCGGTTATGACCGGAATGTGCATTATTTGGTCATGGAATTCGTGCGCGGCGAAACATTGAAGGACTATATTGATAAACACGGCCATTTGCCCATTAATACGGCCATTCAAATTACTTTCGACATCGGCGACGCCTTGCAGCATGCCCATGCTAACGGCATTGTTCACTGCGATATTAAGCCTCATAACATCCTGGTCACGGAAACGGGACGCGTGAAAGTTGCGGATTTCGGTATTGCCAGAGCCGTAAATTCCAATACGGCCAATTTGAATGACGATTCCGTCGTCGGCTCGGTTCATTATTTTTCTCCCGAGCAGGCAGCCGGGGCTCCCGTAGATGAGCGAACGGATATTTACTCTTTAGGCGTCGTCATGTATGAAATGATGACCGGTGTCGTGCCTTTTGAAGGAGAGACCCCCATCGGCATCGCCTTACAACATGTGCAGGATGACGTGGTTTTGCCGACAAAGTATAACCGCCGTATTCCCCATTTGGTAGAGCGCTGCATCCTGAAGGCGCTGGCCAAAAATCCGGACGACCGCTTTCAGACAATCGTGGAGATGATGTCCGAATTGCGCCTGTCCCAAGGCTTTGTCAACAGTAATAAAGGGGCTATGCCCATTATAAAAAACAACTTCAATACGCAGCAGCTTCAAGCCGTGCCGCGGCGCAAGCACGAAGAAGAAAAGAAGAAAAATATTTTCGTTCGCATAATTGATTCCATCAGCAATCACTCGAAAAAGACCATCGTCTTCAGTATGGCAGGTATATTCATTGCCGCCTTTCTTTGGGCATTTTTTTCATTCGGCAATTTCTGGAGCACCGAAAATATTACCGTTCCCGACGTAACGGGAAAGCAGGTGGAAATCGCCAGATCCATATTGACTAAAAAGAATCTTTCCGTATCCGTCAAAGAAGTGGAAAGTGCCGACGTGCCTATCGGTGAAGTTATTGCGCAGACGCCGAGCGGCGGCTCCGTCGTTAAAGCGAACCGTACCATTTATCTCACTGTCAGCAAGGGGAATGAGGGGACGGAAGTGTTGATTCCCGATTTGCGCGGCCTTTCCGTATCGGAAGCGGATAAGATGCTCAGAGAAATTCACTTATCCGTCGGCAGTGTAACGTATGCACCCAGCGATGAATATGCGGAGGGCAAGATTATCGGTCAAACGCCGTCTTCACCGGAAAAAGCCGCCAAAGGCGCCAAAATAGATGTCGTCGTCTGCAAGAATGACGGTAAAAAGGCAAAAGACGCGCCCAGTACGATCGGCATGACCTTGGATACGGCTATTACAACCTTGCAAAATGCCGGTTATACGATAGGGACTATCAGCGGCATTGACGCCAATAAGTCCAATAATCAGGCAAAGGTAACGGCCCAGACGCCGGGCAGCGGCAATACGGTTGATCTGACGATTGAATATGCGTCGGCAGATACGCCGAAAAGCGGAACGACTCATTCGGGAACAGTCAATATCAGTGTTCCCAGCGGTGCTTCGGGCCAGCACGTCCAGATTGTCGTCGAAGACGATAACGGTTCAAGGACCGTCTATGACAAAATGCAGTCCGGCGGTGACAATGTTTCCAAGAGTGTCACCGGAACGGGCAAGACGAAGGTAAAAGTATATATTAACAATGCGCTCGTACAGGAAGAGGAATTATAACCTATGCCCAAAGGCCGCGTCATAAAAAACTACAACGGTTATTACTATGTCGATACGGGCAGCGGTGACTGTATTGAATGCCGCCGCCGCGGCAAATTGAAAGAGAAAGTCCTCGTCGGCGATTTGTTGGAATTTACGGCAACCGATCCGGGGAAAGGCGTCGTGGAAAAAGTCCTGCCCCGTATGAACAAACTCATTCGGCCGGCTGTAGCCAACATAGACGGTATGTTCATCGTCATGGCCGCGGCTGCGCCGAATCCCAATCGCTTTCTCATTGATCAAATGCTCATGACCTGCGAGTATGGCGGTATTCATCCGTCTCTTTGCTTTAACAAGTGTGATTTGGATCGGGAAACAGCGGCAGAATACGCCGCCTTTTACAGGTGCTGCGGCTATGAAGTCTTTCTTGTTTCCGCTATGACCGGCAAAGGTCTGGCTGCCGTGCGCGAACGGTTAAGCGGTAAGGTGACCGCTTTCGGCGGTCCGTCCGGCGTCGGGAAATCAAGTCTGCTGACACGCATTGTCGGCAAAAAACTGACTGTCGGCGCCGTGAGTGATAAAATCGGCAGAGGCCGCCACACGACGCGTCACTCTGAAATTATGAAGCTTGACGAAAAAACCTATGTCGTCGATACGCCCGGATTCAGCGCCCTCGATTTCTCGCATTTAAAAGCACATGAAATCCTGCCTTTGATGCCGGATTTGGCGACCCATGCCGGCCGCTGCCGCTTTTCGTCATGTGTTCATCGTTTTGAACCGGACTGTTCCGTAAAAGAGGCGTTAACGGCGGGAAAAATTTTACCGGAGCGATATGAAACATATTGCAAAGTAACGGATTCTATTCAGGAAAGGAAATAAAACTATGATTCAAATCGGACCGTCACTGTTATCAGCGGACTTTTCCCGTCTTGCCGACGAATTGAAAGACATTGAAAAGGGAGGGGCCGACTTCGTTCATCTCGATTTGATGGACGGCCATTTTGTCCCGAACCTTACCTTCGGCGTACCTGTCATTGCGGCGTTGCGCAATTGGACGAACCTCCTTTTTGACACTCACCTTATGGTGGAACATCCGGAAAACTATATTGAAAGCCTTGCCGCAGCAGGCGTGCAGTACGTAACGGTTCATCAGGAAGTATGTCCTCATTTGGACCGCGTCCTGCATCAGATTAAAGAAAATCGAATGAAGTGCGGTGTGGCCCTTAATCCGTCCACACCTGTCGAGACCTTGGCATGTGTCGCTTCTCTCGTCGATATGGTACTCATTATGAGCGTTAATCCGGGCTTCGGCGGACAAAAATTCATTCCCTATTCGGTCGATAAGATAAAAGTTGCCGCAGAACTCTTAAAGACTGCCGGCAATACACGGGCCGTCATCGAGGTGGACGGCGGTATTAATGCGGAAATCGTGCACAGTGTTGTTGAAGCGGGCGCTACGTGGGTTGTAGCGGGCAGCGCCGTTTTCGGAAAAGCAGACAGAGCGGCTGCCATTGCGTCATTACGGCGGCAGCCGTAATTTTAATAAAGGCCGTCTTTTCTTGTTTTGACCGTACATGTATGATATAATTTGCAATAGAAAAATGCATACTGTCCATAGTCTTTGAGGCAAGGTGAGAAAGCACGGCTTTCAACTCCTGACCGGCGGTGACAGTCCGCGAGCTTTACGGCAGAACCGGTGCGATTCCGGTACCGACAGTGACAGTCTGGATGAAAAAGACAGTTTATTTGTTATGCTCATATGAGGCTATTGGTTTTTGCCAATAGCCTTTTTATATCGTTAAAAAGAGGTGAAAGTAGTGGAAGAAGCTGCGTTCATGGAAGAAGCGCTTGCCTTGGCGCGAATAGGCATGGGGTATACGTCGCCGAACCCGTCGGTCGGCTGTGTTATCGTAAAAGACGGGGAAATCGTCGGCAAGGGCTACCATCACCGGGCAGGCACGCCTCATGCGGAGGTATGGGCCTTAAAGGAAGCGGGAGCCCGGGCAAAGGGCGCTACGGTATATGTCACGTTGGAACCGTGCGCTCACTACGGCAGAACTCCGCCGTGTGCGCGGGCGCTGGTGAAAGCGGGCGTAGCCAAGGTAGTCTGTGCCATGTTGGATCCGAACCCGCTCGTAGCCGGTAAGGGAGCAGCTATTTTGCGCAATGCCGGAATTCCCGTCATCGTCGGGCTTTTATCGAAAGAGGCAATCAAGGTAAACGAAGTGTTTATTAAGAATATGCTTACGCAAAAGCCTTTTATTGCCGTTAAACTGGCGCAGAGTCTGGACGGTTCGACGGCTACAAGGACGGGAAAATCCAAGTGGATCACCAATGCGTGGGCACGTAAGCGGGGGTATTATTTACGCTCTCTTTACGATGCCATTCTCGTCGGCATCAAGACGGTCGAAGCGGACAATCCGCTTTTGACGAGCCGTACGACACGGGAAGGGCATACGGCGCCGCGTCAGCCGGCACGTGTCATCCTCGATTCGGCGGGCCGTACGGAATTAAACTCCCTTCTCGTGACGGATAAGCAGGCTAAGACAATCGTCGTTACAACGGCGCACTGCCCGGCCCCTAAACGGCAAGCATTGGAAGAGGCCGGCGTGACGGTGCTTCTCACCCCGCTCGACAAGACGGACAGAGTGGATTTGCAGGTGATGCTCACCATGTTGTACGACATGGGCATTCACAGCATACTCATAGAAGGCGGCAGTACGGTTCAAGGAGCTTTTTTTGACGATAACCTGGTTGATAAGATATACGCTTTTATCGGCGATAAGGTTATTGGCGGTGCCGATGCGAAACCGTCCGTCGGCGGACTCGGTGCCGACGAGCTCTCGGAAAGCATGGAACTCATATACGATACGGCGGAAATTCACGATAACAATATCTTTATTGAAGCGTATAATAAGAACCGGGAGGGCGCCTATGTTCACTGGAATCATTGAGGAATTGGGTACCGTCGGCACTATGAACAGACGCCCGGATTCCATCAGACTGACCGTTCTTGCCGATAAAGTATTGGGCGGAACGAACATCGGCGACAGTATTGCCGTTAACGGCGTCTGCCTTACGGTTACGGATATGTCCGAATCTTTCTTTTCTGCAGACGTCATGCATGAAACTATGCGCCGTTCTTCCTTAAAAGATATTCGCAGCGGCTCCGCAGTCAATTTGGAACGGGCCGTGCAAATGGGCGGCCGTATGGGCGGTCACATTGTGAGCGGCCACATAGACGGAACAGGAACGGTATCGCGTATCGTCCGAGACGGCATTGCGCAATTTATTTATATAAAAACGCCGCCGGAACTGATTCCGTATATTGTAGAAAAAGGCTCTATTGCCATTGACGGCATCAGTCTGACTGTAGCCGAAGTGGGCGGGACGGAGTTTTCCGTATCCGTCATTCCCCATACGATGGGAAACACGACCTTGCCGAACAGGCCGGTCGGCGCCTGCGTCAACTTGGAAACGGATATTATCGGCAAGTATGTGCGGCGCTTTACGGAACCCTATGGCGGTAAAAAAAACACGCTGACCCTAAGTACCTTGTTGGAAAACGGATTTTGATATATTAAAGAGGAGTGATATATTATGGCACATATTAAAGAAGGACAATTGCTCGGTTCAGGTCTTAAAATAGGTATTGTCGTAGCCAGATTCAACGAGTTTATCGGCAGCCGTCTTTTAGGCGGCGCTTATGACGCCTTGCATCGCCACGGCGTTGATGACGATGATATTACGACCGCATGGGTCCCGGGTGCTTTTGAAATCCCCTTGGCCGCACAAAAGCTGGCCGCTTCCGGGAAATACGACGCCGTTATTTGCCTGGGGGCCGTTATTCGCGGTGCTACGAGCCATTATGATCTGGTCTGCAACGAAGTTGCAAAGGGAATTGCGCAAATATCGCTGCACACCGGTGTTCCCGTACTCTTCGGTGTCGTTACGACGGAAAACATTGAACAGGCCGTTGAACGGGCCGGCACGAAAGCGGGCAACAAGGGTTTCGATGTAGCCAGTTCGGCCATTGAAATGGCGAACTTGTTGAAAAGCATATAAATGACCGACCGCAATGGAGCGAGACTTTTCGGACTCCTGCTCCTGCTTATGAGCCTGACTGCGCTTCTGATTGGCAGCGGTTGCAGTACCGACACCGTACGGGGAAAGGACTTTCCCATACATTCGGGAAGCGAAGAAACAGGCGTCTTTTCCGTAGACGAGGAAGCGGAACGCATTGTTGCATCCATGACGGATGCTGAAAAAGTGGGACAACTTCTCATGATCGGCATTCAAGGTACGGACGTGTCCGCTGATACGGTCTGTATGCTGCATGAGTATAATATAGGCAATATCATCCTTTTTGACCGAAACATGCACAACCGCGACCAAGTCCGAACTTTAACGTCCGATTTGCAAAAAGAAGCCGGGCAAAAGGTGCCGTTGTTTATCGGCGTCGACGAGGAAGGCGGTGATATAGCCCGCATGCGTTCGGACTTGTCGGTTCCGCCGTCACAGCGGGAAACGGGGCTGTCCGGCAACGCAGAAGAGGCCAAAGATTATGCTTTTTCTATGGGGATGCAGTTAAAGGACATAGGTATAAACCTTAATTTTGCCCCCGTTGCCGATGTGAGCGGCAGTGATTCGCGTTCTTTCGGCGACTCGCCCGACCGGGTATTCGATTTTGTCAGCAATGCAGGTTACGGCTATGAAAGGGCACATATCGTATATGTGCTGAAGCATTTTCCCGGCATCGGTCAGGCCGTTGTCGATTCACATCGGGCCGGATCCGTTATTTCCGCGCCGCGGATGGAACTTTTGCGGCGGGACGTTCAGCCGTTTTCAAGAATGTTTGCTTCTCATGATATGAACCGTTATATGGTACTTGTCTCGCACTTGACCTATGCCGGCCTGGACGGTGACCGCCCGGCCAGTCTTTCATACGCCGTAATGACGAACCTGTTGCGTAAGGAACTGCAGTATAAGGGGCTTATCATTACGGATGACATGGAAATGGGCGCCGTCACGGAGCTGTATTCGTTTGAAGAACTCGGCGTCCGTTCCATTCTCGCCGGTGCGGATATCATTATGGTCTGTCATGAGTACGATCATGAGCAAAAAGTATATAACGGCATTCTGCAGGCACTTCGCCAAGGAAGAATCGGCAGGGAAAGACTGGACGCATCGGTCAAACGGATTGTAAAAACGAAACTCCTGAATCTGCGCTAGTCAATTTTATCGGAATACATGCAAAGGAAAACTTAGTAATGAAGTGCAAAGATTATATTGTCCACTATACGAGCGAGGAGAACGTACGCGTTGCCATGGCGCTGACCAAGAATATTACGGAAACGGCGCGCCGGCAGCACGGCCTCTCGCCGGTAGCCTGTGCCGCCTTGGGCCGAACCATGACGGGAGCGCTCCTTCTGGCGGGAGATTATAAAAATCGGGAGGGCGTGACCTTGCGCATTGACGGCAAAGGACCGCTCGGTGTCATTCATGCGGACGCCTTCAATTCCAATAGGGTGCGCGGTTATGTAGATAATCCGCAGCTTGACTTGCCGCTTAAGGCGAACGGGAAGCTTGATGTCGGAAAAGCGGTCGGCACGGACGGTGAAGTGGCGGTAACGCGATTTACGCCGGAAAAGACGACCTATACGAGCCAATCGCCGTTAGTGTCGGGAGAAATCGCGGAAGATTTGGCATATTACCTCTATACATCCGAACAGATACGTTCCACCATAAATCTGGGCGTACTGGTCGAGCGGGATTATTCGATTGCCGTTTCCGGCGGATTTCTCGTACAGGCCTTGCCGGGCGCAAATAATGATGACTTGGCGAAAGTGGAGGAGAATATCCGCAAAATCGGCATATTTACATCATATGTACGCAGCCATCCGAATGGAGAGGGGATGGTCGAAACGATTATGGACGGTCTGCACTATAAAGAATTATTCAGGCAACCCCTCTATTGGCGCTGTACCTGTTCGTTGGAGCGCATTGAGAACGTCCTTCTTTCTTTACGGAACGAAGACAAAAAAGAGCTCCTGCAAGATCCGCAGGTAGAAATGACCTGTCGGTATTGCGGCGCAAAATACGTTATCAGCCACGATGAATTGGCAGCGCTTTATGCCCGTAAAAATAAGGCGGAAAATAAGTAATAATTACAGGGTAAGGAGTGATTCGTATGAGTTTGATTGCTATTATCGGAGGTACGGGAGTATGCGATACGAAGCTGCTCCAAAATGTGCGGCAAGACCGCTTGCCCACGTTTTACGGCATGATTCATTATTTACGCGGCACGTATGGCGGTAAAGAAATCATCTTTCTGCCGCGCCATGGAAAGATGCATTCCATTCCGCCGCACCTGATCAATTACAGAGCAAATATTCTGGGCCTGAAACGTCTCGGCGTAACAGCTGTTTTTGCGACGACTGCAGTCGGGACTATGACGAGGGAACGCAAGCCGGGCGATTTCGTCCTGCCCGACCAGTTTATTGATTTTACGAACTCGCGCCATGAATCTTTCTTTGACGGCGGTGCCAACGGCGTCGTCCACGTGGACATGACGACGCCGTATTGCCCGAAGGTGCGCGCTGCCCTGGTCAAAGCCGGCGAAGACCTCGGCTATCCCGTACACAACGGCGGTACCTATGTATGCACGTCGGGACCTCGCTTTGAAACGCCTGCGGAAATCCGGATGTTCCGTCAACTGGGCGGTGACGTTGTCGGTATGACGACAGTTCCCGAAGTATGCCTGGCAAAAGAGGCGGAAATTTGCTATGCCACGGTTTCCATGATTACCAATTATGCTGCCGGTATAGCCGATCAGCCGCAAACACATGCGGAAGTAAACGAGCGTATGGAAGAAAATTCCCGGCGTATTCAGAGCCTCTTGATGCATGCCATTGAATTATACGGCGACGACGATTGCGAATGCCGCCACGGCTTAGCGGAATACGGCGGATTTAAGGCATAAATGAAAACATTGCGTTGGGAAAATAAAACACTTATAGTATTGGATCAAACAAAATTGCCGTCGGAAGAAGTATATCGCCGCTGTACGTCATGGCGCGAAGTACGCGAGGCCATTTCCGTTCTCGCCGTGCGGGGTGCACCGGCTATAGGCATTGCTGCGGCTTATGCCGTCGTTTTAGCGGCGGCGGAGATCCAAGCCGGCGGCAGTGAAAAGACGACTGCGTTTATTGCGGAATTGGAAGAAATTGCCGCTTCCCTTGCTGCCGTGCGTCCTACGGCAGTCAACCTGCATTGGGCCTTGCGGCGCATGATGAAAGCAGTCGAGGCGGAAAGTGCCGCGGGGCGGACGCCGGCTCAGATTACGACCGCATTGGAGCGGGAAGCCGTTCGTATTCATAAAGATGATATAGCAATTAACGGGCGTATATCCAAGTTCGGTGCAGAAGCCCTGCTTGAAGAGGCGGGCCGAAAAAGGCTTACACTCCTTACACATTGCAATGCCGGTGCCTTGGCGACCGCCGAAATCGGTACGGCCTTGGGCGTCGTTCGTGCTTTGCATGAACAGAACTGCCTTGAACGGGTCTATGCCGATGAGACGCGCCCTCTTTTGCAGGGAGCCCGCCTGACGGCGACGGAGCTTTATGCCGACGGTATTCCCGTTACGCTCATAACGGACAATATGGCTGCCTGGGTTATGAAGACGAAAAAAGTCGACGCCGTCATCGTCGGTGCCGATCGTATTGCGGCAAACGGTGATACGGCCAATAAAATCGGTACGTACGGCCTATCCATAGCGGCCAAGGAATTGGGCGTGCCCTTTTATGTCGCCGCGCCGACATCGACCTTTGATGTATCCATGCAAAGGGGTGAAGAAATTCCCATTGAAGAGAGAAATCATGATGAAGTACGACAAATACAGGGCGTACCCGTTGCGTTAAAGGACATTGCCGTCTTTAATCCGGCTTTTGACGTGACGCCGCATGAAAACATAAGGGCCATCATTACGGAGCGGGGCGTCATCGAAGCGCCTGCACCGGAGAGCGTGGCAAAATTTTTTACCGTATAAGAGAGGATACTGGCTATGAATTCTATTATCTGCGACATAAGCCTTGCGCCGAGCGGGCATAAAAAAATAGCTTGGGTTGATCGGTATATGCCGACGTTGAACAACATCGGCGACACTTTAAAAAAACAGCAGACCTTTACGGGAAAGACCGTTGTTGTCAGCGTCCATTTGGAAGCGAAAACGGCTTATTTGGCGACGGTTTTGCATAAGGCCGGCGCGGAAGTTATTGTCACGGGCAGCAATCCCTTATCGACACAGGATGACGTGGCAGCCGCCTTGGCGGAAGACGGTCTTATCGTATACGCAAAGCACGGCTGCACGGAAGAAGAATATTTCGCATATCTGAATAAAGCCCTCGACCACAAACCGCATATTATCATTGACGACGGCGGCGATTTGGTACATCTCCTGCATACGACCCGCAGCGACGCGACGGAGCGGCTCCTCGGCGGTACGGAAGAGACGACGACGGGCGTGAACAGGCTGCGCGGACTGGAAAAAGAAAAGAAACTGAAATTTCCCATGATCGCTGCAAACGATGCCTATTGTAAATACCTTTTCGACAACCGTTACGGAACGGGGCAGTCCACATGGGACGGCATCATGCGTACGACCAATTTGACCGTTGTCGGCAAGCGCGTTGTTATCGTCGGCTACGGCTGGTGCGGTCGCGGTTGTGCCATGCGTGCCAAAGGATTGGGTGCCCATGTTATCGTTACGGAGGTCGATCCGATTAAGGCGATTGAAGCCGTATTCGACGGTTTTGAAGTCATGCCCATGGAAAAAGCGGCTGAAACGGGTGATATTTTCGTCACGTTGACAGGCAATAAAGATGTTATTCGCGGCCGGCACATGGAGAAAATGAAAGACGGTGTTCTCCTTGCCAATGCCGGTCATTTCGACGTGGAAATCAATAAGCCCGAACTGGAAGCGCTGGCAGTACGCCACAGCGAAGTGCGTCACAATATAGAAGGATACGAGCTTCCTGACGGTCGCATGATTAACCTTCTTGCCGAAGGCCGACTCGTGAATCTCGCCGCCGGTGACGGTCATCCCGCTGAAATCATGGATTTATCCTTTGCTGTACAGGCGTTGGCCGCCAAGTATATCTTAAACAATGCGAAAAACTTGGAAAATCGCGTATACGTTTTGCCTCATGAAGTAGATACGAATGTAGCTGCAATTAAGCTTCACTCTATGGGATATGCCATCGATACGTTGACGGAAGAGCAGCGCAAGTATTTGAACTTGGACTAGAGGAGTAAAACGTTTTATGAAAACCTTACTTAAAAATGTTGCCGTCTATCGCAATCATATTGTAGAAGAAGCCCGAAATATTGAAATTACGAACGACCGGATTACGGGCTTTCCCGTAGAAGTAACGGATACATCCGTATATGATACCTGCATTGACGGCAAGGGCATGCTCGCGACGCCGGGTTTTGTCAATACGCACAACCATATTGCGATGACGGTTTTTCGCAGCTATGCCGATGACATGCAGCTCATGGACTGGCTTGAGAAAAAGATTTGGCCTGCCGAGGCAAAGCTGGACGGTGATATTGTCTACGCTCAGACCATGCTCGGTATTGCCGAAATGCTGCGCTGCGGCACGACGAGCTTTGCGGATATGTATTTCCTCATGGATCATGTTGCCGAGGCGGTCTGCGATGCCGGTATCCGCGCCTGCCTGTGCCGCGGCCTTACGGGGATAACGCCCAATGCGGAGGAAGCGCTTCAGGAAAACAGGGAATTTTATAACAACTGGCATGGCAGCTGTGACGGCCGCATTACAGTCATGTTCGGCCCCCATGCGCCTTATACGTGCCCGGAGCCGTATCTGCGCAAAGTCGTGGAAACGGCCCGCTCTGTAGGGGCGGAAATACATATGCATCTCAGCGAGACCGAGGGTGAAGTGGAAAATATTCGCTCTCAATGCGGCAAGTCACCCATTGCCTGGGCCGACGACATCGGCGTCTTTGACGGCGGCTGCCTGGCGGCACACTGTGTCTGGATTGATGAGGCGGATATGGAGATAATGGCAAAGAAAAAGGTGCGCGTCGCCCACAATCCGGGCAGCAACCTGAAGCTGGCCAGCGGCTTTGCACCTATACAAAAGATGCTGGAAAAGGGCATTGTCGTTTCCTTGGGAACAGACGGAGCGTCGAGCAATAATAATCTCGATATTTTTGAAGAAATGCGCTTAGCTGCACTTGTACACAAGGCAAATACGTTGGAACCGACGGCCATCCCGGCGGAAACGGCCGTCAACATGCTGACGGAATGCGGTGCCAGGGCTTTGGGGTATACGGATGCAGGCAAGCTGGAAATAGGCTATAAAGCCGATATTACCTGCATTGACCGCTCGGGACTTCATTGGTATCCGAAAAACGACGCGCTTTCCTTAATGGCTTACTCGGCAAACAGCTTTGACGTGGATACAGTTTTTGTAGACGGAAAGCTCCTGCTGCACAACAAGGAATTTGTCACCTTGGACATTGAAAAAATAAAATCCGAAGCGGAACGGACAAAAAATAAACTCTTCGCACAGATTTGATTCGGAGTTACAAGAGTTTAAATATTCGATATTTGCCTTACCGCCGGCAATACGGGTATGTCGTTGACGTATCGGCATTGATTGAAGGAAAATTCAGACCGCAAATAGATTACTGCCCGGCGGGGAATACATTTGTTTCAGGACGCAACTTTTAAAAGAAAAATGGGACTGTACTCTCTTGAAAAAGTTTTTCGATCAGGGAGAACTCTGCAAGAGATCGGATTTATGTAAAGGAGCTGTAGACGTGGTACACAACAACGCATTACATGAGGTCATGACCGCTGCCGAAGCGGCGGTCATCTGGGACACGTTACCGCGCAATGTGCAGCGTGCTTGTACGGGCGGTAAAAATTTCGCGCCGCGGTTTACGGCTGATGAGGCGCGGCGAGCAGGGCGGATCTGGCTGGTAACTGCCGCAGGGATGGATCGTGTATTCGGCCCGAAGTCAAAATAAATAAAAAAAGAGAAAACAAAAATGAAAGCACTGAAAATAAACTATTATGCCGGTTTTTCGTGGTTTAACCGGCTCATGCATCAATCTACAGATTGGCACCTCGGCGATTGGGGGCGAAACTACTGGAATTGGACAGTTGAGCTGCCAGGCGGGGTTCAAAGCGAACGTCTGGCAAAGACATGATGACGAATCGTGCCAGTATACAATTAAGCTTGCAGATGGCCGTCATGTAGAGAGCTTTGATGATTCGACTGACAACGATCGCCCAATCCACGATATCGATTTGTAGTTATGTCTAATCAGGAGATTCAAGCCCTATAATAAAAAAACTGACTGATACGACTATCAGCCAGTTTTTTTATTGGCGCCGAACAGGCATGACTAAACCCCCAGTTTACTGGGGGAGCAAAAAATACTTATAGAAAAAGAAGGAACCTCCTGTGTTAGAATGATGATGGTCTGGCAACCACATCACATAACGGATAGGAGGTTCACTGTCAATGAATGACGTACAAAGCTTATCACACAGTAAATGGAGATGCAAATACCATATCGTATTTGCGCCCAAATATAGAAGACAAGCTATATATGGGACCATAAAGGTGGATATAGGAAAAATAATATATAATTCATGACGCGCGATTTTCCAAAAAAATATAAAACTTTTGTAGGGTTTCAGCATGTTTCGTGCAGTTATGAGAGATACTTTAATTCGTTCATAATTGGTGAAGATTAGCGCTTTACAAACACTCTGAAGGTGTGCTATGATGTGTACGGCCTATAACTTCCGATAATTTAACGTTATCGGAAGTTAATGATGAAAGTTTAGGAAAAATCCTTGGCTCGATTCCAAGCCGAATTACGATGCTTCATTCTCTTCATCTTCTTCATACTCATCATCGTAATCGTACTTGGTTTCTTTCAGTGCTTTGACCGTCACGAATAATGCAACCACACTGAGGATCAGGTTAATTATGCGCAAGCCGTTCGTAATTTTTCGAATATTCATGACTTCATAATACCTCCTAGAGACACTTTTTTATTTCTTAAATCTACTTTAATATACGGCGAGAGACCGGTCAATGTGATAAAATCCGTGTTTTTAGAATGTTACAGTTGCTTGCTATATAGGAGTTTTCTATGAATTACGATAGTTTAAAGGATTTTTATATCGGCCGAACGGCGGCCGTCGAAAACAACAAGAACCTTACGGACAAGGCGCGCCAAAGTATTTATGTGGCTCATGCGGATAATACGGTCGCCGCCTATGCGTCGGATTGGAAGGATTTTTGTGACTGGTGTACGCAGCACGAGGTATCATATTTCCCTGCCGCGCCGGAGACAATCGTCAATTACATAAACGACTTGGCCGACAACGCCAAGGCCAATACGGTAGCCCGGCGAATCAGCGCGCTTACGGAAAATTTCGATGCGGCCGGCCTTGCCGATAACCCGTGCCGCATGCCACTTGTCAAAAATGCCCTGCGCGGTATAAAACGCATGAAAGGTACGTTTCAACAGGGAAAAATGCCGATTCTCTTTGATGATCTGAAGGAGATGCTCCTTCATTTGGATGGTCATGAGCTTGAACAGGCACGTGATAAGGCGATTTTGTTAATCGGTTTTTACGGTGCCATGAGGCGCTCCGAAATTGCGGGCCTCGATGTGGAGGATTTGCGTTTTTCCCGCTTAGGTCTTCTCATTACGCTGAGAAATACGAAGACCGATAAGGTCGGCCAAGGCCAGATGATTGCCATTCCCGCAGTAGAAGATAAATCAGTTTGTGCCGTGCATGCCTTAAAGGAATGGCTGAAGTCGGCTCAGATCACGACCGGTCCCGTATTTCGCGGTTTTACGAAAAATCGGACTCTCCGCAAAACACATATATCGGATAAATCCATTGCCTTAATCGTAAAGAAATACGTCAGTGCCGTCGGCATGGACCCGAAGGAATACGGCGCCCACAGTCTGCGTCACGGCTTTGCCACATCGGCCGCGCAGCATCACGTGGAAGAACGACAAATTATGCGTCAAACGCGGCATAAATCCCAGTCTATCGTGCGCCGTTATATTGACGAAGCGGACAGGCTCATTGATAATCCGATTTTTAAGATTACCGGAGATAAATCTCATTAGGAGTTGCTGATATGCATGTGTGCTGCAGTACTTTCCGAGACGGGCACATTCAATATTTGGCCGGGATAAATATCTTCGTTATGGCCCAGATTGTTGGCGTTCACTATATCGACGACCGTATTACGTACGTCGTCGCCGTCGGCAGTCGCCTCGGAGGCGATTTGCCAAAGCGTGTCACCCTGACGGACTTGAACTGTTACATATTCTTTGTGAGAATTACCGATCCAACCGAGCTGCGTCAAGGACGCAACCAGTATTACCGCCATAAAAATAAAGCGAATGGTGCCGTATGTATGATTTTTTTTTCGAATTTTTCTTTTCATTCTCCTACACTCCTCTGCTCCGATGAAAACAAATGTTCCGCGAACGTTCGTTCTCCTGACGTTTTTATTATATCGCCGAACATTTGTTTTGTCAAGGAATAAGGAAACAAATGTTTGCTTTTTAATAGGCTATTGTTTATAATAAAATCATCATAAGACTTGGAGTGAACTATAATAATGATGAACTCGGAAAAGACGCTCAATACACGGCAACGGCAAGTATTGGAATATCTGCGTGAATGTATACACACGTGCGGTTGTCCGCCGTCAGTTCGCGAAATATGTACGGAAGTCGGTCTCAGCTCGACATCTACGGTACACAAGTATTTGCGTGATCTGGAAGAACGCGGTTTTATTCGCCGCGACCCGGCCAAAAACAGAAAAATCGAGCTTCTCGACGAAGGCACGTGGCGTTCAAAAAAACTTGTTCCCCTTCCCCTCATCGGCGAGGTTCGCGCAGGTGCCCCAATTTTGGCGGATGAATATGTCGAAGATGTCTTCCCCTTTGCGGCGGAATTTGTCGGCGATGATGACTGCTTTATGCTCACCGTCCGCGGTGACAGTATGAAAGACGCAGGTATACTGGAACATGACCTTCTTATTGTGCGCCCTCAGGATATTGCGCGAAACGGCCAAATCGTCGTCGCCCTCATAGAAGATGAAGCAACGGTAAAACGCTTTTACCGCGAAAAGGATCATATTCGCCTGCAGCCGGAAAATGACGATTACGAACCTATCATTATTCGCGATTGCCGGATTTTAGGTGTCGTCATCGGCGTTTTCAGAACCTATTAACATAATATATGAAAATATAACGGGATATACTCACAATATCGGGTATTATCCCGTTTTTTGTCGACGGCCGCACGTAATCATGGTATTATGGTAAGGTATTAAAAATCCATTTATTTTATAGGGAGGCCGATTCATGAAGGAATACAAACCGTATAAGTCCGGAAAGGTACGCGAAGTCTATGATGCAGGTGACAGCATTATTATGGTTGCAACAGACCGTATTTCCGCCTTCGATCATATCTTGAAGAACCGCATTACGAACAAGGGCGCTATTTTGACGAAAATGTCGAAATTCTGGTTCGATTTCACAAAAGACATCCTGCCCAACCACATGCTTTCTGTCGAAGCCGAAGACATGCCCGAGTTTTTTCGGCAGGAAGGCTTTATCGGCAACAGTATGAAATGCCGCAAGCTCACTATGCTTCCTTTGGAATGCATCGTTCGCGGTTATATTACGGGCAGCGGCTGGGAAAGCTATAAAAAAAACGGTACGGTCTGCGGTATTTCCCTGCCTGCAGGTTTGCAGGAATCGGAAAAATTGCCTGAACCGATTTTTACGCCCAGTACCAAAGCCGAACCGGGAAAACATGATGAAAATGTATCCTTTGAAGAAAGCGTCTCCTGTCTGGAAAAGCTGTTTCCCCGTAAAGGCCGGGAATATGCTGAAAAAATTCGCGATTATACGTTGGCTCTTTACAAGAAATGTGCCGATTATGCCCTTTCCCGCGGTATTATCATTGCCGATACAAAGTTTGAATTCGGTCTTGATGAAGGCGGTAATATTATTTTAGGTGACGAAATGCTTACACCCGACAGCTCCCGTTTTTGGCCCCTTGAAGGATATAAGCCCGGACAGTCTCAGCCTTCCTATGATAAACAGTTTGTTCGCGACTGGTTAAAAGCCAATCCCGACAGCGATTACCTGCTGCCTGAGGATGTTATTCAAAAGACCGTTGCCAAGTATGAAGAGGCTTATACACTGCTTACGGGCGAAAAGGCTGAATAATATTTTTGCAACGGCTGTATTTTACTAAAGGAGCGTGTACTATGAGTGAAGAAAACAGTTTCATTGAGCGAATGTTTCATTTGCGTGAAAACGGCACTACTGTAAAGACCGAATTTCTTGCCGGTATTACCACTTTCATGACAATGGCCTATATTTTGGCTGTCAATCCCACGATTTTAAGTGCTACGGGAATGGATAAGGGTGCCGTCTTAACGGCAACGGTCCTGGCTTCCTGCCTGGGAACCGTTTTTATGGCTGTCTTCGCGAACTATCCCTTCGCGTTGGCACCGGGCATGGGCTTGAATGCATTTTTTGCCTATACGGTTGTACTGCAAATGGGGTATTCCTGGGAAATGGCACTGTCCGCCGTATTTGTGGAAGGTATTATTTTTATTGTCCTGTCATTGACCAATATTCGTGAAGCTATTTTCAATGCCATACCGATGACCCTGAAAAAAGCCGTTTCTGCCGGTATCGGCCTATTTATCGCACTTATCGGTTTATTTAACGCGCAAGTCGTCGTCGGCAACCCGGCAACGAAAATTTCCCTCTTTTCCTTTAAAGCTTCCATTGCTTCCGGAACGTTTCATACTGTCGGCATTACAGTCGTCCTGTCACTCATAGGCGTCCTGTTTACAGCGGTGCTCATGGAACGCAAGGTGCGCGGCAATATCCTTTGGGGGATTCTTTTTACGTGGATTCTCGGCGTCATTTGCGAACTTACGGGACTCTATGTGCCTGATCCGGCACAGCACATGTTCAGCGTAATCCCCGACTTCTCCGCCGGTGCGGCCGCTTTTATGCCCGCATCCATGGCGCCTATATTCGGCAAAATAGATTTTACGAACATGCTTACTCTTGATTTCTTCGTCGTCATGTTCGCTTTTCTCTTTGTCGATATTTTCGATACCCTCGGGACCTTGATAGGTGTATCGTCCAAGGCGAATATGCTTGACGCGGACGGCAAGCTTCCCCGCATAAAAGGCGCCTTAATGGCGGACGCCGTTGCGACGACTGCCGGTGCCGTGTTGGGCACGAGTACGGTCACGACCTTCGTCGAAAGCGCGACCGGCGTGAGTGAAGGCGGCAAAACCGGTCTGACGGCCATGTTTGTTGCATTCTTCTTTCTGCTGGCTCTCTTCTTATCACCCGTATTCCTGGCCATTCCCGCTTTCGCGACGGCTCCGGCTCTTATTATTGTGGGCTTTCTTATGCTCGGTGCCATTACGGGTATTGAATTTAACGATTTGACCGAGTCGATTCCTGCCTACTTGACGATTATTGCCATGCCTTTCTGCTACAGTGTATCGGAAGGCATTTCCTTCGGCGTCATTTCCTATGTGCTCGTCAATTTCCTGACGGGAAAACGGGAAAAAATCAGTATTCTCATGTATGTATTGGCCGTTCTTTTCATTTGTAAATATATTTTTATTTAATACGTTGCCTTACGGAGCTGCAGCCTTTTTATGAAGGTTGCAGTTTTTTTTGTGCCGCCAAGGCGTAAAGTTTCATATCATAAGGCTTATATTGTGTTGCCAGGGGAGCGGCATTTTGTGTATACAGAGCTTGTGTCAGTTGGCGCAGCACTTTTTTCTTTTGCGGTGATAGACCCGTTAAGGAACTGTTCACATCATCCAATTCCATGAGGACTTCTTCATACTTTCCGTGACGCAGATGTAACCGCAGCTTTGTCAAGGCTCTCCTGTGGGGCTCAATATAGTCTTTGTATTGCACTAAACATTTTTTCACATTTTCTTCGTCACCTATAAACAAATAAAACTCCAATAAAGCCTTATACATATGTGTAAACCCGCTGACCGGCAGACGGGCGGTTCTTCTGTCTCTGTCGATTTCGCATACATACGTATAATACTTAATGCAGGAGGTTATGCCTTCCTGCCGGTCGGGCAACAAGTCATAGAGCACGGCAAATTCAAAAATTCGGCCCAAAATATAATAAATATCCCACGGCGCCTCGTAACTGTATGTCTGTTCCCGTAATGCGCAAGGCGACTCCATGCGGCAAGGCAAATCTTCGTAGCGCCGCACGGCCTCTACGGCATGACACAAGGTTTTGAATATGTCCCGCTTTTGTTCTTTCATAAGCGGTGAAACGACAGTCTTGCCGCATAAAAGTGTACATTCTTTTTGAAACGTCGATTGACTGCCGTATAAGTCAAGGCCGCAGCGGCACAGACCGTAAGCCGATCGAATATAGGCCCGATCGCTTTTCTTTGCAAACTCTCCTGCCTCGTGTCCCTCTACTATCTCTTTATAGAGAAAATAGGCTTTTTCGCGCAGCCGTCTGCGCTCTTTTACGTCCGTCAGAGCCCCGTAAGCTGATGAGCTCTTATATAATAGGGACGCATATTGATACAAATCGTACTCTTCGGCGCCCATGGCATATACATCTTCGTAATAGGCCAGGGCCTCGGCGAGCGCGTCTTTTTTATCAAGACCTTCAATGAAAGGCCGCTCATTATAGGCAAGCCCGTAGAGTGTTGCCAGCTTGCCGCAGACATAGGGCGATTTCTCTTCGGCTGCAAGTCGTAAAAACAGATCTTTCGCTAAATGCCACCATTTCACTTTGTCTTCATCTGCACGCAGTCCTTGGAAATAGGCTCTGCCTAAGGCATAAGCCGCCTTCTTTCCCGGTTCTTCCGGAATTCTTTCGGCACCGTTATATTTTGCGATTACGCCTTGCCAGTCATAATTTTTTGTTTCTTCGACCATATTTATTCCTCCCGTCTTTCCCCCATAGCCTCAGTATGGCAAGACGTAATGAGAATAGGCGGAAAAAATTATTAAAAGTACATAAAAAAGGCACGTACGCCTGTACATGCCTTAGTGTTTATTTTCCAAATATGTGTGTATTTCTTCCAAAAGCCCTGTTACAAGTTTTGCTTCCGGCACCGTACGCAAGATGTTTCCGTGTGAAAAGATAAGACCCTTGCCGTTGCCTCCGGCAATGCCGAAGTCTGCTTCTCTCGCTTCACCCGGGCCGTTCACGGCACAGCCCATGACGGCAATTTTCAGCGGTTCTTCAATACCTTCCAGGGCGGCTTCCACTTCTTTGGCGAGTTTAATGAGTTCCACCTGCGTACGGCCGCAGGTCGGACAGGAAATTAAAGTCGGTCCGAAATGCCGCAGGCCCAGAGATGAGAGAATTAGGCGTCCCGTCTTTATTTCTTCCGCCGGATCGTCCGTCAGGGAGACGCGAATTGTATCGCCTATTCCCTGATGCAGGAGTGTGCCGATGCCGATGGCCGATTTTATAGTCCCTTCCCGCAGAAGCCCCGCCTCCGTTACGCCCAAGTGAAAAGGATAATCGACCTTCGTTGCAAGGAGCGAATAGGCTTCAATCATGAGCGGTACGTGAGACGCTTTTAAGGAAATAACGAGATTTTTATAGTCTAACCGCTCACAAATGCGAATATGCCGCAGCGCGCCTTCCACCATTCCCTCCGCCGTAGGATGGCCGTTATGGGTGTCCAGTATGTCTGCCGGCAGGGAGCCCGAATTGATACCGATACGGATGGGGATATTCTTTTTCTTTACAGCATCAACGACTGACGCCACCTTTTCATCCGAGCCTATATTGCCCGGATTGATGCGCAAGGCGTCAATGCCGCCGGCTACGGCTTGAAGTGCCAGTTTATAGTCGAAATGTATGTCCGCTACAAGAGGTACGGACGAAGCGCGTACCACCCGTTCCAATCCCTTGGCGGCAGCCATATCGGGCACGGCAAAACGGATAATTTCCGCTCCGTATCCGACCAGGCGCTTAACATCCGCAATGGCTTCAGCAGTTGCCGACGGGTTTACGGTCGACATGGTCTGCACCGACACGGGCGCATCACCGCCGACAGTCAGATTGCGTACGGTTACGGCACGAGATATTCTTCTCATAGAATTTACCTTCTTAAAAGCGGCTAATGTCCTGCATCAGGGCGAAAATAAACATGCCGCCCAATATGATGACACCTGTCATCTGAATATAATATAGTGCTTTTTGCGGCAGCCGGCGGCGCATAATTCCTTCCAAAAGGATGAGAATGATATAGCCGCCGTCCAGCATAGGGATGGGCAATAAGTTCAAAATACCCAGGTTGAGGCTGAGAAAAGCCGTAAACGTGAGTAAGTTGGTAAAGCCTACGGATGCCGCCTGCCCTGCCAGTTGGGCTACCCCGATAGGTCCGGCCAGTTCCGCTTTTTCCGTTCCCGTCAGCATGTGGTAAAGACCGCCGAGCATCATGCTTCCCAATTCTGCCGTACGTTGAACCGCATAGCCTGCGGCGGAGAAAAAGCTCTGCTCTTCCGTCGTAATGACGGGCGTTACACCGAGCAGAACACGGCCGGTCCGACTGTCCGTCTTGGGAATCACGGAGAGCGACTGCGGCGCGCCGTCACGAATGAACGTAACGGTCACCACTTCCTGACTGTGTTTTTCTACGGCTGCGGAAATGTCGTTCCACGCCGTAATTGTCGTACCGCCGATGGATGTAAGACGGTCGCCCTGACGCAGTCCCGACTCGGCAGCCGCCGAATCGGCGATAACCGAGCCGACGACGGGTTCCGAAGACACGTGGCTGATGCCGTTCGCAAAGATAATACCCCATAATAAGATAAAAGCCAGAACGAAGTTCATAATGGCACCGGCACTGATGACGATAAGGCGGGAAAGGACGGGTTTATTCAAAAAAGACCGCTCCGTCAGTTCTTCCTCTTCCGTCATGCCGGCGATTTTATTGAACCCGCCCAAAGGAATGAGGCGCAGCGAGTAGACGGTCTTGCCGTAGCGGCAGCTGCAAAGCTTCGGACCGAAACCGATGGCAAATTCGTCGACCTGCATGCCTGTCAATTTTGCCGTTACAAAATGTCCCAACTCGTGTACGAAGACGACGAGACTGAAGACAAAGATAGTAGCTAAAACGGTAATACCCAAAATATACATCCTTTCCGAACGGGACTTACGCGACAACCGTTAAATATGCATAGACGACGGGAGCCGCAACGAGAAGGCTGTCGAAGCGGTCCAAAATACCGCCGTGACCGGGAATGAGTGCCCCCGAATCCTTTACGCCGCACACCCGTTTTAAAGCGGACTCCGTTAAATCACCCAAGGGTGCAGCCAAGGCCGTAAGAAAACCGATGGCGAAGCCGTGAAGCAGGGAAAATTGAAAGGCTGCCGAAAAGATGAGGGCCACGACGATGGTTCCTATAAAGCCTCCCAGGGCACCTTCTACAGTTTTTCCGGGGCTGACGGCAGGACAAAGCTTAGTCTTGCCGAAGGCTCGGCCTGCAAAAAAGGCGAACGTATCGCTGGCCCAAGTGGAAAAAACAAGGAGAAAGACGAAGAACCGTCCCGGATCCAATATAACGGAAGCAAAATCATCTCGGAAGTACGAACCGATCATGCCGCTGCGTAAGACCAAAAGCGACCAGAAACCGGCACAGATGTAGACCGTGCCATACAGGGCGTAGGCCGAGTTTCCCGGCGACACTTTACCGTACTGAAAGACAGTACGCAGGAAGAGGCCGAGCGGCAAAAGAACCGCCAAGACCGTAAGCAGCTTATAGCTGTCAAAGGCAAGGGCGGTCAAACTGACGACAAGCCATGCCGCCAACGGCAAAAAAGGCATTTTCTCACCTTTTCTGCCTATGAGGCGGCCATATTCAAACCAGCCGCCAAGCAGTAACAAGGCGATCATGGTAAAGAATATCCAGCCTCCTTCATAAATGATGAAAATCGCCAGGCCGCCGCCGATAATTCCCGTTATAATCCGTGTTGCCACCATCTTTAACTCCTTTATTTCAAACCGCCGAATCGGCGTTCTCTGGCCTGAAAGGAAGTGATTGCTTCGATCAGCGTTTCCTTCGTGAAATCGGGCCAGCAAAGAGGCGTAAACCAAAATTCCGCATATGCCGCCTGCCATAACAAATAATTGCTGATGCGCGTATCCGCGCCGGGGCGAATGAGCAGATCCACATCATTTTCCGGCGCCGTGTATAAATACGAGCCCACGAGGTCTTCCGTAATGTCTTCGACGGCTATTTTCCCTGCTGCCGCTTCACGGGCAATATTCTGCACGGCCTGCGTAATTTCCATGCGGCCGCCGTAGTTTACGGCGACGTTTAAAACAAGGCCCGTATTGCCGGCCATATCTTCTTCGGCTTTCTTGAAGACACGCTGCAATTTATCGGATAATCGCGAGCGGTCACCGATAAAGTGCAAGCACACGTTATTTTTTTTCAGATCAAGGAAGTTTTTTTCCAAATACGTATACATGAGATTCATAATATACGATACCTCTTCGTCCGGACGTTTCCAGTTTTCCGTTGAAAAAGCGTAGACCGTCAAGACCTTTACACCTATTTCCCCGGCGGCGGCGACAATTTTCTTCAACGTATCCGCCCCCGCTTTATGGCCTGCACTGCGCGGTAAGTCGCGGCGCTTTGCCCAGCGGCCGTTACCGTCCATAATAATGGCAACATGGTGCGGAATGTTATCGGGGTCAAGTGAAAGTTTCGCACTCTTGGCGTCGGTATCGCGCTTTTGTGTGGCAAATAATTTATTCAGCATCCGTACTCTCCTCCCCATCCATAGCGGCACGTACGGACTCATTCATAACCATGCTTTTATTGACAAGCAAAGAGAGGCCGTTATCTTCATTGCGTACGCGCAGCACATAGAGTGCGTCGGGATCGCATTTAAAAAAGCGGCTCTTCGATTCCGTATAGGCCAGGGTGTAGGGAATATTTTCTTTCTCTAACAAAGATTTGGCATACCACAAAGGCATGCCAATCAGATCTTGTATATTCATTAGACTTCCATGACTTCTTTTTCTTTTTTCTCTTTTATTTCGTCGATCATCTTAATCTTAGTGTCTGTAATCTTTTGAATTTTCGACTGAGCTTCTTTGCTGTCGTCTTCCGTAATTTCCTTCTTTTTTTCCATCTTTTTCACCGTATCGTTGTTGTCGCGGCGAATATTGCGCACGGCCACCTTGGCTTCTTCCGCTTCTTTACTTACTTTTTTGCTCAATTCCCTGCGCCGTTCTTCCGTAAGCTGAGGAATTTCCAAACGAATAATGGTACCGTCGTTATTGGGATTTAGGCCCAGATCGGATTTCAAAACAGCACGTTCGATTTCGCCGAGCATGCTGCGATCCCACGGGGAAATCGTAATTAGGCGCGGTTCCGGAGCGGATACGTTCGCCACCTGATTAATCGGTGTCGGTGTGCCGTAGTATTCAACGGTTACACGATCCAATAAAGATGTACTCGCCCGACCCGTGCGGATGGATGCCAAATTTCGTTTGAAGGTTTCAATCGTTTTGTCCGCTTTCGTTTCGCATTCCGTCAATAAATCCTGAATTTCCATATGATCACTTCCTTATGAGAGATATCTTATTATATGATACCTTTTTTATTCGCCCTTGTCGACTATAGTGCCCACTTCTTTACCTGACGCTGCAGCAATAATATTGCCGGGAATATCAATGCTGAAAACGAGGATGGGAATGTCGTTGGTCATGCACAAGGTCGTTGCCGTTGCGTCCATGACGCCCAGTTCCTTCTGAATGACATCCAGATATGTGAGACGGTCGAATTTTTTTGCGTCCGCGTTGATCTTCGGATCGCTGTCGTATACGCCGTCAACAAACTTCTTGGCCATAAGGATTGCGTCCGCTTCGATTTCGGCAGCCCGTAATGCCGCTGTCGTATCCGTCGAGAAATAAGGATTGCCCGTACCGGCACCGAAGATGACAACACGGCCTTTTTCCATATGGCGAATGGCACGGCGGCGAATATACGGTTCCGCTACTTGCTGCATATTGATTGCCGTCTGCACGCGTGTAGCAATGCCCCGTTTTTCCAAGGCGTCCTGCAAGGCCAGGGAGTTCATAACCGTTGCAAGCATACCCATATAATCTGCAGAAACGCGATCCATCCCTTTGGCACTGCCCGAGAGACCGCGCCAAATATTGCCGCCGCCGACGACAATGGCTACCTGAATCCCCTGCTTCGTTACTGCCGCAATATCACCGGCAATGCCGTCAACCGTTATCGGATCAATTCCGTAGCCCTGATTGCCGGCCAACGCTTCACCGCTCAATTTCAATACAATCCGTTCAAAATGTCTGTCCATGTTCCCAGCCTCCGCGCCGCAAATTTACGTAGAAAATAAGAGAACACGGGAGGGTGTTCTCTTATGAATGAAGCTTATCTTATTTAGCTTGTGCCATTACTTCGGCAACAAAGTCATCGTTCCGCTTTTCCAAGCCCTCGCCCAATTCGTAACGAACGTAGCGGCGAACGTCGATTTTTTCACCGATTTTCGCGACAGCTTCCGTAATAACCTGAGCAACGGTCTTGTCCGAATCTTTAATGAATTCCTGATCGAGAAGGCAATTTTCTTTGTAGTATTTTTCAATACGGCCGCCAATCATCTTTTCAATGATCTTTTCAGGCTTTCCTTCATTGAGAGCCTGCTGACGAAGTATTTCTTTCTCGTGTTCCAATACTTCAGCCGGAACTTCTTCCCGCTTTAAGTAAAGGGGACGGGCAGCGGCTATCTGCATAGCAATATCTTTACAAAGGTCTTTAAAGCCGTCCGTTTGAGCGACGAAATCCGTTTCGCAGTTAACTTCCACCAGTACGCCGATGCGGCCGTTGCCGTGAATATATGAATAGACAAGACCTTCAGCAGCAATACGATCGGCTTTTTTAGCAGCGGCAGCCAATCCTTTTTCACGTAAAAAGTCAATTGCTTTTTCTTTATCGCCCTCCGTAGCAACGAGAGCTTTTTTTGCGTCCATCATGCCGGCGCCGGTGATTTCACGCAGTTCTTTTACTAATGCAGCCGTAATTTCCATATAAGATCCTCCAAATCGCGATTATTTTTATATCTTAGCCCGAATAGCCGCCTTTTACAGCTTCGCGTGCGTCTTCCTGCCAATTTTCAAAATGTTCTCTCGCAGCGTCGCCGATTTGTTCATCATTGTTATAGTCGCCCAGCTCCGTATGATCTTCAGCATCCATCGATTCACCCTGGCAACCTTCCAAAACGGCGTCGGCAATCTTGCTCGTTAACAATTTAACTGCACGGATGGCGTCATCATTTGCCGGAATGGGGCAATCGATTACGTCGGGATCGCAGTTCGTATCAACCGTCGCAATAATGGGGATATGTAATTTCCGTGCTTCCGCAACGGCAATTTCTTCCTTTTTAGGGTCAATAATGAAGAGCGCATCGGGAACCTTTTTCATTTCCTTAATGCCGCCCAAATATTTCTGAAGCTTTGTCATTTCATGCTTGAGAAGGGTAACTTCTTTTTTCGGAAGTACGTCAAACGTACCGTCTTCGGCCTGCTTTTCCAAGGCTTTCAAGCGTTTTACACGCTTTTCAATGGTCTGGAAATTCGTCAGCATACCGCCGAGCCAACGTTCATTTACAAAGTACATGCCGCAACGTTCAGCTTCGCCTTTAATGGATTCCTGAGCCTGCTTTTTCGTGCCGACGAAGAGAATCTTGCCGCCTTCGGCAGCCAAATCGCGAGCGAAGTTATATGCTTCGTCCATCTTCTTTACGGTTTTTTGCAGGTCGATAATGTAAATGCCGTTACGTTCCGTAAAGATGAATCGTG
Source organism: Megasphaera coli (assembly GCF_900095855.1). Classification (GTDB taxonomy): domain Bacteria; phylum Bacillota; class Negativicutes; order Veillonellales; family Megasphaeraceae; genus Megasphaera; species Megasphaera massiliensis_A. Next base: position 564,262 of record NZ_FMIY01000002.1, on the reverse strand, counting down.
CCATCTTAGGATTCCAACGGCGGGTCTGGTGACCGAAATGTACGCCTGCTTCCAATAACTGTTTCATTGATACTACTGCCATAATGTAATTCCTCCTGTTTTTCCTCCGTCCGGTCATCACCTGCTATTACCGCAGCAAAACGGCACAGTAACAAGCTCGACGGTACGTGTGTATTTAAACCTTATTAAGTTTATCACAAAACCCGGTACGTAGCAAGCGTTTACAGTTGCCATTCCGACAACCTTGCCTATACATCCAAACTTAGACACAACAAAGTAAGCCCCGCACGAGACAGGACTTACTCCGACTGCTCCTTATTCTATTCCAAAATGTAGACGAGTACAGTTCGTCTGCCGAAATTCATGCATGCATCATAGCTTTCCATGCATAAGTCGACGCGATTGCCGAGAATATCCCCGCCCGTGTCTTCCGCGACGGCAACGCCGTAGCCGGGAATAAAGACCTTTGTTCCCAAGGGGATGACCTTGGGATCCACGGCGATTTCACCGTACCGGGCCCGCGTGCCCATCTTCGTGATACCCATGCCGTTGCCGTCAGTCGGCAAATAGGCCGTAGCTACCATAGTGAGTACTTCTTTATACTTGGAAATGGCGCCCGTATTGATTTCTACGGTTTCCTTCGTACCTACCTTGCGTACAAGCGGCTTCATTTCCGAAATCAGTTCCGTCGACACGTGTTCTTTGTCGACCACTTGACCGTCGAGACTGACGATAGTATTGGTTACACGCTTTCTGCCGTTTACACCTTCCTGAAGAATCGACTCTTCCCCCTGTCCGAGAGTCTCGTCCGGAATGCTTTCAATGACATATTGAACGACATCGTCTTCCGATACGGTCTTGCGCGAAAGATTACCGATGCGAACGGTCATGTCTTTTGCTACAGGTGCGTTCGGGTTTCCGTAAGGCCTGTAGTTGTCCGTGTCATAGCCGTATTGGGCCGCCACTTCGGCTACGGTTCGCTTGCCGGACATAACCGTTTGACTGTTCCCTTTATATTCGAGTGTTACCGGCACGGCTCTGCGCACGGTGGCGACAGTACCGTCCGTCAGGTCGGGCGTCGATAAATAGACTTCGTCTTTAGAGGCACCGGTAATCCCCAGTTCTCTCGTTAAGGCGTCTTTATTTACGGAGCGTGTATACATTTCACGACTGTTGCCGTCTTCTACGACCGTGACGGTCTTGCCCTTATCTATAAAGCCCGTCAAAAATACAATCAACAAAAGAGCAACTAAGAGGGAGTACGTCCGCGTTACGGATTCTTTCCATTTTCTCATACAACACCTCCAACTATGCCTAATTGTAACAAAGGCGGTATGGAGTGTCAATTTTTACCGGTTGCAGACGTTTTTAGCAGCATTCAATGCGGTTTCCCGAAAGATCAGCTGCGCGTCGACGGGCTTGTCCTTCGTATTTGCCGCAACGTAGTGATACATGCCGTTGCCGTCCATGACATGGGTCTTGACATTATCGGCGAAATTAAGGTTGAGAATATGTTTTATACGTTCCTTGTGAGGACCGTATTCAACGGGTACGAGAAGTTCAATTCGGTCGTTCAAATTGCGCGGCATCCAGTCGGCGGAAGATAGAAATATGTCTTCCGCTCCGTTATGATAGAAATAAAAGAGGCGGCTGTGCTCCAAAAAGCGTCCGACAATACTGTGTACGGTAATATTTTCGCTGAGACCCGGCACCCCCGGCCGCAGTACGCAAATACCGCGAACGATAAGGTCTACTTTGACTCCTGCCTGCGACGCCTTGTAGAGCTTTGTAATGACAGCTTTGTCGAGAAGAGAGTTCATTTTGGCCATGATATGTCCCTTCTTTCCCGTCTTTGCCCAAACGATTTCTTCGTCAATGGCCGCGTAAATGCGCTGACGCAGGTCAAAGGGGGCTGCACCCAGCTTCTTTCCGGCAAATGTGTGCGTTTTGCCGAGGAGAAGATCAAAAAAAGCCTCGCCGTCGGTGCCCATAAGGGAATCACTCGTAAAAATGCCTACGTCCGTGTAAATACGGGCTGTCTTGCCGTTGTAGTTACCCGTGGCCAGATGCATGTAATGACGTATGCCGTCGCCTTCGCGGCGGGCGACCAGCGTGATTTTGGAATGTGTCTTTAAGCCGGTCACACCGTAAATGACACGGCAACCGGCTTGTTCAAGCCGGCGTGCCATGGTGATATTGTTTTCTTCATCAAACCGCGCTTTCACTTCCATCAGTACGATCACCTGTTTTCCCGCCTTGGCCGCCGCCGTCAAGGCGTCGATAATAACGGAGCTGCGGCTCACGCGGTACAAGGTCTGTTTGATGGAGATGACCTGTTCATCGGCGGCGGCGGCACAGATGAAATCATCGACGGCATCGAAGGATTCGTACGGATGGTGCAGCATAATGTCGCGACTGCCGATAATTTGCCAAAGCGATTGTCCCTTATAAGGCAGAAGTTCCCGTACAGGCTGGGGAACGAAGGGCGGGTAATGGAGATGTTCATAGCCTGCAAGGCTCGTGACGGCGAAAAAGGCGGTCAAGTCAATGGGCCCGGGCAGCATATATATGTCGTCGTCATGAAGCCGGAGCGCCTTTTTCAAAAAACGGCAAAGTGTACGGCTTGCTTTTTTTTCTATTTCCAAGCGCACTGCGGCTCCTTTGCGGCGCTTTTTCAGAGATTTTTCCACTTCCCGCAGCAAGTCTTCCGCTTCGTCGTTGATATCGAGATCCGCATCACGCGTAATCCGGAAGACGGCACATTCCAAGACTTCACGTTTTTCGAAAAGTCCGGCCGCATAAGTGCGTATTGCGTCTTCAACGAAAACAAATTTTACACGCCCGTTCTCGGAACCGACAGGAATAAGGCGCTTTACGGTTTCCGGCGGGATGGAAACGACTGCGGCTCGTACATCTCCTCTGTTGCGGCGCCGCACTAAAAAGACGAGGTTGAGGCCGAGAGCCGGTAAAAAAGGGAAAGATTTTTCATCATCCGCGTAAATAGGCTTGAGTACAGGCAGAATATCCTCTATATATCCTTGCAGGCACTGCCTCTCTTGCGGCGTCAAATCACCGATCTTTGCAAAATATACGCCTTCCCGCTCAAGTTCTGCGCTGACTTTTTCCAAATATGCGTACTGTCGTGCCGTTTGAGCATGTACCATGGTGGCAATGGCGGCAAACTGTTCAAGCGGTGTCATACCGGCAATGTCGACATGAGCAACGCCGCTTTCGATGAGGTGTTTGATACCGGCGATACGAATCATAAAGAACTCGTCCAAATTGGAAGCGCTGATGGCGATAAAGTTTAATTTTTCCAAAAGCGGATTGGCCGCAACAACAGCTTCATGGAGGACTCGTTCATTAAAATTAATCCACGTGCATTCTCTGTTTAAATAGTTCGTGCCCTTTGTCAGTTCCACTGTTTTCACAACCCCTTTCTTCCGCTTTATGCAACTGCTGATTCAGCTTCCTTTACTTGATCTTATTATAATACGACGACGCATATTTTTCACGAATATACTGATTTATGATAATAGGTTAACAAATTTTTCGACTTTATCTTTTTCCTGTTTATCGGTAAAATATAATCATCTATACAGGATTAGGGAAATGAGGTTTCTATGGAACAATTAGCCATCATCGACATGGGCTCCAACTCCATTCGTTTTGTCATTGCACAAATAAAGGACAATAAGTCGTATTCTTATGTCTACCAGGATAAGGCGACTATTCGCTTGGGCCAGGGTCTCACCGATACGGGAACCCTGACGAGGGAAGGCCGGGATAAAGCGATGAAATGCCTTCGTGTGTACAAGCACATCATGGAAATCCGCCATATTACAAACTGCTTTGCCGTTGCTACGGCTGCCGTTCGCGACGCATCCAACGGAGCCGAATTTTTAAAGGAAATTCGCGAAGAAACGGGCATCGACATGACCGTTATTCCCGGTGAACGCGAAGCCTATTTGGGCTATTTGGGCACGATTAACACGATTGATATTCAAGACTGCCTTATTTTCGACCTCGGCGGTGCTAGCGTCGAACTGACTCTCGTTCGCAAGCGCGAAATCGTTCACTCCGTCTCCGTTCCCCTCGGTGCCGTCACCGTAACGGAACGGTTCAATACGCAAGGATCCGTAACGGAGGAAACTCTCTCGTCCTGTCTGAAATACTTACGCAAAACGTTGGCTTCCGTCAAGTGGCTGCGTGATATTAATCTCCCCCTTGTCGGCATTGGCGGTACGGCCCGCAATTTGGCAAAAATGGATCAGCGCGCCCGCGATTATGAGCTGCCGACTATTCACAACTACATTCTTTCTAAAGAAAATTTTATGTCCGTCTTTCAAGAAGTGACGAAACGAAACAGCAGCAGCCGTAAGAAGATTCCCGGCCTCTCGAGCGAACGGGCTGACGTCATCGTCGCCGGCAGCGCCGTAGTCAAAACGATTTTCGACCTTTCCGGCAGCGATACGCTTATCGTCAGCGGCTGCGGCCTGCGCGAAGGGTTGTTGTATGAATATTACGCCAAACGTTACGGCCTGAAAAGCCCGCGCTTCCCCGACATCCTCGACTTCAGCGTCAACAATTTACTCGGTAATCTGGAAAATCTCAACCGTCCGCATATGGAGCAGGTTGCAAAGGTTACAGCCATGCTTTTTGACGGTTTAAAGCCCCTGCATGGTTATGATGACCGCATTCGCCGTCTCCTCGTTACGGCCGCTCTCCTGCACGATATCGGCAAGCGTGTCAACTTCTACAATCACGCGCGCCACTCGGCCTTCATGATCGGTCACGCTCCCATTTACGGTATGACGCAGCGCGAACAGATGATCGCCGCTTTTATTGCAGGCTTTCACCACGGCATCAGCCGCAAAATTCAGCGTGCTTACCGGTACGCCAATATCCCGACGGAGGAGGACTGGGAAATTGTTCGGAAAATGTCCGTTCTCCTCGCCCTGGCCGAAGCCTCGGATCATACGTATGAAAATATTGTCGAAAAAATAAACGTAACCATAAACGACGATGCCGTAGTCATTGTTCTCACGCCTAAAGCCGGTGCTCCTTATGAACCGGCGGACTACACCATGCAGCAATACACCAAGGCCTTCAAAAAAGAATTCGGCCTGCCGCTGGTCTTGGTGTGGAAGTAAAGTCACTGCAAACGTATTATTACGTAATACACAAGGACAGGGCTCCTCATTCATAGGGGATCCTGTCCTTTATTAGTTGGCTGTTTTTATAATTTTATTACTCTATCGGTTTATTGTAATCTTCTACCAGTGTTTCCGATTTGCATGTCTTTATAGGAAATAGCGTCGTGACACCGGTCATGAGTGTCAGCAGCATGAGTTCGGTCATATAGAGGTAGCGGTATGCCGTCAGGAAGGTGTCGCCTTTTTTTCTTGCGTCTCTATAGATGAGGTGCAGCAGAATGGGGAAAAAGAAAATAAACAGCGCTACTGCACCCATTCCTCCGAAAAAGAGAAGATCCAAATTCGGGTCTTTTGTCGTTATTGTACTGCTGCGTATCGTTACAGAAATAATTCCGACAATTATAAGGACAAATATGGTAGAAAGAAAAATAAAGGCCAATTGCACCGCTACATAGTAAATGTACCGCATTTTCTCTTGCAGGCGGGCCAGTTCTTTGCGATTAGCATAGATCGTTGCGGCACACATCAAAATAAATAAGGCTGTGCCTATGATTCCCATCTCTATAGGGGAACCGTTATAAATCACCGCAAAGATCGAAAAGGCAATGAAATAAAGCGTACAGCTACAAAAACAATGTATATACAATTTAATTGTCAGGACTATGACCTTGGCCTTAATGAGCAGGTATATATGCAAAAATAGGCTGAACAGACCGAGAACATTTCCGGCGAAGTTTAAGACCGTATAGAAAACAATCAGGCCGAATAAGGGGAAGACTACCGCATTATCGTTAAAATCTTTTAACCCGTTCGCATCCATCTCCATCAATATCACACCGGCAATAGTTATTATACCGGCGAAAAAAACCAACCAATAACACAAATATTGAAAGATGATAAATGCCTTGTATTTTTCTTTTTCCGAGGGAAATTTCTTTTCAAAGAAAGAGTTCACCGGAAGCCCCGACGGTGCCAGCACTTCCCCGTAAATCGGTTTGCCGCAGTACTTGCAATACCTGTCGGCAGGACCGTTCTCATTGCCGCAATATTTACAAAACATCAAAACACCGCCTCCTGTCTATGTGTATATCATACAGGAGGCGGCGTAAACATACAAGACTTGAGAAAGACTGTCGTCTTTAACGAATAGACACGTCTTCGCCGGCCAGGATTTTCTTCATTGTCCGGGCCGGGCACATTTTGCCGCACATCGTGCAGGTTCCTTCACATTCGGGCGTGCTCGATTCATAATATGCCCGCGCCTTTACGGGATCGATGGCCAGGGATATCATCGTTTCAAAATCCACTTCCACGCGTGCCTTGCTCATGGCGTCATCCCAATCCTGGGCACCGGGAATTCCTTTGGCCAAATCTGCCGCATGTGCCGCAATACGGGCCGCTACAATGCCTTCCTTCACATCATTTACATCGGGCAGGCGCAAGTGTTCCGCCGGCGTGACGTAACAAAGGAAATCGGCACCGCACGAACCGGCGACAGCTCCGCCGATAGCGCTTGTAATATGATCGTAGCCGGGCGCAATATCCGTCACGAGCGGCCCGAGTACATAAAAAGGCGCGTCGTAACAAAGCCTTTTTTCCAGCTTCATATTGGCTGCAATTTCCGTGAGTACCATGTGGCCCGGCCCTTCTATCATGACTTGTACGTTCCGTTCCCAGGCGCGCTTTGTAAGCTCGCCGAGCGTAATGAGTTCTTCTATCTGGGCGGCGTCCGTCGCGTCGTGCGTGCACCCGGGGCGGCACGCGTCGCCGAGACTGAGCGTCACGTCATGGGCCTCGCAAATATCGAGGAGCCTGTCGTAATACTCATAAAAGGGATTTTCCCGATTATTCATCTCCATCCACGCAAACAACAAAGAACCGCCGCGAGACACGATGTTCGTCAAACGCGGATTGGCCTTAATGCGTTCCGCCGTTTTACGGTTCATACCGCAATGAATGGTCATAAAATCAACACCGTCCGCCGCATGCTGTTCGACAACTGCAAAAAACTCGTCTGTGGAAATATCTTTCAGATCCTTTTCTACCATACCCACGGCATCATACATGGGAACCGTACCAATCATGGCTGTCGACATGGCGACGAGGCGCTGCCGGAACTCGCGTGTCTTGCCGAAATTGCTGAGATCCATAATGGATTCGGCCTTCATGGAAATGGCGTTTTGTACCTTTTGCAGCTCTTCCTCGTAATCGGAACAGTCCTTGGAAATACCGAGATTTACGTTGACCTTCGTGCGGCATTTCGCCCCGACCGCCTCGGGTGATAAAGCCGTATGTGCCTTGTTGGCCGGAATAATCACCTTCCCTGTTGCCATAAGTTCCATGAGTTCCGATAGGGGCAACCGCTCTTTCGCCGCGACTACCTCCATTTCCTTCGTTACAATCCCTTTACGGGCTGCATCCATTTGTGTCGTATACATCATCACAACCTCCTTATTTGTACAAAAAAGCGGCTCACCTCTATAGGTAAGCCGTTTTCTCATACAAAACAAGGTCAAGCTTCCCTACGGTAGGATTATCTACATCAGGTGAAAGGGTCAAAGTATCTTTTCTCAGCCGAATAAACGGCTCCCCTAGCTTCTCTGTATTCTATTTGTTCCAGTATACCAGATAATGCGCCTATATTCCAATATTTCTACTTATTCCCTTCAAGCCATGACACCGCCGCCTGCGCATATACGGCGGCACCGCCGGTCAGCACATCCTCATCGGATGTAAAGTGATTGCTGTGATTGGAGTAGACTGTCCCCTTTTCTTCGTTATACGTGCCTATGAAGAAATAACAGCCGCACTTTTCCTGTTCGTAATAGGCAAAATCTTCACTGCCCATATTTTTTTCGCATCCAAAAAACGCCTCTTCGCCGAGCACCTCTTTAACGGCCTTTTCCACGCATTCCGTGCAGGCAGCATCATTTATCGTCGGCGGCACGAGCTGCTCATAGGTCAACGAGGCCGTTGCACCGTACGCTTCGGCCGTGTGCTGCGCAATCCGTTCCATCGATGCTTTTATCTTGCGGCTCAACTCGTTGTTAAAATGGCGTACGGTTCCTTCAATAACAGCTTCGCCGCCGACAATATTCCACCGATCGCCGGCCTTTATGACACCGACCGTGAAAACAACCGAATCAAAGGGACTCATCTGTCTTGACATAACGGCCTGCAGATTCATGACCGTCGCCGCCGCAATATATACGGCATCTATGCCGAGCTGCGGCTGTGAGCCGTGCGACTGTTTTCCCGAAATACGGATAACGAATTTTTCCGTCGCCGCCATGGTCTCACCCGTACGCGTTCCTACCTTGCCGGCAGGCAAGGTGCCCCAAATGTGTGCGCCGAAGATGGCGCCGCACTTGGAGAACCAGTCGCCGAACTCCATCATATACGGCGCTCCCGTACCGATTTCTTCGGCCGGCTGGAAAACGAGATACACAGTACCGCAAATCTCTTCCTGAACGGACCGAAGGAGCTTTGCCGCGCCTAAAAGCATGGCAATGTGATTGTCATGGCCGCAGGCGTGCATGACGCCTGCGTTTTTCGACGTAAACGGCAGGCCCGTGTCTTCCGTAACGGGCAGAGCGTCAATGTCGGCGCGCAGGGCTACGGCCTTACCGGGGTTGCCGCCCTTAATAACACCTACGAGACCGGTCCGATTCTTTTCGTTGATTTCATACGGAATACCCAGTTCTTCAAGCTTTGCCGCAATGCGTTTCGTCGTTTCCCGTTCTTCCATGCTGAGCTCGGGATATTGGTGAAACTCGCGGCGTATGTCGATGACATATGACGTAATTTCATGCATTTTCTCTTTGAAATTCATTTACTGTCCCCCTATCTAGGCCTGTTTATCCTTACGGAACGAGGAGCGGAATAAAGAGGGACGCAATGATGACGGATGTAATCGTAACGGTTACGAAACCGCCGATGATCATTTGCGGCAGCATTTCATCCATGAGAAACTGCTTTTCTTCTCTCGTCTTCGCCAAGGCCGAGGCGCATTCATCCGTAAGCACATAATTCGGCGGGAAGCCGTACAAAGCTGTCAGGCTTGCTGCAATACCGATGTACGGGCTGATTTTCAGTACCTTCGACGCCAGGTACGACAAAATGATCATGCCGGCGACACCGACGACGATAATCAGAACCATAGGACCGAGGATTTCCGCCAATAAAGCCGGTGTTGCACCGCTCAGACCGTTAAAGATGAAGATCATGACGACGAACATGATGAAGTTAAAGCAGCCGTTCTGAACGAGAATATTCTTGCGCAGGAAGCCGAGCTCCGTCGCGATAATACCGAAAATAAGGCCCAAGACGGCAGCATTAATCGCATAGGGACCCAAGAAAGTCTTCGTCCAGTTGCTGACGACGATACAAAGTGTCGCAATAAGGCAAATCGTCGCAAGCGAATAGGTAACGGAATAGTATTTGTCCGGCACGGACGGAAAGAATTTCTTCTTGGGAGTTTCCTCTTCAGCGACGAGATTCCCGTTTTCTTCATCGATCTTTCCCTCTGTACCCGGATCCGTAACGGCGCCGCTTCTGTATGCGCCAAGGAGCCTGTTGCCTTCTTTTTTTAGCATAATGGCGGTTAAGGGATAGCCGGCAAAGCCCTGGCAAACATACATGCAAATAGCCAATACGGCAACTTTTTCCAAGCCTGCGGCTTGCGCTGCCGCCTGCATCATGGTCGCCGCGACGATACCTCCTGTCAAAGGCGGTAAGCCCGCAATGATATAGTTGAAATCGATGACGTTGACAAACCCCAGTGCCAAGCAAAGGGCGATCATGCCGGCAAGGCCTGCCAGGCAGATGAGAATAATGCGCCACTGTTTACCCAGTTCTTTCAAACTGATGGCCGTACCCATGTGAACGATGATGACCATGATGGCAACAATACCGCCTAAAGGAGCACCCAAGCCGCCGATTTTGACGATGTCCTTCGGCAGAACCGTCCAGTAGCCGACGAGAAACAAAACAGCAATGACGAAAACCGACGGGATCCATGCTTTCGTATAGGTTCCGACGAACTCGCCGATTGCGTAAAGCACACATAAAATAAAGAGCGCAAATACAGGTGTTGCAGTTAAAAATGCTTGAAATCCTTCCATATACTTCTCTCCCTCTATATAGTTTTGTTATAAAAAAGACAGCCTCCGACACGCGTGGAGACTGCCCTCATAACCGTTCTCACTCCTTGTACATCAAATACTCCTGGCGCTTTATAATTTTGCCGCCCGAAACGTAGAGGCGCGGCACGCGCCGGTTGATATTACAAGTGAGTTCGTGGACGATCGTTTGCAGCTTGTCCGTCAGCTCCGTAACGGGAATGGACGCATCACCCTGTTCGCCGAAGAGAACAACTTCATCGCCGACCTTGACGTCCGGTATATGTGTCACGTCAACCATGCACTGATCCATACAGATATTGCCGATCTGCCGTGCCCGTTTGCCGTGAATCAGAACATCCGTCTTTTGTGACAGGCCGCGGGCATACCCGTCGGCATAGCCGATAGGCAATGTTGCGACTTTCACCGGCCCGTCCGCCTTAAAATGACGGCCGTAGCCGACGGCATCTCCCTTGCCTATAGTTTTTACATGAGTAATGCAACAGTGAAGACTCATGACCGGTTTAATTTTGTTCGAGTCGACAAGGACTTCTGAAGAGGCATCATATCCGTACTGAATGATACCCGGTCTGATCATATCCAAATGGAAATCAGGCAGTTCCAACGTGCCCGCACTGTTGCAGCAATGGCATACGTTGAAGGTCACGCCTGCGGCCGCCAATTTTTCGATAAAATCGGAAAAGCGGCCGTATTGTTCATGCGCCCAGGTTTTATCTTTTATATCGGCTTCACTGAAATGAGTAAATATACCTTCCATGACGACGTTCGGCAATTCGGATATACGCTTCACATCCGCAACCGCATCGGGGCACGGCACATAACCTATACGGCACATGCCCGTATCTACGGCAATGTGAAGTCTTACTTTCCTTCCCAGTGTGACGGCCATATCGGAAAAAGCTTTGCTGTCGGCATAAGTAAAGACGGCGGCATCAATATCGTTTTCAATGAGTTCTTTCGCCCGTTCTCCTGCCGTGTGGCCTAAGATGAGAATGGGAGCATCAATCTTCGCCTGCCGCAGTTCAACACCTTCGTCGAGGCTCGATACGGCCAAGCGGTTCGCACCGTTCGCAAGAAACGTCTTGGCCAGCATGACGGCGCCGTGGCCGTAAGCATCCGCCTTGACGACGGCCGTGATGAGGCGGTTCGAGCCGGTAATACGGCGAATTTCCCGCATATTGCCTGCCGCCCTGTCCAAGTCAATTTCCGCCCAGACAGGTCTCTTCGTATAATTTTCCGTACATTCTTCAATCGTAGGCCGAGTCATTTACAGCACCCTCCTTTTTGCATTGATACCTTATAATTCACAATAGGGAATAAATTACTTTCTTTTACATTAAATTATAAGTTATATTTAAAAAGCTGTAAATTATATTAATTGCACGGAATAAAAAGAAAGCATGTATTTAAATCATATCAAGTCTTTTTCTTCTATAATATTATCGGTATTGCCCTTGCGGCGGTGTAATAAGAGAATAAGACCGCTGAAGATGAGGAGTTCCGCCAAAACAACATCCAAGATACGGATATAACCGATCATACCCGCCAGGGTGCCCAAGAAAACGATGCCTAGGGACGTTCCCAGGTCCATCATATTGTAAAAGGTCGCGCTTGCGCTGTTGCGCCGTTCCGGTGTGACGGAACTGAAGAGAGCCGCCATGAGAGACGGCATAAGCAGGCCCGCACCGAAGCCGTAAAAGACGGAGGCAAAAAGAAGCATGGCGAGGGAGTGCGACAAAAGGACAATAAAGATGGAGAGAGCCATCAAAGCGGCCCCCGGCAGGATGACGAAGAAGGCACCGTGCCTGTCGTAAATACGGCCGCCGAAGAGGCGGGACAAGAAGGTAAATACGGTTCCGACGACAAAGAAGAGACCGCTTCCTTCAATGCCCAATTCCAGTGCCGTCATGGGTAAATAAGCATTCACGCTGCCGAAGCCGAAACCGAAGAGGGCCGAAAACAAAGCGTTCCACGCCGTTCCCCTGACGATCAGCCGCTCCCGCAGGGATATATGCTCCGTCCGTTTCGGTACGGGCGGTGCCGTCTTATGACGCAGACAAATCCAAAAGAGGAAAAGAGATGATGCTATGGCTACGGCGGATATGCCGAAAAGAGCACCCGCACCGAGCGATGTCAGGACGGCGACGCCGACGGCCGGCGAAGCGCCCATGGAAATGGTGTTGCCCAGACCGAAGTAGCCCAGCCCTTCGCCTCTGTGCGCAGGCGGTATAATATCAACAGCCAGGGCGGCGGCAAAAGTCGTGCCCAGACCGAAGCCGAAGCCGTGAACGATACGCGCCGTGAGGAGTGTAGAAAAACCGGTGAATTCCATATAAGATACCGTCGCTGCCAGAGACAGGCCGAGACCTGCAAAAAAGCAGCGTTTCCTGCCCCACTTTTGCACCAAATTTTCTGTAAATAGACGCACAAAAATGGCGGATATGGCAAAGATGCCCGTAATAATTCCGATTTCACCGCCCGTCGCACCTAAGGATGCGGCATACATGGCCATTGTAGGCACGAGGGCATGAAAATTGGCAAAAAGCAGGCCGTTGGCAACGGTCATTAAAATAAAGCTTCGCGTCCAAAGAGATGTTCCGTCGGACACGTATCTCACCTCCTTATTGATATATCTGCGGTCTATCAATCAGCCTTGCATTTACTTGCAAGTATTTCCAATTCTTTTTCCATTCTCTTTACAATATGCCGCCACGAATGACTGTCGACGGCAGCGCAGACGGGCGCATCCATTGCTTCGCCGGCGGCCCAACGCTCGAATTGGCGTAAGAGTGCTTCTTTCAGGCGTTCAATATAGGCGGGAATATCTTCGGCAACGGGCTTGTCCACTTCGTAAAGGCGCGGCAGTTTGACGTATTCAATAAAGCCCGATTTATTGACAACCGGTCCCAAGAGCTCCATGAGACCGATGATTTCCGTCGTAATCACCGGCAATCCGCAAGCCATGGCCTCAACGGCCGTTAAGGCGATGCCTTCGTAATACGACGGGAGAGTATAAAAATCGGCTTGCCGCAAAATGGCCGCCAATTCGTGCTGCTGTACGGCCGGGATGAACGTTACTTCCGGACAGTTTCCTGAAAGCGCCTTCAATTCGGCAATCTGTCCGTCCGTCCCGTTGCCGATATATAAAAGCTTGGTCGGTGCCGTGCCGTGACGGTGGGAAAACTCGTTCTGTGCCCGGGCGAAAGCCTGAATAAATTCAAAAATGCCCTTGGAACGGGAAATCTTTCCTGCATATACGACAAGAGGCGTCAAATTACGGTGCCGCGTTTTCTTTTCCTGTCCTACCGCTTCCCTGTAAAAAATGGTATCTTTAAAACCGCCGCCCATAACCGTAATACGTTCCGTCGGCAATTCAAAAATTTGCGACATCAATTTTTTGTCATTTTCACCGAGAGCCCAATAGGCATCAAGGCTGCGGACGCTTGTCAAATATTCCTTAAAGCGCGGATGCTTTTTTACCTGCCGCAAGTCCGTGCCGTGACTGATCCCGACAACCGGGGTGTCCGGGAAGACTTCGCGCACGACACCGGTCATAAGAAAGATATGGTGCGTAACGACGACATCCGGTTTAAAGGCGCGGCTCGCCTCTTCCAGGCGACTGCGAAAAACGGATATATATTGCCCGATCTGTTTTTTTGTCATTTCACTGTACACTGTCGACGGATAGGGCATTTCATCACTCATGCCGGCAATGGGAAAAGGTAATGTTTCCGTATTAAACCGAACGGGAAAAGAAGCGACACAGGAAAGCTCAACACTAAAAGGTTCCTGAACACCGTAGAGGGCCGCATTTTCATGTCCCCGTTCGGCAAGGTGATTAATAACCGTATCATAATATATGCCGCTGCCCGTTTTCATAGGGAGCTGAGCAAGACAATGAAGGATCTTCATAATCGCACCTCACGAGAAAATAATACAGCTATTATAGCATAAGTGAAGCCGTTTTTGATAAATCCGTCAAAAATAATGATGGCATATGCTTTCTTGCGGCCATGGTAAAAACCTTATATAATAAAATTTGCATATTGTAAAATCGATTGAACGAGGTGCTCTATGTCCTTAATAGACGAAGTAAATAAACGAAGAACCTTTGCCATCATTTCCCATCCCGACGCCGGCAAGACGACGCTGACGGAAAAACTTCTTCTCTACGGTGGCGCCATTCATCTGGCAGGCTCGGTAAAGGCCCGCAAAACGGCGAAACATGCCGTATCGGACTGGATGGAAATTGAAAAACAGCGCGGTATTTCCGTAACGAGTTCGGTACTGCAATTCGACTACGAAGGGCATCATATCAATATCCTCGATACACCCGGCCACCAGGATTTCAGCGAAGATACATATCGCACCTTAATGGCCGCCGACAGTGCGGTCATGCTCATCGACGTCGCTAAAGGCGTGGAAGAACAGACGAAAAAGCTCTTTCGCGTTTGCCGGGAACGGCAAATCCCCATCTTTACGTTTGTCAATAAAATCGACCGTTTCGGCCGCAATCCCTTCGATCTGATGGATGAAATCGAAAATATTCTCGGCATCCGTGCCTATCCCATGAACTGGCCCCTCGGCATTAACGGCAATTATGAGGGTATTTACGATCGAACGACCTCTTCTATTGAACTTTTCGCTAAGGATATGAATCACGGCCAGCAAAAGTTGGCCTCCGCCAAGGGCTCTGCCGACGATCCGGCTTTTAAAGCCCTGCTCTCCGACGACGTCCACCGGTCCCTTGTCGACGATATTGAACTCCTCGATGCGGCAGGTGATGAATTCGATTTGAAAAAAGTAAAAAACGGTACGCTTACACCTATGTTCTTCGGCTCGGCCATGACCAACTTCGGTGTCAAACTGTTCTTGGAAAAGTTCCTTGAGCTCGCACCGAAACCGCAGCCCCGAAAAACGAAGGAAGGCAGCGTAGAGCCGACGTCGGAGCAGTTCACGTCGTTCATCTTTAAAATTCAGGCCAATATGAACCCGCAGCACCACGACCGCATTGTCTTTATGCGCATCTGTTCGGGCAAGTTTGAAAAAGGCATGACCGTCACGCACCGCCAGTCGGGCAAGCCCGTTCGCCTTATGCAGCCGCAGCAGTTCCTGGCGACGGAGCGCACCATGATTGATGAAGCATGGCCGGGTGATATTATCGGCGTCTTCGACAGTTCGTCCCTCGGCGTAGGCGACACACTCTATGACGGCAAACGGCAAGTAACCTTTGCCGACTTTCCCACCTTTCCGGCGGAACTTTTCGCCCGTATCAGGGCAAAAGATTCACTCAAGCGGAAACAGTTCCTCAAAGGCATGACTCAGCTTGCCCAGGAAGGGGCCGTTCAGATATACGAAAATCCGGGCTCCATGGAAAGCTACATCGTCGGCGCCGTCGGTCAATTGCAGTTTGAAGTTCTCGAATACAGACTGCTCCACGAATACGGCGTGACGTTGGAAATGAATCGTCTCCCCTATTCGGTGGCGCGCTGGATATATTCGGAAACAAAAGACTATAAGGAGCTGAAAAATATTGACAGCGCCATGGTAGTAAAAGATCATAAGCAGCGCACGGTTTTGCTCATTACGAACGAATGGCAGGCCAACTGGATTGTCGAACGCAATCCGGATTTTATCTTCTGTCAGCGGCCCGATGAATTGCCTCTGGAAGACAATTAATGCGGATATTACGAAAAAGAGGAGCCCCCGAAGCTCCTCTTTTAATTTATTGGCGCCGAACAGGCATGACTAAACCCCCAGTTTACTGGGGGAGCAAAAAATACTTATAGAAAAAGAAGGAACCTCCTGTGTTAGAATGATGATGGTCTGGCAACCACATCACATAACGGATAGGAGGTTCACTGTCAATGAATGACGTACAAAGCTTATCACACAGTAAATGGAGATGCAAATACCATATCGTATTTGCGCCCAAATATAGAAGACAAGCTATATATGGGACCATAAAGGTGGATATAGGAAAAATATTGCGGGAGTTGTGCACCCGGAAGCACGTAGAAATACTGGAAGCAGAATGTTGTCCGGATCATATCCACATGCTGGTGACAATACCACCACATCTAAGTGTATTCGGTTTCATGGGATATCTAAAAAGTAAGAGCAGTTTAATGATATTTGATAAACATGCAAACTTAAAATATAAGTATGGCAATAGACATTTTTGGTGTCGGGGTTACTATGTGGACACGGTAGGAAAATACGAAGGTGCGATAAAAACCTATATCCGACAACAACTGCAGGAAGATATAGCACAGGACACGTTGGATTTCAAAGAGTATGTAGACCCGTTTACGGGTAAGAAGAGTACATAAGTAGGCAAAGAAAGAGCCCCCGAGTAGGGGGCTGCCAGTAACAGTGATGTGATTGCCGGATTTTATTCAGTGCACCATTTGGTGCTACCACAAGAGATAGACCCTTATAGGGTCAGAGCAAACCACCAGTTCTACTGGTGGTTATGATTTTTTTTACGAATTTTGTCGTGCTTCATCTTTGTCAAATACATGGAACCGCCAATAATCAACAGACCTCCCGTGACGGTCATTGCCGACATGACCTCACCGAAAAAGAGGTAGCCCCAAAGAGAGTTGAAGAAGACCGCAATATAGGCGACAAAACTGACGACGACCGGATTGCCGTACATATAGGACCGGGTCATCCACACCTGGGCAATAACGGAATTTACGCCGAGGGCAATGCACCAAAGCCATTCCGTCCTGTCGGGCATACGAAAATCGGTGCCCATGAGAATAGCGCCGGCTATGGCCGCGCAAACGAGAAAATAGAGAACGATTTCGTACTGGTGATGTTTCCCCGAGGCGGTCAGCTTACTGACCGTCGTGTATGCAGCCGCTGCGAGGATTGCCTGGGCCAGGACGAAGAGCGAATAAACATTGAACGATTCGAAATGCCAGGGCCTGACGACAAAGCACGCGCCGAGTATGATGACGACAAGGGGAACAAAAGCGTTCTTCGGAATAACTTCCCGCAAAAATACGGCCGCAAAAAGCATAACGAAAAAAGCTGAAAGCTGTGACAAAATAGCCGTGTCCGCCAAGGGAACATAGCGCAGGCCGTAAAACATGCAGACCATGCCGATACCGCCCAGAATACCGCGCAATGCCAGTGTCGGCCGCTCTTCGTGAGACAGGTGCACATGCTGAATTTTAATGAGCGCCAAAATGATGATCGCGCTCAAAGTACCGCGGAAAAATGCGATTTCTCCCGTCCCCATGGTGACGGATAAATCTTTTACGATAA
The DNA here is from genome assembly GCF_900095855.1 of Megasphaera coli. GTDB lineage: Bacteria > Bacillota > Negativicutes > Veillonellales > Megasphaeraceae > Megasphaera > Megasphaera massiliensis_A. The sequence goes on along the minus strand of NZ_FMIY01000002.1, from coordinate 546,687 downwards.
CATTTTGAAAGCTGAAGGCCAAGGCTGCCAAAATCGAATATATTACGCCTTTATTCAAGACCGCGCCTTCTTTCCGTATGAGCACCTATGCGGTCAATAGTTTCCATGACCGCCGTTTTCATCGCGTCTTTATTTATGGTTTCCGTAAAGCGAAGGGGCAGCTTTTGGAGGCGCTTGAGCGGTTTCGGAATATTCATGGCGGATACGGCATATAACCGTTCGAGTGCGTCGAAGGGATCTTCATCTGCAGGCAGGCCCAAGGCTTCACAAATGACGGACGGGAATTTATAAGGATGGGCCGTAGCCATAATGACCGTATGCCGTCCCGACATCAGCCCTGCGCGCTTACGCTTTAAATAAACACCGTACGCTACGGCACTGTGCGGATCGAAAAGATACATGTTGTCATTAAATGTATGGTTGATGACGAATTTTGTTTCTTCATCGTCTATCCAGTCTCCCGCAAAGTGCTCGGTCAAGGCGGCCCGTTCGGCTTCTCCCGCCGTAAGGCGGCCCGTCTCGGCAAGTTCTTTTTCCCATGCGGCTACCTTGTCTGTATCGCCGCCCGTGAGGTAGTATAAAAATCGTTCAAAATTACTGGACAGAAGAATATCCATAGACGGGCTGTTCGTCGTATAAAAAGGCCGGTTCATATCGTACGTGCCGCTTGCAAAAAAATCCGCAAGGACTTTATTCTTATTGGACGCGCAAATAAGCTGTCCTAAAGGAATACCCATTTTTCCGGCCAAATAAGCGGCCAGTATATTGCCGAAATTGCCTGTCGGCACGACGATATCGAACGGTTCCCCCACGCCGATACTGCCGTTTTCCACGAGCGCCGCATAGGTCGACACGTAATACACGATTTGCGGCAGTAAGCGGCCTATGTTGATGGAATTGGCACTTGAGAACATAACCCCCTTTTTTTGCGCATAGGCATTGACCTCTTTGTCCGTAAAAACGCGTTTTAAAAAGGACTGGGCATCATCGAAGTTGCCGTAAATGGCCTTTACATCCACATTACCGCCTTCCTGTTTTTGCATCTGCATCTTCTGCATACTGCTTACGCCGTCGGACGGGTAAAAGACCGTAATATGTGTGCCCGCTACGTCTTTAAAGCCTTCCATGGCGGCCTTGCCCGTATCACCGCTCGTCGCTGTGAGGATGAGGATTTCACCGCACTCGGTCTCTTCTTTTTTAGCTGCCGTCAGGAGATGCGGAAATATGGAGAGCGCCAAATCTTTAAAGGCCGACGTGCGGCCGTGAAAGAGTTCCGCAATGCTTACGTCCGTATCAAGGGAGCGCAAGGGCACAACGGTCTCAGCACGAAAAGTCTCCCTATTATAGGCTCGATCCGCCATGGCCTCCAAATCTGCAGCTGAAAAATTCGTAAAAAAGTAAGACAATACAAGGCAGGCAATTTGCTTATAGGTTTTCTCCTTAATATCGTCATAAGTCAGCACATTTTCGGGAAAACGAACGGGCACGTATAAGCCGCCGTCTCCTGCCAAACCGTGCAGAAGTGCGTATGACGGTGAAACGGTTTCATCGGATCGCGTGCTTTTGTATTTCATAAAATCTCTCCCTCCCGAAGCGTAACCGCAAAGGCGCTCTTATTCCTGAGCATTGGTTTCGCTTGCGTATGTCCAGCCGTCCTGCTGATAAACGCGGCCTTCTTTCATCAAATGCCCCAAGGCACGTTTAAAGGCGGCCTTACTCAGTCCGAACTTGCTCTTTATAACGGCCGGATCGGTCTTATCGCCATAGGGCATCTTGCCTTTCCGCGCTAATAAGAGTTTCATGATTTTTTCGCCGTCTCCGGAGAGCGCCAGCTCCTTGGCCTGGCGCAGAGAAATGTTAACGCGTCCGTCGTCGCGCAAAAAGGTGATGCGCCCCTTGAGCATTTGGCCGATGAGGACGGGCCCCGTCCATTCGCTGCGGTGCAAAAAGGCAATCCACCGTTCGCGTGTCATCAGGTAAGCGCCCTGCTCCGTAATATTGTAAACGGCGCCTTCCACCCAATCACCTATATTGGCGGCTGTTGCGGCAACGGAAGCGCGGCGCATTTCATCTTCCACTTCCATTGAGACGGCCAGGCGTTGCGACTTGTCTTTGTAAAGTTTTATCCAAATGTATTCGCCTTCCTTGGGACGGCCCTTCATTTCTGCAAAGGGCATGAAAATTCCCCGCTCCGTACCGATATCGACGAAGGCCCCGAAGCGCGTCGTATTGATGACCGGGGCGTACCCGATTTGGCCTACTTTTATTTTGGGCAGGTGCATGCTCGCCGTCAAACGACCGGACGGATCATGATAGAGGAAGACCGTTACCTTTTCACCGGCCGTGACTTCACGGGTCTGCTGATTCTTATGAAGCAAAATGTCTTCGCTTGTATTTCCCGTCTGTCCGTCGAGAAAAGCACCGAGCTCTCCGGTACGCAAGACTTCCAATTCGGCAATTGTATTTTCCTGTAAAAGGTTCATTTTACTCACCTTGAAATGAAATGTGTTCCACATCGGCCCAGACGTTTTCCAGACCGTAGTATTCCCGTTCCTGCTCCGTAAAAATGTGAATTACCGTATCGCCCGCATCAATAAGTATCCACGTACCGCCGCTGTACCCTTCTTTATGATATACGGGCAGGTCGGCCTTCTTTAAGTACTCGCTTACATTATCGGCAACAGCTTGCGCCTGCTTGATATTTTGTGCGCTCACGATAACAAAATAATCGGCCATCAAAGATGTATCGGACATGTTGAGAACGACAATGTCCGTTCCCTTTTTGTCATGCGCCGCCTGTGCCGCTATTTGCCAGGATGTATTTAATTTACTCATGAAATATCTCCTTTACTGTTTCTTTGCTGCCTTTTTGGCAGTATCCGTCACTACGTTTTTAGAGGCGTTCTTCGTATCTTTTTTACCGGGGTCCCCCGCATTCGCCGTCTCCGGTCGCTCGGGAACTGTCGTCACGTCCGGCGCCAAAGCATTGTTGGTCATGCCGATGATCTTCTGCACCTCAATGGGGTCGTATACCCAGTAGGTGCGGGGGGAATCACCTGTATCCTCACGAATTCCGGACGGTTCACCGGGAAGAATATAGAAGGAAACAGCGGAAATATCGGTGCCGCCGAAATCGTAGACTAAGCGTGCCGCCTCTTTCGCCGGAATATCGGAGTCCAGATTATTCCAAACCCGATAAATTTCAACGGCATTTATAACGCCCCGCTGCTTTAAGCGCGCCGTCAGAAAGAGCTTAATAAAACGCAGCTGCCGCTGTGTTCGCGACAAGGTGCCGTCGCTGTCAAGATAGCGCATATAGCCTAAAGCCTCAAGGCCGTCCAAGTGTTGATACCCCTGAAAAAGGTTTATATCTGTATTGCCGTTCCTATCAGCATGGTACATGTTTTTTTCGACGTACATATTCATGCCGTCCGTCATGTCCATGAGTTTCAGGAAAGAATCGGCTTCCACAATGATATGGTGCGAAATCGGTACATGAAAAATATCTTCCACAACGGCCTGTACCAAAGAAATGCCGCCTTCACCGTAAACGGAAGACAGGGTCTGGGCCCCCTTTTCTTTCCGCCCTTCAATCTTTGTATTGTCCGGAAGCATAATGACGTCTACGTGCTTCTTCTCCTTGTTTACGGCGACGACGCCTACGAAGTTGCACTGCGCCGGTTTTTCATCATCTATACCTACGAGAAGCACATAGACCGGAACATCTGCGCTGATTTGTGAAAAATCGCGGCTCGCAACGGCGTTATTGCCGGCCGATTTATTGCCGTCATCCCGATGGGCCGCGAATACGACGATGAAGGCGATGACAATGACGGACAAAAAGATAAGTGTGCGTTGCAGAAACGTATTTTTACGACTTTTCACCTTTTGTCTGTGAGCCCGCCTTCTTGCAGTTTCTTTAGATCGCTTTCTCATTAATAACCGCCTTTACGTTTCATTTCCCGCAAGAGGGCGTTGCGGTTGCGTACAGTACCGATAAAAATCGTCTTTCCCTCTTGCAGCAAATATTGAATAGTCATGTCGTAGCCGGCTAAAACTCCTTTGTTTAAGCTTTTTTCCGCTGCTTTACGCAGTTTTTCCACGCCCGGGAAGTCGCGATTGTCTTCAATGTAGTCGGCAAGGAAAATAACCTTTTCCAGGGGGCTCATGGACTCGGCTCCCGTAGTATGGTGAGCAATGGCATTCAGGATATCCTTATCAAAAATATCATAAACCATGGCGGCATAGGAAGCGGCCGCATAGCCGTGCAGCAGGCTGCCGTTGGCCTGTATTTCCGGCGCAAGCGAATCGCCGTACATCGAATCCGCCAGGGACTGCATATGTTCCAACGAGTCTTCTTTTTCCGCGTCGTGGAGGAGCGCCGCCGTTTCCGCCTTGTCTATATCGATACCGTACATGTAAGCCAGCTTCACTGCCGCTTCGGCAACGCCTAACGTATGTGTGTACCGCCTGGCCGATAATCTTTCTTTCATGTCCGCTTTTACTTTGTCTTTAAACGCTGCATCAAGCATAATAAATCCTCTTTTCCTGTATATATGATAATACTCTTTCAGGTATCATATAGCGAACGGACTTGCCGTTTGCCATGCGTCGACGCAATTCCGTTGAAGAAATGTCCATGCCCGGTACGTCCAGCAGGAGAATATTTTCGCCCAAACGGCCGTATGAAGCGACAACATTTTCCGTCTTGCCGACGGAGCCGGGCCTTACGGCGCCGACGAATTTACAGAGCCGCAATATATCTTCCGGATGATGCCAGTTCGGTAAGTCCATGACCGTATCGGTTCCGGAAATAAAGTAGAGTTCGCACATAGGGCCGTATTCTTCTTTCAGGCGCCGCAGCGTATCCACCGTATAGGAGCAGCCTTTGCGGCGAATTTCCATATCGCTTACCGTAAAATACGGATTGCTTTCCGTTGCCAAACGCACCATGGTCAGCCGTTCTTCCGCCGTCGCGCCGTTTACTTCCTTGTTGGGTGTAATATACGAGGGAATGAAGAGTACCGATTGCAGATTAAAACGCTGCCGCGCCTCTTCGGCAATCATAAGATGCCCCAAATGAACGGGATTAAAGGTACCGCCGATAATTCCCAATCTCTCAATGGCCCTCATATACATATATCCCTCCCCAGAGCAGTATGACGACAAGAGCGAAGAGAATAAGAAAAATGCCGTAATGCTTATACTCGTATTGTGTCTTCGGTGAGGCCGCATATTGCCGCAGTGTACGTATATATGCCCTGATCGTTTGCAGCGTCTTCATGCGTACCTGTTTCATGCCTTAATAAAGTCAAACTTGGATATTTCTTTTCCTGTAAGCATAGTATCTTCTCTCATTTATTGATAATATTCGAATTCCGTGCCGTAAATGCGCACCGTGTCGCCGTCGCGAATACCTTCGTCTTTAAGGAGCTTATCAAGCTCCATATAACGCCAAATACGCTGAAAACGGCGCAAAGACTGGTCATCGTCGAAATTCGTCATGGCTACGAGGCGCTCAATACGCATGCCCGTAATGACGAAAGCGCCGTCGTCGTCACGGCCTATTTCAAAATCCGCTTTTACTGCCGGTTTGTACAGAACTTCATCATCCCGTTCTTCCGCTTCGGGCTCATAGGCACCTATATATTCCCAAACCCGTTCCAACAAGGGACGTATTCCCTCGCCGCTGACGGCACAGACGGGAAAGACTTCAATGTCACGCTCTTGCATGTACACTTCAAGACGATCGAGGTTTTTCCTGTCGTCCGCTAAGAGATCGATTTTATTGGCTGCAACGATTTGCTTTTTCTTCGACAGTTTCTCACTGTATTTGGCCAATTCGGTATTGATTTTCTCAAAGTCTTCTATCGGATCGCGCCCTTCCATGCCCGAAACGTCCAGGACATGAATGAGGACTTTCGTTCGTTCCACGTGGCGGAGAAAATCGTGCCCCAAACCGACGCCTTCACTGGCACCGTCAATAAGGCCGGGGATGTCGGCCATGACAAAGCTGCGCATATCATCCAAATCGACGACGCCGAGAACGGGATTTAGCGTCGTAAAGTGGTATGCCGCCACTTCGGGCTGTGCCGCCGATACCTTGCGCAGTATACTGGACTTACCTACGCTGGGATAGCCGAGAAGTCCCACATCGGCCAGGACCTTGAGTTCCAATTTCAGCCATCGCTCCACACCGGGCTCCCCTTTTTCGGCAAACGTCGGCGTCCGGTTCGCACTTGTACGGAAGTGATAATTACCGCGGCCGCCGCGGCCGCCGGCGGCGACGACAGTCTGCTGACCGTCAAAGCTCAAATCGGCCATAATCGTGTCCGTCGCCTCGTCCTTGACTATTGTACCGACCGGGACGGGAATGATGAGATCATCGGCATTGGCGCCATACTTATTGCTGTTTGCACCCTTACCGCCCGGTTTAGCCTTGAAAAGACGGCGAAAGCGAAAATCAACGAGCGTATTTATATTGCGGTCCGCTGCTAGTATTACGTTGCCGCCGCGGCCGCCGTCACCACCGTTGGGACCGCCTTTGGGGACGAACTTTTCATGGCGAAAGCTGCTCATGCCGTCGCCGCCGTGACCTGACTGAACGAAAATTCTGGCTCTGTCTATAAACATATTTTTCTCCTCTGTACAATAACCATCCACCCGCATAGCGGGTGGTTTTTCTGTTTCGGGCATAGCCCTAACGTTAAAGGCAGCGCACAAGTGCGCTTTTTATTGGCCTGCCAGCCACGCACGGGGTTACTTGCTACCCGTAAACGGGTCTTGCGGGTCAAATAAACTTAATTGATCGCTCTCTTTATCTGCTTTCAACTGATTCTCTATATATTCTTTTATCGCTTTTGTATTTTTCCCTACCGTATCCACATAATATCCTTTGCACCAGAATTGCCTATTCCGATACGCAAATTTCATATTCCCGAACCGTTGGAAGATCATCAAACTGCTTTTTCCTTTTAGATATCCCATGAAACTTGATATACTCAATTTCGGTGGAATACTAACCAGTAGGTGGATGTGGTCCGGGCACACTTCTCCTTCTACAATGTCTACGCCTTTCCATTGGCATAATTGTCTAAGTATATCCCGGATAGCTCCTCTTTTTTCTGCATAGAATACTTTCCTCCTATACTTTGGCGCAAATACGATATGGTATTTACAATTCCATTTTGTATGTGCTAGACTAGTTCCAACATTAGATTGCTTTGTCATCTTAATGTCCTCCTCATGTCATAGTTTTGCGTAACTGGCAGGTCACGCCTTTATCCTATCACATGAGGAGCTTTTTTGTTTTCCTCATCGCTTAAGCTCTTTTGAACCACGCGACTATCGCGTGGTTTTCGGATATACAAAAAAAGACGGTATGCAGATATACCGTGTCTCAGTCTATCTGTCCTGCATCATGCCGCTTATCGTTTCTTTAGCGCGTTCCAACTGATAATCGACGCTGCTGTTCGGCTGCAGCTGAACGGTAATGTCCGGTTCAATACCCGTACCGTCCACTTCCCTTCCTGCTGCGGTCTTGTACTTGGCAATAGTCACTTTGACGGCCTCATCCGTGTCTACGGAGAAAACGCCTTGTACCGTACCCTTGCCGTACGTCTTCATACCGATCAGTACACCTGCGTGCAAATCCTGTATGTCTCCTGAAAGAATTTCGGCGGCACTGGCGGAATTTTCATTTACAAGTACTACCAAAGGTATTCTATCATCTGTACCGGTCGTCGTAAACACTTCTTCCTCTCCGTCACGCTGCATATAGGAAACCACAGTGCTTCCGGGCGGCAACAAGTATTCCGCCACCCGGGCCGCCTGATCGACGAGGCCGCCCGGGTTATTGCGCAGGTCAAGAATGAGGCGCTTCATGCCGTCTCCCTTGAGACGTTTATAAGTTTTGCCGAACTCGTCACCTGTGGCGGTACTGAAAGAAGAAATACGGATATATCCCGTATCCGTGCCGTCCAGCATTTTACCGGCAACAGTGAGAAGCGTAATATTGCGCCGTACAACGGGAACGTCTTCCCGTTCTCCGTTGCGCAGAATCGTAAGTATTACGGTCGTATCGACTTCGCCGCGTATGTCCTGCGACAAGTCGGACAATTCCCGGCCTTCTGCCGCTATGCCGTTGACGGCCTCAATGATATCGCCCCGTTTGAGACCCGCCTCTTCTGCCGGGCTGTCCTCAATGACGCCGGCAATAAAGGCTTTTTTGTCTTCCGTCTGCGCAATATATACGCCTATACCGGCGTATGAAGCGTTCGTCGCTTCGGAAAATTCTTTAAAATCTTCCCCGTCGAGATATAGAGAGTGTTCGTCGCCCAGCTTTTCAACGAGACCTTCCAAGGCGCCGTCCAAGAGAGTCCTTTCGTCGACGAGACCTGCATAATGCTGCGTAATAATCTGTGCCGTACGCAGGATTTTAAAAAGCCCCAGGCCGTCTCCCAAGTACGCTTTGGAAAGAAACATAATGATCAGAAGCGCACCGCTCAAAAAGACAAGAAAGATGCCGCAGATCCTGGCGAGGATGTTAAGTACTTTCATTATTTGCGCTCTCACTTATAAGTATCCCATCGGATCGACCGGTTCACCGCCGGAACGCACTTCAAAGTGAACGTGCGGTCCCGTCGAATTCCCCGTAGACCCGGAGTAAGCGATAATTTGGCCCTTCGAGACGCTCTGTCCCGCCGAGACGGTGAGCGACGAGTTGTGTCCGTAAACAGTGGACAGACCGTTGCCGTGGTCAATAATAACGGCGTTACCGTAACCGCCGAGCCAGTCCGCCTCGACGACGACGCCCGAATCGGCTGCCGCCACGGGCGTACCTTCATCGACACCGATATCAATGCCCGAATGCAAAATCTGTCTGCCGAAAATAGGATGTTCCCGATACCCGAAAGGCGATGTAATGGGGCCGCTCACAGGCCACATGAAGACACCCGAGCCGCTGACGGCCTGATAAGAACCTCCTCCTCCCGATGCGGCGGCACGGTCCGCCGCGCGTTGCCGCAGCATGGCCGCAATGGCATTGGACGATGCTTCCAATTCCCGCAGGGCCGCTTCGGCCGTAGCCTTGTCGTTTTGCGCCTTTTCCAGGAGTGCCTGCTGCTCCGCCTTGCGGGCCGCGATTTCATCCTTTTTCGCTGCCGATTGCGCCTGCAGTTCCGCCTGACGGCTGTGCTCTTCTTCAAGGACTGCCTTGGCCTCGGCAATCTGCGCCCGTTCTTCCTTAATGGAAGAAATCAGATCCATGTCGGCCGCAATAATGCGCCGCAGCAATTCGACGCGGTTGGCAAAGTCGTTAAAGTCCTTCGCACCGATGACCACGTCCAAGTAGTTCAGCTGACCGTGCATGTAAATATCACGCATGCGCTTGCTGAGAATGCTTTCACGTGCCTGCAGGCGCTTCTGCGCTTCATCAAGTTTCGCCTGAGCAGCGCCGATTTTCTTTCCCGTTTCCGCAATCTGCGCCGTTATATCCTTATATTCTTTCATGGCCGCGTCCAGATTTTGCTGAATGACGCGCAGCCGTTCAAAAACGTTGCCGATAGTCGCTTCGGCTTCTCCCTTTTTCTGTTTCTGCCGTTCCATCTGACTCTGTACGTCCGAGAGCTGACTTTGCAGATCTTCATCTTCCGCAAAGGCAAAAAGGCACGGCATCAGGAGCAGAGCTGCAGCAAAGGCGGCCAGCTTCTTCTTCGTTACCAGTTTTTTTATCATAGGCTACACCTTCATATACCGTTTCAACGAAATTGTACTGCCAATAGCGCCGATAATCATACTGATGACCAGGAGCCCGCCGGCGAGTTGGTACATAAAGGGGAAAAAGCCGACGAGCGGTAAAAAGGCCAGCGATTCATGAATGGACACGGTCACAAAGCGATAGAACTGGAAAAGAGCAAGGTCGGCAATAATGCCGCCGATAAAGCCCAAAAGCAGGCCTTCCAGGAGGAAGGGCCAGCGAATAAACCAATTTGTCGCGCCGACGTACTTCATGATGCCGATTTCCTTTCGCCGCGCAAAAACGGTAAGGCGAATGGTGTTGGAAATAATGAAAAGCGTCGCAAAGGCGAGAAAGACAATGAGAACGATACCGCCCCAACGAATGATATTGGCAATTTTAAACAGCTGCTCAATAATATCCTGGCCGTAATGCGTGCTTTCAACGCCCTTGATGTCCTTGATTTCCGCAGCCGCAGTCTTGACGGACTCGGGACGGTTGAATGTAATCTCATAGGATGCGGGCAGAGGATTTTTGCCGTCCAAGGCGTCGAGGATACCCGGCTGATCTTTCATGCGTTCTTTCATTTTTTCCATGGCCTGATCCTTGTTCGTAAAGGTCAGTTCTTTTACGTCGGGAAGCTCTTTCAGCTGTCTGCCCGTCGCCATGACTTCGTCCGTCGTCAAGTCGTCTTTCAAATAAACGCTGAGCTGAACTTGGTTTTCCAAATTGTTTGCAAAATAGTCAAGGTTTGCCGCCAACATGGAAAAGAGCCCCAGAATAAAAAGGGCCAAGGCGACCGTCGCAATGGAGGCAATGGACATAAAGCTGTTGCGCCAAAATGATTTGAAGGCTTCGGACATATAGTAGTTCATCGTTCTAATTTTCATCTCCGTAGCCTCCTTTCAGTTCGTCGCGCACGACTCTGCCGCTGTCGATTTCGATGACACGTTTGTTCATCAAGTCGACCATCTGCTTGTCGTGTGTTACCATGAGGACCGTCGTACCCATATGATTGATTTTCGTGAAAATTTCCATAATTCCCTTGGACGTTTCCGGGTCAAGATTGCCTGTCGGTTCGTCCGCAATGAGCAGGAGAGGACGATTGACTATGGCCCGCGCAATGGCAACGCGCTGCTGTTCACCGCCGCTCAAATTCTGCGGCAGTTCGTCGGCTTTGCCGGCGAGGCCGACCAGATCCAGAACCGTGCGGACCCGTTCTTTCATTATTTTTCGCGACGTTTCAATTACTTCCATGGCAAAGGCCACGTTTTCCGAGGCCGTCTTGTTCGGCAGGAGGCGAAAATCCTGAAATACGATGCCCATACTGCGCCGCAGGTACGGTACGCGGCTCTTCTTTATTCTGTTTACTTCCGTTCCGTCGACGAAGACGCTGCCGCGAGTGGGCAGTTCTTCATGAGACAGAAGCTTGATAAATGTCGATTTGCCGGCGCCGCTGGCACCTACGAGGAAGACAAATTCGCCCTTGCCAATGTGCAGGTCAATATTATCAAGTGCAACGGAACCGTTGTCGTATGTCTTGGATACACCTCTAAAATCGATCATATACACACCTCACTATTACGTAGTAACCTGATGACACGTCTTCCTAATGAGTTCGACTGCAAGATCCGCATTGCGGCGAGACCGGCGCTCCAAGTCTTCAATTCGTTCCCGCACCGGTTGCGGCAGGGACTTATGCATAAGCTTAGCCGCGGCGTCGGTAACGATGTGCTCACTGTCGAAATCTTCCATCGTACAGCATATGGAGCCGCCTATAAGAGTCATAAAAGCATCTATTTTCGGATCATACGAGACGGCGGTCATCGGTGTATTCATAACTGCCGCAAACACAAGGGCGTGAAGCCGATTGGCAATGACCAAATCGACGGCACCCATGAGCGACATGAACTCTTCTGTATTATACGCCTCTTCAAGGACAATTGCATCCTCCGCCATGAGGGATGCGATTTCTTTGGCCGCTCCCACATCTGCAGGATACTGCATAGGTATAAAAATAATGCGGCACTTCTCTTTCGCCGTCAGCCTGTCGACAGCTCGGGCAAGCTCACCCTTGTGATTTTTCATACCCTGCCAGTCACGAAAAGCGACGGCCACTTTTTTCTCTGCCGCACTTACGCCTTTGGCGGCAAGTATTTCCACCCCTCTTGCCGGTGCCGGGACGGGAACGGACAAAACCGCATCGGCCGTTACGTGCACAGGCGGTCTCGTCACACCCATTCTGACCAGTGTCTCCTGCGAGTCTTCATCACGTACACCGATTACGTCTACATGCTGCAAGACCGTTTTTACAAGGTTCTTGGCCAGCGTTCCCGTCACGGGTCCTATACCCTGGGCATAGAGCATGACGGGGCGTTTAAAGACGATTGCCGTCTGAATGATGCCCAAGTAGTAGTAAATGCTGCGCGAGCTCGTCACATCCTGCAGCAGGCTGCCGCCGCCGCTGATGAGAAGATCACATCGGCTCAGAGCCGAAATGATGGCAAAGACATTAAAGCGATGAACGGTTTTTACACCGTGGCTCTTCGCAGTGGCGGCGGGATTTCCCGTAATAACCGTAATTTCCGCATCCGGCAAAAGCGCCAGCAAGGAGCCGACAATGGCCGAGAGCATGGCTTCATCGCCGGCGTTGGCAAAGCCGTAGTAACCGGAAATGACAATCTTAGTCGTCATGAGCCACCTGCTTTCCCAACCAGAGGCTCAAGTAACGGAAGAAAGCGAGGACCGCAATGAGCAGAATACCGACGACAAGCCCCGTGAGCCAACCGTTAATGCCGCGAATAAAGGACATGAGGAAGGGGGTCCGTATGTGAGCGAAGGTCTCTACCATGGAGCCCAGGCCGATGACGGAGGCGATGACGAGGAAGAAATGTAAAACTTGCGGCCAGCGCCGATAGACGGCTGCCACCATGAGAAAAAAGGCCGGATGACCGACAAGAAATTCCTTTTCCCGCGGCCGCGCATACATGATATTTTCCAAGAAGCGGCGCATAGCCACTTCCGCGCCCGGCACGGGAACACCTGCCGTATGGCCGCTGCGGCCGACGAAGATGAAAGCCGCCAGGCCGAGGACGGCGACAATTAGAAACGACCCCATGTGCATGGGCAATTGCAGAAACTTACGAATAAAATCGACAAAACTTTCAGCCGACTGAACAGGCTCACCCAAGAGGGGAAACCGCCGTATGTAGGCAACAGCCGTCAAGACGAGGGGCAAGACGAAGGTCAGCTTGACACCCCGGTAAAATTCAAACTCCATAAAGAAACGAATATCGCCGAGCAGGGCCGCAATGAAGAAGCCGCCGATCATGGCAATACAGACGGCAAGGGTAAGTGTCAAGATGCCGTCTCGTATAACCTTGCCGTAAGACTGCACTTCCCGTATTTCCTTTGCCCTGAAGTAATCGAGCAATATGAGAATAGCCGCTACAGGAGCACAAACGGCAATACCGACAGCGACAACCTGCAGGAAGAGCGGACTCGCAATCTTAACATACCCGGCGCTGCCGACGACAACGGCAATGAACGTGAAAATATAGTTTATCTTATCCCGTAAAGGAAGAATGAGGTTGAGCGTGAACAACATGCCGCATAACGCGGCTGCCGCTACTATAGCCGCCAAACTGCGGGACGGGTAGTAAACGGGCATAATGGATGCTTTGCCGAAGGCATAGCCCCGTTCTTCCAGTTTGGCCGAAGCATCACGAATATACTTAAAGGTGCGTTCCGTGCGATTCAGTCCGTGCAGCGGCTTTTTATAAATGGGATACAGATTGACGCGGCAGTTTCGTTCCAAATCGCTGATGTAGAAGCGCATAGCCCCTTCTTCTTCCGTCACCTTATCCAGTTCATCCTTACTCATGGCGTAGACGCGTGCCGTATCGTAACCGATTATATCGGCAAGTTCGTACATGCCGTCCTGCCTGTCGTATTGCAGCTGATTGGCCGCCTCGATCATATAAAAGGGAACCTTCTTTTCTTTCATTAACATGCCTGTATACGCCAGGAGGTTGTCACGCTGCCCGTCGTCGGCCGAATAACCGAGCACTTCCTTGCCGACGAAGATGATGCCGCTCACGTTGCGAATCTTTTCTGCACGTCTAAAAAAGGCGTCTATATGGACTTTATCGGGGTCGGCGTAGTTTGTAGGCCGCAAAATAACTCGAAACCCGCTGTCGGCAATACGATTGGCATCAGCAGACAGGATACCGAGATTGACGTCACCCAAATCGGGCATGACCCCGCGAATACCGAGGATGCGATACGTATCGTTCCATATTTCGGCCACGTTGCTCATGCCTAAACGTAGACCCAGATCTTCCTTCACTTCATCAAAATATAAGTCTTTTTCGTCTCTCGGCTTGCCGATGAGATAGTAATCATAGGCCGTGCCGACAGCTGCGGCAAGCTGAGGATAGTAAATTTGCGCCATCAAAGGCGTAATAAGAGAAATGTCACCGCGCTGCGAAAGCTTGTTCAAGGTCGTGTCATAAATGGCAAAACTCGTAATGCCGGCATTCTTCGCCATTTCCATAGCTTCTTCCGGCGAATAGCCGTCGTTTTGCGCAACCGATATAACAGCGTCGTAATCCATAGCCTGTTCGACAGTCATGCTGTTTCTCTCCACCTGCCAACGAGCCGCACACAAAGCAAAGGCGCAAATCAGCCCGATGAAAACAATTATTCCCATGATGACCATGCTCTTTTTTCGCTTACACTTTACCATATCCACTTATCCGCACCTCATCGTACCTGTCCGTAAATGACAAGAAGGTCGTTTTCTATAGTGACTTTATCGGGCGTAATACCGAAGGGAAAGCTGTCAAAATCATATATATCGATGCTGCCCACCTTATCCGTACCGTACGTCCGCCCCAATCCTTCAATATATACTTGAGAGGGCGCAAATTTCAAATGTGTTCCTTCAATGACGAACTTTCCCGCCACGTCGGCCGTTGCCGACAAAAGACCGCCCAGTTTTGCATCGCCGCGAACATGCACTTCGTCGCCCTCGAAGGTGACATCCGCATTGGCTATTTTATCAGTTCTTTCCGCCAAATATCTCCTCAAGTCGCCGGCGGAAATTGCCGCCCGTACCTGTCCCCTTTGAGCGCTCGCCAAGGTCATTTTACTGTGAAAAAGGGATGAGAAAGGATTAAAACTCAAATTTTCAAGAGAACAGTCGAAGGACTCGAAGCGCAGCTTTCCCACTGTAAAGGCATCACTGTGAATATACACGGAATCAAGACGTCCCGCCAAGATTTCCATTCCCGGCTCGGCCATAACGCGCACGTTTTCACGGCTCACGTTCATGCGCCCGTCCAACGAACGGTACAAGGCGTTTTCAGCTACTTGCGGTCCGTAGAGATTGGCCGCAAACAGAAGGGCCGCCACGAGCCCCGCCAAAAGACATAATTTTTTCATTATCTTTATTCCTCAATTTGATTGCGCCTATTTTTTACATATTGAAGATAGCCCTCGATGAACATGTCAATATCCCCGTCCACAACGGCCTGGATATTTCCTGTTTCCACACCGGTCCGGTGATCTTTAACAAGGTTATAAGGGTGAAAAACATAGGAGCGAATCTGACTTCCCCATTCGATGGCTTGCTGTGTACCGTTGATTTCGGCGCGCAATTTCTCCTTTTTTTCTTCTTCCAGTTCAAAGAGCCTGGCCCGCAAGTACTTCATACACATTTCTCTGTTCTGCACCTGTGACCGCTCGTTCTGGCACTGTACGACAATACCCGTGGGAATATGGGTCATACGCACGGCGGAGCTCGTTTTGTTGACGTGCTGTCCGCCTGCACCGGAAGCGCGGAAATAGTCGATGCGCACATCGTCCATATTGATTTCTACTTCTACATTATCCGGCAGCTCCGGCATGACGTCCACTGCCGTAAAGGATGTATGGCGGCGTGCAGCCGCGTCGAAGGGGGAAATACGCACCAGCCGGTGTACGCCTTTTTCCGATTTCAAATAACCGTACGCGTACTTGCCTTCAACCGTAAAGGCACAGCTTTTCGTGCCCGCTTCATCACCGGGCTGGTAGTCCAGCATACGAATGCGGTAGCCGTGCTGTTCGGCCCAGCGGCTGTACATGCGGACGACGATTTGAGTCCAGTCCTGCGCTTCCGTACCGCCCGCGCCGGCATGAAAGGTCATAATGGCGTTGCACGAGTCGTATTCGCCCGACAAAAGGAGCAAAACTTCACGCTTTTCCAATTCTTTTAACAGGGAATTATACTGCCTTTCTATTTCCGACGCAAAGGAAGGATCGTCATCATCCATGGCCATCCTGCACAGCTCCGCCAGGTCGTCCGCTTCCCTGACAATGGCGTCGTGCCCTTCCACTTCAGCTTTCAGTGCCGTCGCTTCCTGGGAAACGGCCTTCGCTTTGTCGGGCGTATTCCAAAAATCGGGATCGCTCATTTGCATATCCAGATCCAATATGCGGTCTCTCTTTTTATCCAAGTTAAAGTGAATCCCCGATTTCCTGTATTCTCTTTTGCAAGTCTTCCAAAGGTTTCCGCATTTCTTCCAACAACACAAGAATCACCGTCCTTAAAGGCATCCGCAATAACAGATAGAAATGGAAGAATTACTCTTCCGTCTCTTTTTTTTCGACAACATGCATGCCCACGTCTTCCGACGCGTCTTCAACAGTCACTCCGCCGGAGGCATCCACGTCGGGATGTATTTCTTTTGCGCCTTGCAGCCGACTTTCCGCAGGAGGAACGGGGCGATTGAACGTCACCTGTACGTGATACAGGAAGGTAACGACCGTCCGCTTAATGGAGTCGACCATTTCTTCAAACATTTCATACGCTTCAAACTTATATTCGACAATGGGATTTTTTTGTCCGTATGCACGCAAATTAATCCCTTCTTTAAGGGCATCCATGGCATCGAGGTGATCCATCCATTTGCTGTCGACGACACGGAGCATGATGGCTTTTTCCAATTCCCGCATGGTCGGGCTGCCGATTTCTTCTTCCCTCTTGTCGTACAATTCGACGGCAAGGTTCGTCAGTTTTTCCTGTACTTCCACGCGGCTCAGATTTTCCAGTTCCGCCACTGTAAGGGAACCCTTGGGCACGAAGTATTGTTCCATCTGTCCGAGAAGCCCCGCAAAATCCCATTCTTCGGGATAGAGTTTTTCATTGGCATACGTCGAAAGGCCGTCCATGATGATATCGTCGATCATACTCAGCACCGTATCGCGCAGCGAATCGGCGACAAGTACCTTCCGGCGCTGTGCGTAGAGCACTTCCCGCTGCTGGTTCATAACATCGTCGTATTCCAGGACATACTTACGAATTTCAAAGTTGTGGGCTTCCACCTTTTTCTGTGCTTTTTCGATGGACTTGGTAATCATGGAATGTTCAATCGGCTCGTCTTCCTCCATACCCAGTTTATCCATAAATTTGGAAATATTGTCGGCGCCGAAAATACGCATCAAGTCGTCTTCAAGGGACAAGTAGAACTGCGTTGAACCGGGGTCGCCCTGACGGCCTGCACGCCCGCGCAGCTGGTTGTCGATGCGGCGGCTTTCGTGCCGTTCCGTACCGATGATCATGAGCCCGCCCAATCCGGGTACGCCTTCGCCGAGCTTAATATCGGTACCGCGGCCGGCCATATTGGTCGCAATGGTAACCATATTGCGCTGACCTGCATTCTTAATGATTTCCGCTTCTTTTTCGTGGTACTTCGCATTAAGCACATTGTGAATGATGTTTTCCCTTTTCAGCATGGTGCTGATGATTTCGGACTGATTGATGGACGTCGTACCGACGAGGATGGGCTGGCCCGTTTCATGGCGACGCTTAACTTCACGCACGACGGCGCGGTACTTCGCATTTTTTGTCTTGTAAATGACGTCGGACAAGTCTTTCCGGACAGACGGCTTGTTTGTCGGTACGACATATACGTCGAGCTTATAAATTTTATTAAATTCGTCTTCTTCCGTCTTGGCCGTACCGGTCATACCGGAAAGCTTCTTATACATGCGGAAGTAGTTCTGGAAGGTAATGGTCGCCAGTGTCTTGCTTTCACCCTGGACCTTTACGTTTTCTTTCGCTTCAATAGACTGATGCAGACCGTCACTGTAGCGGCGGCCGAACATGAGACGTCCCGTGAACTCATCGACAATGACGATTTCCCCGTCTTTGACGACATAGTCCTTGTCGCGGTGCATCATAAAGTTGGCCCGCAAGGCCTGAATAACTAAGTGATTCAAGTCGAGATGCTCGTTATCAAACATATTTTCAATGCCGAGCATTTTTTCGACCTTAGCCACGCCCGTTTCCGTCGGCGCAATGGTCTTTTGCTTTTCGTCCATCGTGTAGTCTTCCGGCGTCAACCGCTTGACAATGGCTGCCAACGTATAATAGAGATCCGTCGATTTTTCACCGGGCCCCGATATAATCAGCGGCGTCCGCGCTTCGTCGATAAGAATACTGTCCACTTCGTCGACGATACAGTAATTCAAGGGCCGCTGTACCATTTGTTCCTTGTTGATGACCATGTTGTCACGCAAGTAGTCGAAGCCGAATTCATTATTCGTACCGTACGTAATATCGGCCGCATAAGCGCGCCGACGTTGTTCGTAACTGAGGTCATGTACGATGAGGCCGACGGAAAGGCCGAGGAATTTATAAACCTGCCCCATCTCTTCACTGTCGCGAGTTGCCAAATAGTCGTTGACCGTGACGACGTGGGCGCCATTCCCGGTAAGGGCGTTTAAATACACCGGCAAAGTCGCAACCAAGGTCTTGCCTTCACCTGTTCTCATTTCGGCAATATCGCCGCGGTGCAGAACGATGCCGCCTAAAAGCTGCACGTCAAAGTGACGCATGCCCAATACGCGGCGCGATGCTTCGCGCACGACGGCAAAAGCTTCCGGTAAAATGTCGTCCAACGTTTCCCCGTCTGCAAGGCGCTTTTTAAATTCAAAGGTCTTCTGCTGTAATGATATATCGCTGAGCGCCGTCATTTCCGGTTCCAACTCATTTATGTGTCGGACAATGGGCCTCATTTTCTTCAATTCACGTTCCGTATTATTCCCGAGCAATCTCTGCATCAATCCGTTAAACACCTGCTACGCCCTCCAATACTACATCAGCTGACTATATTTACATCAATTAAATAGTATACAGTACTTGCCGCTGAAATTGCAAGAAAATCGCTTTTTCCAAAAATTCACTTATAGTCAACGGGAATAAAAAGATGGTATATTCCGGTCCAAGTATGCTATAATAACGAAGCTTATCTTATTTCAGGAGGTATACATGTTAGAACAATTTAAAAGCTTGGAAATCAGCGATGCTGTTATCAGCGCGTTAAACGCGATGGGCTTCGAAGAACCGACTCCGATTCAGAGCGAATCCATCCCCGTCGCCATAGCAGGACACGATATGATCGGACAGGCGCAGACCGGTACGGGCAAGACGGCGGCATACGGTATTCCCGTCTTGGAGAAAATTTTGGCTGCCGGCGCGCCGCGGGAGCTGCAGGCGGTCGTCCTTTCGCCGACTCGTGAACTTGCCATTCAGGTAGCAGAAGAAATCAATCAGCTTGCCCAGCATACAGCCATCCGGGCCCTGCCCATTTACGGCGGGCAGGATATGGAACGGCAGCTGCGCCGCTTGCAGAAATCGCCGCAGATTATCGTCGCCACACCGGGCCGCTTGATCGATCACATGAAGCGCGGCACGATTAAACTGAACGCCATTTCCACCATCGTCCTCGACGAGGCCGATGAAATGCTCAACATGGGCTTTATTGACGACATTAACCTGATCATGTCGGCAACGCCCGATACGAGACAGACGCTTCTCTTCTCGGCAACCATGCCGGCCCCCATTCAAAGATTGGCCGAAACCTTCCTCCATGATCCGCAAATTGTACGCGTCAAATCGAAAGAAGTAACTATCGACCTCATTGAGCAGTCATATATTGAAGTGCACGACCGTCAGAAATTCGACGTCCTTTGTCGCCTCCTCGATCTGCAGGAACCGGAACTGGCCATTATCTTCGTACGCACGAAGCGCCGCGTCGATGAATTGTCGGAAGGCCTGAAAAAGCGAGGCTACTCGGCAGAAGGTATTCACGGCGATTTGACACAGGCCAAGCGCGACTCCGTCATTCGCCAATTCCGAGAAAAGACCATCGACATCCTGGCGGCGACGGACGTAGCTGCCCGCGGCCTCGACATCAGCGGCGTGACGCACGTCTTCAACTACGATTTGCCGCAGGACCCGGAAAGCTACGTCCATCGCGTCGGTCGTACGGGCCGCGCCGGCCGCAGCGGTGAAGCGACGACTTTCGTCATTCCCCGCGAAATCGATCATCTGAGAACGATTGAACGCCTTATAAAACACCGTATCGCGCGCCGCAAAGCGCCGTCATTTTCGGAAGCGTTAGAAGGAGCACAACAAAATGCGCTCCGCAATTTGGCCAATACTGCCGACGAAGGCGATACGGCTAAATTCCGCGCAAGTGCGGAAGAGTTGCTGGAAAACTATGATTCCGTAGTCCTTATATCGGCTGCAATCAAACTCCTTACAAAAGAACCGGACACGACACCCGTTAAGATAACGGAAGAAGCGCCGCTGCGCGTTCATAAAAACCGCCGTGCCAAAGGAGTCCGGCATAGCGGTGAACGACGCTCGCACAACGACAAGCGCCGCAGCGGCGACGGCAAAAAGCAGAGTCGTTCTTTTGCCGGAAAAAGTAAGGGTAATGCCGATTACAACCGTTACGGTACCAATAAAAAACGAAAAGACGGAACAAAGGAGCATAAAGAACCGAACCGTTCCGCCTTTAAACCGTATTTCAAATCATAAGCTGAAAGACCGTATCCGAACCTGCGTACCGGATACGGTCTTTATCTATATATCACGTAAGCTTTTGAACCCGTGCGCAGTGACTGCCGCCTGTACGGCACGCCGTATGGCCCTTTCTACGGTATATGCCGCGAGTTCGCCGACCTGATTAATATCGGCGTCTACTCTCCCCGTGCTTACGGCATAGAGAGAATCGCCGTCCGCCGTTGTATTGACCGGACGTATAGTTCGTGCCAAGCCGTTTGACGCAAAAGCGGCGATCTTGTTCATGTCCGTCTTGTCAAAAGCGCCGTTCGTCGCAATGATGCCGATGGTCGTATTCGCTGCACCTGCGCCCTTGTCCCATACGGACAGCCGCTCTGTCATAAGGACGCGCGACGAGTCGGCAAAGCCTTTTTTATCCTGATTAAGCATACCCGCAATGATGCGGTTTTCTGCATTATACACATCGCCCAAAGCGTTGACGATGATGCACGCGCCGATCTGAAGCTCGCCGAAGCTCACGGCGTAACTTCCCTGCCCTGACTTCATGGCATATGCCGGTCCACGCATCTTGCCGACGGTCGCACCCGTACCGGCACCGTAATTACCGTCCCGCAACCGATTGGTCTCACTATTCAGGCAAGCCGCATATCCTGTGGCGGCATCGGGATAAGCTGCATGATTACCGCAGGGGCGGTCAAAAACAGCGGAAGCGACAACGAGCGGAACGGTTCCGTACGGAGTGGCAAAGCCTATATACCGCTCGGCAAGGTACTTCATGACACCGTCCGCCGCCGCCAGGCCGAAAGCGCTGCCGCCGCACAGAACGACGGAATGAATCTTCTCCGCAGCCGCTGTAGGCTTCAGGAGCTCCGTTTCTCTGGATGCCGGACCGCCGCCGCGCACGTCGATACCGCAAGGTGCGCCGTCAGGCATAATGAAGACCGTACACCCCGTACCGGCCTCCTGATCTTCCGCGTGCCCGGCACGCAAGCCTTCTATGTCCGTAAATGATATGTCGCGAAGGATCATTTTTCCACGAAATCCTTCCAGAGCATGGACGGCTGAATACCCGAATTATGCTGATATTTTCCGCTTTCATACGTGTCGTACTCGCCGTCAATATCATGATAGTAAATTTGACATATTTCCACGCCCGCATAAATACGAATGGGCTGAACGCAAAAAATTTCCAGCGTCCAATAGCCGGCAAAGCCGACATCACCGAATCCGGCCGTAACGTGAATAAACACGCCCAATCTGCCTACGGATGAACGCCCTTCCAGCATGGGAATATAAGTCTCCGTCTTCGTGTATTCATTCGTTCGTCCTAAGTAGAGTGTATTGGGCTTGAGGACAAAACCTTCTTCCGGAATCTTAATGACAGATGCCGTGTTGGGCTTGGCCATGTCGAGCTCGTAATCATCATAGATCATGAGTTCATCATGGAGGGATAAATTATAACTGTTCGGATTGAGCCGTTCTTTGTAAAAAGGCTCTATAATAATCTCCCTGCCTATGTGTCTGGCTATTTCTTTACCTGACAGAATCATCTTTTCACCTTCTCTTAAAAGCACATTTCATTTTATTATAGCACAAAGAGAAAACGACATCGATTCGGCTATGAATCGATGTCGTTTTCTCTTTGTGACGGGTATCTCTACTTTTTCATAACCCGTGCCTGTCCGTCCGTTACGACCGTACCGTCCTGATTGGTAACTGTCGTCCGGAAGACGAGACGATGTTTTTCATCGTTCTTTTCCAGGCATTCCACTTCCGCCGTAAGTGTATCGTTATAGTGGACAGGTGCGAGGAACTTCAATTCCTGATTCATGTAAATCGTATTAATACCCGGAAGTTCGGTGCCGAGTACTGCCGAAATCAAGCCTGCCGAAAGCATGCCGTGGGCGATACGCCCTTTAAACATGGTTTGCTTGGCAAATTCTTCATTTACGTGAACCGGATTAAAATCGCCCGTAACTCCGGCAAAGGTGTATACGTCGTGTTCCGAAATCGTTTTAGAAAGAGACGCTTTATCACCGATATGAATGTCGTCATATGCTACATCGCGTGCCATTATAAGTATCCTCCTCTAAAAATGAACTTATACTTCCAGTCCCATCGGTTCATCTTTGAAAATGCGCGCATCCATGAGTTTTACGTCTTTGACGATGGGCTTAAAGTCCATATACGCCAGGACATCTTTTTCAACATCGATACCCGGCGCAACTTCAATGAGTTCCAAGCCTTCCGCCGTCAGACGGAAAACGGCCCGTTCCGTCACGTACAACACGGGCTGCCCTACAGACAGGGCATATGCGCCGGAGAAGGTAATCTGTTCAACCTGTTCTTTAAATTTCTTGCTTTTCCCTTCGGACGTAATGACGAGCTTGCCGTCCTTTACTTCCTCTTTCAGGCCGCCTGCCGTAAAAGTACCGCAATAAATGAGTTTCTTCGCGTTCTGCGTAATATTGATGAAGCCGCCGCAACCGGCCACGCGGCCGCCGAACTTGCTGACGTTGATATTCCCCTTTTGATCGGCTTCCGCCAAACCGAGGATGGCCAAGTCGATACCGCCGCCGTCATAGAAATCAAACTGGTACGGCTGATCAAGAATAGCCTGGGCATTCGTCGAAGCGCCGAAATTGTTGCCGCCTGCAGGAACACCGCCGATTGTGCCTGCTTCTGTCGTAAGTGTCATGGACGTAATACCCTCTTCGGCTGCAATGGCGGAAACGCCTTCGGGCATACCGATGCCGAGGTTTACGACGGCATCGGGAATGAGTTCCATTGCGCATCTCCTGGCAATGATCTTGCGGTTATTCAACGGCAGGGGATCAAGAGAATCCAAGGGCACATACAAATCACCGTTGAAGGCCGGATTGTATTCATAGTCCCACGTCATCCGATGGTCTTCTGCCGGGCTTTCTACAATGTAATCGACGATTACGCCGGGAACTTTAACTTCTTTCGGATCCAAGGTTCCGCGCTGTGCGATTTTCTTGACCTGCACAATAACGATACCGCCGCAGGCATGAACGGCTTCGGCAATAGCCAAAGCTTCACCCGTGCCGATTTCTTCGTTCATCAAAATGTTGCCGTCTTCGTCGGCAGTCGTGCCTCTGATAAGCGCGACATCCAACTTGCAGGGTTTATACCAGAGCCATTCTTCGCCTCCAAGTTCCAAAACTTCTACACGTTCTGCCGGTGTCTTTTCGTTCAAACGCCCGCCTTCAACGCGGGGATCGACGAACGTATCAAGTCCGACTTTAGTAATCGTGCCGGGACGACGGCCCGCGATTTCGCGGAACCACTGAGACATGGTGCCCTGCGGGAAGTTATACGCTTCAATCTTATTTTCCATAATCAACTTGCCTACACGCGGACTCAGATTGTAGTGTCCGCCGACGATGCAGCGCAGAAGGCCTTCTTCACCGAAATGATTGAGGCCGCCCTCTTTGCCGTCGCCTTGGCCGGCTGCAAACATAACCGTCAAATCGCGAGGTGTCCCTTTTTCAAGAAATGAATGTTGAAGCGCTTTTAAAACATGCTCCGGAACAATAGCACCGACAAAGCCGCTTGTTGCGATAACGGAACCGTTTGCAATCTTACTCACGGCTTCTTCGGCCGTTACAAATTTTGCCATTTACAACATCCCCCTTCGTATAATGTACGGGCTTTACTGTAATCCCGTCACGGAATAAATAAAGATAACTGCAAATACGGAAAAGGTTGTGAGCAAGGAGGTAACCACAAAAATATCCTTGTACGATTCCCGATGCGTCATACCACACACGGCCAACAGCGTAATAACCGCGCCGTTATGCGGCAATGTGTCCAGCCCTCCCGAGGCCATGGAAGCGATGCGGTGCAGAATTTCCGGTCCCATACCGATGGACTGCGCCCAAGCAAGCCAATCTTGCGACATCAACTCCAAGGCGATAGCCAGACCGCCTGAAGCGGAACCGGTAATACCGGCCAAAACGGTAACACTGATCGCTTCGGAGACAAGCGGTGTGCCTCCGACCTGGATGTTAATCAAAAAATGTGCCACGGCGGCAAAGCCCGGCAATTGAGAAATAACATTACCGTAGCCGACTTCCGATGCCGTATTCATAATGGCCAACAAAGAACCGATAGCGCCGGCGTTCAAGATCTTCGTCAAGCCGTTGACGGACTTGATTTCTTTGTGCCCAATAATAAGAGCCAGTAAGATGCCGACGACAAGAGATATAATAAGCGCCCAAATACTGACTACGTTTTTAACCTTTGCCGCTACGAGGGGTATGCCTTTCATCTGCTGGAACGGCTCCAAAATGGACTGATCCCAAACAACGAATTCCGTAATGACAAAGTTTATGATCAGGACGGCCAAAAGCGGAATAACGGCGAGTTTCCATGAGACAAAACTCATATCCGGATTGTCTTCCGGCTCGTTAAGCGTATGACTGCCGTAGCCTTCCCCTTTGGCAATGGTCCCTTTCAAGCGATGAGTCAAATAAAAAATACCGCAGCCGTACATGAGGATCGCACCTAAAATACCTGCTAACGGAGCAGCATATAAATTGGTACCGAAATAGGCGGTCGGAATAATATTCTGAATCTGCGGCGTACCGGGAAAGCAGACCATGGTCGCTGTGAATGCGCCCAATGCAATGATAGCCGGTACAAAGCGTTTGGGGTAATCCGCTTCTTTAAACAAGGCGGCGGCAAAAGGATAGACCGCAAAAACGACGACAAACAGACTGACACCGCCGTAAGTCAGGACCGATGCGGCGATGATAATGGAAAGAACGGCCTTGTGCGGATCCTTCCCCAATCCTTTTATAATGGCCCGGGCAATGCTTCTGGCCAAGCCGGTTTCTTCCATGACCTTACCGAAAATAGCGCCCAACATAAATACGGGAAAAAACGATTTAATATACGTAACCGCTTTTCCCATAAACAGTTCCGTATACGACGGCATAATAGCAAATCCCGATAAGGTAGCCGCCAATATGGCCATAATCGGTGCCATCATAATAACGGAAAAACCGCGATATGCAAACGCGATGAGTCCGCATAAACTTAAAATAATGATAATAACATTAAAATCCATAATACTTCGCCTCCTCGGTGTATAGTGAGAATATACTTTGTTCAAAAACGAACTTTTAAAAGCATTCATTTAGCTTGAGATAATATATTGTTTTATTGAATTTTTATCCGGTCATTGTTTTCTTAAGAAAATAAGTCGATTATTTTATAATATAACCTTTTGTTATAATTAATATATCACATTTTATATATCAATAGCAACCGTTACCGGTTATATTTCTCAGTCGTCAAGCACAACCGCAAAAAATAAAACAACCAACCTTCCGCGCGGAAGGTTGGTTGTTTTCCGGTATTCCAAAATCTATTCGTAATCGTAGAAGCCCTTTCCC
This sequence comes from Megasphaera coli, assembly GCF_900095855.1. Lineage (GTDB taxonomy): Bacteria > Bacillota > Negativicutes > Veillonellales > Megasphaeraceae > Megasphaera > Megasphaera massiliensis_A. The sequence continues at coordinate 520,673 of NZ_FMIY01000002.1, read as the reverse complement.
GTCTTACGGCCTAAGTAGCCGGCATTGACATACTGACGGAGGAGTGCGCTCGGGCGGTATTTCGGGTCGCCGAAGCCTTCATACAAGACTTCCATAATATGGAGGACAACATCGTTACCAATGAGGTCGGAAAGAGCCAAGGGGCCCATGGGATGATTGAAGCCCAATTTGCAAACCGAGTCAATATCTTCCTTCGAAGCGACACCTTCCATGAGAGCCTGAATAGCTTCGTTAATCATGGGAATAACTACGCGGTTGCCTACAAATCCCGGGAAGTCGCTGACCTTAACGGGACTCTTGCCCAGTTCTTCAGAAGCGGTCTTCACTTTTTCGAAGGTTTCGTCGGACGTAGCAATACCGTTAATAATTTCAATCAATTTCATAACCGGAGCGGGGTTGAAGAAGTGCATACCGATAACTTGTTTCGGGCGCTTCGTAGCGGCAGCGATTTTTGTAATCGGCAAGGAAGACGTGTTGGAAGCCAAAATCGTGTGTGCCGGGCATTTTTCATCCAAATTCTTGAAGATCTGAGCCTTGATATTCATATCTTCAATAGCGGCTTCGACGACAAGGTCAACGCCTTTCATGTTTTCTTCCGTAATTTCCACGAAGCCTGTTACGCGAGCCATGGCAGCGTCTTTATCGGCTTGGCTCATTTTTTCTTTCGCCACGAGCTTCGTTAAGCTCTTGTCGATTTTTTTTACGCCGCCGTCAATAAATTCCTGCTTAATATCGTTCAAGATAACTTCGCAGCCGTGTGTGACGAACACCTGAGCAATACCGGAACCCATTGTACCAGCACCAATAACCATTACCTTTTTACAAAACATGTCGAACTCCTCCTTTTAGTGTGATTGTTTTCACAAATTTTGTAAAGATAACGTCCTTTTCCTTACCTAAAAACTTCCCTTTACACTTGTAATTATACCACTTATTTTTAAAAAATCCACTAAAAACAAGTTTTATACCTACGAAAGCAAGGCTTTCCCATGCTTTTTTATCCGGTTTCACCAAAGTTCGATGACTTTATGTCATGATTGGGTAATTTTCCGTTTCTTCATTCGTTCCTTTTATCACATTTTGTTGTCTTTTCTTTCCGCTTCGTCGCAAACACCGAGTTTTTGCAGCAGAGTCTGTGACGCGGCACCGCCTTTCGGGAAACGCCGGAGACCTGCCGTTTCTTCCATATAGGTCAGGTAGGCGTCCATCATTTCCGCCGCATCCTTTACGGCAGCCTCGCTCAGATGCTCCAGGACTGCACCGCCCGAATTTTCATATCGCGCCACGAGGCCTTTGAGACGGGAAAACGCCTCTTCTCTGCTCGCATCGCTTGCAGTTCTCACATACTCATGCAAAGCCGCAACAGTCGCCTCAAGGCTTCGCTCATTTGCGGGTACGCGAAAGCGCCCGATCATGACCTCATCGTACCACCTGTTAAGGATGAGCCTGAAAGACGTATATAAAGCAAGCGCGGCAGCTCGCGTATAACGCCGTGCCGATCGCTCTCCCCGTGCCGTGCCCTTGCTCCGCTTTACGGCGGCAAGCTTTATGAACGATTCATAGTCATGCCGCAGCTCTTCTGCCAAGGACACGTCGTGAATCTCCATATTGCCGTCGCCGAAGAAAGTAATGCCGATTTTAGTTCTCACGCCTGTTCCGCTATTTCACTCGTGCAATGAGGGCAACGGCGCGCGTCGACGGCCACTTCTTCCCTGCAGAACGGGCAAAGATGCGGTTCCGCAACGGGAACGGCGGGCTTCTTAAAGCGGTTGATTTGCTTAATGACTACGAAGATGGCAAAGGCGACAATCAAAAACTCGATAATCGTATTAAGAAAGAGCCCGTACGCAATGACGGGTACGCCCTGAGCCTGTGCATCCGCCAGCGTCCGTGCCGTCGTCGTGCCCAAAGGGATAAAAAAGTCAGTGAAATCCGCACCGCCCAACATGATCCCGATAGGCGGCATAATAACATTTGTTACGAGGGATGACACGATTTTTCCAAAAGCGGCGCCGATGACGACACCGACCGCCATATCCATTACATTGCCCTGCACGGCAAATTCTTTAAATTCCGAAAAAAAAGATTTCACTTGTTAAAACTCCTTCCCTGACTGAAACATTCATATATGCACTATTTTTTCTTCAGAAAATTCGGATCATCCGCAGTCATACGCTCCAAAATCTTCCCGTAGCCGCCGCTGCCGAATTGAAGGCAGCGCTTAATGCGGCTGATCGTAGCCGTGCTGGCGCCGGTCTTCCTGACAATTTCTTCATAAATCTCACCGGCTGCAAGCATACGCGCCACTTCGAGACGCACCGAAATGGCCTTCATTTCCTGTATAGTACAAATATCTTCGAAGAACTCATAACACTCTTCCAAGTTCTCCAACTTTAAGATTGCCTTAAACAGCTGATCATGTAAACTGTCTTGTAATTTCGCATTAATACTCATCTTATATGCGCTCCGCTTTCCTGTAATATCTCGGGTAAATATTGTGTTTATTATAAAGCAGGCGGTTCCGATTGTCGATATCAAATTTACATAGCGAAGAGGTCGATCTGTTCGTCCTCGGGCAGCTCGCCCAAACATCCTTCGGATGCTAAGGCGTCGATTAAAGTTTGTCCGAGTTTACCGCGGTATTTTAAATCTTCCTTGGACGTGTATTCCTGTTCGGATCGGGCCGCTACGATCTGTTCGGCCACATTCTTACCCAGCCCGTCGAGGGCCGTAAAAGGCAGGAGGATTTTTCCGTCATAAATAGTAAATTTCGTGGCATCCGACTTATTTATATCTATATTCATAAAGGAAATGCCGCGCAAATTCATCTCAATAACCAGCTCAAGCGTAGCATAGAGGTCCTCATCGATTTTCGTTGCCCCGTCGCCCTTGGCGGCAATGGCCTTTAAAGACTTTTTCGCCGTCTCCGGGCCGTGTATCATCATGGAGATGTCGAAAGCTTTGGCGCGAATCGTGAAGTATGCCGCATAATAGGCTAAGGGATAATTGATCTTATACCAGGCAATGCGAAAGGCCATCATGACATAAGCAACGGCATGGGCTCTCGGGAATAAGTAGCCGATTTTTCGGCACGACTCGATAAACCATTGCGGAATATTGCCGCGCCGCAGTTCTCCTTCGTAATCCGTCGTCTTTTCGCCCACCTTGTTGCGCTTGTCTATGCCCTTGCCCTTACGGACGTTTTCCATGACTTTAAAACTCGTCTTCCGCGTAATTCCGTGATTAATAAGGTAGTTCATAATGTCGTCACGCGTCGATACGGCTTCCTTCAGCTGTACCGTTCCCGACGTAATGAGATCCTGCGCGTTATTCAGCCACACGTCCGTACCGTGGGAAAAGCCGGATATGCGCACGAGCTCGGAAAAGGTCTTCGGCATTGTGTCGACGAGCATTTTACGTACGAAAGACGTACCGAACTCGGGAATACCCAAGCTGCCTACGGGCGTTCCCAGTTCTTCCGGCGTCAGTCCCAGAGCCTTCGTGGAGCTGAAGAGACTGAGCGTCGCCGGATCGTCAAAAGGAATGGTCGTCGCCTTAATGCCCGTCATATCTTCGAGCATGCGAATGACCGTCGGATCATCATGGCCGAGAATGTCGAGCTTGACAAGGCGTCCTTCAATAGAATGATAATCGAAATGGGTCGTAATGATACCGCAGTCTTTCTTGTTGGCCGGATACTGAACAGGTGTAAAATGATGCACGTCGATGTCGCGCGGAATAACCATGACGCCGCCGGGATGTTGACCGGTCGTATTCTTGATGCCCGTGCAGCCGCTGACGAGGCTGTTAATATAGGCGTCATTGGCCGTAATACCGCGTGCTTCCGCCCATTTCTTGACATACCCGAAAGCGGTCTTGTCCTTGACGGCACCGATGGTGCCGGCGCGGAAAACATTGTCCTTGCCGAAGAGCTCTTCCGTATACTTGTGCGCCTTCTGGTGATATTCACCCGAAAAGTTGAGGTCAATATCGGGCACCTTGTCACCTTCAAATCCGAGAAAGATGGCGAAGGGAATGTCATGACCGTCCTTGTGAAGCTGAGCGCCGCACTTGGGGCATTTCTTGTCGGGCAGGTCGAAGCCGCCGCCGACGGAGCCGTCCGTAAAAAACTCGCTGTACCGGCAGTCGGGGCATACGTAGTGCGGCGGCAAGGGATTTACTTCCGTAATGTCCGACATAGTCGCCACGAAAGACGAGCCGACGGAGCCGCGTGAACCGACAAGATATCCGTCGTCATGGGAGTGCTTGACCAGTTTATGGGCAATGTAATAGAGGACACCGAAACCGTTGCCGAAAATGGATGTAAATTCTTCGTCCAGTCTTGCGGCGACTACTTCCGGCAGGGAATCGCCGTAAATTTTGTGAGCCTTTTCTAGGCACATTTGCTTCAGCGCTTCCGATGAGCCTTCAATGCGCGGGAAATAAAGGTTTTCCTTGGGCACGGGCATGACATCGTCAATCATGTCGTTGATCTTGTTCGGATTCGTAATGACGACTTCCCTGGCCCGCTCTTCACCTAAGTAAGAAAATTCCTCAAGCATTTCGTCGGTCGTGCGGAAGTACAGGTCAGGTTGGAACTCGGCGTCTTTAAAGCCCTTTCCGGTCATGAGAATTTCCCGATAAATCTTATCTTCCGGATTGAGGAAGTGGGCATCGCACGTAGCAACCGTCAGCTTGCCCAGTTCGTCGCCCAATTTCAGAATAGTCCGATTAATTTCGCGCAGTCCTTCATCGTCATTGACAAAGCCTTCACGCACGAGAAATTGGTTATTCGTCAAGGGCTGAATTTCCAAGTAATCGTAGTAGTCGGCAATCTGCTTCAGCTCTTCATAGGGCAGGCGTTTTTGCACCATGGAGCGAATGAGCTCGCCCGCTTCGCAGGCCGAGCCGAGGATGAGCCCTTCGCGGTACTCATCCAGAACGGTTCGCGGAATACGCGGTCTGCCGCGATAAATATACTTTAAGTGCGATATGCTGACGAGCTTGTAGAGGTTGCGAATACCGACCTGATTCTTCGCCAGAAGAATAATATGGTAAGACTTGTCGATTTTATCGTCAAAGAGGTAGCCTTCCATGCCGTATATGACCTTGACCTGATTTGTCTTGTCCCGTGAAATTTCCTGCAAAAGCGGGAAAGACTGAACAACGCCGTGATCTGTAACTGCAATGGCCGGATGGTTCCACTTTTTGACGGTTTTAATCAACTGCTTTACCGTAATAAGGGCGTCCATGTCGCTCATAACCGTATGCAGATGCAGTTCCACACGGGGCGTCGGGTTCGTATCTTCGCGGACCACCGAATTATCTTCAGCCGTCATAATGTCGTCCACGTTTAAGACATAATCATTTTGATACGTGTCGTAGCGGATATTGCCGCGCGCATACACATAGGCGCCTTCTTTAAGGCCTGCCTGCAGAGCCTCAAACCCGTCTTTCGTCAACGCGTCTTTGCGGCTGAACTTGCTGCCGTTGCCCATGTCGATAAACTTCTTTGCCGAAATACCGTTCGTCTTGTCGGCCATTTGAAAGGTCAGCAAAATACGCTTCGACTTGAGCTCCCGAAATTGGACCTTAACGACCTTGCCGTTAAAAACGACATTGTTTCGTTCGTCCCCCAAAGCCTCATCAATCGGCATGATTTCGGCATGTGAAAAAGCCGAACCCAACAAAACGCGATCGTCTCCGGCACTACTGCAGCCGCCGGAGTTCTTGCGGCTGCTCTTTTTTCTTTCCGGCTGCCGCGCCGCTTCGCACGCCTGGAAGTAAGCGTCGTCGTAAAGGTCCTCGTTTTCTTCGTATATGTCTTCATTAGGAATACAATAGCCTTCACCGTCGTCATCCGTGTAAGAAGACATCGCGGCGTGCATATCCGAATCGGGCGGTTCCCCTTCCGGTTCCCGGTCAACTTCGCGCACCGTCTGTTCAACCGTGACGGTACCCGTCAAGCCCAGGTGATTACCTACGAGCTCTGCCAGCACGGCGTCTTCAAAGGGCGCCGAAACGGTCGCCCGTACCTGCCAGGAGCGGGTTTCCATACAGACGCTGATGCGCTCCACGAAAACGGAGCGGCGGTCGGCACAGCGTATATGCAATTCTTTTTGCGGTACTATGTGGTAATATTTCATCGTTTATCCTCTACCCGGCCAGCGGATCATGCGGCCTGTTAATCATTTCGTCCTGATTTGCTTCCCCTTCAGGGGCTGTCGTCTGTACGATCTCCCGCGATCCGGCACCGGCTGTACGGGTTATTTCGGCATTCGGCTCGTACGCCGACACAATGAAGTCTGTATAGGTGCTGCCGTCGCGGTAGTATACTTCCCGTTTAATGGTGATTTCACGGCCGTCGTAGCCTTCCTGCTCCTTCGTATCGGCCGTAACCGACGGATCGTGCTTGCGTATGACCTCGTGGGGCAGCGTTTTTCGGCTCGTTGTCACGAAGACGACGGAACACAGATCTTCGTGATTGCCGAGAATGTATACCGTCGCCGTATCGCCCGTATAAGTCGTATAAATATAGACGGCATGCCGGAAGGGATTGGAGAAAATAAAGTCCAATGCATTATCGGCGACAGTCGCGTCCATGCCGACGGGCACATACCCTGCCGGTGCAAAATGAGGTGATCTGCCGTCAATCACAAGACCTGCGCGCAAAACCGCGTTGAAGAGAGTCGTACTGACCTGGCAGACGCCGCCGCCCGCATCCATGACAAGCTTGTTGTCGAAGTAGACAGGTGCGTCCTTATAGCCTTTATCGCGCGTCCGCGTACCGACCGTCTCGTTAAATGAACAGCTTTCCCCGGCCCGGACAAGCGTGTGATTCAGACGGTCTTGCGCGATGCCGATATTTTCACTGCGGTTCGTGTCGCAGCCGTTGAAGTGTGTCGTGTAATAGGCAAGAACCGTGTCGATCTCTTTAAGATCCTTCTTTTTTATAGATGCTTCCCGCCGTTCGGAAACGGTTAATTCTACCGTCCCCGTTTCGCCGGCGGCCAATTTATCGCGAATGTCGTCTCGCAGCGCTTCGGCATCGATGACAATGCCGTCTTCTTCTTCATGCAGGACGATGCCTCCCTCCGTCGGTTCGGCATAGGCGTTGACGGGCGCCCTGTCATAGTGCTTGAGAAACTCCGTCAGGACGGCAGTCAATTTTCCTTCGTCCGCCTGCAAATGGACGGGTACGTTTCGCCCGTAAAAGAGTACCGTTGCGATTTCGGAGATTCTCTCGGTCAGCGTCCCTTCCCGGCCGATGCCGTATACTTCCTGCTCAATGCGCTCTCTGTCTAAATGCGCATCCAGCTGCGAAAGCGGCAGCTCGACCTGAAGATCTTCCGCTTTCAGTGTAAACGCCCGGGCCGTTATTTCGCTTTCACGCTCTGTCAAATAAGCGTCCGCATCGTCACGTGTCATATGCGAAACGTCTCTGCCGTCCAGAAGGACCCGCTGTGCCGCGGCGTATTGACCGCCGAAAAAAAGAATTATCCCGGCTACACTTAAACTTACGGCGCCCAATAAAAAGCGCCGTGCAGCCGCAACCCGTCCGCCCGAAGTGCGGCTCCTCTTATGTATCATATTTGCTGTAATCCTTTATATATACTTAAATATTTATTTACTCGGTTGCGCAAAAAAGGCAAATAAGAGATTCCATGTCCTCCATCGATGCCTCACCGCGGCGCATGCGCAGCTGCAATTCGAAAATACGGTAAATAAGTTGATCAATTTCCGCCGTTTTCCAATATTTTACGACCTTTTGCAAGTAATAGACGCGGTTGCGCGCCGGCCGCCCCTTGTTGACGGCCGTCAGCAGTTTATCGGCCTCGGCCTTGTCCGTCCGGGCGGCCGTGAGCTCCATGTAAGCCCGCAGGAGGCGCAGGCGCGATAGAACATAGCCCGTGCTCTGCAGAAAAACATCGGGTTTGCCGAAGAGACTGCTTATGAAAGGCACACAGCCGCTGCCGTCGCGGGCAAGAAAAAAGTCCGTAAAGGTGTACAAATTTTTTTCGGCGCTTCCTGCAAAAAGGCCGGCCACGTCGTCCCTGCCCAAGCGAGTCCCGGCAGGGCACGTAATAACAAGTTTTTCCAGTTCCGAGAAGATGTATAAAAGCGATATATCGCCCCAGGCGTGAAACATTTCCTGTAGCTGCCCCCTGGCGGCGACATCAAGGCTCAGGCCGCGGCGTTGCAAAAAGACTTCCACATACGGCATGACGTTCTTTTCCGTCACGGCTTCACAGACGCTTATGTCGGCAAAGGGCCTTAAGGCCTTAAAAAAAGCATTATTCACATCAGCCGCGCCGTGAATAATACAAAGGAGATATGCCCCCCGCTTCAAAGACTGTACTTTCTTAAGAAACCATTCTTCCTTCTTATCGATCTTGCTTTTCGAGCGGCCGCCGCGCTTTATCGGCAAGCAAACGGGGTCATTCCAAACCGTTACGGTTGCCGCTTCAAAAAGAGACGTCCCTTCAAGGGCCTCGGCAACGTTTTCCGGCAAGTCATCCTTCTGAAAGACCGACTGTTCCGGTTCGCCGCCGCAGTCCGCAGTACAGGCCGCTAAATACTCCGCCTTTGCCGTCTCCATTAAATAGGCCTCCGTACCGTATATAATTTTAACGTATTTCATAGGCGTCTCCCTTACAGGTCTTCACGTACCAGCTGTTCTTATGGCGGCAAACCTTTATTTCGCCGCAGTCCGCCGTCGCCGCAACACGCTCTCCCGGCACATATGCATGCCGCCGTCCCGAGAGAATGAGAAAATCGGCCGTCACGTCTCCTGCGGCAAGGCCCTCGGCGTAGACTTCCCCTACCGCTCCCGGCGGTACGGACGCATTGCTGCCGCGCAAAAGGACATAAGGCCGTCCCGTGTCGGCAAAGATATACGTATTTTCTTTTCCGTGGCCCTGCTCCACGGAGCCTTTTAGGGAAAAATTAGCGTTTATTTCAGCTGCCGTTTTATCCGTATCGGCACCTTCGACAACAGCACCGGCAAGAGTGAATATGCCTGCGTGCCGCATGGCCGGAACGAGTACGGACGCAATAACGCCGCCCTGTCCCGTCCGGCTCTTATTATACCACAGATAGGCCTGTCCGGCAGTATCAACGGCACATGTCGCACGGTCGGCTCCGACATCGAAAACGTAGACCTTCACGTCGTCCTTCTGATTATACCAAAGACCCGCCCCGAAAGCTGCAAAGGCGCAGGCCAAGAGCAAACAGGGCTTGCGAAACTTACACCAAAAAAGGCCCGCCACGACGAGAGCATATGCGCAGACGGAGTAAAAAGGCATGGCCCCGACGGGCAGGCGGCTGTACGGCAAGGCGGCGAGAAAATAATTGCCGCCTACGGCGAGATGCAGCAGCGGCTTGAGAACAAGGAGAATGACATGGGCTGCAGGCGCGGCAATAAAGTTCATAACCGCCGCGGCCAGACCGAGGACAATAAGTCCTTCCAGAACCGTGCCGACGAAGAGATTCGCCAAGAACGTGTACGCCGGCAGGACGGCAAAGGCCTCCGTAAGTAAGGGGATGAGGAGGATATTGGCTGCAGCGCAGACGGAAAGAGAGTCCGCCAAAAAGCCCGGCAATTTTTCTAACCGTTGTCTTATGGACCGCGAGAAAAGGACGATCCCTCCGGCCGCACCGCAAGAGAGCCGAAAGCTGAGATCGTAAGCGATGTACGGTTCATAAAGAACCATGGCGCTCATAATCAGCCCCAAGGCATGGAGGGCCGTATACTCACGCTTTGCCGTCAAGGCGCAGGCACTGACGAGCCCCATGAGGGCCGAACGAATAACAGGTACCGTAAAATCGGAAAGGGCGCTGTAGGCGCCGACAAAGAGAACGGAGAGAATCAGCCGGCGCCGCTGCCGCAGGCCGACGGCCTTGCCCAAACACTGCATGAGGACGAGGAGCAGCGTTACGTGGGACCCCGATACGGAGAGGATGTGAATCATGCCCGTCGTAGAAAAGCTCTGCAAGAGCTCCGGCGGCAGCTTATCGTAATGACCGCCGAAGAGAAGACTCGTCAGCATATAGGCGTCCGTGTCGGTCAAAGTTTGTTTGAAGGAATCCGTAATCTTTCGGCGTATGTTGCCGATATACGCTTCATAACCCGTCGCCTCGGCAACGAGGTGTACGTCACCGCTTTTCTTTTCACGAGCCCGCAGAAAAACGGCTTTCCGTCTGTAGTAGTGAAAGAAGTCGTATGATCCTTCATTCTTATAGAGCATCAGTTCTCTAAGGCGCAAATTCCCTTCTACGACGGCGCCCGGTTCGTAGGGATCGTCGCCTTTGACGGTGAGGTATATACGGCCCCTGCCGCCCGGTTCCAAAAGGTCGGCAATGTATTTTGTCTCCTTTCCCTTATCCGTCTCATAGGCGCCTTTCTTCTCGTTGATGCACAGCTTGAGCTTCTGTACCGTACCGGCCAAATTACGAGGCAGAGCCTCATAAGCCGCTTGGGCGTAATACAGGCGCAAGCCGCCTGCTGCAAAGGCGCAGAGGCAAATCAGTGCAAGGCATACCTTGGTGCGCCGGCGCAGGAAGAAAACTCCTATGGCGGACGCCGCGGCAAAACTCAGCCACACTGCTGCCGGCAGGGCAATTTTCTCCGAAAAAAAGACACCGCTGCAGAGAAAAAGAGCAGCTATAATGCCGGCATATGACATCACAAATCCACCTTATCTTTCAATTTTTCCCACTTTGCCGTACCGATCCCCTTGACCTGCTTCAGCTCTTCTACGCTCGTAAAAGCACCGTGTTCATCGCGGTAAGCGACGATTTGCGCCGCCATGGCCGGACCGATGCCGGGAAGCTCGGTCAATTTCTTTTCGTCCGCCTCATTAATATGAATCTTTCCGTCATCCTCTTTTTCAACAGGCATGCCGTCGAGCTTATAAGGCACGTGAATGTGCATGCCGTCTTCCGTCATGGCCGCCAGGTTGAGCCCGTCCGCATCGGCATAAGACGCAAAACCGCCGGCATCCTTGACAACTTCGCCTACGGTCAGCCTCTGCTTGTACGAATAGACGCCCGGATTTTTTACGGCGCCGCTGATATAAACGTAAACCAGGTGCGGCGACCGCTTTTCTGCGGGCGCAACGGTACGCACCTCTTCGGGCAGCGTCGCTTCCACCATTTCGTCGCCGTATGCATAAAAAATGACGCAAAAAAGCACAGGAAAAAGCAGCAGAATTTTTTTCATTTCATAACCCTCCCGAAAACGTAATTACTCATATCGTTCGGGTAAGTGAAAAAAAATCCTGCTGCACTCCTTAATTTCTAATGTAATCGGATGATTCCTCATCAAGGTTTAAGTATTTCTTCATTATTCTACAACAAGGGGGACAAAGTATGCTTCTATGCCCGATATGGCTTCCGGAGAGAACCGTGCTCCCACGGCGGAAGGCCGGTCAAAGAGCATAAAACACGACAATGTAAGAAATCCCTCCAAGGTGCCAGAATCCGCCGTATGTGTGAAATGGGGCTGCCGAATGTATTGCTGATACATGCCTTTCGTACCGGGGCGCCGCACGACTTCATCCTTATGTTCCACGTACTTTTCCGCCACCGTTCGGCCCGAAGTCCCTGTCTTTTCAATAATTTTGATGTTGACACCTTCGCGTCCCCATATATCCTTGCGGACATAGGTACCGTCCGCCAGGGACGCAAAATCATCATCAAAATAGGACGGCGTTAAGTAACGCTCTACCAAATCCCTCTCCGCCCTTGTAAAAAACCGCTCCGTCTGCGCCAGAGCCCAGACGAGAGCCATAAAAGACTTGTTCTGCGGGATAATCGCCTCCGGCGGATTCATCATGCTGAAGCAATGCTCTTTATATAAATCCAGGAACATTGCCCCGAGAGGCTCTCCGTCTTCCGTTTCCTCGTCGATGAGAATCTCCATGGGATGCAGGCGGTACAGGCCTGCCGCATGACTGTCGTCCGGCAATACGATTCCGTTTGCGTCGATTTCCATATCATAAAATGATAAAAACCGGATATCTCCGTTCGGTACGACACTCTCCATGGTACGCTTCAAAAACAAAGTCGTACCGTAATCCTCCTTGTAATCATCAAAACAGCTGAACACAAACGGCCCTGATTGACAATTCCCGGTATTCACACGGGAACCGTCGTATACCTGTTTTAGAAACCGTCTCAGTTCCTCCATAGCGCCTGCATTGGCGTCCTCTTTCCCCATATACTTTGCCGCTACGCCGTTAGCATAGTAGCTTTCAATAAAAAAGCAGGGCGTATCCGCATTTATTTCAACCATCTTAAGGCACCCTCTTTTATCCAGCACGAAATCGAAACGGGACAACCACGTCGGTTCGGCGAAGGTATTGGGAATATACAGGTAAGGCAGGAGATTTTCAGGCATATCCATGGCACGCGCGAAATCATAAGGAGCCTGCTGAAAGACTTCCGTCGTTTTCTTAAATACGCCGTAAAGCCCTCCCGACGCCGCACGGAGCTCAGCGTAAAAATCCCGTGCAAAGGCTTGTACGGTCCGGGCCGGATAACGGTCCGCAAAATCGGCATACTGTACAAAAGGAAATATATTTCTGTCTAATTCGTCTATATAGGTTTTCATCACTTTTCCCACTATCAACCGCCATGACCGCTCCCGTGAGACCGTGCGCCGGCAGAGCCGAAACCGGATTTACGCGTCACTCCGTCCGCTTTACGGCTCTTTCTATCATAGTCACGGCTGCGGCTGCGCCCAATACCTGTATACGTGTGTGAACCTCTGTGCACGGCTGAGTTCTTCTCTCCCGTATCGGCCTCATCCAATGCGGTCAACGGCGCATCGGGCCGCAACGTCATGGTCGCAACATCCATGACACCGCCCGGGTATTTCATACCGTAAAAGGCAAAATAATTTGCCGCAATCGGTGCCAGTAAACTTGCCGACCCGTACTGCCAAACCAACGACCCTTCATTCGTACGTGTAAAGGTGACGGCCCTATCGTTATCATACAGTGCCGATTCCGTTCCGTCTCCATGATTAATCAGGCTGTACCGGTTCCCATAGTCATCTTTAAGGCGCACTTCACCGGCATTTCGGTCAGGCATGATCCGTTCATTGATTTCATACAAGATATCATTTCTATAGCAGTAGCCCGTTCCCACCGCGACTACAGCCACACAAACAGCCGCCAGAACAGCCGCTTTTCGGCCCAAATTCTCCATCTACATGCACTCCTTAGTGAACAGCACCGCCAATAACCAGTGCCAAGCCGATATAGACGCCGAATATATAAATACCTGCCGCTGTATTGCCGCGCATAATTTCCTGCGGAAGTTCATAGTTACGATGCCATACGTTAATAATAAAGAAACCCGTTATAAAAGCAAGAATTCCGAGCAAGGTGTACACACCCGTCGCCGTGACGCCGCTGATAAAATCGAGAGACGACGCGTCATACACGGGTGTACTGATAACAGCGCGGATAATGGTACCGATGCCGATGAATGAGCCTGCCGAGAGCCAGGCTACGGCACGATTGCCGCGCTTAATTTCTTCCGGGAAATTACCGGGAATAAAAAAGTCGATAATGATATTGGAGATAATCATCAGCAAAACGCCGAATAAAGCATAAAATATGGTCAATGCCAATATGGAAAAATCAATCATAATAACCTCTCCTCTTACCCTCGCCGGATATATCCCGTATGCGCCTGATTGCAGTTGATCCCCGGCATAGGGACTGTTTACTTAATGACCTGCGAGCGTCCCCCCGTATTGCCCGTAAGAACGTTCGACAGATACCGTGACAAAACATGCTTATTAATACGGTAGGAAGTATTCTCAAGATATTTGCTTCCCCTATCATGATCAAAGACACGGATCTTTGCCCGTCCCGGCACGTTGTTTTTAATAAGCAGGGCCTCCTGCCTGTCCAGCAAAACGTACGAAACGGTCTCATCCTGAATAATATCCAGTGCCGTTGTAATCCCTTTTCCGTCGGCGCGCTCTATTATATCCAGTGCCACCGTCCCCGCATCCGTATGAGCTTCCAGTTCCTTAGGTTCCGATGAAACGGCTGCCACTTCATAAGGCGCATCGTCAAGCTTCTCCGTTAAGTTATAATCAAATCCGACGACGGATTTAAACTCACGCCAATTTGTAAACACGGAAAAATCGATATCAAGAACCATCCAGCCGGCAAAGAAGATTCCAATTAAAGCAAACAGGTAAGAGAACCTCTTTTTGCCCGTTGCCAAAAACGTCAGCCTTCCGGCAACCGACATAGACAGGCTCTCGTCAACTACGATATCCTCTTTATTGATAAAATAACCGACAGAGCTGTATGTCATACCGCCATCCCATTTATCAATAAAAAACAGCTTCTTCTTATCGGGACTGCAGTACTGCACGTACTGTGCCGTGTCATTGACGGACGCTTCCGTATCACCCCAGACGCCGTCTACCATTTCCAGTCCGCCTTCGAGAAAGCTGTAGTCTCCGGGCTGCGTCTTACGCGTATCCTCTGCGGAAAAAATACAGGAGTTCTCATTGTCGTCGACGGTCAAGTAGTATCGTGCCTTCGCCTTCTCTTTTTGCCCCTTTATTTCCGTCATGTCCTCCAAATGAGGCTTAAGGCCGTATTCAAACCAATATTTTCCGGTGTTATGGCGCTGCCGCACCGGATCACGGTAGCGGATTTTTTCAACAATAATATACGGTTTCCCTTCAATGCGTAATCCCGTCCAGCAATCAAATTCCACAGTGCACCTCCTTTACTGCTTCATTTTTACCACATATTCCTGCTCTTCCACAAGCTCGGTCTGAGCATGACGAGGACCGTGAAGATTTCCAGCCTGCCGACGAGCATGGAAAAACAGAGAACGGTCTTCGAAAAGTGCGACAGTTCCGCGTACGTGCACGTGGCACCTGTAATACCGAAGGCCGGACCGATGCAGCCCATGGTGGAAATACTGATGCCCAAGGCATCAAAAACATCGATGCCGTCATAAGTGAGGAGCAAAGCCCACAGGGCGATGCACAACAAATACATGAAAAAGTACTGCCCGACACGGAAAATCGTGCTTTCCGGCAGTGTGTAGCCGTTCATGCGTACGTCCAAAACCTGCTTCGGATGCAGGAAATGAGTCACATTGGCATAAACGGAACGCACGAGGATGACCGCGCGGGAAATCTTGAGCCCCGCCGCCGTAGACCCGGCACAACCGCCGCAGACCATAAGTCCCAGTAAAATTAATTTTGAAAAGGCGGGCCACCGGTCATAGTCGGCGGACACAAAACCCGTCGTCGCAATGGAAACGGCCTGAAAACCAGCGTACCGCAGTGCTTCCCACGGAGAAAGGCCGCTTTCGTACATGAGGTTTGCCAAAATCGCGGCCGTCGCCGCCACGAGGACAGCTATATAGGCTTTAAATTCCGTATTGTTCCGCAACACGGAAACCCCCTTGTGATAGACGCGGTAATATAAGCCGAAATTACCGCCTGCAAGAACCATGAAAAAGGTCATCCATCCTTCGACGGCGACGCTGTCGAAGTGGGCGGCACTTTCATTATATGTGGAAAAACCGCCTGCCGACACGGTGGACAAAGCGTGATTGAGCGAGCTCACAACATCCATGCCGCAGAGGAGAAAAATAAAAAAGGCGAGCACCGTAAAGGCCGAATAAATTTCAAAGAGAACCTTCGTCATGTCGTGAAGGCGCGGCAAAACACGCTCCTTCGTGGGTCCTGCCGCCTCGGCATTATAAATGTACGACGAACTCTGCCCCGACTCGGGCAAAAGAGCGATAAAAATGACGACGATACCCAAACCGCCGAGCCAATGCGTCATGCTGCGCCATAAAAGCAGGCTCTGCGGGAAGCTCTCCAGGTCGCGAATGACCGTCGCGCCCGTACCGGTAAATCCGGAAATGCTCTCGAAGAGACCGTCAACGGCACCCAAATATCCGCCTGCCACATAAGGGATCATGCCGAGCAGTGTCGCCAACAGCCAGCCTAAGCCCGTAATGGCGATACCTTCACGAATAGTCAGCTTCTGCTGCCGCGCTTCGCCGCCTGAAAGAAAGACGGCTCCCGCACCGAAGCAGGCCACCATGGCGGCAATAAAAATATAAGCGCTGCCGTCACCGCTGCCGACGGCAAAGCAAAGGGGTACGAGCAGGACGACCATTTCGGCCAATGAAATTCTTCCTAAAAACAAGCTGACGATTCTGAAATTCATGAATTCCTCCGACCGGAGCCGAAAATTACCATCCTTGTCCTCGCCGCCAAAATGCGGGCACGAAGAGGACGAGGACGCAAAACGATTCGAGCCGTCCCGTGAGCATGGCAAGGGCTGCAACGATTTTACTGAAAGGCGGCAAAGCCGCGTACGTGCACGTAGGCCCGAACATACCGAAGGACGGTCCGCAGTTGCCCATGGCGGAAATACTGACGCCTATGGCATCGAAGACGGGCACGCCGTCCCAGACGAAGAGGACCGCCCAAAGGACGTCGAGCATGACATAGACGAAGAAAAAGCGAACCACGCCGTTTAAAGTGTCCTCCGTAAATTCCATTCCGTTCGAACGGACCGCAATGATTTCGCGAGGATAGACGGTTTTCCGCAAAATACGATGAGCCGCCTTAAAGAGAAGCATGAGCCGCGTCACCTTTAATCCCCCCGCCGTCGAACCGGCACAGCCGCCGAGAAACATGAGAAATAAGAGTATACACTTGGAAAAAGCGGGCCAGCGGTCAAAGTCATATGACACGAAGCCCGTCGATGACGACATGGACACGGCTTGAAAAAAAGCCTCGCGAAAGGCGAAGATGCCGTCCCAACCCGACGAAAGGACGAGGTTTGCCGTTATGAGCAGGGCCGCACCGAAGACAAGGCCCACGTAGAAGCGAAATTCCGTGTCTTTCAAGATAACGCGCATGCCTCTCTTGCGGGCAGCCACATACATGCCGAAATTGGCGCTCGATATAATCATAAAAAAGGCCAGGATCCCTTCGATGAGGGGACTCCTGAAGTGAGCCGCACTGTCGTTAAAGGGAGAAAAACCTCCCGTCGCGATAGTCGAAAAGGCGTGATTCAAAGCCGAAAGAAAATCGAGACCGCAGGCGTATAAGGCAAGTGTACAGGCCGCCGTAAAGAGAACGTACACGTAAAATAAGGCCCGCGCCGTCTCTTTAATCTGCGGCAGGAGCTTCGTATTGACAGGGCCCGTGCTCTCCGTATTGAAGAGACGGACCGCTCCTCTGCCGAAGCGCGGAAAAAGGGCGATGAAGATGACGATGATGCCCAAACCGCCGAGCCAGTGCGTCAAAGACCGCCAAAGGAGCAGGCTTTGCGGCAATATTTCCACATCGTCAATAACCGTTGCTCCCGTACCGGAGAGACCTGAGACGGTCTCCACAATACCGTCGAGAACACCGGTGTAGCCGCCGGCCGCATAAGGAATCATGCCGAGAAAGGTGACCGTTACCCAGCCGAGTGTCGTAATCGCCAGCCCTTCACGGATAGTCAGAGAATCATTCGGTCTTACGCCGCTTCCCGTCAGTAGCAGCCCTGTGGCAGCGGCAGCTGCGGCAGCCGTCACAAAGGCGCCGATATCTCCCTCTCTGTACAGGAGCGCTGCCGCCAAGGGCAGGAGCAAGGACGCACTGCAGGCCAAGCACAGACGTCCCAGAAGATAGGCAACTATTTTTCCGTTCATACTTGTAATCTCCTACCAGCGGCGCCGCAAGAAATGAGTACCCGTCTGGAGGACAATGAAAAAGGCGACGATTTCCATGCGCCCCAAGGCCATCGTAAAACTATAGTACAATTTCGCCCAGACCGGCAATGCCGTAAGCTCCGCCGTTTCAAAGAGAGCTGCCGCCGCGGACGTTCCCGTAAGGCCCGCCCCGGCAAGTCCCAAAGCCTGAAGAGGTGTAAGACCCGCCAAGGAAAGGACGAGAGCGGAAAAGAAAAACATCACCGTAAAAAGAAAGAATACATTCAGGACACGGCTGATGACCGGCAGAGGTACGGACATGTTATTGGCCTTTACATTGACGACCATTTGCGGATGCAAGGTTCTAAGAAGTTCTCTTCCCGTCATCTTTAAGAGGATGAGAAAGCGCAGAACCCGCATGCCTCCCGTCACGGAGCCGACACATCCGCCGACAAAGACGAGAAGAAAAAGGAGAAGTCTGTCAAATTCGGGAAACGTTACCGCTTCAGGGCCCGTAAAGCCCGTCGTGCTCACAAAGGAAAGAACGTGAAATAATGCCGTGCGCAGGCTGTCGCTCCAGGGGTAGAGCCCGCCGTCGCGGATATTCATCGCCACGAGAAAGGTCGCACCGATGACGAGGACCGCAAAGACACGAATTTCCGTATTGAAGCGAAAAGCCCGTATACTCCTCTCTCTCAGAATACGGTATAAGAGAAGGAAATTACAGCTGCTGAGAAACATGCCTATCATAGCCGCCGCGACGAGACCCGGACTTACAAGGGGCACGAGAGACGTGCCGCCGGTAGACACGGTCGTCATGGCCTGCAGTACAGCCGTATCAAAAGACAGCCCTGCCGCCGTGTAAGCAATACAGGACAATATCGTAAGAAAGACGTAAATAATCGATACGGCTTTCACAAAGGAAAACATACGCGTCAGTCCTGTCGTAAAGACAAAGGGATTGTTGCCGGACAGGCCGAAGGAAAAAACATTGCTCACCTGCGGCACGACAGTCACAAAAAAGCTGATAAAAATAAGTGCCCCTGCCCACTCCATAAGGATATGCCAGATGCGAAATGCCGCCGGCACCTGCTCTATGGACATGAAAGTGCCGTTTGTCGTAAAGGCCGCCATCCCCTCCGTGAAAGCGTCTGCAGGTACGAGAATGCCGGCACAGACAAAGGGTATGGCACCTACAAGGGCGAGAACAAACCACGCAAAAAAAAGAAGCGCCGTCCCCTCGGTGAGAGGCATTTGCCGTTTTCGCGTCCGGCCGCCAACCTGAAAAAGAGCGGCACCTGCAGCCGTCGTAATGAGGGACGGCCAAAAGGCCGAGGCCGTACCGTCACCTGAATATACGGAAACGGCGAGAGGTACGAGAAGTAATACGCCTATAAAGCTGAGCATACGGCTCATGCCGAAAAAAATAAATGCGCCCTTCATAGCCTACGCCTTTCCCGTAAAGTACTTCATCACTTTTTTCGCATAATCCATGCGGATAAAGAGGATGGCCCTGTCTCCGGCCTGCAGGACCGATTGGCCCGTCGGCACAAAAGCCTCGTCACCGCGCACGTAAGCACAAATGAGACATTCCTTGGGCAAATCCATGTCCATGAGCTTTTTTCCTTCCACATACGAGCCGGCTTGGACGATGACCTCCACCGCCTCCGCCTTAGCGCCTTCGAGAATGGCGACGGAGACGACGCCGCCGCGGCGGGCAAAGGCGAGGATATCCCCTGCCGCCAAAAGGCGCGACGAAAGAACGATGTCGACACCGACCTTTTCCATGAGTTCCACGTATTCAATGCGCGCTACTCGAACGATGGTTCGGGCGGCGCCCAAATGCTTGGCCAAAAGGGCGAGCATAAGGTTGAGCCTGTCATCGTCCGTCAGGCAAACGACGACGTCCGCCTCACCTACGCCTTCCTGTGTGAGGAGGTCGATATCCGTACCGTCGCCGCAGATGGCGATGCCCGAATCGAGAAGTTCCGCAATACGGCGGCTCCGTTCGGCATCCTTTTCGATGACCTTAACTTTCACATCCTGCTTATCCAGTCTGCGTGCCAAAGCCCGTCCCGTTCGGCCCGCGCCGATAATGAGAACTCGTTCGGGTACGGCCGAGCCCGTACCGGCAAACTGCTTGCTGAATTTTTCGATTTCAGCGGATGCGCCGACAAAAAAAGCGTTGTCCCGCGGCAACAGCCGATCGTCGCCGTGAGGAATGATCATGCGGCGGTCGCGGAAAATAAGTCCTGCCAGCACGTCTTGCGGAAGCTGCAAATCCTTAAGGGGAACATTGGCAAGAGGCGATGCTTCACGTATCTTCGTTTCAAAAAGACGCACCCGCCCCTGAGCAAAATCTTCCACGTTGAGAGCTGCCGGCGTCATGAGAATACGGTTTATTTCGCGGGCCGTAATATACTCGGGGTTAATCATGAGGTCAATATCGAAATTTTCCTTCAAATACCCTCTCGCTTCGGATAAAAATTCGAGATCCCGAATGCGCGCGGCCGTATACGTAATCTTATGTTTTTTCGCCAAAATGCAGGCAATAATATTCGTTTCGTCACTGTTCGTCGTGGCAACGAGCATGTCGGCGCCGAAAATATCCGTATCGCTCATCGTGACGGGACTGGCCCCGTTGGCGCACAACGTCAGCACGTCGAGCGTGTTCTTCACCGTCTCCAACCGCTCTTCGTCATTATCGACGACAACCACATCCATCTGCTCATTCGACAAGAGCTCGGCCACACTGTATCCGAGCTTCCCTGCCCCTATAACCACAATCCGCACAATTTAGCCCCCTTTAATTGCTATTCTTAATTACTATTAAAAGCACTCCTTGAATTGGTAACATAAATATCATCTGTAAAATACCCTTTAAAAGCTTCATCATCCAATATTTTCAGGAAGAATTTTAATTCATCTTTAGTGTCTGTCAAGACTAACTTACCGTCTTTAATTTCTATATTACAACCTAAGCTTTTAGCGCGCTGATGTATTACCATAACGCCATACTCTCCTAATATTTTTGAATCATTTATACACACAATTGCTCGCCTTATAACAGAATTAACCATTAAAAAAAGCTCACTTCATCTGTAATAAGCAACTTACCATTTTTGCAAATTCTTGTACTTCATTATTTGTAGCTAATCTATAGTAATTATTTAATTCGAATATTTGGCGTACATAATAAAAGGATTGAAATTTTAAACTATCTAACTCAAAAAAAGCAATCAATATTATCAGAAATACTGAGTCCTATTTTATCATGTTTTTTAAATGTATCGGATGAATAAAATAGATTAATCCAACTGGGCCTAAAATACTGTTCTTTTTTAATTTTTGAAATGCAATCGTAAAGTTTTCAGTGTCTGATGCTTCATTTACTTCACCCGAAAATATTGTTTTAATATTCTCTAATTATTGTCCACTGGCGAATAAAATTCAACGCTAAAAGGATCACGAACTGCAGCTTTAATTTCATCAGACAATGCCAAATTCTGGATACAACAAAATTCGTCAGTATTTGGCTTGTAGGTTCCAGAGAATATAATCTCCCGCTTTCCTTCGTGCATTTCATTTATACCTAATTCAAATTTCCGACAGATCAGTTGTCTTGACGCCTCATCGACTGTCAACTTGCTTACACTGCCTTCATTCAGCATAACAAGACACTAGAGTTATCAAACATTAATCCTATCCTCCTATAAATCCGCATCAATTAAACAATATTCAGAAAAACGATGTATACATTTTATTGATCTTATATTTCTTATAGTCTTTCGCTTAGTAATTAGAAGATATCCTCCGCAACCTACCCGACTTTTTATTCGATAAAAGTGAAATCCTAATAATTTCAAAATAGGATGAGGACTATCTGGCGACAACATGAATATACTGCATAGACTAATAATCGAAGCGATAAAAACTATACAAAAAAGGTATCCGTACTAAATAAGCAAACCACCAACTGGTGTTTATTGGTTCCACTTCAGATGCGCATAATATTATTTTTTCGCCGTTTTGCTTATAGTAATAAAATGATGCCACACTAATAATGATTAATAAAATACCTAAAATTATTAGGAAATACCCAATTCCTAATGACGGAATATCTGTATTTTTAAAAATAATAAAATATCCACCTAATAAGATGATGCTTATCGATATAGTCGCAAAATTATATATAAGACTCTGCAAACGGTTTGCCATGTCGCTCCTTTGTAACTGAATCTAGAGTAATAACCTAAAAACCAGCTGCGAAGGCCACACTTATCCTCGCGCTTACCGCATAATAACGCCAAAATGCTATTTGTCGCGCTTTTAACACTCTCTTAAATTCTTCTCCCGGATTAAATGGACTCGTTCTTCCCATTTTCTAGTAGTATATAGGCATAGAATCATAATCATAATTTTTCTTTAGTATATTATCAGCAACTTTTGGGTACAGATGAACTCCAGTTTATCAGAACAGGAGCGGTTAAATAGCAGCAAGTTGGTAGTGCGAAGGAGATGAAAAATTTTTATAAAAACTATTTTATGATATCATCAATAAAATGGTAATTAATAATTTTGCTGAGACAATTTTACTAAAAATACTATACGCTATCCTATCCATAATTTCACTAAGTCAGCATTTTCACTTGAAGGTGATTTTTCCTTATCTAACTTTGACACTTGAACAAGTAACGGCATTTCAAAACTGGTCCCTGTTATTATACATTGACCTGGCGCAAGATTGGGTATTTGACTTCTTGAAATAGGGTCAAGAAAGTTTACAGTATTTGCAATCATTCTTAAATCCTGTTCATTAACCAGTCTATGTATAAAGTAATTATGTAATTGAGAAATGATAGTTGGCGAAATATCATACGGTCGCTGACTAGATAAAGTTATAAAAAAGCCAAATTTTCTACCTTCCTTAATAATTTCTTCAAAAACTTCTAATCTATAGTCTTTCCAAGACTCCTTTTCCCTAGTCGATTGAGCCGATAAAATATTGTGTGCTTCATCTATTATTAAGTGAATCGTAGATGTTATTTCATTTTCTCCAGTTATTTTTTCTTTATGTTCCTCATACAATTGTTTTGCAATTAAAAGAGGAATCATTTTCTTTGCCTCTGAGTTACAACGCCTAAAAGAAATTACATTCAACAAGTCCCATTCATTGGAATCTGATGATAAACAAATTGTTTTTTCAATAAAACTTGATCTTGCTTCGATTCTTTGTATTAAAGGATTTATGTGTTCAAAATTCACTTTACCATATGCTAAACAAAAAATCAGATAAGAGTTAACCGTTATTTTTAATTTTTCTGTTACAGTTAGACGCTCAATATTCTTTATAAATTCATTTCTTTTAAGTATTTTTTCAAACTCCCGTCTTTTATTTCTTTTGGTAGAATCATCTATGCTACTTATATAAGTTCCATCTACGTAATAAGTATCATTTTGTGAATGCCACAAAGAATTAAGCCAGCTTATATCAATTGAATTTTGCTCATCGTCGCTATATTTTTGGCTCATGTCAAAGTGTATTATATCCAACGATTTATGCAGTAAATTTAGCATTTCTTTATTATTATTTTGTTTGAAAATATTATAAAAAGCAGAACTCAATCCATCTACTATTTTATCAGCAGTAATATCAAAACTACCTTCATCAACAAAATATTTAACTGCTCTAGCTAAAAATGGACGTTGTGTTTTTTCAGTTGCTGAATATAGAATCGAAAGCGTTTCAATATCCCAAAAAACTCTTGGTGTTAACGGCAATTTATCGCCATCATTATTTCTAGTTGATAGATTTAAACATTTCTTGTTATCACGTAGCACACCTGGCTGTATATACTCACCATTAAAATCAATAATAACAAATTTACTATTATTATTAAAATCGACTAAAATTTCATGATTTTCATGACTGAATAATTCAGTATATAATTTTGTTAATGTATTTGATTTACCACTTCCTGTATTTCCAAATATTCCCATATGCGTATTAAATAAATTATCCCAAGCCAATTCAACAGGAATACCATTAGAAACACTTTTGCCAATCAAAATCCTATATTTAGAGATAGACGAATCTTTCTGTAAAACACATCTTATTTCGTCGTCTGTTAATAAAACGACTTCGTTAAAAATCATAGGGAATCTTTTTATCCCAAATTCAAAATTTGACTTATAAATGTTACCAATCAAACTAACTTCTAAATGTCTTTCAAATCTATCTCTAAAAAATTCATGTGCCAATGGTTCATTACTCTTGTCTTCTAAAAACTCTTTTTCAACTCTTCCTATAATTTTATTTGAACCTCGAATTATACCTATATAACTACCAATAGAAATCCCATCATACATTGCTCCATCATAATGAAAGGATTCTAAATTCGAATGCTCATTCATGAGTATATTTACTTTCATTCCATCAACTGATACAACATTTCCAACCACATAATTATTCTTCATTGCAATCACCTAATAAAGATAATAAGTAATTAAAATCACCAATAGTATCATCGAAGCTTTCAGGTAGAAATTTAATGTTTTTATAACCTCCAAACAACTTTTTCAAGGCATCTTGACCTTCTTTAGAGTAAGAAATCAATATTACTTGCAATTCTGGATTGAGCAAAGATCTTTCGAATATATCTCTTAAATGCTCGTCAGCAAATGAAAATCCAAACACAATCAATATAGCCTGTTTTCTCTCCAACTCATAACTAAATGACCTTATTAATTGATAATAATATTGCTCAGAAACAGTTTTAAAAAATTTGTATTTATTTGGGTTAATAATTGGTAATTGTGAATAAGTATCATAAAAGTCGTCCAATAAGTCATTATTCAAATGAAGTTTACTGACACTCTCATTTAATGATGTTACAAATAAATTGACATCTTTCTGCTTACTATGTTCAATACTACTGTTTACTTGTTCAAGCTTTATCTTCAATTTTTTTGTAGCATCTTTTATTTTGCAAATTACACTATTATTCTCATTAACTAAAATTTTGTCATTAAATAATTTCCACGAAAGTGACCCATGTAATTTAAAAAGGTTCACCGTAGGCACTTCTCTCTTATAATTATCATTATATCCACTATGTGTAACATTTAGGTAAAAATTTTTATTACTAACATATTTAGTAAAAACACCCCTGGAACCGTCATTGAAATATATTAATGGATTTTCAAACAAAAAATCATCAAAAGTTCGTTCAAAAAGTAAGTCATAATTTGTTGTAAAAATATTTATCCTTTTAGGAGTCTCATTACTCTCACATTGCAAATAATTATAAAAGCATTTAATTAATCTTTTATAATTTACAAAAACTTCATTATCAGAGCAACTACTTTGGAAAACCTTTTTATTCACACCCATTGGTTCTATCCATTTCATAAAGTAATAAATGTACATGAAAATTTTCGCTTGTTTTGAAATTTGTGTATGACTAGCAATATCCTCAAATGTAGGATAATTTTTACCGAAACTCAATGAAGGGTACATTGGTACACTAGCACCAGCGCCTATTAAAAAATTAATATTTTTCCCTCTTACTAATTTATCTAATTCTTCTGGTTCCATAGCCCTTACCCCCAATTCTTTTTATATATTTTTCACTTTTAGGCACCGTCAGTTTCAGCTGTCGTCAAAATATCAATAGCTCACTTTCCTCTAAAATTCGCATTTTCAAGTCGGCTACAAATTGTAACCAACGCATTCTCGTCTTTCTCACTACCACAACTAATACGAACTGGATTTTCCTCAAATAATTTCATTATTTAAGTTAATTTTTCTTTCGTGGATGGTGCACTCCAAAGAATACACCATTATAGTTTATTTAGCTTTGTTTTTGTATTGCCACAGTAAGAATCTACTTCATTACTTTATCCAACAATGCCTTATAGCTGTCTACTACGTCGTAAACAACATTGCCACTGCTAATGGCTTTGAAATGCTCTCTTGCACAGTGAATTTTCGACTCTTCAATGAGCCGCAACTGCATGGAATCCAGAGAACCTTTTGTTTCGGCGACAAAGTAAATATGCTTTACATGTCCTTCATAAAAAGCAATGGCCCAGTCCGGATTATAACGCCCGACGGGCGTGGAAATATAAAACCCGTCCGGAAGCTTCACATACACAGCCACATCCGAATTCGTGTCAAGCTCCGCTGCAAAGGTCCGTTCATTTGTCGAATCGTAGACAATGTGGTCGTAGAGATGTTTCTTGACCTTCATGGCATTCACGTCAAGACGCCCTTTAATGGTCGGTTCCGTAAATACATCAATACCGTATTTTTCATCAAGCACGTTATACGTAATGTGTTCAATAATGGCCGTTGCTTTTTCATCATTAATAAGAGCAGCTACCTTGATAATAAATTCCTCCGGATTATTTTTGAATTGTGCAAATGTGTCTGGTTCAATACCTTGAAGAATCTGTATGACCGCTTTTCTCGTAAGACCCGTTTCATCGACAAGTTTACCGATTAAGTCGTACTTAATGTTGGAGCTTGCCTTTACCAGATCTCGCTGTTGCCGCGAATTTTCTTTTACAAAGTCCTTTCCGTCGCGCAAGTTCGCTTTGGACTCGATTTTCTCCATTTGCCCAGACTCCACTTTAAAGTATATGGGCGAAATCTGAAGTCTGTGATTTAACGAATTAATGGCTTTATGGACGAGTTCGTCCGTATTAAAGTCGACAACATAGACAGACTTGGCATTAATTTTTTTCCAAAGTTCCTTAAATTCGGGCATGGCAAGCCTATCCACATTGACAGCTAGCTCCACATTGTTTGCCCGCGCGTTTTCCGGTTGCATGAGGTTGTCGAAGTAAACGGAATCAAGTATTTCCACGATGTCCGAAATATACTCAATCAAGTTGTCAGGCAACCTGATATTGCCGTCCGTTTTATCTTTATAATATAAATCTGTCAACGTACCGTCTCTGTCTACATAACCATTCTGAACGAGGTCAAAGTAAATACCGTTTGCCATTTTGCCGTCAATAGTTTCGCTGTTGCCGGCACCGTCTTTCACAGTCTTTCCTTCAAACAAGTCTGCCGTTACCGCCCGCGGTCTGTCCGTAACGGCTTCGGCCAATTCTTGCTGCAAGCCCTTGGCAAAGGAATCATAGCTTTCATTGGCAATGACTGTAAGCACGTTAATATTATGTACGTCACTGCCGAGCATATTGGCATCCATCCGCTCACCATCCTGATTGACGCAAAGGCGCAGGCCTCGCCCTACTTCTTGCCGCTTGCGCACATCGCTGCCGCTCTGCTTTAAGGTACAAATTTGAAACACATTCGGATTATCCCAACCTTCACGCAGGGCTGAATGGGAGAAAATAAAGCGCACAGGCGATTTTTCCGGGTTACGATCGAGGAGCAACTCCTTATTTCTCATAATAAGGTCATACGCATCTACATCATTTGTCGTCGTCTCTCTGCGACCTACCTTGGAATCTATCATCTTCCCCTTTCTGTCGATAGAAAAATACCCGGCATGCGTCTTCTCTACGGGAATGGCCTGTAAGTATGCATAATAGTCTTCTTCCCAAAAGGCCGCTTGCAGGCCGTTGATTACATCTTTGTATTCTTCTTCAAACATATCCGCATATATACCGTTTAACGGCTGTCCTGCCACATCATACTGCTTATACTTGGCAACTTCATCAATAAAGAATAACGAAAGCACCTTGATGCCCTTATGAAAGAGTTGTCGCTCCCGCTGAATATGGGAAATAATGGTTTCCCGAATTTGAATTCGACGCAACTGGTCTTCATTAACCTTACCGATGACATCACCGGCATAAATCTTAATACCGTTAATAAACTCTACTGAATCATCCCGTCCGTCAATATGCGAGACGACAAAACCATTCTTATATTCTTCCATACCATTAGAGTTATCATACAAGTTATATCCTTCCGAAACGATACGTGAAACTTTTCGGATACCAGTTGCTCCCTTACAGTCAAACTGAATTGTTGCTGTAGGCGCAGAGTTTGAAAGATTAATGCCTTCCAAATAAATATAGCTGTCCGTCGCCGTACAACCCGACTCCGTGATCCCCTTGACGGCAATTTTTTTCACAAGCTGTTTGTTATACGCTTCCATTGCATCCAGACGATAGACCATGTTGTAAATACTGTCACTCTTATGTGTTGCCGAATAGCGTAAGGTCATGAGCGGATTAAACTGTTTCAAGCTTTCCTTGGTCTGTTTACCTTCGACCGATTGCGGCTCATCAATAATAAGAATAGGATTAGTTTTGGCAATAATATCAATGGGCTTGCGCGAACGAAACTCGTCAAGCTTCATGTAAATGCGGCGTGCATCCTTACCTCTCGCATTAAATGCCTGCGAATTGATAATCATAACATTCATGGCACTGTCCGATGCAAAGCGGTCGATTTCCGTAAGCTGCGTGGACTTATAAATAAAGAAACGAATCTTCTTACCGTATTCTTCGGCAAAGTGTTCCTGCGTCATTTGAAAGGTCTTATACACACCTTCGCGAATAGCAATGCTTGGCACTACGACGATGAACTTACTCCAGCCGTAGGCGCGATTGAGTTCGTACATAGTTTTAATGTACGTATACGTTTTGCCCACACCTGTTTCCATTTCAACGGTCAAGTTAAAGCGTCCTTCCAATTTTTCGGACGGCTTAATATGATTGGCCCGTTGCACGGTCTGTATATGTTCCAATACAAGCAGTGAATCACTCAGTTCTGGTACGAGACACATATTGTTCCAACCGGTGAAATCGTCATTCTCCGTTAAAGAGCGCTGCGGCGAATTACCTTTATCCATCATATATGTTGGTTGACCGTACGGCTGACCGGCAAACACATCAACGACAGCCTTGGCCGCTTCGGCTTGAAATTTTTGATGCTTAAATCTTAGTTTCATACAACTTACCTCTTAAATAACCTTTACGCTTGCGTCCGGTGCCATGAGCTTAAAGATTTCGGTCACATTAATTTTGGCGGGGCTGTCAGCAAAACTGCTGTCCCGAAATACAGCTCGAAGTGGTTTACATCCGGCAATAGCCTTGACGACGCTGTCTGGAATGTTTTCATTGAAGCAGGCAATCAAATCGCCGTCGTTATAATTGTGTATCGTGCAGCCATCTATCTCTTCCGACGTGTACGGCAGCGAAAGTGGCAATCCCCATTCGAGAAGGCATCCGAAAAGAAGATCTAAATCCGTACGGTCTTCTTTAATATTAGACTCCAAGTTAGGAAGTTTCATTTGATCATATTCAACAGCACTGTAGTAGACATCCTTCATATTTGTATCGTCCACCTTCAACACGCGAAAACCGACGTCAATATTAGCACCTGACTCTTCAAGAATCATCTTACCGGCCCGACGAATGCGTTCTTTGCCGATTTCACAAATCGTCTTATATCCTGCTTTATAGGCAGGAGTATCTTCTTTACACGGCTCAGGAATTTGAACCATAATGAATTTTCGCTTAGCATTATCTTCTGAATTTAAAAGCATCGTTGCATGCGCAGTAGTTGCTGATCCACTAAAAAAATCTAGTATAACATCATCTTCAGATGTATTCAAAGAAATAAAATCCTTTACGGTAAACAAACTTTTTGAAAAATCAAACAGCACTTCATTATCAAATAGCGCTTTTATTCTATTCGTTCCATTAGACACGTTACTATAAATATCTTCAGACCATAAACTGATAGGAGTTCTCGTATTTTCCATAGGAATTTTTATTTGTCCAGCCTCATATATATAAGTTTGATATTCTCCTAAAACTCGGTCAAAAGTCCTCTGCCATACTTTTTCCTCACCGTTTTTTGAAATAGGCAAAATAAAAGTATAGCCTTCGTGTTCATATCTATTTTTTAATTCTTTAATAAAGGCTTCATCAAATTCACGATTTTTCGCATAAATTTTGTTATATTCGTCCTTAGTTATCATAGATATTATCCCATCTTTTACGAGTATTGGATAAAATCTAGATGGTCTCTCAAATTTCCTTGAGTTTGTTCCACTCCGAATAAGGTATCCATACCCACTTTGTTCAGATTTCTTTTTTATTCTAAATAAGGGCATCGCAAATATATCATTTGCGTATACAAGATGATATTCATGTACTGGGTCAATATTATTCCTGTTTCTCCCCTGTGGATTACATCGAGTCACAATGGTTCCAATATAATTTTGTTCGCCAAATACCTCATCACAAATCAATTTTAATGTATAAAGCTCATTGTCATCAATCGCCAATGCTATATATCCGTCTTTTCGCAATATATTTCTTGCTACAAGAAGCACTTTATACATTAATGAACACCAGTCTGAGTGAAATCGTCCATTGCTATTAGTGTTTTTTACCAGTACATTTCCATCATCATCGTAATGCCCCGATAATTCCTCATACTCCTCAAGCCTCAAGCTATAATCATTCGGATAAATAATATTATTCCCTGTATTGTACGGAGGATCAATATAAATCAATTTAACTTTTCCAAGATAACTTTCAGACAAAAGTTTTAATACATCCGTATTTTTACCTTCAATATAGAGATTCTCTGTTGTGTCCCAATTCACGCTTTCTTCCTTGCACGGGCGCAAGGTCTTGCGAATGGGTTTGTTAGCTTCAACAATGGCGGCTTTCTTACCGACCCATGTAAATTCATAGGCCTCGTCACCTTCGATTACATCAGGTAAAAGCATTTGCTTTAAAAGATCAAATTTTACAGTCTTCTTCGGTGTTCCCGCTTCATCCTTCGTTTCGGTGATGCAATTGGGAAACAGAGCTTCTATTTTTTCTATATTTTGAGCTGTCCCATCTACTGATTCCATCCGCATCTTCTCCATTACAAGTCCTCCCGCTCCTTTTGAAGTTTCCTCAGATAATTTTTTAATTCCATTTGTTTGTTTAACTGCTTTTCCTTGCGAATCTTGCCTTGTAAAGCAGCAATTTCCTTATTCAGTTTTCGTTTCCTTTCATCTCTTGTGACTGATTCTTTCAGGCTTTCACCGGTTATTTTCATCGACAAACATGTACCGGCGATTTGACGAACAAAATTTTCGTATACTTCATCTAAATTAATGCCCATCACCCGTAAGGGCAGATCTCTTTCAGATAACCATTCCGTATGATAATAGCCACTTACTTTAAATACATTTTTGCCAGTCGCTGCCGCTTCTTTATAGCCGATCCAAGCCTGATATTTTCCATCATATTCCAACAAAAAAAGTATGAAGTACGGAATTGTTCTATCTATTTGACACAATAATTCTTCACTTATATACGGAGTATTCAAGCAAATTTCAAATATTTCCAGCTCCGCTACGTCCATACCGACAGCTAAATTCATTGTAGTCACAGCTATTTTATTTTTCCAGTAGACAGACTTTACCTGTTTGGCAAAAGCCTTTCTTACGGTTGTCGATATATCTAAATGCTTATAAAACTTTTGCTTAGGTATTCGCTTATTAAATTCTGTTGTTTTCGGCAATCCAATCATCGATTACTCCCTTATTTTACAACTAAAAAGCAAATGAGTTCAAAGTCATCCAAACCGGATACCTCGGCCATGAGGGCGGAAGTCCCTCCTGCAGAAAAGAGGCTGTCAATATCGCTTTCTTCTTTCCTGTTAATGATAGACGCAATTGCTTCGTTAAGAAGTCCAGACATAACATCCATTTTTTTGCCGTCATCCGTTTCGGCATTGAATTGTGCACAAAGGTCTTTTATCGGTTCTTTCTTACCTCTGCATAACAGGCGAATATCATCAAGAAGTTTTTTCGGATTTAAGTAGTCACAAATAATTTTTCCTGTCGTGGCTATATAGACCATGTAAAACGGATGAATCCTGTTTTGATTGTCAATATTTACGCCATTGTTTCTGTTTTTCAACACAAATATAGTGCCTTCCGGGAGTTCTTCCGTCGCTTTTACAACAGCATGCATCCCCTTGGGGAACTTATCCATATCACCGTGTGCTTTGACGTATTCCATAAGGTCGAGCCGAAATTCGTTAAGGCCCAAATCCATAATAGATACACCTGTGGACATATCTTCAATATCCACAATTTCTTCTTGCAACCTTTTTAGTTGTGTTTTTCTGTATTCAAGATCCCCCTTTTCCTCGGTATTAATCAGGTCGTCATCACCGGTCGAGGTCATAACGGAAATTTTCATGCGCGTTTCGACGCGGTCCTTCAGATTGATATACTCATCTAAATTCATGTCGGGCCAGAAATTGACAAGCTGAATGTATTCATTCTTGCTGCCGATACGGTCAATTCGCCCGAAGCGCTGTATAATCCGCACGGGATTCCAATGGATGTCATAGTTCACTACGTAGTCACAGTCCTGAAGGTTTTGTCCTTCCGAAATACAGTCCGTTGCGATAAGCACGTCAATTTCATCATGACTTGTCGGCATCAACAGGTTTTTTCCTTTAGAGATCGGTGAAAAACAGGTAAGCACATTGTTCAGTGTCGCCGGAAACCCGACAATATTCGTTTTTTCGTCTTCCGTCCCTGTAACAATGCCCGTATTCAAACCGTATTTCTTTTTTATATACGGCGCAACATTCGCATATAAATACTTTGCCGTATCAGAAAAAGCTGAAAAGATAAGTATCTTTTTATTATCGACATTAAAAGGACGCTCAATTTTTTCAGAAATAAGACTGAGCAGTTGTTGTAATTTGAAATCATGTTCCGGTGTAATATCTTTAACCATTAAAATGAGAATCCCTAATATTTCCGCATCATTGCAAAGGTGACTGCGCCATGTTTTATAATCCATGTCTCTCAAATCAATGGCAAATGTTTTGCCTACCGTAAAATCTTCCACATCATTTTCATCCATGTCAAAATCGTCCGTATTCGCTTCATAGGCTGCAGAACTTACTTCTTTATATGTTTCATAGTGATCAATATTTTTTATTGTTGCCTCTATAAGTGTCTGCATACGCTGCAAGGTCAACAAAAAGGAATTGACGGAACTTTCCAAACGTTTCAACAAATTAATGCTCATTAAACGACGTATGCCCGCTTCACGCCCCTTCTGCGTAAGATTTCCCTTATTATGCATGACGTCAATATATTTATCCAAATGACTCTCAAAAATATAGTTTGACGGCGTATAGATGCTCAGATTTAGCTTTGACATTTCTTCATAAATTTCGTTGTAATTAATAACTGAATTCAAATCCGTCAGTTTCGGCCGTAAAGTAATAGGTTTTTTCCGTTCTGGGAATTCTCCGATTTCTCTCGTGTCGTAGTATTTTTCAATATGTTTTCTTGAACGCGCAATTGTAACACCGTCAAGAAGCTTGAAGAAGTTAAAGTCCAACTTCTTCAACAATGTTTCCGTTGTCCGTTCCGGCGCATCTAAATCACTCCACTCACGAAAGGCTTTT
Source organism: Megasphaera coli (assembly GCF_900095855.1). GTDB lineage: Bacteria > Bacillota > Negativicutes > Veillonellales > Megasphaeraceae > Megasphaera > Megasphaera massiliensis_A. The sequence goes on along the minus strand of NZ_FMIY01000002.1, from coordinate 487,531 downwards.
TGCGCCTGTTTAAAAATATCATCAATGGGCTTCTTAGTATCCAGCTTGTTATTAATATTTTTTGCATCGCCTTCATAGGCAAGGGCTAATTGATTCTTTAAATCTGTGAAGTGATTATTTACGGGCGTTGCAGAAATCATCAGTACTTTCGTTTTTACGCCGGCTTTAATAATTCTATTTCGCAGCCGCACATACCTATTTTCTTTCGTATTCGTCTGCGTACCCACGCCGTTACGAAAGTTATGGGACTCGTCAATAACAACAAGGTCATAATTACCCCAATTCAATCTATCCAAATCAAGACCGTTCGATATACCATGATCTCGTGACAGGTCCGTATGGAAGAGAACATCATAATTCAAACGATCGGTAGCAATCGGATTGTTAACATAGTTATCTTTGTATGTATTCCAATTTTCAACCAGTTTTTTCGGGCAAAGAACAAGAACGCTTTTATTTCTGTTTTCGTAATACTTTATAACCGCAAGAGCTGTAAAGGTCTTGCCCAAGCCGACACTATCCGCCAAAATACAACCGTTATAGCGCTCTAATTTATTAATAATCGCCAAAACCGCTTCTCGTTGGAACTCATAAAGCATACTCCAGATCTTGCTCTGTTTAAATCCCGTCGCTTCGTTGGGCAGTTCATCTTCGGAAATATCATCGAGAAATTCGCTGAACACATGATAAAGCGTCATAAAATACATAAATTCAGGCGAATTTTCTGTGTAGATCGTAGTAATGTTTTCAATAACTTCTTTCGTCACGTCCTGCAACTTATGTTTGTCATTCCACAGTGACTCGAACGTTTGTATGAATTCCATGGATTCCGGTGATTCAATACTTGTAATCAAATTATAACTATTATTGCCACGCTCACAACCTATGCCAACTGTTGTAAATTCAGTTAATGGCACATAGGTAATTTGCTGCTGTTCGTTAATAACAGTCATGAAACTACTCATATTTTCCCCAGTTCTATTGGATTTAAAAGTACCTTTCTCTTTAATCCAGTCAGCGCATTCTTTTGCGATTGCCCTTTGTGTCAATTCATTGCGCAGGCGTACTTCAAATTCTGTCCCGTAAAGGCCGATTTCACGCTGTAACCGTGGTATGTAAAATTCCCGTTTTTGTTTCTCCACTTTTTCTGCTACGAAAGTAGGTGCTGTAAAGATAAAACGAAATCCCTCTACAGACTCCAATTGTTTTTTCAATTCTTGATACGCATATATAGAAAAGCAGGCCGCAGCAATAGAAATCTTGCTCCCTCTGCGAATAGTAGCAATCATATCATCACGAACTATTTTTGTCGTATTGTTAAATACCTTTGTTCCCATTTTATTTTGGTGCTCCCTATACATATTTTATTCCGTTCTGTCTCACCATTTTATTATATCAATCCACACAACATTCATAAAGTTTTAATTTTTCCGGTTTTTTACCGCTCCGCAGGTCACTCCGACACAAAAGCAAGGCGGCTTCCGCTTATAGGAAACCGCCTTGCCGCTCAGGCAGGCAAATTTCAATTGGCCGGGCAGATGGCGAAAACTCGTGCGGGGAACCCCATACCGTCTTTTACTTTGGGGAAGGTGACGAAAATGATTGCCCCCGTGGGCGGGACACTATCCAGATTTGTCATGAGTTCGACCTGGATGCGATCCGTTTTCAGAATATACGTCTCTCCGGCAAAATTTGTTCCCGCCGCCGGTGCATCCGTATCGCCGGTTTCATGCCCGACGGCACCGATATTCCGTTCTTCCACGAGCCACCGGATAGCGTCAGGCTTCCATCCCGGATAGTGCGGAGCTTTGTTTTCATCGTAATTATTCATATCCGCACGCTTGGACCAATCGGAACGAAAGGCTACGAAGGCACCTTCCGGAATCGTTCCGTGTGCTGCCTCCCATTCTTTTAAATCGTCGACAGTAAGTTCGTAGTCGGCATTTTCCGCGCAGGACCGGGATTTATCAACAACGACGAGAGGATACAGCATTTCCGTAAGTTTTATCTGCTCCAGACTGCGGCAGCCTTGATTGAAGTGCCCCGGTGCGTCGACATGCGTACCGAATTGTCCTGCAGGAATGACGTATTTGTCGGCCCGAAAGATACAATCCGGGCCAAAATCGAAAATACGTTCCGTCTCCAACTCTCCGAAGCCGTACCAGTGCGGTGTCTGAGGACTCAACTCATGTGTCAGATCTATCCAGCGGCAGTCCTCGGATTTAAGCTCCTTTACCAATTCCCATAGATTAGTCATACTAAGCCTCCTTTCCGCATCATATGCATTTATTGCTGCGAATATAAATAATATGTATATTGTTATAATTCTCCGCGGAAAGGGGCAAATCCTTTTATATGATAAAGCGAAATATATTGAAATTAATTGTCATTTAATCTATGTTGTGCTATTCTTAGGTAATCCGTTAAATATATAATCTCGAACAGGAGGTCTGAAACTATGGAAGTAAAATTACAGGGAGTGGAAGAAACATTATTAATAACGCTTTGGGCACGCGCTTATGAAACAAAAAAAACGACTTCCGGGCTGCTCGAGGATCCTCTGGCCGTTGAGATGATGAATAAGCTTGATTATGATTTCAATAAATTTGCCAAGGCCAAATGGTCTCAAATCGGAACGGTCGTCCGCAGTCATATTTTCGATAAGGAAGCACAAGACTTTCTGCATCAGCATCAGAATGCCGTATGCATTAATTTGGCCGCCGGGCTGGATACGCGGTTTTACCGGTTGGACTGCGGCCGAGCGGACTGGTATAATTTCGATCTGCCCGAGGTCATGGCACTGCGCCGCACACTTCTGCCCGAGGAGCCGGAAAACGTGCACAACATAGGCCGGTCCATCCTGGATCCGTCCTGGGTATCCTCGGTGGACGCCGGTAACCGCCCCGTACTTTTTATTATGGAAGGCGCTTCCATGTATTTTTCAAAGGACGAAATGAAGAATCTTTTTGCCGGTATAGCGACAAACTTCCCGGGAGCTTACATGTTGATAGAAGTCATGCCGCCGTTTATTATCGGAAAGCAAAAGTATCATGACTCCGTATCGGAAAAAACGGCCCCTTTCAAATGGGGCGTTAAAGACGGCAGGGAGCTTGAAACGATGAATCCCGCCATTATTTATAAAGGGCAGCGGACGCTGTATGAAGGGTATAGGAAGCGTTGGGGCATCATGGGTATTTTATCATGCATTCCCTGGTGGAATCAGAATTGCAACGACAAGATCGTAAAAATAGCCTTTCGCTGAACTTGAGCAACCGGCATAAATCCGTTTACATACTTCTATAGGTGCCGCTCTTCCCATTTCCTCCGTATTTTTGGTAAAATGACAGTGATTTTATTTTACACAAAGGAGACAGTGAATGAAAAAACGACATATCATTTTTACTCTTCTGGTTGCCATGCAGTCCTTTGCCTGCAATGCGTACAGCGACTATCCCGACTTTGTGAGCTATGAGAAGCCGGTGCTGCCGAATATGGCCACCCGCCGGGAAATGGATGCCTATAAAAATGAGGTGGATGCATACGTACGGAATATCAACAGGGCAATCGAAAAATTATATGCCAAACGCCAGCACGCAATACAGGATTATAATCAAACCGTTCGCGAGTATAACAGGGAAGACTATTTCCATACGGACCGCCTGCCCTTATACCGGCATGCGGAAGCGGATCTCTATAATACCTCGGTCTATCCTTCCGGTAAGGACTATGCCCTTGCCGTGGTGAACAGCATAGCGGAAAATCATTATAACAGCCGCATCAAAGAAAAAGAATTGGAATTGGCCATAGAAAAAGAAAAAAATGCGGAGAAAAAAAGAGAACGGGACAAAGACAAATCACCTGATCAGGTAATGATAGATAATTGGTTTGAGAAGATGTTAAAATAAGTAAGAGGCTGTTTCGCCATGCATGCTGCATGCGAAACGGCCTCTCTTCACTATTTAATAAATATATCTTCGAACTCTTTATGCCGCTTTGCCCAAGTTTCCGCATAAGAGCAGGTAACGGAAGCCTTTCTTCCCGTACGGCGAATATATTCCGCCGCCGCCTGAACGATTTTACCGGCCACGCCCCCGCCACGCAAAGAATCGTCCACAAAGGTATGCGTAATCGTATATGTTCCGTCCGGCTGCATCGGAAAATCAACTTCCGCAACAGTCTTGCCATCCTTGTCTTCCAACCAAACCCGTTCATCGCCGTATTTAAACTCCATAGCCGTCACCCTTTCATATAGTCTGCTTATTTCTACTATATCACAAAAAGAGGGACTTTCAACCGTTCTACCCGACGCTGCGGTCGGCACGCTCTTCCAAAATATTTACGAGCGCATTGGCACTGCTCGTATGCGAGCGAATGACTTCCACATTTTTCCGCTGTGCTTCTTTAACGGCACACCGTACCATACTGTGGCTGACAGTACTCGTAAAGAGGACGACTAAATCGGGGCAGCCGATTTTTGATTTGAAGTCGCTCGGTACTTGTGTGAATACCTTTGCCTTATAAGAATATTTCTTGCAAATATTCTTGTATCTACACACCATACAGTCATTACCACCTACTATGACTACGTTCATTCTCATCTCCCCTTCTCTATGAACACGAATACTTATTTTCTATATTTTGATAACGTATTTCAATTACAGTTACGAGTATATATTAAAATAAGAATTTTTGTCAATAGTAGTTGTGAATTTTTAATATTAACGACCCTATCTTTGCATATATGATATAACGCAAAAAGAGCTTCCCTTTAAGAAAGCTCTTTTACTTTGGTGACCCAGTAGGGATTCGAACCCTAGACCCACAGCTTAGAAGGCTGTTGCTCTATCCAGCTGAGCTACTGAGTCATGTATATGCTTACAGGCGGTCTTTACGGCGTCCTGTATGAGTATACCATTATCATCAGGCTTATCCAAGAAAAGAGGTCGCCGCAAAGACCGCCTAACTCCGCTTATTTTACGGAAACGATCTTGCCGATGACCGCATCAATCTTAACTTCTTTTTCGTTGCCGCCGTTGTCGACAAGTTCAAATTCATAGCAGACGTTTCCATCCTGTCCTCTTTCGAGAGACCATTCGGAAACCTGCGTCTCTTTGTTGACCGCTTTCATGGCGATGTCCATAGCAATTTGCGGCGTAATAAGACTGCTCAAAGAGAGGACGTCTTTCTTCTGCCAGTCCACATCTTTTTTATTACTTTCTTCATTGAAAACTTCTCCCGTATCAACATAAATCTTCAGTGTTTTTTCTGCATACGGGGTAAATCCTTTCACCTTATAATAAGGACGGTGTTTGCCTTCGAAGGACACGGATTTAATCCGTATATCTGTGCCGTATTGTTTCTTGAAGAGTAAGACAGCATCTAAATAATCAACAGATTGGTTTGCCTTTATTACAGCCGCAAGAACCGGTTTATCCCGATCTCTTCCCATTCTCCCGTCAACTGCCGAAGCATTCACAAAAACGCTTGACGTAAGCACGGAAACCGTTAAAAGTGCATATATCGTTACTTTTTTCATGATATCCCCCCGGATTATATAAGTCATGTCTATTATGCGGATCTCAGAGGCGCTAGTCTATAAACAATAATTACATAAATTCTATACAAAAAAACCGGTTCAACGTTTTTTTACGTAACAATCAAAATAAAGCTGTAAGTGCTGCCGTTAAACCGAAAATGATCCCCGGAATATTGGCAAATATGATAGGCCAGTCACGCTCTTTTTTGAATAAACCGTAGCAGACCCACAACGTGCAGTTAATAAAAGCGACGAACGGTTGAATCCAGTCGCCCCTATGACCGGAAAGATTTCCCATAATTTGCGGAATATATGAAACATACATACATATCGACATCGCCGAAGCAATTGAGCCAAGTTTTGCTATTTTACTAGTCATATTCTTCCTCTATTGAAAAAATTAAAAATGGAGCGGGTGATGGGAATCGAACCCACGTAACCAGCTTGGAAGGCTGGCGCTCTACCATTGAGCTACACCCGCACGCATACCGTTTTGGTCGGAGCAGCAGGATTTGAACCTGCGACCCCCTGGTCCCAAGCCAGGTGCGCTGCCAAGCTGCGCTATGCCCCGCCAACAGTAGTAATTATACTGATTTTCATGTATATTGTCAAATTATCTAACGAATGGTCGGCATGTTGCGGCCGTTGAAAATTTCCAGCATTTCCTGCTTCAATTGGCGGCGGATATCCTCCCGTTTCTTTGCCGGCAACTGGTCTTCCGTAATGTCGAAAAGATAGTTGTTCAGTTCAAACTCTTTGAGCATCATCTTCGTATGGAATATATTTTCCTGATATACGTTGACGTCAATCATATTGTACAAATGACGCGTATCACGGGCAATATAATTTTGGATGGAATTGATACGATGATCGATGAAGAGCTTCTTTCCGTTCATGTCGCGCGTAAAACCGCGGACGCGATAATCCAAGGTGACGATGTCCGAGTCGAAGCAGCCGAGAAGGTAATTCAAGGCGTTGAGGGGTGATATTTTGCCGCACGTCGATACGTCAATATCGGCACGGAACGTGGATATACCCTTTTGGGGATGACTTTCCGGGTACGTATGGACGGTCAAGTGACTCTTGTCGAGATGACAGACAACGTCCGCATCGGGCGCGATTTCTTCTTCCGATATGAGGATGGTCACGCTCGCTCCTTGGGGATCGTAGTCCTGGCTGGCTACGTTCAGCACGTTGGCACCGATGATGGAGGCAACATTTTTCAAAATTTCCGTAAGCCGTGCGGCGTTGTAGACTTCGTCAATATATTCAATGTAATGACGGCGCGCTTCTTCCGTATCGGCATAACAGACATCATAAATATTAAAGCTCAGCGTTTTGGTCAGGTTATTAAAGCCGTAGAGTTTTAATTTTTTCTTTTTTACAGTCATGGTCTCCCCTTATTCCCCTCTGAATTTACAGTTGCCTGTATGTTTTGTCTATTATACCGATAAGGCCGCAAGCTCCTGCAGCCGTTTCGCCATGTGCCGCAGGGCCTTGCCCCTGTGGCTGATTTCATTTTTTTCGTCAAGGCTCATGGCAGCCATGGTCTTCCCTTTTGCAGGCACGTAAAAATACGGATCATAGCCGAAACCGCCGTTACCGGCGGGCTCGTCATGAATGAGTCCTTCACAGGTGCCTTCACAGACAACCGGTTCACACCCGGGCACGACCAAGATGAGAACGCACATATAGCGGGCCGTCCGCTTTTCTTTAGGCACGCCCGTCAGTTCCTGCACGAGTTTTCGGTTGTTTGCTTCATCATCGGACGGCATTCCGGCATAACGCGCCGAATAGACACCCGGCCTTCCGTCCAAGGCATCCACAACGAGGCCCGAATCATCGGCCAGAACGGGTAATCCCGTCTTTTGTGCGTAGTATTCGGCCTTGAGAAGAGCATTTTCCGCAAACGTCGTTCCCGTCTCTTCCGGCTCGGTTATGCCGGGCACGACGTCACGGACGGCTTTGACTTCAAAGCCGAGGGGTTCGAGGACACGCCGAAACTCGCGAAGCTTTCCACTATTGTGCGTGGCCATTACAAGCATCTCTATGCGCTTCATCTTACTGCCCGGCCTTTTGTTCGGCCCTGCGATTTCTCGCGACGGCGCCATAGTTTTTAATGATGACGACAGGCGTCTTCTGAGACGCGTTGCCGAAGGGATTATCGATCAGGATCTTGGCGATTTCCTGCGGGTGCAGGCCCTTGGAATAACCGAGGACGGCGGAGCGCTTCAAGTCGTTTACATCGGCTACGCAGGCACCGTAGCAGCCGAGGCGGTGCTTTATTTTTTCCGCCACGCCGTGCGGGTCTTCCGGTCCGTAGACGATGCATTTGTCAAAAGGAGGCATGGTTCCCGTCACATCATCCGTCAAAGATGCCTGGCGGCACAGTTTGTACCAGACGCCGTCTCTGCCGAATAATTTGGCAATGAAGCCGACGATAAAGGCAAAGAGCATCTTCCATTCCCCTTCCAGCTCCATGGCCGCCTGCATGCCGTAGAGGCTGGCCATACTGCCTTCGCCCGGCACGAAACGGCGCATGAGGTGCGCCTGCCACGACGGCGTCAGCTCTTCAGGGCGCGTAAAGCGGTGCTGTGTAATGGCTACAACGCTTTCGGCGACACAAACAAGGTCGTCCGCGCCTGCGGTACCGCGTGTGTACTCTTCAACAGCATCGACAATATTATCTTTATCCGTAAGAATCCGTGTTTTTACAGGAATTAATTCCAATTCCGCCATGGTTGCATCCTCCTTTACGCCTGTTCCAAAGCATGCCGCACTTCCGATGCTTTCAGCGTAATGCGTGCCTTGTGTATGTACCATTCACTGCGCGACACGGCCTGATAGACGAGGTCGACAGGCATGTCCGGAAAGGTGCGCAGGTCTTCGCGAATATTGCCTCCCTTGCTCGTGAGCGTCACGGTAACGCGAATGCGGCTGCCCTTGTGAGGGTAATAAATGACCGATTCCCAGTAGCCGTCGTCCCGTTCCGCGTCCTTATTGGCAAGCTGCGCCGTAACGGCACAAAGGTCGTACTGTTCACGCGGTAAAAGGACGCGCGGATAAAAGTCCATAATCGTGCCCAACTGTTTACCGCCGTTGTGAAATGGTACTTCCGTTTCAAAAACGGCCGTGTCCGTACTCATCGACTTCAAGGCAAAGGGATCGCGCCGGCGTGCCTCAATGATAAATTTGGCGTCCCCCTGTTTCCACGAGAACAGGCGAAATGCCAAGTAGAGTGCGGCAATACAACCGATAAGAGCGATGATGATGTTCAGGCCAATATAAAAATACACGGTACAAGACTCCTTTTCGCTAAGACTGTAAACTGTTAAGACAAAAGGGCTTCCCTGACTGTGAACGAGTCGGGCTCCAAAAGGTGCGTAGCCAAATCGGCTCCTCGCCCCGCTTCGGCCGTAAAGAAAAGCTGCAAATACCCGTTTTGCTTCTGCTCATTCAAAAGGCCGCGCTTCTTTAGGAGCGCAGACGCCTGAAGGGCCGTTTCATGGGCCGGGTCGACAAAGACGACGGAGTCACCGCAGAAAGACTCGAAGACAGGCTGTACAAAGGGATAGTGCGTGCAGCCGAAGATGGCCGTATCGACACCGGCTTTAAGGACAGGTGCCGTGTCGGCAGCGACGGCGGCACGTATTTCTTCGCCTTCCAGGCATCCCCGTTCAATGAGACCCGCTAAAGTCGCGCAGGGCTGCTCCACGATTTCCAGCGTCTTATCAAGGCGGGCAGCCTCATTCCTGTGAATGTGGTTGGCAATGGTGACGGGTGTGGCAAAGACGGCAATGCGCTTTTCCGAGCTGATACCGGCAGCCGTCTTGATGCCGCGGCACATACCGAGAAGAGGTATATCCGTTTCGCCGACAACCGTGTCGTATGCCGCTGCCGTCGCCGTATTGCAGGCAAAGGCGATGAGCTTTACGTGCCGCGTTTTGAGAAAAGCGATGATTTCCCGCGTAAAACGGATAAGCTCTTCTTTCGTCCGTGCACCGTAGGGGTTGCGCTTCGTATCGCCCAAGTAGACAATATCCTCATGCGGCAATAAGTGGCGCAGTTTGTTGACGACCGTAAGGCCGCCGACACCCGAGTCGAATACGCCTATGGGCCGCGCCGAATCAGCCACGGTCGGGCACCGCCTGCACCGCGGCCTTATCGGCTTCATATAACTCTTTGAATTTGTTAAAATGCCTGTCCGGCAAGCGGGCAACGCGGTTATTTTCTTTGTATGTAAAAACGTTCTGCGACGTGCCGACACATAAGAGCGTACCGTCGTCATGGCGCACAATCCGGTATGTAAAGACCATTTGTGCCCGCGTCAACTTCGTCAGGCGCGTTTCAATATCGATGACGTCATTGAAATTTATAGGATTAATATAATCGCACGTAATATTTTTTATAGGAAAGAGAATCCCTTCATCCATCAGCTCGAACAGATCCAGACCGGCCGCGTCAAAATAAGCGCAGCGGCCGCATTCAAACCAGCGAATCTGATTGGAATGATGGACGATTCCCATCATGTCCGTTTCATAAAAGCGAACCTTTTCCGTTGTAATAATCATCTTGCATAGCTCCCCTGCAAATCACCGAAACAACACGTTAATTGTACGCTGACGCCCGTTTTTTGTCAATTTATGCCGCCTTCCGTCCCAAGCCGTCAAACATAACTTGGCAGAATGCTCCATAACGGTATGGGTAAAATAATATCGTCAAATACCACGCCCCGGCATTCAGCCTCCTGATCCATTTCAACCGTACAGTGTATCTCATAAGCGAACATTGCTCTCTGCTCGCAGAGAGCAAATGAAATACCTCGCCCATACACCCAAGTAAGCAAGAGTACAAAATCGACAAATATTCCATTCCTGCCGGAACAGATCCGATAGTATAGAACGGGGTTTCTCAATAATCCGGACAAAGAAATTCCAACAGGCGTGCTTACCTGTTGGAATCTTCATGACTTACGATAATTTGGCAAGGGGAAAGAGCTTGCGCACCTTCTCCCTGTGTTCCGGCTTGACGTACGTACCGGCAAAAGACAGCGCCGCCGCAATGACGGCCGCATCATCAATCCAGCCGACTCCCGGCAGGAGGTCGGGAATAAAATCAAAGGGCAGAATCGCATAACCTACAGCGCCCATGAGGACGAGCCGCACGAATTTCGGCGTATCCGCATCGGTGAGGCAATAATAAATCATCATGAGCTTCGGCAAAAAACGAATCTTTCTGCATGCCGTCTTGATGAAATGCAAGAACTTCACGGGTGAATAAAAGCGGGAAAAGCAGATTAACCATTTGAGCATGGTGTTTCCTTTCTTACTCTAAGGGCTTCTTGGCGTCTTCAACGGCGGCGCGAACTTGATCTTCAATCTGTTCGTCCATGACTTCCCCGTCAACGGCCGTTTCTTCTTCCCCTTCTTCGCCGTCCGCAACGATTTCATCGGCCAGATCGCGCTGATTGAGTACTTGCTTATAAATTTCCTTGCCCTTTTCCTTTACGTCTACTGCGGCATCCTTAGCGACATTCCCCCATTTGGCCAAGAAATCCTTCGTTTCGTCTCCGAGGGGAACGTTTTTGAGCGGATTATCTTTCAGCTTTTCGACCTGTTCTTTCGCCTTGTCCTTCCACTGGCCGAACATTTCAATATACGGCGTCATGTCGTCGGGCATGCCGTCACGGAGCCAGCGCTGCGTCACGCGGCCGAGGCTGTATGTAATGCCGACGGCAACGGGAACCTGAATAGCCGAGAAAGGAATGAGCGTCGTCAGGAGGTTGCCCGCCATACGGCTGCCCATGGCACCCAGGAACGCAAGCACGGCCCGTTCCGTCAATTTTACATCATAAATGCGCGCAATGCGGCTGACGAGGTATACCTCGTTGGCCATGAGCGCTACCGTGCCGACAAGAGGAGCGACGACAATGGCGCCGGCACGGGCCGCAGCCCAGCGGCACAGCGTTTCCACTTTTACGTCCTTATCTTCCGTCGTTTCGTCCATAGCGTTAATGACGGTCAATGCCTGCGTATCGGCATTCGTTTCGCCATTTTCCGTAAGCTCCGCAACCTTAGCCTTCAAGGCGGCAATTTCTTCTTCCAACTTTTTCAATTGTTCCATTTCTTCGTTCGTCATGAGAACCACCTCTTATTTCACTATACCCAGTCAATTATAGTATTACCCTGTTAATTGTCATATTTTCCCACGTTTTTACCAGCTTGTCAAACCGCCGTCAACAGGCAGGACCGTCGCCGTAATGAAGGATGCGTCATCACTTAAAAGAAAGGCCGCAGCCTTTCCTACTTCCGCCGCTTCGGCAATGCGCCCGAGGGGATAAAGGTCACCCATACTCTGTAAATCGAGTTTTTCGTCTGCCGCCAATTGTTTGTCGACGAGAGGCGTTTTCACGTCACCCGGGCAAATGCAGTTCACACGCACGCCGTGGAGAGCCGTTTCAAGGGCGAGAGATCGGGAAAAAGCCGTAACGGCTCCCTTCGTAGCGGCGTAGAGAGAACAGGCAATATTCCCCTGTATGGCGGCATCACTGGAAACGGTAACGATAGAGCCGCCTGTCTTTTTAAGATAAGGTAAGGCCGCCTTACAGAGAAAAATCGTGCCGTATACGTTGACTGCAAATATGCGCTGCGCGTCTTCTTCGCTCACATGCGGAAGGATCCCCTCAGCGTAGTATCCTGCCGATGTAACCAGCCCGTCCAAACGGCCGAAACAGTGCAAGGTCTGTGCGACAATATCATCACACCCCTCCGCCGTCGCCACGTCGCCGCGTATGAAGACGGCTCTTTCCTGCGCGGCGAGATATGCCAAAGCGGCCTCGCCGCGCACTATATCGCGGCCGTTTACGGCTACGCGCCAACCGCGCCGTAAGAGGATTTCCGCCGTTGCCAGACCGATGCCCGACGTACCGCCGCTGATGAGAACCGCTTTAGAGTTCATAAACGCTCACCACCTTCCTTTACATAAGATCCGTTACAAAAACAAATTTTATGCCCTCATCGGTCAGTTCGTCGACCGTCTCCCTGATGGCACGCAGAGTATTTTCCCTGCAGTGGCCGATGGCGACGGCGTGGCCGTTCTTTACGGCCATCCTTGCCGCTTGGCGCAGCCGCTCTTTTACAGCATTCACGGACGTATCGTTGTCGAGAAAGAGATTGTTCCTCGTCGTCGCCACACCGGCGGCACGGGCCGTCTCTTCACCGACGGATCCGGTGTTCGTACGGCTGTCCAAAAAGACGAGATCCCGCTTTTTAAGGACCGACATGACGGCCTTCATGACACGGCTGTCGGCCGTCGCCTTCGAACCCTGATGATTGTTAATACCCACCGCATAAGGAACCTGATCGATGAGTTCGTTCATTGTCGCCCGTATCTTGCTGTCACCCATGTCCGAACTGATGAAAATCTCTTCCGACGAAGGCACATCCAAGGGCTCCATAGGCAAGTGGACGATGATCTTCCGCCCTGCATTACGTCCGCTTTCCGCACTGTCAATCGTATGAGACTTAAAGGGCATGACGGCGTATGTCAAATCGACGGGAACGGCGTTTAGTCCTTCAAGGACCGCCATATCGGTGCCGCAGTCGTCAATGACGATTGACAGCCGTCCCTTCACCGTTTTCGGCTGTTTGTGCCCTTTTTCCCGCTCTTTGGCCGTGTCATCCTTTTCCGTCTTGTCGGTCTTGTCCGCATCGGTCGACGTCGCGACGGCACTGTCCGTACTGAAGGTAATGACTTCTTCCCCCGATTGGCGCATATAAGCAAAGCCGATTACGCAGAGCGCAATAAAAAGCCCCAGGATAAACACGGCCTTTTTGGAAATACCCTGATTTTTCGCGGTCCTTCTTCTTTTTCCCGCCATTTTTTCTCCTTATAAAAAAGGTCGGCGTAAAAAGAATTCTTTCTACACCGAACTTATACTGATCACAATAATGGAATTTACGCCTCGGAAGGGATCTTAATGCCTACCGGAGACACTCCTTCACGGTCAGGCGCCATGAGTTCCATCACACGGCGGCCGATGATTTGCGCACCGTCACAGCGGCAAAAACGGCACGCCCGGGACATATCCCGCAGGCAGTCCGGATGTTCCAACAAATCCGTCACGGCTTCAATGAGCCTGTCCTGTGTCTTGACCCAGCGCGCACAGCCTTTTTCCTGCATATACGCCGCATTGGCCTCTTCCTGGCCGGGAATGGGGCTGAAAAAGACGGACGGTACGCCGACGGCAGCCGCTTCCGTACAGGTCAGGGCACCCGGCTTGGTCACAAGGAGCGATGCCTGTGCCATTAAAGAAGACACTTGATTCGTGTAACCGTAAATATGTACCTTGTGCCGTAAGCTTGCCTGCACCTGCGACAAGTCGTCAAAAAGATCCGCATTGTGGCCCGTAATGACTGTAAACGTATCGACACAGGATAACTTGTCCAGAAGCACGAGCGATTCTTTGATGGAACCCATGCCGAGACCGCCGCCCATGATGAGCACGTTCTTCTCTTTTTGCCCGGCCCCGTCGTTTTGCCGACGCTCCTGTGTAAAGGCCGTGCGCACCGGAATACCGGAGACGAAAATTTTGGCTGCATCAATACCTTGGCCGGCAAGTTTGGCCTTTAAGTGCGGCGCCGCCACAAAATACCGGTCAATCTGCGGGTACACCCAGAGGGAGTGAACAGCAAAATCCGTGATGACGCCTGCAATGGGCACGTCAAGCCTGCGCTGCCGCTTCAAGAGGGCTGCGGCACCTGCCGGAAAGGGGTGCGTGCAGACGAGGATGTCCGGCCTCTTTTCCGCCAAAATACGTGACATCCGCCGCTTCAGCCCCCAGGCAAAACAGGTTTTGACAATCATGCCCTTTTTATACCCTTGGGACGAATAATACATTAGGTCATAGACGAGTGGAAAGAAATCCAAAATCTTGATATATGTTTCTTTTACGAGATTATCAATGGACAACACCTCATTGGATATAAAATCCACATGTTCCACTTCGTAATCGGCATAGACTGCGCTCATATATTCTTCTATGGCGCGCGCAGCTTGTGTATGACCCGTCCCGATGGACGCGGACATAATCAGGATTTTTTTAGCCATTGTTTACTCCGCTCGACTTTTTACCGCATTTTACAGAAAGCACCTGTCTATCATATATATATTACGCTATTCGGGTAAAAAAAGAAAGAGCCGCGTCACGTAAACACGGCTCTTCATTTTAATCAAAATACTTATTTTTTATTTACTAAATCTTTCAACTGTTTTCCGGCTTTGAATGCAGGCGTCTTAGATGCGGGAATCTTAATCACCTGATTGTTGCGGGGGTTGCGGCCTTCGCGAGCTTTGCGCTGACGAACTTCAAATGTACCGAAACCGATAATCTGAACTTTTTTGCCTTTTTTCAGTGTTTCGCTGACTGCTTCGAAAACGGCCTTTACCGCTTTTTCAGCATCTTTTTTCGTCAGCTCGGATTTCTGAGCAACACTGGCAATCAATTCTGTCTTATTCATCAATAAATCCTCCTTTAAATAGTTACATCTTATTATTATCGGCCAATCTCTTTCCGGTGAGTTGCCGCTCCGCAGCTTTAGCCTCACTCCAGAAGTTGTCCAATTCGTCCGGTGTAAATTCACTCCACGTCCGACCGGATGCGGTGACCCGATCTTCTACATGGGCAAATCTACGACGAAACTTGGTATTGGCTCGATGTAACGCGCATTCAGGCTCAATCCCGTAATACCGCAGCAGATTGACGAGAACGAACAGCACATCGCCGGCTTCTTCTTCCATATGGTTCGCTTCACCGCCCTGCACGGCCGCCTTAAATTCGGCAAGCTCTTCAGAAAGCTTGTCCCATACGCCTTCGACGGAAGACCATCCGAATCCGACCTTACCGGCTTTGTCCTGCAACTTATAGGATTCAAGTAGGGACGGTAACCCCTTCGTCACGCCGTCAAGCAAGTATTTATGCTGTTGGCGCCCTTCATCCTGTTTAAGTCTATCCCAGTTTATCACACTAGCACCAGTATTTTCAAGGCTTTTTTCAGAAAAAACGTGCGGATGTCGCTTAATCATCTTTTTCGTCACGTGATCCACTATATCCTGGGCATTAAACAGCCCTTCTTCTTCCCCGATTTTCGCGTGAATGACAACTTGATACAAAATATCGCCGAATTCTTCGCAAATGCCCTCATTATCGTTGTTATCAATGGCATCGAGAGCTTCATAAACCTCTTCCACAAGGAAACGGCGCAGTGTCTTGTGAGTCTGCGACTTGTCCCACGGACAGCCGTGCTCACCGCGCAGTCGGTCCATAACCTCCGTCAGTGGCGTTATGTCAAAGGGCATTTTCGCCTCTTCCTCTGCGGCAGGCGGCGCCGAAGGCAAGACGAGGCTCGTCAGATGATCCGTTTCACGGTGCCTGTCCAATTCATAGAGTTTTATTTTTTCAATCTTTTCGTCAGGCAGGCTGATATGGTGCACCAGCAAAGCTTCATATCCATCGCCGTACCGCTTTGTCAAAAAGAGCTTAACGTCCGAGGCCGTGTGTTCGTCATAGATTTGTGTAATGACTACGGGCACGTTCGGTACGGTCTGCAAAGCCGTAATGTCGAAACTGTCCGCCACCAAAAGGCCGTTCACCGGGTCGAGGCCGATTTTCGAATACAAGCTTTCGAGAAAGCTCATGCCCGGCAGGATTTCCACATCAATATTTTCCCGCCTGCAGCGTTCTTCCAAAAGCGTTACGGTCCGCTCGGCCACTGCCGGACTGCCCGGTACGGCATACACGACATCTCCTTCCTTTACTGCTGCGAGAACATAGTCGACAATATGAGTATACACGTCTTCAAATGATGCGCAGTTTTCATAAAATCGATCAAGGGATTCATAGAAAATGCCCTTCTCATTCAAGTATGCCGCCGTCGGATGAACGGCAGTCCGCAAGAGAAGGCGAGCCGCCCGTTTCATTATAACGATGGATGCCATCGTAATCAGGCCCGGATCTCCCGGTCCGAGGCCGACGATTTGTAATCTTCCCATATGGTCTACTTCTTCCCCTTCTCTTTCCTAAATTTTTTTCCCGCTACGGGCAATGCCTGTACCGTAGTTATATCAACGGCACGCACGAGAAACAGGCCGATACAATAAACGAGACCCGACACGGCAATGGAAACGAGTGTTGCCGCTGAATTGCCGACCAGCGGCAAGAGTAAATAATATAAAAGGACGGCCGTTCCCGCCATGGCAGCGGCAGCAATGAAAAGGCGGCCGATATAGGCCCATTCGAGATGATAACCACTCAATCTGCGGGCAAAGTAAATATTAAGCGCCGTAGCAACAGCAATATCCGCATTCGTCGCCCAAGCCGCCCCGACTTCACCGAACCATGGCAAGGCCGTAAGATGCCAGCTCAAAATAATTTTTATAACAGCCGCAATCCCCATGTTCATAAGTGGGATTCCCGTGCGGCCCATACCCTGAAGCAGTCCGTTCGTCACTTGCTGCAGCCCGATAAGAAAGGCTGCCAATGCAAGAACCCTGATAGCCGGACCGGCAGCGCTCGTGTTATACAAGAGCTGTGATATGGGTGCGGCCAAAACGGCAAGACCGAAGCAGGCGGGTACCGTAATCAGGTTGGCAATGCGCATAGCCGTATCCGTGCGCTGCTTCACCTCGTTAAGACGGCCGGCCGAAAAGGCCGACGATACGGCAGGAACGAGACTTGTCGCCAAGGAGAGCGTCAAAATAGTCGGTACCTGGACCAGCCCGTTGGCCATGCCTGTCAAATAACCGTACAAGGCAGTCGCTTCCTGAACGGAATAGCCTGCCGCCTCCAGGCGCAACGGTACGATAAGCATGTCGATCCCCGCGACGGCCGGCAAGAGCATATTGGCTGCCGCCACGGGAACGGCAAGAACGACGAAACGCTTCAATAAACGAAATGCCGGTTCTTTTATTACCTCTCCCGTATCGGATATATCAAAGCTGCGCACATGGTGTACATACATGGCGCCGATGACCGTCAGACCCGCTAAAGCGCCCGGAACGGCACCGAAGGCGGCACCGGTCACGGCCGTCTCCAAACCGTACGGCAGAAGAATATAGGCCAATAAGAGCATGACGCAGACACGCACGAACTGATCACACATTTGCGATACGGCCGTCGGCGTCATGAGCTGCAGGCCTTGGAAATAACCGCGAAAAACGCAGGCAATAACGGCGAAAACAAGGGCCGGCGCCAAGACCGTTAAGGGAACATGAGCACGCACATCCCGTACGAGACCGTATTCGATAAGTCCTTCGGCGCCGATGATCAGGGCCAAGCCGAAGAAAAGAGCAATGATACTCATAAAGGCGAGGACAATGTAGAAAATTCGCCGCGCCCCGGCATAGTCCCGCTGTGCCGCCCGCTCGGCGATCATGACGGAAAGGGCAATGGGCACGCCGGCCCCGGCAATGCTGAGGGCCAGTATGTAAACAGGATAAGCGATTTGATAGAGACCGATCCCTTCGCCGCCGAGAATGCGCGACAGGAGAATACGGTTAACGCCGCCCAGAAGTTTGACGATGATGCCGGCTACGGTAAGCGCCATGGCACCCCGCAAAAAAATGTTCTTAGCCATTGGCGGCCTCCTCTCCCCGGCAGGCTTTTAAAATATAGTCCAAGTACGATAAAACATCGGGTATGCCGGTCAAGTCGAACTGAAAGGCCGATCTGAAGCCGGGCAGGCGACGACACCGCTTGCGCAGGATGAGGGCAAATGTATCCGGATCCGGCAAGACCGTGCCGTCTTGCCAGCGAATTTCCAGGACCGACGCTTTTTGCCCGATGTGGACAATGCCCATGTCCTGTGCCGTAAGACGAAGACGCGTAACCGTGAGGAGTTTTTCAACCGCTTCCGTCGGCTTGCCGTAGCGGTCACGCAGTTCTTCTTCCAACTCATTGACCTGTGCGGGCGTTTCCGCCAAGGCCAGGCGCTGATACATTTCTATTTTCTGCCCGCCGTGCTGTATATAGGTCTCGTCAATGAAGGCATCGACGTGAATGTCCATGACCGTATGCACCTCGGGCCGATTCTTCGGCCCTTCGTGCTGCAGCCGCCGGATAGCATCTTCCAGCATGCGGCAGTACATGGCGAAGCCGACACCTGCAATATTGCCGTGCTGTTCGCGTCCTAGGAGGTTGCCGGCACCGCGAATTTCCAAGTCGCGCATGGCGATTTTAAAACCCGAACCGAGTTCTGTAAAATCCTTCACCGCCTGAAGTCGTTTTTCGGCCACTTCCGAGAGAATCTTATTGCGCCTGTAGAGGAAATATGCGTAGGCCATACGATAGCTGCGTCCTACGCGGCCGCGCATCTGATAAAGCTGCGACAGGCCGAACCGGTCCGCGTCGTAAACGATAATCGTATTGGCATTGGCGATATCCAGGCCGTTTTCGACGAGGCTTGAGCAAAGAAGAACATCGTATTCGCCCTCGTAAAAAGCGAACATCGTCGCTTCCAAGACGTTTCCCGCCATTTGACCGTGAGCCATACCGATAGTGACGTCCGGCAGGATGGCTTCCAATTCCACCTTCATGCGTGCCATGGATGCGACGCGGTTATAGACGAAGAAAACCTGTCCGCCCCGCCGCTTCTCGCGCATGACGGCATCGCGCACGACGGCGGCATCATACTCGGTCACATAGGTCTGCACAGGCAGGCGATCCGTCGGCGGCGTCTCGATAAGGCACATTTGCCGTAAATGCACGAGCGACATGTGCAGGGTACGCGGAATGGGCGTAGCCGACAAGGTAAGCACATCTATGCCCGTAGCCCATGATTTCCACTTTTCTTTCTGTGCCACACCGAAACGCTGCTCTTCATCAACAATGAGAAGCCCTGCGTCTTTAAACCTGACATTTTTATTAAGTATACTGTGTGTGCCGATGAGGATATCAATATTTCCGGCAGCCAGTTTTTCCAAGATGACCTTCCGTTCCTTTATCGAGCGAAAGCGGTTTAATACGTCACAAGTCACGGCAAAGGATTGAAACCGTTCCGTAAAGGTCTGATAATGCTGCTGCGCCAGGACGGTCGTCGGCACGAGGACGGCCACCTGCTTGCCGCCCATGACCGCTTTGAAGGCGGCGCGGAGGGCTACCTCCGTCTTGCCGAAGCCCACATCGCCGCAGACGAGGCAGTCCATTGGCACGGGCTTTTCCATACTCTCTTTGATCTCCGCCACGGCCCGCAGCTGATCCTGCGTTTCTTCATACGGAAAGGTGTCTTCAAATTCGCGCTGAAAGGACGTGTCCGGAGGAAAGGCGTAACCCGGCACGACTTCCCGCGCCGCATATAAGGCGATCAGTTTCTCCGCCAAATCGTCAATAGATTTTTGCGCCTTCAAGCGGGTCTTTTTCCAGTCGGCACCTCCCATACGGTGAAGGCGCGGCACTTCTCCGTCATTGCCGATGTAGCGCTGCAAAAGTTCAAGCTGATCCGTCGGCACATAAAGCGTATCGCTGCCGGCATAATGTACTTCCAAATAATCCTTGTGAATCCCGTCCGTCTCAATCGTGGCGATACCCATATATCTGCCGATACCGTGCGTCTCGTGGACGACATAGTCGCCGTTCTTTAAATCCGTAAAAGCATTGATTTCCTGCCCTTTTTCCCGACGGCGGCGCAGCCGTTTTTTCTGCGTTCCGTATACATCCCGTTCGGCCAGAACGACGGTCTTGGCGTATGGAAGTTCAAAACCGTGCTGAATTTCTCCTTCCGATATATAAAGTCCCGGTTCATAAGCACCTGTATCCAAAGTCCTTGCAGCCAACTCGTTTTGACGCAGCCAGTTTTGAAAGGCCGTGCTGCGGCGCCGGTCTGCAAAGATAAAGACCACGCGGCAGCCCGTGTGAATCCAGTTGAGTATTTCATCTTTTAAGAGCGTAAATTCCTTGCGAAAGGCGGCAACAAGTTTAGCCGTAAAGCCGAAGACGGCAGTGAGCGTCACATCGCTTACAGACTGTGCCAAAAGGGATATAAAAAGAGTCCCTTCCTGCCCCTTCGACGAGATCAGGTTCCGCCATGCCGCCAATTGTTCCTTATCATGTTCGCCGTCGGTTCGCGCCTTCTTCAATTCTTCTTTTACACGATTTCCTTCATCCCAGATGATATAGGCATTTTCGCCGTAATCAAGTAAGGTCGCCTCCTCCTCACCGGCATCACGGACAGCCGCAAAGGGCAGGATGCGTATAAACTTCATATCATCCTGCGACTTCTGCGTATTTATATCAAAGTAACGAATATGTTCCAATGTATCGCCGAAAAATTCCAAACGCACCGGTTGATCTTCATTTACGGGATAAACGTCAATAATATCGCCGCGCACGGAAAAAGAACCGCGCCGGTCGACAAGATCCGTCCTTTCATAACCGCCGTCGACAAAGCCTGTCAAGATGGTATCGCGATTGTAGTCGGAATCTGCAGAAAAAACAAGAACCGCTTCGTCAATGCGCTGCGGCGGTGCTATGAATTGCGCCGCTTCCACGGCCGTGGCAATGACAAAGCACGGCGCTTCGCCGCGCAAGGCCGTGAGGGCTTCCATGCGTTTTGCCGCAAAGTCAAGGCTCCCGGCCGTAACCGTAAAAGACGCCTTAGGCACGACGGGGAATGAATAGGCCTGCCGCTCGGGTGCAAAAAAATGCAGATCCGTAAGCCATTCGTGCTGCTGTTCCGCTGTCGGCACGATGATAATTGCCTTTTTACCCGTGCGGTTCAGGAGATTTGCCGTGACGGCGGCCTTTGCCGAACCGCCCAAGCCGTACATACCGTATACGCCGCCCCGTTGCAAAGCGGCGACGGCACGTATTGATTTATCTTCTTCCAGCCACTCGAAGAGACGTTCCGTCTTTTTCATATATCCTCATGCTTCTATTTAAAAGAGCCGAGCAACTGCTCGGCCCCAATACACATTTGGCGGGAAGGTGTGGGAATCGAACCCACCTAAGAAGCTCCTAACTCCTCATACCGGTTTTGAAGACCGGAGGGCACACCAGAACCCAGCCCCCCCCAAAAACATCATGTTAATGGTATCACATTACACGCCCTTTGACAATCATTTTTAGCCGCCGTACTTACCATTTTGTCCCGACTTCGGCAGTACGGGCCTTTTCGTAAATGTCCGCCGCCGTCACTAAGTCCTGAATGCCGATGCCGACACTCTTAAATACGAGGATGTCCTTATCGCTTCTGCGTGGGTGCAGCTTCTTGTTAATGACGTCGCCCAGCTCGCCCGTTATGTTTTCAGCTGAAAATTCTCCGGCTTCTATAGGCTGAATCAAATCGCCAGCTTCGGCGAGAACGGCTTCTTTCGAATCGACATAGACAGCAGCGGCTCTTCTCAAGACGTCCCCGTCCAGTTCAATCATGTCGGGCCGGTACGAGCCGATACTGCAAACGACGGCCCCTTCCTTTACGATTTCACCGCGAACAACCGGACTCGTCGCCGTCGTAGCGGCACTGATCAGGTCGGCACCTGCAACGGCCGCATCGGCCGATGCGGCGGCGACAATACGCGTACCCGCCTGAGCGAAGCGTTTCGCCATAACTGCGGCAAAGTTTTCCCGTTTTTCCCGGTTGCGGCTGTATAAACGCACTTCTTTTAAATTTCTGCCGCACAGCATGGCCGCTAGTTGTGCTTCCGCCTGGCCGCCCGTACCGATGAGTGCGCCTACGGTCGCATCGGGGCGCGCAAAAAGGTCAAAGGCGGCACCTGCCGAGGCACCTGTACGCAAAGCTGTAATGTACGTGCCGTCAAGCATAGCGAGATAGCCGCCATTTTCGCCGTCCATGAGAAGAATGACGCCCTGCGTCACGGGCAGTCCTTTATCTTTATTGCGGGGAAATACGCTGACAACCTTTAAGGAATCTTTGCCCGTTTCCGCCGCATAGGCCGGCATAAACAAAAAAGTGCCGTCCGCTTCCTTATTGATGAGACTCGTCCGCAAGGGCACGACGGCCTTGCCGGCCGAAGCGAGGCTGTACGACCGCTTCACCGCTTTGATGGCGTCTTTCATGGTATATATGCTTTCTATATCCGCCCGTTTCAATAAGAGCATGCATATCTCCTCTCTCAAAAAAAGAGCCGTGCCTATTTCGGTGCAGCACGGCTCTCCCGTATCAACTTATTCGACGACGATAAGGTCTTTCGTGTACTTGTTCAAGACTTCGCAGCCGTCTTCCGTCGCGATGACGAGGTCTTCTACGCGCACGCCGAGCTTACCGGGCAAGTAAATCCCCGGTTCAATGGAAAATACGCGGCCCGGTACGACAACGTCGTGGTTAACGGCCGAAACGTCTCCCACTTCGTGGTCTTCCAGGCCGATGGAATGGCCGAGACGATGGGTAAAATACTTGCCATAACCGTGTTCCGTAATGTAATCGCGCGCCGCCGCATCAAGTTCGCTGAACTTCACGCCCGGTTTAATCTTTTCGATGGCCTTGAGGTTTGCGTCCCGCGTAATTTCATATACTTTTTTCGCTTCATCCGACACGGACTTATAGAAGACCGTACGTGTCATGTCGGAGCAATAGGACTTATAAATGCAGCCCATGTCGATGACGACGCTGTCGCCGGGCTTTTTATACGCCCCTTTCACCGTCGTATGATGAGGATCGGCACCGTTCGGGCCGTATGCCATAATCGGTTCGAATGAATGACCTTCCGCACCGAGCTCTTCCCAAATTTCACCGAGCTTGCGTCCCATCGCCGCTTCATCCAAGTCTTCAGACGCGAGCTTCACCATTTTACCCATGGCAATATCGTTGAGTTCCGACGCCTTGCGCATAATATCCAGTTCTTCCGCATCTTTTACCATGCGTACGCGGTCGATAATGTCGGAACCGTTTACAAAAGCGCTGCCTGCATGGCGCTCAATGAGGCCGATGAGGAAACGGGACGGCCAGTTCTTGTCGACGCCCAGAGTCTTGTCTTTTTCGAGGTAGTCGGCCAAAATGGAAACGGCATCCTGATTGTCGTTGAGCCAAATTTTTTCGGCTTCCACGTCGGCTGCATAAGGGAAAAGTTCATTTACGAACAGCTTATGCTTGCCGCTCTGTGTCAAATACAGAGCCAACATGCGTTCTCCCGGATGAATCCATACGCCGGTCAAGTAAAAAATCGCACACGGATCGGAGACGATCATTTGTGTTAAATTTTCTTTCGCCATACCTTCCAATACTCGCTTAACTCGATTCTGATGCATACTAAACCCTCCTTATATTAAAATGTAAGAATATATCTATCAGGCAGGCCGCTTATTCTTTAAAGCCCGTCCGTTTTACAAAACGATTCCAAAGCATGAGACCGGCGGCAATGATGATGACGGCACCGCCAATCATTTCGCATTCATAAATAAGATTATCTTCAAAGGTCTTCATGACCGGCGATGCGGAAAGAACAATACCGATGATGACGACGACAAAAGACATGGTCGCAATGGATACGGCCGTGCCGTTGCCCTTGACCATTTCATAAGGACGTTCTTCGCCGGGTCTCGTCTTGCGCAGTTTGATGTACGACAGGAAGAGAAGCGCGTACGGGAAGAGTGCCGTCAGTGCCGTCATCGTGACGAGAACGTTGTAAATAGCGTCGACGGACGGAATGAACTGAATGGACAGGATAATAACCGTGACGATAACCGCCTGCAGGTATACGGCCTTTTCCGGCACGTTGTGAGCGTTCGTCTTCGTCAGGGATTCCGGAAAAATGCCGGGTTTTACGCTGCCGAAAAGCATTTTAACAGGCGAAGCGATGTAGAGAATAATGGCACCGATCATGGAGAACGTAATGCCCAGGGCGACAAGCTGAATGAACCACGTGCCGATGCCGAACCACCGGGCAATGGTCGCCAGGCTGACAAGGATGCCTTGAGACGCCGTAATCTGGTCGGTCGGCAGAATCATGGTGATGGCAATAGAGCCGAGCATGTAAATACCCGATACGATAGCGGCCGCAATCAGGATGGCACGGGGAAAATCACGTTTCGGATTATCCATTTCCGTAACGAAGTTGGCCGTAATTTCCGAACCTGCCAAAGCAAACATAACGGTGGAAATGGCACCCAGAGAATCCCAGTTGAGGACAGGAGTCATCGTCTCGATCGTATAGACCGATGCGGACTCACGGCCGAAAATAAATGTTGCCGCAAAAGCCAGGAGAATGAGCAGAATAGCCGGAACCGTAGAGCCGAGCGAACCTAGGTTGGTAAAAAATTTGCCTAAAGTCATGCCTTTCGTACTGATAAAGGACAGAATCCAGAAGACCGCCAGGGAAAGAATAAGAACAAACGTCTTGTTCTCCGAAAGAGCCGGCATGTTGATGGCAAAAGAAACATTAATCGTCAAAAAGGTTAAGAATGATGTATACCAGAATATCTTTGCCGTCCAGTTCAGCCACGAAACCATGAAACCGAACTTCTCGCCGTACGCCTCTTTTACCCATTCGAACAAACCGCCGTCACGCGGGTATGTGGACGCCAGTTCTGCGCAAATAAGCGCGCAGGGCACAAAGAAAATAAAGGTAAACAGCACCCATGACGGAATAGCGCCGAGGCCCAGGCCGAAACTGGACGCCGTGGATTTGGCAATCCAACGGATGCCGAACAATGCCGACACGTCCATAAAGACGAGGTCCCACAGGCCGATTTTCTTGTTAAGCATAAGTGTATCCCTCTTTTCATTTCGCTCCATATTATATATGCGGAGCTTTTTATGTTAATCATACTACGAGATCGGTGAGACGTACAGTAACATTTACGGTCCATGCCCATATTATATTACGATTCATCCTTCCAATACGCTCCGAGAATACGATAATTTTCGACTCGCTTCGTAATTTCCAACTGATCCATGTATTCCAAAATAAGCATGGACGACTTGCGGCTCGACTCCGTAATGTCACGGAAATCACCGAGAGCCATCTTTTCATGTGACCCGATATAGTCGTGTACGGCCTGCACTGCTGCCGCAAACTTCGCCTTGTCGATGACGTATTCCGGCGTAAGCTGGACAAGCGAGTCACCGCACAGGGCTTCCACTACGGCCGGCGCTTCCTTATCTAGCGAGTCGAAGACATCTTTCTTTACAGGCGTATAGCCGCTTTTTTTGACAACTTCTTCAATCTTTTTGCGCAGTGCCGCCTGTTTTTCATTAAAATGAACCGTAAAGTTTGCCGCCGCCATGAGATTGCCCTCTTCCCGGCAGGCACCGTCGGCCAGAAGAAGCTTGAGCAGGGCGGACACTTCCCGTTCACTCATATTCTTGTCGTCGCTCTTTTGCTGCAGGCGGGAGCGGAATTCTTCTGCCGACATGCCGCGGCGCAGCGGAAATTTCTGATGGTAAACCAATAAAAGCTGTACGGCCAGACATTTCAGCTTCTTATATACGTCTGCATGAATATACCCGGAAGACGTCTGTATGACCTTACCGGCATCCATGAGACTCCGTACTTCCCCTTTCAGGGTTTCCTGATTGAGACCCGTATATTCGGCCAACTCTTTAGCCGCCGTGAAGGATTCTTTTTTGTGAACGAGGAAGTCTTCTATAATGTCGGTCAAGTTGCCTTCTTCTTTCGTCTTCAAACTCTCCAAGACGGCCGCTTTGAAGCGGCGATGTTTTTTCGGTGCCGCGTCAAGCACTTCGCCGCCCGCAATGGTGTGCATGGGCGAATAGGTGCGTAAAATGAAACGGTCCCGCTCTTTGACGACAACCTGTTCCATTTCCAGGCGCAGTTGAAGGAATCCCTCTTCCCCCGGCTCGATACGCTCCGCCCCGATAGGTACGGCTCTGGCCATGACCTCGCGCGTACCGACCAAAAGGCGCACTCTGTCCCAGAGGCCGATAGGCGCGACGGCATCATGCAGGCATGTCACCTTGACGTCGAGCATCCACGTAGGCTTGAGTCGGTCCGATGCGGAAAGAACGTCGCCGCGCTTAATCTCATCTACGGCGATATTGGCGAGATTTAAAGCCGTCCGATGCCGCGCGGTGACCTGTTTCACATCTTCTTCATGGACCTGTATACTGCGGATGCGCGTTTTCTTCCGGCTCGGATAGACGGTCAGTTCATCGCCGACGGTAACGGAGCCGTCCAGGAGTGTCCCCGTGACAACCGTGCCGAAGCCTTTGACGGAAAACACGCGATCCACGTTGAGCCGCGCCTTGCCGTCCGCCGTCGTATCGGGAATTTTTTCAGTCCACTCTTCAATTTTGGAGAGGAGTTCGGGAATGCCCTTGCCGCTTACGGCATCCGTTTCAACGATGTCCGCATCGGCCAGGGGCGTATCGGCGAGTTGGCCGCGAATGTCATCAACGGCAAGTTCCAGGAGCTCTTTATCAACCGTATCAACCTTCGTGAGGACAATGAGAAAATTTTTGACACCCAGGAGCGTCAATATATCGATGTGTTCCCGCGTCTGCGGCATAACACCTTCGCCCGCATCGATAACGAGAAGGACAAGATTGATACCCGGCAATCCGGCAACCATATTTTTAATAAACTTTTCATGTCCCGGCACATCAACGATACCGACACGCTGTCCGTTGGGTAAATCCAAATAAGCAAAGCCCAAATTAATGGACATGCCGCGTTTTTTCTCTTCTTTTGTCGTATCCGTTTCAATGCCTGTCAACGCCTTGATCAAAGTCGTCTTACCATGATCGACATGGCCTGCCGTTCCGATTACAATATTTGCCATATTTCATTTCCTCCACGCGCATAGGTGCCAAAATAAAAAACCCAATTCCTATTATAATAGAAATCGGGTTTTTCATCAGCACTTTATACTGAAAAATCTCGGCTTTTAGCCCTGGAAGTTGTCATCTTCTCCTGCAGGAGCCGCTTCTTCTTTATTCTTCAGGCCTTTACGAATATACATGAAGGCCGTGTAAATAACAACGATAATGACGAGCCACGTAAGGATGTTGAGATCCATGCTCTGAACCAGTTTAGCTGCCACGACGACACCGAAAATCCCGCTGATTGCAATGATAACGCTGATTTTACGTGCATATACGCCGGAAACGATGAATTCCTTGGATGCAACGGGCATGAGTGCCGCGCAGGAACCCATCATAACGGGAAATGCTACAATCGGGTTCAAACCGAGAAGATAAACCATAGCCATGCAAGGTGCGTACAAACCGCAGCCGATGGTCATCAAGGCACCGAAGATCAAATTCAACACGACTGCAAGAATAAGTTTCGGTCCTTCCAAGCCCATAGCCGTGTTGCCCGTGCCGAGGAAAGCCATGAGGCCGAGCTGTTTGCCGAGCATAAGAAGTGCCGTAATGAGCAGTGCGAAGCCCAAGTAAGTCTGTACTTTCTTTTCTGAAAGGTTCGGAACGGTCTTGCCGCCGATAACAGCGCCAATAATAGCTGCAATGATCAGGGAAAACAACGTTACCGATTCGACTTCTACAACAGAGATGAAGAGGAACGCTTCGATCAATACGGGAATCGTATCGGCAACGTTCAACGTGCCGGGCAGAAGCTTGTCGCTCTTGAGCTGCTTCGTCACGCCGAGCAGCATTGTCGTCGTCGCATAAGAACCGATCCCCAACGTATCAAGGAAGTTCGTAATAAAACCGATGAAAAGGTTGATAGGCACATTGCCTTCGCCCCAATCACCTTTATGATTCATCAAATCGCGTACATAGAAAATAAAGTAGTAAACAAATAAAATCCCTAATAAACCGAGTAATACATTAACTACCATAAGAATAACCCCCTAATATTAGCCAAGGATAAAGCCGTCTTTTAAGGGATCGTCCGGATCCACTAAAAACGTATTAAAGCCGTTAATGTAAGCAGATCCCGTAATTCTCGGAATAATAGCCTTACGACCGGCAATAGTCGTTTCTTTCAAGACCTCACCTTTGAATTTTGTACCTAAAATGCTTTCATAAATAATGTGTTCCCCGACCTTTAATTCACCTTTGGCATGGAGCGTAGCAACTTTTGCGCTTGTCCCGGTGCCGCAGGGAGAACGGTCGACAGATCCTTCACCGAAGACGACAACGTTCTGATACGTTGCGTCGGAGCTCTTGGGCGGTCCGTAAAATTCAACGAGGTCGACCGTCTTGATGTGTTCCAAGGTAGGATGCTGAATTTCAACCTGTTTATTGACGGCATCACGGATGATCAGGCCGATTTTAGAGAACTTGCTCGCGTTTTCCGGGCAAATATCGAGATCTACTTCCGTTGCCGGCAAAATAGCGAAAAAGCTGCCGCCGAAAGAAATGTCACAATGAATTTTTTTACCCAGTTCGGGAACATCGACCTCTACGTTTTCTTTGTACAAGAAGGATTCGACATTTTCAAAAGATACGGAATCGACAACATAGTCGTCTTTCAAATGAACATGACCGCGAATAATACCTGCAGGAGCATCCTGTACAACCGGTACTTCCCGATCGCCGGGTTTGACATGAACCCAGCCGCATTCAACGGCAGCCGTCATAGCGGCAATCGTATTGTGGCCGCACATGTTCAGATATCCGCCGGAATCCATAAAAATAATACCGTAGTCGGCTTCATCATGGACGGGCTCACAAATAAATGCGCCAAACATGTCCTGATGCCCTCTTGCCTCGAGCATAACGGCTTTACGCAAGTTATCTTCGTGTTTTTCCAGATAAATCTTCTTTTCAGCCATTGTCTTGCCCGGGAATTTCGTAACGCCGCCGATAATCAGGCGTGCCGCTTCACCGGCCGTATGCGAATCGATGGCTGTAAGCATTCTTGCATACTTCATGTTTTTACCTCCCTTGTCGTTTTAAAACTTCTTATCTTTGCGCATCACTAATTTGATTGCTGCTAAAGCCTTAATCGCATCAATCCTGTCTACGGCATTTTCCCCGACTATCTCCGTCTCAATACCTTCGGCCGATTTATTCATGTCCAAGACTCGGTCGGTATACTTGTTTTCTACAACGAACTTCGCCTGTTTGCCTATGAATTTGAGCCCTACAATACTGATTCCGCGATCTCCGACCTGCTGCATCGTATTGGCGAAATCGACATCCGAATTGCCCCAGCCGTCGGCGGAGATAACCGCACCGGCGCAGCCCATGGCCTTGAGCCACACGGCAGCGCGCTGGCCGACAAGATGCTTCATCCTGTTGTCCTGCGGAGTTCCTACGACGATGACACCTCGAAAATCAATTTCCGGATCATCGGCAAATACATCAATCAGCGGATCCTGAAAATAATGTTTGGACGTTTCCTTTGTTGACGGTCCGATACCCATAACGACACCTCCACTTTCCCGTTCCGATTAATCCATTGCACGGATTGCGCCGTCACGATATTCGTTCGGCGACAACAGAACCGGCATATTGTTCATATCAATGATGGATACTCCCCCTTTAAACCCGCTCGGCTCAAGAGGAAATACCAAGGTATCGTACATGGCGCCCTGGCCGGCCACTTCTTTAATAACGGCGACTTTCGGCTTACCGGGATGATAATTCTCCGTATACGTATGCGATTCCACTGCGTCACGCCCGTCAAGAAGCTTTAAGGGCTCCCTGATTTCCTGAATATAATTATCTACGAGTTCAAATACTTTCATACAGGTTTCACGAGTAAAAGCAGTACCTTTTTTCACAAGCGCATCTATAAGAATGATATAATCATTATCTCGCGGTGTACCTATTTTGTCAAACTTCATATTCTCTTTGAGTATACCTTCGGACGAACCGAATTCATGTAGCTGCTCGCCGTCTTCAATAGCGCCGCACACGACGACATACACACCGGTCAACGTATGGGTAATACCTGCCCCGATGGGGCCCAACACCTTCGTGGATATGGGAATCACATCCATGATGGTGTTGGTTTCTACATCGTGCTGATGCGGAGGTAATACTTGAATCTTCAGCTGTTCAATCATTTCGCATGCATGATCAAAGTGTTCCGGCACGGTCAGACGCTTCGGTTCCAATTTAAAGGATGTCCCCAACCGTACGTCTTCCATATGAAAAACCTTGATCTTTAACGGTTCACCATGCATATTCAACACCTGCTTTTCCAAAGTATCTCGCAACAACAAATTAGATTTGCGCTACATATTCATACGGCAAGGGAACGATCTTACCCGGCGTTTCAATTTCTTCAAGCTGGATAAGCGTGTCCTTGACGATGCCCGTCTGCATTTCAATATTATGCGGTTCGCCAGCGTTCGCACCCATCGGAACGATAGGAGCCGTAGCGCGCGGTGTACCGTTTTGACGTACAACAGGCGGCAATGCTGCAATAATGATAGTCGGGATACCGATTTCTTCAATAGCTCTCTGCACGATCACGGCAGTTCTGTGGCAAGTACCTCACCCGGCTGTCATAATAACGCCGTCGACGTTTTCTTCTTTCAGTCTCTTAGCGATTTCGGGACCGGTCTTTTCTTTAAATGCTTCCTGGTCGCCGCCGCCGCCCATGAAACCGAAGTGGGTCGGAGCCGTTCCCTTAATGAATCCTGCCGCCGCAAGCTCATGCAGCCGGTCAAGGGGGAACATGCAGTTAATGTCTTTGTTTGCATCACTGTTGTCGTAACCGCCGTGAGAGATCATCAATTCGCTCGTCGGCGTCGAATCGGGGATTTCACGGAAACTCGTGTCCCCTGCAAGATTGAAGCGTTTGTCGCTTTTCAGATGGGCACCGCAAGCGGATGCAAGGGCGATGACCATTTCGTTTAAAGGCTTGGTTACAGGCGTGAAGACGGATTTAGGTGTAATAGGCACATAAATCTCGGACTGTAA
Organism: Megasphaera coli; assembly: GCF_900095855.1. GTDB lineage: Bacteria > Bacillota > Negativicutes > Veillonellales > Megasphaeraceae > Megasphaera > Megasphaera massiliensis_A. The sequence goes on along the minus strand of NZ_FMIY01000002.1, from coordinate 456,187 downwards.
GCCTTCAAAAACTGTTAAACTCATAACAATTTGTCTCCTCTCTTATTTGCTTTCAGAGTTTTTGCGCTTCGCTTCTTCGCGAAGCTTATCCCTGTACTCGATAGCTTTCACATAATGTTCCGCCGGTTCTTCGTTGAAGACTTCCGGGTAGGACATGAGAAACCCCACTTCCTGTCCGAGCTTCAAATCGTAATCGGAGATAATCATGCGTTTCGGTATGCGCAAGTGGCCCAAGCGGCCTTTCAAGTCGATGCCGACGCTGCCGTCATGCAGTTCCACAATAACTCCTTCGTACATGGACTCACTGGACATGTACCTTAACTCGTGTTCAGCCATTATCTGTCTCCGCAGAAGTTTTATGCTTCCGGTTCGTATTTTTCAAGACGCTTCTTGCTCTTCGGCAATACTTGTTCGTTATCTACGAGAGGAACTTTCTTGCCCGTCGTCTTTTCAATAATTTCAATGTTGTTCAGCTTGACGTTATTGTTCCATTTACGTTCCGCAGCCTTAATTTCACCGCCGCCGAGCAAGGTTTTGAGCATAGCGAGCTGGCGAACGGCATCTTCTTCGCAGAGCGTGTTATTGGACAGGATTTCGTTTTCGATGCCCTGCTTGGACTTGTTGTTGTCGCACATGGCACCCATGTACTTATTGCCGACAACCAAGGCGCCCTGAACGGCACAATACGAAGCGCCCACAACTTTGACACCGCGTTTACCGATTTGTTCGATATGAGATGCGAAGTCAACGTGGTTATTGCCGAAACCTTCCGTCGTTACGATAGCACCGTCAATGCCCATGCATTCAACGGTCTGGCCGACGCGGCGAGAAACGTAGAACTTATCGGAGTTGGCCTGAGGAGAACCTACGAGCATGACGCCGACCAAGTCGATTTCTTCATCGCGCATTGCCAAATGAACCAGCGGTTCTCTCCAGTAATGGCGGGACATTTCTTTGGAAGCGGGCCCGATGCAGGTTAACGCATGAATGCCGCCGTCGACGAGTTCAAGCGGGCTGAGCAATACGGGCAGGTTGCCGAGGTCGACGTTCGGTTTTGCGCCCAACGTACCGACCGGTTCAACCGGCAGAATCAGATTATCGTGCATCGCACCCTGTCCCATGATTTCTTTGATAACGAGAACCTTGGGTTTACCGGGGCGACGATATTGAACGATTTCTTCTTTTTCAACTACCAACGAATCATCCGCTTTTTTAATTGCTTCACGAATTTCCTGCGCAATGTAATCGGATGCGCGGTGCGCCGCCAAAGGACCGGGGCGTTCCATGTTGGAATGCGCTCTGATGGTTACGTTCGTCTTAATGAAGATTTCACCCTTGTCGGGAGCACCCGGACGGCCCCACATGATGTTGCGGTCCATTTCGCCTTCGGAAGAACCGAATTCACCGATTTGAACGCCGTCATGATCCGTACCGGATACGACGAAAACTACGCCGTCCAATACACGGGTAATGCCTTCACCCAAATCGCCTTCCATTTTCGTGGCAATCGGCTGTACGTCCATAATCGTATTGGAAACTTCACCGTAACGGTCCGGCGTGATGATATCGAGTTCGAGTTGTTCAACGAGTTCCTGTGTTTCAACGGCTTCTTCACAAATACCGTCTTTACGGATTGTCAGCGTCGTACCTTCAATTTTCGTTTCATCGCCGAAGACGACATTTTCAATCTTCAAGTGGTCATGACGAAGTGCACGAACCTTAACGGGTTCCTGAGCGGACTCGGCAGCTACTGCCGCCACGGCTTCACCGGTTGCCGCCGAAGTGGCACCTGCCGCTGCAGCTGCTGCCGGAACTGCAGCCGCGGGAGCCGCAATACCGCCGCCGAGAGGAAATTCGAGATCGATATTCTTCCCTTCACCGATATGAATACGTACGGAGCCGCCTACAGTTGCTACCGCAGCGCCTGCAACCGGAACAGCTGCCGCTACGTCTGCAGCTGCAGGTGCGGCCTCTGCCGTTTTTTCTTCAGGTGCCGCAGCTGCCGCTGCAGGAGCTTCCATAGCCTGAAGGCCGTCGAGCATATCGGGAGTTAAAGCAACGAGAGAATCTGCCGTTACTTTGAGTGTTGCACCGATAACTTCGCCGATGTGGCATACATTATCGGGAATTGTCAGCAAGCCGGATTCTTCCAAATCCGGGAAAATATTGGGATCCTCCAAGTTGGAAGCGGACAATACCGTACCGCTTTCAGCGCGGCAGCATAATACTGCAGGATCTTTTGCATGTTCTTGCGCTGTTTCAGCTGTAATAGACATTCGTTAAATCCTCCTTGTGAAAATTTAAGTGGATGGTAATGACCGATACAGCTTGTGACCGTCAGCTCGCAGAACATGGTCTGTATGATGATAAACCGGAACTCCTAACCTAGGAGCTACACCCATAACGGTGTTCGTTCATTCGGAGCAGGTTCCGACTACTAATACTTGCGCACCGCCTCGTTTCAAGGCCATGACCTTTTCCGCCTGGCCGGGACATATCCCCGGTAAGCCGCATCTGTATCGTCCATTAACTTCTACCATTCTCTTGCAACGTTCTTTGGAAACTACTTCGGCACCCATCGATTCGGCAATTTGTGTCAGCCGTTCTTCCGAACCGCCGCATTCACAAATAAGAATGCCCGCTTTGCGTTTTTCCTGAGGAAACGGCATTGCAACGAGACACCCGCCGCTCGTCTTGGTGACCGGAGAGTCTTCCGAGCCGGGTCTTCCCGTCATGGGACCGCCGATTACGATTTCACCGTGGGGGTTAACAAAACCGCCCGATTTATCGATCAAAACCTTCATCGGGGTGCCGATAGGTACATTGACGTAAACCGATTCCTTGCGTTGTACGCGCCCCGAAACGGTGACATCTTTATCGATAACGGGCTTACGTTCTTCAATTGCCTGAACAATGTTCTTGATCGTTTCCACGTTGTCGATACAGGCTCCTACCGTGCCGGGCAACTGACCGGGTTCCAATTCGATACCCATGACTTCGCGAACGATAACGCGTTCATCACCGGCCGGATACATATCGGGCAAACGGAAGACGTCAATATACGGTTCGTCTTTTGTCGCTTTAATCAATTCGATGACCGCTTTTTTATGCTTCGGTTTTATAGCGATATACGCTTTCGGCGCTTTTGTAATTTCCATACAGTACTTGACGCCGCGAACCAGTTGTGCCGCATCTTCTTCGATTTGATGAATGTTGTGAGCCAAAAGCGGTTCACATTCCGCTGCGTTGGCAATAAATGCACCCTCGGGGATTTCCGTCTTCAGCTTAACAGCCGTCGGAAACCCGGCACCGCCGGCACCGACAACACCTGCAGCCGCGATGGCTTCAAGGTTCGTCTTCGTATCGGGAATACGGACATATTCATCAAAGTCCTGATTTTCATCAGCCGTAATGACAATTTCGTTGTCCGTAATTTCCTTGATTTCACCCGTATAGCTTGCGTGAATATTCGCACCCAGCCCGTCAGGTTCGGCAATGAGCTGTCCCCGCTTCACGCGATCGCCTGCTTCGACAATCGGTTTACAGGGACCGCCGACGTGCATTCTGAGTGGTATTTTTATCTCTGTCATTTTCATTCTCACCCCCCTTCCCAGATATATTTCGTGAATAAAAGAACTTTTCAGGGATGAATTTCGTCCCTTTCAAAATTTTTATTATTCACGCCTATGATATTATCACATGAAACCATATTTTACAAGCAACCTTATATATATTCGTTATACATTTCACTTTATTAGTTTTTTTAATAAATTTCCTGCCGTAATCCAAAACAAAAAGAGCCCCGGAAAGGGACTCTTCCGCTCAACATATATGAGGCATATACTGCGTCTTACATATTCTTATTGCGTAATTCCGTCAGGATTTCACAAACACGTTTTGCCGCCTCGGCAACGGTGACCTGTTCTTCCGCACCGGAACGGCGCAGTTTAATTTCAACTTCTCCCGTGTCCTTTACCGTGTTGCCGACGGTAACACGTACAGGGTAACCGATGAGATCGGCATCGTTAAATTTAACGCCTGCCCGCTCTTCCCTGTCGTCGAAAATCGCATCGACACCTGCGGCCTGCAGTTCTTTATAAATGCCTTCCGCAACGGCCGCCATTTCGGCGTCCTTCACGTTGACCGGTAGGACGACCGCTTCATAGGGCGCAATGGCGACGGGCCATATAATGCCGTTATCATCATGGAGCTGTTCAATAGCCGCCGCCATGGTGCGCGTGACGCCGATGCCGTAGCAGCCCATGTAGAAGGGCCTGGATTGACCGTCTTTGTCGAGGAAGCCTGCGTGCAGCGCTTCGGAGTATTTTGTTCCCAAGCCGAAGACCTGGCCCACTTCAATTCCCTGTGTCAACTGAACATGACCGCCGCATTCGGGGCATTCATCGTGTTCCGTAATGAGTCGGACCGTACCGACCGTAACGTTTGTAAAGTCACGTGACGGCGTTACGTTGCGATAATGGTAGCCGTGTTTATTGGCTCCCGTTACGCCGTTATAAATGTGCATGACCGTTTCGTCCGCCAGGATGACGAAATCATCACCCTGCTTTCCTGCATTCAAAGGACTCATGTAGCCCGGTTCCAAACCGTGGGCACGGAGCTGTTCGGGTGTTGCCGGCGTTACTTCGTTGCCCCCCACAAGGTTCTGTACGGCTACGTCATTTACTTCATGATCGCCGCGAACCATGACGAGAACGAGTTTGCCGTCAATATCGAAGGCAACGGCCTTAATCGTCTTTTCAACGGGCGTACCCGTCACCTCGACGAGGTCCTGTATGGTCGCACATGCCGGTGTAGCAAAACATTCCGCTTCCCGCAGCTCTTCTTTTTTTCCTATGAGCGCTTTCGGCACAGCTTTTTCCACGTTCGCTGCAAAACCGCATTCATTACACGTGACGATGTCCGCTTCGCCGGCCTCGGCAAGAGCCATAAATTCATGACTGTAATTACCGCCGATTTGGCCGGAGTCGGCCAGGACGGGCCGATAGTCAAGGCCGCATGCATCAAAGACACGGCAATATGCGTTATACATATTTTCATAGCTCTTGATCATGCCCGCCTTGTCGATATCAAAGGTGTACGCATCCTTCATGACAAATTCGCGGCTGCGCATGAGACCGAAACGCGGCCGAATTTCGTCGCGATACTTGTTCTGCATCTGGTAGAGGTTGACAGGAAGCTGCTTATACGAACGCAGTTCACTGCGTACGAGCGTCGTTATAAGTTCTTCGTGCGTCGGCCCTAAACAGTATTCGTTGTCGTGGCGGTCGGAAAGCTTGAACATTTCCGGTCCGTATACATCCCAGCGACCCGTTTCTTTCCAAATTTCCGCAGGCTGTACAATAGGCATCATAACCTCCTGCGCCCCTGCTCCATCCATTTCGCGGCGTACAATGGCTTCAATTTTAAGTACGACCCGACGCCCTAAGGGCAGGAAAGAATACAAACCTGCCGCACTCTTGCGAATCATACCGGCCTTCAACATCAGTTTATGACTGACAACATCGGCTTCTGCAGGATCGTCCCGCAAGGTAGGGCAATATAATTGTGACGCTAACATACGCATGACCTCCTGTTTATGGTGTGCTTTCTCTAAAACCATGTAAAGTAGTTATAGAGAATCGTGAATTAAATCACTAAATTTATTAAAGTATAACATATATGGTTTTGAGTAAACAAGTACCCCTATTATGAATCTGCTTTTTTTATTTTTTTAACAGAATTTATCGCGCTGCGGATTGATTTGTTTCTTCAATGGCACGATACGCTCATACACGCAGCCGTTCTCATTAATATAGTCCGTCACGTCTGCTATCTCTTCATCCTGCACAAGAAGAGTTCCTCCTTTTTATAAAGACGACCGATTTCGGTCAAAATCATAACCACCAGTAGAACTGGTGGTTTGCTCTGACCCTATAAGGGTCTATCTCTTGTGGTAGCACCAAATGGTGCACTGAATAAAATCCGGCAATCACATCACTGTTACTGGTAGCCCCCTCCTCGGGGGCTCTTTCTTTGCCTACTTATGTACTCTTCTTACCCGTAAACGGGTCTACATACTCTTTGAAATCCAACGTGTCCTGTGCTATATCTTCCTGCAGTTGTTGTCGGATATAGGTTTTTATCGCACCTTCGTATTTTCCTACCGTGTCCACATAGTACCCCCGACACCAGAAATGTCTATTGCCATACTTATATTTTAAGTTTGCATGTTTATCAAATATCATTAAACTGCTCTTACTTTTTAGATATCCCATGAAACCGGATACACTTAGATGTGGTGGTATTGTCACCAGCATGTGGATATGATCCGGACAACATTCTGCTTCCAGTATTTCTACGTGCTTCCGGGTGCACAACTCCCGCAATATTTTTCCTATATCCACCTTTATGGTCCCATATATAGCTTGTCTTCTATATTTGGGCGCAAATACGATATGGTATTTGCATCTCCATTTACTGTGTGATAAGCTTTGTACGTCATTCATTGACAGTGAACCTCCTATCCGTTATGTGATGTGGTTGCCAGACCATCATCATTCTAACACAGGAGGTTCCTTCTTTTTCTATAAGTATTTTTTGCTCCCCCAGTAAACTGGGGGTTTAGTCATGCCTGTTCGGCGCCAAATAAACAGCCGCGCAAAAGCCTTGCGGCCTTTGCGGACTGTATTACACTTCACGTAAAACGCGCGCCTCGGCAGGAATGGCTCTTTAGGCCAGATCCGCACAAATTCGTTCCAAATTGCGGCAAATAATAAGCCCTTCATTTTCCTGTATGGTCCGTACGGCAAAACATACTTTATCATGCTGGACGCGCGCGATGACGGGAATTTCCATCAAGCGCAGGCGCCGCTCAATTTCCGCGGCCGCCACGCCATTTACGGTAAGCGCCACGGCATAGCTCGGCATGGTATACTCCGGATAGGAGCCGCCGCCGACCATGTCCGTCACTTCGACTATTTCCGCCGTAACGGGCAGGCGCTCTTCCTCAAGAGCCGCAATAAATTGCTCGCACTTGCGGTAACAGTCTTCCTTGGTCAATGCCAGCATTTGCAGAACCGGTACTTCACGGACGGCCCATTCTTCGTCGAGGTAGGAACGGAACGTCGCTTCCAACGCGGCTATGACCATTTTATCCACGCGCAGGGCACGGAGGAGCTGATTTTTTTTCATAGCCTGAATGTATTCTTTCTTACCGACAATAATCCCCGCCTGCGGACCGCCGAGAAGTTTGTCGCCGCTGAAGGTGACAATGTCGCAGCCGTTCTGCAGGGCTTCCTTGACGGTCGGTTCATAAGGAAGGCCGAAGCGGGTCATATCAATGAGCAGGCCGCTGCCTAAATCATTGATCAACGGCAGTCCTTCGGCATGCGCCAAAGCGGCCAGTTCGTCCGTACCTACGCTCTGAGTAAAGCCGATAATGTGATAATTGCTGGTGTGCACCTTCATGAGAGCACCCGTATTCTCTGTAACGGCCGATTTGTAATCGGCCAGGTGGGTCTTGTTCGTTGTACCGACTTCACGAATTATACCGCCGCTGTGCTCAATAACCTGGGGAATACGGAAAAATCCGCCGATCTCCACAAGTTCGCCCCGGGAAATGACGACTTCCTTCCCCGGCACAAGCGTATTCAGGACAAGCATGACCGCTGCGGCGTTGTTGTTGACAACAAGGACGTCTTCGGCCCCCGTAAGCCTGCACAACATACGTGTCAGATGGCTGTACCGTGAACCGCGGCCGCCCGCTTCCAAGTCATACTCCAAGTTGGAATAACTCGTTGCAACTGCCGCCACGTGACGACTGACGGCTTTACTTAAAATGGAGCGTCCCAAATTCGTATGCAAAACCGTTCCCGTCGCGTTGATAAGGCGGCGCAAATGAAAGGTCTCCCGCTCTTTCAAGTATTCGGAAACCATTTTTTCCAATTCGCCGTCCGTCGGTATGTCCGCACGCGTACCGGCGAGAATTGCTTGCCGTACCTCCGCCAAAACGGATTGTACCGCTTCTTTTGCAAGACCTGCCGAATACGTTTCGGCCAAGGTGCTTACGGACGGCCGACTTAAAAATAAATCGACCTTCGGCAAGCGGGACAATATTTTTTGTGTTTCTTCCATGAATTCACACCTGCTTTCTTCCTTCTTCTGCGCTGTCGACTTATATCTTCGTATAAGACACGGACAAGCCCTTCCGTTCGGCATGGTAAGAACCGTCGACGGAAAGTCCCAATTCATTCAGCAAGTCCGCCAAACACGCCTCGTCACCAAGATCGTATTTCAGCGAAAAGCCGCAGCTTGCATAAATTTTTGACGGTGTCGGTATAATTCGGACCGCAAGTCCCGCTTTTTTAGCCGCTTCTTCTACGGTCATGGCATCACGCGTCGATTGCAGGAGCGCTACACCGTACCGTTCCGTCTCGGCCATTACGGCTTGATGATGCGATAGGCTTTACGCATCATTTCCACGATTGCAAACATATTCGTAATTTCACCGACTCCGACTTTATCGGTTAAGCCGTAGAAATTCAAACACGCACCGCAGCCGTAAATCTTAACTCCTGCAGCGGCAAGTTTCTTCAAATCCGTCAAAGCTTCCGATTCTTCCGTGATGAGAGGAACCCCGCCGTTGTAGAAAATAATCTGTTTCGGCAAGACGTCCTGTTCCGTAAGGGTGTAAATAAATGTTTTCATCAAATTCTCGCCGAATTGTTCGTCACCGTTTCCCATCGTCACGGAATCAATAACGACAATATATTCATCGCCGTCTTTTGTCGCCGCTTCGGGCTGCCCCGCTTTTTCAGCGTTGTCCGCCTTTGTAATAGTTACGACGAAGCGTTTTTCGCTTTCCTTCTTCAATTCATAGGTAAAACCGAGTTGATTGGCCATTTTACGTAAATTTTCCGTTGCGATTTCATTATCTACGGTCGTTTCAACCCGGTCGTTATCCTTTAAGGCTTTTCTTGTTTCAATGACAGGCAACGGGCAAGCCAAGCCTACGGCATTTACTTTAAACATTTTCTGTTCCCCCTCAGGTAACTCGTGAAATCAGGGACGTCTGTAAGGCGTCGTATTTATTATAGAATCGTTGGAGCGCATATTCAACATACAGGAACCGAAAGTTGCGTCCGGCGCGGCCTATTGTATATAGCTCATATACTCACGCGTACGCTTATCTGCAGGCTGTGAAAATAATTGACCGCTTTCTTTCGTTTCCACGACCGTACCGCCTTCCATGTAGACGGCGAAGTCGGCAATGCGCTTTGCCTGTGACAGGTTGTGTGTCACAATGACTATGGTGCAATTCTCTTTCAATTTTTTCAGCGTACGCTCCACGATGAGCGTGTTCTTTATATCAAGGGCCGAACACGGTTCGTCGAGAAGCAGGACCTTGGGCCTTAGTGTCAAGGCACGGGCTATGCAAAGCCGTTGCTGCTGGCCGCCCGAAAGAGCCGCCGCTCCTTCGCTCAGCCTGTTCTTTACTTCTTCATAAAGGCCGACCTGCCTCAAGGCCTCTTCCAGGCGCTCCTCCTGTTCTTCCTTGGCCGTAATGCCGTGATAATTCAGGGCGTACGTCATATTCTTGCGGACGGAAAAGGGGAAAACCGTCGGCTGCTGCTGAATGAGGCCTATTTGCTTGCGCACGTCGCCTATGGGCATGCCGAATATATTGCAGCCGCCCAAAAGAATCTGTCCGGACGACAAGTGAAGGGCCGGACCGTGCATGCGGTTAAGTGTCCGCAGGAGTGTCGTCTTACCGCAGCCGGACATGCCGATAACGGCCGTAACGGCATGCTTGTAAATGTCCAGATTCACTTTCTGCAAAATATCTTTTTTACCGGCTGAAACGGACACATTTTGTATAGAAATTTCGCGTTCCATCCTTACCTCCCCGATCTTCCGGCAAAGCGACACAGAATGTTGATCCCCAGAAGCATAATAAGCAGGACGAAGGCCGTGCCGTATGCCATGTTTAAGGAATAGCCCTCGCTGACGAGGATGTACAGGTGATACGGCAGGGACATAAAAGGATCCGCAAGGCCCGGCAATTCACGAGCGTACAGGACGGCTCCCGTAAACATGACCGGTGCCGCCGCTCCCATGGCGTAAGCCGTTGCCAGAGCAACGGTCGTAGCCAGCTGCCGCACTTGCTTCCGTATAATGAGCGTCACGAGAATATAGGCCTTTGATACACCCAGCGCTTCAGCCGCCTCGATTTGAGCGACAGAAAATTCGCGAAAAATCTTCTCTGCCCGAACGGCTATAAAGGGAACGATCATAATCGCCAAGGTCAGGCCCGCCGTCAATACGCTTTTGGGCACGCCCAAATGCATGAGAAAAAAACTGTACCCGAAAAGGCCGAGCAAGATAGACGGTATGCCCGATACGCATTCCGTGCAAAAACGGCAAATCCTGTAAACCGTCCTGTTCATACAGAAGAAAGTCAGCCACGCCGCAAGGGCAATGGCCGTAAAGGACGCCACAACCGCCGCGACGAGGCCCGACAGCAGCGAGCCGACGATAGCCGGAAAAATGCCGCCGGCCGTACCGGGCGGCATACCTTGGGGAAATTCGAAGATAAAGTCCCAGGTCATAACCCGGATCCCTTCGGCAAGGATTTTCACAAAAATAAAGGCCGTCGCCGCAAGGACGAGAAAAGCCGTCACATAGACGAAAAAGATAAGTCCCGCCCTCTTCACCGCTCTCCGCCTCCCCGTCTTTTAATGTAATAGAAAAGAAGGTTTGACAATATGAGCACGGCCATGAGCACCATACCTGCCGCATAGAGGGCATGATAATGAGGACTGCCGTATTCGGCACTGCCCATTTCCAAAGCGATGAGCGCCGGCACGGACTCGCCCTTACCCAGAAGTGTCGGCATGACGGCCGCATTTCCCATAACCATCATGACGGCCATGGTTTCACCCGTGGCCCGGGCAAAAGAAAGGATAAGAGAAACTGTCAGCGCTTCCCTCAAATGACGGGGCAAAAGATGCATAATCATGTGCCATTTGTCGACGCCGAGAGCAAGAGACGCCTCTTCATAGCGTTCTCTGCCGGAGCACACGGATTCGGCACAATTGGCGACAATAAAGGGCAAAATCATAACGGCCAAAACGACGGCCGCCGCAAGGACGCACTCGCCCGTCGACACGGACAGGCTTCGTTCCATAAACCTGACCACCGTCGTCAGGCCGATGAAGCCGAAAATAACGGAAGGCACACCGGCAATTAAATCAATGAAAGAAAGGAGCATTTCCCGCCACCGTCGGGGTGCGCAAAAGATGATATACACGGCGCAGCCCACGCCGCAAGGCAAGGCCATGAGAACGGCAAGAAAAGAAACGTAGAGGCTGCCGGCAATCATCGTACCGATTCCCAGCTCCGGGCGTGCCGCCGTCGGATTCCAGGCGGTTGTAAATAAAAACGTGTACCCGCCGGTCAGGGAAAAGACGGGCATTCCTTCATAACCGATAAAGAGGAATAGGAACAGGAAAACGCCGATTGTCAGCAGCGCCGTCACTGTTACGGCTCCTCTTATAATACTTCCTCCGGTTTTCATGAGACTTATTTAACAGGGATAAAGCCCATATTTTCGATTACAGCCATACCCGCGTCGGAACGGAGATAATCCATAAATGCCTTCTGAATAGCCTTCAATTCGCCGCTGCCGACGATGAGCAAAGGCCGCTGAATCTTATAGGAACCGTCCGTAATCGTATCGGGTGCAGCCGCCACGCCGTCAACTTTAAGCCGGAAAAGCTTGCCTTCGTTTTGCTTGGACACTCCGTACGACGCATAGCCGATGGCATTTTCATTTTCAATAATCTTCGCTACGAGAGCGCCCATAGACGGAGCCTGCACGGCTTTTTCCGTTACCTTCGTGTCGCCCATAATTTTCTGCTGGAATACTTCATGCGCACCGCCGCCGAGATCACGTGTTACAACGACGATTTCGTTAGCCGGTAAAGACGGATCCACTTCGTTCCACGTCTTATATTCGCCGGAGAAAATCTTCTTAATCTGTTCGCTCGTCAAATTATCTTTAATCTTGGTAATGGGGTTATTCGGATTGACCGCAATAGTCAGAGCATCGATGCCGACCTTATATTCCTTGTAGTCCTTAATCTTCTGTTTTTCGCCGTCCTTTACTTCCCGCGCTACAAGGCCGAAGTCGGCAGTCTTGTCGAGAACGGCTTTAATGCCCGCACCGGAGCCGCCGGAAGAAACATAAATCGTAATATTTTCATCGGGAAGGGATGAATCGACTTTATTCCACTTTACATTTTTTTCCGTAAAATCGGTCGCAACTTTGGAAACGACCGGTGCCAACGTGGAAGAACCGTTAAAAGCGATTTGCGCGCTCTTCCCGGCACCTTCCTTCGACTTTTCGCCGTTACCGCAGGCTGCTACCACAAACATGGCACCGATCAATAAAAATGCCGTAATCAATCTTTTTTTCACCACTATATACACCTCATTCACGTAATAATAAGTACCGTAAAAAGGCACTTTTTCAATATTATATAATACTGTAGGAATATACGGCCGGTCAATTTCTATTAATAATCTTGACACATATATATCATTTATTAAAATAAATAATCAATGAGACTTGTTTATTCGGCCTTAAAAACGATACACAAAAGCCGCCCTACGCAGAGGGCGGCTGAAAACTTACTGCAGACCTGTTACATTTCCGGTTCGATGAGACCGTACGTGCCGTGTTTACGTTTATATACGACGCTGATCGCTTCCGTTTCCGAATTGAGAAAAACAAAGAAATCATGGCCTACCAAGTTCATCTGTAAAATAGCTTCTTCCACGTCCATCGGGCGGGGAGCGAATTTCTTGCGGCGAACCACTTCAAAAACTTCTTCCGATTCAGGTGATTCCGTAGCCAACTGTGTCTGGAAAGAACCGCTCTTAATACGGCGGGCAATACGGGTCTTATATTTATGAATTTGCCGCACCATCTTGTCGAAGACGACGTCAATGGCGGCATACATGTCTTCATTGCCTTCGACGACGCGCAGGACGACACCGTCCACTTTCAGCGTAAGCTCCACGGATTTGCGCTCTTTTTCTACAGCAAGCATGGCTTGCAGATTTATTTCACTGTCAAAATATTTGGTAATCTTCTTTTCGTGCTTCAGCACATATTCCTTTAAGGCCTGTGTTACTTCCAAGTTCTTTCCTCTGACAATAGTTGCCATAATAAAACCTCCTTTTCCTTGCAATCCCGCCTGTACAACGACAGAATTTTCTATTTATACTATTCAACAAATGCCGCTTATATCCTGCTGTAAAAAAGAATTTCCCCCTTTTCGGCACGTTTGACAAGGGCGCCCATTCATGATACTATCATTTCCGACAACATCATAATCCGTTCATCCAGAGCAGCCGAGGGATTGGCCCTATGACGCTGCGGCAACCCCCGTTCGGGAAGGTGCCAATTCCATCGGATTTTCCGACAGATGAAGCTGTATACGTATTGCCGTCATCTGTTGACGGTTTTTTTGTTGCCCTTTTGAGTTTTTCCTTTTAAAGGAGTGGATTTCGTGATTACACTGGAGCATATTACCAAAACGTACGGCACCAAAACGCAGGTTAAAGCCTTAAAGGGGATTGACCTGTCCGTAAAGGCCGGCGAGATTTTCGGTATTATCGGCAAGAGCGGCGCCGGCAAATCGACGCTCGTACGCTGCATCAATATGTTGGAACGGCCGACAACGGGCAAAGTCATCATCGACGGCAGGGACATGACGACCCTATCGGACTTGCAACTGCGGCAAGAAAGAAAATCTATCGGCATGATCTTTCAACATTTCAATTTGCTTTCTTCCCGCACGGTTTTTGACAATATTGCCTTTCCCCTGGAACTTACGGGCACGCCGAAGGACATTATTCGCAATAAGGTGGAAGGCCTCCTCGAACTCGTCGGTCTGACGGATCGGCAGTATAACTATCCGTCTCAGCTTTCAGGCGGCCAAAAGCAGCGTGTCGGTATAGCCCGCGCCTTAGCCAGCGATCCGAAGCTTTTACTCTGCGACGAAGCGACATCGGCCCTGGACCCGCAGACAACCCATTCCATTCTCACACTGCTCCAGGATATTAATAAGCGCCTGGGCATTACAATTATCATTATTACGCATGAAATGGCCGTCATCAAGGACATTTGCAACCGTGTGGCCGTCATCGAAGGCGGCGTCATTAAAGAATGCGGCCGCGTCGTCGACATCTTTACAAACCCGCAGTCCGAAACGATGCGGGAGTTTGTAAAATCCGTCATCAATGTGGAAGTACCGGAAGGAATTACACGACTCGGCGTGACGGACCAGCCTGCAGAAGGCCGCAACATGCTCGTACGCCTGCGTTTTAAGGGAAGTGTCACGAATGAACCGCTCATGGCCAATGTCATTCGCCATTCCGACGCGGACTTGAGCGTCCTCTACGGCAACATCGATTACATTCAGGATGAACCGTTCGGTTACTTAATCGTCGTCATCAGCGGCAGTATGGAAACGCAGGCAAAGGCTTTTTCTTACATTAAGACCCTTCCCGTAGAAAGTGAGGTACTCGGCTATGTCCCCGGAAATAATTAAACTTCTCCTCCAAGGTATTGAAGAAACAGCCATCATGGTCGCCGTCTCTACGTGCATTGCAACGGCTGTCGGCATTCCGCTGGGCATTACGCTGGTCACTACAAGCCGCGGACACATTCTGGAAAATGCCTTCATCAACCGTGTATTAGGCACGGTCATCAATATCATCCGCTCGATCCCCTTCATCATCCTCATGGTAGCCATCATTCCCTTTACGAGAATAGTCGCCGGTACGTCCATCGGTACGACGGCAGCTTGCGTGCCCTTGACAATCGTGGCTATTCCTTTCTTAAGCCGTCTCGTGGAAACGTCCGTGCGCGACGTCGACTACGGCCTCGTTGAAGCGGCCCAGTCCATGGGGGCAAGCCCTTTGCAAATCATTTATAAGGTTTTACTTCCCGAAGCCTTGCCCACGCTGATCAACAACATTACGGTTCTCGTCGTCAATCTCATCGGCTCCTCCGCCATGGCCGGCGCCATCGGCGGCGGCGGCCTCGGCGACATTGCCATCCGCTACGGCTATCAGCGTTTCCGCGCCGATGTCATGTTGGCAACTATCGTTATCCTGATCATCGGTGTCAACCTCATTCAGGCATGCGGCGATTTCCTCTCTCATAAAACGAACAAGAAGTAACCTCTTTACGGCTATACGAAAAGGGCGCCCCGGATAAACCGTCGGGGTCGCCCTTTTCTATTCTGCATATACTTACAAGAAGTCTTTAATCTTTTCCCGCTTGCCCCAGTTACGCAGTTTGCTGAGCGCCTTTCCTTCAATCTGGCGAATACGTTCACGCGTAACATTGAAGTGCTGTCCTACTTCTTCCAAGGTCCGCGGCCGGCCGTCTTTCAGGCCGAAGCGCAAGTAAAGGACCTTCCGTTCTCTGTCCGTAAGGCATGAAAATACATCTTCTATCTGTTCTTTGAGCAAAATGAAGGATGCCGCGTCATCGGGAGCAATCGCTTCATGGTCTTCAATGAAATCGCCCAAGTGAGAATCTTCTTCTTCACCAATGGGCGTTTCCAGGGAAACCGGCTCTTGAGCAATCTTCATAATTTCCCGTACCCGTTCAACGGAAACGCCCATTTTTTCCGCAATCTCTTCCGGCAAGGGTTCGCGTCCCTTATCCTGCAGGAGTTGCCGGGAAATGCGGATAAGTTTATTGATTGTTTCCACCATGTGAACGGGAATACGGATGGTCCGCGCCTGGTCGGCAATGGCGCGCGTAATGGCCTGACGAATCCACCAGGTCGCATATGTACTGAATTTATAGCCCTTGCTGTAATCAAACTTTTCAACGGCTTTTAAAAGGCCCAGATTCCCTTCCTGAATGAGGTCGAGAAAAAGCATGCCCCTTCCTACATACCGCTTGGCAATGCTGACAACGAGGCGCAAGTTGGCATCAGTCAATTTTTTCTTCGCCAAGTTGCCGACGCTTATTTCTTCAGCTGTCGCGGTTTCGCCGTTGCCCGCTTCAATGCGCTTCGCCAGTATAATTTCTTCTTCTGCCGACAAAAGTGGAACGCGGCCGATTTCTTTCAAATACATGCGAACCGGGTCATCAATATTGACGCCTTCCGGCACGGACAGGTTGACATTGACCGATTTATCGTCTTTTTCGTCTTCGTCGTCATTTATGCTTTCGTTCCCGTTGATCTGCTCCGACTCGCCGATAATATCGATGCCGTTGTCGGCAAAATATTCATACATACGATCCATTTCGTCGGCCGTCATGTCGTACTCGCCCATGGCATTCATGATTTCCGTGTACGTCAAACAACCTTGCCCCTTGCCCTTTTCGCAAAGTTCCTGAATATGTTCCAACGAGCGGGTCCGTCGTTCTTCATCGGAAATTCTCTTTTTTTCCGCTTTCTTCTTGGACGCGGTCTTCGCCGTCTTTGCAGTTTGCTTTTTTTTCGTTGCCTTCTTTGCGGCGGCCTGCTTTACGGGGGCGCTTTCTTCCGCGACGGCTGCAGTTTTTTCCGCCGACACGGCTTGTTCTTCCGCTTCTTTTTTCTTAGTTGCCATTAGTGTGCGCTCCTTTCTTTGCAGACAAAATCAGTTGTTTTATTTTTTCATTCAACTCTTTACATATGGCCAATTCTTCTTTTAAGCGTCCGTCGTCGTGCACACTGTATTCGGCGGCCAAAGCGCTGTGTACACGGTATTCCGCCTGCACACTTGCCAGCTGGAAACGCAGCACGTAATCAAAGAGCACATGCTCGTCGATGGGTACGTCCTCAAGGACCATAATACGCGCCAGTTCTTCACTTTCTTCCGCTGTCAGCTCTTCCTGTACGGATTGGAGCGAATAGGTGCCGTTTGCCGTGTGTTGCCGGTCTATTTTCTCATAAACGCCGCGGCGCTTCAAGTCGGTAAAATAGGTCGGTACTATTTTTTCCTTTACGGACCCGTAAAAGCCGGGATGCTCCAGAAGATAACGCAAAATGTTTTCTTCCGCCACGGCCATGGAGTTTACGCCGCGGGCGGCCGCATTTTGCCTTGACACGGCACGGGAAATGACAACCTGTCTGCCGCCGGCTTCAGGATGAGCGCGCACATAGGCGTTGTACTCACTGCGCACGGCGTTTTCATCGATCTGCAGACGTTCAGCCATCTTCTTCATGAAGGCTTCCACGATAATGGGGCTGTCCGTCTGCACGAGGACGGGCATAACCGCCGCCGTAACGGCCGACTTTCCTTCCAGCGTGGCTGCGTCGTTCTCCCGCAGGCTCGTGTAAAGCATGTAATCGAGAACGTTCGGCGCACCGGCCAGGGCCTCTTTAAAGGCCGCTTCCCCGTGAGCGTTAATATACTCGTCCGGGTCCTTGCCGTCAGGGAGAGAGAGAACGCGAATATTCATACCCAGGGTGCGCACGATTTCCATGGCCCGCAGCGTCGCCTGCCTGCCGGCATTATCCATGTCGTAGGCAAGGATGAGTTCCTTTGCCTGACGCTGCAGGAGCCGTGCCTGTTCGGCCGTAAAGGACGTTCCCAGCGAAGCCACTACATTCGTAACACCGCGGTTGTGGGCGGAAACGACATCCATATAGCCTTCGACGAGAACCGCCCTGCCTTCGCTGTACACGGAGCGATGAGCCTTGTTGAAGGCGAAAAGAATTTGCCGCTTATTGAAAACCGGTGTTTCCGGCGAATTCAAATACTTCGGCTTACTGTCGCCGAGAACGCGGCCGCCGAAGCCGACGACCCGATTCCGGCCGTCGTAAATGGGAAAGATAACACGATTGCGAAAAGCATCGTAATAACGGCCGTTTTTTTCTTTAGCCAGCCCTAATTTCACCAGCTCTTTGCCGCTTATTCCCTTTTTCATGAACGCGTCGGACAACTTATTCCAGCTGTCCGGTGCAAAGCCGAGACGAAAGTCGCGAATAGTCTGTTCCGTAAGGCCGCGCTGCTTGAAATAAGCCAGTCCCGGTTCGCCGTACTTCGTCTTGACGAGACAATTATGAAAGAAGCTGCAGGCCATCTCGTTTATGGAAAAGAGGCGCTGCCTCATGCGGTCCCGCTTCTTTTCCTCTTCCGTCCGTTCCGCTTCGGGCAAGGGAATGTGCGCTCTTTCGGCAAGTCTCTGTACGGCTTCGCCGAAAGTGAGGTTTTCTCTTTTCATAATAAACTTGAACACATCACCGGCAGCATGGCAGCCGAAACAATAAAAAAAGCCCTTATCGGCAGCAACGCTGAAAGACGCGGTCTTTTCATTATGAAAAGGACAGCAGGCCCAAAAATTACTCCCCCTCCGCTTCAGACTTACATAGTCCGAAATAACGGAGACAATATCGTTTGCCTGCCGTACTTGTTCGATAAATTCATCTGAAAATCTCATCGTCGCAGCTCACCTGTACTGTCCAATTTATTATGCTTTATATACTATTCTATGGATATGCTTTATTTCCTGCTTTTTTCGGCCTGCCTTTGCCAATTTCCGCTTATAATCATGCGGGAAGGCTTCATGACCGGCCTTTTATATGGATTTATCGACATCAATTCTGTATAATATGTATACGGCAGGAGCGAAGAATTCTCATTCCGGAGAAGTGTCAAATGATTCGATTTACAGTAGGACAGCTGCATAAGCCCACGTCCGTAGCAGGTGCGCTGCGTCATTTCGGCATATCCGCCGGCATGCGCCGCCGCATTAAGCATGAAGGTCTTTGCAGGCGAAACGGTACGGCAACGGATTTGCGCGTCCTTGTAGAAGAAGGAGATGTCATCGAAGTCACCTTCCCCGCGGCGGATACCGTTGCGGCGGAGCCCATCGATCTCGATATTGCCTACGAGGATGATTGGCTCCTCGTCGTTAATAAGCCGGCGGGAATGCTCATGCACCAAACGAGCGGCGAACGGACCGGCACCTTGGCAAACGCGGTCATGTATTATTATGGAAAGCGGGGCCTTACTCTTTCTTACCATCCCATGCACCGCCTGGACAGAAATACATCCGGCCTCTGTCTCATTGCCAAGTATCCCCATATTCAACATCTCTTCGACGGCAAGGACCGCTTTTATAAGCGCTCTTATTTGGCTCTGACGGAAGGATTTTTTCCGGCTGCCATGGCAACGGTTCACGCGCCTGTCGGCCGGGATCCGGAAAGCATTATTAAGCGCTGCACCTGCCCGGACGGAAAACCGGCTCACTCGGATTTTTTTCGTCTCGAAGCAAATAAGACGTACAGTCTCGTCCAAGTTATCCTTGCGACGGGACGGACACACCAAATTCGTGTACACAGCGCTTATTTGGGCCACCCCCTTGTAGGCGACGATCTCTACGGCGGCGGTCGGGAGCTCTTACGGCGGCAGGGGCTGCACGCTTGGCGCATGCAATTTCTGCATCCTGTGACCAAAAAAATCATTGCCGTTTACTCACCCCTGCCGGCGGATATGCACAGCTTAGTGCAAAAGGCCGGCTGGGATTTTAAGACTCATACAATTTAAGGAGGAACACAAATGCCCTTAGTTACTACTACGGAAATGTTCAAAAAAGCCTACGCCGGCCATTATGCCGTCGGCGCCTTCAACATCAACAACATGGAAATCGTCCAGGCCGTCACGGAAGCGGCGGGAGATATGAACTCGCCCGTCATTCTTCAGGCGTCGGCAGGAGCGCGCAAATATGCGAAGCCCGCATACCTGAAGCATCTCGTCAAAGCGGCGCTGGAAGAATTTCCGAACATCCCCATGGCCCTTCATCTCGACCACGGTGCCGATTTTGAAACGTGTAAGGACTGCATTGACGGCGGCTTTACGTCCGTCATGATCGACGGCTCCCAGTATGAGTTTGACGAAAACATTGAACTGGCCAAACGGGTCGTCGAATACGCACATGCGCACGGCGTCGTTGTAGAGGCGGAACTCGGCAAGCTTGCAGGTATTGAAGACGATGTCAAGGTCGCCGACGACGAAGCGTCGTATACCCGGCCTGAAGAGGTTGAAGAATTTGTCGAGCGGACAGGTGTCGATTCTCTGGCCATCGCCATCGGCACGAGCCACGGCGCGTATAAATTCAGGCCCGAACAATGTACGCTCACCAAAGACGGTGTTTACGTGCCGCCTACACTGCGCTTCGACATTCTCGAAAAAGTAGCGAAACGCCTGCCCGACTTCCCCATCGTCCTCCACGGTGCATCGTCGGTCGTCCCGGAATACGTTAAAATCATCAATGCCAACGGCGGCAGGCTGGACGAAGCCATCGGCATCCCTGAAGACCAGCTGCGCCGTGCGGCATCTCTGGCCGTGTGCAAGATCAACGTCGATTCGGATCTGCGTCTTGCCCTGACGGCAGGTGTACGGCAGCATCTCACGGCCCATCCGGATCACTTCGATCCGCGCCAATACTTAAAAGACGGCCGTCAATTCGTCAAGGACATTGTAAAACACAAAATTAAGGAAGTATTAGGCTCGGAAAACAAAGCATAATACAGCTTTTATTTTATAGCGGATAAGCCCGGACATTCTGCGTGCAGAATGTCCGGGCTTTATCATGGAAAAAGATATTAAACCGGATAGTTAATTTTCTTTTTGTCACGATCAATCGCAGCAGGCCAAGCTGAAGCTGCCGCCCAAGTCGGCATGAATATCGTTACACATGCTTTTCGCCGTTTGAGCCAGGGCCGGCAAATCGCATCCCGTTTCTATGCCCATGGCCTCGCACATGTAAACCAGATCTTCTGTCGAAATATTTCCTTTGGCTCCGGGAGAAAAAGGGCATCCTCCCATGGCCGCCAAGGAAGAATCCAAACGGGTAAATCCTTCTTCCAGTGCGACGTACGCATTGGCAATGCCCATACCGTACGTGTCATGGAAGTGAACACTGATTTTACTGATATCGGCATAATTTGCAAAAAAGCGTAATATTTCCCGCGTATGATCAGGCGCGGATATGCCTGCCGTATCGGCCAATCCGAAGGATTCCACACCTACGCTGCGGGCTACGTCGATAATCTTCCGCAGCCGCTCCAAGGAAATTTCATCACCGAAGGGGGAGCCGAATACACAAGGCAGGCAAAGGATTACGTCCAGTCCTTCCGAATGAGACGCCAGCTCTTTAAACGTGTTCAGGCTCTCTTCGACAGTGCAGCGGGAATTGCGTAAATTATGCTCTTCGCTGGCACTGAGTACGAATTCCACCGTCCTTACGCCTGCAGCCTCGGCATCTTCGACGCCTCTCTTATTTAAAGCCAATGCCGTCAAGGTAACGTCACGGGACGAGGCATAGTCTTTAACATCTCTATACACTTCTTTCGCATCGGTCATTTGAGGCATGACTTTCGGATTGACGAAACTCGTCACTTCCATCATCTTAATGCCGCAGTCAATCATCTTTTTTATGTATTTTATTTTCGTCTCCGTCGGAATAAAGTCGCTATGATTCTGCCATCCGTCCCGGGGACAACATTCCTGAATACGTACACGCTTGGGAAAAGACACGATTATCCACCTCTCTGAAATTACGGACACATCATATCGGCAATAAAGTTAAAGGTAAGGGCCGCTACGGTCACAAACAAGACCAATCCCGCCGCCGCAACAATGAGTAATTCCAGAAAATACTTTCCTTCCACTTCTTTCGTATATTTTTCCTTATAACTCCCCGCAACGGCAGCCAGTATTAAAGCGCCTCCCGTTGAAGCCGGCGATATGCCGCTCACGGCACCGCCTGCGGCAACGGCCGACATCATGGCCACAGGATTTACGTTACCGATCTGACGGGCAATATCGACGCACATAGGCATCATCGTCGGATACACTACGCCCAAGGCGGAACTGACGAAACTGAGCAGCCCTGCAGATATGCCCATTGCAGGAATCGCCGTAGACTCGGTCATGACGGACGCCATGAAGTCGTTCATCAGTTCAATGCCGCCCAACTTGTTGACGACGCTGAGCAGGGCACCTACACCCAATACCATGACGATGGTTGACCAGGGAATCATTTTCACTACAGTCGAATCTTCCGCCACGTGGCAGAAGAGGAGCACGCCCGATACCAATAAAGCGGCCAGGCCGAGAGTAACATGAAAACAGACGACGAGCACCAGCATAGCGACAATTCCCGATAAGGAGACAATTTGCCGTGTCGAAAAAGCTTCCACACTCGTTTCCAACTTTTGTAGGGGCCGTTTTAATTTATAACCGCCGTAAATTACATACAGAACCAAAGCAGCGAGAAAATTGGCAAAGGCGACACTCACCATGAGGGCAGGAATAATATCGCTACCGTTAAGTCCCGCCTTCATGACGGCTTCCGCAACGATGGCCGATTCGGGCGTAATCGGCGAAAAGCGTCCGGCCGTCATGCCGCAAATGCCGATGAGGATGAGCATAATCGGATGAAATCCCACACGTACGGCAATCGATGCGGCAAGCGGCGGAATAATAGCCAGAGCGGGAACCCCGCCGGGCCCGACGGAAACGACGGTAAAGCCGGCTATAAAAATCAGAATCGGCAAGACCCACATCCGTTCTCCTGCCGTGGCAATTACCTTTCTGGCCAATAAGTCCAGGGCCCCCGTATCGATGACGATGGAAAACAGGAGCGTAATACCGACGAGCGTAATAAACAGGGATGCGCTGATACCGCCGATAAGCACCTTTTCAGGCATGCCGACGGCATTGACAAGAACGACGCCGGCAGACAGCGCAAGAATGCCGATATTATTTTTTCGCCAAAAGGCTATGCCGATAATACCGATAAAAACGATAAGTGAAGCCATATCCGCAACCATGGTATTCTCTCCTCCGCCGTTTAAAGCTTAGACTAATTGATAACCTTCTTGGCCCGCAGGACCGCCAACTCATTCTCCGTAAATCCGAGGTCCGTAAAGACGGCCCCGTTATCTTCACCCAAATCGGGAGCGGCTTTTTTGTACGTGCAGGGCGACTCCTTCATTTTCACGGGATTACCGATAACCGTCAATTCCGGCGCCTCGGGATGCTTTGCCGGAGCCGGAACTCTAACCAGCATTTCGCGTACTTCCGTAATGTTTTTATCCCCGGCCAACTGCTCGCAATTGTAAATCGGCGCGACCGGTATGCCGGCCCCGTCAATGATACGGCATACTTCGGCAACGGTCTTCGTACTTGCCCATGTTTCAATAATCTTCTTTAAGGCGTCGGCATTCTTCTTTCTCTTTTCCGTATCGATGTACAACGGATTGCCGGCCAATTCGGGCTGCCCTATGGCGGCGGCGAGACAGGCAAAATGCTTATCCGTACCGGAAGCGATAACAAAATAGTCGTCCTTTGCTTTAAACGAGTCATACGGCGCCGATGAAATATACTTATTTCCCGTCTTTGTCGGACTTACGCCCGTATAAACGTATTGCATCATCTTCGCCTCCATGCCGGAATAGATGGAATCGACCAGAGCCACATCTATATGATTACCCTTGCCGCTTTTTTCCCGTTCAAAAAGGGAAGCACAGACGGCAAAGCCTGCGTTTAATCCGGCAAACAAATCGCCGATAGCCATGCCCGCGCGGGTCGGTTCCATGTCCGGCCAGCCTGTAATACTCATGCTCCCGCCCATGGCCTGGCCGATCAAGTCATAGCCCGGCCGCCCGGAGTTGGGACCGTATTGGCCGAAGCCGGAAATGGACGCGTATATGAGCTGCGGGTTTATTTTTTTACAATCCTCATAGCTGAAGCCCAAACGCTCCATGACACCGGGCCGATTGTTTTCAAGGAGCACATCCGCCGATTTTATCAAGGCTGCAAACAAATCCTTTCCTTCAGGCTGCTTTAAATCGATAGCGACGCCGCGTTTATTGCGGTTGAGGTTTTGAAAATACATGCTGAGGCCGCTGTTTTTTTCCAAGGGTCTCGCGTTTCTCACAAAGTTGCCGCCGCTTCGCAGGTTTTCCACCTTGATGACATCGGCACCCATGTCGGCAAAATACATACCGCAATAAGGACCTGCCAAGAAATCCGTAAAATCAAGCACTCTGATCCCTGCTAAAAGTTTCCGTTCCATCATATAAGCTCCCTTCCGAACTGAATTCGAATGTCTTTTATAAGAAAATTATAACAATGATATGTTTTCTCGTGAAATGCCAAAAACACGGCATTTATTATAACATTTTTGCATTATAAATTTTATGTTTAAGCATGTATCTAGGCGAAAAGGCCAAATTTCTCTTCAGTACACATGTGCAGTTTATATTGAAACCGTCTTCCCGGTCAGGTAAAATTAAGTAAACACTGTAAAACAATGAGGTGTCTTCCATGACCATCTTTCAATTGGAATGTTATTACGCCTTAGCTCAATCTCTAAATTTTACATTGGCCGCAAATCGACAATTCATTACTCAACCGGCCTTAAGCCGCAGTATTGCGGCCTTGGAGAAGGAAATCAACTTCGGACATCAGCGTCAATCTGAAATTTACATCGCCTACAGGTCTTCTCCGCTCTCTTGATGACGGTACGGTAGACATTATCGTCGCCTCGGGGAAACCGCGCCGCAAAAGTAAGTCCCTCTTAATCGACCGGCGCCGCGACTGTATCGCCGTTTCTCCCTTCCATCCTCTGGCAAGTCGGGAGGAAGTGGATTTTTCGGAGCTGCGTCAGGAAAAATTCATTGCAATTTCCCGCGCTTCGTCGGAGGCGGGATATGAATCGATTATTCTTCATGCGGCTGCGGCGGGCTTCACACCGGACATTGTCGGACAGGCCGATACCATATCGGCCCTCTTAATGCAGGTGGCCTGCGACGCCGGCATATCCGTCCTCTACAAAGAACACCAGGCCAATTCCGGCGACAACGTGGTCTTTGTTCCCTTGCGGGGTGAGAAACTGTTCAACCGCTACCTCCTGTGGTCGCAGGAAAACAACCCTTGTATAAACGCCATGATCGAAGTGGCCAAAAACACGTTTATACAATCCGGCTAATATCGCTTTATACTGCAGCAAAGGGCATTTTAACTTCACTTTCCGGTTATAGGACTGAAGCAGGCGTAATTTCTTGCTTTTCAATATATTGTGTGCTAAAATTAATTCCGGTGTTATTGTAAGCAGGGAGGTGAATCAGTTTGCCGCAAATTAAATCCAATATCAAATCTATGGAAAAAGATGCCGCTCGTCACGCAGCCAATTCTCGTGTAAAGTCTTCTGTACACACAGCTATTCGCCGTACGACGGAAGCAATCGCTACGGGTGATGCCGACGCGGTCAAAAAAGCATTTGATAAAGCCAGCAGCGTTATTGACAGCGCCGCTCAAAAGGGTGTGCTTCACAAAAACACAGCTGCTCGTAAAAAATCCCGCTTAGCTGCTAAAGTAAACAGTGCAAGCAAATAACTGAGATGCCTGTAAGCCCCGTGTAAACGGGGCTTGTTTTATATTTTCAAATATTATATGAGGTTATGTATGACAGCACCGAAGCTTAGACAATTTACATACTTTTTGGGACTCTTCTTTCCCCTTTTGCTGACGCAGTTCGCCCAGGTGGGAAGCAATCTCTTCAGCAGTATTTTCAGCGGCAATGCAGGCACTATCGATCTGGCAGGTGTCGCCGTCGCCGCAAACATTTGGTTTCCCCTTTTTGCCGGTTCCTGCGGTATCGCTTTCGGCGTTTCGCCCATTATTGCCCAATTGCGCGGTGCCGGGAAAGAAGAAGTAATTCCCGTCTATATCATGCAGGGGATCTATATAGCCGTTGCCTTGACCTTGATTATTCTCCTCCTCGGCAAGGTTTTCCTGAAGCCTTTCTTAGGATTTCTGCATTTGAACCCTGCCGTCCAGTCCATTTCGGAGGAATACCTTTTTGCCCTTGCTTTCGGCGTCTTGCCGCTCTTCGTGCAGGCGACGCTGCGCTACGTCGTCGATGCCCACGGCATGACGAAGCTCTCCATGGCCGTCCTCATGGCAAATATGATTCTCACGGTCGCCCTTTTCGGCCTCTTCGTCTTCGGCGGCTTCGGCATTCCCGCCCTCGGCGGCGCCGGCACGGGTTATGCCATCTCTCTGGCAGCGTGGGTTACGTGTATTGCCTTCATGGTCATCCTACACTTTAAAAAGCCTTTCAGTAATTATCGCTTATGGACGAACATACGCTCTTTCAGCTGGATTTATTGCCGTGAACAGCTGCGCCTGGGCCTGCCCATTTTTGTCGCCATATTTTGTGAGACCAGCCTTTTCAGTATCGTCGGGCTCCTCATGAGTGAGTTCGGCACACTCTACATTGCGGCAAACCAAGCGGCTATCAGCTACTCCACCCTCGTCTATACGCTGCCCTGGAGTATCAGTTTGACCGCGACTATCGTTGTCGGCTATGAAGCAGGTGCAAAAAATCGCAAGGGCGCCCTCCAATACGACATGATTTGCAGCCTCACGTCCCTCACCGCCGTCTGTATCACGGCCTTTTTGACATATACTTTCCTGGGCGATATTGCCGCCATATTTACGCATGATCTGGAAACCTTCCGTGCCATTCGCAACTTTCTCATTTTCGCCCTTATGTTTTCCGTATTTGATGCCCTGGGCACGCCCGTACAGGGCATGCTGCGCGGCTATAAGGACGTCAAGGTCATTACGTACGTCGCCTTTGTCACGTATTGGCTCATCGCCATCCCCCTGGGATACGTATTGGCACACTATACTCCGTACGGCCCGTACGGTTACTGGCTGAGCCTTGTCATCAGCCTGGCCATCAATGCCTTCGCCTTAAACGGCAGGCTCTGGTTCTTTACGAGCCGGCGCCCCTTATAAAGGAGAAAAATCATGACTGAAAACGAAAAGAAAGCTTACGCCCAAGTGCTCTTAAAGAAGGGCATCAACCTGCAAAAAGACCAAATCCTCGTCATCAATGCGCCTGTCGAGGCGGCCGAATTTACGACCGCTCTGGCCGAAGCGGCCTACAACGACGGCGCGTCGCAGGTCGTCGTCAGCTGGCGCTGTGACAATTTAACGAAGCTGCGTTACAATCGGGAGGCTTTGGCAAATTTTGAAAGCTTCCCCGATTGGCGCCGCGACTTCAGTCTCTCCTACTATCGCAAGGGAGCCGCTTTCCTGAGCCTTATTTCGGCAAATCCGAATCTGCTCGCCGGCGTGGACACAAAAAAAATCACGGCCTTTCAGCACGCATCACACAAGGCCTTAAAAGAGTATTCCGACGGCATTATGGCTTCAAAAGTCACGTGGCTCGTCGCAGCCGTCCCGTCCTGCACGTGGGCCAAGCTCCTCTACCCGGAGGACGATACCGACACGGCCTATGCCAAACTGGAGCAGGCTATCCTCAAGGCATCCCGCGCCGACGGCCCGGACCCGTTGTCCGCTTGGGACGGGCACCTGGAAAATCTGAGAAAACGCCGTACCTGGTTGACGGAGAAGGCCTTTACTGCTCTCCGCTGCACGAACGAGCTCGGCACGGATCTCACCATCGGCCTGCCGAAAGGTCATATTTGGCAGGGCGGCACGGAAGCCACGACAACGGGCATCCTCTTTAACGCCAACGTGCCGACGGAAGAAGTCTATTCAGCACCGCAGCCCGACCAGGTGAACGGGGTCGTTTACAGCACGAAACCGCTTGTCTACCGGGGCAACATTATTGACCGCTTTTGCCTTGTTTTTAAAGACGGTGCCGTCATCGATTCAATTGCCGAAAAAGGCAATGATATTCTCACAACCCTCTTGGATACCGACGAAGGGTCTCGCCGTTTGGGCGAAGTTGCCCTTATCCCGTACAATTCTCCCATTTCTCTGACAAATACGCTCTTTTATGAAACTCTCTTCGACGAAAATGCTTCTTGCCACGTCGCCCTCGGCAGGGCCTACCCTACGTGCCTGCGCGGCGGTGCGAACATGAACGACGACGAGCTGAGGACGGCGGGACTGAACGACTCGGTCGTACACGTGGATTTTATGATCGGCTCCGCGGATTTACAAATTACGGGCATAAAAAAAGACGGCACTGAGGTACCGGTCTTCAAAGACGGCAATTGGGCCGAATAAATAGCCTGCATCTATACAAAAGACGTCTGCAACATGTTCTGAATATCGTTGCAGGCGCCTTTTTTCATACCACTTGGAAAAGATAGAATTTTAAATAACCCGTTTCGCCGGCATTCCACAGGATGGGATGATCCGGCGACTGCTGCCGTCCTTCGATTTGCCTGAGCGAGACACCCGAGTCGGCCGCCGCCTCGGCCAGCATCCTGCGAAAGAGCTCATCCGTCATAAAATGAGAGCACGAGCACGTCGCCAAATAGCCGCCCCGCGGCAGAATGCGCATGGCCTTGAGATTTATTTCCTTATAGCCGCGCCGTGCATTGTGCAGCGCCTTGGCCGACTTGGCAAAGGCAGGCGGATCGAGGATGATAAAGTCATAGTCTTTCTTCTTTTTCTCCGTCAACTCCGTAAGGACGTCGAAGACATTCGCCTCTTCAACAGTCACAACCTCGGACAAGCCGTTTTTATAAATATTCGCTTCCGTCTGCCGCACGGCTTCGGCCGATATGTCGACGGCCCGGACGGAAAGGGCACCGCCCGCGGCGGCATTTAAGGCGAAGCCCCCCGTATGCGTAAAGCAGTCAAGGACCCGTTTGCCTGCGGCAAGGCGCGCCGCAGCAGCACGGTTATACTTCTGATCGAGGAAAAAGCCTGTCTTTTGACCGTTTTCCACATCCACGTCGTAGAGGACACCGTTTTCATTGATAGTCGTCACAACCGTTGCCGGCGGCTCGGGCAGAAAATCCGCCTCATACCAGCCCTTGTGCTGCGCCAATCCGTCGAGATCGCGAACTTTCACGTCATTTCGCTCGTATATACCGCTTATAGCCACACCGTATTCGTTAAGAACGCCGACAAGGGCTTTAAAAATACGCTTTTTAACGGCATCCGTACCGTAGCACAGCGTCCGGGCGACCAAGATGTCGTTGTATCTGTCCACGGTGAGGCCCGGCATACCGTCGGCATCACCGTGGATGAGACGACAGCATTCAAAGTCCCTGCCCTTCATGACGGTTCGGCGATAGGCCGCGGCATAGGAGACGCGGCGCTGCCAAAAGGCTTCATCAAAACAATCGTTTGCATTGCGTGAGACGAGGCGGACGCGAATCTTGGAGATGTCGTTGGCAAAGCCCGTGCCTATATAGCGTCCTTTCTCCGTATACACGTCGACGAGATCGCCTGTCTCATACTCGCCTTCCGTACGGACAACCTCTTCGCCGTATACCCAGGGATGACCTGTGAGAGCCAATCTCTCCGCTTTTTTATTGATAATAAGCTTTGTAAATGTTCGCATATATCTCCTATAAGATGTAGCGGCTCAAGTCGACATTCTGCACGACTTCGCTCAGTTTGTCCGTTACAAATGCCTGGTTGACGACAATGTGTTTTTCGTCCGCGTCAGGTGCGTTGAAGGCAATGTCTTCCAAGATTTTTTCCAAAATTGTATGAAGCCGGCGGGCACCGATGTTTTCCGTTTCCGAATTGACGCGGTGGGCATATTCGGCAATCGTGCCGATGCCGTCGGCCGTAAATTCCAATTCCATGCCGTCAGCGCTGAGAAGAGCCGTGTACTGCTTGATAAGCGATTGGCTCGGCTCCGTTAGAATCCGTTTGAAGTCGTCGACCGTAAGCGACTGTAATTCCACGCGAATGGGAAAGCGCCCCTGCAGCTCGGGAATAAGATCGGACGGCTTGGAAACGTGAAAGGCGCCGGCTGCAATAAAGAGGATATGATCCGTCTTCACGGGCCCGTACTTCGTATTTACCGTCGCCCCTTCGACAATAGGCAGTATATCGCGCTGTACGCCTTCACGCGAAACATCGGGGCCGCTCGTTCTGCCTTTTTCGGCAATCTTATCAAACTCGTCAATAAAAACGATGCCCGATTCTTCCGCAGCCTGAACGGCCTTTTCAACGATGATATCCATGTCGAGAAACTTGCCCAGTTCTTCTTCTTTAAAAATTTCCCGTGCCTTCGCAACGGTCATCTTCTTTTTCCGCTTTTTCTTGGGTACGAGGTTGCCGAGCATTTCCTGAAAATTATTGGTCAGTTCTTCCGTTGAACTGCCTGTCAATATGCCCTGGACGGCCCGATCCGCTTCAGTCACTTCCACTTCAATTTCCCGCTCATCCCAAGCATGAGAGACAATTTGCTCCAACACCTTCTTCCGTTTTTCCGAACCCGGTTCCGGCGCTTCCTCACGATCTTCTTTCTTTGCCGTTTCTTCACCGCTGCCGAAGAGAAAACCCATCGGATCCGTAACGGCTTCTTTTACGGCTTCCTTCTTCGGCCAGAAAACCTGAAGGATGCGTTTGTTCGCTTCTTCTTCCGCCCGTGCTTCAAAGCGGCGGCTTTCCCGCTCCTGCACCATGCGAATAGCGTTGGTCACGAGATCGCGAATCATCTGTTCCACATCGCGGCCCACATAGCCCACTTCCGTATACTTCGTCGCTTCCACCTTGATAAACGGTGCGCCGGCAAGGCCGGCCAAGCGTCTGGCAATTTCCGTCTTGCCGACACCCGTCGGCCCGATGAGAAGGATGTTCTTGGGAATGATTTCCTTCTGCATGTCGGTGCCCAGCTTTTTGCGGCGCCACCGATTTCGCAGGGCAATGGCAACGGAACGCTTCGCGTCGTCCTGGCCGACAATGTATCTATCCAGTTCCGCCACAATTTGTTTAGGTGTTAAATCTTGTTCCTGTGTCATTATATCTGAATTCCCCGTTTCTAAATTTCTTCCACAATTACGTTGTGATTCGTATATACGCAAATATCCGCAGCAATGTGCAAAGCCCTTTCCGCAATTTCCCGAGCGGACAATTCCGTATTTTGCTGCAGGGCCCGCGCCGCCGCCAAGGCGTACATGCCGCCCGAGCCGATAGCTGAAATGCCGTCGTCCGGCTCAATGACCTCACCTGTACCGGAAACGAGAAGAATCCGTTCACCGTCGGCCACGAGAAGCAGGGCTTCCAACTTGTGCAGCACCTTATCGCTCCGCCAGTCCTTGGCAAGTTCGACGGCACTGCGCACGAGATTGCCGTTGTGCTCGTTCAGCTTTGCCTCAAAACGGTCAAAAAGGGAAAAAGCGTCGGCAACGGAGCCGGCAAAACCGCTGATAATCTTTCCCTGATAGAGACGCCGCACCTTTTGTGCCGTCGCCTTCATAATAACGGAATTACCGAGCGTAACCTGCCCGTCACCGGCAATGGCGGTCTTGCCGTCTTTTTGCACGGCAACGATCGTCGTCGCGTGAAAACCTGTATCCATCATAACAGCTCCTTCATTTCTTCAATCTCTGCCAGGGCCCTTTGTGCGAGGGCCGCATTTTTTTCTTTCTTCTTCATGCGCTTTGTATTCCCCCAAGGCTCCATAATACCGAAATTGACATTCATAGGCTGGAAATTATCGTTGGGCCCCGTCGAAATATAGCGACTTAAGGCACCTATAGCCGTACGTCCCGAAAAGGTCAGGCAATCGTTATCGTTCCAAAGACGAGCCGCATTTATGCCCGCCAGAAGGCCCATAGACGCCGATTCCAAGTACCCCTCCACACCGGTCAGCTGACCGGCAAAAAAGAGGGAGCCTCTTCGCCTGTATTGAAGCGTCGGCAAGAGAAGTTCCGGCGAATTGATATATGAATTACGGTGCATTACGCCGTAACGCACAAATTCGGCCTGCTCCAAGCCGGGAATCATGGAGAACACCCGTTTTTGTTCGGGGAACTTCAAATGCGTCTGAAAACCGACCATATTGTAGAGGGTAGCGCTGCCGTTGTCCTGACGGAGCTGGACGACCGCATAAGGGACAGTGTCCGTACCGGGAAGTTCCAATCCGACCGGCTTCATCGGACCGTAACGAAGCGTGTCGATGCCGCGGCCGCCCATGACTTCCACGGGCATACAGCCTTCAAATACGGTGTCGTCTTTTTCGAACTCATGGAGCTCCGCGCATTCGGCCGTCGTCAGGGCCTGCCAAAATGTTGCGTATTCTTCTTTCGTCAAGGGGCAATTTAAATAATCGGCGCCGCCCTTGCCGTAACGTGCCGCCCGATAGACCTTGGTCATGTCGAGGGAATCGACGGTGACGATAGGTGCCGCCGCATCGTGGAAGTGGAAGTATTTCTTCCCCGTCAGCATGCCGATATATGCGGACAGCGCATCACTTGTAAGCGGCCCCGTCGCGACGATACAGATGCGGTCTTCAGGCAGTGTGGTCACTTCTTCTTCCCGCACCGTAACGAGAGGATGATTTTTTAATTTTTCCGTTACATATTCACTGAAGGGAATGCGGTCGACGGCCAGCGCTCCGCCTGCCGGTACACGATGCGCATCGGCGGCCTCCATAATGAGCGAACCGAGGCGGCGCATTTCTTCCTTCAGTAAGCCCACGGCATTTTCAATATTGGCGGCACGCAGAGAGTTGCTGCACACGAGCTCGGCAAACAAATCCGTATGATGAGCCGGCGAACGCTTGGCCGGGCGCATTTCGACGAGTTCCACGGGAACACTGCGGCAAGCAAGCTGCCATGCCGCTTCGGCACCGGACAATCCTGCACCGATGACGAGTACGCTAGTCTTCATTTACTGTTTCACCTTTTTTATGGTTTTCACATTCCGCGTTGCTGCAAAAGAGCTTGTCTTGTCCGTTCTTATAATGTTTCACCGTCATGATACTGCCGCAGAGGCCGCATTTTTTATCGACAGGCTCGTTCCAAAGCACGAAATCGCATTCCGGATACCGGTCGCAGCCGTAAAACTGGCGGCCACGCTTCGATTTCCGCTTGATCAGGTGCCCTTCACCGCACCGGGGACACGTAATGCCCGTATCTTCGACGATAGCCTTCGTATTGCGGCATTCGGGGAAGTTGGAACAGGCCAAAAACTTGCCGAAGCGCCCGAATTTATAGACCATAGGCGCGCCGCACCGTTCGCAGACCTGTCCCGAATCCTGGCCGGCAACGGTCACCTTTTCCATACTGCTTTCGGCATGCTCCAGTTCGGGCCGAAATACATCGTAAAACTCATGCAGTACGTGCGTATACGTGTCGCTGCCCTGTTCAATACCGTCGAGGGCTTCTTCCATATGCGCCGTAAAGTCGACGTTAATAATGCCTTCAAAGTAATCCTTCAACAGTTTGACCGTAATGACACCGAGCTCGGTGGGAATAAACTGCTTGTCTTTCTTTTCCACGTAGTTGCGGTTCTTAATCGTATCCATAATGGGTGCATATGTGCTGGGACGGCCGATACCTTTTTCTTCAAGCGTCCTGATCAGGCTCGCTTCCGTATACCGCGGCGGCGGCTGCGTAAAGTGCTGCGTCTTTTCAATTCCCCTATTATGGACAACCGTACCTTCGGCAATAGCCGGCAGGACTTGGGCGTCATTTTCTTTTTTCGCTTCTTCGTAAAGCTCCGTAAATCCCTTGAAGAGAACCGTATAGCCTGCGGCCTTGAGTTCATAGGTACCGCTTTCTACGGTAACGGACACGTGCTCCGTTTCTACAGGCGTCATCTGGCTGGCAAGAAAACGATTCCAAATAAGCGTATACAGACGCAGCTGATCACGCGTCAA
The DNA here is from genome assembly GCF_900095855.1 of Megasphaera coli. Taxonomy (GTDB): domain Bacteria; phylum Bacillota; class Negativicutes; order Veillonellales; family Megasphaeraceae; genus Megasphaera; species Megasphaera massiliensis_A. Next base: position 422,538 of record NZ_FMIY01000002.1, on the reverse strand, counting down.
GAAGGATGCCACCGTTTGGGGCGTCAATTCGAGAGATGTCGGGCGAACGGCTTCGTGCGCGTCCTGGCTGGAAGCTTTTGACTTATACACGTGCGCTTTTGAGGGAATGTATTCCTTGCCGTATGTTCGTCCGATATACTCGCGGGCGCTCTTGATCATATCACCGTTAATGCGCGTCGAGTCCGTACGCATATATGTAATGAGACCTACTTGCCCTCTGTCGCCGATATCGAGGCCTTCATATAACTGCTGGGCCAGCATCATCGTCTTCTTGGCGCCGAAGTTAAGCTTGCCCACGCTTTCCTGCTGCATGGTCGACGTCGTAAAAGGCGGCTGGGGCATGCGCTTGCGCTTCCGCTTTTCCACCTTGGTCACGCGATCCGCATCCTGCGTAAGGCCGTTTTTTTCCCATTCGAGAGCCTTCTGAACGACTTCGGCCTCTTCCCGGGTGGCAAGCTTGGCTTTTTTTCCGTTTACCTTCGCCAGCTCCGCTTTCAACGTAGCTCCGTCTTCCGCCTTATATACGGCTGCAAGCGTCCAATATTCTTCCGGCACAAAGGCGGCGATCTCTTCTTCCCGTTCGCAAATGAGCCGCACCGCCACGGACTGGACGCGTCCTGCGCTGAGGCCTTTACAAACCTTCTTCCACAAGAGGGGGCTTAATTGATAGCCCACAATGCGGTCCAAAATACGCCGTGCCTGCTGTGCGTCGACCCGTTTCAGGTCAATGGGCTCGGGCTTTTTAAGGCCCTCATTGACGGCATTTTTCGTGATCTCGTGAAACATGACGCGGCACGGCTCTTCCGGATTCATTTCCAAAATGTGAGCCAAATGCCAGGAAATAGCTTCACCCTCACGATCCGGGTCAGTCGCAAGATATATATTTTTGGAGCGGACAAACTCATCGCGCAATTCATCAATAACCTTACGCTTGTCATACATATCGATGTACACGGGCGTAAAATCGTGCTGTAAATCGACGCCGAACTGATTGCGCGGCAAGTCGCGCAGATGACCGCGGCTGGCAAGAACTTTATAGTCCTTGCCGAGGAACTTTTCAATCGTCCGTGCCTTGGCCGGCGATTCGACAATAACGAGATTCTTTGCATTCTTCGGCAAGGGATCCAGTTTCTTCAGCGGTTCCCGCACAGGCAAATTAACACTCCCCGTAATGACGGGCTTCCCGTCACCGCTCTTCTTGCGGCTCTTCTTCTTTGTATCATCAATGGTAATACTTCTTTTAATAGGAAATTCCAACATCTCAACTCATCCTAACTGAAAAACACACTAAAATCGTTTCGTTCTAAATAATACACTATTATATGCACACCAGCAACAATATATATTGACCATTATAATATCCCACAAACACATAACTTGTGTTTATACAATGATAAAATAATATCTTGTTAATAACTTGTAATTTATATATAATATGTTTGTATTTATTATATTATTGTAATATTTCTTTAATTTAAAAAGACCGATATAACTATAAAAGACAGAAGGAGATTAACATTATGAAAAAAAATGATTATCGCATTATTACTACTCATGTCATGCTCTTTTCCTTCATTTGCTGCAAATTGGTATTGGGTAGGGGCGGCTCAGAATGGTTCGCAATATTTTATAGATAATGCTTCTGTCATAAAAAATTCCAAAGCTGCAATAGTTTTGGGGAAAATAGTTCATCCCGATGGAAGCTATTCTCTCCAATACTCCATATACACTCATCTCTATAAAAAATGGGCGCTCTTATCCGCTGCCGAATATGACAAAAATGGCAACTGCACCTACAGTTATTCATACAGTTATCCGGATTGGCAACCAATCATTCCCGACTCTATGGGAGAAGCAGTTTACGAATCTATCTACGGATATTAATAAATTTTGCTTATAGAAATCTAAAAATCTAAATTTAATATAAGTTCTTACTCAACAAAAATCGAGCCGCAGAGTTTTTGCTCTTACAGCTCGATTTTTATGTATCCGCCTCATCGGCGAGTTTTTCTTTTTCTTCCAGGTTCTCGTATATAGCCTTTCCCTTCGGGCTCTTTGTAGGATAACTCAAAAATTCATTCAATGCCTTGCGCAGGGCATCTCCCGTCGCATGTTCCAAAAGATCCGCCTGCTCGTGTATTTCCGCTTTGTCCATACCGAGGATATTGGAAAGGAAGTACTCCCACAGCCGATGGCTGGACAGGAGTTTCTCCGCCTGTTCCCGGCCGGCCGGGGACAGGCGGATTTGCGTGCCCCGTACAACGACCATATCATCGGCAATGAGCTTGTGCATCATTTCGCTGACGGAAGCTTTAGAAATATCCAGGTATGCGGCAATACTCTTATTATTCGTATAACCCTTTTGCTGCGATAATCGGTAGATTGCCTGCAAATAATCTTCTCTGCTCGAGTTCATCCGTATTACATCCCGTAATTTGATTTGATTTCGTGATATTTCTGCAAGCCCTTATCAGTCAGCCTGTAAATCCCTGCAGTATCATCTGTATAGATTATACCACATTGTATCAACTTATCGGCACGTTTACGTATATTTTCTTTTTTCCAGTTCAAATGATTTTGGATAGTTTCAAAGCCCAGCTCCAGTTTCGCATCGTCATCCTCCATGTGGTTGCCGATATGCATGGTCATCAAATCGAGGAAAAATTGATTTTTTCGCCTCCTGCGCAGAATGATTTTCGTAATAAGTCCATCCCGGTTAAGCAGGAACGTGAGTATAAAGGTCACGCCGGCAACCGTTGCCGTCATGCCGGACATGGATACTTGCCAATAAAGAGCGAGTACGTAGCCGACGAGGGAATTTACTGCGGCATAGGCGGCACTGATAAGCAGCATGTTCCGCAAATCTTTTGCCACCAGGTACGCACATGCGCCGGGAGCTATTAAAAAGCTCACGACCAGTATGGCTCCGACGGCGTCAAAGGCCGCTACGGCCGTAAGTGAGGTCAGCGTCATGAGAGCGTAATAGAGAATGGATGAAGAAAAACCGACGGTTACGGCAAAGTTTTTATCAAAGGCCGTTACCTTGAGTTCTTTGAAAAAGGTAACGATGAATGCCGTGTTGACGGCAAAGAGAATACCCATTTGTACCAGTGCCTTCGGTATGGAGATGCCGAAGATATTCATTCGGTATAGGGGTGCCATGATGACTTCTCCCATGAGGACCATATCCGTGTCCAAATGTACATTGCGGGCATATTTTGTGATTAAGATGACGGCTACCGCAAAAAACAGGGGAAACACGATGCCTACGGCGTCGTCATTGCGCACGAGTCCCGTATCGGACAGAAGTTCCACAGCCAATACCGTCAGAACGCCGAATACGGCGGCACCGATGATGAGGAGCGGCGAATTGAGGCTTTTTGCGATAAAGAAGGCCACTACAATGCCGAGCAGAACCGAATGGGAGATGGCGTCGGCAAGCATGGAAAGCTTACGGAGCACTAAAAAAGAGCCGAGTACCCCGCAGGTTACGGACGTGCTCAGCAGAACCCATAAGGCGTCTTTGGACAACAGGATATAACTCCATAATTCTCCGCCCGTCATTGTTTTATCCTCTCTCTAATACGCATATTCGCAATCATACCGTGCGGCCCGATGATGAGCGAAGCGAAGGCGAACAGGCTCATGACCGTGATAATTACGGGACCCGTCGACATACCGTCATAGACGGTGGAAATATAGGTTCCCAAGACTGCCGATACACCGCCTGTGGCGGCGGCAACCAACATAACCCTGCTGAAGTGATTGCTCCACTGCAGCGCCGTAATGGCGGGAATAATCAAAAGAGACGCAATCAGTATGGCGCCGACCAGTTTCAGTCCCGTTGCGATAAGGCTCATCGTCATAACGACAGTAATAGCGTACATTGCTCCCGTATGAACGCCCATAACCTTTGCATACTCCCGGTCAAAGACGAATATTTTTATTTCCTTATAGAATAACAGCAACAGCGCCAAAGCGCCTGCGGCTACGACCAGTATGATTTGCACGTCTTCCTGCATAATATAAGCGGCCTGGCCGAAAATATACCGCTGTAAACCTGCCTGCGAGGCTCTGCCGTAGTCCGGGTTGCCTTGAATATAGCTTTTCAGAACCATGCCGAGTCCGAAAAAGGTCGATAAGACGACGGCTAAAATCGCATCGAGTTCCACCTTGGAATTGGCTTTTACGGACTGAATGAGCATAAAGGCGACACTGCCGGAGCAAATGGCGCCGATCATCAATAAGAGAGGGCTGCGCTGCATAAAACACATAAAGGCGAGGACGACACCGGGAAAGGACGAGTGCCCGATGGCGTCACCGATAAGCGATTCACCCTTAAGTACACTGATGCAGCCGACTGCGCCCGCAGCCATGGCCAAGAGCAGCGTACCTGCCGATACGATGACAAACGAATAGGATGTGACGATTCCCAAATCAGGCATGGCTGCCTCCGATCATCATGGCCGCTTCCAAATTGGCCGCCGTAAATACTTCATTAACCGGACCCTGTACGATGACGCGCTTATTCAGAATGACAACATAGTCAAAATAGTCGGTCAACGTATTGAGATCATGATGGACGACGACGGATGTCTTCCCTTTTTCCTGCATGTCCTTGATAAAGCCGATAATAATCCCTTCAGTCCGCTTATCCACACCTGCCAGCGGTTCATCCATAATATAAATATCCGCAGCCTGCGCTATGGCGCGGGCAATGAAGACGCGCTGCTTCTGACCGCCGCTGAGCTGTGATATTTGCCTCTCTTTAACGGCCGTAAGCCCCATCATATCGATGGCGCGGGCTGCATACTCCTTATCTTTCCTCCCCGGTCTGCGGATCCAGCCCAAATGACCGTACCGCCCCATGAGAACGACATCCGTAACGGTCGTCGGGAAATCCCAGTTTACCGATCCTTTTTGCGGAATATAGGCAATCTTTTTGATTACCCGTTTTACGGGCTCGCCGAATACGGTAATTTCCCCGGACAATGTTTTTTGCAGGCCCAATATACCTTTCAGCAAAGTGGACTTCCCGGCTCCGTTCGGGCCTATTATCGCCGTGCGGGAGCCCTCCGGGATGCTTATATCGACATCCCAGAGGACGGGCTTGTCATGATATGCCATTGTCAGATCTTCGACTTTTATGATCTCTTTATTCATTCTTTCGCCCTGTTCTCTCCTTTATGCACGGCACACGGCTACTTCAAATTCTCCGTTATCAGTCTCACATTATGCTTATACATGCTTATATACGTATCTCCGTCCTCACCTTTCGGCGCCAGAGAATCGGAAAAGAGCTGTTCATTTTCTCCCTTTACAACCTTCACGTCAAAGCCTTTTGCCGCGCATGCTTCGCGGAGCTTTTCCATACGTGCCGGATCGGTCGTGGATTCCGCAAAGATCGCTTTTACCCGATGTTCGACTATGAAATCGGCCGTATCCTGCACATCCTTGTTGGCAACTTCACTGTCGGTGCTGACACCTTGAGGCGCTTTTACGGGGATGTTGTAGCGTCTCGAGAAATAGTTGAATGCATCGTGCGGTGTAATAAGATACCTGTGATCTTCAGGGATCTGTTCCAGCATCTTTCTGTTTTCCTCATCCAGTTTTGTAAGTTCCTGCAAATAAGCTTCGAGATTCTTTTCAATTTTTTCCTTCTTTTCCGGCAGCAGTGCTTCTAGCTGCTTGGCCGCATTTGCAGTCGCTTCCTTATAGAGCTCCACGTCGAACCAGAAATGCGGATCCTGAATGACATTTCCGTCCTCTTCCATAGTGCCTATTTTTCCCCGGTCAAAGGTCTCCGTAACCGCATATCCCTTACTTTTAAGGGCATCCTGCATTTTTCCTTCAAAATGCAGACCGTGGTACAGTACCAGATCCGCATCCTGTATCTTCCTCAAATCCTCCGCCTTGGCCACATAGAGGTGCGGATCCTCTCCTGCAGGTATGATAAGATTGAGATCGACGTCGTCTCCTGCCAACGTCTCGACCATATCGTAAAGGAAAGAAGTCGTAACCGTGACCTTTTTCTTTTCGCCGGATGACTCCTTATCGCCCGTATTTCCGCATGCGGCTACAAGAAGCATGGCTAATGCCAAACATATAACCAGAAATTTTTTCATATATATCCTCCGTTTTTTATTTTTGTTAGGCTCGCCTTACTTTTATTTTATTATCTGCTCTGGCGCTTGTCAACACCTAATTTTTCAATCTGTCGGCAGGGTGATAATACTGCGTCCGGGAAAAAGCCGAAGTAGCATACTTCCCGATTTCATGATACTATTGAAAGAAAAAAACGGAGGTATCAATTATGAAAAGATTGCTCATTACCCTGTCAATGGCTGCCGCTCTGCTTTTTCCCGCAGCGGCCGGCGCTATGGACGCCAAGACACTGCTTGAAAATCCGGAACGCTACCGGGTCGTAGAAACTGCGGCAAACAGTGTGATTTACGTGGACACGGAAAGCTTGATGGGGATAGAAACTGCGGATCTCCCCAGCAGCCTGCAAAACATCTATTGCACTCTGTACGTTATGGATATTGCCGTCAGACCGACCGCTGCGGATTATCAGGAAAATAAGTTGACGACGGGAATCCTCGAATACGATGCTCATATTTGGAGTGACAAAACTCGCGGAAAATATAAAATCCTGTCATCTACACTCAAAGGGGCTTTTGACGCGGACGGAAAAGCCTCGGAAAATAACAGGCCTCTGAAAATCAAATCGGCAAAAGGATTGTTCATTCGTCTGTTTATGGTTGACGCCTCAAAGCGTTATACTCTTTCAGAGAAATAACAGGTCGCCGAATAAACAAAGAAGGTCCGGCAAAAGGGTACAGATTTTATCTGTTCCTTTTGCCGGACCTTTTGTTTACTTGAAGAAGAAAGGTTACTCAGCGTTTTCCATCAAATTAATGAGTATCGTTCTCCATTTGTATGTGGGAGCCGTATATATCACGGTAATCGCCTTTTTCTTCATTGTTCTTATTGTTGACGCGAATGCGTTCTATCTTGTTCCTGTCATTGTCCGTTCCGGAAATACGATCTACACGGAAACGGTATGCTTCCCGTACCTTTTCGATTTCAGGACCGAATTCGTCCATGGCCTTGCCCATATTGCCGTCGACAGGCGCACCATTTTGCAGTGCACGGTATATGATTGCTGCAAATTCATACCGTGTCATCGAACGGTCTCCTTTAAACTCACCATCGGGATATCCTTCAAGAAGGCCTCTGTCGGCTAAGGATTTCACATATTCATAAGCCCAATGATCTTTCGGTACATCCGGGAAAGTTACGTCTTTCATCGCCTGTCCCGACATTTGACCGATAATGGTACGGAACTGTTCGTTTTGTGCTTCCAATCGGGCAACAGAATCTTTTAATTCAATAATTTCCTTCGCCATGGCTACTTTGGAAGTGGAAACATGGTTCCCTTGCCCCAGCTTCAAGCTGACACCGGCATTTACCATATTCTCTCCGCCGCCGAATGAACCGCCGACGCTGAACATGGTATCCTCATTCGGACGGTAAAACGCCCCGATCGCCACGGCATGTGCCCCTTTATAATTACCGTAGCCGGCTGCCACATCCCATTTGTCATCCGGATCGAAGTCCAGCGGATGGAGTGCCGCCAAAGCGGCTGCCCCCGCACCTACGCGATCCACACGGTCGCCCAGCTTCGTTATCTTATTTTCAGTCTGATACAACTGGGAACCGTTGACCGCATCCGTGCTTGTCGGATTGATTGCGCCGGGAGCCACATTGGTAATGGTCTTGTTGCCCGCATCAACTCCCGCTTTGGTAATGGAAGGACCGTTACTGATCGTCAGTCCGTTGTCGTTGACGGTAGTGTCCCCGGTCTTAACCGTGGTGGCATTCACGATTGTTGCATTTACAGTCGTCGCATTAAGCGTATTGGTCGTGACTGTATTCAGTCCTTTCACATCCTTGGCCATCCGGACTTTCAGGTTGCTGCCGCCGTCGGATACTACACCGAGATTGTCTTCAGTCGTCAGCTTGCTTTCATCAGTAATACCGCCGACTACGTTGACCTGTTCATTCAGTTTCTTCTTAATAACGGCACCTGTATCGCCGCCGTATTTCATGCCGTCATCCAAGGTGGCGATATCATGCTGCTTGCCATCTTTCTCTTCAATAACCAGACGGGTAATATTCGTTCCGTCCACACCGGGCTTTCCGTCTCCGCCTTTAATGGTGGCTCCGTCTCTGCCGTCCTTGCCGTTTATGGCGATACTGTCGGCTTTCAGGTTCTTATCCATGCCGATAACAAGCTTGCCGTCTTTTGTATAGGTTTTGATGTTTTCGCCGCTGTACTGATCATCCGCCTTCGCCCCTTCGCCGACGATTTCCATCGTTTCTCCCAAGTTTTTATGAACGGAAGCACCGGAATTTCCGCCGAAATTCATACCCTTATTCGTCAGCTCGGTCGTCGTATTGGTGATCTTGTTGTCAACAGCTTTCAATTGGTCTTCCGTAGCTGCCTGACCGCTCGTAAAGTTATTCGGATCCCACGTCTTGTTGGTCAGCCCGTTGACCGTTCCGTTTTCTCCGTTGACGGTCACCTTGCCGGAAGTAATGTTCCCTTTCGTACCGTCAATAGTTACCTTGTCTCCGGCTTTGATAACTCCCGTTTCTCCGTTGATATCGATCTGCTTGGCCGGATCCGTTCCCAGCGTCACATGGTCGTTCAGATTCACCTTATACGGATCGGCGGAAGTCCCGCTGCCCGTAACGGTCGTATTCTTCCCGTCCTGCAAAACGGTCTTGTTCGCTGTAATTGTATCTTTTAACTGCTTTACGTTAACCGCATCCGTATCATTAACACCGGCAGCCACGTTGGTAATCGTTTTTCCGCCTGCACTAATTCCGGTCTTTGTAATGGAAGGACCGCCGTTAATCACCAGGCCGTTGCCGGTAATTGTGGTGTCACCCGCTTTTATAGTATCTGTATTGACAGTTTTCGCAGTCACGCTGTTTACATTGATATCATCTTTCAATGCTACCTGCAGTTTGCCGCCGACTACTTTTGTTGTCGTATTCTTATTATCTCCGACAACGGCAACCGTTTCTCCCAGATTCTTTTTGACCGTGGCACCGGCTTCATCTGCAAGGCCGAATCCGCCGCCTTTATCCACATCGCTAATCTTTTTCAACTGGCTCACATTGACGGCATCCGTATCGTTGACGCCGGCGGCCACATTGGTAATGGTCTTGTTGCCCGCATTAATACCGTTCTTTGTAATGGAAGGACCGTTGTTGATTGTCACTCCGTTCGTATTCATGACCGTATCGCCCGTAGTCACGCTGTTTAAATCCTTCAGGTCTTTGGCAAGCTTCACGTTGATCTTATTGGCTGCCGCATCAGCCGTTACGCCGATATTGCCGTCGCTTAATGCACCTGTCGCACCGCCCAGGATGGACATGGCCTGATCGGATCCCCGATGGAGAACATTTACATCGGCTGCCGCCGTGGCTCCGATCGTAGAATTGTCTCCGGCAAAACGCAGCGGCCGTGTCATCGTATACAGCTGACTGCCGTTCACGGCATCGGTGCTTGCCGCACTGACAAGGCCGGCTGCCACATTCTGGATACGGCGTTCCTTGCCTTTCGAACCGACCGTAACCACGCCTGCCGGCGTACCGCCTGCATACGCATAGGTACCGTCCGTATTGTAAACGGACATGCCTTTCGTGGAAGCACTGTCAGCCACATAAGCGGAGCCGCTGCCCAAATATACGGAATTTCCCATAGTCGCCGTCACATTACTGCCCAGTATCTGCGTATTGGATAAATCAAGTGTTTTATTTGATGTGTCGACTTTATTGTTATTTCCGACAATCTGGATATCTGCAAGCTTCTTTTGGTTATTGACCGCTTTCACCGTATTTTTGGAACCGGTGATCGTAATGCCCGACATGTCTCCGGAATCATCCTGTGTCGTCGTATCCGCATCCCCGCTGACCGTATTGCTGTTGCCGGTCACCATAACATCGGACAGTCCTTTTGCAGTTTCCTGTTTTACTATATTGCTGTTGCCGACAACTCTGTTTCCGTTTCCGTTCAATGTATTTTCATTCCCGAAAACGCCGGAATTGTTTGCCGTGACATCGGCACCGTTACTGGTTACGCCGGCTGCGGGAGCACTGTTCTTGGCACCGATAACATACGTATTGGCACCGCTGACAACATTACTTGTACCGATAGCGCCGGAGGATTCTCCCGTAGCCGTCGCCGCCGTGCCGATGGCGAGTGCATTGCCCGCCAGAGACTGTGCCCGATCGCCCAAGGCGGTGGCACTCTTGCTGTTGCTCTTTGCATCACTGCCGATGGCGATCGCCTTGTCATCGGAAACTCCGGCAGAGTAACCGATAGCAATAGCTTTGTCCACACTGGTGCCGCCACTTTTAAGAGATGACGTGGCACGCGTTCCCATGGCGATAGAGTGATTGCCCGCCGCCTGGGCACCCGCACCGATTGCCGTATTGTATTCATAACCCGTTACTGCCAGCGTCTGTGTCAATGACCCCGGATTATTCGGATCATCATACCCGGAGCCTAATGCAATACTGCCGGTTCCCTGAGATTCCACATTATTACCGATAGATACGCTGCGTGTTCCCAACGCCTTGGCACTGACCCCCGCCGCCATGGAATCATCACCGGAAGCCAGGTCATTATTGTAGTTGTTGGCATTAGTGGATTTTACGGAATAATAGTGCGTCTTTGCACTGTCAACCGTATCATTCAACTGATTGACATTGACCGCGTCCGTCCCCAATATCCCATTGGCCACATTATGAATGACCGTACCTTTATTGCCCGTATTTCTTAAAGTAATGCTTTCCTGTCCGGTAGTTGCCGTATCGTAAAAAACCCCCGTCGCCGTTGTGCTGGTGATATTCGCATTTACTTGCGCCACTGTGGCGTCAATGGATTTTTTCAGCTGTGCCACCGTAACGGCATCCTGATCCTGCGCGCCGTCCGCCACATTGGTAATGCGGCGCAGAGCCGACGAAGTACCTACGGAAACGCCTGTTGCGGGAGCGGCCGTGTTCGTCAGATATCCCGTACCGCTGATCATGGACGGATCGGCCACGGAACCGTTGCCGATGGCGATGTTTCCGCCTTTGGCCGAAGCCCCCTGCCCCAAAGCCATGCTGCCCGCGTCCATTGCCTGTGCATTAAAGCCGGCAGCTATGGAGCCGTTGCCCGTGGCCTGCGCCTGGTATCCCAATGCGACCGCGTCATCGGCGGTCTTGGTTTCACTGCCGACTGCCGTAGATTGGATAATAGACTTGAGCGTGTCATTTTTATTGGCGTGATAGCCGATGGACACATTTTTCCCGACGGCGGCATTGCCCGGTGAGCCTATATTGGTACCCGCTTCGGAACCGATGGCAATGTTATAGTCACTGGATCCGTTAGCACCGGATTTAAAACCGATGGCAATATTTTGGAGTGCATTGATATTCTGGCCCGCCTGATCGCCGATCGCAACATGAGAGCCTTTGGTCCCCAGCAGATCCCCTACCATACCTTTACCGGCTTCGGAACCGACCGCGATGGATTTACCCGCCGCTGCACTGGCCTGATTGCCGACGGCAACGGAATCGGAGCCGCCCGTCGTGCTGGTATTGCCGATAGCCACGGCATTCCCGCCGCCGGCCTGAGCACCCTTGCCGATAGCCACGGCATTTCCTCCTGTAGACAATGCGGAAGTTCCCGCCGCAAAGCTGTCCGCACCTTTAGCTGCGGCCCCTTTACCGACCGCCGTTGCCGCTTCCGCAGTAGCCGCGGCACCGTCACCGAATGCAATTGCGCTGTTGCTGTTCTTAGTAACGGACGCACCGCGCCCGATGGCCACGGCATTATTGGATGCCACTGTTCCCGCGTTTGTGCCGATGGCCATACTGTTGCTGTTGATCAGCTCATTAGCACCGTCATTCTTTACAACTGCACCGTCGCCAAGTGCCAAGGCCGAATTGCCGCGGGCATTGGCGTTATTCCCGACGGAAATACTGTTTTTCCCGCCGCCGACCATAACGGTGATCCCGTCTCCGTCCGGAGTCATGCCGCTGAAAGCGCCGTTAACCGCTTTTCGGCCGATAGCGATACCGTTGGTCGCCGAAGAAGAATTCCTCGCATCGTCCCCTACGGCCACCGAACTGCCGGCCGCCGCCTTGGAATTCACTCCGACGGCTACCGCATTATCACCGGTAGCGTTTGCATCATTGCCGACGGCAACGGCATTGGTCTGAGTGGCCTTGGCTTTGGGACCGACGGCAACGGAGTCGGTCCCGGTCGCTGCGGCATCCGCACCGGTGGAATTGGCACGGAAATACTTTACTCCGGCTTTAGTGGAATCAAGTCCCAGACTGTTGGTCAAAGCCGTCAATGTATTTATTTTGTTCGTATTGGCATTAATATTACTGGAATTCGTACTGATATTATTGGAATTGGTATTAATATTATTGGTATTCGTATTTATCTTGGATGTATTGGTATTTACGGTATTGCTCACTGCGGTCAGATCGGTGGTTGTAGCCAAACCGTTGGTCTCTACCGTGATGGTGTTGGTGGCGGTATCTTTCGTTACCGTAATATTTGCGCCTCCGCTCAGCGTATCCCCGTCATTGACGGTGGCTCCATGAACCCCTATACTTCCGCCGAAAAACAATAACGATGCGAGAACGGTCCTTGCCAATATAGTTCCCGCTCTGCCGCTAACCGTACCGGTTGAAGGCATCCTCCCGTGACTCTTCGCCAACTCCGAGACGACTTGATACATATGACGAGTACGATTATAAATGACCTTATAAGCTTTGTTCATGCATGTACCTCTCCTTTTCTGTCCATTATATTGAAAGTGCTGCAGAAACCTGCTGTATCCCAATTTATTAACGCCGGTTATTTCCTCGTTAATATTCAGTTAATCTTTACCGGCCCCTCCTCTCAAGTTCATCTTCTGAATAATATCCGCAGCACAGTCATTCAAATACGGTTTGAATCGTTAACAGCCGTTACGTCGATTGTAAATTACATAATTATTAGATTCTAAATATCAAATTTATTCCCATAAAAAAAGTTGCTCTAACGGCATATCTGTTTTTAAAATTGCTTTGATTTTTACCGCCTCTTTAAACTTAAGTTCATTCCGGTTGGCTATTTTTGACGACATTACCTGACAGTCCATCCCCATCTTTTCCGACAGTTCATCAAGGCTTACGGCCCGCTTTGATAATTCAGCCATTAAATTTCTGTACAATTCGCATCCTCTCTTTTCAATTCTAAATTTCAAATTTTTCTATACATTATATCTTCTTATTTTCAAAAAGTCCACCTCATTACAATCCTATTACAACATTTTTTTATTGAAAACCCTTCATCCTTTATGTAAAATTAAGTAAAAGGAGGTCGTGATGACAACAAAAGAGGATTATTTGAAAAATTTAATTTTAAAACGCTGGACATTAAAGGATTTTGCCGCAACTATTGATATGCCTTACGGAACACTATATTCTATTTTAAGAAATGTAGATGGCGGTTCTTTACATAATATACTAAAAATATGCAGCGGATTACATATTTCCGCCGATACGTTGGCACAAATAGGGAAAAATCAGTCCGCCTGCCTTCTGAATGATGATATGAGCACGTACGGTACCGGAGATCTGCCGGATCTGAGATATATGCTGAATACTTCCCGTATCAGGTTCGACGGTGTCGATTATCGGCTGTCGAGAGAAAACCGGGATATGCTGACACGGATCATCAAGGAACTGCTTAGAGGGAAAGAGTATAAAAAAGACAAAGAATATTGATAAGTATACTGCATCTTTCTTCACGCGGCAGAGAGTGTTATAATAAAACCGCTTAAGTTTGAAATTTCAAGGAGGACTCTCTCATGTTACCAAGATCCATAAGAACCGCTCTTCTCTGTCTTTGCGTAACCTCGGTTCTGGCCGGCGCTCCGGCTTATGCGACACAGGAGGAAGCACCGACCGTTTCCGTTACGGGTTATGCCGAAGAAGAAACGACACCCGATACGGCGTACATCACTATCGGCATGACTACGACCGGTGACAGCAGCGAAAGCGCGCGCACGAAGAACAACGCCATTATAAGCCAGGTGGAACAGGCCGCCCTTTCCTTCGGTATTGACAGGAAGGACATGAAAACGAACGGGCTCAGCATCTACCCGAACTACACGAAAGATCAGAAAATCTCGGGCTATACGGTGAGCAACAATTTGGAAATCAAGGTTTCCGACTTCGATATACTGCCCCGTCTCATTGCCAAGGCAAGCGCAATCGGCGCCAACCAAATTCACGGCATCCGTTTTACGAACGAACATGCCGACACGCTGCGGAGCACTTTGATTAAAAAAGCCGTTTACAACGGCAGGCAGGCGGCACAGGCGGCAGCCGAAGCAACAGGGCATCAGTTGGGCTCCATAAAGTCCCTGTCCGTCAACGGTACGTCGCCCGTTTATGAAGCAAATGCTGTCGGCATGAGCTTACTGCGCACCGCAAAGGCGGCCGACCTTACACCGGTTGAACCGGGCACGAATAAACTCAGCGAAACGGTGGATATTGTTTACTACTTGCAGTAAGTAAACGCCTATAAACACGTATACAAAAAGAAGGACTGCTCAGCACAGTCCTTCTTTTTGTATATTTCATTTATCCTTATCTTCGTCAATTTCACTCTTCCAGCGGCTGCCTGCCAAATTATTGGACGCAAGGTCGCTTGCCAATTTAGCCACACCGTTGTAATTCGCTCTGACACCTTGACTTGTATTCTTGTATTTAACGGCATTTTCTTCTTTAATGCCCATATCTTTCGCTTCCGCCGCCGCGTCAATGTTGGCGCCGAGGAAGACAAATTCCCAACCGTCTTTTTCCTGTTTATCGGAAATCAGCTTCTTAATATGGGCCTTCGTGTATTCCTTGCTGTCATTTTCCTGTCCGTCCGTAATGATGACAAAGAGCACCTTATTGCCTGTTTTGCCGATGTCCGGATATTTTTCCACCTTTGCAATCGTCGTACCGACAGCATCCATCAAAGCCGTCATACCGCCGGGACGGTAATCCTTATCCGTCATTTTAGTGATATTGCCGAGCTTTTCCCGATCATAAATCGTCCGGGCCGTATCGTTGAAAACGACGGCCGTTACGTTGGCGTTTACGTCGTCTTTTTTCTGTCTTTCAATCATGGAGTTGAACCCGCCGATAGTGTCGTCTTCCAGTCCGCTCATGGAGCCGCTCTGATCGATTACCATTACCAGTTCCAAGTGATTGGGCCGTTCTTTCCGGTCCGAATCGCCTGCAGTTGCGGCCGTACCGGCCGCATTAAGGTCCTTTGCGGTCGCACCGCCGCTGACCAAAGCCAGAAGCTGCGCTATCGGATCGGACTTATCTTTTACTCCCCGTATAGGCGTAACGGTACTGCCGATTCCCTTGCCGGATAAAAGACGAACGCCCGTATTGCCGCCCGTTTCAGCCGAAGCAAAGCCGCACGTAAGCCCCGCTGCCATTATTGCCGTCAAGGCAAGTACTTTCAGTTTCATCTTCTATGCTCCTTTCCCTACTCTTCTTTCTTATCGCTGTCGGATTCAGGCTCCTTTTTTTCCGATGTTTCAGCCGCATCACTTTTATTTACTTCCTGTTTAAACTCGCGCAAGCTTGTTCCCAAGGCTTTGCCGAGGCCGCTGACCTTCTTGCCGCCGAAAAGCACAAGAACGATAACTAAAATAACCAATAATTCCTGAATTCCTAAATGCATAGGCGCCAATCCTTTCAAAACTATACTTCATTCTCTTGAGAGAATTAGATTATGTTATGTATTATAGCACGAAAACCGGCATTTCGGGTAATTGCGGCGGACATGTTTTCTCCGCCTCGGAGCCGTATATTTATTGTCCTGAAATCGCCTGATATGGTAGTATTATTATATATTATTCAAGGAGGCTTTATATGCTGAAAATAGGCTTGGCCCAATTTTCCGTGCAGCCCGGCAATGCCGAGGCTAATACGGAAAAGATGAAGCAATATATTGAAAGGGCAAAGAAAAACAAGTGTCACCTCATTATTTTTCCGGAGCTGGCAATTCCCGGATATTTCATCGGTGACAACTGGGATCAGCCTGATTACATGACCGAATGTGTTCGCTGCGGCGAAGAAATCCGTGCTCTTTCGGACAATATTACCGTTATTTACGGCAATGTGGCCATCGAAGCGGATAAAACAAATCCCGACGGACGGCCGCGTAAATACAACGCTATGTTCATCGCCCAAAAGGGTAAGTTCATTTCACCGGGCCGCTCTCCTTATCCCTTCTACATCAAAACCCTGCTCCCTAATTACCGCGAATTTAATGACTTACGCCACTTCACATCCCTTACGGAAGTGGCTCAGGAACGGCATGTCTTCCCGGAAGACTTCCTCTCTCCTGTAAAGCTGGATTTCGGTTCGGCCGGCACCCTTACGGCAGGACCGCTTATTTGCGAGGACAGTTGGGATGAGAATTACGCGTTTAAGCCCATGACCTGTTTAAGCGATATGTATGACCTCGACATGTTCATTAATATTTCCAACTCTCCTTTTACGCTCGGTAAGACGGAACGGCGCAACCGCCTCTTTAAAAAGGCCGTCGAGAAATTCAAGCGTCCCGTAATTTATGTTAATTGCACAGGTATTCAAAATAACGGCAAAAATATTTACACCTTTGACGGCACGAGCGGTGTATACGACAAGACGGGCTCCCTCTGCCGCAGCTGCCCGTCTTTTGAGGAAGACCTGGCCTTCGTCACCTATGAAAGTGAAAGCCGCTCCTTCTCGAATACGCTCCCCCCTGCGTACACAGAAAAAAATGAAACCGCCGAAATCTTCACGAGCCTGCAATACGGGATTCGTTCCTTCTTGGAGCAAATCGGTATGAAAAAAGTCGTCATCGGCGTATCCGGCGGCATCGATTCGGCTGTAAATGCCGCTTTATATGCAAGTGTTCTGAAGCCGGAAAACTTACTCCTCGTAAACATGCCGAGCCGTTATAATTCGGAAACGACCAAAGACCTGGCACGCCAATTGGCCGATAATATAGGCTGTCTCTATACGGTCATTCCCGTTCAGGACAGTCTGGAGCTCACGAAAAAACAATTTGCCGCTGCCGCAGTCACCTGCGGTAATAAGGTGCTGCCGCCCTTGGAGCTCACCTCCTTTATGGAAGAAAATATTCAGGCCCGCGACAGATCGTCACGCATTCTTGCAGCTGCGGCCGCTGCCGTCGGCGGCGTCTTTACGTGCAACGCCAACAAGGCCGAATCAACCGTCGGCTACGCCACACTCTACGGAGACGGCGCCGGCTTTTTGGCGGCAACGGCGGACTTGTGGAAGTATCAAATCTACGCTTTGGCCGGCTACCTCAACGAATTCGTCTTTAAACGGGAAGTTGTTCCCCAAGGAAGTATCGATATCATACCGAGCGCGGAACTCTCGGCCGGTCAGGATATCGCGAAGGGGCAAGGAGATCCGCTCATCTATCCGTACCACGACCGTCTCTTCGCGGCCTTTACGGAACGGTGGCAGCGTGCCGCTCCCGAAACGATTCTTCGCTGGTACAGTGAAGGCAGGTTGGCCGAAAAGCTCGGTACGCCCGTCAAAATTGATGAGCTCTTCCCCGACACGGCCGCCTTTATTGCCGATCTGGAACGATGGTGGAATCTCTTCAGCGGCTTTGCCGTAGCCAAACGCATTCAGTCACCGCCCATACTCTCCGTCAGCCGCCGCTCTTTCGGCAACGATCTGCGCGAGTCACAGCTGCGGCCGTACTATACGCGGGAATATAAGCGGCTGAAAGAAAATCTCCTGCACAAATAACCTTATTCGCGAAAGGACACGGCTATGGACATACATCAGAAAGAACTCCTTCATCTGCTCGGGGCGGGCACGTCGCCCTTTCACGTCGTCGCCGAAGGCAAACGACAACTGGCGGACGCCGGATTTGCGGAACTGGATCCGGCCGACACATGGCCGCTCCGGCCGGGCGGAAAATACTATCTCTCATATTACGGCTCGACTCTCGTCGCCTTTACAATCGGTGCAAACCCGGCTGCCGGCCTGCGTCTTGCGGCGGCCCATACCGATTTCCCCTGCCTGCGCGTCAAACCGTCTCCCGAAATCGTCGCCAAAAGGTACGGCAAGCTGAACGTAGAAGTCTACGGCGGCATGATTCAACGCTCCTGGCTCGACCGCCCCCTGTCCCTGGCGGGCAAGGTCGTCGTCAGGGGAAAAGACCCGTTCTCGCCGAAAACGATATTGACGGACGCCCAAAAGCCGCTCTGCATCATTCCCGAGCTGGCGGTCCATATGGGCCGCGGCAGTGATGCGGAGCCCTTCAATTCGCAAAAAGAACTGCTTCCCCTGATGACCATGACGGGCGAGGCTATAGATGAAGTCTACTTTCTGCCTTATTTGGCAGGTCTCTGCCGTTCAAAGCCCGAAGCTATTCTTTCATACGAGCTCTCCCTCTACCCGGTCGAGAAGGGGCGAATCTTCGGCCTGCACAATGAGTTTCTCGGTTCACCGCGCCTGGACAATCTCACGTCCGTTGCGGCCTGCCTGAGGAGCATTATACGGACAAAAGCCGACGGCCTGCGCCTGGCACTTCTCTTTGACAATGAAGAAGTCGGCAGCACTACCAAGCAGGGCGCGGCATCGCAAGTCGTTCCGGATTTGCTGCGCCGCATTTACGCCGTTCTCGGCTTTACGGAAGAAGAATATACGCGTCAATGTGCGCGCGCCTTTCTCCTTTCCGTCGACGTGGCACATGCATACCACCCGAATTATCCGGAAAAGAACGACCTCACAAACTTTCCCGTCCTGGGCGGCGGTGTCGTCCTCAAGACCGCGGCGAGCCAAACCTATGCGGGCGATGCCGAAGCGGTGGCCGTCATAAAATCCTTGGCCGAGGCACACGACATTCCCTGCCAGATCTTCGTCAACCGATCGGATATGCGCGGCGGCTCGACCTTGGGTTCCCTTTTGTCCGCACGCCTGCCCGTTCGCACGATGGACATAGGTGCGCCTCTTCTTTCCATGCACTCGGCATATGAAACGATGGGAGCCGGCGATCAAAAGCACTTGAATAACCTCGTCACCGCTTTTTTGGCATAAAAAAGAGACTGACCGCGCAGTCCCTTTTTACTTGTCCCCTATATCATTCCGCATGGGAAAATACGGAGAAGACTTCCCTGTTCGGGTGCCCGCTGTTTTCAAAGTAAAACGTACGATGCAGCTCCCGCTCCAATGCTTCTCTTCTCTTTTTATCTTTGAACAGGGTCAGCACGTCGTCGTGAGCACTGATGAGGATATCCCCCTGTATATGGTGAACCCGCACCATATGGCGCAGTTGCCGCACGATCCGGATGTATATCGATTCGGGCGAGGCCAGACTGCCCGTGCCGCCGCAAACCGTGCAGAGCGCAGACATGGTCTGCTGCAGTCCTTGGCGTGACTTTTTGCGGGTGATCTCGACGAGGTTCAGCGCCGTCATGCCGAGAACGTGAACGCGCGCTCTGTCTGCAGCTGTCTCGCGCTGCAAGATACGCAGCACCTCTTCCCGCCGTTCCACCCCGGTCATGTCGATAAAATCGACGAGAACAATGCCGCCTATATCGCGCAACCGCAATTGCCGCGCTATTTCGACGGCCGCCTCCTTGTTTACATGGAAAATCGTATCCGCCAATGTGCTGCTGCCGACGTACTTGCCGCTGTTGACGTCAATGACCGTAAGGGCTTCCGTATGGTCGATAACGAGAGTGCCTCCTGAAGGCAGGGCCACTTGGCGCGCCGTTAAACAGTGGAGTTCGTCTTCAATATGATAATAGTCGAATACAGGCTCTTCTCCCGTATAGAGGGAGATTTTTTTTGCGTTTTCTTCGTCATTGGCAAAAAATCCGACTACCCGTTCATACGCTTCCCTGGTATCAACTATAAGAGACGTTACGTCGGCCGTAAAGTAATCGCGTATGATACGCATCAAAAGATCCGCTTCCCTGTAGAGAAGCTTCGGTTTCTTCGCCAGTTTATAGCGCCGGCAAATACCGTTCCACGTTTGACTTAAGTAGTGCAAATCCGCCAGAAATTCTTCCGTCGTCGTTTCCGCCGCTACTGTGCGCACAATAATGCCCGCGCCGTTCGGTTTGACCGTATCGACGAGGCGCCGCAGCCTGTCCCGCTCCGCTTCGTCCCGTATTTTCTTGGATACGCCCACGTAGTTGACATTCGGCATGAGTACGGCATAGCGTCCGGCAATACTGATATTGGCCGTTACCTTGGCACCTTTCATGGCCTGCTCGTCCTTGGTCACCTGGACGAGCACGCTCTGGCCGACGGAAATATGTGTTTGCTGTACTTCATCTTTCGTCGCCGCGCGGGGAAATAAATCGCCTAAATAGAGAAAAGCATTCTTTTTTCTGCCGATGTCGACAAAAGCCGCCTGCATGGCAGGCAGAATATTTTGGATGACACCCTTATATATGTGATTGACAATATGCATTTCGTCATCCCGCTCGACAGCGTAATCGCGGAGCCGACCTTCTTCAATGACGGCCATACGCGTCTCTTCAGGTATAACATTGGCAACTATAGTCTTCATAACTCTCCACCGCCTGACCGACCGTTTTATCCTTCCAAAAGCGAATAATTCACTCCCCGCTCACGGTGCCGCAAGGCCGTTCGCCGAGCGAGCATGAGTTCTTTATCGACGGGAAGGGCGAAGTCTTTCGCCAGGATTTCCCAAACCTGAATCGGTTTGATGGCGCCGGCTTCGGTTTGATAAATGGGTACGGTGAGTTCCAAATTCTCTCCGTTTATGCGTCCCGTCACGTCCTCGATGAGGTGCTCTTTAACATCAATGCGCCGCGTTTTTTTCGTCTTGGGCGAATATTTTTCATAAAATACTTCGGTCGCTTCATTAAACCGCTTCAAGAGAGCCGCAAGCTCCTCATCATTGACAGCTGCCGTCAAAGGGCCGCACAAGATATAGACAGCGTAATTGGCGACGGCCATGAGCTTCGGCGCCTTCGCATCCACGTACTTGCCGCCGAGAACGGCAAAACCGCTCGGCGACGTGGAATTCATGCGGACCATGACCTCTTCAAGCGGTACTTCTTCGGCCAATTCCAGGTCCATATATTCTTCGTCCGCCCCTACGCCGACGCCCAAGGCGGAAGCGAAAGAAATTTTCATGTGCGGATTGAAGCCTTCCGAATAGAGGACGGGAAGATCCGCCCGCGTTACAATATAGCGAACGGTTCCGGCAAAATCAAGGTGTGACAGAAATTGAAGGGAACCGGTCTTTTTAATAACTAAACGTAGTCTTGCCATACCCGTTACCTTCCTTTAAATCGACGATATGCACATTCAGATTCGGACAAACGCCGCAGCCCGTACACCGCTCACGGCGACAGTCACGAGTCAATTCGGTGTCGTGCGCTTTGTTCCACTCGTTCAGCAAATAACCTCGCGCCACACCTGAGTCCATATGCTCCCACGGAAAGGGCTCGTCATCTTTCCGCTCGCGGGACGCAAAGTAGTCCACATCCAGTCCTGCCGCCGCAAAGGCGTCATTCCACTTGTCGCAGTCGAACATTTCCGTCCAACCGTCAAACTTGCAGCCCCGCTTCCATGCTTCATAGAGGACCTTGCCGAGACGCCTGTCGCCGCGGGCAAAGGCAGCTTCCATCCGCCCGGTCCGCGCGTCATGATAGTGGTAAGAAATGTGTTTGTCCCGAATAAGGTTCTTTATAAACTGCTGCTTTCTCTCTATTTCTTCGATGGAACACTGGCCGGCCCACTGAAAGGCCGAATGCGATTTAGGCACGAAACTCGACACGGATACGGTCACTTTGCCGTTGTTTTTCCCAGTTACCCTGCGATAGAGGTTGAGCACCTTATAAGCCAGGTCGGCAATACCCGCCAAATCTTCATCCGTTTCCGTCGGCAAGCCCATCATAAAGTAGAGCTTAACGGCGGACCACCCGTTGCGAAAGGCATTTTCACAGGCTTCGAGGAGATTTTCTTCCGTTACGCCTTTATTGATGACATCGCGCATTCGCTGCGAACCCGCTTCAGGTGCGAAAGTAAGACCGCTCTTGCGAACTTGCTGCACCTTCCCGGCAATATCCACGGAAAAACTGTCAATCCGCAAAGACGGCAGACTGACGCTGACCTTCCTGTCCTTAAAGGCCTCAAGGAGCATGTCCACCAGCTCGGGCAGGCGTGAATAATCGGCAGAGCTCAAACTCATAAGAGAGATTTCATCGTATCCCGAATTTTTAATGATGGCTTTAGCAATTTCCGTCAGGCGCTGCGGTGATTTTTCACGAACGGGCCGATAGAGCATGCCGGCCTGACAGAAGCGGCAGCCCCTGCTGCAGCCGCGAAAAAGCTCGAGAACGGCCCGGTTATGGACGATGTCGATATTCGGCACAATGGGCTTGGTCGGGAAAAAGACGTGCTCTTCATCTGCGACGACACACTTGCGAATAACCGTTTTCGCTTCCCGCTCCGTCGGCACGAGGCGCAAAAAATTTCCCTCTTCATCGTATTCGTCGCGGTAAAAAGCGGGTACGTAATTTCCCTCCTGCGCAGCCAATATCTTGAGGATGCCTTTTTTGCCGCCGGGCCTGCCTGATTCTTTCCATTCAATAACCGTATCCGCCAGGAGATGTACCGACTCTTCCGACTCGCCGAGGCAAAAAAGGTCAAAATAATCAGCCAGCGGTTCCGGATTATATGCACACGGCCCGCCGGCTACGATTAAAGGCGCATCTTCTCCCCTATCTTTCGCAAGAAGAGGGATGCCCGCCAAATCAAGCATATTTAAAATATTGGTGAAGCTCATTTCGTATTGCAGCGTAAAGCCGACCATATCGAAATCACGGACAGCCGTCTTCGTTTCCAACGAATAGAGAGGATATCCCTTTTCCCGCATAAGCGCTTCCATGTCGGGCCAAGGAGCGTATGCCCGTTCAGCCGCCACGTCATCCCGTTCGTTCAGAAGAGCATATAAAATACGCAGGCCCAAATGGCTCATGGCCACTTCATAGACGTCGGGAAAACAGTAAGCAACCGTAAACTTTACGCTCTCATGGTCTTTGACGATGCTGTTCCATTCGCCGCCGACATAGCGGGCCGGCTTGGTTACTTTACTGAGTAAAATCGGATCTATATAAACTGTTTGAGACACACTGCGCCTCCTACACTAAAGAAAGATAGTCGACTCTTGCCGTAAATAAACATTTAAGACGACACCCAAGGCCATCATATTGGTCGTCAAGGCGCTGACGCCGTAACTCATGAAGGGCAACGGAATGCCTGTAACGGGCATAATGCCGCAGGTCATGCCGACATTAACCAATATTTCGAAGGTCCACATGGACAGAATTCCCGTTGCCAGGAGAATCCCGAAGCGGTCTTTGCATTCTTTGGCCGTAAGAAGTGTCCTGTAAATGAGAACAAAGTATAAGAAGAGAATAAAGAGGCAGCCTAAGAAGCCGAGCTCTTCACCAATGACGGAGAAAATAAAGTCCGTATGATTTTCAGGCAGGAAGTTCAGCTGACTTTGAGTTCCCTGAAAAAGGCCCTTGCCGAAAAGCATGCCCGAACCGATGGCAATTTTGGACTGAATAATATGATAACCCGCGCCGAAGGGATCCGCATTGGGATCCAAAAAGACAAGGATTCGTGATTTCTGATAATCTTTGAGAAAAAACCAGCCTATCGGCGCCGCCAGTACACCCATAACGGCGATGTTGCGCAGTATGGACAGTTTTATGCGCGAAACGACGAGCATACCGGCCGCAATGGCGATAAATACGAGACTCGTCCCCAAGTCCGGCTGCTTCAGTACCAGGAGAAAGGGCACACCCACAAACAGGGCGACCGGTATGAGGCTGCGCCAACGGTCAAACTTCTCTCCCCGGTCCGCCAAAAGGGCAGCCAAACAAATGATCATGATCAGCTTGGAAAATTCCGACGGCTGCAGTGTAAGGGGACCGATTTGAATCCATCGCTGCGCACCCAGGGCGGAAGTCCCGAAAAACATGACCGCCGCGAGCATGAGCAGGTTAATAACGTATAAGGGCTTGGCAAACCGTTTCAGTCTCGTGTAATCGTAGTTGCAGAAAAACAGGAGCATAAGGAAATTCACGACAAAAGCGACGCCCTGCTTGACAACAAAGTCATAGTTGATGGCGCCTTTATTAATATGTGTGGCGCTGCCGATGATACACAGACTGATAAGAACCAGTACGATGGCAGCCGTTATCATTATTTTATCAATGTGTTTCCAATTGCGCTTAAACAAAATTCTTACTCCTCTCAGCGCCGAGAGCGGCGCCATGAAAGGGACTGGCGCATACGCCGTCTCACGGATAAGGGGTGTTTCCCCGTGTCAGTTGCTGCAGCCGCCTTATCCGTTTCAAAAAGCGCTGCCGATCGGTCCGGGGCAAAGAAAATGCCTTCGCCTGTCGGCAAGAGACTTTCCCATTCTTCCCGCAGCGGCTCTTCCTGCGTTTCCAAGTATTTGACAGTTTCCGCCAAGGCCGCATAAAAGGGATTGGTCGGCGGAATGTCGGCAATCATGCCTTCCTGAGCGGCCGCATGAATAACCTCGTCATGAGGCAGTACTCCGCCCACTGTTTCGGGCACGAGCGAATCTATCATCGTATCGACGGACAAATAGCCCGGCTTATCCTTATACACATTGTTGAAAATAATGTCGTACGCAAAATTCTTATGCTTATTGCAAAACTGCATGACTCGCCCCGTATCGCGCAAGGACGTCCACGTCGGTTCGACGACGAAGAAAATGCGGTCACCTAAGGCAGTCGCGTATTTAAAGGATTTATCCCGCCCGGGCGGGCAATCGATAAGCGTATAATCGTAGTTGCTTGAAAGCTTTTCCACCGTATACTGAAATGTACGCGGATCCACTTTTTCCCACGTCTTTTTCTGACTGGCCGCCAGGAAGTCGATGCCCTCCTCCAATGGAATAATCGCTTCACTCGCCTTACAACGTTTCTTCATTACATCAAAAATGTCAAACAAAACATCGTCCTGGCTGCCGAAAAGAAGATCCAAATTGCGCAGACCCATATCCGCGTCAACGGCGAGAACGGAACGGTTCCGTCGCGCCAGCGCAACAGCCAAGGTCGCGGTCAATAATGTTTTGCCTACACCGCCTTTTCCGGATGCGATTGCTATGATGTGAGACATGCTCTGCTCCTTTCCGTATACTGCCGATTACTCGCTCTTATTGGCACTGCCGTCCGCCTTGAGCGCATAGGCGCCGACATGGAAAAATTCTTCCAACATGGTCTTCACAATCGGCCCCGACGACGAGGCGCCGAAACCGCCCTGTTCCGTAAGGACGGCAATGACGATGCGCGGATGATCATAGGGCGCATAAGCGACAAACCAGCCGTGATCGCGGCCGCTGAAGTTTTCCGCCGTCCCCGTCTTGCCGGCTACCTGTACGGGAAAACCGGCAAAGAGGGAACCTGCCGTACCCGATTCTTCCGCAACGTTGCGCATGCCTTCGCGAATCAAATCGAGGGTAGACTTGGACACTTCCAACGTGCCCACCTGCTCGGGCGCAAATATCTTATACGGCGTACCGTCCAGGTTATCGATGCGGCTGACAATAAAAGGTCTGTATTGAATGCCTCCGTTGGCTACTTCACTGACCATCATAGCTGCCTGTAAAGGCGTAACCAATTGAAATCCCTGACCGATGGCGGAGTTGAAAGTATCTCCCAAATACCAGTCCTGGTGAAAATTCTTTTCCTTATAAGCCTCACTGGCGACAAGTCCCGCTTCTTCCCCATGCAAGGCAATTCCCGTCGGCTTTCCCATGCCGAACATTTTCGCATACTCTTCAAGCTTGTCAATGCCTACGCGGCGACCGATCTCATAAAAATAAACATTGTCCGACTTGGCCAGGGCTTCCGTAAAATTGATCCAGCCCAAGGCTTCGCCGCCGGCATTTCGCATGTCAACGAGCCAGTGGCGGCCGCTGTCAAAGATCATTTCGTCAGGTGTCACCTTTTTAAGCTCCAGCGCAGCCGCGCCGGTTACAAGTTTAAAGGTCGATCCCGGCGGGTATTCACCGGCAATGACGCGGTTTTCCATGGGATGATTGGGATTATCGTTAATCTGCCGCCATTCCACCTCCGTAATACCGCGCGTAAACCAGTTCGGATTGTATGCGGGCCTGCTGGCCATAGCAAGAACGGCGCCCGTATTGGGATCGATGGCGACAGCCGCAATTCCGCTCGTACCGACACCGCTCGCAATCTGCGCATCCATGGCCGATTCCAAAGCTTTCTGCAAGTTCAAGTCCAACGTCAGATGAATATTGTGACCGGCAACGGGACTCTTCCGCTCCAACTCCTTGACGGGACTGCCCGACGCGTCCACTTCGACCTGCCTGCTGCCGTCTTTACCGCGCAGGAGGCTGTCGTAATACGCTTCCAGTCCGGCTCTGCCGATTTGTGTAATTCCCGAAACGCTTTCTTCCCCTTGAAGCTGTTCCAATTCTTCTTCATCTATTTGGCCGACATAGCCGAATATTTGCGCCGCCATCATATCGTAAGGATAGTAGCGAATGGGCTGGACGTCGACTGAAATGCCGGGCAATTCATTGCGCCGCTCTTCGATTCGAGTGACAATGTCCTGCGTCAAGTCGGCCGCCAAGACCGTGGGGACGTAAGAGCTTTTAATTTTCGCCGTTTTTTCGCGCAGCTTTTCTTCCGGTACGTTTAAGAGGCGTGATAATGTGTACAGCTCGTCTTCCGTCATGCTTCCCTGTGAGGGCACATACGTCGCCATAAAACTCGGCCGCGATCCGACGAGAATCTGGCCGTTCCGATCATACATAACGCCGCGCATAGCCGCGAGCGGCACGGCGCGCAGACGGTTTCCCTCGGCCAGGGAGTTGTAGTATTCGCCGCGAACGAGCTGAAGCCACATGAGACGTATCGTAAGGACGGCAAAGACAAGAATAATTACCCAGTACAGATAACGAAAAGGCCCGTCATTATTCTTTTTTTTCAGTAATGCTTCGAGCATACGTACCGGCCCTTTCTATCTGTAATAACTCATAAATCCGAAATACTCGTCGTCACGACGCATATGCCGCACTATTTTATCTGCCGGATAGGCCAGAAGGCCGTGGCAAATGAGAAGAGGCCCGCTATATTGTGCCAGATAAGCGGGCAGGCTGACGAACTGCCCGGACAATGCAAGAACGGCATAGGTCAAGACAAGACTTGCTTCCGTCGCCGCCAGGACGATGAGAATCAGGAGGATATACTGCCCTTTTTCCAGCAAACGTCCGACGTAACTGCAAATAAAGGCGATGGCCAAGTACGGCAGCAGGTGAACGCCGAAAAAGTTGCCGATCACCACATCCTGCACAAATCCGCCTATGATGGCAATGCCGAGGCCCATACGCTGTCCGTAGCGCAGGGAAATGAGAATAACGGCCAACTGAATCACATTGGGTTGAACGACGCCGTTAAAGAGACGCGGCAAGATCATGGCCTGCAGCAAAAAAACACCGATTCCTGTGACAAGACAATAAATTTTCCTCATAGAGCAGCCGTTCCCTTAATGCCTTCCACTTTGTCGCGCTGCGTCTGCGGCACGAGCTTAGGCGCCACATCGGGCTTTTCATATGACGTGCCTGCAGATGTACCCGTAATGACGAAAACCTCTTCCAGTTTGGAGAAATCCACGCCCGGCGCGATGACGGCATATTTGACGAAGCCCGAGTCGTCCATGTGGATAGACGTAATTTTACCGATATACAGCCCCTTCGGATAAATGGATCCGAATCCCGACGTGACGAGCGTATCCCCTTCGAGAATGTCGGCATCCTTGGCAATATTGACAAACTGCGGTTCCGTCGGCATGTTGCCGTTGCCGCGCACAACGGATGCGACGCGCGATTCGGGGCGCTGTACGACGGCACCCATACCGGTACGCGGATCCGTCATGAGTTGTACGCGCGCAGAATCGGGAAATACGTCACAAACGAAGCCGACGACGCCGTCCGGCGTAATGACGGCCATATTTTCTTTAACACCTTGATTGTCGCCGATGCCGATGATCATCGTATTCGTCCATGTTCCGTAATCCCGCGAAATGACCGCGCCCGCAAGGAGCTGCAGATCTTTATGTGCGGCACGGAAATCCAGGAGTCTGCGCAGACGCGCATTTTCCGCCGCTACTTCATCATAATCGACAACCCGTTTACGCAAATCCGCATTTTCGTTTTCCAGGTTTTCCCATTCAATACGGTTTTTAAGACTGATTTCAATGATACGGTTAACGTCGGATATGTGCTCCAGTACCCATGTCACACCTTCTTCCGCCGGTGTAATCACAGTCTGTATAGGCCCGGTCACATAAGGAATGGAATTATGTTGCCGCCAAGCCCAGCCGACGACGGCAATGACAAAAAAGAGGATAAACGCGCCGATGACGCTTTTCTTACCGAAGGAAAACACTGCTAAAATCTCCTTTTATAAATGGACTCTACGCCCTGGACAAGAGAATGTAACTGTTCTCTTCGCTTTAAAGCTGTGCCTGCACCTCTGGCTACGGCCTTGTCCGGGTCAGACGCAATGAGGACGGGAACACCCGTTTCCTGAGAAATAAGTTGTTCCGTCCCTTTGAGCAACGAACCGCCGCCTGTCAGGACGATGCCGTGTTCCATAATATCCGCCGCCAGTTCGGGCGGGGTTTGCCGCAGCGTGCGGCGGATGAGTTCCAATATTTTCAGCAACGGCCGCCCCATTACTTCATAAATTTCGCCAGCTTGGACGGTTACCTCTTTCTCCAGTCCGTCGTCAAGGCTGCGGCCGGTGAAATAGTAGTTTCTGTTTTCCAGCGGCAAAACGGCAGAGCCGTTATAGACTTTCATTTCTTCAATAGTAGCATCGTCGGTCACGACGGCATAGACCGTGCGCAAGTGCTCTTTGAGCGCTTCGTTGAGATCAAGGCCGCCCGAATGGACG
Source organism: Megasphaera coli (assembly GCF_900095855.1). Classification (GTDB taxonomy): domain Bacteria; phylum Bacillota; class Negativicutes; order Veillonellales; family Megasphaeraceae; genus Megasphaera; species Megasphaera massiliensis_A. The sequence goes on along the minus strand of NZ_FMIY01000002.1, from coordinate 393,424 downwards.
GACTTGGATATGACGATGCCGCCTAAGGAAAGAACGGCTATATTCGTCGTACCGCCGCCCATGTCGACAACCATATTTCCCATAGGCTCGAACACGGGCAGACCCGTACCGATGGCCGCAGCCGCGCCCGTTTCAATCAAATAGGCTTCCTTGGCACCGGCACGAAAGAGAGCTTCCATGACGGCCCGCTTTTCCACATCCGACGCGATGGCGGGAACGCCCAGCATAACGCGCATGCGCTGAACCGTTCGCACAACCTTGCCGAGGATGTAGTTGAGGAGCGTCCGCGTCACGGAATAGTCGGCTATGACACCGTTTACGAGAGGACGGTGAATTTTCACGGTCTCCGGCGATTGGGCAAAGAGGGCTTCCGCCCGCTTCCCGACGGCGACAACTTTTTGATTGCGTTCATCCGTGGCGACGACGGAAGGCTCCGAAAAAATAATGCCTCTGCCCTCCACATAAACCTGTGTCGTGCACGTGCCCAAATCAATACCTATGTTTTTTGTGAGCGGTGAAAAAACGGACGCCATAGACGTAATCCTTCCTGAACTATAGTGTAGTCATTATTATATTTTACCACAAAAACTCCGGATATTGGCAAGCTCTTATTTTTCTTTGCGCCGTACTTTGAAGGCTGCCGCATACATGACCGGCAAAACCAACAAGGTCAGAACCGTCGCAATGAGCAGGCCCGACGCGATAGCCACGGCCATAGGCCCCCAAAAAGCGCTGGTCATGAGGGGAACCATACCGAGGATGGCTGCCGCAGCCGTCAGCATGATCGGCCGAAAACGCATGATCGCCGAATCGACAATCGCGTCCCAAGGCGATTCGCCGGCGCGCATGTGTTTTTGAATCTGGTCGATCAGAATAACCGAGTTGCGGATGATCATACCGCTCAGGGCCAGTATACCCAGATAGGCGACAAAGCCCAATGCCTTATTGAAGACGAGCATGCCCAAAACCACGCCGATGATGCCCATAGGCGCCGTCACCAGGGTCAGGGCCATAAGCGAAATGCTGCGCAGCTGAAACATGAGCAGCGTCATGATGATAAGCACCATGGCCGGAACGGGCGCCAAAATATAATTCAGTGATTTTTCACTGTTTTCTGCAGAACCGTCTTTTTTAACGGTATATCCGAAAGGCATTTCGGCGGCAATATCGGCTACATCTTTATATGCCTTTTCGGTCGCATCATTTGCCGTACCGGCAATAATATTACCTTCGACCGTTATAGTCGGTTTTAAATCGCGCCGCCATATCTTACCGTCTTCAGCGCCGTAGGTCAGCTTTGCCACCTGTTCCAGCGGCACGGTACCGTTCGGCGTGTGGATAACGATGTTTTTAACCTGCGACAAATCGGAGCGGCTGTCCGGACTGAGGCGCAGCTGTATGCCTACGGTCTTGTCGCCTGCATAATATTCGGCAATGGTCGCACCGCTCAGCTCCGTATACAAGGTGCGCGATATATCCTGACCGGAAATGCCGAGGAAACGCAATTTATTCTGATCGAGTTCGGCTTTCAGTACTTTGCTCTTCTGCGCCCAGTTAAGATGAATGTCGCGCAAATTATCATCCTGTGCCAAACGGTCCGCCATCTTCCGTGAATAGGCCTTGACCTTGTCAATATCAAAGCCGGAAACACGCAACATGACGGGATAGTCCGACGGCGGTCCGGTTTGAATGAATTTTATATTACTGCGCACGGCCGGTTCGTTTTCAGCCAACTCCTTACGAATATCGGCAACCAGTTCTCCCCTTGCCCGCGTGTCTCTGGCGACGACGATAAATTGAGCGTAATTGCTCGCCGGCAGGATCGGCTCCGTCGTGAGGACAAAACGCGGTGCCCCTTCACCGACATAATAAGAATAGCTCTTTACCGAATCATTTTTTCCGTCCAAAAAGGCGGCGAATTTTGCCGCCTCTTTTTGCGTTGCCTTAAGGGACGCTCCTTCAGGCAAAGTCATTTCCACAATAACTTCGGGCCGCAGAGAAGGCGGAAAAAATTCTTCCGGCACGACTTTCATCAGGCCGACAGCCAGGAGGAATGCTCCGGCCGTACCGAAAAGAACGGTCTTACGATGAGCCAAAAAAGCGTAGAGTACACGGCGAAAGACCGTATAAAAGCGGTTATCATACAGGTCTTTTTCCGCCGCTCCTTCTTTTACTTTGATCAAGTAATAGCCGAAGAGAGGCGCTACCATGACCGAGACGATCCATGAGATGATCAGGGAAGCCGTAATAACCGGAAAAAGAGCCTTGCAGAATTCCGCTGCCGCGCCTTGAGAAAAAGCAACGGGTATAAAGCCGGCACAAGTGACTATAGTTCCTGTCAGCATGGGCTTCGCCGTTTCTTTAAAAGCGGTGCAGGCCGCTTCGGTTCGCGACTTGCCCCGCTCAAGCTGAACGCTCATCATTTCGACGGCAATAATGGCATCGTCCACGAGCAGGCCCAGGGAGATGATAAGAGCGCCTAAAGATACTTTATGCAGGTCGATGCCGGCCACTTCCATAACGCAAAAGACCCCCGTCAACACCAAAGGGATACAAAAGGCGACGACCATGCCCGTACGTATGCCCAGGCTGAGGAAGCTGACGACGAGGACGATAATAATCGCTTCGCGCAACGTACCGACAAAATCGCTAATCGATTCTTCCACCACCTTGGGCTGATCCGAAACCTGACGGATTTCCATACCTGCCGGCAAATCGCTCTGCATACGGGTAATAACATTCTTCAAATTGTCGCCGAGGGTAAGGATATTGCCGCCGTCCTTCATGGACACGGCCACACCTACGGCAGGCTTGCCGTTATAGTACATCTTCGGATCCGCCGGCTCGGTGTACTTTCGTTCGACCCTGGCAATATCGCCTAAGCGGAAAACGGCGTTACCGCCTTTGACGGGAAGATTTTTAACGGCTTCCACCTCTTCAAAGGCACCGCTCAGGCGCAGGTATACATTGTCCGACGACGTGTCGATCATGCCGGTCGCGGTCATGGCGTTCTGTCCTTTAACAGCCTCCGCAATGGTCGCAGGCGCAATGCCTAAGGACGCGATTTTCGCGTTTTCCACTTCAATGTACACTTTTTCCGACTGCTCGCCGATGATTTCCGCCTTGCCCACGTCTTTGACGTTGAGGATTTCCCGGCGCAGCAGTTCCGCCTTTCGGCGCAATTCTTCGTAAGAATAACCGTCCCCTTCCACAGCATAAACGGAGCCGTATACGTCATCGAAATGATCGTCGTAATACGGTCCGTACACGCCTTCAGGCAGGTCGCGCTTCATATCTTCCGTCAAATTACGAACTTCCAACCAGACGCTGCGCACTTTGTCGGAAGCAATTTCATCATCGAGATTGACGAAAATAACGGCCTGTCCGGGCTTGGAATAACTCTTAATGTAATCTAAATGAGACGTATCTTGGAGCTTCTTTTCTATCTTATCCGTAACCTGTTCTTCCATCTGTTTGGCCGTGGCACCGGGCCATGCGACAGTCACGACCATTTGCCGTACGGTATACGCCGGATCTTCCATGCGGCCGAGCTTCAGGTATGAAAAAATACCGGCCAAGGCGATCATGATGATAAAGTACCAGACAAGGGCTTTATTTTTTAACGATACTTCAGTGAGATTACGCATCATGCATCACCTTCCGTCCTCACGGATTGCCCTTCCGTCAGCACGTGGACACCGGCCGTTACGACTACATCACCTCGCTGCAGTCCCTTAACAAGGACACGGTTTTCATCAAACGTCTCTACGCTCACCGCCTTGAGAGACACAGTCTTGTCCTTGCCGACGACCCAGACTTGCGGTGTATCACCGGTCTGATAGATGGCCGCTAAAGGCAGGATACACGTCGAATCGTCACCAACGGCGTTTACATCCTTTACGGTCGCCGTCATGCCCAACTGAAGTCCCTGCGGCTGCTGCGGCAAAGTGACGGTCACCTTATACGTGCGCGTAGCCGTGTCGGCCATAGGCGCTATTTCCCGCACCGTACCGGTCACGTTGCCGTCGCGTAAGGCCCAGAATGAGACGGCGACTTCTTTGCCGACAACAAAATCGTGAATGCGGTTTTCCGGCACGTTGAACTGCACTTCCAAGTCACCTGCCTGAACCATGGTCAAAACTGTTTGGCCGGCGGCGACAACCTGTCCCGGTTCGCCTATGACGGCGGAAATAACGCCGTCACTGTCCGCCGTAAGCTGCGTATAGGACAACTGATTCCCTTGCGCCTCTGCCGTTGCGGCAGCCTGATCATACTGCGCCTTCGCCCGGTCATAGGTCGTGCGGTACTGGTCGAGCACGGCGGCGCTCACGGCGTCTTGGGCATATAAAGCTTCATAACGGGCCAAGTTCGTTTCAGCCAGCACTAGCTGAGACTGTGCTGAAGACAAGGTTGCCTGTGCCTGATTGACGGCCTGCACCGCGTCTTGCGGATTGACCGTCATGAGTATATCACCGGCATGAACGACGCTGCCGAGCTGCACGTTTCGCGCCGTAACGCGGCCGCCGATTTGAAAAGCCAAATTGCTTTCATAGCGACCCTTAACTGTGCCTGTATATTCAAACCCGTCCGTGCCGTTTTGCGTCCCTACCGTTTCCGTCTTTACGAGCCTCGCCTTTTCCGGCTCCGCCGTCTTGCCGCAGCCCGCAAGGCACAGCACCGCTATGGCGGTCATTAGGCAACAAACCGCTTTCATTCGCTTATTCATGATTTCCTCCATGCATTACCCGGCTCTTATACGTTCACTCGAATCCGTATACGCCCCTATCATACACGCTTGCCGATGTTAAAACAAGAACGGCAACCAACCTGTCATTTATACAAAATCAATAGTTTTTCAACAGGCGGCGGCTGAAATAGAAATAGCACGCCGTCGTAAAACCGCAAGCTGCAATCCAACAAATCGGGCTGGCAGCACACAGGCCTTCATATCCCCGGTAAGCCGCCAAAACCAGGGCGGCGCCGCTGCGAATAACGAGTTCAAGAATGCTGCTCATCAGGGGAACAATGGCAACGCCCATGCCCTGCATAGCGTTGCGATACACGAAAAGCTGGCCCAGGAAGAAATAAAAGGGCACCGTAAAAAGTAAATATAATTTGGCCTGAGCCATTAAAACAGGATCTTCTTCCGTCGTAAATACGGAGATAAGCACCGTACCGTAAAAATACATGAGAATGACCGCCGCCAGGCAGAGGCCGAAAGAAAGGTACGAGCACTGGCGCACGCCCTTGCGAATACGGTCGAACTTGCGGGCGCCGTAATTTTGTGCCGTGTAGACGGCCATGGCAATACCGAAAGATATCATGGGCTGCATGGCTACCTGTTCAATCCGCGTCGCCGAAATAAAAGCGGCAATCGTTTCCGAGCCGAAGGTATTGCAAACCGCCTGGACAACGATGATGCCCAAGGTAATAATGGAGAACTGCATGGCCATAGGCATACCGACCTTTAAATGCTTCCATGCAAATTCTCTGTCAAAGTGCCAGTCTTCTCTGTGAAGACGCAGGAAAGGGAATCGATAACGCATATAAAAAAAGCAGAGAACCGCCGATATTCCCTGGGCGATGACAAGGGCAACGGCTGAACCGGGCACGCCCCAGCCGAAGCGGACAATAAACAGAACGGCCAAGACAATATTCAAGAGTGTTGCAAGAATAAGAAAATACAACGGCGTACGGCTATCCCCCAAAGCACGACAAATACAGGAAAGTAAATTATAAAGCATCGTCGCAATTAATCCGTACGAAACGATAATAACGTAATGGTAAGCGTCATCATACAATTCATCGGAAATATTCATAAGATGCAATATCTTCGGCATCAAAAGCCCCGACAGAACCATCAGGATCAGAGTGATCCCGAAGGAAAGCATAGCCGCCATCGCCGCGGAACGTCTCACTCCCGCTTCGTCATCGGCACCGAAACGCTGGGCCGTAATGACCGTAAAACCGGAAGCAAGACCGATAGTCAAAGCCAACAGTCCCATAAAAAGCGGTGCCGTAGCTCCTACCGCCGCTAAAGCGTGGACACCGATGAACCGTCCGACAATAATGATATCGGCTATATTATAAAATTGTTGGAATATATTGCCTATAAGCAGAGGTACCGTAAAAGCTGCGATCAATTTGATAGGACTGCCTGTCGTCATATTTTTGACCATCTGTATCTCACTTTCGATGAAATTAAGGAATATCCGTTTTTAACCGTCACTTCAGCAGGATTTAAAGTGTTTTTCAGAGCATTATGTCATGGTATAAACGGGTGATAGTTATGGATAAACAAAAACGCCGTAATAAGAAAGGCGTTGATCGAAAAAAAATCTATTTTTTTACATTGTGTACGGACAAACGGGCGCCCCTCTTCGGCACGGTCATACAGGGTAAAAACGGGATCACCTTGTCGCCCTCCCCTTTGGGCATAAAGGCGGCATCTCTGTTAAAGCGCATCAGTACAAACCGCCGCGATATTACGCTCACGGACTACCGCATTATGCCCAATCACATTCATTTTCTCGTAAGTCTGCACAGCGACGACAACCGCCGTATCGACTGGTTCGTAACCTATTGCAGGCAACTCCTGGAACGGCAGGCTCACATAGAACCCGTCATTTCCGCCACCGATTCTCTCGTACAGGAAATTCCCTCGGAACAGGCTTACCGGACGGCCTGTCATTGCTTGGAGTCGCAGTACGACCACTGGCATTACGACCGCCTTTACGTGAGCGAAGAAAATATGCCTTACGGCGCATCAACAACCTGATTCCAGTATAGCAAGAGATTTTAACTCTTTTTCACTGCATTCCGTCACATATGCGTAAAGGAATTCTTCCAGGTATTGCAAGGCCGCAGCCGTTGTCGTCAGCCGCGCATCGGTCCGCCAATCATACGTGAGTATGTCAAGCCACTGTTTGCGCAGAGCCGGACTTATAGACTCTGCACGGCTTCCCGCCTGCTCGTTCATGCCTACATACCAGCGCCGCATGCCGTTTTCATAGCAACCTCGGCGATATATATGCAGTCTGTCCGGATCGGGAAAAAATCCGGCCAGGCCGACAAGCTGCCAACCGGCAATAATCGTCGCCGTGCGCACGTTTTTCCTGCCGAGGGCTTCCCTATACACTTGCAGAAGAGCATATATGCGGCCGTCCGCCTCTCCTTCCGGCAGGAGAGAGAGAACAATTTCCGCAAAAATCTGTGTGTACACGTAGGTCCGCCACGTCAATTCCAAGAGGACGCGAACGTTATGACAAATATATTCGCCCAGGTGGTATATGCCGTCTTTTTCGTGCGCTTCAAAAGAAATCTCGGCAAAAAGAAAAAAAGGACTGCCGCTGCATTTGCCGGTCTTCTTCGCCGTCCCCGCAAAGAGGCGAATCAAGCCCTTCTGCACGGTAAACACCGTAAGGACCTGCATGGCGGCGGCATTTTTCCGCACGCGTACGATTATACCGTCGTAGGACTGAGCCGGCCCGTCTTTATACGGATTCATCCTCTTGGTCCTCCTCTTCCGGCAGCGGAGCCGTAGGTACGGCCCGCAGGCGGACAATGCGAAAGCCGTGAATTTCAAGGACCGTAAACGTATAGGCGCCGATGCTTACTTCATCATGCACATGCGGCGTATGGCCGAGCAGGTTGAATACATAGCCGCCGATCGTATCGACATCCAAGTCTTCTTCAACGGGAATGTGCAGGAGCTCCTCCACGTCATCCAAGAGAACCGTACCGGCAAATTCGTAAACACCGTCGGGAAAAGGCTGTATTTCCTCTTTTTCCGCCGTATGTTCGTTACGAATCGTACCGACCAGCTCTTCCATAATGTCTTCCAGGCCGATAAGGCCGACAGTGCTGCCGTATTCGTCTACAACAATAGCCAAATAGGTACGCCGTGACCGCATAAGCTGCAGCAGATTGGCAACGGGCATAATTTCAGGAATCATCAAGATGGGCCGGTTGATGAGGCGCAAATTATTGCGCTTGTTTATATGCAGATCGAGAACATCTTTTATATGGACAAGTCCCAGTACGTGATCCTTATCTTCTTCGCACAGCGGATAGCGCGTATGTCGGGACTTATTGATGGCCCTCAGGTTCTGCGCCATACTCTCTTCCGCGTACAGACAAACGATATCCTGGCGGGGAATCATGATTTCCTTGGCAAGAAGCTCGGAGAAATCGAAGACATTGTCAATGAGCTCGCTTTCCAGCTTGTCTATCTTCCCCTCTCTATGGCTCGCCGTAATGAGCATGCGGATTTCGTCTTCCGAATGGGCCATATCGATTTCGTTCGTCACGTCGAGAGCTCTGCCGCTCAGGACGAATTGTCCCAGCTTCATGCCGCCTGCCAACATGGGATAAAAAATTCTGCTCAGGCCGTATATAAAAGAGCCCGTAAAGCGGAGCGTCTTTTCGGGGCATTGCATGCCGACGGATTTGGGCACAAGTTCGCCGAGAACCCAAAAGAAGAGTGTAAGGACGGCAATAATTACTGCATACAGGACTACATCCAGCACATAAAAAGGCGTTATCCTGCCCCACTGCCCGCATGTACGGACCAACCCGTACAAGGTGGCTCCTGCGGCAAAGGCCGACAGGGATACTCCCACTTGAGCCATACTTAAAAACGTAGCCGGATCATCGTAGTAGTGAACCAGTTTTTTTGCCTTCACGTCACCATTGCGAATGCTCTCTTCTATCGCTTCTTTGCGCAGCTGTACGAAGGCAAACTTGCCCAAGACACAAAAGCCGTGCACGCCGAGAGTGACACAAAAGACAAGACCGCATACAATAAGCGTGCCTATTTGTTCTTCCATAAGCCCCTTACCTTTCTATTTCTTCGTATAGCCGAACTCGCTCAAGGCGGATGCCTTATTGCGCCAATCCGGCTTTACTTTAACCCATATGTCGAGAAACACGGACGACCCCAGGAGGTGTTCTATTTCCGTGCGTGCCCGTTTGCCGATTTCTTTCAGAACCGCCCCGTTTTTACCGACGACGATTCGCTTTTGCGACTCTCTTTCCACATATACGGTCAACCGCGTATATACCTTGCCATTAGGCCGCCGGGTCATTTCATCCACATACACGGCCAAGGCGTGCGGCACTTCTTCGCGCGTCATTTGCAGCAGTTTTTCCCGGACGATTTCCGCCACGATCAGTCGTTCGGGCTGATCCGTAATCATATCGTCAGGGAAGTATTTCGGCCCAGGCATGAGCGTTTTTTTCAGCTCGCCAACCAAGGTATCCACATTGTCCCCTTTCAAGGCTGAAAGAGGGATGACCGAATGAAACTTGCGCAGCTGCGAGTATTCGCCGATTACGTGCAGGACCTTTTCTTTTTCGAGCTTGTCAATTTTATTGACGATTAAAAAGACGGGCGCCTTTACGTTTTGCAGCTTTTCGAGAACGAACATGTCGCCGGGCCCCCGTTTTTCATCAGCCGCAATAAGAAACAGGACGGCATCAATGTTCCTTAAGGAGCCGTATGCCGCTTCATCCATAAACCGGCCCAACTTGTGGCGGGGTTTGTGTATACCCGGCGTATCGAGAAAAATGATCTGACCGTCTTCATCCGTATGAACACAGAGAATCTTATTTCTCGTCGTCTGCGCCTTGTCGGAAACGATGGAAACTTTTTGTTTTATAATTTGATTGATAAGTGTCGACTTACCCACATTCGGCCTGCCTACAACGGCAACAAACCCCGATTTAAACACACTTTCCATAGGTCTCTCCCCTTTATAAGGAAAACGGATACGGCAGAAGGTCTTTTAAAGCAACAACCTTATAAGAGCCGTCACGCTTCGTTAAAATGACGCGGTTCACGTTAAATTCCGAAAGAATCTGACGGCATGCGCCGCAAGGCACGATAAAATCACGGCCGCCGGCAAGAGCAATTGCTGCAAAATTCCTGCATCCCTCCGCGACGGCGGCAAAGACCGCATTTCGTTCGGCGCAGGACGTCAGGCCGTACGACCCGTTTTCCACATTGCAGCCCGCATATATACGGCCGTCCATACCGAGAAGAGCCGCTCCGACAGTAAATTCCGAATACGGCGCATACGCGTTTTCCCTGACTTCGAAGGCTGCCGCAATAAGCTCGTCTATCCGTGCCTTATCCATTATAAAGGTTCCCCTTTCCGTACATATCCCAAGCGTGTCAAGATAAACTCTTCTTCCTTTCGCATTTCATTTTTATCGTTTTTCGTCATGTGGTCATATCCCAAAATATGCAGCATGCCGTGAACGGTCAAATAGGCCAGTTCCCGCTCAAAGGAGTGGCCGTATTCTTCAGCCTGTTCAGCCGTTTTTTCCAAAGAGATGACGATATCTCCGAGAAGTGCCGCAGCCGGGCCGTCACCGGCTTCTTCACCTTCATTTAAGGCAAAGGACAGTACGTCCGTGGGCCGGTCTATCCGGCGGTAGGTTTTATTGAGACCGTGAATATAATTATTACCGCAAAGGACGACACTTATTTCCGTCTCTTCCGCAAGACCGTAGACGGCCGCCGCCTCCCGGCACACGCGCTCAATAACATTGTCGCAATCCTCCTGCCGCACTTCTTCCTTTTCATAGGAAATACGGACGTTCATTACAGTGTCTCCTCTTCTTTTTTATAAAAACCCTCGTAAGCCCGAATAATGCGCCCGACCATGTCATGACGAACTACATCTTCGTCCGTAAAATACATCATACCGATTCCCTGCACGCCTGTAAGAACGTCGATCGCTTCAACCAGCCCCGACTTATGGCGGTTCGGCAAGTCGATTTGCGTAATGTCGCCGTTAATGACCATGCGCGAATGACTTCCCATGCGCGTTAAAAACATCTTCATTTGCTCGCATGTCGTATTCTGCGCCTCGTCCAGAATAATCACCGCTTCTTCCAGCGTTCTGCCGCGCATATATGCGAGCGGCGCCACTTCAATAATATTTTTGGCCTGCATTTTTTGTACCAGATCGAAGCCGAACATATCCGTCAGCGCATCGTACAAAGGCCGTAAATAGGGATCTATTTTCTCCTGCATGTCGCCGGGCAAAAAACCGAGCTTCTCACCTGCTTCTACGGCCGGTCTGGTAAGAATGATCCGTTCGACTTCCCGGTTCTTTAAATAAAAGGCCGCAAGAGCGACGGCAAGATACGTCTTCCCCGTCCCTGCCGGACCGATGCCGAAGGTGACCGCATTTTTGCGGATAGAATCGACATACCGTTTTTGGCCTGTTGTTTTCGGCTTTATGAGCCGTCCCTTGGCGGACATGCCGACCGTATCGGCATATAAGGCTGTCAGTATTTCCCCCTTCCCTTCCCGCAAAAGCTTGGTTATATACCGCACGTGCTGCGTCGTAGGATAGACCTTTTCCGCATTGAGTCCGCGCAGCTGCAGCAAAACCTGCTCCAGCACCGAGAGCTCTTCGGCGGGACCGCTTAAAAATAAATCCAGTCCGCGAGCCGCCAAACGACAAGCGGGAAACTCGCTTTGCAGAGCTTTTACTATTTCGTCATGCATTCCCGACAAATGCCGCGCTTCCGACGGGTCGGAAAATATAAACCGCTTTTCTGTCAATTCTCTCTCCCTTATTCCGTAAATTGCCGCACAGCCTTACCGTGCAGATAGGTGCATTTTTTACCCTGCCGAGTGTCGGCGGCGGCCAATTCGTAATCGATCATATCGCGTATACGCCACCAGCCCATACCCCAGTTGGCAAACTCGGTTGCTGCCTGCGGCGCTCTGCCGATAAGCCGCTGAAAGACTATGTCCGGCCTGGCGTATTCCAAAAAGGCGACGACGCGACGCACATATTCTTCCACTGTAATCAGATTGATTTTCCCTGCGGCATACCACTTGGCCAAGAGCGTATTTTTAATGATATAGAGGGCGTGCAGCTTTACTTCATGCGTCGGCAAAGCGGAAATAATTTTCGCCGTTTCTATCGTATCCGCCATATCATCGCCGGGCAGTCCGATGATGACATGCGTACAATTGCGAAAGCCGTAAGGCGCGAGCATCATGAGGGCGTCAATATATTCGGCCACCGTATGTCCGCGGTTGATTTTCCTCAAGGTCTTATAATTTACGGTCTGAAGCCCGAGTTCGACGAGAATGTCCACACCGTACTGCGCCTTGACTTCCGCCATAATGTCCAAGTACGTCTCATTGAGGCAATCGGGGCGCGTCGCTACGGCAAGTCCGACAATGCCCGGGCGGCAGGCCCTGATGAGGTATTCTTTAAAGAGGTCCGGCCGAATATAGGTATTCGTAAAATTCTGAAAGTAGGCGATAAACTTATGTGCCTTGTACTTCGGTGCAATGTGCTCCCTGTTCTTTTCGATCTGCTCGGCTACGGTAACGGAGGCAGGCAGATTTTCATAGCCTGCACCGATGGAACCGCAAAAGGCACAGCCTCCCGTGCCGAGACGGCCGTCCCGGTTGGGACACGTATCGGGGATACTGACGGGAAGCTTATATACTTTTTCACCGTATCGGTCTTTAAGATAGTCCGAATAGACGCGGTAACGCGTTTCCATAGTACTCCTTTGAGCCGGGTAATATATTACCTGCACTTCTTTTTCCATCTGTATATACCGTAGCCTGCCAGGCAGAGGATGAGAACGGCAAGCAGTCTGTCCGCATTTTCCCGGATGTATACGAGGTCATGGCCGAAGAGAACTTCAATGGCGACGGCCGGCAATTTACCGATAAACGTGGCCAGCGCATGATCCGCAAAAGACACGCTGCTCGACGCCATAAGCGCCGTCAGCAATACGTTCGGTGTATACGGAAGAGAGCGGGCAATGAGGACGTTGCGAAAACTGCTGTACGAGTCAATGCGGTTAAACCGCTTATTCTTGGCAATAAGACGGCCCGCAAAGTCGCGAAAGACCGTACGCATGACTATAAAGCCGGTAATATTGCCCAGGACTTCGCCGATCCACGAGACAACAATTCCCGGGACGAGGCCGAAAATAAGTCCGTTGACGATTAGAAAAGGCAAGGACGGCAAACCCGTCATGTTGGTGAGAAGGATCATGAGTATACTCATGGCCATGGCACCGTAGCCGAAGGACAGAATATAGTCCGTCAGGCCCTGCACATTTCCCGCCATGGTCAAGGTCAGCAAAGTACTGTAAAAATCGGGGATGACAAAATGAACGGCCAATAAAATAAAAGCGATGACCAAACAGGCGCAGACCTGTATTCTTCGCTCCTCAGCAAGTTTTGATTGCTTCATGCGCACTCCTTTGTGCTGTGTTTTATATATCTGTAAATTGAAATTATTATACGACGGGAACGGAAAAAAGTCGATATCTTTCGCTTGTTAAACGCGAGAAAGCCGTATGCGGCACGGATATGTCGCATACGGCTCTGTACTGCAAAGGGCTTAAATTTTTCCGACCAAATCGAAGCCCGGTTTCAACGTTTCCTTGCCGGGTTTCCATTTTGCCGGGCACACTTCGTCGCCGTGTTTGCGAACGAACTGCGCAGCCTGTACTTTCCGCAGTAATTCATCTGCATTTCTGCCGATATTACCGGCGCTTACTTCGTAGAGAACGACCTTGCCGTCCGGATCGATGACAAAAGTGCCCCGTTCCGTTACACCGCTTGATTCGATGTACACGTCCAAGTCTTTGGAGAGGACCGCCGTCGGGTCGCCGAGCATAGGAAATTCGACCTTGCCGATTGTCGCCGAAGATTCATGCCATGCTTTGTGAACGAAATGCGTATCGCACGATACGGAGTAAATTTCGCAGTCGATAGCTTTAAATTCTTCGTACTTATTCTGCAAGTCACCGAGCTCTGTCGGGCATACGAAGGTGAAGTCTGCGGGGTAGAAGAAGAGCACGCTCCACTTGCCTTCCAAATCCTTTTGTGTTACTTCTTTGAATGCGCCGGCCTGATAAGCCTGTAATGTAAAATCCGTTACTTTCTTTCCGTTAAGAGACATAATTATCCTCCTTTATAAACAACAATTTATAATGATATTTCTTCTCATGAGAATAGTATATCCGAAGATAATTATTTTGTCAATAATAATTATTAACTACTAAGAATATAAAGTAATTTTTTTATGGTCATATCCTCGGACTTATCTTTTATCTTGCCGCCCTTATCAATACATATCCACACGGGCGGCGCTTTTATAGCGTATTCACGCAACGTTCGCACATCCGTCGTATAGCTTAAAAAGGTATAGCCCTTTTTTTCTATATAAGCGTACGCCTCTTCCCTCCGCCCGTCCAAGGTGACGGCACAGACATATATACGGTTTCCCTCTTTTTCCTGCAGCTCCTGCAGGAGGTCAAGGCCGATCGCCGTATTTTCGTTCCACGGATGCCAAAAATAAAGACATACGGGCTTTTCGTTATATAATTCTCTAAGCTTCAACCGCTTTCCGTCCGCATCCGCAAGAATTATATTGGGAGCCAGTACTTCCGTCTCCGCCCGAATGACCGGTGCCGTCTCCTTACGCCCTTCCCGTTCCAGACGGCTCGGCGATTTGCCGTTCCACCAGGCAAAGAGCAGGCATATACACAGTGCTCCCGTGAGAAGGAGCACTGCCGTTTTAATGTTCCCCGACCGTTTCATCATCTGTACCTTATAATGCCCGATACCGCCCCGGGCGTATAGATTATTTTCCCGCCGTCGCTTCCGTCCAGGCGTCGGCAAGGGCGGCAAACTCGGCAAGAGTAAGCGTTTCGCCGCGGCGTGAGCCGTCTATGCCGGCACGCGCCAGAAGCTCCTGTACATCGGCCGCAACAATGCCGCCGCCCTTCAAGGCATTGGACAAGGTTTTACGCCGCTGGGCAAAGGCAAATTTTACGACTTGAAAGAATTTTTTTTCATTCCTTACGGTTACGGGCGCTTCCTGCCGCACGTCCATGACTACTACTGCCGACGTGACGGCAGGTGGCGGCAGAAAATCACGCGGTGAAATTTCAAACTCTATGCGCGGCTCCGTGTAGTACTGTACGGCTACGGACAAGGCACCGTAAATGCGGTTTCCCGGAGCGGCAATCATCCGTTCCGCCACTTCCTTCTGTACCATGACAACCATTCGCTTTACGGCATGGCGCTCTTCCAGGAGACGCATAATAATGGGCGTCGTAATGTAATAAGGCAGGTTGGCGCAAACCGTGAACGGTTCGGAACCCATTTCTCTTTCAATATCCGTTTTCAGGATATCACCGTGAATAATATGCACGTTGTCATATACAGCCAGTGTCTTATTCAAAACCGGCAGGAGCCGCGAATCAATTTCCACGGCCGTCACGTCGGCCCCCAGTTCGGCCAGCCCCTGCGTAAGCGTACCGATGCCCGGGCCTATTTCCAGAACCGGATCGCCTTCTTCAAGACCCGATACGGCAGCTATATTACGTATAATTTGCGGCGAAATAAGGAAATTCTGTCCCCATTTTTTACTCATGCGTAAATTGAATCGATTCACAAGATACCGCACTACGTCGGGGTTTGCCAGTTCTTTTTCTTTCATCTTCTACTCCTCATCAAGGCGCGCAACGGCCTTATCCCACTCCCGGCGACTTACGCCGTAATGGTTGAGGCGACGTAGAAACTGCTTTGCATTACCGTAGCCTATACCCAAGAGGGAACCCAAAAAAGCGCGCCGCTTCGCCGCATCCTCGGATCCGTTCAAGTCATGCCGCCACAGGTCATGCATGGTAAATTCTTCAACCGGCAAAAAGGTGGCGCACCGCGTCTTTGCCAAGGCCCGCCGAATCGCTTCGGGAGAGGCCTGTTCAATGCCCAAATCATCGTTGGCAACGGCCTCGTCCCGCGGCACGAAAGCGTGTTTGGCCTCGGGAAAGCGCTTGGACAGGTAGGTGCGAATAAGCTCGCCCGCCCTGTCGGGGTCGGTCAGAATAATGATGCCCCGTTTCTCGTAAGCGTGCCTGATTTGCTCTATCGTCTCAGGCCGCAGATTAAAGCCGTCCGTGCGAATCATATCGGCCTCGATGTTGCTCGCTCTGATACGCGCTTCATCAGCTCGGCCTTCGACAATAAGAACTTCTTTGATCATGACGGCAAAAAGCCTCCTTCGTCACAAATAAACTGTGCCGCCTGCAGTACGGCAAGGATATTGTGTTCCAATACGATACCTCCCTGGAGGTAAACGAGGTACGGTTCGCGCATGGGGCCGTCGGCAGAAAGCTCGATGGACGAGCCCTGCACAAAGTCGCCGGCAGCCATAATGATCTTATCGGCATAGCCCGGCATGTCGTCGGCGACGGGAAGGACATGCGCATCAACCGGTGAAAAACGCTGAATGCCCTGACAGAACAATTCCATATTGTGCCTGTTGTTAAGGGCAATGGTCTGAATCAAATCGTACCGTCTTTCTTGAACCGCAGGCGATACGGAGAAACCGAGACGCGAGAATACGGCTGCCGCAAAGACGGCACCTTTAACAGCCTGTGCCGTCACGTGAGGCGCCATAAAAAGGCCCTGAAAGAAAAGCCTGTAGCCGGCAGCATAAGAACCGAGCTCATCACCCAGACCGGGGGCGGTCAAACAGTCTGCCGCCTTTTCCACGAGATCCGCCCGGCCTGCAATATATCCGCCGGTAGGTGCAATGCCGCCGCCCGGATTTTTAATGAGAGAGCCTGCAATAATATGTGCACCCAGCTCGACAGGTTCTTCTTCAGCTGCAAATTCGCCGTAGCAATTGTCGACAAAGCAAATGGTTTCCGGACTTTCATCCCGCACGGTGTCAATAATAAGGCGTATATCTTCCGGCCGCAGGGACGGACGCGGGCTGTAGCCGCGTGAGCGCTGCAGGAGGGCGAGCTTCGGTTTCTTTTCACGAACGACGGTGCGGATAGCCTGCAAATCATAGGTATTGTTTTTTAAGGGTACTTCATCGTAAAAAATGCCCTTTTCTTTCAAAGAATTACGGCTGTCCCGGGCGTAGCCGATAACGCCCTGCATCGTGTCGTACGGCGCACCGACAAGAGAAACGAGCAGATCCCCTTTTTCCAGGATGGCACAGAGTACCGTTGCCAGCGCATGTGTTCCCGACACGAAATGGGGGCGTACAACAGCCTTTTCCGCTTTAAAGACAAAAGAGAACACTTCATCCAACTTTTCCCGGCCCAAATCGTTGTAGCCGTAGCCGGACGTGCCTGAAAAATGAAAGGCCGACAGCTTCGCGTCCCTATAAGCCTGCAATACTTTCTCCGTATTTTTCAGGCTTACCGCGTCGATGCGTGCAAACTGTTCGGCACAGTCCTGCAGGGCTTCCCGTTTTATCGATTCTATATCCATCGTTTTCTACACACCTTTCCTTTTCAGGCACTGCGACCACGCCTCTATATCCGTCACAACCGTCTCGACCAATTCCTTTTCGGAGGCGTATTTTTCTTTTTCATACCAACGAATATACGGCATGTGGCGGTACCACGTAAGCTGCCTCTTTGCAAAATGACGGGTCCGCGTCTTAATCTGCGCCGCCGCCTCGTCAAGGGATAATTTTCCCTGTATGTAGGCAACCATCTCACCGTAACCGATGGCCTTCATGGCCTGTGCATCAAGCTTGATACCGTCAGCCAAAAGACCTTTCACTTCTTCGGCCCAGCCTGCGGCAATCATGTCGTCAATACGCCGTTCTATGCGCTCATAGAGAACGGGCCGCGGCAAAGACAGGCCGATAACGAAGGCGTCATAGACGAGACTGCCGCGCTTACGGGGCTGCACGGCTTCTTTGCCGTCACCGCCTTCTATAGCGGCAACGAGGCGAATGAGACGCTGCGAATTGGCCAACAGCTCATGCCAATCGGACGGCTCCCAACCGGTAGCGCCATGAATGTATTTCTTCAACTCATCTGCCGAAGAGGCTGCAATACGCTGTTTTGCCGCCTGCCTTTCCAGCGGCTCGACCTTCTTCGCAGCAAAAGCATACCCTTCGAGGAGTGACTGGACGTAAAGGCCCGTGCCGCCAACGATGACGGGAATCATACCGCATTCATGCAAATCAGCGATTACCGCCGTGGCCATTTCCTGAAAAGCGGCGACCGAATAAGACTCGTCCGGTTCGGCAATGTTGATGAGATGATGCCGATACCTCGCGAGCTCCGCCGTTGACGGTTTTGCCGTCCCGATATTCATTTTTCTATAAATCTGATAGGCATCGCCGGAAATCAGCTCCGTATGAAAGCGTTCGGCCAGAGAAAAGCTGATCGCCGTCTTTCCTACTGCCGTAGGACCGACGACGGCAATGAGTTCATTCATCTACGGTTCACACTCCAAGACCGCGTAGGCGACACGGCTGTATTTACCGCCGCATAAACGCAGGTGCGGATAAGCGGCTTTCAGCTCGCCGAAGTCCCGGCCTTTAATAATAACCCTCTTTTTCGCCTTTAAAAGCGCCGTTTTCACCGTATCCGCCGACAAGCCGCCGTGTTCCATAACGGCACGCACGGGAGCAAAAGAGCAACTTTCGGCAATAGGCCGGTCAAACATGGGATCGAAGTAAATAATGTCATACGCCTTGTCAGCCAAACTGCGTAAATAGGTCTCATAATCGCCGAGGTACAGGTTAATACGCCGTAAGGCGGCCGAAACGTCATCCCGTTCATGGATATAACGGGTAAGTCCCCACTGCGTTACGCGTCCCAACAAGGGCGATCCTTCTACGGCGTCAATGCGGGACTTGTCATCCAAATAAAAAGAAACTGTCGCCGCATCGGCGCCGAAGCCGCACGTACAATCGAGAAAGTGCACGCCCCTGCGCATACCGACGGCGTCCAAAAGATGATCCGTACCGCCGGCGCGCAGCTTTTGTATGCGGAGTTCCGCCATACTCAGGTGAAAGCGATGTACACCGGTATCCGTATGTATTTCCGGCCCCCGCGTCGTGTAAATGAGAAAGCTTTCATAAATCCTGCGCAATTCTTGTATACTTCTGCCGCGGCGCGGCTCAAAGCGGGCGCCTACGGAACGGGCCCAGGTTCCGCCTTCCCGTATGAGGGCCGTCCCCGCTTTTAAGGACGTCGTCACAATTACAGGTGTGCTCATCTTAAATCCGCTTAAAGAGCTTGGCCAGCTCGTCCGGCGTAAAGCGCACAATAACGGGCCGTCCGTGCGGGCACACATAAGGGGTTCCCGTATGAAAGAGTTCTTCCAACAATTCCCTGATTTCTCTCATATTGAGGACATCCCCCGCTTTCACGGCACCGCGGCAGGACAAATAAGCCAACGAACGATGACGCAGCACGGCCTTGTCCGTCATCGGACTCTCGTGAAGAATACGGCAAATTTCCTGAAGTGATTCGCTTATATCCCCTACGGGCAAATCGGCCGGAATCGCTTCGATGCGCAGCGTCGTCGGACCCGCTTCGGAATAGGTGTAACCCAGGTCTGCAAAAACGTGTGCCCGTTCCGCAAAAAGCTCCATATCGCGGCCGTCCACTTCGACGAATTCCGCCGTCAAAAGCTGCTGGCTCGGCAAGGCTTCCGTACGCTTGCACAACTTGTCATAACGGATCCGTTCGTGTGCGGCGTGCTGGTCGATGAGATAAAGATCTTGTCCCTTCTTGGCAACAATAAAACAATCTGCTACAACGCCTAAAGGAATGAAAACATCCTCGTCGCCGTCAAATGTGATAGTCTGCACCGGCCGGGCCGCATCCCGTTCTTCCATAAATGCGCTGAATGCGTTGCCGGCAGCACAATCACGCACGGCCGGGTCGGGCCGATAAGGTGTTCTCGTATCATGCTGCAGCGGCCTGTATTCATGGGATAAATCATTTCTTGCCGGAACCGTTTCTTTTACGCCTGCCCGTCCCGCTTCGGAAAAAGCGAAAGCCGACGGAGTCACAGCCGGAGCATTCAGTTCGGCTTTCGTAATCTGTCGTGACGTCAAGTCGATAGGCGTTGCCACTTGCTCGGGCTTCTCCCTTTCCGTGAGAGACGTAATGATGCTGTGGTATATGGCTCTGTACACTTGCTGCTCGTCGGAGAATTTTATTTCCGTCTTTGCCGGGTGAACGTTTATGTCAATCACGGCCGGATCGATGTGTATGTGCAGAAGCGCAAAGGGGTATCCCGCTTTCGGCAGCATGGCGTGATATGCATTTTCAACGGCCTTAAAGACAACGGCGTTGTGAATAATCCGATTGTTGACAATACACGTCTGCCACGCTCGCGTGCTCTTTAAAAGCGACGGTTTCCCGACAAAGCCTTCTACCGTAATTTCATCGTTACTGTACGAGACGGGAAATACCTCTTTCGCCACGGCGGCACCGTACACGGCGGCAACGGCATCCAATGCGTTTCCGTTGCCGCCCGTATGGACGGACGTACGGCCGTTGTTGATAAGCGTAAAAGCTACGTCGGGACGCGCCAAGGCGAGCTTTGTCAGGATATCATTTATTTTGGACGTTTCCGTCCGTTCGCTCTTCATAAACTTTTTCCGCGCCGGCGTGTTAAAAAAAAGATCACTTACTTCCATAGTCGTACCGACGGCTGCTCCCGTCTGTTCTTCTCCGGTGATATCACCGCCTGTCAAAGTAAGGCGATAAGCAAATTCATCGCCCTCCATACGCGTTGTAATCACTAAATTGGAAACGGCGGCAATACTCGGCACGGCTTCACCGCGAAAGCCGAGAGAACTGATTGCGAAAATGTCTTCAATCGTGCTTATTTTACTGGTACCGTGGCGAATAATGCACTTCTTCGCATCTTCCGGACTCATGCCGCAGCCGTTGTCACTGACGCGCATGTACGTCTGTCCGCCGTCGGCAATTTCCGTTTCTATAGCCGTCGCGCCTGCGTCCAAGGCATTTTCTATCATTTCTTTAATAGCCGATGCCGGCCGTTCCACGACTTCGCCGGCAGCGATTTTATTGGCCGTTTTTTCGTCAAGCACATGAATGACGGAACTCATTTCACTCCACTCCCTTCTTTCGCCTCTTTTTGCAGTGTATGTAAGAACGATATGGCTTCAATAGGCGTCATACTCATCACATCGACCTCTAAGAGCCTGTCGATGACGGAATTGGAAAATAAACCGTCATTGCCGTCAAAGCCGGAAGACCGGGCAGCTTCGGCAGGCGCAGGGACATAACCGCTGCCGGAGCTTTCCAGGTCCGCCAGGATGACTTCAGCCCGCTTCAGAAGCGCTTCCGGCAGGCCCGCCAAGCGCGCTACGTGCAGGCCGTAACTGCGGTCCGCCCCGCCCGGGACGATGCGGCGCAAAAAGGTAATGGCCCGGCCCCTTTCCTTGACGGCAACAGTGTAATTTTTCAGCTTTTCCGACTCGTCCGCCATGGCGACGAGTTCGTGGTAATGCGTGGCAAAGAGCGTAAAAGCATGGACGTTTTTCAGGCAGTATTCGATAACCGCCTTGGCGATGGACATACCGTCGAAGGTACTCGTGCCGCGGCCGATTTCGTCGAGAATAAGCAAGCTCCGGGACGTCGCATGTTTTAAGATATACGACACTTCCTTCATTTCCGTCATGAACGTACTCTGCCCCGCAAGAATATCGTCACTTGCACCGATACGTGTAAAAATCCGATCTACAGGGCAGACGGACGCGCTTTTCGCAGGAATAAAGGAACCTGCCTGCGCCATAAGGACGAGAACCGCGACTTGGCGCATGAACGTGGACTTGCCGGCCATATTGGGGCCTGTAATGACGAGAATTTCGTGGTCATCGTGGTTTAAGGTTACATTATTAGGTACAAAAACGCCGTCCTGAATATACTTTTCAATAATCGGATGTCTGCCGTCTTCAATATGAATAACTCTGTCATTATTAAGACCCGGCCGGACATAGCGGTTTTCACGGGCAGCGCTCGCCAGACTGTAAAGGCAGTCTATACGCGCAATGGCACGGGCCGTAATCTGCATGGCCTGAATGTGCTTCCGAATCTGCTCACGCAACTCGCCGAAGAGGCGATACTCCAAGGCCAAAAGCCGTTCTTGGGCAGTCAAAACCTTTATTTCAAAGTCCTTGAGCTCCGGCGTAATATAACGTTCCGCATTGACGAGAGTCTGCTTCCTCACGTAGTAAGACGGAACGGGTTTCGTATTGGCATGGCTGATTTCAAAATAATAGCCGAAAACTTTCGTATAGCCGATTTTCAGCTTAATTCCCGTACTTTCCTTTTCCTTTTCTTCCAGTTCGCGTAAGTAAGCGCGGCTGTTTTCCGAAATGCCGCGAATCTCGTCGAGCTCGGACGAATAGCCTTCGCGAATGATGCCGCCGTTACGAATAACTGCGGACGGATCATCTTTGACGGCACGGCACAAAAGGTCATATACGTCGCCGTGCTCGGCCACTTCCCGGCAAAGGGACTGCAAGAGCGGCGCTTGCGCCTGCCCCAGGACAGTACGCAAGTCAGGCAATACACGCAGTGATTCTCGCAGGGCGACCAGATCCTTCGGCCCCGCCGTTCCCGTCCCGATGCGCGTCAAAATTCGTTCAAAATCGTATATCCTGCCGAGTGTTGCCGACAAATCCTGCCTCATAATTTCATGACCGAGCAGGTCTTCAACCGCATCCTGCCGCGCACCGATATCGGCAAGGCGCAGCAAGGGCGCTTCCAGCCACTTGCGCAGCAAACGGGCCCCCATAGCCGTTTCCGTGTAGTCGAGCACCTCGAGGAGAGTGCCCTTACGCCTGCCGTCGCGCACATTCTGCGTGATTTCCAAATGACGCAGGCCGGACGCGTCAATGAGAAGACACCGTTCATGGGCCAACGGACGCAAGGATGAAATGTGGGACACGTCGGACTTCATGACGTCCTTCACGTAAGTCAGTAAGATACCGACGGCAAGAGCCGCAGGCGAAGCCGTTTTCATAGCGTCGGCAGGAAAATAGGTTTTGCCCAGGCCCTCATAATCCACAGCGGCATCAACCTCATACGGCGTAAGGGCGCAGCGGCCGAGACGGCTCTTAATGAACTGCCGTACGGCCGGCAGGCGTGCTTCAAGATTGGCATAGACCAATTCGACAGGCTCATAGACGGAAAAGACATCGAAAACTTTATCATCCAATTCGCCGACACTGCACGTCATCCATAGAGACTCGCCCGTCGTCACATCTGTAAGGACGGTCTGCAAAAGCTCGTCTTTTTCTACAAGGCAGGCTATATAATTATTTTTTTTCGATGAGACGGCGTGTTCAAGCGTAACCGTACCGGGTGTAACGACGCGAATAATTTCCCGCTTCACAATTCCCTTTATGGTCTTAGGGTCTTCCATTTGCTCACAAATAGCGACCTTATATCCCTTGTGAACAAGGCGCTCAATATACGTATCGGCCGAATGAAAGGGAACACCGCACATAGGCACGCGCTCCTTATTGCCGCCTGCACGTCCCGTCAGCGTTAAATCAAGCTCGCGTGAGGCGATAACAGCGTCATCGAAAAACATTTCATAAAAATCACCGAGGCGGAAAAATAGTAATTTATCCTTACATTCTTCTTTGACTGCCAAGTATTGCTGCATCATAGGCGTCAAATTCGTCTGTTCGGCCAAAATAAACCTCCTATTTCAGAACATGCCCCTTCAAAACCCACGTCTGCCCCTTGTCAACGCGCACCGTCACCGTATCACCTACGGCGAGTGTGTCGTCATTATCCCAAATGATCATCTTATTGCCGCTCGTTCGACCGAACCAGCGGTCAGCGTCGTTCTTCGTAGGTCCTTCGACAATGACTTCATAATCCTTGCCTTCCATTTCTTTGTTATAAGCCAGGCTGATTTCATTTTGTACTTCCATAAGGCGTTTTAAGCGGCGGCTTTTTTCGGCCCGATCGATTTGACCGTCCATAGTCGCAGCCGGCGTTCCCGTACGCGGTGAATAAATAAAAGTATAGGCCATGTCGTAGCGGACTTTGCGCAGGAGAGCGAGTGTTTCCTGAAACATCTCTTCCGTCTCGCCGGGAAATCCGACAATGAGATCCGTCGTCAATACGACATGAGGCATCTTCTCACGAATATAATCAATAAGTTCCAAATAATGTTCCGTACTGTAACCGCGGTTCATACGCTTCAGCAAGTCGGTCGAGCCGCTTTGCACGGGCAGGTGCAGGTGCGTCACGACCTTCCTACAGGCCGCAATGGCGTCGACCATGGCAAAGGTCATGTCCTTGGGATGGCTCGTCATATAACGCACCCGCTCGATGCCGTCAATATCGTCAATGGCGTATAGGAGGGCTGAAAAATCCGTACCGTCCCGAAAATCGAGACCGTATGAATTGACGTTCTGCCCGAGAAGGGTAATTTCCTTATACCCGTCAGCGGCAATCCGCTTAATTTCCGCCACAATGTCTTCCAAAGGACGGCTTACTTCTCTGCCCCGCACATGCGGCACGATACAGTATGTACAAAACTTGTTGCACCCGTTCATGATGGGCACCCAGGCAAAAAACTTCTGAAACCGTTTGGTCGGGATGTCATGAAAGACGGACTCGCCCATATCGGCGGCGAGAAAGCGGTTCATCCCCTTTTGCCGCTCTTTAATGAGCTCGATGAGCTTGTGTATATTATGCGTGCCGATGACCAAATCCAAGTGGGGCGCCCGCTTAAAAAGGCGATCCTGCCATTCTTGGGCCATGCAGCCCGTAACGGCGAGAATGAGGTTTTTATTGCGGGCCTTTACGTGTTTCAGCTCGCCAATTTTACCGAGCACCTTATCTTCCGCCGTCTCGCGGACACAGCACGTATTTATGAGAATAACGTCAGCCAGTTCCCAGTCTTCCGTCATCGTATAGCCCAACTCTTCAAGCTGGCCCGCATACCGCTCACTGTCCGCCTCATTCATCTGACAACCGTATGTAATCAGGCAATAGTGTTTACTTGCCAATAAATCCATGTGTATACTCTCCGTCTGTACGCTCTTTATTACAAGATGGCGTTTAATTTTACATTTTATAATACCATATATGGCGTTTTCCTGCTACAAGAGAATAGAAAAATCGGCCTGCCCGAAGACAAGCCGATTCATTACGGTCATATGATCGGATTCGCTTGTGCCAACCCGATTAACAGTCCGAAGAACGTCAATATATTCTATTTATTTTTGACGGCCGCCACAATCCGCTTCAGCCCGCCTTCAATCATAGAACGGGGCATGGCTAAATTAAGCCGCACATATCCTTCGGCATTGTCCACAAAGAGGGCATTGCCGCCTTCGAGGAGGACTCCGGCCTTATTGGCGAAGAAATCGGGAATGTCTTCCACGTCTGCCATATAGGCACCTAAGTTGACCCAGGCGAGGTACGTCGCTTCGGGAATTTCAAAATGTGTTTCCGGCAGTTCTTTGTCCAACGTTTCCTTGACAAAAGCGAAGTTTTTGTCCAAATACGTTTTCAACTGATCGAGCCATTCATAACCGTGTCTGTATGCCGCTTCGTGGGCCGCAATAGACAAAGGATTTACGTTCATGGCATACGAGTTGGTATATGTAATATACCAATCGCGCAGTACCTCGTCGCGAATGAAGATTTCTGCAAACATCATGCCGGCCATGTTGAAGCACTTCGACGCGGATGTGCAGGCAATAAGCTTGTCGTAGCCCGGCATAATCTTCGCCATGGGAATGTGCCGCTGCCCTTGGCGCAAGAGATCGCAGTGAATTTCATCACTGATAATCCAGAGGTTATACTTTTCAACGATAGCCGCCACTTTTTTCAGTTCTTCTTCCGTCCAGACACGGCCCGTCGGGTTGTGCGGGTTGCACCAAATGAGAAGCTTCGCCATAGGGTTGGCCGCGTCCCGTTCGAGCGCTGCAAAATCAATTTGCCAACGGCCTTTTTCATCGCGGACGAGCTTATTATAAAGTGCTTTTTTCCCGTTATAGTTCAAGGCATGTTGAAAATATCCGTACGCCGGTGTATTGACGATAGCATATTCATTATCAGTCAATAAAAATTCCGTCAGTTTAAACAATGCCGGAATGATTCCCAAAGAAAAGCAAAAATCTTTACGGGGATAGGTCCAGCCGTACATCTTTTCACTCCACTCATTATATGCATCGTAAAATGACTGCTCAAAAACCTGACTGTAACCGATGATGCGCTTATCCAAGCGCTCTTTTATGGCATCGATGATATGAGGGCACATGGCGAATTCCATGTCGGCAATCCACATGCGCACAAACTCTTCATCCTTAAAAGGAAATATCTTTTTACCTTCAAAGTCATGAAAGATATAACCGCGGAATCCGTCCGTATTTAAGGCATTTGTATGCCTGCGGTCGATAATTTCATCAAAATTATACTTCATTATCATTATCCCTCCTTGTATAGCATATATATTCATTATATGCAGAATAGCAAACCGCGGCCGTCATGTCAACGTCTTATTTTAATTATCAATACTAAAACACACGCATACTGTTAATTTATGGGATATACAAAAAGAGAGTCCCTCTCACAGAGAGACTCTCCCACTGTATTTCCGTCTCATTTTCCGGAAAAGGTCTTCACCACGTCAAGACGAAGAAGTGCACGCCGCAGAGCCAGTTCGGCACGTTCCACATCAATGTTTTCCGCCTTATTTTCCAGCCGCCGCTCAGCCCGTTCTTTTGCCGCTTGAGCCCGTTTCACATCAATATTTTCAGGAAGTTCCGCAGCAGGAGTGACAACGGTAACCTTGTTGCCGCTCACTTCCAGGAAGCCCTTGGCAACGGAAATTTGCTTTTCCGTGCCGTTTTTCGTATACGTCAACGGCCAAATACTCAAAGAAGCAATAAGCGGCGCGTGATTCGGCATAATACCGAGGTCGCCGTCCAAGGCGCGGACGAGAACAAATTCCACGTCATCGTTGAAAACGGAAGTATCCGGCGTAATAACCTCCAAACGAAGGGTCTTACTTTTTTCATCCATAGCCTATTCTCCTTTCAGAGTCTTGGCCTTTTCATATGCTTCTTCAATATTACCGACCATGTAAAATGCCTGTTCCGGCATATCATCACATTTGCCGGAAAGGATTTCCTTAAAGCCCGCAATCGTTTCTTTTAAAGGCACGTACCGTCCCGCCTGGCCCGTAAATTGTTCGGCCACGGCAAAGGGCTGGCTGAGGAAACGCTGTACCTTACGAGCTCTCGCGACGGTAAGCTTATCGTCTTCCGACAGTTCGTCAATACCGAGAATAGCGATGATATCCTGCAGGTCTTTGTACTTCTGCAAGATCGCCTGTACTTCGCGGGCCGTCTGATAATGTTCGTCGCCGAGGAGATGAGGATCCAAAATACGGGAGGTCGAATCCAAAGGATCGACGGCCGGATAAATACCGAGTTCCGCAATTTGACGGGACAATACGGTCGTCGCATCCAAATGGGCAAACGTTGCGGCCGGAGCGGGGTCGGTCAAGTCGTCGGCCGGCACGTATACAGCCTGTACGGACGTAATGGAGCCGTCCCGTGTGGACGTAATACGTTCCTGCAGAGCGCCGACGTCCGTGCCCAAGGTGGGTTGATAACCGACGGCTGACGGAATACGTCCGAGCAGTGCCGAAACTTCCGAGCCTGCCTGAATGAAACGGAAAATGTTGTCAATGAAAAGAAGTACGTCCTGGTGCTCTTTATCCCGGAAGTACTCAGCCATGGTCAAGCCGGTCAGACCGACGCGCATACGCGCTCCGGGCGGTTCGTTCATTTGTCCGTAAACAAGGGCCGTCTTGTTGATAACGCCGGATTCCTTCATTTCGTTCCATAAGTCGTTGCCTTCACGTGTCCGTTCACCGACACCCGTAAATACGGAATAGCCGCCGTGCTCGGTCGCGACATTATGAATCAATTCCATAATAAGGACGGTTTTACCTACGCCGGCACCGCCGAAGAGGCCGATTTTACCACCCTTTGCATAAGGTGCGATAAGGTCGACGACTTTAATCCCCGTTTCCAGAATTTCCGTTTCCGGAGACAAGTTGTCGAACTTCGGCGTCGGACGATGAATAGGCCAATAATCATCAGCTTCCACTTTTTCATCTACCTTATCAACCGTTTCGCCGAGGACATTAAAAATACGCCCCAACACGCCTTTACCGACAGGAACGCGAATAGGCGCGCCCGTATTTTCAGCGGTCATACCGCGCACTAAGCCGTCCGTCGAACTCATGGCAACGCAGCGGACCACGTCGTCGCCCAAATGCTGCATAACTTCCGCCACGAGATCTACAGTCTGTTCGCCTTCACCGCCTTTGACATGAATAGCGGTGTAAATGGGCGGCAAGTCTTTATCTGCAGAAAATCGAACGTCAATAACCGGGCCGATGACCTGGATGACTTTACCAAAATTATCACTCATGAAGAGGTTCTCCTCTCTACGTTAAGTCTACAACCTTACTGCAATGCGTTGGCACCGCTGACGATTTCCGTCAGCTCGTTCGTAATACCTGCCTGGCGCACCTTGTTATAATGCACTGTCAATCGATCGATGAGCTCTCCCGCATTATCCGTTGCCGACGTCATGGCCGTCATCCGGGCACCGAGTTCACTCGCCGCCGATTGTAATAATCCGTTATACACAAAAGCTTCCAAGTACGTCGGCAGTAACGACGACAATACCTGTTCTCCGTCAGGAGCAAAAATATATTCTTCCTTCGGTATCGCGTCACTTTCCGCTGCCGCCCCGATGGGGAGCAGTCGGGCTGTCGTAACTTCCTGCGACAAAGCGGAACGGAATTTTGTATATATGACCTGCACCTCATCCACTTCGCCCGCAAGAAAACGAGCTACCGCTTCACCTGCAATCGTACGGGCATGATGATATTGGGGCTTATCGGAAAACCCGCTCCATCTTCCTTCTGCCGTTACGTGAAGGTGTTTCAAATATTCCAAGGGTTTACGGCCGGTCACAAAAAACATGGTGCCGCCTTTTCCCTTTTCGGTCAGAATATTTGCCATCGCCTTGTTGATATTGGAATTGAATGCGCCTGCCAATCCCTTGTCGGAGCCGATAACGATATAGGCGGTTCGCTTTACTTCCCGCTGTTCAAACAAGGGATCCGCTTCACTGCCTGCC
Source organism: Megasphaera coli (assembly GCF_900095855.1). Classification (GTDB taxonomy): domain Bacteria; phylum Bacillota; class Negativicutes; order Veillonellales; family Megasphaeraceae; genus Megasphaera; species Megasphaera massiliensis_A. The sequence goes on along the minus strand of NZ_FMIY01000002.1, from coordinate 364,420 downwards.
GCCGCGGCCAAGCGACTGAGCATGGCTTCAATTTTTTCAGTAAACGGAGCCGCTGCCGCAGCGCGATCCTGTGCACGACGCAAACGTACGGAAGACACCATCTTCATGGCTTTCGTGATCTGCTGTGTATTCGTTACGGATTTTATCCGTCTGTTTATCTCGCGTGCACTCGGCATAGATTATTCCTCCTCTTTGACCAATTCGTGGTCTGCGCCGAAAAGCTTCGTAAACTCTTCAACACCCTTTTGAAGGACGGCTTCATCTTCTTCACCGAGCTGTTTGGTTTCCTTAATATGCATCCCCACTTCAGGATAGTTCGCATGCATAAACTTGATAAATTTGTCTTCAAATTCAGAAACGTCATCAACCTGTACGGGCATCAAATACCCTTTTACGGCCAAGTAAATCTGCATGACCTGATCTTCAACGGACATAGGCTGATACTGCGGCTGTACGAGCATCCGCATGGTCCGTTCACCTCGGTCGATTTGCGCCTTTGTGCTCTTATCGAGGTCGGAACCGAATTGGGCAAATGCGGCCAATTCGCGATACTGCGCCAAATCCAAACGTAAGGTGCCGGCAATTTTCTTCATCGCCTTGATCTGCGCCGAACCGCCTACACGCGATACGGACAGGCCGACGTTAATAGCCGGCCGTACACCCGAGTTGAACAGTTCCGTTTCAAGGAAAATCTGTCCGTCCGTAATGGAAATTACATTGGTCGGAATATAAGCGGACAGGTCGCCGGCCAACGTTTCAATGATAGGCAGAGCCGTAATGGAACCGCCGCCCAAATCATCGGAAAGCTTTGCAGCCCGTTCCAAAAGCCGGGAATGTAAGTAAAATACATCGCCGGGGTACGCTTCACGTCCGGGCGGACGCCGGAGAAGCAAACTCATGGCACGATATGCCTGGGCATGCTTGGACAAGTCATCATATACGCAAAGAACGTCTTTCCCCTGGTTCATGAAGTACTCGCCCATGGAAACGCCCGCATAAGGAGCCAAATACTGTAACGGCGCACCGTCGGCAGCCGTTGCGGCAACAATAACGGTATATGCCATAGCACCTTGTTCTTCAAGCGTTCGTTGTACGTTGGCAACGGTAGAAGCTTTCTGGCCGATAGCTACGTATACGCAAATAACACCGCTATCTTTCTGATTAATAATTGTATCAAGAGCAATCGCCGTCTTACCCGTGCCGCGGTCACCGATGATCAGCTCACGCTGGCCGCGGCCGATAGGAACCATCGAGTCGATTGCCTTTATGCCGGTCTGTAAAGGAACCTTTACGGGCTGGCGGTCGGCAATGCCCGACGCACGCACTTCAATAAGACGCGATTCAGTCGTATGAATTTCACCTTTACCGTCAATGGGAAGCCCCAACGGATTAACGACACGGCCGATAATTTCTTCACCTACGGGAACGCGCATGACGCGGCCTGTCCGCCGAACCGTATCGCCTTCTTTAATCAACTCGTCCTCGCCGAGCAATACGGCGCCGACATTGTCTTCTTCCAAGTTTAAGGCCAAGCCGTATACGTTGTGGGGCAATTCCAACAACTCCCCCGCCATGGCTTTATCCAGACCGTAAATATGGGCAATACCGTCGCCCACTTCCAGAACCGTGCCGACATCGTCTACGTTTGTCTCGACATGATAGTCTTGGATTTGCTTCCTAATTATAGCCGTAATTTCTTCTGGCTTCATATTCATTTCTAGTCCGTCACCTCGTTTACCGCACCGCCTTGTAGCAAGGCGCGTTCCATATTATGGATTTGTCGCTTCAAACTGCCGTCAATCACGCGGTCGCCGATTTTAATGACGACGCCGCCGATAATGGACGGATCAATAGAATACAGGGGCTCGATCTTGTTGCCCGTTACTTGTTCCAGCTTGGTGACAAGCATTTTTTCCTCTTCAGCCGTCAAGGGCTTAATAAGAGAAATCTTGGCCACGTCAATATGCTGCGCTTCCCGCGCCAAATCGATAAAGCCTTCAATTGCTTCCGTTATTGCCGCTTCTCGCCGCCGATCCACCATAACATAGAGAAACTGACACACCAAAGCGGAAACGGAAGTGTCGAAGATGGCTTTCAGCGTTTCTTTCTTCGCTTTCGCCGTAATCAGCGGATTTCCTAAAAATTTCCGCAGCTCTTCGTTATCCTTTAGCACGTCGCGCACGACTTTCATATCCGCGATCATCGTGTCCAACAACTGTGATTCCTGTGCAATATCGAACATGGCCTGGCTGTATTTTCTGTATACTGATTCCGGTATCATCATTGCCTACCTTGATACTTGTTTCGCATCCATGCGTTCCATGCACTCTTTAATGAGCTTGGAATTCATGTCCGTATCCATATTTTTTTCCAGTAGTTTTTCCGCCACAGCCATAGACAGGGAAACTACTTCCTCTCTCATTGCACGCACGGCGGCTTCACGCTCATTGGCAATTTCGGCGTGAGCCAATTCTTTTTCGCGGGCAATCTGCACGCGAATGGAATCAAGCTGTGCCTGCCCTTCCGCTTCCGCCTGTTTCACGGCTTTGTCAATAATGGATTGCGCTTCCGTCTGAGCCTGCTGTAACTGCTTTTCATAACCGGCCTTCAAGCCTTGTGCAGCTTGACGCGACATTTCCGCCTCATTCAGGTCGGCAGAAATTTTATTTCTCCGTTCTTCCAGAACTTTCAGCATCGGCTTATAAGCAAATTTCGCCAAAATCAAGACCAGAATAAAGAAGTTGAGGAATTGGAAAAGCAAAGTACCGTTTATATTGACCAATCGTATTCCCTCCCCGTTTTCATCAGGATTGTCTTCTTTACCCGACTTACAGCATGCTTACATAGGGGTTGGCAAACACCAGAACGATGGCAATAACAGCGGCAATAATAGGAATCGATTCAATCAAACCGACGGAAATCAGCATGTTGGTAAGAAGTTTACCGCCCATTTCCGGCTGACGTGCCGTACCTTCGAGCATTTTAGAAGCCGCGTTACCGTCGGCGAGAGCCGCGCCCAATGCAGCCAAACCGATACCCAAGCAAGCGCCGAATGCCGAGAATGCTAAAACAATTGCCTTTTCCATAAGTAAAACCCTCCTAATACTATGTACTATAAATTAATGGGATCCGCTAAATGACGGAGCTAGATAAGATGTTGTCAAAATGGTAAAAATAAATGCCTGAATCAAGCCGATGACCAAGCTGAATACCAGCCAAACAAAAGGAACAATCGCAGGTACCAGCTGATACAAGACTTCCATCAGAATTTCACCGGCCAGAATATTTCCGAATAAACGGAAAGACAAGGTCAGCGGCTTCGTGAATTCTTCCAGAATATTAATCGGAAAGAACAGCGTAAACGGCTCAAAGAAATGTTTAAAATACTTTTTCGGTCCTTGGTTGCGGATGTACAGCACATGTACCAAAAAGGACGATACGAGAGCCAAAGCGACAGTCGTATTCAAATCGTTCGTCGGCGACGAAAGCACACCCGGATTGGGCAATAAGCCGAACTCGTTGGCAAAGAGAATAAACAAAAACATCGTCAGCAAAACGGATACGACCTGCCCGTACTTCGGCCCCAAGCTTTCTTTAAACTGATCCAGCAAGGCTTCCACGACCATTTCCATCGCGTTTTGCGCGCCTGATGGCACCATAGCACGTCCGCGCGTCGCAAAGAGCGTAACGACGATGACGAGAGCCGCCACCATCCAGGTCATAATCAGCGTATCAATGTTGACGTTCAACCCCAGCAATTGAATCACCGTATGATGCCCCGCGTGTAACTCCATAAACTACACCTCCTTCCTATTCATTATGTCGTAAAGCACGGATAAAAGTTTCCCCGAAGATTAAAACCCGGTACATCATAAGTCCGGCCACAAAGGTAAAAAGTTTAATTTGCGGAAACTGTACGACTATGATCAGTGTAAGTACAATCATGACCAATCGCAATATCAGGCCGCCGCGAATAAAGGCCTGCGCCTGTGCCGCCGGCATTTTCCGCGACCCGGCCAACCGGCTGCTGAGCATGCCGAAGTAGACCAGATTGACAAAGCTGCCGCCGAGCCAGCCCGTAATGTACGCTCCGTACCCGGCGACGGCCAAAACAGCCGTGCCTGCAAAGGTTATTGCAATAAGGCGTATAATCGTCCGTTTTACATAGGCGACAAAATATTTCACGAGAACGTCCTTTACTCTTTACTCTGTTTGTCCGACTTCGCAACCTTTTTGTAGAGGGCCCAAAAACCGGTAACAGAGCCTAATAAAGAAAAGAAAAGCAGCCCGAACGGAGTCGTGCCGAATTGAACGTCAACGAATCGGCCTATACCGACACCTACGAGGATATTTACAAATAGTGTCAATCCCAATGAACCGGCTACAGCCGCCAATTGCAACAGCTCCATGGCATGGCTCTTATTTGTTACGGACTCTTTCCTTTCATTCTCTTTGCGCATAATGTTGCACAGGCACTTCCGCAAAACGCTGCATGAATGTGACCGGGGCGCCTCCCTTCCGGTATTTCCTTTATTCAGGAAAATTGTATTACCGCCTTAATTCTACTCTTTCTCAGCCGGAAAAGTCAACAAAAAACAGGGGATTCAAAGCTTCCGGCGCCCGGTTCCGCATACTAAAATATCGGCTCTGTCGAGCCGATATTTGCTATGTTTGTACAAAAACACACAATTGTGTTGCTTCTATAAAAACTCGTCCGGTCTTGAGCGGGAACCGGTAAGTTCATGCAGTATGGCCTGCACGATTCGTTCCGACGATTTCCCGTCACCATACGGGTTGACGGCGTTGCTCATAGCACTGTACGCGGCCGCATCCGTGAGGAGATGTTTTGTCATGTTGTAGACGACATCCTTTTCTGTACCGATAAGGGCCACCGTTCCTGCCTTAACCGCTTCGGGCCGCTCCGTCGTATTGCGCAGGACGAGGACGGGCTTGCCTAAGGACGGCGCTTCTTCCTGAATGCCGCCCGAGTCCGTAAGGACTAAATAACTGCGGCTCATGAGATTGGCAAAGGGTTCATAATCGAGCGGTTCAATCAAGTGAATGCGGTCCAGGCCGGCCAATTCTTCGTTGACAACTTTTCGCACCAACGGATTGCGATGCACGGGAAAGACGATTTCCGTGTCATCAATTTCATTCACAATGGAACGCAAAGCTCTATAAATATGGCGCATCGGTTCACCGAGGTTTTCCCGGCGGTGAGTCGTCAATAAAATAACCCGGCGATGCTCGAAGTCAACGGACCGTAAAGACTCATCGGCAAAATCATAATCATGACGCACGGTCTTCATGAGCGCATCAATAACCGTATTGCCCGTCACATAAACCGATCGTTCATTAACGTTTTCTCTAAGCAGATTTTCCTTTGCCCGCATTGTCGGCGCAAAATGAAAAGCCGCAATGGAACCGGTCAGCTTCCGGTTCATTTCCTCGGGAAAGGGCGAGTATATATCCCCCGTCCGCAGGCCCGCCTCGACATGACCGACGGGGACCTGCTCATAATACGACGCCAAGGCGCCGGCAAAGGTCGTCGTCGTATCACCGTGAACGAGGACAAGGTCCGGCTTTTCCCGTTCCAAGACTTCTTTCAGTCCCATCATGGCACGCGACGTAATGTCGAACAGTGTCTGTCCTTGGGCCATAATGTCCAGGTCGTAATCCGGTTTAATTTTGAATAAATGCAGCACTTGGTCCAGCATTTGCCGATGCTGTGCCGTAACGGCCACAATCGTTTCAACGGAATGCACGTGTTTTTTCAGCTCCAACACGACGGGAGCCATTTTAATCGCTTCCGGCCGCGTACCGAATACGGCCATTACTTTTATCATGGAAGCGCCCTCCTCTAAAATAAGCAACGTCTATTTTTTCGCCCCATCGCCCGTACCGCTTCCCCGCAATACTCCGATTCGCTTGGCCGAATAAATAATGACCGCCAGGACGACGATAATCGTGGCAATGCCGACAGTATAGCTTACATTGGCCACAAAAACGGCGACGAGGCCGAAAAAGCCGCTCACCAGATACATACTGACAACGGCTTGTTTCTGCGTCATGCCGAGGGCCAGGAGACGGTGATGCAAGTGCCCCTTATCCGGTTGGAAGATGGAAACACCGCTCATCTTACGGCGTACAATGGCAAAAAGCGTATCCAAAATAGGCACGCCCAGCGCAATAATCGGCACGACGAGAGCCACCGTCGCCGCCGTCTTCACGAGCCCCAAGACGGAAACGACAGCCATCGTATAACCCAAGAGCATGCTGCCCGTATCGCCCATGAATATTTTGGCCGGATTGAAATTATATTGTAAAAAACCGAGGGCCGCGCCGCTCATGGCGACGAGAAGCATGGCCGGCAAGTATTGGTTAATACTGACGGCAATAAAGAACATGGAAATGGACGCAATGACGGAAACGCCTGCAGCCAGGCCGTCCAGCCCGTCAATGAGATTGACCGTATTTGTAAAACCGATAATCCAAAAAATCGTAACCGGTACGGCCAGCCACTCGGGGACAAACAAAATAGCACCGAACGGATTGGTCACCCATTCAATCTGTACGCCGAAAGCGACGGGAATGGCTGCCGCAATAATCTGTCCGACCAGTTTGATCTTGGCGGGGATATTGCAAATATCATCCCAAATACCCAGGAGAACAATTGTCGTAGCGCCCAGCAAAAACCCTAAAAATTCGGAATAAACAGGCATAGAGTATAAGACGGCCGCCATAAAGCCGATGTAAATGGCCAATCCGCCCAAGCGCGGCACGGCATGCGTGTGAACCTTACGCATGTCAGGCCGATCGACGGCACCTATACGAATAGCCAGCTTCTTGACAAAAGGCGTCAATACATACGAGATAATGAGAGCAATAAAAAAAGGTACAAAATATGCAAGCACCGAACACGCCTACTTTCCCTCAATGTATCATGACAGGAGCGGCAGAATGCGATTCACCCGCCGGCTCCGTACTGATCGGTAATATCCACGGTCATTATACCACAGTTGTTCCGAAAAATACTACATACAATGTGTGAATATAAGGCCTATACAAACGGGTTTCCGCCTTTTGCCAAAGTCGTTTGAATAATCCTGCCGCCTTCCGCAAGGAGCTTGTCGCCGTGTGCGGCGGAGACGAAACTTTCCACGTAAAGCTTATACATGTCTTCCGTTCCCGACGGGCGCGCCGCAATCCAGCCGTCTTTCGTCCTGATCTTGACGCCGCCTATAGGCATGTCTCCGTAAGTTGCCGTCGTACGCACCGACAGGATAGGCGCGCCGCAAAGGATCTTTGTCTTTATGTCCGCCGCCGCGAGCGCCTTTATACGTGCTTTTTCTTCGCCGGAGACAGGCGTATCCCTGCGCATCGGGAAGGACGGACCTATACTTTCGCAGAGCTTTTTATAATACGCAAAGGGCGACTTGCCCGTAACTGCCATAATTTCCGCCGCCAAGAGGCAGAGTATGATGCCGTCCTTGTCGGTCGTCCAGGGCCTGCCGTCCTTTGTAAGGAAGGATGCGCCTGCGCTCTCTTCGCCGGCAAAATAAATTTTTCCGGTTCGCAGCAACTCGACAAAGTACTTGAACCCTACAGGAACTTCATAGCAGGAAACGGCGAGCATATCGGCAACCTTCTCCAACAATTCCGTAGTAACCGCGGTTTTGCCGATTCCTTTGCCGGAAAAATTGCGGTGTGTCGCCAAATAATGAGCCGCAACTGTAAGATAAGCATTGGCGGAAATCATGCCGTCTGCACCGCAAACGATACCGAAACGGTCATAGTCCGGATCGTTGGCCAAGATCAAATCATAAGCAGAACCGTTTTTCATAACGCCCGCCATAACATAGGGCGAAGAGCAGTCCATACGTACCTTGCCGTCATGGTCATAAGTCATAAACGAAAACTGCGGATCATAGGAGTCATTGATGAAATCCATGGCAATATCGTATTTTTCAGCAATTTTATGCCAATAATTCATCCCCGAACCGCCGAGAGCGTTAATCATGATGTGTAAGTCCGCCCGGCTTATCGCCTCCATATCAATGACCTCGGTCAGAGCCTCGACATATGCTTCCTTATAATCGTACGATGTGCAATAATCGTCCATATAAGCCGAATCCGTACCGACGGTACCGACGCATTTTACGTCCTTGTTGCGATTTGCAAGAAGGCGATTGGCTTCGGCCTCGATTTTTCCGGTTATGTCGCCGTCCGCCGGGCCGCCTGTAACGGGATTATATTTAATGCCGCCGCAATCGGGCGGATTGTGTGAAGGCGTAAGGATAATGCCGTCTGCAAGCTCCGCCGTCCGCTCCGCATTGTACTGTATAATGGCACGGGAGACGGCAGGTGTAGGCACAAAATCGCCCGTGCTGTCGACGAATACGCGAATGCCGTTGGCAATCAACACGCTCAACGCCGTCTTATAGGCAAGCTGTGACAGATAATGCGTATCGGCTCCTATAAAAATGGGCCCCCCGGCGCCGAAACCGGCACGCAGCGTACAGACGGCCTGCGTGACGGCGGCAACGTGCGCCGCCGTAAAATTACCGTCCCCGGCCTTGCCGCGATGACCGGATGTACCGAAATTTACCGCTTCCGCTGCAACCTCCGGATTGGGAATATATTCGTAGTACGCCTTGCCCAAGGCCTGTAAATCGGGATAGTCCGAAGGACGCACCTTTTGTCCCGCCCATTCATGAATGCCCATTTCTCTCGTCTCCTTTATTTTGACAAGATAACCGCTTTTCTTATACACTATACACGTCTTAAAAGCTACATAAATTCAGATGTTTTATTATACCAAATTACGCGATTCTTGTTAAAGAAAGGAAAAACTCATGAAATTCATTTCGTGGAATGTAAACGGCCTGCGTGCCGTTATGAAAAAGGGATTCCCTGAAATATTTACCGACCTGGATGCCGATATCTTCTGTCTTCAGGAAACAAAGCTGCAGGAAGGGCAAATCGACATCGACTTCCCCGGGTATAAGCAGTACTGGAATTATGCCGATAAAAAAGGGTATAGCGGTACGGCTATATTTACACGGATCGAGCCGCTTTCCGTCTCGTACGGCATGGGCATTGACGAACACGACCACGAAGGACGCCTCATTACGCTTGAGTTCAAAGATTTTTACTTCATCACCTGCTACACGCCGAACAGTCAAAACGAATTGGTACGCCTTGATTACCGCATGCGCTGGGAAGATGATTTTCGCGACTATCTTCTGTCCTTAAATAAAGTAAAACCGGTCATTTTCTGCGGTGACCTCAATGTAGCCCATGAAGAAATCGACCTGAAAAACCCAAAATCCAACCATAAAAATGCAGGCTTTTCCGACGAGGAACGAAACAAGATGACGGAACTGTTACACTCCGGCTTTACCGATACGTGGCGCTACTTCTACCCTGACAAAGAAGGAATTTATTCCTGGTGGAGTTATCGTTTCAAAGCCCGTCAAAACAATGCGGGATGGCGTATCGACTACTTCATTACCTCCAAATCTCTCGACGATCGCCTGAAAGAAGCGAAAATCTACACGGATATAACAGGCAGCGATCACTGCCCTGTAGGCCTTGTCATCAGCTAATCGGTTTGACGCTGAAGAAATGACCGTGCTACAATAAAATGCAATCCTGCGAGTGTGGCGGAACGGCAGACGCACCGGACTTAGGATCCGGCGTCTTACGACGTAAGGGTTCAAATCCCTTCACTCGCACCAATGAAGTCACTGTCCGGATTTACGGGCAGTGACTTATTGTATATCCGAAAAGCACGCGACTACCGCGTGCTTTTCGGATATACAATAATCCCGCACTCTGCACAAACAGAATGCGGGCAACAGAACGCTTATTTACTTTTCTTTTTCTTATCACTTGCAGTTAAAAATGCTTTTACCACACTCAAAAAACTAATTCCGCTAAATAAGGTACCAATCACCGAGTGTTCAGCTTGGATAAGCAGAAAACCACAAAACATTCCAACAACGGATACAATAAAAGCAAATACCAATCCCAAATGACCGTCAATTACAGCTGCCGAAACAGCCTTATCCTCTTGTTTCCGTCTATGCTCGCCTTGTTTTTCAGCCATTTGTATAATGCGATCGGCTGCACCGGGACAAATATTTTCGTATGCACGTAATTCTCCCGGAATCGGTAACGGTCCGCTTCGTATTTGTATTTCACTTATTTTTTCTGAAGATTGTTTTTGAATGAAATTAGGCACTTCTAATGTTACTTGAGCCTCTTTGACAGATTTATCGTCTTTCATATTTTTCTACATATTGCTCCATTGCATCCTGAATATCATTACCTACCTCATACCAATCATCCCTCAACGACTTCATATCATCTTTTGCCAATATATCGTGAATTCTATGCTGGGATGTCTGCCTTGGCGCAAGTAATGTGCACATACCTGCAAAGAAAAGATTCCTTGCCCTTAATAGCGCTTCCATATTATACACCCCTTTCAAAATATATCGATATTTTTATTTATATTATAACACACATGTAAAGATATTATATGATAAAACTCCCATCATACACTACTAATAAAGATAGGAGACGGGATTCAATCAACTGTATTTGTTCTTGAGTTAAGCCGCTCGTATCCATCTGTCCTTTCCTTTCAATGCGTTAAATAGCCCAAAACCATCACTTACGCACGGATTAGGCTGTCCATTTCTTTCGGTGCCGGCAAGGTATCAAAGAGGCGCCACGGGGCTTTTTCGGCAAGGGCGGATTTTTCGTAATGGCCTGTCGCTACGGATATGGTTTTAGCACCGATGACCTTGCCGCATTGTATATCATACGGCGTATCGCCGATAACGAAAACATCTTCAATTTCATTGCGCCAATGAGCATTTGCTCTTTCTATGGCATGGCGTGCCAAGTCGTCGCGCACGTAAAAGTGTTCTGCAAAGCCCGAACGGTCAAAGTCGAAATAACCGTCCAATCCGAAAGCGGCCAGCTTCATTTGCGCGCCGTCGCGGCTGTTGCCCGTGAGGAGGAGCTGTGCCACATCGTCTTTTTGACGGAAGTATTCCAAATTTTCCCGCACGTTTTCAAAAATACGGCTGTCTTGCTTGGTTACATCCAGCCAACGCACCAAGTTCCGCTCGTATTCACGGCAGAAAGAGAAAACCTCGTCGTCCGTCGGCATGACGCCCCGCGCCTGGTACAGGAGCTGCCGGCAAATGTAATTGTCCGTTCTGCCGCCTGCGGAAATATGCGGCACTGCCGCGTCGTCTCCCATAAGGCGGCGAAAGACGTCGTAAATGGCGTGCGTACCGGCCATGCCCGTATTAATCATCGTCCCGTCTATATCCCAATAAATCAGTTTCATCCTTATACTCCACACCTATACAAAAGGCGGCAGCTTCTTTCACGAAGCTGCCGCTTTATCCGTATGCTCACCGATTATTTGGAGGCGATTTCCTTCGTGTCGCGAGCAATCATGATCTCTTCATTTGTAGGAATAACATAGAGCTTGCACGTCGAGTCATCCGTACTGATAAGTGCGTCCTTACCGCGTACATTATTGCGTTCCTTGTCAAGGACCGCCCCCAAATATTCCAATCCTTCGCAAATAGCGGCGCGGTCCTCAATACCGTTTTCGCCGACGCCGGCCGTAAAGGTAATGACGTCAACCCCGCCCATAGCCGCGGCGAGGGCGCCGATCAGTTTACGTACCTGATAATGGAACATATCGAGCGCAAGCTGAGCCCGATCATTGCCGTTGGCGGCAGCTTCTCCCAAGTCGCGGAAATCGCTGGAAACGCCGGAAATGCCGAGAACGCCGGATTTTTTATTCATGAGCGTATCCATTTCCTTCGTAGAAAGGTTATGATGATCCATGACGTTGAGAACGATTGCCGGATCGATATCACCGCAGCGCGTACCCATGAGCATACCTGCCAGCGGCGTAAAACCCATGGTCGTATCAATACACACACCGCCCTTGACGGCTGCCAGGGACGAACCGTTACCCAAATGGCAATTAATAATGCGCAAGTCTTTTTTCGGTACGCCCATGACCTTGGCAATCCGGTCGACCACATAGCGATGACTCGTGCCGTGGAAGCCGTAACGGCGGATGCCGTCTTCTTTATACAATTCATATGGCAATCCGTACATGTAAGCCTTGGGCGGCATCGTTTGATGGAAGGACGTATCGAATACGGCAACCTGCGGTACACCGGGCATAATCGCTTCGCAGGCTTTGATACCGATAATGTTGGGCGGATTGTGGAGAGGCGCCATAGCGGAGCAACGTTCGAGCGCCTTCATAACTTCTGCCGTAATGAGCGTGGACGAAGCGAACTCTTCACCGCCGTGTACGACGCGGTGCCCCACGGCGTCAATAGCGTCCATCGACTTGATAACGCCGCAGTCCTTATCCGTAAGAATATCGAGTACCAACTTGACGGCAACCTTATGATCCGGAATGGGCTGCACGATTTCCTTCTTTTGTCCGTTCCACTTGTGGGTCAATTGCGCATCGGGCAGGGTAATCTTTTCCACAAGACCCTTCGCCATGACTTCTTCATTTTCCATGTTTACCAGCTGGTACTTTAAAGAGGAACTGCCGCAGTTTACAACTAATACGATCATGAATGTACCTTCTTTCGCAAATAGTAGTTATTGTAGCTGTTTGAAAACATACTCCGTCACGTCCGCCGCCATCTTGTCGTCGCGGCGATACGTATACCGTACGGTCCATATATAGCCTTCATGAGAAAAAGCGAGAATCCGTTCCGCAACGGGAATTACCTGCCCTTTTACGGAAACCGTGTAATCTACGGTTCCTTCCGTAGCGGCTTCACCCCGTACGGTTGCGGGAGACACGTTTTTCTCCGCAATGCTGTACTCGGAACGGGCCTCCAACTCGGCTATCGCGTTTTCAACAGCTTCGCCTGATGTCAAGCCTGTAGACGGCGCATATGTCACAACGACGGCGACATGCTGGTCCTGATTGACGTACACTGCCGTATCCGTATCGCGCACCTGTCCTTTCACCAGTTCAAAAGGAGAAAAGAGGTACAATTCCGTATTGCCTGCGCGAAGCTGCGCCTGTCCGAAACTGTACTCTTCGGTCACCGCGGTTTCCGAGCCGCAGCCGGAAAGGCCGAATACGACAGCTGCCAGAAAAGCCGTGTTTATGAATTTAACAATTTTCATTACATCACCTACAAGCTTTCTTACAGACCGAATTTATTATATCATAGAATATAACGGATTAAAACGATAATGACATATATTACAGATTGAGTAAAGGAGCGTTGCATGAAACACATCGGACTCATTGCCGAATTCAATCCCCTGCACACGGGGCATGCGTATATATTGGGCGAAATACGGCGCCGTTACGGAACGGACACGGTCATTACGGTCATCATGAGCGGCGCCTTCGTTCAACGCGGCGAGCCGGCACTCTTTGACAAATACGAACGCGCCGCCTTTGCTCTCATCTGCGGCGCCGATACAGTCTTTGAGCTGCCGGCGGCCTTTGTCCTCTCCCATGCAGGCGATTTTGCCTCAGGTGCCGTCCGGCTGGCTGCAAGACTCGGCATCACGACACTTGTCTGCGGCAGCGAAAACGGCAGGGGCGAAGATTTTATGAGCCTTGCGGCCATACGGGAAGAAGAAGCCGTAATGCGGGCCGTGCAAAAAAACCGGGACAGCCGCATGTCTTACGGCAGAGCCGTTACTGACGCCCTGAAAGAATACTCCCCTCATGCGGCAGATCTTCTCACTACACCGAACGCGCTCCTTGCCTTTGCGTATGCGCAGGCGATCCGTATGCACGCACGACAGACAGAGCTTGCAATCATACGCCGCGGCGATACGGCCGGCGGCTTTACTAACGCTTCTGCCGTCAGAGCCTCCATTCGCGCCGGTGCGCCGGCGGATGCATATATGCCGTTTATTCCCGCAGCAATCCGCGAGAAAGTCGCAACACTCCTCGAAAGCGGCGCTTATACGGACGAAAGCCGTTATGAAGAGCTCGTGCTATACAGCGGGCGCATTATGCCGCCTCCTGCGCTGAAAAATCTTGCCGCCTTCAGTGAAGGACTGGAAAACAGATGGCATACGGTCATGAAGGAAGCACCTGCCGTATCGGACGGCTTGGAACGGCTGAAAACCAAACGGTATATGCACAGCCGCCTCCGCCGCATGGCAGCCTATACGGTACTGCACATGCGGCAGTCCGCAATGAATGCCTGGGCGGCATGCGGGCCGGCATACGGGCGGCTTCTCGCAGCCGGTCCGGGAGGCCGCAATGTACTGAAAAAACTGCGCGGCGACTCCTCTTTTCCTATCATCACCAAAACGGCCGACGCCGTATTGCCGGAAGAGGCTTCCGCCATGCTGCGGCTCGATATCACGGCCGCAGATATACAGCGCCTCTGTTTTCATAACGAAAGGCTGCGCACGGGCGGAACGGATTATAAGACCGCCCCGGTCATACGGGAACGGCGCTCCTAAGCCTGTTTTGCCGCCGGCTGCGGCGGCCGAGTCTGCTGATACGTATCATTCTGCGCGATTACATCAAGGAAGACGAGCGGTTCTTCTTTCTCGTTGCGAAGGGCATGGCTCTGTCCGGGACGGGCAATGGTGATGTCACCGCCGCGAACGATTGTTTCCTTGCCCGAGCCGTCCGTAAATACGCCTTCGCCGGAAATGATGATATATGCGTCTTCATTGACGCCGTGCATATGAAGACCGATGGAATCGCCTTTCTGCAACGTCATCCAGCCGATCTCCTTAATAGCCTGTTCCGGCGCGGCCGTATCGCGCGTAAAAGAAAATTTGCCGTACAATGTACCGTTTCCCTTGGCAACATTCTGCTTGTCGAGCGTAATGAGCTGATCGTTCCGGTAAACCTGCGGCAATGCCGACAGGTCCGTGTCGTCCGCCGCAAAAACGGAAGCCCCCAATACAAAACATCCCAATACACATGCCGATATGATTTTCTTTTTCATAGATCCTGCCTCCTTATGTAATAAAGTTAATTACATTGTAGGGTTTTATAATATTATTGTAAATAAACAGATCTGACCAGTTTATCAACATGCCCCCGAACAATGCGGCAACACGAATACCGTTTCTTTAGTTACTTTATAAGTTATTAGATAAATGATAATTATTTCCAACTATAAATATATGATGTATAATCATATTAACCTAAAATCATATTATTTATTTTAGTGTATTGAAGAAAGGAGGAACTGAAATGCTTCCCGATTATAAAAACTGGATGCCCATGAAATTGATCAAAGGACTGTTTTTGTGCACGGTTGTCCTGTTCGTTCTCCTCTTATACATATATAACGGTACCGCCCTTGCCGGCTCCTATCGCTACGCGGCTACAGGAATCTGCGCCGTCCTCTTTCTTATTGCCGGTACAGCTTTTTGCTGGGCAGTCCTGGCTCGCCGCGCATTTTCCTACAGCGGGGACCGGCAGCTGATGAAACGTACTGTCGAAGGCATTGCCGCATATGTGCAGATCCCTGCAGGCGGAACGGGGCTTGACGTAGGCTGCGGCAGCGGAGCGCTGACCATTGCCTGCGCTAAAAGAAATCCGCAGGGTCACATGGTCGGTGTAGATATATGGGGCTGGCCGTACAGCGGCTCCTTTTCCAAAGATCTGTGTGAGGAAAATGCCCGTGCCGAAGGAACCGCGAATGTCCGTTTTCAGCAGGGAGATGCAAAAAAGCTCCCCTTTCCGGACGAAACCTTCGATGTAGTGGTCAGTAACTACGTGTATCACGATATTTACGGTACAAACAGGCGGGAACTGCTGAAAGAAACGCTGCGGGTCCTGAAAAAAGGCGGCACCTTCGCAATCCACGATCTCATGTCGTCAAGCCTCTACGGGAATATGGAAGAATTTACGGAAGAACTGCGCCGGGACGGCTATGAACACGTAGAATGCCGAAATACGGCAAACGGACTGTTTGCAAAGCGCCGGGAAGCCGTCCTGCTGCGGTTAGGAGATTCGACACTGCTGATAGGAAAAAAGTAAACTAAAATCTCCGTCACGACATTCCTATCTCCATCATTTGGCAGTAAAATGCCGGTTATAGGACATTTCGTGTTGGTATTAGAGGCCATGAAACCGGTTAATAACCGGTTTCATGGCCTCTTAAACTTATTTCAACCCATTTTGAGTATGGACAAAACGTGTTGGTCGTGGACATTTATTCGTATGTTCTAATGTTCCGTGATTTTCTCATCGCCCAGCAGCTTGCCGGTAAGACACGATGAACCTTTCTCATGCCGAGCGAATCCGAACCGGGCCTTTTCCGGGCCGGCATTAGCATAGCAATAACGACAGCCGTGGATGCAGGTGTCGTATTGCCCGATGTCGAAACTCTCCACGCAGTTGCAGAGCGGCCTTTGACTCTTTGCCTTGCCGATGCGGATAGGCTTACCCGTGATACGCTCCACCAGTTCGCCGTCAATGCAAGCCCCATGCGTTATGCCGTATTGCTCCAAATCAATGGCCTCGGAGCAGGTTTGGAGAGTCACTCCGCTGTCCCTCGCAATGCCGGAAAGTCCTGCCGCCAACTCATGCATCTCATCCTCGGTCAATTCCCGAAGATTCAGCCCTTGCGTATTTTTCTCGGCCTTGGCATACATATCGATGAAACTGATAACGCATCGCTCCACGGATGGAGCAAGCTGTGCCAAGCTGCACTTGAACCATTCAAGATGAGAGGAAATCGTGTAATGCCGACTCAGCAGCATAGGGTCGTACCGCCAAACCACTCGCTGCCTCCCGATGACAGAGGACAATTCTTGCACGGCTTTGATGATGGCCGCCTTGGGTCGAAGGTTCATCTCCACATCAGAGCCATAGGGTGTGATGGAAATTTGTACATAATAGGGGTATGAGTCCAATCTATCCAGCTTCCCAAGCATAGGCGCAGGATCTTTTGTCCAGAACACGATGCAGTCCACGGCTTGAGGGGCGAGTGATATACGGCTCACTTGTCGACGGTTGAATGGATTGACCACGTCCACAAATCCTGCCTGCAGGCGGTTGAGAAACCAGTCAAAGTAGAACGCCGGGATATCCGTTCGGCGGCTTGCGCTGATAATCATGGCACAACCTCCTCTTCATACTCACGCCACTTAAAAATGATTTTCCAAATTTCACACGGCCCTTTTCAAGCATTCCGTCCGGCGTTAATTTCTTCTCCATAAATCAAATATGTATGCCTAATACTTATCAAGTAAAATTTTTCTTGCATTTTCTTCCGTATCATCTCTTTCGTCATAACCATCATAAGGTGCTTTACGATCGTGAACTTTAGGTTTTCTTCTGAAAGCATTACAAATTTCGTCTGTGTGAGCGAAAGCAAAGTCCGGATTATCACTCCAACCGGTATGCCCCGTGATGATTTTGAGTTTGAGTTTTCTCTCTCTGAGTATTTTTTCCAGCTTTTTAAGTGCCTTTATTTGCAGTTTGCTGTCCTCCGCAAGAATATTTAAAAATGCGTAACCGCCGTCTGCACCAAACCAAATAGTATCTCCTGTAAAAAGATATTCGTCGTCAATTAAATAAACAAGATGTCCCCATGTATGTCCTTGCACAAGAAAAGCCTCTATCTTGATATTGCCGATATAAAAGACTTGTCCGTCGTCTATTAAGACTTTTTCATTGTCAATATAAACCTGCGGCAGTTTATAAAGTCCCCACAAGACCTTACGACGTTTACGGCCTTCTAAATACTCATTTTCAATTCTTCCTATATATATTGTTGCTTGACTGAATAATCCGTCGCTGTCTTTTTCAACGGCTCCGACATGGTCTGTGTCTTGATGCGTAATTAAAATATCTTTTATATCTTTCGGATTGATATCAAGCCACTGCATCTTTTCTGCAAGTCTGTCATAGTTATACCCTGCATCAATCATAATGGTTTGATTGTCTTTTGTATAAAAGTAAATATTAGCTACATATTCTCTGATGCAGCCTACCCTTTTATCAATAAAACCCGTATTTAAAGGTTTGAATATTTCTTTTCCCCGAAACATAAAAGACATAAATCTTTCTTGATCTTTCGAATCCTTTTTTGACATGATAAACCCCTTTAAATCATAAAACCTAATTCTTTCTCAGTTCCCCTTTGCACCGGTAAAAACATGCTGCTACGAATATGGGCGGCTCTCCGAAACTCTCACAAGCTCCCCAATTACCTTTAACTATCGTTCCTTGTGACTATATTATACTACCACCATTCGGGCTTATAAATAACAAAATATGTGCCTTGCGAAAGTATCCATGGTAAACTGCACTGGCAATCAGAACCAGGTTATGTAAGATAATTTAAAACAAAGTATAAACTAAAATCTCCGTCACAACATTGTTATCTCCATCATTTAATAGTAAAATGACGGAGATAGATGTAAAATGAAGGAGATTTTCTTATGCGGACATTTGATTATACTAAAACGGCACCGTCCCTGTTGACGCCTGAAATCATCGGCCTTATTACGGCAATTCACGAGCATAAAGGACGCCAGGATTTATTTTTGGAAACAGGCCCGAACGAGCTGAATACACTTACGGAAGTCGCTATAATTCAAAGCACGGGAGCTTCTAACCGCATTGAAGGTATATTTACGAGCGATAAGCGCCTTAAAGAATTGGTCAGCCGAAAAATTGAGCCCCATAATCGTTCCGAACAGGAAATCGCCGGGTATCGTGCAGTCCTGGCTACGATTCACGAAAACTACGAATACATCTTCCCGAGCGCCAATTTACTCTTACAGCTTCATCGGGATTTATATTCCTATTCCACCGGCGCTGTCGGCGGTAATTATAAAAACGCCGACAACGTCATTACCGAAACGGATGAAAAAGGGCACCGCAAAGCACGATTTATTCCCGTTCCCGCCTTTCAAACGGCAGAAGCCGTAGATATCCTGTGTAATAACTTTAACTGTACTTGGAATAACGGGAAAATAGACAAATTACTCCTCATTCCCATGTTCATTTTGGATTTCCTATGTATTCATCCGTTCAATGACGGAAACGGCCGTATGAGTCGTCTGCTGACGCTGTTATTGCTATACAAAGCAGGCTATCAGGTAGGTAAATACATCAGTATAGAAATGCTCATTGAAAAAACAAAGGAAACCTATCATGAAGCACTGCAAGTAAGCTCTGTCCGTTGGCATGATACAGACAATACGTATGAGCCCTTTGTAAAATATTACCTGGGCATTATCAACAAAGCTTATGCTGAATTTGAAGACCGCATCCGCCACGTCAGGACAAAAAAAACATCCAAACCCGAGCGCATTAAAGACCTTATTTCGGGGCGAGTAGGCCAAATTACGAAAAAAGAAATTATGGAACTTTGCCCGGATATCAGCAAGGTTACAATCGAACGAACGTTGACACGACTGGTCAAAGAAGGATACATTATCAAAACAGGTGCCGGCCCGGCAACTGCCTATGTCCGCAAAAACTGACACAAAAAACTCCTTCAGACTCCCATCATCAACGTATAAAAACGATGAAACAGATCAACGACATTCTTTCTACCTATTATATAGGCATCCGCACAGAATCACCGACTGTCTCAGGACTTCGCCTAAGGAAATAAGTCCTAAATCCGATCATCTCAACCCTTATACAAGACTTCCCAATACCCGTTTTGGTTTGTCCCGTCTTGAAGAAAAGAACAATATATGCTATCATGTAAATACAATGAAGATACCTAAATTTGAGTTTTACACTCGGTTAAATGGGCACACCGAGTTCATAGAATTTTTACAAACCATACCAATTAAAGACAAGCAAAAATTACTTGCAACCATTGCCGCTATACAAAAGCATGGGCTTTTAGTCGCTCAACGTATGGAATGGGTGAAAAAACTAGATAATGACATCTTTGAAATCCGCTCAAAAGTTGCTTCCAATATCCAAAGGGCACTTTATTTTCATGTTGTTAATGATCGCTACATCATCACTCATGGCTTTACAAAGAAAACACAAAAAACACCTCAACGAGAAATAGACCACGCCAAGGAATTAAAGAAAGAATTTGAGGACAACAATCATGACAACGATTAAATTTGATGATTTCTTAAAAACTGAACTCACAGACGATAATTTTAAAGAAGGCTATTTGACTGAGAAAGCTATTCTGGAAAGTGCCATTGCAGTCTATGATGCACGCCAGTCAGCAGGACTCACCCAAAGAGAATTGGCTTCTCTATCTCATGTCCCACAATCTACCATTGCTCGTATTGAGCGTGGACACAATACAAGTATTGAAACAATGAGCAAAATTGCACTTGCTCTGAATAAAAATCTGACTATCAGCTTTAGATGATAGTCAAAAGAGTCTCTCAATAACTATCCACCCGCATAACGGGTGGTTTTTCTGTTTCGGGCATAGCCCTAATAGTAAAGGCAGCGCACAAGTGCGCTTTTTATTGGTCTGCCGGCCACGCACGAGGTTACTTGCTACCCGTAAACGGGTCTTGCGGGTCAAATAAACTTAATTGGTCGCTCTCTTTATCTGCTTTCAACTGATTTTCTATATATTCTTTTATCGCTTTCGTATTTTTCCCTACCGTATCCACATAATATCCTTTGCACCGGAATCGCCTTATTCCGATACGCAAATTTCAGCTTCCCGAACCGTTGGAAGATCATCAAACTGCTTTTTCCTTTTAGAGATCCCATGAAACTTGATATACTCAATTTCGGTGGAATACTAACCAGTAGGTGGATGTGGTCCGGGCACACTTCTCCTTCTACAATGTCTACGCCTTTCCATTGGCATAATTGTCTAAGTATATCCCGGATAGCTCCTCTTTTTTCTGCATAGAATACTTTCCTCCTATACTTTGGCGCAAATACGATATGGTATTTACAATTCCATTTTGTATGTGCTAGACTAGTTCCAACATTAGATTGCTTTGTCATCTTAATGTCCTCCTCATGTCATAGTTTTGCGTAACCGGCAGGTCACGTCTTTATCCTATCACATGAGTTTTTTTGTTTTCCTCATCACTTAAGCTCTTTTGAACCACATGACTATCGCGTGGTTTTCGGATATTACAAGGAATTCCGGCGAATTGCTCATTCACATGGAATTCCTTGACTTTAGGCTTTAGGCTTTAAGCTATTTACACGGTTTCACTCCTTCACGCACACCAATACCGCCACGCTCTCCACGTGGCACAATTGCTCCAGATTGAAATATACCCCGTATGTAAACGGGAATTACTCAAAGGGCATTTTGACCCGAAAATCGCCATTTTCACGACCGCGCTCGTTAGCGGAAACAAGTCAACACCCTTGCTCCTACTTATTATATGCAATCCGGGCATATCGCCGATCGCCTCAAGACTTCGCTCCGTGGGAACAAGTCTGAAATCCCATCGCCTCAACCTTTATACAATACTTCCCAATAACCGCTCTGGCTTGTCCCATGACGCAGAATTACAGAATTCTTCTTAAGTTTGTTCATGTAATATTTCACGGTATTAATATCCCAGCCTAATTCACCCGCAAGCTTTGTTTGTGTATAGTCTGGATGCTTCAATAAGAGATTAACTAATGCCTTATCTTTTTCACTTAGCTCAGCTTGTGCAGCGCCTTGGGTAGTAGCTTGGGTAGCAACTTGGGTAGTCGGCCCGACCGTTGCTGTTGCAGCCTCGGAAAGAGGAATTACTATTGTAAAAACATCAGCCTCCGTAAAAACAGGCTCACCACCAGAATACATCTTCGTGTATTTATAGCTGTTTCGCATACCGCTGCCAAGCTCGTCAGCAAGTCCGATCTCTCTGAATACCTTTGCTATCGGCGGATTCTTTGCGAATGGCCTGAATGTTTTTAGATTCAGGTTTCCATGCCCATGCGCCAGATTAGCATTCTCCGTTATGATCCTATCCCGCTCAATGACAAGCTTCGGTACATATCCGCTGGAAAAATCACGATGCATGAGCAGGTTTGAGATGATTTCACGCAGGATTTTATCTCTGGCGCTTACCCGCTGTACACCATCCAGCGTGAACACGTCATTCAGATGCTTCTTCCCAAATTCCATCAGGCGATCATAGCTTTCAATCAGGTTTGTAATGATCACATCCCTGTCATCATAACGGTCAACATTGAACACTCTGAAAATAGCGTCTGTCTTATGCTGTGGCAACACAGACATAATTCGGTTATCCGTACCAAAGAGTAGAATTGCCGCAAGTGTGATGCCCTCTTTGTTCGTTTCCGGATCTTCAAGAATGAGTCCGCAGCTTCTGAGCATCTCCTCATCCGTCATATCAACCCACGGATGGTGCTCTATATTCACTCTCGTCATTCTCCTTGCCCGATCCATCAGATCGTGGCGAAGGCTGGAAACCGGGATGGCCGGGTAAACCTTATTCACGAAATAAGTGCTTTGTTTGCGGGCATAAAGATTAAAAATCATGTCCGCATTGTCTGTTATATCAATATCTGACTCATTACTGCGATCATAAATTCTGCCAGCATTGCGGTAGACGGTTTTTCCAACAGGAACATTGATGTAAAGAATAATATGCCCATCCACCTCATATTCCTCTGGTGTCAGATATAACGGCGGATAGATTTTGCTCTCGTTATTGATCGTGGTTACAAAGTTTTTCTTTATCTGCTCAACTCTGTCCTTGTCTATACCAAGAATAGATCCGTTGTCCTTCACGCCAAGAAAAATATGACCGCCATCCCGATTGAAAAAAGAGCAAACGGTATCATAGACATCTTTCGTAATGTCCGTAGTTGATTTTTTGAACTCGACTGTTAGTCCTTCGCCCTGACGAATCAAGCTTATCAATTTTTCAGGAAGCATCATAGAACTCACCCCTTTCAATTATTCACTTATCAATTCCATTAGGCAAAATAGAATCAACCTCGTTATCTTTAAAAGTCTGCTCTTCCTCCTCTTTTAATGCCTTCTGAGCAGCCTTGTAGCTTTTAGCATCCGTTGCGGGGTAATTATTATTGACTTCTGACACTTTCTTGCAAAGAATACCTCTTCTTTTCTGTATTTCATTATCTTCAAGCACTTCAAAATCAACTAATAATGAGTTTTTCCGTCTGCTGTCCGCCACGCATCCCAACCATTAAAACTTTTGCCGATAACGAAAGCTGCCGCCCCGGAAGGACTGCTAAAGAGAACATCTTCAAGTAGTACATGATTCGTATCCACCTTAGCACTTTGACGACGCTTTTTTATTCCCATTGAAACTGTACGGTCATCTGTAGGAGAAATTATACTGCCTTTCAGGACAACAAATCCTTCGCTCGTCTGCCTGCCTGCAGCACTTACAGTTACGCCATAATCTTTTACGGCTCGTTTCAGATATAGTTCAATTTCAGGCTGTTCCCTGACATCTGCCGTTGTCTGCTCGTTTGTAGTCGTCGCTTTAGTCAGCGGCACAAATACCTTGTGACCAAGTGTGCCCATGATGAGCTTTGCGTAATCAGCGAGTTCCTCCAACTCACTTTCTTTTTCCTCTGTAATATTGCCCGAGGTAGGGTCATTGCCGTTTTTGACCTTATATCGCTTTGCAACAAGAGCAAGATTACAGAAACGATTTTCAAGATAGCGTATCTCTGTAGGGCCGAACGAGTTATCGGAATGTATACAACAGATTCATCCGTTTGATCAGAAGTTCCCATGAGGAAATAAACACCGCTCTGCTTTAAATCATCTCGTTCTTTGCACCTGTCTAAAGCCGTGCGTGGTATCTTATAAGCGATACCGGTCCAGTTCACCAGAGTACACTTAATTCGTCCCGAAGCATCGCCGTCCATCAAGAACAGATTTATACTTTTGCCTCGCATCATTTATTTTCCTCCCTACTGTTTCTGTAAGGCGCCGCTCTTTCTACAACCATACTGAATCAAGCTTCATCACATTTTCTTATCTTCTGTCCCCGCACCAATACCGCCACGCTCTCCACGTGATGGGTCTGGCTGAACATATCTACGGGTTGGACTTTTATTGTTTTGTATCCTTGTTTATCCATATATGCCAGGTCTCTTGCCAGTGTTGCCGGGTTGCACGAGACGTAGACGACTCGTTTCGGTTTAACTCTTGCAACGGCATACAGTACTTTTTCTTCACAGCCCGCCCGCGGCGGATCGACTACAATGACGTCTGGCTTTACGCCGCTTCTCAGGAGTTCGGGCAGTTTGTATGCCGCATCGCCCAAAATGAACTGAGTATTGCGAATGCCGTTGTCTTTTGCGTTTTGTATGGCGTCCTTTATGGCCGGAGCGACAATTTCGATACCGTACGCTTCTTTTGCCTGCTGCGCCAAAAAGAGGGTAATCGTACCCGTACCGCAATAGACATCAATGACCGTTTCCTCTCCCTTTAAATCGGCAAAGGACAGCGCCGTTTCGTAAA
Source organism: Megasphaera coli (assembly GCF_900095855.1). Taxonomy (GTDB): domain Bacteria; phylum Bacillota; class Negativicutes; order Veillonellales; family Megasphaeraceae; genus Megasphaera; species Megasphaera massiliensis_A. The sequence goes on along the minus strand of NZ_FMIY01000002.1, from coordinate 339,974 downwards.
GCTTCTGCGCCTGCTCGCTGTTTATTTGGAAAAAGGACTGTGCCGATATATGAAACTGCAGAGGGCCGATGGCGTCGTGAATGGTCGGACTGCCGAAAATGACTTTTGTCTTTTCTCCCAAGATGACGTTCGTATGCCGTTTGTTGACGTTCTGAACGACGCTTGCAAGGCCGGGCACCTTTTCTCTGAGGAGCCGGACCAGGTCTTTCATATGCGGCACCATGTCGACGGCCGTGACGAGACAGACCATGACTTCGCCGGAATGCACGCCGACGCGTCCCATAATGTGCCGCATGATGCCCGTCCCTCTGTCCTCGTCATAAGCCGGAATCTTATACTCCCGCATCCAATCGCGCACGACGGGAATAATCAGGTTATTTCCGTCTTTTTGAATGGGACATCGCTCGATGTCGATAACGCGGTGCGACTTTTCGGCAAAGCAGCCGATATGCGGCTCATGCTTTTTCTTTCCCGCCGCTACGGGAAGCTGCATCTTGTTGCGGTACGACATGGGATCGTCCGCACCGATCGTCGGCAAGACGGGAACTTCCGGCAAATGGCCGATCCGTTCGAGCGCATCCTTCACTTGCCGCCGTTTTTCCCGCAGCTGCCCTTCATAGGAAAGGTGCTGAAGCCGGCAGCCGCCGCACTCACCATAAACGGGACAGGCCGGCTTCGTTCTGTCCGGCGAGGGCTGTACAATTCTCACAAGCTGCGCCGCGGCATACTGCTTTTTAACGATTTCCGCACGGCCTTCCACAGTCTCTCCCGGCAGGGCGCCGGGCACGAAGACCGTGAAGTTTTCCACGCGGCCCACGCCTTCCCCGTTCGTACCGAGACGCAGTATATCTATCGTATATGTTCGTCCCTTTACAACGGGGACGGTCGTTTCCTTCTTCATGCTTTCCCCCGAATCATTCCGTAATGACTGCCGCTACGACCGGCTCCCGCTCCGGCGGCAGCTCGTCCGCCGTTTCAAAGCAGGCAAGGCAGCGTCTGCCCAAGACATCCCCGTCGGCGTTCTCTTTAAGATATAGCGTACAAAGCGGCTCGCCTGCCGCTACGGAATCATACAATTCTTTATGCAGCGCTATACCGACATGACGGTCGACGGTGTCTTCCTTCCTTGCCCTGCCGGCACCGCTCTCCATGGCGATACGGCCCATTTCTCCGCCCTGAACGGCCGTAATATACCCGCTCGCTTCGGCCCGCACGGTATGTATTTTTTCGGCCCGTGTCAACGGATGCACGCCGATCCATGCCGTATCGCCGCCTTGAGCCGCCACGAATCGGCGGAATTTCTCAAGTCCGGCGCCGTTTTTGACAAGGCGGTCCAAAACGGTCTTCCCGGCAGTGACGGAGGCCGCTTTTCCCGCCGCCATAAGCATCTGTGCCCCAATCTCCGGCACGACTTCCATGAGCCGTCTGCCGCCCCTGCCGGACAGCGCCGCCACGGCTTCATCCACCTCGAGGCTGTTGCCGATTGCCATGCCGAGAGGCGCGTTCATCGACGTAATGACGGCTATCGTCGGCCGCCCCGCCGCCTTGCCTATCCGGACCATCGTCTGCGCCAGTTCCTTTGCCTTCTCAACCGTCTTCATGAAGGCGCCGTCACCGTATTTCACGTCGAGGATGATGGCATCCGCCCCGGCAGCGAGCTTCTTGCTCATGATGGATGCGGCGATGAGGGGGATGCTTTCGATCGTTCCCGTCGCATCGCGCAGAGCGTACAGCAGCTTGTCCGCCGGCGCCAGATCCGCCGACTGGCCGATAACGGCTATGCCGAGGTCGTTTACCTGTCGAAAAAATTCATCCTTGCCGAGAACCGTGCGGAAGCCCGGAATCGATTCGAGCTTGTCTATCGTGCCGCCCGTAAAACCGAGGCCGCGGCCGCTCATCTTGGCGACCTTCACGCCTGCCGCCGCAACAAGAGGAGCCACGACGAGTGTCGTCGTATCGGCAATGCCGCCGGTACTGTGTTTGTCCACCTTGATCCCGCCGACAGGCGACAAATCTACCGTGTCTCCCGACTCGGCCATAGCCCGCGTAAGGGCCGCCGTTTCCGCATCGTTCATCCCCCGCAGATAAACGGCCATGAGCCATGCTGCCGCCTGGTAGTCGGCAATACGGCCGCACGTATAATCATTGATAAAACGAAAAATCGCTTCAGCCGGTAAAACCTTACCGTCTCTCTTTGCTTCTATACAATCAACGGGCCACATCATATCACCTGAGTTCCGGTAAAAAGGACCTGCCGAAAGCAAGCCGCCCTGCATCAAAATTATCCATTATCGTCTGTCCCAGATCGGCATAGGTTGACCGCGTGCCCAGATCAATGCTTTCGTGGAGGCCCGGGCTGTATACCAGAAGAGGCACCTCTTCACGCGTATGGTCCGACCCCTTTGCCGTCGGGTCGTTGCCGTGGTCGGCCGTGATCATGAGGAGCTCATCGGCCTGCAATTCTTCCAACAGCCCGCCCAGCATCCTGTCGAAATCCTCCAGGCACCGCGCATATCCCTGCGGGTCGCGGCGGTGGCCGTACATACTGTCGAAGTCGACGAAATTCGCCATGATCAGACCATCCCCGTCACGATGAACGGCAAGCTGCTTCATCAGCATCGCCATATCTTCGGCATTATCGGCCGTATGACAGCTTTCGGTCAGGCCGATGCGGGCATATATGTCGCCGATCTTACCGATGCCGACGACGTCAAGGCCCCTTTCCTTCAAGTACGAAAAGACCATCTTCCGCTTCGGCATGCGGCTGTAATCCTTGCGGTCACCCGTACGTACAAAATGCCCCGGTGTGCCGATGAAGGGCCGTGCAATAATCCGTCCCACCTCGTACGTACCGACGCAGACTTCCCTGCGCGTAATCTCGCAGATACGGTAGAGTTCCTCCAAGGGAAGGACGTCCGTATGGGCGGCGATCTGAAAGACGCTGTCTGCCGACGTGTAGACGACGGGCAGCTTCGTGCGTATGTGTTCCGGTCCCAGCCGCTCGATGATCTCCGTCCCCGAGGCCACTTCATTTCCTAAATAACCGTATCCCGTTTTCGCCGTAAAAGCCTGCATAAGCTCCTGCGGGAAAGCTTCCGGAAATACGGGGAAGGGATTCTCCACGGGATTGCCCATGAACTCCCAATGGCCGCTCGTCGTGTCCTTGCCGGCCGAAATTTCCCGCATCCTGCCGTATGAGCCGACGACATCCGTCGGAACGGCATGAATATGAGCGGCCTCGCCCAAGCCGAGGCGGCGCAAATTGGGCAGGCGCAGACCGCCCGATACGGCTCCGTCTATATGGCCGAGCGTATCCGCCCCCGCGTCTCCGAAAGCTGCCGCGTCAGGCGCGCTGCCGGCGCCGACACTGTCCATGACGATGACGATAATCCGTTTGAATCTCATTGTGCCGCCTCCTCTCTTTCCTATAAGCCGGGCAAATATTTACGCGCCTTTTGAAAGCAGGCGATCGTCTTGGCATCGACGATGACATTGTCGTCTATCATCGCTTCCACTTCCTGCGGCGTATACGTTTCGACATTCATAAATTCATCTTCGTCGAGATGCTGCGTTCCCTTTTTTAAATTCTTTGCCAAATACAGGTAGATCCGCTCATTGCAAAATCCCGGCGATGTATAGTTGTAACCGAGAGGTATGAGCTCTCCCGTCACGCCCGCTTCCTCTTCGAGCTCCCGTGCCGCGCAGACGTCGGGACTTTCCCCGTCCGCATCAATTTTCCCTGCCGGTATTTCCAGCATGACTTCATCCGGCGCGTAACGGTACTGCCGCACGAGAATAAGCTTGCCCTCAGCGGTCAGCGGCAAAATCGCACAGGCACCCTTGTGCCACACCACCTCGCGCGTCGACGTCCGTTCCGTATCGTTAATGCGTACCGTATCGACAGTGACATGGAGTATATGGCCGTTCATAATTTCGCGGCGGTCAATCATTTTTTCCGTGCTGATGCTCATCTTGTCTCTCCCCTCAATAAAAAAAGGCACTCATACCAGTATTATACTGTAGAGTACCTTTTTTCGCCATCCTATTTCCCCGTACTGCCGATGCCGCCCGTACGGATTCCGTCCGCCTCGTCGGCGTCGACGGTCAAGTATTTCTGAAAAATCCCCTGGCCGATGCGTTCACCTTTTTCCACATGATAGGCCGTATCGGCCGTATTGTAGTAGGCAATCATGATATGGCCTTCGTTATCGGGATTATTGTAGTAATCGCTGTCGATGATACCCGTACTGTTAGCCAGCATAAGACCTTTCTTAAAAGCCAGGCCGGAACGGATAAAGATCGACAGGTATTCATCTTCTCCCATATACGCCTTGAGACCCGTCGGCACGACGGTAACGGCATGAGGCACCAAATCAACGGCTGCCGCCGCTTCCAAATCGTAGCCGGCGCTGGCCTTCGTCTTCCGCTGCGGCAGGGTAATTCCCTTATTCGCATAAGCCGTAACAATTTCAAATCCGCGCTGCTTCATGGCCTATCTCCGTCTGTCGTTACGGCCGCCGCGGCCGCGGCCCCTGCCGCCGTCGTCACCGCCGCCGAGAAGTGCCTTGCGCGACAGATTGACGCGTCCCTGATTGTCGATTTCAACGCACTTGACCATGATTTCGTCGCCTACGTTTACGACATCTTCCACCTTTTCCACCCGTTCCAAGGCGAGCTGGGAAATGTGGACGAGCCCTTCCTTCCCGGGCAGCACTTCAACGAAAGCGCCGAAGCTCATGAGGCGTGTAACCTTGCCGAGGTACGTTTCACCCACTTCCACATCTTTTGTCAGATGTTCTATCCATTCTTTTGCTTTTACGCCGCCTTCGCCGTCGACGGAGGCGATGTATACGAGACCGCTGTCGTCAATATCGATCTTCGTACCCGTTTCTTCCGTAATCTGCTTGATCATCTTGCCGCCCGGCCCGATGACATCGCGAATCTTGTCGGGATCGATATGCAGCGTAATAATACGCGGTGCATATGGCGAAAGCTCCGGACGCGGCTCACTGATGGCAGCCATCATCTTGTCCATGATGTGGAGGCGGCCTTCGTGTGCCTGCTTGAGGGCCGTATCGAGAATTTCCCGGCTCAGGCCCTTGATCTTGATATCCATCTGAATAGCCGTGACGCCCTTTGCCGTGCCGGCAACCTTGAAGTCCATGTCGCCGAGAGCGTCTTCCATGCCCTGTATATCCGTCAAAATCGTAAAATCGTCGTCCTTCGTAACAAGGCCCATGGCAACGCCCGCAACGGGAGCCTTAATGGGAACGCCCGCGTCCATCAGGGCAAGAGTGCTGCCACAGACACTGGCCATGGAGCTGGAGCCGTTCGATTCGAGCACTTCCGAGACGACGCGAATTGCGTAGGGGAAAGCTTCTTCTTCGGGCAAAACTTGAGTGAGTGCCCGTTCGGCCAATTTGCCGTGACCGATTTCACGGCGGCCCGGACCGCGGGAAGAGCGCGTTTCGCCGACGCTGAAGGAGGGGAAATTGTAGTGGTGCATGTAGCGCCGTTCCGTTTCCAGGCTGACGCCGTCGATATGCTGCGCTTCCGACAAGGGTGCAAGGGTTGCAAAGCTCAATACCTGCGTCTGGCCGCGCGTGAAGAGCCCTGTACCGTGCGTACGCTTGAAGAGACCCACTTCGCAGGCGACGGGACGTACTTCATTGACCTTACGGCCGTCGGGACGAATCTTGTCAACTGCAATCATCCGGCGGACGATTTCTTTGATCATCTTCTGTGTAATGGCGGCTACGTCGGCCTGATTGTCCGGATAAATATCGGCGAAGTGTTCGTAAATGTCCGCATCGACGGCGTCCATTTTTTCTTCGCGCACGAGCTTATCCGCTTCAAAGACGGCTTCCTTCATGCGCGCTTCACCGTATGCATGAACGGCTGCCACAATGTCCGCAGGCGGTTCCTTTTCAACAAATTCCTGCTTGGGCACGCTGATTTCGTCGAGGAAGGACAACTGGAATTCAACGACCTTGCGAATTTCTTCGTGTGCAACCATGATGGCGTCGAGAATATCCGCTTCCGGAATTTCCTTGGCACCGCCTTCTACCATGAGGACGGCCTCCTTCGTGCCGGCTACGACAATATCCATGTCGCTCGCTTCGCTCTGCGCCACCGTCGGGTTGATAACGAGCTTGCCGTCTACGCGGCCGACGCGGACGCCGGCAATCGGGCCGGCAAAGGGAATATGAGACATGCAAAGAGAAACGGACGCGCCGATCATGGCGGCGATTTCCGGCGCATTGTCGTGATCCACGCAGAAATCATAGGCTACAACATGAACGTCATGGCGATAGGTCTTCGGGAAGAGCGGCCGAATGGGACGGTCAATAAGGCGCGCAAAGAGGGTTGCCGATTCGGGCGGCTTGCCTTCGCGCTTGATGAACCCGCCGGGAATTTTCCCGACAGAATATAATTTTTCCTCATAATCCACGGTGAGCGGGAAAAAGTCCGCGTCTTCCCTTGCTTCCTTCGAACCCGTAGCCGATACGAACACGGCCGTATCGCCGTAGCGCACCAGAGCGGCGCCGCTTGACTGCTTGGCCAACTTGCCCACTTCAATCGTCAGCGGCCGGCCGGCAAAATCCATTTGGAATTTCTTTTCTTCCATTCCGTCTCCTCCTTAATGCAGGTATACCTAAAAAAAGGCTGATGTGTCTATACATCAGCCTCATTTCGTGAATTATTTACGCAAATTGAGTTTTTCGAGAATAGCACGGTAACGTCCCAAATCATGTTTTTGCAAATATGCGAGTAAGTTACGGCGCTGACCGACCAATTTCAACAAGCCGCGACGGGACGCATGGTCCTTTTTGTGGCTGCGAAGATGTTCCGTCAAATAAATAATACGGCTCGTAAGGAGCGCGATCTGCACTTCCGGAGAGCCCGTATCCTGTTCGTTGGCACCAAATTTGGCAACGAGAGCCTTCTTTTCTTCTACACTTAACATTATTCATTTCCTCCTGTGAAAACCGAAAAATTCACTAAGTACTGCGTGCCCGTCGGAGTATTCGACGCACCCGGTACTCGTGTGACACTGCTCATTATACACTACCCATAAGGCCATGTAAAGGTAAATCCGCTTTCATGGCGTCCAAGTAGGACCACCATGCAAAACAGCCTAACGCCGTAGCGCCAGGCCGCCTTCACAAACATATTATGTTAGAGACGATCCTGACGTCAGGAAACGCTTGCTATCTCTGTTTGTATTATATACGATTTTACAAGTTTTGCAAAATCCGAGTTTGCATCCGACGGGCCGCTTATTTCAAGGCAACGTAGTCCGACGGCACGGGAGCCAATATGCCGACAAATATAAAATCCTCCGTCCCCGTATTGCGCATGCCGTGACAGATACCTTTGGGAGACACGACAATGTCTCCTTTTTCAATGGGCCGCTCCTCCCCTTTTTCCGGGTAGAACACACCGTTTCCCTGAATACAAATCCAAACGTCATCCGACATGTTATGTAAATGCGGAACGATTTCCTGTCCCGGCTTCAGTCGCCAAACAACACCGGAAGTAGAATCCGTACCGTACACGGTCGTCCGCGTCGCTACATCACCGGCCTTTGCAAAATCATCAATCCGAAACCGCCGCCCCGAAAACTCACTGCCCGTAACCTTCGACATAATTCATTCCTCCTCTGCTCGCCATGATAGGCTATGTATAAGATAGCAACAGTGGAGGGATGAAGTCAATGGTACCCATATTTTTTATAAATTCAATAATCATTTCTCCTTAAATTAAAAATCACAACCTTGGGATTGACGTCGTTCTTTAAATTCACCTTTTATCATCCATAAAAAAGAGCCCGACATAAACTAGCGTCGGGCAAATTTTTAGTGCTTAAACATATGAATATGATATAGCTAAAAACTAGGTCAAGATAAATTTAATTATGTATTATATTATAATTTTTATAGATCTCATACATAACTCTCTCGAATTGTCCCGAGTTTCATACCGCCATGCGGATCAACAATGCCTCCTCCTAGTACAATTGTAAATTTAATACCAGGACCTAATGCCGTCTCTATTCTTTTCCGCAATACGGTAACTGTCTTAGTGTCCGGCAATCCTCGCCGAAACCCATACTTTGGCACATTATCAATACTGCATACGACAATTTTAATTTGCTCAAGCAAGAAAACTTGGCGTTCAAATTCTTGCGGCGATACTTTTTCATCATTATCCATATAATCACCTCCTTTTGTAGGTATTTAATATATTTATTCATATTTATTAGCACATTAAAATCATACTTATAATTAACGTCTTTTTGTCAACCGCATACAAAAAGAGCAAGTTTCCTTTTGTTCGGAACTTGCTCTTTTTCTCTTACGTGTTTATGTATTTTCTTGTTTCTTACCGCAGTTTGGCGCCCAGTCTTGTTTCCAGCTCGGCCAAGATGTCGGCGATGGGCTTTTGGATATCGTCGTCCGTGAGTGTACCCGTTGCGGAGCGGAAGACGAGGGCGTAGGCAAGGCTCTTGCGGCCTCTCGGGACCTGCTTACCTGCGTAGAGATCGAAAAGGTGTACGCCTTCAAGGTTCGAACCGCCCTTTTCCCTTATAATGTCGAGAATGTCCTTGTTTCTCGCTTCGATGGGCACGATGATGGCCAAGTCGCGAGTGAGGGCCGGGAATTTTCCTACCTTTCGGTAGTTGGGAATGAGGTTGATGAGGGGCATGAGGTTCTTCAAATACATTTCAAAAACGTATACGGGCCCCGTTACGTCATAGTTTTCCACTGCTTCCGGATGGAGTTCGCCGAAGCGGCAGAGGATTTTGCCGTCTTTTACGTATTCCGCCGCCTTGCCGGGATGGAGGGGCGCGTACGCCGACGGACGCAGTTCCGCCGTTATGCCGATAGCTTCCAAAACCGTTTCGACGATGCCCTTCACGTCATAGAAGTCGTATTTCTCCGCCGTATAGGGCCAGCTTGCGCTGTGCCGTTCGCCCCAAAGAAGGCCCGTAATTTCCGTTTCTTCATCGGGAAGTTCCGTTACGGGCAGGGACTTCGGATGATAGGTCGTCGCAATTTCATAGGCCGCAACGGCTTCGTTCTTTACGGCCTGATTGCGTACGAGCACGTCCATGAGAGACGGCAACAGCGTCGTCCGCATGAGGGGAAATTCTTCCGTAATGGGGTTCAAAATAGGCACGGCCCGATAGAGAGAATCGCCCTCCGCAAAACGCAGCTTGCGCAGGGAGCCGGCATTCATAAAGCTGAAGGTCACCGTTTCGTTGAGGCCCGCCTTGTTGAGGATGGCCGAAATATATTCGCGCACCGCATGAGGCAGTCCTTCCTGCCCTTCCGAAACGCCGCACAGGGGGCACGTCGATTCAATGCGTTCATAGCCGTAAATACGGGCCACTTCTTCGGCAATGTCCGGCATTTCCGTGCAGTCTATACGCCATGACGGAACTGTCGCCGTGACGACTTCCCCTTTGACTTCCGTCTTAAAGCCGAGGGTTGCCAAGATGGAGAGCATTTCCTTTTCCGCAATGTCCGTGCCGAGGAAATCGTTTACCTGTTCGGCCGTGAAGTTAATGTACCGTATTTCCTGAGGCCGCACATATTCGTCGATGACGCCGGCAGCGACTTGGCAGGCACCCGTTTTCTGCAGGATCTGTGCCGCCCGGTCGAGGGAGTGGACGCAGCCTTCCGCGTCAAGGCCCCGTTCAAAGCGTGCCGACGCTTCCGAACGCAAACCGAGAGTGCGTCCCGTCTTGCGGATGCTCGAGCCTTTAAAGGACGCGCATTCGAGAACAACCGTCGTCGTCCGCTCCGTCACTTCCGAATCGAGACCGCCCATAACGCCGGCAACGCAGGCCGCCTTTTCGGCATCGGCAATGACGAGCATGTTTTCCGTCAGCTTCCGTTCCACGCCGTCCAGGGTCTTGAGCACTTCGCCTTTCCCGGCACGGCGGGCAACGAGCTTGTGCCCGGCGAGCTTGTCATAATCGTACGCATGGAGGGGAATGCCGAATTCGATCATGACATAATTCGTCACGTCGACTACGTTATTGATGGGACGGACACCGGCTTTGCGCAGGCGCTGCTGCATCCAAAAGGGGGATTTTCCCACCTTCACGTTGAAAAGGAGACGTGCCGCATAGCGGCCGCACAGCTCCGCATCCTCAACGGAAACCTCCAATCTTCCCGCAATGGGCGCGCCGTCTTCTTCTACGCGCACCTTCGGCACGTGTGCTTCCTTTCGGCTGAGGACGGCAAATTCACGGCTGAGGCCGACCATGCTGAAGCAGTCCGCCCGGTTCGGTGTCAGTTCAAATTCATAAACCGTATCGCGCAGTCCCGTCGCTTCGACCGCATCGACGCCGAGGGGCATGTCGTCCGGCAATATCCAAATACCGTCCCGTTCTTCCGGCAAGAGCAGGCTGTCGTCGAGGCCGAGCTCGTGTGCCGAGCAGAGCATGCCTTCCGAAACCTCGCCGCGGAGCTTCGACTTTTTGATCGTCACGCCGCCGGGCAGTTTTGCGCTGTGGACGGCGACGGGGACGATTTGCCCTTCCCGCACGTTTGTCGCGCCCGTCACGACGGTAAGCTCGCGATCGCCCATATTGAGCGTGCAAATGACGAGCTTGTCCGCATTGGGATGAGGCACGATTTTCGTAATCTTGCCGGTCAGGACGTTTTTAATGTCGCCGCCCCAGTATTTCACCTGTTCCACGGGAATGCCCGCAACGGTGAGTACGTCCGCAAATTCCTGAGCCGTGCGGGTTTTATCTATTTCCACATAGTCTTCCATCCATTGTAATGAGCTCTTCATCTTCCGTACCTCCTAGAACTGATTTAAGAAACGCATGTCGTCTTCATAGAAGAGGCGCAGGTCGTCAATGCCGTATTTCAGCATGGCAATTCGTTCGACGCCCATACCGAAGGCGAAGCCGCTGACCTTGTCCGGATCGTAGCCGTTCAGACGAAGCACGTTCGGATGTACCATGCCGCAGCCGAGAATTTCCAGCCAGCCCGTATGCGAGCAGACACGGCAGCCTTCACCGCCGCACATGACGCAGGAAATATCGACTTCCGCGCTCGGTTCCGTGAAGGGGAAGAAGCTGGCCCGGAAGCGCACCTTCGTCCGGGGTCCGAAGATTTCTTTCAGGAAATTTTCCAGAAGTCCTTTCAAATCGGAAAAACGAATGTGCTCATCCACAATGAGCCCTTCCATCTGGTGAAAAACCGGCGAATGCGTGGCATCGTAGTCCCAGCGGTATACTTTGCCGGGAACAATCATCTTGACCGGTTCATTCGGCTCGTGTGCCTGCAAAATGCGCGCCTGCATAGGCGACGTATGCGTGCGGAGGAGGATTTTTTCCGTAATATACATGGAATCCTGCATATCCCGTGCCGGATGATCGTCCGGGAAGTTGAGACATTGGAAGTTATAGTAATCTTCTTCGATTTCCGGCCCTTCCACAAGAGAAAAGCCCATGCGCAGGAAAGCTTGTTCCATGAGGCGCCGCGTCCGGTGGAGCGGATGATCGTGGCCTACGTTCGGCCGTCTGCCCGGCAGCGTGATGTCGATTTTTTCCGCCTCGATTTTAGCGGCCATGGCCTGAGACTTCAGCTCTTCCAGCTTTTCTTTCACGGCCTCCTCAATGACGCCGCGCGCGGCGTTGACCAGTTGTCCTACTTGCGGCCGTTCTTCGGGAGGCAGGTCCTTCAGTTCCTTCATAACGGACGTAAGTTCCCCTTTTTTTCCCAAGTACTTGACGCGTATATCCTGTACGTCCCGGACGACGCCGCTTTGCTGCAGTTGTACCTGTACGGCCGCTTTAATAGCCTCGATTTTATCGTTAATCATGAATTTTCCTCCTTAAAAACGGAAAACCTCCACCCCCAAAAGGGGCGAAGGTCTCGCGGTACCACCCTAATTCATTCTCGTATCTCCTGTAACGGGAAGACCCGCCGCACCTACTGTAAGTTCAGCGCGGAGCTCGAAAGGGAATCACATGACCTGTCGCGGGACATTCTCAATCGGCGCTGCCCTTTCCTGTACACGACATGTCGTCATATGCTGTCTTTCTCATTGCTGCTTTATGATCGTTTATTATATCAATAGAGCGTCTTATTGGCAATAACGAGGCGCTGAATTTGGTTCGTGCCTTCGTAAATCTGCATGATTTTCGCATCACGCATGTATTTTTCTACGGGGTACTCTTTAATGTAGCCGTAACCGCCCATAACCTGCACGGCGTCGGTCGTGACCTGCATGGCCACGTCGGATGCGTTGCACTTGGCAATGGCCGCTTCACGGCTGAATTCCATGCCCTGATCCTTCATCCAGCACGCACGCTGTACGAGAAGGCGCGCTCCTTCAATCTTCATGGCCATATCGGCAATCATGGCCTGTACCATTTGGAAGGAAGCGATGGGCTTGTCGAACTGGACGCGTACCTTCGCATATTCCGTGCAGGCGCGAAAGGCCGCTTCGGCAATGCCGACGGATACGGAGCCGACGAAAGGACGAGCCGCGTCGAGCGTGTTCATGGCGATGCGGAAGCCCTGGCCTTCCCGGCCGAGGCGGTTTTCCATAGGCACGTAGCAGTCCTGAAAGATGAGTTCCGTCGTATTGGACGCGCGAATGCCCATCTTATTTTCCGCCTTGCCGACCGTAAAGCCCGGCGTACCCTTGCGCACGATAAAAGCCGTCAGGCCGCGTACGCCGCCGCCCTTGCGCGTGTTCGCAAAGACGACGAACACTTCCGCCAACGCGCCGTTCGTAATAAAGCACTTCGTGCCGTTTAAGATATAGCCCTTGCCGTCATCGGTCTTGCGAGCCTGTGTGGAAACGGAGCCCGCGTCGGAACCCGTGCCCGGTTCGGTCAGGGCGAAGGCGGCCAGGTTATCTTTATTTATAATATCAAAGTAGCGTTTTTTCTGGTCGTCGTTGCCGGCAATAATAACAGGGTACGACGCAAGCGCATTAGCCGCAACCGTCGTCGCCACGCCGGCACACCCCTTGCCCAGCTCTTCATATAAAGCGGCAATGGTCACGGCGTCTAGGCCGGCACCGCCGAATTCTTCGGGAATAGCAACACCGAGCAGCCCCTGAGCGGCCAACTTGTCCAAAAGACCTTCGCGAAGCGTCTCCGTTTCATCCATTTCCAAGGCGTAGGGCTTGATCTCCTTTTCCACCAAATCCCGTACGACTCTGATAATCTCTCGTTGTTCCTCGTTATACGCAAAATCCATGTCGCTGCCCAACCTTCCGTTTCTAAAGACTCTTATTCATTCGGTTTTCGTAAAACATAGAAGGATGCCCGTCCTTTGACGACAACCTCTCCGTCTTCACCGGTAATGACGGCCTCCGTCACTACGGTCTCATTACCTGCACGAACGGCGCTTCCCGTGCCGCGCAGCCGTTCTCCCGCCCGAGCGGGGCGCACATAATTCATATTAATTTCCAATGTCGTAACACCGTAACCCAAGGTGCGGCAGGAATATCCCATCAGGGTATCACAAAAGGCGGTTAAAATACCGGGTGATACGATGCCGTCACCGTCACAAAAGTACGGTTCCATACGAAACGCCGCACTTATCCGGCCGGCGTCCGCATCTGTGATTTCGTAGGGGATGTGCCGAAAATAGGGCGTCATTTCGTATATTTCCCTGCATGCCTTTAGAAGAGCGGCTTTTTCGGGCGGCGTCAACTGCTTCCGTTCCATCAGTCCGCCTCTCCTTCACCTGTCGGCTTTACGAGAAAAGTGCCCTTGCCGTGAGCCAGATATTTTCCCTTATCGTCGTAAAAGTCGCAGAGCGCGAGCATGGTTGTGCGTCCGTCGTGAATTACCTCGGCCTCCACCGTAATGCACATGTCGGCAAAGCCCGGGCGAAGGTGGTTAACCGCCATATCCGACAAGTGTACCCGTTTCCCCTTCATGAGGCAGGCTTTTTTCATAGCCGATGCGGCCATGGTATAAAAAATACCGCCGCACGTGGTTCCGTTCGGATTGTCCCAACCGTGGCTTTCATTAAAAAAGCGCAGCCGCACCTTTTTTTCGTCAGCTTCGTGAACGGCAAATCCGATATACCTGTCCAAGGGACTTTGCTGCAAATCCGCTTCCGCTCCGCATATTTCTTCGACCATATGAAACCTCTTGCGCCTTCCCGGCAATTTATTATAAAGACGTTACTATTTTACTATACCGGCAACTGTTCGTCAAACAAAAAACGGCTTACTGTCGCGGTTGCGCAAAAAAGAACTGCCGAAGCAGTTCTTTTCTGATTACACGTCTGACCTGGTTTTTACCCCCACACCCGCCTGCCGGAAGGTTCGCTCATAGACAATTGTCCCCCACTACTGCTTCTCTCGCTTTTCGCGGCAGGTCTTACCTCTAGGCCGCACTATGATCGGAACCGTATCAGGTTCCTTACGTGGATCGCTTCGCCTGCGACTGGCATCGACTTTCAACCACAGCACGTGTTTATTTATTATATCACATTGTTTTATTAAAAATAACGGCTCTTTTCTGTCGAAACAATACCGATTCAAAACTTACGCCCCGATGTTTCCCGCTATACAAAAAGAGAGCCTCACAGCTCTCTTTTCCGTCCTGCCGTTCTTTTGCTCCGTCTTAGAATTTGTACCCTACGCCGACCTGCCAGCCTTTGACATCATCGTCATAATTGTTGACGTCCACATCGTCGCGGCGGTATTTGATATGCGCATCAAGGTTATCGGTGAAGTTGTAGCCCACGCCGATTTCATAGGTGTTGACGTCATCGCCGATACCGACGGAGCCGAAGCCCGTCACTTTATTGGCAATGGGAACCTGTCCTTCCAAGCCGACCTGGCCGCCATAGTAATGATCCCGGTAACCGTTCTTCACATCGACGCGAGTTGCGCCGCCGAAAGCGGAGATATACGGGTTAATATGATAAATGGCTCTCACGGCATGCTCATTTACTTTAGCGCTGCCGCCGTCGATTTTTGTGTTGTTGTTGTCATATTGAATATCTACTTTGTCGTTGAGCGCATACGTTATATCACCGCCGGAAAATTGGCTCTTTGCGTCATGATGTCCCATCTTCTGATTGAAGCCGTAGTTGAGATCGACCTTCAAGTCGCCTTCCTGACGATTCTGAACAGGTGTTCCTGCCGCATACACCATAGCACCGGCCGAAACAAGCGCAGCCATCAGTGCTGCCGTAATTATCTTCTTCATAATTCTGCACCTCCGAAAGAAATTCCTCTGCCATACTATACAGTGGTGGCGCCTTTATTATACGGTATTCTTCCAAAAACTTCAATTACCGATATTGACACAACATTGTTTCAGCGGCCTCAATAACGTGTTGCGTTGTAATGACGGATATGCCCCTGTACCTGCCTTCGCGAATGATTTTTTTCATGCTCTTGCCCGTCACATATTCATCCGTCGATTCGAGGACGATTGCTTTTTTCGTATAAGGGCCGTAAAATTTCGGATTGCTCGGCCCGTAAAGGGCAACAAGAGGTACGTCCTGACTGACGGCGACGTGCATGGGGCCGCTGTCGTTCGTAATAAAAAGCCTGCAACGTCTGACGGCGGCAGCCAGTTCGCCGACGGAAAACTTTCCCGTTGCCACCACGGCCTGTGACTCCATGAGAGAAACGGCATCATATACCATCTCCTTATCCGTAGGGCCGCCGAAGAAGACGCACTTATATCCCTGCAGGGCGAAATAATCGGCAACAGCGGCAAACCGCTTGGGCGGCCACCGCTTTTGCGGCACGGCACTGCCGATATTGAAGCCGATGAGCTTATCCTCTTCCGACACGCCTGCAGCCGTATAGAAGGATGCCGCCTTTTTGTCCCATTCGGGCGAAGTGAAAAACTGCAGCCCCTCGTTGCGCAAATCCTCGAGGCCGAGGCGCTTCAACACGTCCATATACATGTCCGCCGCATGAAGGTGTGCCCGGTCCAGACGAACGTACTTGTCCATAAAGGGCCGAAACAGGAAATGGCTCATACCCACAAATTCGCGGGCACCGACGACGGTTGCCAAAAAGGACGTCCGTTCGTTAGGATGGAGATTGATGAGGACATCACAGCCCTCTTTATGCAAGCTTCTGCCGATACGCCAAAGAGCGCCGACGGAATTGTCGGTCCCCTTTTTGTCAATTTCTATGAGTCTGTCTATGTTCGGATTATAGCGTACCGCATCGGCAACCTTTTTATCGACGGCCAGCGTAATCTCCGAGCCGTATGCATAGCGCCGCAGGACCTGCAAAAAAGGAGTAATCAAAATAAGGTCGCCCAAGTGCATCAAAAAAGTGACCATAATCCGTTTATTTCGTAAGTTAATCACGGTCTTTCTTCTCCATAAGAGACGTATATACGTTCCACACCGAGTCTACCGTCAATCGGGCCATACAGTCCGGATCGTCGAGAAGAGGCGTGTCGACGGTCGCCTTCGATGCGGGCGAAATGAGAATATGAATATAAGAAGCGTCTTTACCGCCGTACGGACCGGTCCTGTCCGGGCTGGACGGGCCATAGAGGGCGATAAGCTCTTTTTTCAGGGCATTGGCCAAATGCAGCGGCCCCGTATCGACACTGATGAAAAGACTCGCATCGGCAATGACCGCCGTCAGCTCTTTCAGCGTCGTCTGCCCCGTAAGATCGACAACCCTGTCCGGCGACGGAAGCGACGCAATAGCCGCACCCTTGGGTACATCATCGGTGCTGCCCAGAATGACCGCGTACACGCCCGTGTTCGTAATGCGGCACACCAAGTCCCGCCAATATGCAAGAGGCCATTCCTTGACGGCACCGCGCGTACCGGGTACAACGGCCACATACGGTTTGCCGCCCGTCTTTTCTTTCAAGCGCTTGCTCATACGCAGCCGTTCGTCTTCAACAGATGCCAGGGGAAATTCAAGCGCCTCCGCCTTGCCGCCCAAGCAGCGCACGACATCAAGATAACGTTCGATGACATGGTCTTTTTTATGCGCTCCCGCAAGGCCCTTGCTGACGAGAAAGCTGCCTTCCCGCATTTCCCAATAGCCCACCTTGCGCTTTGCGCCGCCTGCAAAGGCGACGATCGCACTCTTGGCCAGTCCCTGCAAGTCGACGGACAAGTCGAAATGATAGGGCTTAAAGCGTCGGCGCAGTTCACAAATATACGTCGGACTTTTCAAACGCTTTTTATCGATATACACGACTTCATCAATATAAGGCTTGCCCGGCAAGAGGGCGGCAAACTTTTCATGCACCGCCCAGACAATACGGGCGTAAGGCAGGTTTTGCCGCAGCGCGCAGAGCGTCGGCAAAGCATGGAGCACGTCGCCGAGAGAGCTCATCTTGATGATCAGTATACTTTTATAAGCCTCCACGCCGCCTTCTCTCCTCTATAATACGGTTGACAAAAACCTGCAGCGAACCGCCTGTAAATAAATAACCGTCTATGCCGGCCCGTTCGGCGGCTTCCATATCGCGCGGACTGTCGCCGATTAAAAAAGATTCCCGTTTATCAATGTCATAATCGGCCATGGCCTGCAAGATCATTCCCGGCCCGGGCTTGCGCCACGAGCTCTTCCTGTCATAGGCCGCTACGGGCGCCCCTTCCAAGTAGGGACAGTAATAGACGGCCTTTATGTCGCCGCCGGCGCGTCGCGCTTCGGCCGTCATCCAGGCGTGCAGACTGCGCACGTCCGCTTCCGTATAATAGCCGCGGGCGACACCGCTCTGGTTGGTGACGACAAAAAGGGCGTATCCCGCCTGCGTCAGGTCGGCAAGAGCCTCTTTGGCACCGTCCGTCCAGACAAACTCTTCCCGTTCGAACACATAGCCCCTGTCTTCGTTAAGCACGCCGTCACGGTCGAAAAAGACGGCCTTCATCAGGCGTAATACCCGCCGTTTTTTGCAAGAATTCCGCAGTATTCCTTAACGGCTTCTTCAAGAGGCGTAAACCCTTTATCGTAGCCTGCAGCCATGAGTTTCGTCGTGTCCGCCGTCGTATAACTCTGATACTTGCCTTTAAGGATTTCCGGGAAGGGCACGTACTCGACGCTCCCCTTGCCGCAGTAACCGATAATGCCGCTTACAAATTCATTAAACGTGTGGCCCTTGCCGGTACCGCAGTTGTAAATCCCCGACAATTCGGGATGTTCCCAGAAGTAGAAGAGCACGTTCACCACGTCGTTGACGTAAATGAAGTCGCGGATCTGCCCGCCGTTTTCATATCCCGCCGTGCCCTCGAAGAGAGTGATCTTTCCCTTTTCCCGCAGTTCACGGTATTTTTGGAAAATGAGGGATGCCATGCGGTCCTTGTGATTTTCCTGCGGGCCGAAGACATTGAAATAACGAAAACCCGCCACCTGTCCCTGCGAAAAAGGGAGCATGCGGCGTACATAGCGGTCGAATTGGAGCTTTGAGTACGCATAAGGATTGAGCGCTTCTTCGCATGCAGGTTCTTCACGGAACCCGTTTTTGCCGCTGCCGTAGGTCGAAGCGGACGAAGCGTATAAGAAAGGAATCTTTCGTTCCATACAATAATGAAGGATATTCTTGCTTCCTTCATAATTGTTTTTCATCATATAACGGCCGTCGTAATTCATCGTGTCGGAGCAGGCGCCTTCGTGGAAGATCACGTCAATGGTCCCGTAATCAAAGGAACCGTCCGCCATTTCGCCGGCAAAATCTTCGTAGTCGATGTAATCGAAAAAATCGAGGCCCTGCAGGTTGCGGCATTTGCGGCCGTCCGTCAAATCATCAATGACGATAATATCGTCAATGCCGCGTTCATTTAATTTTTTAACAATATTACTGCCGATAAAGCCGGCACCGCCTGTTACAATTTTCATAATTTTCCCGCCTTTGTTAAATGGGCAATTTTATTTATAAGCCCCGTCGTCGAGTAACCTTCTTCAAAACGAATGATTTCCACACGCTCCGCGAACTCCCGGCCGATGACGTCTTCCGCCTTGTAGTCACCGCCCTTGACGAGAATATCCGGACGGAGTTTTTCGAGCAGCTCTTCAGGCGTATCTTCGTCAAAGATGACCACGTCATCGACGCAAGCCAAAGCGCTGAGCAGAAGAGCTCTGTCTTCCTGCGCGACAATGGGACGTGTCTCCCCTTTCAGGCGCCGACAGGACGCATCGGAATTGAGGCCGATAATGAGGCGGCGTCCCAACGCGGCAGCCTGCTGTAAATAGAGAACATGTCCACGGTGCAGAATATCAAAGCAGCCGTTCGTAAAAACGACAGTCTCGCCCTTCTCCTGCCAGGCACGCACCTTTTCGGTCATAGCTGCTGCAGTCAAAGGCTGATAGGGACCTTTATGAGCCGGCTGCCATGTCGACCAAAGCCGCTGCAGCTCGCTTCGATGGACGGGGTACGTGCCCACCTTGGCGACGACAATACTCGCCGCGGCGTTGGCCATGTTGAGGGCCGCCCGGATGGAAAGCTTGCCGCCGACAGCCGCTATAAAAGCCGCCGCTACCGTATCGCCCGCGCCGGACACGTCAAAGACTTCCTGCGCCGCCGCCGGATTGTTCCACACCTTGCCGTCTCTGCTGACCAAAGTAATGCCCATTTCGGAGCGCGTAACCATGAGGTTTGCAAAATCGTATGTCTCATGCAGAGCCATGGCCGCCTTGACGACGGCTTCACCCTCGTTGGGAACTTCATAGCCCGCACCCTGCGACAATTCTTTCATATTAGGCGTCACAAAATCGGCACCGTTATACTTGGACCAATCGTTTCCCTTCGGATCGACGAGAACGGGAACGGACGCCTTTCGGGCCGCCTTGATGACGAGTTCCGCCACTTCGGCCGCAAAGACGCCCTTGTTGTAATCGGAAAGGACGATGCCGTCCAGGCCGGCAACAATTTTCCCGTCCAGCCAGGCGGCCAAACGTGCCCGCTCCGCCTCCGTAAAGGGCGTAATCTCTTCAAAGTCGAGACGTACCATTTGTTGGCGCGCGCCGAGGACGCGCAGTTTCGTCGTCGTCGCATGTCCGGGACGGCTGATGAGTCCGTCACCGGTAATGGCCGCATCCCGGAGAAGGTCTTTAAAGAGCTCTCCGTTGTCGTCTTCCCCTACAAGGCCCGCCAAAAAAACACGGCAATCGAGGTGCGCCAAATTGGCCGCCACATTGGCGGCACCGCCCAGTACGGACTTCACGGTGTCCACTTTATTAATCGGTACGGGCGCCTCCGGAGAAATGCGTTCCACCTTGCCGTATATATACCGATCGACCATGACATCGCCGATAACGGCAATGCGCAGCTGCGGCAGCCGTTCGTTCAGAAAATTATCGATATACCGTTCCGTCGCCGGCACCTCCTTCCCGCGCTAAGACCTACTCACTCTTTTCATTTCCCATTAAATGCTTCAGCTCCGACATAAAGCTGTCCAAGTCGGCAAACTGCCGATAGACGGAAGCGAAGCGAATATAAGCGACCGCATCAATGGTTTTAAGCTCACTCAAAACCATTTCACCGATTTTCACGCTCGGCACCTCCTGGGCCAGCGTATTACGTATGTTCCGTTCCACTTTGAGGACGATGTCGTCGAGCTGTTGCCGCGTGACGCGGCGCTTATTGCAGGCCCGCAGAAGACCGTTTAATATCTTGTTCCTGTCAAAAAGCTGCCGGCTGCCGTCTTTTTTAATGACATAGAGCGGCACTTCCTCCACCATTTCATACGTCGTAAACCGCCGTGCACAGGCCTGGCATTCACGACGGCGCCGAATGGCGCGGCCGTCATCGGTGGCACGCGAATCGGTTACCTTTGTATCTTCATGTTTACAAAAAGGGCAACGCATACTCTCCCCCTCCTTACATATCCGTTTTAAAAAAAGCGGGTCCGCTGCGGATCCGCTTTTTCAGATTTTCTTATTATCTCATCCACGCCGGTATTTCAACGGCACCGGTATCTCTGCTTTCGGATGCGCCTGCGCCCCTGCCGAAGGAAGGCACGGCGGATGCGTCTTTACCGAAGCCTGTCGCTACAACGGTAATGCGAATGGAATCTTTCATGTCCGGGTCAATAACGGAGCCGAAGATGATATTTGCATCGGGAGCTACCGCTTCCGATACCTTTTCTGCAGCCTCATTAATTTCGTACAGGCTGATATCCGGACCGCCCGTTACATTCAGTAGGATGCTTTGAGCGCCGTCAATTCCCGTCTCCAGCAAGGGGCTCTTGATCGCGCTTTCAACAGCTTCTATAGCGCGGTTTTCGCCGCTTGCCACACCGATCCCCATAATCGCTTCGCCCTGATCTTCCATAATCGTGCGTACGTCGGCGAAATCAAGATTAATCAGACCGGTCGTCGTAATAAGATCGGAAATCCCCTGTACGCCTTGCCGGAGAATGTCGTCGGCGACTTTGAAGGCATCATTGAGGGGCGTCTTTTTGTCGATAATCTGCAATAATTTATCGTTTTGAATCGTAATAATCGTATCTACTTTTTCTTTCAAATATGCTGCGCCTTTTTCGGCCTGTTCCTTACGGCGTTTGCCTTCAAAGGCGAAGGGCTTGGTTACGACGGCAACAGTGAGCGCTCCCATTTCCTTGGCACATTCGGCAACGACCGGAGCCGCTCCCGTACCGGTGCCGCCGCCCATGCCGGCCGTTACGAACACCATGTCCGCGCCTTGGAGAGCCTTCATAATATCTTCTTTGCTTTCCAGCGCCGCCTGCTCTCCCTTTTGAGGATTTGCACCGGCACCGAGTCCGCGTGTCAGCTTTTCACCGATTTGAACCTTCTCGTCGGCTTGCGATACTTCCAATACCTGGTTTTCCGTATTCACGGAAATAAATTCAACACCCTGCAGACCGCTTTCTATCATGCGATTAACGGCATTATTCCCGCCGCCGCCAACACCAATTACTTTAATCTTTGCAAACTCGGCCATGTATATGTTCCTCCTTCAAAACTTCCTGCTTACGTGTTCTGACTTTAATACTTTTATATTCTACACTAAAAATACAGGTTTGTCGATAACGGAGCGTTATTCGCTACTTCCCTTTAATGAGCGGCGAATCCGGATCGGCGTCTATATATTGAACGGCCAGCTGATCCGCTTCCACTTCACTCAGGAGTTCTTCCGTCACGGCGGCCCGTTCTTCGGCTCTGTCGCCGGCGCCGAGGTGAATGGAAATGCCGTTTGTCGTGTAAGCGATGATTTCCGACTTGCTGCCTACGTTTATTTCCGCAATTTGCGCTGCCGATTGCGGCGGCAATTCATGCAAATAAGCCAGGGCATTTTTCATGGTCTCGTCATTCAGCGTATCGCCCAACAAAAGAGTGTCCATTTTTTTCCCTGTAATAATGGGCACGACGACGCCCTTTATCTGCGGTTCAACGGAAATAACCGTACCCGTATCGTCTATGTAGGCAAAGCCGTACAGTGTCATGACGACGGCAACGGCCTGCCGTTCTTTGATAAAGATGTGAATCGTCGCCGGAAACTGTCGTTCTATTGTCACTTCGCCGACGCGCAAATCTCGTGTCAGCCGTTCGCGCATGGCCGATGTCGAGAGCTGTACGACGTTGACATAATCCGGTACGCCGGCTACGCGCAGAACGTCTTCATCGGGCATGGTACCGTTGCCGTCAATGACGATGGAACCGAAGGGGACCGGCAAAAACCGCAAAAGCAGCCATATGATGACCATACCCGCAACGGCTCCGATAATTTGCAGCCGCCGCTTACGCCGCCTGAGGGCCCGCTCTTTTTTCAATTGTTTCTTACGGCGCCGCGCAATGCGTTCCTGCGTCTCCGTCCGCACCTCATCAATATCCATATCCGGACTGTAACGGGCGCTTTCCTCTGCAGGCGGCACGAACCGTTCATAAGGGGGATCATAAAAGCCGTCGTCATGAGGCCCCGGCCTGTCGCCGTCGTAATGTCTATGTTCCATCTGTAAATCCTTCAGTGATTTTTTCCTCAGAACTTCCCTGTTGACGCTTCCGCCAAAATACGTTCGCAAAGTTCTTCAAAAGAAATACCCATAGCGCGGGACGCGTCGGGCACGAGGCTTGTTTCGGTCATGCCGGGAACCGTGTTGATTTCAAGCACATACGGTTTTCCCTTACTGTCCGTCATCAGATCGACACGCGCCACGCCTTTGCAGTGAAAGAGGCGAAATGCGGCCGTCGACAAGTCTTGCAATTCTTTTGTCAGTTCCGGCTCAATGTGAGCCGGGCAAATGTGTTCCGACACACCCGGCGTATACTTGGAATAATAGTCGTATTTGCCTGTCTTCGAGATGATTTCAATAACCGGAAAGACGACGTCGTCCATAAGGGCGACTGTAAACTCGCGGCCGGCGAGAAATTGTTCCGCTATAATCGACTTGCCGTAGCGAAAAGCTTCTTCCAGAGCGGGTTTTATCTCTTCCTCCGCCCGCACGATAACCGTACCGATGCTTGACCCCTGCGCCGCCGACTTGATGACGACAGGCAGGGAAAAGTGCTCTTTAATCTGAGCGGCTATGCCGTCGATCCCCTGTTCCGCAAAATAATAGGCGAAGGGGGCCGTCGAAATATCGGCACCGCAAAAGGCTGCTTTACTGACGACCTTATTCATGCCGACGGCACTGGCCATGACGCCCGGTCCCGTATAAGGGATATTCATCATTTCGCACATGCCCTGAAGCACGCCGTCTTCACCGTACTTACCGTGCAGCGCATTAAAGACGATTTCAAAACATCCTGCCTGCAAGGTCTGCGCCAATTGTTCCGGCACAAGCTCTACCAGTTCCGCCTTATACCCCCTGCTCATAAGAGCCGCGGCGATGGCCTTTCCCGTACGGCGCGATACATCCGCTTCTGTCGACGGACCGCCGACGACTACGGCAATTTTTTTATCTTTCATGTGCGTCATCTTGCTCGGACTCCTCTTGGGCCACAAACTCTTCGCCCACCTTATAAATATCGCCGGCGCCCATGGTAATAATGAGATCTCGGGGCTGTGCGTACTTCTTCAAATAGTTCAAAAGCTCCGCCTTGGTTGCGATGTATTCCGCGTCCTGACCTGTAGCGGCTTTCACCTTATCCGTCAGGAAGGTGCCGCCCACACCGTCGATAGGATCTTCACCGGCACTGTATATATCCGTTAAAATCAGTTTATCCGCACTCGTAAAAGCCTTGCTGAATTCGTCCGCCAAAAGCTGCGTACGCGTATAGCGATGCGGCTGAAAGAGGCAGACGACGCGGTGTGTACCCATGCTGCGGGCAGCCGCCAAGGTCGCGTTTATTTCTGTCGGGTGATGCGCATAGTCGTCGACCACCCAAATGCCCCGCACGTGTCCTTTCGTCTGAAAGCGCCGCTTAGCGCCGTGGAAGCGTGAAAGCGATTTGGCAATGTTCTCAAAGTCGATGCCGCAGTAACGGGCCGTCGCCACCGTCGCCAAAGCGTTCAGCACATTATGATTGCCCGGCACGCAAAGCTCGACGGCGCCGAGAAAAGCACCGTGATAAT
Organism: Megasphaera coli; assembly: GCF_900095855.1. GTDB lineage: Bacteria > Bacillota > Negativicutes > Veillonellales > Megasphaeraceae > Megasphaera > Megasphaera massiliensis_A. The sequence goes on along the minus strand of NZ_FMIY01000002.1, from coordinate 315,502 downwards.
ATACGTCGAATATCAGCTTACCTTCGTGGTAGCCGATATTCTTTGCTTTATAATCCGCTTCCGACTTGATGCCGTAGGTTACGTGGAACCGTTCCAGCTCCGGCAGAAGATTGCGTATTTTATCGTTATCCGCACACAGAACGGCGAGACCGTCTTTTTCGTCGAGACGATAAATAAATTCTTTGAAAGCGTTGACGACATTTTCAATCGTGCCAAAGTGATCCATGTGGTCGGCGTCAATATTGGTGACCACCGCAATATGCGGCTTTTCCTTGAGGAAGGAACCGTCACTTTCATCCGCTTCGGCAATGACGTATTCGCCATGACCGAGGACGGAGTTGCTGTGCAGGTAATCCACTTCACCGCCGATAACGATGGTCGGATCCGTGCCGCTTTCCAGGAAAACCTGACCGAGCATGGACGACGTCGTCGTTTTGCCGTGTGCACCTGCAACGGCAATAGCCTTACCCCAACTCATAATGTGGACGAGGGCGTCGGAACGATGGATAACCGGAATATTTTGCCGCCGTGCAGCCGCCAGTTCTTCATTCGTCTCACGAATGGCCGATGAAATGACAACCACTTCGGCTTTTTCCAAATTCTCCGGACTGTGGCCGATACAAATGCGGGCCCCCTTTTCGCGGAGCCGTTCCGTCGCCGGCGAGGACTTGACATCCGAGCCGGAAACGACATAACCTTTATCAATAAATATATTGGCAATGGCGCGCATGCCCACACCGGCAATGCCGATAAAATGAATGCGTTTCACCTTATCCAAGTCAACCATGTTTATCCCTCGCTTCATCGTTTTGCGTATTTGCTTTTTGCCGCCAGTTCGAGCGCCATATTCGCGATTACCTGCGCCGCGTCGCTTCGTCCGATGGATAAGGCCGCAGTCGCCATTTTTTGTAAAAGAAGACGCTCTTCTTTTAAATGAATGATCTCTTCCAATAAGTCCTGCCCGGTCAAGAGTTTATCCAATATCATCCGTGCCGCCCCGCTCATGACAAAGGCCTGCGCATTATACCGCTGATGGTCTTCCGCCGCATACGGATACGGAATGAGAATGGACGGCAAGCCCCGGGCGGCGAGTTCCGCCAACCCGACGGCGCCGGCCCGGTAGACAACGAGGTCCGCCGCAGCCAATACTTCCGGCATATGGTGCGAATAGGGAATGATGCGGCTGCCCTTGCCGTAGAATCCCTGCCCGCTCACGCCGTCAAGCAGCTTTGTCACTCTGTCATATTCATGATCGCCCGTAATGTGAAGAATTTGGATATCCCCGGCATCCTTAAAGTGTTCATGTACGGGAATCATGGCCGTATTGATACTTCGCGCACCGCGGCTGCCGCCGGCGGCGACGAGAGTAAACTTATCCGGGTCAAAACCGAGGAAGGCGAGACCGTCCTTGCGGCTGACCGTTAAAATATCCTTGCGCACGGGATTGCCCGTAACGACGAGTTTATTCTTTTGTTTAAACCGTTTTTCCGCCTCTTCATAGCCCAAGGCGATTCGGTTGACAAAACGCGCCAAAACCATGTTGGTCACGCCGGGAATGACGTTCTGCTCCTGAATAAGCGTCGGTATGCCGCTGAGGCTTGCCGCCAGCAGGACAGGTCCGCAGACGAAACCGCCCGTGCCGATGACCACATGAGGTTTGAATTTGCGAATAATCCGTTCCGCCCCGAAAAGGCTGCCTGCAGTCTTGCACAAGGTGACTATATTGTGAACGGACAGTTTCCGCTCCAAGCCGCGCACATCCAAGGTCATAAACTCATAGCCCAGCTTGGGTATGAGCGTATTTTCCAGACCTTGTTTGGAGCCTATATATAAGATTTCAGTCGGTTCCGTCGCTTTAATGGCTTCGGCAATGGTAACGGCCGGGTATATATGTCCGCCCGTTCCGCCTCCGGATATAATCACGCGGCGCATGCGGCTTCTTCCTCCTCCGGGTATTCGTTTAACAGCATTTAAAGGGATGCAACAATATGCTTGAAATCGTCGCCCCGTTCTTCAAAGTGATTGTACATGTCGTAACTCGAGCAGGCCGGCGACAGGAGTACCGTCTGCGGCGGCGCCGCTATTTCATGAGCCAGTTTTACGGCCTCTTCCATGGAAAAGCCGACGCGGCGAATATCTTCTACGCCGGCCTTGCGCGCTTCCGTTTCAAAGCGCTCCGCCGCCTCGCCCAAGAGGATGAGTGTATCGACTTTTTCTTTGACAAGCTTCATAAAGCCGTCAAGAGACGTCATCTTGTCATGACCGCCGGCAATGAGAATCAAATGCCCGTCCGTAAATGCTTCCAGAGCCCTCTCGGACGCGTCCGTATTTGTCCCTTTCGAATCATTATAATAAGCTACGCCCTTTACGTCCCGTACCCATTCCAAACGGTGTTCAACACCGCGAAATTCTTTCAATACTTTCCGTATCGTTTCGACGGGCGCGCCTACGGCGTACGTCAACAAAGCTGCAGCCAGGCAGTTTTGTATATTGTGTTTGCCGAAAAGGTGCAGGTCTTTTTCGGCGCAGAGGCAAAGCTCTTCACCGTGCAGGCGGATATAGAGGTTCCCGTCTTTGGCAAAGGCACCGGCCGGTACTTCTTCGTGAACGGAAATATAGAGAACCGTACCCGTCAATTCCCGCCCCATAGGCCGCACTAAGGGATCATCGAAGTTCAGAACGGCGTAATCCGTATCCTCCTGGTTGAGAAAGATACGTTTTTTCGCCGCGCAGTACGCTTCCATCGTATGATGTCGGTCCAGGTGATCCGGCGTAATATTAAGGATAACGGCGGCCTTGGCTTTCAAAGAACTGGTAAATTCCAATTGAAAGCTGGAGAGCTCCGCCACGACGACGGCCGTACGCGGCAGATCTGCCGCTTCTTCGGAGAGACCGAGGCCGATATTGCCGCCGACGACGGTCTGCCGCCCCGTTTCTTTCATGATTTCGCCGACAAGGGTTGTCGTCGTCGTCTTGCCGTTCGTACCCGTAATACCGATGATATCCGCATTCGTCACACGGCAGGCCACTTCCACTTCACTCCATACAGATATACCGCGGCGGGCGGCTTCCTGCATGACCGGAATTTCTGACGAAATACCCGGAGACGGTACGACAATATGAGCGCCGTCCAAAATTTTATTGTCCTGGTGACCGAAAACGAGATCTATTCCCTGATTTTGCAGGGAAATCCACGGTTCCGCGCTTATGTCACGGTCTTTATTGTCGTTGAGCACGACTGTCGCGCCGTGCCGCTTCAGCACTGCCGCCGCCGCCCTGCCGCTGATGCCGGCGCCCAGGACGACGATTCGCTTACCCGTAAAGTCGCTTATACTCATATGCACACCTGCTTTAGATATTATTTATCCGCCAAAACGATAATAATAGAAAAAATGGCCGTTAGAGCGGAGAATACCCAGAAGACCGTAACGACCTTCACTTCACTCCAGCCGGACAATTCAAAATGATGATGAATGGGACTCATCTTAAAGATGCGCACGCCCCGCGTCTTAAAGGAAATGACCTGCAGAATGACCGACAACGCTTCAATGACATACAAACCGCCTGCCAGGACGAGGAGGAGCTCCGTTTTTGTCAGGACTGCAATTGCCGCCAAGGCGCCGCCTAAAGCAAGAGATCCCGTATCGCCCATAAACATCTTGGCCGGGTGTTGATTATAAAAGAGAAATCCCAGGCAGGCGCCTGCCAAGGAGGCACTGAAGAAGGCCATGCCGCCGTATCCCAAGGCGACGGCAATGACAACATAGGCAACGGCCGTAATGGCGCAGGAGCCAGCAGCCAGACCGTCCAGACCGTCCGTCAAATTTACGGCGTTCGTCGCGCCGACGAAGACAAAGAAGACGAAAATATAATAAAAGAATCCCAGGTCGATATTAAGCGCCGTAAAAGGCACCCACAAGGTCGTCGACAATTCAACGACATATTTTAAAATAAGGCAAAAGACGACGGACACAAGAGCCTGTCCGAAGAGTTTTTGCTTAGCTTTCAGGCCGAGGTTACGTTTCTTTACGGTCTTAATGGAATCATCCAAAAAACCGATGACCCCATTGCCAAGCGTAAGAAAAAGAGCCGCCCACTTGGCCGTATCCGCGCCGTTAAAGGCGACGCACGATACGAGAAGAGAAAAAAGAATTAGAATACCGCCCATAGTAGGCGTGCCGGCCTTATACTTATGGCTTTCCGGCCCTTCTTCCCGTTCTTCCTGACGTGCATGAAACGCTTTCAGTTTTTTTATGACGACAGGGCCTAAGATAATGCCTGCGGCGAGGCTGACAACAAAACCCATTATAAGCGTATTAAACATTCCTATTCCTTCCTTTCAAAATAGGGCAGAATTTTTTCCATGGCAAAACTGCGTGAACCTTTTAAGAGAACCGTATCGCCCGGCTTCATGATGTTGTGCAGGATGTCCGCCGCTTCGGCGTGGGTCGTAACGCTGTAGATGTTCATCAGACCCGCTTCCTTTGCGGCTTTGGCGATATAAAGAGCTTCGTCGCCCAAGGTAATGAGCACGTTTACACCTTTTTTTGCCAGAAGCACGCCTATTTTTTCATGCTCTTCCCGCATCCAGTCGCCGAGCTCAAGCATACCGCCGAGAACCGCCACGGTCCGACCGCCGGCCAGGGTAACGAGCATATTGACGGCTTCCGTCATGGACGCCGGATTGGCGTTGTACGCATCATTAATAAAGGTCACGCTGTCCGTATGCACCAGTTCCTGCCGCATGGGCACGCCGTGATACTCGGCAAGTCCCCGCTGCATTTGGTGCTCGCTCAGGCCGAGGAGTCTGCCTACGGCGACGGCCGCCAAGGCATTGTATACGTTGTGTACACCGATGACGGGCATGTGCACGTCCATGATTTGATCAAAGCATCGGCACGTAAAGGTCAATCCTTTTTCATCGTTTTTAATATTGCCCGCCATGACGGGTGCATCATTTTCTATACCGTAGCCGACGACCTTGCCTCGGCACTGCCCGGCCATGGCGGCGGCGCGTTTGTCGTCCTGATTGAGGACGGCCGTACCTTCGCTGTCCAGGGCTTCGACGAGCTCCGCCTTCGCCTTGGCAATATTCGCCTGTGAGCCCAAGAGCTCAATATGACTCTTGCCCACATTGGTAACGACACCTACGGTCGGTTCGGCAATGTCCGCCAGTTCCTTAATCTGGCCGCGGCCGCGCATGCCCATCTCGACGACGCACACGCCGTGCTCTTTCGTGAGTTGAAGAAGGGTCCGGGGCAAGCCTATTTCGTTGTTAAAATTTTTTTCCGTCTGCAACACATTATACTTCTGTCCGAGCACTGTCGCAATGAGGGATCGGGTCGATGTCTTTCCGGCCGATCCCGTCACGGCGACTACGGGAAGCATAAAACGGCGCCGGTGAAACCGGGCCAGGTCCTGATACGCTTTTAACGTGTCGGCAACAACAAAAATCGCGTAGTCACCGTCGACATAGAAGCGCTTGCCGTCTTCGACGATGACTGCGGCGGCACCGCTGCTGACAGCCTGTTCGACGAAATCATGACCGTCAAATTTTTCACCGCGCAAGGCGACAAAGACCGCGTCTTCACCGATAGTACGCGTATCCGTCTCAATACCCGTATAGACCATATCGTTTCTTCCCTGCCGCAGTACTTTTGCGCCTGTAGCCTGGATAATTTCCGCTTCCGTAAACGCGGCCATGTCTATCTCCCCTTTATCTGCACCTGCCGCACCGCTTCGAGGGCAACTTCCCGATCATCAAAGTGTACGGTACCGTCTTTCAATATTTGATACGTTTCATGTCCTTTTCCGGCAATAAGAACGAGATCGCCGTCGGACGCCATTTCAACGGCACGCGTAATGGCGGCACGGCGATCGACGATAACTTCGTAATGTTGTCCTTCTTTCAGACCCGCTTTTACGCCGGCTTCCACTTCGGACACGATAAACTCCGGATCCTCCGAGCGGGGATTGTCGGACGTAACAATAGGAATGTCCGCAAATTCGGCGCCGATTCGGCCCATAACGGGACGCTTCGTCCGATCTCTGTCACCGCCGCAGCCGAAGACGGCAATGAGGCGGTTCGGCTTCATGGCACGCGCTGTGGTCAGGGCTTTTTCCAGACTGTCCGGTGTGTGAGCGTAATCGACAACGACGGCAAAATCCTGACCTCCTTCGACGGGCTCAAAGCGGCCCGGCACGGAGTGAAAGGTCTGAATGGCCTTGTCGATGACATCCGTCGCAATGCCTTCGGCATAAGCGGCACCGACGGCGGCGAGAGTATTGTAAACGTTGAAAAGTCCCGTAATGCGCATATGCAGGGCCAGTTTGCCGAAGGGTCCCGCAATCCGGAAGGAAGAACTCTTTAAGCCGACATGCAAGTCGGTGCCGTACAGCTCCGCTTTCTTTTCCACTCCGTATGTAAGCACCTTGCAGCGCGTAGCCTTCATAATTTCCGCCGCATGAGGATCATCAATGTTGATAACGGCCGTCTTGTTTTCTTTGACCGGATCTTCCGCCGTAAGACCCGAGAAGAGCCGTGCTTTTGCAGCTACGTAATTTTCAAAGCTCTTATGAAAATCCAGGTGATCCTGCGTCAAGTTCGTAAAGACCGCCGTATCGTACTCAATGCCGGCCACGCGATTCAAGGTCAGGGCATGGCTGGATACCTCCATGACGACGTAATCCATGCCCTTTTTCTGCATAAGGGCCAGTAATTCCTGCAGTTCCACGACGTCCGGCGTCGTATTATGAATTTCCAATTCTTCATCATCAATAAGAGCGTGTATCGTACCGATGACACCGACGTGATAACCTGCAGCACGAAGGATGTGGGCGATAATATGAGACGTCGTCGTCTTGCCGTTCGTACCTGTAACACCGATCATACGCATGGCTTTGCCGGGATAGCCGTAGAAAAAAGGAACCATGTCTTCCAAGGCCGCGTGAATATCGGCTACCGTGATCTGCGTAATCTGCTGCGGCAAATCCAGGTGTTTCGTCGTCAAGACGGCAACGGCACCCTTTTCGACAGCCTGCCCCGCAAAGGAAGCTCCGTCTACGTGAAAGCCCGCAATGCAGACGAAGAGGTACCCTTTTTCGATTTTTCGGGAATCGGCGGAGATGCCGCATATTACTGAAGAGGCATTGCCTTCTATATTGTAACTGCCTTTAATTTCCTTACAAAGTTCTCTGACTGTTTTCACTTTCTCTGTCCCTCCCGTTCGACGACCGTTCGGCAAACAACAATAGCAGCCTTATAAAAAGGCTGCCCGTTTCGTCCTTATGATTGTGTTGAGCCGGCATGTCGTTTGTATAAAACCTTCGTCGGTACTACCATGCCCAACTCTTCCGTCGCCGTCTTGTAAATGCGCTCCGGCGATTCGAGCTTGGCTATTTCGACACGTAATATTTCGTTATCCCGTTGTAATTGCTGGACCTGCCGTTTTTCCTGCATGAGCGAATAGCCGTAATCGGTTCGCGCCGCCGACAGAGCAACGTAGACGATAAGGAAAAAAGCAATTAAGAAGACGGCAAACAGGGTCTTGAAAACGAGCTGATTAAACTTTTGTCGCTCCCTGCCGGCAGGTACGGCGACACTGCGGCTGCCTTCATATCCTATATAACCCGCTTTTCTTGCCAACATAATGCCAACACATCCATTTCTTCAACAATTAGGGATAATTACATTACCTTATATACGCGTACCTATACGTAATTTTGCGCTTCGCGCCCGCGGATTGGCCGTCAGTTCGTCTGCCGACGGGAAAACGGCTTTCCCGCTTACTTTCAGCACCGCCCTGTGTCCGCACGTACAAACGGGCATATCGGGCGGACAAATACAATTCGCCGCCAAGCGCTTTAAGGTCTGCTTGGCAATGCGGTCTTCCAAGGAATGGAAGGTAATGACGGCTATGCGGCCGCCCGGCTTCAATCGCTCCGCCGCAGTTCCAATGGCTTCTTTCAAAATGGCCAGTTCTTCATTCACTTCGATGCGAATGGCCTGAAAGGTCCGCTTTGCCGGATGAGGGCCGTCTTTCCTGGCCCCTGCAGGCACGGCTTTTTTTATAATCCGTACCAGTTCTTCCGTCCGGGAAATAGGAGCCTCTTGCCGCGCCGTCACGATGAAATTCGCAATTCGCCCGGCCCACCGTTCTTCACCGTAGTCCTTAATAATACGGTATAAGTCGGCCTCACTATACGTGTTGACCACATCGCAGGCGTTCTTGCGCCCGTTTGTGTCCATCCTCATGTCGAGGGGCCCGTCGTGCTGATAAGAAAACCCCCGCTCCGGCGTGTCAAGCTGATAGCTGGATACTCCCAAATCAAACATGATGCCGTCTGCACGGTCTATTCCCAGCTCATCCAAGGTTTCTCCCAAGTAACGGAAATTGCGCCGCACGGGAATAAACCTACAAGGTACATTTTTCATGCGCTCGCTTGCCGCCGCAACGGCATCGCCGTCCTGATCGAGGCCGATAATGATTGCTTCCGGTGCAAGAAGCTCCGCCAAGGCAAAGCTGTGGCCGCCGCCGCCTAAGGTACAGTCCACATAGATGCCGGCCACATCACCGACGAGAGCACGGACAGTTTCATTGCGGAGTACGGAAAGATGATGAAATGCCATGGTCCCTCCTAAAAATCCAGATCGCCGATACTGTCCAGACTTTCAGCTATCGCTTCCATAGCGGGTACCGTTTTAGCGGCATAGACTTCATAGGCTTCTTTACTCCAAATTTCTATTTTGTCTCCCGTGCCGAGAACGACAACATCTTTTATGAGTTTTCCATAATCACGCAGTGTCGCAGGAATCAGAATGCGTCCCTGCTTATCAAATTCCAGTTCGGCAGCGCTGCCGAAGAGAAACCGTTTAAAAGCGCGCACATTTTCTTTGGAAGCCTGCAATTTTTTCACGCTTTCCGCAAATTGTGCCCACGCTTCTTGTGTATAAACGGAAAGGCAGCCTTCGAGTCCGCGTGTAACGACAAAGGTTGCGCCCAATTCTTCCCGAAATTTTGCCGGCATAATGACCCGGCCTTTCGCGTCGACTGTGTGCGCGTATTCTCCCATAAACATCGGACTCTCGGCCTCCTTTCACATTTTAGTTTCACTTTTCACCACATTCTACCACAATCAAACACTTTATGACAACAAAAATAGAAAAAATTTTCCCGATTTTTCCGATAACCATGCGATTCATGGTAGCTCTTCCGTATTTATTTTTACAAATATAGTATATTTTTTTCTGTTTTTTAATTTTACATACTATATATGGTTTTCATTCAGGAAGAAAAATTTTTTCTTTTTACCTGTGAAAACACAAAAAAAGAAGCATGGCTTTTTCTGCCATACTTCTTTTTTTCAGTGTCCGAAATATTTAATGGCCTCTATGGGGTCGGCGTCTATGACAATATCTTTCACACCGATATTGCGGATATCAAACTGTTGCACCAACCGGTCCGGATCATAGAGGCATGCCTCATGAACGAGGCCGCCCTTATAGGCAAGATACGAAAGAATTTGTCGCCCCGTAATACCTTCGGCCCGCAGTTCACGCACCGTAATACCGTGTTGACGCTTGGAGAGACGGTGCCCCGCACAGTCGACGAGAAGAGGTACATGCGTGTATTCCGGCGTTTGATAACCGAGATAAGACGACAAAAGAATCTGCCGTCCCGTTGAACCGAGGAGATCTCTGCCGCGCAGGACATGAGTAATTCCCATGGCGCCGTCATCGACGGTGACGGCCAGCTGATAGGCATACATGCCGTCGGCGCGGCGAATGACAAAGTCACCGCACTTCGTGGGCAAGTACTCTTCCCGGAGACCGTATAAACCGTCCGTAAAGGAGATGCTTCGCTCCGGCACATGCAGCCTGAGAGAAGGCTTTTTTCGCTGTCGCCGCCGCTCCGTCTCGGTCAGGCCGTAACAACGGCCGTCGTATACACTCAGCTCTCCTTCATGAGGCGCGCCGCTGACGGCCATAATTCTGGCACGGCTGCAATAACAGGGATAGACGAGATTCAGCCGCTTTAACCGTTCAATGGCCGCCTCATACAGATTATACCGTTCCTGCTGCCGATACGGCCCGTACGGCCCGCCCGCATCGGGTCCTTCATCCCGGTCGAGGCCGAGAAACGTCAGATCTTCCATGATGGCACGCGTATATTCTTTTTTCGACCGCCCCTCATCAATATCTTCAATACGCAGAACCAGCGTACCGCCGCCCCGCCTCGCCTGCAGCCAACAGAGAAGGGCCGTCCAGACATTGCCCAAATGCATGTATCCCGTAGGACTCGGCGCAAAACGACAACGCATAATGCCCTCTAATCAGGCAGGGAAACGACTGCCGAAAAAAGTCCGGCCGCTTCTTTTATCTTCGTTTCGCTGCCCATAACGCAAAGGTTATTGTCATCCATAACGGCTTTCACGAGAGGTGCCAAGGCGCGAATATCCGCAGCCGTCGTCGCCAGCAGCTGATCGCGCCGCTTCTGTTTGTCCGCCGTCGTGCTTTTACCGAAGTAATTGGCCATGGCCGTCGCCGTGCGCGACTGCGGCGTAAAGGGGATATCAATCCGGCTTAGCGTGCCGATAATGTACTTCGTCATTTCCCTGTCGGAAACGTTGAAATTTTCCAGGTATTCCGGCAAATCGTCGTATATGCGTATCGTATCGGCCAAATTCGGATCGCGGTAGGAGCAGAAGACCATATCCCCCGTGTGGGAAAAACGCGTATGAGCGCCGTATGCGCCGCCTTGAACGCGCACCTTAATCCACAAGTACTCGTATTGCAGAATCGTCGTCAATACGGCCATGGAACCCGTATAGTCGTAGCCGTGTTTGCGGAAGTTGCCGCCCTTGGCGACGTACTGCACCTTGCCGCTCGTCATGATGCCCTCATTCTTACGCGTAAGTTCAAAGTGAACGTTCTCGCCGCCCGCTTCGCCGACGGGCATGGCTTCGAGCCACTGCGGCAAAGCCGCTGCGAGAGCTTCTTGTTCCGCATCGCCGCCCGTTACGGCGACAGTCATGCGGGCGCGGACGAAGAGTTTTTTCATAACCTTCGCCAGCTTATCGCCCGCTTGGACCGAAGTTTCGCGGATAACGGCAGCGAGTTCCGCAATAAAACGATAATACGACAGCTCACCTGCATCGGCAAAAGCCGCTCCTTGCGATACATACGAGAGAAGACGCTTCGTAACGAGTGTCTGTCCGTTGCGAAAGGCATCGGCATCCCAGCCGGTTTTATCTTCTTCTATGAGCTCGGCCAGGCGGGAACCGCCGGTGAAAACCGTCCGGCCCGTAATCTCCTGCAGCAAGGCGATGAGCTTATGTGTATTACGCGTAAGAGCCTTCGCCCTGATGCGGAAGTACGGTATATACTCCGCCGGATCGTTCATGAGGGCCTGTGAGCCGACGGTGTAGGAGATACCGCCCGTATGAAGGTCCGCAAGAGTTGCCAATTCGCCGTAAGTGCGGCTTTGTGTATCCAAGTCGCCGAGAACGTCGCTCAAAAGGTACACGTAGGGAAGCTCTTCCTGCGTAAAACCGCGCAGGTCGAAGTAGGCGTTCACATAGATGATACCGTTCGTCGCCGCTTCAACATGACACAAGGGGACGTCACCGCCCGTATGAACGACGGCAACGGCGTCTTGTACCGCTTTTTCCAAGTCGTCGCGCGACAAGGAGGGAATCGTCGCCAATGCTTCTTCCGAGTCGGGCGTTTCCTGTCTTTTTTTCAGGGCCGCCGCAGCTTCCATAATATGCCTGCACTGTTCGGGCGACAACGTTTCCTTATAGGCGGCAAGGCTTTTCGCCAAATCTTCTTCGCGCTTTTCCGTCAAGCCCGGCTCGGGCACGAGGGAGATGAGAGCGTAATAGGGATTGTTGAGAATATATTTTTCAATAACTGTTTCATAATAATTCGTTCCGATGCCGGCACGAAGAGTTTTGAGCGCATCCTCGTAGCGAAGCGCTTCAGCCGGCCGTCTGCCGTAGAGCCATGTATCCATACAGCGAATACCGTAAATAAGCCCCTTCGGGCGGCCGGCAAAGTCCGCTTCGCGAAGGAGAAATTCCAAGCGGTTGAGAGCGCCCGTAAGAAGTGTTTTGTCGATGCCCTCCTTTACGACGCGGCCAAAAAACTCCTGTACGAGCGGCAGAATTTTTTTCTGTGCCTCCGGTTCCGAACCGCCTACGCTGATACCCCACAGAGGCTGCAAAATACCGTCCTGAAAATCGCCGGAAATTTCCTTGCCCAAGCCGGCATCGATAAAAGCTTTTTTAAGCGGTGCCGCAGAGGACTGAAGAAAGACGTACGTCAAAACCTTGACGGCAAGACCCAGCACGGGATCCAAGGCATCATCCATGACGTAAGTCAAGGAATGCATCGTCTTTCGGGCCGTCTTTTCGCCCGATGCCACGCCGTACGGGTAGGTCCTGACCGTACGGCCCGGATAAGCCTGACGCGGGACGGCCGTCTGTGCGTCAATGGCCGTAAAGGTGCCCAAGTATTCGCGGTCCATAAAGGCGAGCGTGTCATCTATATCAAGATCGCCGTAGAGGAAAATATAGCTGTTCGACGGATGGTAAAAGCGCTTATGAAAGGCCACGAAATCTTTCTGCGTAAGCTTGGGAATGTCGTCGGGATAGCCGCCCGATTCGACGCCGTACGTCGTATCCGGGAAGAGATGCCGCATGACATGTCTGTCCAATTGTGAGTCGGGCGACGAGAAGACGCCTTTCATTTCGTTGTAGACGACACCGCTGTACGTAAGGGGGCCGTCGGGAGAGTCCAGCTCATAATGCCAGCCTTCCTGCTGCAGTATTTGCGGATCTTTGAGGAAATTAGGAAAAAAAACGGCATCCAAATACACATCCATGAGATTCCTGAAGTCGACGGCGTTGCAGCTGGCAACGGGATACATGGTCTTATCGGGAAAAGTCATGGCGTTAAGAAACGTATTAAGTGATCCTTTTACGAGTTCCACAAAGGGTTCTTTCAGCGGAAATTTCCGCGAGCCGCATAAGACGGAGTGCTCACAAATATGGGGCACACCCGTGTTGTCCGTCGGAGTTGTACGAAAAGATACGGAAAAAACCTTGTTATTGTCGTCATTTGCCAAATAAAACACGCCGGCACCGGACTTTTCGTGCGTCATTTCGTAAGCCGTGCTTTGTACTTCATCAATAAACTCGACGGAATGTATACGGAATCCGTGATGCACTGTTCCCGCCTGCCAACCTTCTTTATATGTCATTAATTTTCCTCCTTTTCTCCCAGCAATATATGCTGCAATGCGTCCACTGTGGGCGCGTAATAATCGGGCACGTACTCACGGCGCTCCGCTTCACTGCCGTAACCGAAGCCGACGTTAATGACGGCAATGCCGTTTTTGCGCGCCCCCAGGACATCAAACTTCCTGTCGCCCGTCATGACGACTTCAGCCTTTTTATAATCACCGATTTTATTGAGAACATTCCCGATAATGCGGGCCTTGTCTTCGGAACCGCCCGTTTCGGCACCGCATATTTCCGTTAAATACGGCAAAAAGCCGAATCTGTCGCAAATAGAAAGGGCGTGAACCTGCGGCTTCGACGTGGCGATATATAAATTTCTGCCCCGTTGCCGCAAGAATTGCAGGAGTTCCCCGATACCCGGATACGGTTTATTTTCAAAAAGACCGATTGTACCGTACCGCTCCTGAAAATAGTCATATAATCGGCGCGCTTTTTTCTCGGGAAAGCCGTAGGTTTTCGTAAAGGTGACCATGAGCGGCGGCCCGATGACGATTTCCTTGTTCAGGCGCCCGTCCGTCGATTCGCCTTCCTTTTTCAAAGCGTAGGCAATGGATTTTACAATCCCTTCGTGTGACTCCGTCAGCGTCCCGTCCAAATCAAACAGGATATGTTTAAACATATATACTTCCCCCTAACCCGTCCATACTCTAGTATGATATCATTATGGCGACGGGCATACAACGTCGGAGCCCGCAAATTTTTGATAAAACGGAACGGGTTTATTTTTAAACTCTTGAAGGAGCCGCATTTATGAATATCCTGATCAGCGCCTGCCTCCTCGGCAAAGCCTGTCGCTATGACGGCAGATCGAAAACCTATACTGCCGTTACGGCTCTGCAAAAAAGGTCGGACATCCGCCTTATCCCCGTCTGTCCCGAAGAAGCCGGCGGCCTCTGTACGCCTCGCCCGCCGGCGGAGCGACGGGACGACAAGGTCGTGACCGGGGACGGCATGGATGTGACGGCCGCGTACCGTCGCGGTGCCGCCGAAGCCCTGCGCCTTGCGCTGGCCTATAACTGCGCCTGCGCTGTTTTAAAAGAAAAATCGCCGTCCTGCGGCATGAAAGAGATTTACGACGGTACTTTTACGCGCACCCTCGTCAAAGGACGCGGCGTAACTGCCGAAATGCTGCAAAGCGCGGGCCTTACGGTTCTGGGCGAATCGGACATAAAAGACTTTCTCGCCTCCTTGCCTACATAATCAAGACACCGTATTTACATTGGAAAGGGCCTTTGATACAATGGGAACGTACGCAAGGAGGTAATATTTTGAACGCAATTATACGGGAAATCTACGAATGGCTTTACTCTATTGTCATCGCCCTGGCCATTGCTATGGTCATCCATATTTTCTTTCTGCAGCCGACGCGCGTGTCCGGCGAATCGATGGTACCGACACTGCACAACGGCGAGTACCTGGTCGTTGAAAAATGGGACCACATCTTCCGCAATGAGCCGAACTACGGCGATATCGTCATCATCGACAGCCGCGTCCTCTACGACCGCACCTGGCTGGATGACGCCGTCGAACCGCTGCACAACTACCTGGCCTTTTTCGATTCGAAGCTGCAGACGAAAAATGTCTGGGTTAAGCGAGTCATCGGCAAGAGCGGCGACAGGCTGGCCTTTCATGACGGCAAGGTTTGGCGCAACGGCGAAGCCCTTGACGAACCGTACATCAATAAGGGCGAAATGGATTACAGCCGCCAAGGCGAGGTCATCGTGCCCGAAGGCTATGTCTTCTGTATGGGTGATAATCGCAACCACAGCACGGACAGCCGTTTTATCGGCCCCGTCCCGCTTGACCACGTCCTCGGCAAGGTTATTTGGTAGCCCCGTTTCCCCGTTCGTGCTATACTAATCCATATACTATATAAAATGAAGGCGGTGTTCTCACGTGAAAACAAAAAAAATTCTTCTTTCCTTAGGCTTGGCATTGGCTATGGCCGTCTCCGTCTGCGCTGCAAAGGACAACATTTGGCAGTATAATCAAAATATTGCCATTAACATGAGTTCCGCAAAAGTGACCACGGAAAACGGCATGACCGTTCTCACCTTCGAAACGACGGAAACCTTCGGCGAATCGACGGATCAGTGCACATACGTATACAATGTGGACGACCAGACGATTCAGCTGAAAGAACTGGTCTCCAAAGTAGGCAAGAAAAAATTCAAACAGAACTTCTACCCCCAGTCCATTGCCAACGGCAACGATGTCATAAAGGGCCGGGCTCATATGGCTGAGCTCGTACTCCAACGAGTACGGCACTGATACAGTTACAAAAGGCCGCCTTCAGAGGTCGGCTTTTTTCACATTGTTACACCATCATAAAGGAGTTTTTGTAATGACGGAGAGAAAAGAGCAGCGCAATACGGCGGATTTATTGGTTGAATGTTTGGAAGAAGAAGGCGTTCATTATATATTCGGCATTCCCGGCGAAGAAAATTTGGCCGTCATGAATGCACTGGAACACTCAAAAATTAAATTCATTACCGTGCGCCATGAACAGGGTGCCGCCTTTATGGCCGATATTTACGGCAGGCTGACGGGACAGGCCGGCGTCTGCATGGCAACCCTCGGCCCGGGTGCGACCAACCTGATTACGGGCGTCGCCGATGCGGACAGCGACGGGGCGCCTCTCGTTGCCATTACGGGCCAGGTCAGCACGGATAAGATGCATATTACGGCACACCAATACTTGGATCTGCGCGCCATGTTCGAACCCATTACGCGCCGCGCTTACACGGTCGTTCGTCCCGATACGATTGCCGAAATTACGCGACTTGCCTTTAAATATGCCGAACGGGAAAAGCCGGGCGCTACTTTTATCGATCTGCCCGTCAATATCGGCCTTATGCCTGTAGGTGACAAAGATCGGCCCTTGCGGCACAAGTGCATTAAGCCGGAAAAAGCCTTGGAACCTGCCGTCGATGCGGCTGCCGAACTTATTTCATATGCCCGTAATCCGGTTATTCTTGCCGGAAACGGCGTCATTCGCAGCAAGTCCGCAGAAAAGTTGACAGCCTTTGCGGAAAAATTAAAACTCCCCGTCATCAACACGATGATGGCAAAGGGCGCCATTCCCTTTAACAATCCCTATTCTCTCTGGACCGTGGGCATTCCCATGGACGATTACCAGACAAAGGTATTGGAAGAAGCCAGTCTCGTCATCTGTGTGGGCTATGATATTATTGAATATGCGCCCAATAACTGGCACCACGGCAATGCCGACATCATCCATATCGACACGATGCCGGCAGACATCAACAAGACCTATCAACCTGAAATCGAGGTGGTCGGTGACATTACGGACTCTCTCGACCGCATCATGAATAAGGCCGCACGCCTCTTGGAACCGACCTCCGCCCTCGATATTCGCAATAAAATGGTAGCCGAACACGAACAGTACCGTAACGACACGGCCTTCCCCATGAAACCGCAGAAAGTCCTTATCGACGCGCGGGAAGTCATGGGTGAAGATGATATTGTCATTACGGACGTAGGCGCAAACAAGGTCTGGACGGCGCGCCACTATAACTGCTATAAGCCCAATACGTGTATTATTTCCAACGGCTTTGCCACGATGGGCCTTTCCGTTCCCGGCGCCATTGCGGCCAATCTCGTGCACCCGGACTGCAAGGTTCTCGCCATTACGGGCGATGCGGGCTTTATGATGAACTGCCAGGAATTCGAAACGGCCCACCGCTTGGGCTCCCGATTCGTTACGCTCATCTTCAACGACCGAAGCTACGGCCTCATTAAGTGGAAACAACAAATGCAGTACGGCCATCCGGCTTATGTGGACTTTACAAACCCGGACTTCGTCAAACTTGCAGAAAGTATGGGCGCTGTCGGCTATCGCATCACAAAGGCCGAAGACCTTTCGCCTACGCTGGAAAAAGCATTTAAACAGGAAAAACCGGTTGTTATCGACTGCCCCGTCGACTACAGTGAAAACATGAAGCTTTACCATCACTTGAATGAGCTGAGTGAAGCCCTATAAATGTACGGCAAAAACGCTCTCTTGCAGAAGCAAGGGAGCGTCTCTTTTTTACAGGATGAAATATTATTCCGTTACGGCTGCCGTTTCCGACTTATTCGTCAAGTAGTAAGAAATACGACTCAAACCGATAGACAGATCTTCGCGAAATACGAATATATGCGACGGCAGGTTAAGACGAATGGGCGCAAAGGACAAGATGCCGCGTACGCCGCCGGCCACCATCTGATCGGCAACCTGTTGCGCTACGGAAGCGGGAGTCGTAATGATGCCGATTTGAATCTCCGTCTGCCGAATGGTTTCTTCCATTTCCGATATGGGCGTAACGATGATACCGCCGACGCTTTGACCGATAATGCGGTGATCTACGTCGAAAAGTCCCGTCGTGCGGAAGCCGAGCCGGCCGAAAGTCTTATAATTGGCGAGGGCCCAGCCTAAGTGGCCGATGCCGGCAATCCCGACCTTCCAGTGTTGCTGCAGACCGATGATTTCAACGATTTGCTGACTCAGTTCATTGACGTAATAGCCTACACCTTTTTTGCCGAATGCGCCGAAGCAGGTCAAATCCTTGCGAATCTGTTCCGGCGTAATACCCAGCCGTTCTCCCAGTTTTTCGGAAGAAATGATGTCAATACCTGCGTCCTGCAACAGTAAGAGATCTCTATAATACAGCGGCAAACGTTCAATGACCGCATCGGATATTACTTTTCTCTGTCTCATTTCCAATTTCCTCCCGGACGGACGACGCGCCTATATAATAAATCCAAGTCCTTAAAGGGACCTATGCAATAATCTAGGATTATTATATATTAATGTGAATAATTTCGCAAACCATTTTCCCTTCCCTGCGCATTTTCGGCATAATCGTTACAAAAGAGCGCACTTATGAGCCAAAAAATCATAGACACTTGGGTACTGAATAAATCATCATCACTGAGTCCGCTCACGGAAATAGCGGCGACAACACATATGACGGCCGCCGCGAGCATGTAAGAAAAAGATTCCTTGCAAGCCTTCAGGAGTTGTAACCGGCCGTAATGAAAGTGTCCGAAAAAGAAGGTGAAAAACGTAATAAATCCGGCTAACCCCGTCTCGGTGAGTATGTTTAAAAATAAATTATGGCAATGAAAAATAGTAATACCCGCTTTTTGAATCAATTCATTATAAGCGGGGTAAGCAAACTTGAAGGCACCCCAGCCGATGCCGAAAAAAGGGTGATCCAGCCACATTTCGACGGTATCGCTCCACATATCGAGCCGCATGGCGACGGACGTATCCGCCTCGCGGTGGCCGAAAATGGAGATGAACCGATCCGCAATACCGCCATGATAGAAGAGAAGAACTGCAGGAATTGCCAAAAAGACAACCCATATGCGCCGGTCCCAAATAAGTCCCAGGATGAAGGCCATGACGGCCGCACTGATCCAGGCGCCGCGGGAATATGTAAGCAAAAGGCATAAGGCGAGGAGACAAAAGAAACCGAGGCCTGCCGCTTTGTACACTTTTTTACGCACCCACAACGAAACGGAGGCGGTCACGCCCATGACTGTCAGCAAGTAAGCCGATAAAAGATTGGGATTGTACAAGGTGGAATACATGCGCCGCTGCAATAAGGGAAAGGCAGACGAATCAACCCATTCCGATTCCTGCAGAGTCAGCATGTGTACATACTGATACAGGCCGTAGAAGGCAACGACGGCGGCACCCGCCATGATAACGCACACAAAAAGACGGCGTTCCCTTTCACCGCGTACGAAGAGAATGATGCCTATATATAGGAGAATATATTGATACACCGTAAACATATAAAAAGCCGCGCCGAAGAGTGCCCGCGGCGAACCGGCCAGGGAAACAAGAGCCGCAGCGGCAAAGAGCGCCGCCGGCACCATAAGAGGCATGTCCCTGTGCTGCGGCACACCGTAGCGAAGACAATAGAGAACGGCCAGAATGCATGCTGCGGCAAAAAAAACTTCCATCACATAAAGGTGTAGGGGTATAAAAAAAGCGGTCCCCAAGAGAGCATATACGATACGTATTCTTGCTTTTTCTTGAGGACTGCCGCCGTATAAAGCCGAGAGGTTCATCATAAATCTCCTTCCGACTTAGATTATACGGACTTCTTCCGCTCTTGTCTATATTCCCGTGCAGCCGCCGCGTTCCCGTAAAAAGCGCCGCACCGGCTCCTGCATATAAAGAGAGCCGACAACGCAGCACACGTCGTCCGGCGCCATCATGTCCAGCGCCTTTTCCAGCGCCGCTTCGGGCGACGGGGCCGTTTCCGCACGCGTACCGATAAGGGCGGCTATCTCTTTCGGGTCGGCCGTACGCGGACTCGGCGCAGGTGCGCAAATGATACTATCACCGTCTCGGAAGAGGAGATTGATCATGTTCCCGTATTCCTTGTCAGCCAAGACGGCAAAGACGAAAATGCGCCTGCGGTTTCCGAACACTTCATCATACGTCTCGGCAAAGGCGGCTGCCCCGGCCGCATTGTGAGCACCGTCAATGACAACGGTCTTGCCGTCCGTCGTGAGAACTTGAAACCTGCCGGGCCAACGCACGGAAGCGATGCCCTTTCGGACAACCTCAGCCGTAACGGCCGTATCAAAACGGCTTATATATTGCAAGGCCGCCGCGGCAAGACAGCAGTTTTTCGCCTGATGTTCACCGAGAAGAGGGAAATACACGTCACTCGCCTTTTCACCTGTACGGACGCGCACGTACTGCAGCCGCATGCCGTCACGCACGACATTTTTTCGTTCCGGGCAGTTTATGTCCACACCGAAGACATGAAGGGGCGCGTGTTTTTCGGCACTCACTTTCTTTATTTCTGCCAGGGCCGTGCCGGTCGCCGCCGTCACGACGGGAACGCCCGCTTTAATGATGCCGGCCTTGTGGCGGGCAATTTCTTCGATCGTATTGCCGCAATAGGCCATGTGATCCATGGCGACATTAGTAATGACGGAAACGACGGGAATAATGACGTTCGTCGAGTCAAGGAGGCCGCCGAGGCCGACTTCAATGACGGCGTACTCGACCTGTTTTTCCGCAAAATAGAGAAATGCCATAGCCGTAAGCAGTTCAAATTCTGTCGGCGATTCGAAGCCGTCCTCTTTCATGGCCTCGGCGGCTTCTTTAATCGTCTCCGTTACGGCGGCGAATTCGGCTTCGCTTATATTTTCACCGTCAATGGCCATCCGCTCCGTATAGGCCTCCAAATGAGGCGACGTGTAGCGGCCCGTCTTCTTCCCCGCCGCGGTGATTCCGGCGGCAATCATAGCCGTAACGGAACCCTTGCCGTTCGTCCCCGTCACATGGACCGTTTTATATTGTTTCTGCGGATTGCCTGTACGTTCCAAGAGCTCATGAATTCTCATGAGCCCCGGCTTGATTCCGAACGGGCAGGCGCTTTCCAAATACTGAATTGCTTCTGCGTATGTCATTAAACCGTTCCTTTATAAGTTTTTCAATTCTTCCATGCGTTTTGTCAATGCCGTCAGTTTCTCTTTGTAAGAGAAGAGTTTTTCCCGTTCCTTTTCGACGACGGCCGTCGGCGCTTTGTCCGTAAAACCCGCATTGGCCAATTTTTTTTCCAGCCGTTCAATTTCACCCTGCGCCTTTTCCCGTTCTTTTGCAATCCGCTCCGTTTCCTTTTCCACGTCAATCAGATCTTTTAAGAGCAGGTACACCTCCATACGCGGTACAACGGCTACGACGGCGTTTTCCGGCTTTTTGTCCGTCGGCGGGAGAAAGCGGACGGCATCGACAAAGGCGAGTGTGCGGAAATAGCTTTCATAGTCATGCAGCGTATTCGCCATGTCATCGTCTGCCGGAATAAGTGTAACAGGTGCCTTCCTGCCCATGGGCACGTTCGCTTCGGCACGCATGTTGCGAATGGCCTTGACCGCTTCCATCATGATATTCATCGTGTCGGCCGCTTCCGTAAAGTCCCATTCCTCTTTAGCCTCAGGCCAGGGAGCGACAATAAGGCTTTCACCTTCATGAGGCAGATGCTGCCACAAGTGCTCCGTCACAAAGGGCATGAAGGGATGGAGCAGGGCAAGTGTCCGCGTAAGGACATAGACGAGAACGTACTGTACGGTCTGCCTGTTCCGCGCATCGTCCGAATTGTAGAGGCGCTGTTTCGCCAATTCAATATACCAGTCGCAGAAAGAGTTCCAGCTGAAATCGTAGACCGCTGCGGCCGCATCGCCCAGCTCATACGAGTTAAGGTGCTTCGTCACGGCGCGAACTACGTAATTGTACGAAGCGAGAATCCACTTGTCTGCCAGCGTAAGGTCTGCCGCCGTCGGCGTAAAGCCCGGGTCATAGCCTCCCAGGTTCATAATGACGAACTTCGACGCGTTCCAAATCTTGTTGGCATAGTTGCGGTTCGCTTCAACCCGCTCCATGTAAAAGCGCATATCGTTGCCCGGCGTATTGCCCGTTACGAGGGTAAAGCGCAGAGCGTCGGCACCGTATTCATCGCTTACGACCAACGGATCGATGCCGTTGCCCAGGGATTTGCTCATTTTGCGGCCCCGGCTGTCGCGGACGAGTCCGTGAATGAAGACGTCCCGGAAGGGCACCTCCTTCATGAACTCGCAGGTGGCAAACATCATACGCGCCACCCAAAAAAAGATGATGTCGTAACCCGTAACGAGAACGCTCGTCGGGAAGAACCGCTTGAGATCCGGCGTTTCATCGGGCCAGCCCATGGTCGAAAAGGGCCACAGGGCCGAACTGAACCACGTGTCGAGGACATCCGGATCCTGGTGAATGTGTGTGCCGCCGCAGTGGGAGCATGCCGTCAAATCCGTGCGGCTGACGCTGATTTCGCCGCAGTCGTCACAGTACCAGGCGGGAATTTGATGACCCCACCAGAGCTGACGGGAAATGCACCAGTCGTGAATGTTTTCGAGCCAATGATTATATATCTTTTCAAACCGTTCGGGAATAAACTTCGTTTTGCCGTCGGCAACGGCCTTGAGGGCATCTGCGGTCAACGGCTTCATCTTGACGAACCACTGCTTTGTCGAAAGCGGTTCGACCGTTGTCCTGCAGCGCGAACAGTGGCCGACGGCATGGCTGAGATCTTCAATGTGATCGAGAAGGTTCAGTTCCTTAAGGTCTTGTACAACGGCCCTGCGGCATTCCTTCAAGGTCATGCCGTCGTATTTTGCGCCGGCCGCCGCATTCATGGTGCCGTCCAGGTTCATGATCATGACGGATTCCAAGTTGTGCCGTTCTCCCATTTCAAAGTCGTTGGGGTCGTGAGCGGGCGTGATCTTTACGGCACCCGTACCGAATTCCATGTCCACGTAATCGTCGCCGATAACAGCCGCTTCTCTATCGACCAAGGGCACGTGCACCTTCTTGCCGATATATTTCTTCAACCGTTCGTCATTGGGGTTTACGGCAACGGCCGTATCACCCATAATCGTTTCCGGCCGGGTTGTGGCAATCATGATGTAATCGTCCTCGCCGACGACGGGGTATTTTACATACCACAAGTGTCCTGCTTCATCGGCGTGATCCACTTCAATATCGCTCAAAGCCGTATGACAGTGAGGGCACCAGTTTGTAATGCGGTTTCCCCGATAAATAAGTCCTTTTTCGTACAGAGCGACGAATACTTCCCGTACGGCCCGAGCACAGATGTCATCCATGGTGAAGCGCTTGCGCGTCCAGTCACAGGATGAGCCGAGACGGCGAACCTGCTGCTCGATGCGGCTACCGTATTTTTCTTTCCACGCCCACACGTGTTTGAGAAATTCTTCGCGGCCTATATCATACCGCGTTTTTCCTTCTTCCGCGGCCAACTGTTCCTCTACCTTGACCTGTGTGGCAATGCCTGCGTGATCCGTGCCGGGAATCCAGACTACGTTATATCCTTCCATTCGCTTAAAGCGAACGAGAATATCTTGCAGCGTATTATCCAGTGCATGCCCCATATGAAGCTGCCCCGTTACGTTAGGAGGCGGCATGACAATACTGTAAGGCTCGCGGGACGTGTCGGGCTCTTCATGAAAATAGCCCTGCTTCTCCCAAAATTCATACCACTTCGCTTCAATTTCTCCGGGATTATATTTTTCCAGTTTTTCCTTATTCCACTGCATATATAAACGCCTCCTTCATATAAAAAAAAACGCCCTTTCATCCTAAGAACTTAGGACGAAAGAACGTCAATTCCTTCCGCGGTACCACCTAATTTATTACGCCCTTTGCGCAACCTCTCGTCTGCAAATAACGGCTGCCTTCCGGACAGGCCTTTCTTCCTGTCGGCTCACGGGTGACTTGTCTCTTTCTCCATCAGCGCTTTTCCACCTGACAGCGCCTCTCTGTCATGAATAGGAAGACTTCTTCCGCTCATCGCTTTTTATTGAGTTATATGGTAACAACTTTAATGCCTATTGTCAAGATACGGTAAAACCGGCATAAACTGAGGCGGGAGCTTCATCTTTTATATAAGTTTCGCCCCTTCGTTACAAGCTTTGAGAATATGCCCGCTTGCTGTAAGTCCCGCTTGCATAAAGGCATCTTCCATCGCCGCTTGAACGGCTGCCTCGTTTTTTGTCGCAAAAGCGATAATCGTCGAGCCCGAGCCGCTCACGGTCACCCCCAGTGCGCCCGCATCGACGGCAGCCTGCAATACCTTTGCGCCGCCCGGTATGAGAGGCAGTCGGTAAGGCATGTGGAGCTTGTCTTCCAGGCCGTAAGGCAGGTGCTCATAGTGCTTGGTTATAAAGGCCGTCACAAGAAGGGCGACACGGCCGACATTAAAGACACCGTCTTTATAGGCCAGCGTCTGCGGCAAAACGGCGCGGGCCCGCTCGGTCGGCACTTCAACAGACGGGCTGACCGCAATAAAAGACAGCTCTTCATCAAGGGAAACGACCTGCGTAATCGTGCGGCCGCCGTCCATGACGGATATACACAGACCGCCGCAGAGGGCCGGCGCCACATTATCGGGATGACCTTCCAGTTTTGTCACCGCATTGAGCATGGCCTGTCTGTCCAGCCCGCCGCCGGTGAGAACGTTGCCGAGGAATATGCCTCCCGCAAGGGCTGCCGAACTGCTGCCGAGGCCGCGGGCCGGCGGGATCCGGTTGATGAGGCGCAGGACACCGCTTTTCGGCAAGGCCGTCCCGTTTAAGGCCGCCGCCTCCGCCATGGCAATGCTTGCCATATTTTCGGAAAGCGCAGTCGGTATTTCTCCTCTGCCGAGTCCTTCCACTTCCACGCGAATCCCGTCGCCGTCGTCTTCATAAAAACAAAGCTCATTATATAAAGTAAGGGCTACCCCCAAGGCATCAAAACCGGAACCGAGGTTGGCCGAGGTGGCGGGAACGCGCACACGAATTACCTTTCCCATCTTATACCTCAATCAGGCGGACGACACCGCAGAGGCAATCAATGCAGGGAAGCTCCTTAATTTCTTCCAAGGCCGTCTTCACGACACCGTTGGCCGAGCTGTCGACAAGAATAACGATTTCCGCCAATTCCTTCGTTTCGTCTTTTTGGATAAGCGAGCGAATACTGATGGCATGGCGGGCAAAAATGCCGGAAATGCTTGAGAGTACGCCGGGCGCGTTGGCCGCGATCATGCGTATATAGTAAGGAGTCTTAATCTCGCCGGCATCTTTAATTTCCGCATTACGCCACAAATAGGGTCTCTTTCCGGTCATGTCGTTGTTCACGTGCTGAATGACATTCATTACGTCGCTTACGACGGCACTCGCCGTCGGCAGGGCGCCCGCCCCCTGGCCGTAGAACATAACGTCGCCGACACAATTGCCGCGCACGTACACGGCATTATATGCATCGCCCACATTGGCCAAGGGATGGTCCTTGCGAATAAAAGCGGGGTGGACCGCCAAGGAAATACCGTCATCTTCCTGACGGGCGACGGCAAGGAGTTTTATACGGT
Source organism: Megasphaera coli (assembly GCF_900095855.1). Classification (GTDB taxonomy): domain Bacteria; phylum Bacillota; class Negativicutes; order Veillonellales; family Megasphaeraceae; genus Megasphaera; species Megasphaera massiliensis_A. The sequence continues at coordinate 290,270 of NZ_FMIY01000002.1, read as the reverse complement.
AACCCATGGCTTTGGCATGCATAATGTCGTCTTTCGTAATCCGTTCAATCCCTTCGACGGAAACATCCGTAAAAGTGACGTACGAATGAAACCCGAGGGTTGCCAAAATTGCGATTTTACGTGCCGCATCATAGCCGCTGATGTCATTTGTCGGGTCCGCTTCGGCGTAGCCTTTGGCCTGTGCTTCCGCCAGCGCTTCTTCATAGGACAACTCCCGGTCGGTCATGCCCGTGAGGATAAAATTCGTCGTGCCGTTCATAATGCCGATAATCTCTTCGATTTTATTGCTGTTCAAAGACGAATACATGGGCCGTACGACGGGGATGCCGCCGGCAACGCTCGCTTCAAACTGAAAATCGGCGCCGTGCTCGTGAGCCAATTTAAGCAGCGGAATGCCGTAATCGGCAATGACGTCCTTGTTGGCACTGACAACGCTCTTTCCCTTTCGGAAGCATTCTTCAATGTAAATCTTGGCAAAGTCGGCGCTGCCCATGACTTCAATGACGATTTCCACATCATCGTCATTGATGATGTCGGCAAAGTCGTCGGTCACGTGAATTGTTTCCGGAAGACGGGCATCCTTATATTTGTCGACATTCCGCACGAGAATATATTTAATTGCCAAATGCGTATCCAATTGTTCTTCAATGAGGGCACCGTTCATCTTGAGCAGTTCGACGACTCCTTTACCGACAGTGCCGCAGCCGAGAAGCGCGATTGATACGTTTTTCATATACTCTTCCCTCCTATACTTGTCCGATAATGTGCACATGCTGTACGCCGGACAAGGTTTTCAACCGCCTGACCAAATCTTCTACGGAGATATCCATTTCCTTCGTTTCAACGGATATGCTCACGTTCGCCGTCCCCTGGAGCGGTATGCCCTGATTGATCGTCAAAATGCTGCCGTTGCTGTCGGCAACCGTATTAAGTACCTGCGACAGCTTGCCGGGCCGATCGGAGAGCGTCACGGACAGCGTCACCAGTTTGCCCTGCATGACGTCGTAAAAAGGCAGGACATAGTCTTTATACTTGTAATAGGCGCTGCGACTGAGATTCATCATGCAGACGGCGTCGTTAATCGTCCGCGCCTCGCCGTGCTTCAGGATCTCCTTTACTTTAATGGTCTTTTTAATAGCTTCCGGTAAAATATCTTCGCGAACCAAATAAAATTTGAAATCCTTTTTGTCTTTACTCACGAGAAGCCTCCTCTGCAAAATAAGCATATGTCGACGTAAGTCCCGGTATGAGTTTCGTATGCGGCCGCCAGTGCAGCTGCGCCTTCGCCTTGCAGTTATCCAGAGCGGAACGGATAATATCGCCGTTCCGCACGTCATCATAGTAAACGGCCGTCGTTACGCCGGACAGATAAAAGAGGATTTCCTTCAATGCGTTGACCGTCGTCTCAACGGTCGTGCCGATATTGTAAATTCCCGGCCGTACATCTCCCTGAAGAGCCGCCAAATTTGCCTGTGCCACATCCTTTACATAGACGAAATCGCGCGACTGTTCGCCGTCGCCGAAGACGGTAAGCTTTTTTCCTGCGGCGAGAGCCGTGGAAAACACATAAACTACGCCGCCTTCGCCGTGAATCCCCTGCCGTTCGCCGTAGACATTGGCGTAACGCAGAATGATGTATTCGAGACCGAAGACCTTATGGTACATTTGTAAATACTGCTCCGACACGACCTTGGACAAACCGTAAAAAGAAGTAGGCGCAACGGGCGCATCTTCCCGCAAAGGAACGTTCGGATTGTCGCCGTAGACTGCGGCGGACGAAGAAAAGACGACGCGCTTTACGCCCGTCTTGCGGGCGCTCTCCAAAACGGACAGAAGGCCCATTATATTTTCATCCGCATCGATTTGCGGATACGTCTGTGAATAGGGAACCTGCGTCTGAGCGGCCTCATGGAAAACGGCATCAAACTGTTCCTCCTCGCAAAGGGAAAGAAGCCGCTCTCCGTCACGCACGTCAAATTCATAGAATGCCGCGGCCTTATTAATGTATTCTTTCGTGCCGCTGCTCAAATTGTCTACAACGGCAACCTTGTGACCGGCTTCTATGAGGGCATCCGTTATGTGTGAACCGATAAATCCGGCACCGCCTGTTACTAGTATATTCATCTGAACTCTCCTCCGCGACCGTTAAAGCAAGTCTCCGTAATTGATAAATGCGATATTCTTTTTCTCCGCTATTGCGCGCACGCGCTCGGAAAGAAGCGCCTTGAGCTCGCTTTCCCACCGGTATCCCCACTTGAATACCTTGCCCAATTCCTTCGCCTTGCAGCCGGGGTGCATCATAATTTCATGAATGCCGAAAGGCACGGTCTCCAGCAGACAGCACAGCTTCGTTTCCGTCATGCGACCGCCGTCCGCCATGCCCCAAAAGTAATCGGTCCCGGAAAAATGCAGCCTTGCAGCGTCCCGTGCGGCCCGCTTGGCCAAAAACGTAAGGGCGTCGCGGCCGAGCATGCGCCCCGGCGGAACCGTAAATATTTTAAAGCGGTAGAGCTCTCGCGGCAGCCGCAGGCGATGGATACCGTACTTCTTCATAAGGGCCGTGACGACCGGCCACACGGGCGGTAAAACGTGCAGATGCTGATGGCTGTCTACATGTGTAACCGGCAGGCCCGTAGCGAGAATTTTTTCAATCTGTGCGGCCAGCTCGGCATAAACTTCGGAAAAGTTCACCTTCCCCGTATATACGGCGCGAATAAAGTCCATATAATTATCGGGAAAAAGGCCGTCCTCATTGACGAGAGTAGGTACTTCCCGCGGTGACAGTACGGGCGAAAGGCCGCCGACGAGGCAAAGGTGAATCCCCGTGCCCAAGCCGGGACACTGCCGTGCCATGTCCACCGCCTCGGTAAAGGCAGGTCCCGGCGCGAGCAGGCTCGTACTCGTAAGAATGCCGTATGTATGGCCTATATAAACGGCCTTGTTCACTTCGCCGTGAATTCCGAAGTCATCGGCATTAATGATTACTCTGTTCACCGTACGTCACCGTAAAAAATCGAAGGTCCTGAAATTAAGTTTGCCCACATTCTCAAAGAGGGCATCGCCATGCATAGTTCGGAACTGTTGCAAAGCGCCGTCAATGCCCGCAAAAGCTCCCTTGGGAAAAGACATGCCGTACTTTTTTTCCAATCCGGCCATGGCACATACAAAGGCATGTCTTGCTAAAACGGACGCGGCCGCCACGGCCGTATCCCGTTCGCCTTTCGGCACCTGGATAACCGTACGGCCGACGGCGGCATCTCCTAAGGCACGGAGCACATATTCGTCTTTACCGAACTTATCGATTATTATACACGGACATTTGTGCATTGACAATAATCTTTTAATGTTCTCGCCGTGAAGACCTCCCAAGAGGTGGTTGAGATTTTTTCCCGCCTCCTTATACTCTCCGTAACGGCGATTATATTCACGAGGCATATATACAGTTACAATAGTCCTGTCGCCGAGAAGCGCTTCTATTTTGCCGGCCAGGTCGGCGACAGCCGTATCCGACAGGGCTTTGCTGTCCGTCACGCCGCAGGCACGGAGGGTTTGCGCTTCTTTTTCCGTCACCATACACGCCGCCGCCGCTAAAGGGCCGAAGACGTCGCCCTTGCCGGATTCGTCGGCACCGATCCAACAATCTGTTCCGGGCGGTCTCAACTCCGTTCCCGGCACCGCGCACGCCGCTGCGGTACCGGCAACAGTACCGCCTGCGCCGCAGCACTGCTCTGCAGCTTCTTTTAAAGCCCCCGTCTTGCCCTGGACGACAAGACGTATGCCTTTTTTTCCGTTATACACGGTAATGCGCACGGTCTCACTGCCGCGCCGCCCCGTGAGCTGCCAGCCGTAGTTGATGGCATGCCCCGTATCCGTATCGATCCGGGCTTTCGCCAATTTTTCTTTTATGTCCGTCACGGCTTGTTTCAGTACCTTATCCATATTGCTTATACGCCTCTTCTTTTGCTTTTCTCTGCCACTCTTTCAAGGGGATACCCGTTGCGGCGGCTGCAGCCCTGCAATCGTCGTATTCCGCCGAAATCGTCGTAACGGCGCCTTCATACAGGCTGATTTTACAGCGAACAGTCCTGCCGTCCACGGCAACCTGCACTTCCCGCCGCTCGCAAACACGCCGCTCCACAGGGAAATACCGCACACCGATGGACGTGGTCTCGCGCAGGATAAAGCGGCTTACCTCGTCAAGAAGTGCCTGACTGCAAAGAATGCAAAGGGTCAACGCGGGCCGTCCCTTCTTCATAATAACGGGCACGGCCCATACGTCATTGACACCGGCTGCCAGGAGCCGTTCAAACAGGTATCCTGTCCACTGGGGATTCATGTCGTCAATATTGGTCTCTACTTGCCACAATGTTTCCATGTGTTACCTCAATTCATTAAGCATGGCCGCCAACCTGCCGGCACCGAAGCCGTTATCGATATTGACGACCGATATGCCGGCGGCGCAGCTGTTGAGCATGGCCAGAAGTGCCGACAGGCCGTGGAAATTGGCACCGTAGCCGATACTCGTCGGCACGGCGATGACCGGCCTGCCGACGAGGCCGCCTACGACACTCGCCAGAGCTCCTTCCATCCCGGCAACGACGACATTCACATTGGCCTGCCTGATTTCTTCCTGCCTCGCCAAGAGGCGGTGCAGACCGGCAACGCCTACGTCATAAATGCGCCGTACCCGGTTTCCCATGATTTCCGCCGTAAGTGCCGCTTCTTCCGCAACGGGAATGTCACTTGTACCGGCCGTAATGATATTGATAATGCGTTCGCCGTTGCGCATCTCCGTATTCTTATGCTGATAGACCATGCGCGCCGCCGCATCGTAACGGATCTGAGGAAACTTATCCCGCAGTCCTTCATACACGGCGGCTGCCGCACGCGTGCCGATGACATTGTCGTACTGTTTCATGAGGACGGACAGAATGTCTACGGACTGCTCTACGGTCTTGCCGGCACAGTAGACGACTTCCGGAAAGCCGCAGCGTCCGTCTCTGTCCAGATCAAGGTCGGCGAACCCGAGGTTCAGGCTCTTGCCGCTTTTTTCTTCCTGCAAGGCCGCCAAAGCATCCTCCATATTCAAATTGCCGCTCTTATAAGCCTCCAATATCTCTTCTTTCTTCATAGGGTATTCACTGCTCCTTAAATCCGGCCTGCTCCCACGCTTTATAGAGGACAACGCCGACAGTTACGGCCAAATTAAGCGATTCCGTGTCATCCCGCATAGGAACGGCAAGGAATTCCTCACCTTGCTCCATCATTTCAGCGGACAATCCGGCTCCTTCATTACCGAAGACAACAACTGACGGCCGGTGCCAGTCTATATCCGTATACACGGTCTTTGCATCGGCTGCCGTCATAAGAAGGCGACGCCCTGTTTTTTTACAATAATCCTGCAAGTCATTTCGCATAACGCCTTGGGCGACGGGTACCTTGAAGATGGCCCCCATGGCACTGCGAACGGTCTTGTCATTATACAGGTCAACGCTGTTCTCGCTGAGCAGGACGGCACCCGCACCGGTTGCTGCCGCCGTACGGATGATCGTACCCAAGTTGCCCGGGTCCTGAATGCACTCCAAGTACAAGACGGCCTTGTACGGCTCTATGTCGATAAGGTCTTGCAGTGTATATTCAAAAAACGGCAAAACGGCCGTAATGCCCTGTGTTGCCTGCGTTTCCTTTATTTTGTCGTATGCCCCGGCGGATGTGCGAAAAAATTTCCAGCCCAAGGCCCGGCCCTTTTCATAAAGAGCGGCAAAATCCGGTCCGGCAGCCGTTTTTTCCGTTACGAGGCAGATGCCGCCGCGTATGCCATTTGCCAAGGCGTCACCGACAAGGCGCATGCCTTCGGCCAGGAGCTTATGCTCTTCATACCTGTGTTTTTTCTGCTTCAGCGACAGGGCCAACCGTATAAGCCGATTGTCGCGCGATGTAATATCCTGCATCCTTGCTCCTTCACGGTAACTCTTAAAAGGCTGCATAGCCAATAAGGGGATGTGACAGAATGGGTTATTTCACATTCTGCTACATCCCCTTGGTACGCAAGCACTTATTTATTCGTATCTTGACGATTCGACTGCAATAAGCTTTCTCTGTTCTGTTTAATACTGGACAAGGTCTTTTCCAGCGTGGTTTCTACATACTTCAATACGTCGCCGGCATAGGTGATGGAGCTGTTTTTCAACTCTTCCGAAGAGCGGTTGGCATTTTGAATAATCTGATTGGCCTGTTCCTGCGACTGCCGCACGATTTCACTTTCCTCCGTCAGCTTGGCAATGTAATCTTTTGCCTGTGCCACCATGCTGTCCGCATGACGCTGCGCATCGGCAATGATCTTATCCCGTTCGGCCAACACCTTTTGTGCCTGTTCCACTTCATCGGGCATGGCGCCCTTCAATTCGTCGACAATGGACAACAGTTCTTCTTCGTCAACAACCTTTTTATTGGTAAAAGGCATTTTTGACGCATTCATAACGATACTTTCCAAGTCTTCCAATAATTTCTCTGAATTCATCTGACCCCACACCCCTATACTTGATATTTGTCTTTAAACTTTTCTTTTAAACGTCTTGCCACTGCGTCAGGCACAAGACCGTCTACTTCCCCGCCGAAACAGGCAAGTTCCCGTATGCCCGATGAGCTGAGATAGGAATAGTCCGTTTTCGTCATAATAAAAACCGTTTCAATGTCCGGCTCCAAATGCTTCATCAACAATGCTCGTTGAAATTCGTATTCAAAGTCCGTCACGGCCCGCAAGCCGCGAATAATAACGGTTACGCCCCGTTCTACGGCGTATTCGTTCAAAAGCCCCTGAAAGCTCGTGACTTCCGCATTGGGAATATGCTGCACAGCCTGTTGCAATAAGTCTTCCCTCTCCGCCATCGTAAAAAGAGGTTTTTTTACGGGATTTTCGAAAGTGGCGATAATCAACTTGTCCACGAGGCAGCTGCTTCTTTCAAAAATATCTACGTGCCCGTTCGTCACGGGATCGAAACTTCCCGGACAGATACCGATTCGCAAAATCATTCCCCTTCCCGCGAATTGACAATAAAAGAAATACGCGTTTCTTTGCCGTACTTCTTTTCTCTAACAGTCCGATATACCTTACTCGGCTCAATATCCTCGCGGCAACTGTGCTCCATAATGAAGAGACCCGCAGAAGTGAGGAGTTTATTGGCAAAAACTTCGCTGAGCGTAGTGTTTACCAAATTTTTATCATATGGAGGATCGGCAAAAATGTAGTCGAAATGTTCGCCTTTGAGTGCTGCCAAGGCACGGCCGCATTCAAGTGACAGGACCGTAACTGCGCCTGTAAAGCCGCACAAGGCGGCATTCTCCCGTATGAGCTTACCCGTGCGCACGTCGATAAAAACACACTTGTCCGCACCGCGGCTTATGGCCTCCAGGCCGAGGGCGCCCGTACCGGCAAAGATGTCCAATACACGCGTATCGACGAAGGACCTGCCTGCCGCCAATATATTGAACAGACTTTCGCGCGTGCTGTCCAAAGTAGGCCTGGTCAGCATGCCGCGCGGCGACTTTAATGTCCGTCCCCCCGCGCTGCCCGAAATAATCCTCACATAACCACCTGCTTGTACACAATCATTATACACAATTTTACGCTTATATCAAATGGAAATCAGTAATTTGCACGGTTTGACATACTATCTTTATTTCTTTCCAAGATGTTCCGCTTTAAGTTCTTTTCCCTGCACGAGACGGCGTATGTTTTCTTTGTGCCTGACGACGACAAAAAGAGCCGCCGCCGCGCCGAAAACAATAAGCGGCACGGGCTCCCCGAAAAGCCACATGACGACGGGTACAAGGACAGCCGCCGTAACGGAACCTAAGGAGACAAGCCGCGTGAGTCCCACGATGACGCACCAGACGACAAAGACGACGGCCGTCTCCCACGGTGCCAGAAAGAGCAGTACACCCAGCCCCGTTGCCACGCCCTTGCCGCCTTTGAAGCACAGAAAAACGGAACAGGAATGGCCGGCCAGAGCCGCCAGGCCGCCTGCTATCATGAAATACACCACACAGCTCGGATCGTCCGGCCCAAAGGCCAAGCCCGCCGTCTTGCCGAGATACACGCCCAAGAGTCCCTTACCCATGTCCGACGCGAGGACGGCCAGTCCCGGCACGGCACCGAGGACGCGATAGGCGTTGGTTGCGCCGATATTCTTGCTGCCGTAGTCACGCAAGTCCGTATGATAAAAAACCTTGCCTATAATGAGGCCGCTCGGCACGGAACCGATGATATAGGCGAGAAGTACGAAAACAAGAGTTGCCACTAGCCGTCCTCTCCTTTTTTACCGCGCGTCACAATACGAATGGGAGTTCCTTCAAAACCGAAGGTTTCACGCAGTCTGTTTTCTATAAACCGCTTATACGAGAAATGGAGCAGTTCAGGCGTGTTGACAAAAAGGACAAACGTCGGCGGCGCCACGGAAGCCTGTGTGAGGTAGTAAATACGCAGAGGCCTGCCGCCCTTGGCCGGCGGCGGATTCGTCAGTTGCGCATCCGCAATGAGTTCATTTAAAACGCCTGTAGCTACACGCATATGCCGCTGTTCGGAAACATACTTGACAAGATCCGCCAAGCGGTCTATGCGCTGGTGTGTAAGGGCCGACGCGTAAAGAATGGGCGCGTATTGCAAAAAGGCGAGTTCGCGGCGTATGTCTTCCGTATAGCGAAGAGGCGTCTTGCTGTCTTTCGTAATGAGATCCCACTTATTGACGATAATGATGCAGCCTTTGCCGGACTCGTGAATGTAGCCGGCAATTTTCTTATCCTGTTCCGTCACGCCTTCGACGGCGTCAAGGACGAGAACGGTTACGTCGGAGCGGTCAATGGAGCGCAGTGCACGGACGACGCTGTACCGCTCTACAGGCAAATTGATTTTTCCCTTGCGCCGCATGCCGGCCGTATCGATGAGAACGAAGTCCGTACCGTCGTGGTGCCACCGCGTATCTATGGCATCGCGTGTCGTGCCGGCAATGTCGCTGACAATAACCCGTTCCTTGCCGAGCAAAGCGTTCGTCAGAGACGATTTGCCCACGTTCGGCCGGCCGACGAGGGCGACGTGCACCGTATCTTCGTCTTCTTCCGCAGGCGGAATGGATTCAATATGTTTCAATACTTCATCGAGAAGATCGCCCAGGTTCATGAGGTTGACGGCGGACACGCCGACGGGATCGCCAAGGCCGAGGCCGTAGAATTCATATATATTCATCTCCTGTTCCACACTGTCGATCTTATTGACGACGAGGATGACGGGTTTTCCCGACGAACGCAGAAGAGCGGCGATTTCCAGGTCCTGCGGCTGAATGCCCGTCTTGCCGTCGACGACGTAAAGGATGACATCGGCTTCGCGGATAGCCAATTCCGCCTGATAGCGCATGGATGTGAAAATCGTGTTGTCCGAATCGACAAACTCAATGCCGCCCGTGTCGATGAGCGTAAATTCGCGTCCGAGCCATTCGGCATCAAAATAAATGCGATCGCGCGTGACGCCGGGAATGTCTTCGACTATGGATACCCGCTTTTTCACGATGGCATTGAAAAGCGTGGACTTACCCACGTTCGGCCGTCCCACGACGGCAACTAAAGGTTTATACATATATATCTCCTTTTATTCTTTCCAGTGATAGAGCAGTTCTTTCAGCTGCGGCGCAAACTCGCTGACCGCGACGGGAACACCGATTTTCTCGGTAAACGCCCGCAGCGTAACGTCGTCCAGGAAGAGCTCTTCACCCTTACGCAGCGCCGTACCCGGTATAATCAGACCGTCGTATTTTTCCGGCAGGGCCTGCCATGCGTTTACCATATCGCCTGCCGTCAAGAGGCCGGCCACGTTTATTTGTGTGCCGAAGTACCTGTTCTCAACGGGAATGACGTCAACTTCCAAGTTTTCCATGCGCACCTCATCAACCAGGCCGCGTAAAAAATCGGCAGCCAAAGTGCCCGTAAAGAGGGCCAGACGCAGAGGCTTTTCATACGCCGTGCGGACCTTCCCTCCCCAGTCATGCCACTGCCGCTCGAAATAGCGGAGCATGCCGATGCCGTCTTCAATCTGCTCATAGCCGTCGTAATATTCATCGGGCGGCACGGCTTCTTCGGCTTTGAGGTAAAATTCGTCAGCCAAATAGACAAAGCTGCCGCCGCCTTTTTCTCTGTTTTCTTTTATAAAAGGACGGGCGCGTCTGATAATATCGGCGGCAATTTCCTTTGTTACAGGCTGCAGTTCGTCGCAGGCCGGGCGAAACTTCGTTGTCCCCAAGGGTACGACGGCAACACCGAGTATATTAGGACCGAGAGCATATAAATCCTCCAGGGTACGTGTAAACTCGTCACCGTCATTATAACCCGGCACGAGCACGATTTGACAATACAGGGAAATGTCATTATCCGTCAGCCGCCGCAGCTGATCCAATATATTTTCCGTCCGCTCCTGCCGCATCATACGCTTGCGTAAGACGCCGTTTGTCGTATGAACGGACACATGAAGCGGGGAAAGATGGTATTGCGTAATACGCCTGACGTCCGCTTCCGACAAATTGGAGAGCGTAATGAAGCTGCCCGTAAGAAAGGACATGCGGTAGTCATCGTCCTTTACATAGAGAGATGCTCTCATCCCCTGCGGCATTTGCGCAATAAAGCAAAAAATGCAGTTGTTGCGGCACTGCCGTATGTGGTCGAAAACGGCCGACTCCATGGTAATGCCGATATCTTCACCAAAGCGTTTTTGAAAGTAACACTCCCGGAAAGAATCGCCGTCACGAACGACAAGACGTACTTCTTCATCGGCAAGAGCAAAATTCAGGTCAATTAAATCGCCCACTTTTTGCCCGTTTACGGAGACAATCGTGTCACCTGCACGAAGCCCTTGCTTCTCAGCGCGACTGCCCGCTTCCACATTGGCGATAACTGCTTTTGTCTCCTGTTTTTCCATATAAAACCTCGCAGAATAAGAAAAAGAGGGCAATCGCGGAATATCGATTACCCTCCGGTGTGAACTTAGTTATCTTCTACAGCGTCTCCAATGGTACCTTCCCGGTCATCCTGCTCGTTAGCCAAATAATTTCTGACTTCCCGCTCCGCTTCATCCTGCTGTGCCGCAAGAACACTCAAAGATATCTTCTTTTTATCAGTATCGATTCCGATAATCTTTACATCCAATACATCGCCTACATTGACCAAATCCTTTACGACGGCGCCGCGCTTATCCGTCAGTTCGGAAACGTGCAGGAGGCCCTGCAGTTCCGGATCGATTGCCAAAATAGCGCCGAAAGGCAGGAGTTTCTTGACTTCCCCCTTAACGACGTCGCCGACTTCAAATTTTTCAATAGCCGCAATCCACGGATTTTTCTGCAATGCCTTCAAAGAAAGGGAAATGCGGTCCCGTTCTTCATCGAATTTTTGCACCAGCACCTGAATCGTTTCACCGACAGTGAGGACGGAGTCGACGGAGTTGATGCGCTTCCATGAAATATCGGAAATGTGCAGAAGTCCTTCTACGCCGCCGATGTCGATAAACGCGCCGTAGGGCATGATTTTAACAACCGTGCCGTCAACGACGGAGCCTTCCTGAATGGTAGCCAATACTTCTGCGCGTTTCCGTTCCCGTTCCGCTTCCAACACGGCTTTACGGGAGAGGACGAGGCGGTTTTTCCGTTCGTCCATGTCGATAACCTTCACCGTAAACGTCTTGCCTACGAGGTAGTCGAGGGATTTTACAAAGCGTACATCCCCTTGGGAAAGAGGAATAAAGCCGCGCAGCGATTTAATCGTAACGACGAGGCCGGCCTTGTTCGTTTCTTTGCCGACGCATTCGATGAGCTCATCCGCTTCATAAGCGGCACGCACTTCTTTCCAGTCTTCCACCTTCTTCATGCGTACCAACGAAACGACAATGGAACCTTCTTCTTTGATATTATTGGCAATTTCAACGGTCAGCTGATCGCCTACTTTGACAAAGTCGCTTGCCTTTTCCGGTGCCGGTACGGCCATTTCTTTTTTCGGCAAAACCGCTTCCGCTTTCGTGCCGATGGAAACATAGGCTGCATCATCATTCACAGAAATAACCGTGCCGTTTACCACGTCGCCCTTCTTCGGATTTTCTTCATAGTCATACTGATCCAACAACTCTTCACTCATTACCTCTGTGCCTTCAGTTTGCAAATCTTCCATCATCTTAACAACCTCCTGTATTATCCAGTCCGGTGTGGAAGCACCGGCAGTAACGCCTATATCACGCATACCTGTAAAACGGGAACAGTCCAGCTCCGCCGCCGTCTCAACGTGGTATGTGGGACAACCCTGCTCGGCGCAGACCTGTGCAAGGCGCCCCGTATTGGCACTGTTTTTCCCGCCGATAACGATCATGGCGTCAACTTTTCGTGCCAGCTCAACAGCCGCTTCCTGCCGCTGTCTCGTAGCCGTGCATATCGTCATATACACGTCAAGGTGTCCTGTCTTTTCGGCCAATACAGATTCAATCTGTTTAAACCGCGTCTGCGAAAACGTCGTCTGCACTACGACTCCCATACTTTCACAGTAGGGAATCTCCTTCGCTTCTTCAACCTTATCTATTATAATAGCACGATTACCACCCCATTGGGAAATACTAATTACTTCAGGATGGTCTTTTTCGCCTATTATAATCAATACTTTTTTTGCATTAATAACTTTCCTGGCGTCTTGTTGTGCCTTTTTGACATGAGGGCATGTCGCATCGACAACATGCAAATGTTTTTTCTCCGCCTTTTCGTATACATCCGGTCCGACACCGTGGGAACGAATCAAGATGTTGGCACCGTCGGCCACGTCGTCAAGCGTTGTGACGGGGGCCACACCCTTTGCGGCGAGAGTTTCAACAACCTGCGGATTATGAATAATCGGCCCGAGCGTGCTCGTTCCCGGCTCCGCGGCGGAAGCCAGGTCTACGGCACGCCGCACGCCGTAACAAAAGCCGCAGGCCGCCGCAATATGCACTTTCATCAACTTTTCCCTCCGTGTTCGGCCAACATTCCTCCAATGATGTCGCGCACTTTTTCAGTCAATGCGTTTACCGTATCTTTGTCCGACGGATTCCCTTCAGGCATGATCAGTTCGCCGAAAGCCACGCAGACGGGACCGCTTTTTTTCGGCAGCGTTCCCGAATTGACGATAGCCGCCGGCAGGATGGGCACCTTCGCCTTTAAAGCAATGGCCGCCATGCCTTCATGAAACTTGCCGAGGCTGCCCGTATTGCGGCTCGTCCCTTCCGGATATATACCGAGGACGTGCCCTTCTTTGAGGACTCGCAAAGACTCGGCAACCGCTTTTCGGTCTATACGTCCCCGGCGGACGGGAAAGGTATGCACATAACGCAGGAACCATCCCATAACGGGATTGCGGAAGAGCTCTTCCTTTGCCATAAAATGAATGAGCCTGTTGTTCATCGCCGTTCCCAAGAGGGGCGGATCGAAATATCCCGCATGATTGGCGGCTACAATAAAGGCGCCTTCACGCGGAATATGTTCTCTGCCGTAAACCTTCATGCCGAGCCAAATATATGTAATGATATTGAACATGGAACGAATAACCGAATACCAAAAATTCCTCATACTTCCCTTTCCGCAATCAATCGGCAAATAACGTCGGCCGTTTCTTCAAGTGTCATATCGCTGTTATCGACATGAACGGCATCCTCCGCTTCGCGGAGCGGCGAGATCTCCCGTTCGCTGTCCATCCGATCGCGAACCGCAATATCCCGTTCCATATCGGCAAGCGTCGTCGTTTTACGTCCTCTTTCTTTCATTTCCAACCAACGTCTCCTAGCACGCGATGCAATGGACGCGGTCAGAAATACTTTTAATTCCGCCTGCGGCAAGACGACCGTGCCGATGTCGCGGCCGTCCAAAATTACGCCGCCTGCGGCCGCCATCTGTTGCTGTAATTGTACCAATTTTTGCCGCACCGCCGCAAGAGCGGCTACGGCGGACACCTGTCCCGTCACCTCGGGCTCACGAATGGCATCGGTCACGTCGGCCGCATTAACGAAGACACGATCCGCGTTCCCCGTCTCCAAGACGACATCCGTCGTATCGAGGAGACGCCTTACGGCGCCTTCATCCTGAATGTCCGTCTTTTTCCGCAGCATTTGCCACGTTATGGCACGGTACATGGCGCCCGTATCGATATACAAATAACCGACCCGTTTGGCAGCGAGTTTGGCAACGCTGCTCTTACCTGCACCGGCCGGCCCGTCTATGGCCACACTGATTTTTTTCATCTCATTCGTCCTCTTGTAAAGCCGCCGCCGTCCCGGCCACATAGCCCGTAGAAAAAGCGGCCTGTAAATTGTATCCGCCCGTAAGGGCGTCAATATCCATGACTTCGCCGGCAAAGTATAAATGAGGCACAAGCTTCGACTCCATGGTCTGCGGTGAAATTTCTTTTACACTTACGCCGCCTGCCGTAACGACAGCCTCTTCAATGGGCCGTGTTCCCGTTACGGTAAGCTGCAGGTTCTGCAGAACATAGGCGATTTGCCGGCGTGCCGCCGCCGGCAGCTGACTTGCCTGCAAATCCGCCGCCACGCCGGCCCGGGCCAGAACGACGGGAATAAGCCGGTGCGGTAAAAGGTCCCGCATGGCATTTTCCATTTGCTTTCGCTCGTATTTTTCAAAGTCCCGCTTCAATCGTGCAAGCATTTTCTCTTCCGACAAAGCCGGTTTCAGGTTGATAACGAGTTCCATGGGAAATTCAGCCTTTCCCTTATGTGCCGCAGCCGTACTGAGAAGAAGGATAACAGGCCCCGATACGCCGAAATGAGTAAAAATCATTTCACCGAAACGGGAATCTATTTTCTTCCTTCCCTTCCACAAGGTCGCTTCCACGTTTTTCAAGGATAATCCCGACAAATCGTGCACCCATTTATGAGGAGATACAAAGGGCACGAGAGAAGGTTTCAGTTCCTTCAGCGTATGTCCCTGCAAGACCGCAAATCGGTACCCGTCGCCGGTCGAACCCGTGACGGGATAGGACACGCCGCCGGTAGCGATAATGCACGCATCACCGGCTGTCTTTCCGGCCGCCGCTTCGACAAACCACCGCCCGTTTTCTTCATAAATACTTTCAACCGCTTCGTTTAAACACAGGGTCACGCCCTTGTCCCGTAAAACGCGGTAGAAAAACTTGCGCACTTCCACGGCGCTTTGCGATACCGGAAAAACACGGCCGCCCCGTTCTTCTACGGTCTCCAGGCCCCACCGGCGAAGCTTGGCCCTAAGGTCCGTGTTGCTGAAGCGGCCGTACGCACTGAAAAGAAATTTACCGTTTCCCGGTGTACGTGCAATAAATTCGCTCATCGGGCAGGTATTCGTCAAATTACAGCGCCCTTTGCCGGTAATTCCCATTTTCTTGCCGACAATATCATTTTTTTCAAAAACCGTCACCTTCGCGCCCGCTTCCGCGGCGGCAAGAGCCGCCATAATTCCGGCGGCGCCGGCGCCGACAATAAGTACGTGTTTCACGGCTGCTCCTGTTTATACTTATATAAACCTCTAATTTCCTCACGCGTAAGGCGGCGATAGGCACCGCGTTTTACGCCGTTCAGCGTGAGGAAGGCATACTGCGTACGCCGCAGGTTGTGTACGCGGAAGCCGAAGTATTCAAACATGCGCCGCACCTGCCGGTTGCGCCCTTCATGAATGGTAATTTCCATCTCCGTAATGCCGGTCTTGTCATCAAAGCCGTTGTACGTGACGACGGCCGGCGCCGTCATGCCGTCGTCAAGCGGAATGCCGTCAGCCAGCTTTTTCAATATTACATCGCTTACACGCCCTTTTACGCGAACGGCATAAGTCTTATCGACAAGGCGCCCGGGATGCATGAGGATGTTGGCCAGCTCGCCGTCATTGGTCATAAGCAGGAGGCCTTCCGTATTCTGGTCGAGGCGTCCTACGGGATAAATGCGTCCCTTCACTTTGCGGAAATAATCCATTACCGTCGTCCTGTCCCGCTCGTCCTTCACGGTCGTAATGACGCCCTTGGGCTTATTGAAGAGATAGTACTGCTTCACGGGCTTTTCCAAGCGCTTGCCGTCAACGACGACGATGTCCTTTTCCGGATTCACCTTAACTCCGGGCGTCTTAATCACGACACCGTTTACGCGCACGCGCCCTGCGGCAATCATCTCTTCCGCCGCCCGCCGCGACGCGACGCCGCAATTACTCATTACCTTCTGTAACCGTTCGCTCATCCGCTTCCCCTCCTTCTGTGCGCTCTCCTTCCGACACCGGCATGTGCTGCGCCAAATCTTCTATCGAATCAATACCCAGGCATTCCAAAAAATAAGGCGACGTACCGTACAAAATAGGTCTGCCCGGGCTGTCCTTTCTGCCCAGATCCGCAATTAAATCCTGCTGCAATAAAACAGCCATCAGGCGTTCCGACGAAACTCCCCGTATTTTTTCGACTTCCGCCCTCGTCACGGGCTGCTTGAATGCAACGATGGCCAAGACCTCCATGGCCGCAGGCGACAGCTCTTTAACGCTCTCCCGGCGCCAGTGCAGCTTTTCGTAAAGCTCCCCCTTCGTTGCCAACTGATAGCCGCCGGCAAGACGCATAAGGGAAATGCCGCTTATATCTTCGGCCAAATGCCGCTCCAAAGACGCGGCAGCCGCTTCCACCCGCTTACGGGGCCACTGCATGTGAATACTGATGTCATCAGTACTCATAGGCCGGCCGCTTAAAAAGAGAAGCCCTTCCAGGAGAGCCGTATCTTCATCCGACGTACTGTAAAGCAAGCGTATTCCCCTCCTCTCCGTCCGACACGGTTCGGCAACGGCCGACCTTCAGGAGTTCCAGGACGGCCAAAAAGGTCATGACCAATTCCAAGCGCGTGCGGCAACGCCGAAAGACGGCGACCACCGTTTGCGGTTCCCGCGCTTTGCGGAGCAGATTCGTAACCGCCTCTGTACATTCGGCAACACTGCAGATTTCCCGCTCAATATGCACGGTCTGCGGCGGCTCCTTCTCGCGCATAGCCTTGCGGACGATCTGAAACGCCCGCAACAGGGCATCCTTTTCTATGACGCCGGAAAACTTCGCTTCGTACGCAAAAGGCGTCCGTTCACGGCTCATAAAGTACTGCCGCTTTTCCTTCAAATCCGCAAAAATGAGGGCCGCCTCCTTCATGCGTTTGTATTCGACGAGGCGCCGTACCAGATCTTCTTCCGGATCATCATCGTCCTCATCGCCCGTTACCTCCGTCTTCGGCAGGAGGTTACGCGACTTTATTTGCAGCAGCGTCGCCGCCATGAGAAAAAACTTGCTGCCGTAATTTACGTCGAAGCTTTCGATTTGCGCGACATAAGCATTGAACTGGTCCGCGATTTCCGCAATGGGTATATTATAAATATCGACCTTATTCTTTTCAATCAAATAAAGGAGCAAGTCCAAAGGTCCTTCAAAATCGGACACTTTATAACGATATTCTTCCATATTGTCCCTTCCGGCCGTCTTTCGAACAACTTAAAAAGAGTGTAACAGAATGAAGTTGCATCCTGTTACACTCCCTTCGCTGCCGTAAAGAATTCCCGGCCCGAAATGCCCGAACCGACTATCCTGTTACAGCTTAATGTGGTGCCGGGGACCGGAATCGAACCGGTACGGATATTTCTATCCGACGGATTTTAAGTCCGTTGCGTCTGCCAGTTCCGCCACCTCGGCATGACAAACAAAGAAGCTTATGGAGGCGGCACCCAGAATCGAACTGGGGATGAAGGTTTTGCAGACCTCTGCCTTACCGCTTGGCTATGCCGCCATAATTGGAGCGGAAAACGAGGCTCGAACTCGCGACCCCCACCTTGGCAAGGTGGTGCTCTACCACTGAGCTACTTCCGCATGTGTGGTGCTCAGGGACGGAATTGAACCGCCGACACGGGGATTTTCAGTCCCCTGCTCTACCGACTGAGCTACCTGAGCAAATATGGCGACCTCGATCGGATTTGAACCGACGATCTTCGCCGTGACAGGGCGACATGTTAACCGCTACACCACGAGGCCGTATACCGTCCGGAGCCGGTAAGGAGTCCGAACAAAAAGAATTATAGCATGATACGCCACCTTTGGCAACACCGAATTCTCGGCCCGCCTGCTGCCGAAAAACCGTAAAAACGGTTATCATTCCCTGCAAGGCTATGCCTTTTACATCTTTATTGTTATAATGAGGTACACAATAGGCCTGTAATAAAGATATTATACTATGAAGGAGTTTTACTCTGTGAAAATCATCGATATTCTGAACAGTAAAAACGTGACCCTGTCATTTGAAGTATTCCCGCCCAAGACGGAAGAAATACTTGAAACCGCGCAAAAAAACGCTGCAGCCATTGCAAGCCTTGTGCCCGACTTCATGTCCGTCACGTACGGTGCCGGCGGCGGCACGTCGGACTTCACCGTCCACATCGCCAAGGCGCTTAAATCGGATTGTCACATGGAAGTACTGCCCCACCTGACCTGCGTGTCGAGCACGAAGGAAAAGGTGCAGGCCATGCTGGAAAGATTCAAGGCGGCAGGTTTTGAAAATATCATGGCGCTGTGCGGCGATATGCCCCAAGACGGTACGGTCTGCACGGATTATACGCATGCATCCGAGCTTGTGGAGCATATTAAACAGTTCGATTCGTCCATGTGTATCGGCGGTGCCTGCTACCCTGACGGCCACTGTGAGTGTGCCCGCAAGGAAGAGGATATTCGCAATCTTAAATATAAAATAGACGCAGGCGTCGATTTTCTGACGACTCAAATGTTTTTCGACAATGCCGTCTTTTATAACTTTCTTTACCGTCTTCGCGAAGCGGGTATTGACGTCCCCGTTCTGGCCGGCATTATGCCTATTACGAACACGAAGATTCTGGGCCGCTCCGTCGCCATGTCCGGCACGACCGTGCCGGCGCGGTACAAGGCGATTACGGATAGATTCGGCGACTCGCCGGAAGCGATGAAGCAGGCCGGTATTATATATGCATCCGAACAAATTATCGATCTCGTTGCCAACGGCATCAAGCATATTCATGTCTATTCCATGAACCGCCCGGACGTGGCTGCAGCCATTATGGCCAATGTCCGTCCCGTTGTCGACTATTGCAACGCAAAATAAGGTACTGCCCATGTTTACACCGCGATTGGAAGAAATATACCGTTATCTCGGCTTCCGCGGCGCGGATCCTCCGGAGGAAATAAAGCATCGCGTAAAAGACTGCGTGGTCCGCATGCTTGAAACCATAACCTTACGGACGACGCGGCGGAAGTTTCCCGTCGTCGTTACGGATCCGGATACGGTACATATTGCGGGACTTGCAATTCGTTCCAAAGACCTCTGCAGAAATCTTGCAGGCTGCGACGAAGCCTATATGTTTGCCGCTACTGTCGGCATCGGTATCGACCGCCTCATAAAACGCGGCGAAGTAAGCAATATGGCGGACGCGCTTATCTGCCAGGCAGCCGGAGCGGAACTCATCGAGTCCTACGTAACCGAACTGAACGGTGATTTGCGTGCGCGCGAAAGGGAACGGGGCTATAAGCTGCGACCCCGCTTTTCACCGGGATACGGTGACCTTCCCATCGCTCTGCAAAAGGACTTTTCCCGCATTTTGAGCTTGCCCAGGACCTGCGGTATTACATTGACGGACACACTGCTCATGGTTCCGTCCAAATCCGTAACGGCCTTCATCGGCTGTACACGGGAAAGTAGTTCCGAAAACGAAGGGGATTACCTTGCAGCCGTCGTCAATCCGTTGACGGCAACGGGAAAATCCGCAAAGGAGGCTGTCGGTGGCGACGCTGTAAGCGAGGAAGACGAGCGTACCGCAAAATGCCGCAACTGCAACAAATACGATTGTGAATACCGTAAATAGATATATGTGAGTCTCTTTTGCTCACATCGGGGGAGATACGACAGAAATGAAAAAAAGTTTACGAGAACGCCTCGGCAAAGAGTGGCTTTTCTTTGACGGCGGCACGGGTTCTATTTTACAGGAAAAAGGACTGCAGCCGGGTGAGCTGCCGGAAACATGGAACCTCATCCGGCCGGAAGCTGTTGTAGACCTGCACAAGGAGTATTTGAATGCAGGCTGCCATATTTTCAATACCAACACGTTCGGCGCAAACCGCCTCAAGTTTCCGGACAACATTGACGATATCGTCTCCGCCGCCGTGCGCCTGGCCAAAAAAGCTCGCCATGAAGTCAGTCGGGATGCTGATGCGTACGTAGCTCTCGACATCGGACCGACGGGAAAGCTTCTTGAGCCGATGGGAGACCTCCCCTTTGAAGAGGCTGTCGACATTTTTGCGGAAATCGTCCGCATCGGCGCCCGCGAAGGGGCGGATCTTGTTCTCATCGAAACAATGAACGACTCGTACGAAGCCAAAGCCGCCGTCTTGGCGGCCAAAGAAAACTGCGACCTCCCCGTCCTCCTTACGTGTGTTTTTGACGAAAAAGGCAAAATGCTCACAGGCGGCACGCCCGAATCCATTGTAGCTACGATGGAAGGACTCGGAGTCGACGGTATCGGCACCAACTGTTCTCTCGGGCCTGCGGAAATGATTCCCGTCGTCAAACGCCTCGTTGCGGCCGCATCCGTTCCGGTCCTCGTCAATCCCAATGCGGGACTGCCTGAAGTGGTGGACGGTCGGACGGAGTACAACGTAAAGGCCGACGAGTTTGCTCAGATAATGACGCAAATCGCTTCGCTCGGCGCCAACGCCGTCGGCGGCTGCTGCGGCACGACACCGGAATACATAAAAAAAACCGTCGCCGCCGTACGGCCTTTACCCTTTACACGGCCAACGGCAAAACACAAATCGGTCATTTCTTCTTTTTGCCGGACCGTCTCCATCGGCGGCAACGCCGTTCCCGTCATTATCGGCGAACGCATCAATCCGACAGGCAAAAAGCGGTTCAAGCAGGCCCTCATCGATCGTGATATCGACTACATTGCCGAACAGGGACTGGAACAGGAAAGCGCCGGCGCCCACGTCCTTGATGTCAATGTAGGCTCACCCGAAACGGATGAGGTTGAACTCATACAGGAGGTAATCGGCAAACTCCAGACTATACTTCCCTTACCCCTGCAAATCGACACGTCCGACACGACGGCCATGGAAAAGGCGCTGCGTATGTATAACGGCAAGGCCCTCATCAATTCCGTAAACGGCAAAGGAGAAATAATGAAAGCCGTATTTCCGCTCGTCAAAAAATACGGCGGTGTTGTCGTCGGCCTCGCACTCGACGAAAGGGGCATTCCCGAAACGGCGGACGGACGCGTAGCTGTAGCCAAAAAGATTTACGACACTGCCGCGGCCTACGGGATTGCCAAAGAAAACGTAATCATCGACCCGCTCTGCATGACCGTTTCCTCCGATGCGGGTTCGGCCCTCGTTACACTGGAAGCGGTCAGACGCATTCACGACGAATTGGGCGGCAACACAATCCTCGGCGTCTCCAATATCTCCTTCGGCCTGCCCGCACGGGAACTCATCACATCGTCGTTCTTTACGATGGCCCTGCAAAACGGCTTGGCCGCGGCAATTATTAACCCGAACAATGCCGCCATGATGCAGGCGTACCGCGCATTCTGCGCTTTGACCAATCAGGACGTCAATTTCAACAATTTTATTGCCGCATATCAGGACTACGTTCCCGTAAATAGGCGCATAGAAGAAACTATAAACGCATACAAGCTGAAAGTCCTCTCGGCTCTCGACATCGACCCGGGGGAGCTTAAAGCCGTCCCGTCAACAAAGCTGCCCGCAAAAGCCGGGGCAGGAAAAACGGCAACGGGCGGAGGCGGCAAAGACATAGAGACAAAGCCGGAAAAGACGACGAAACTCATGGATGCCATTGAGCGGGGCATGCCGAACCCGGCGGCGGAGGCGACAAAAAATGCACTCCTCACGCGAAGCGCCTTGGACATTATTAATAAGGACCTTGTCCCGGCACTGGACATTGTCGGCAAGGGTTTTGAAAAAGGAACGCTCTTTCTGCCCCAACTCCTCATGGCGGCCGAAGCGGCCAAAGCGGCCTTCGCCGTCGTCAAAGAAGCCATGAAGGACACACCGCAGGAAACAAAAGGTAAAGTCATCCTCGCCACCGTTAAAGGAGATATTCACGATATCGGAAAAAATATCGTCAAGGTTCTCCTGGAAAACTACGGCTATAAAGTTATCGACCTGGGCCGCGACGTATCGCCCGACGTCATCGTTGAAACGGCGCTTAAAGAAGATGTCCGCCTCGTGGGACTCTCGGCCCTCATGACGACAACGGTCGTCAATATGGAAGAAACCATAAAACTTCTCCGCCAAAATAAGCCGGACTGCAAGATAGTCGTCGGCGGCGCCGTCATGACACAGCAATACGCCGACACCATCGGCTCCGACTGCTACGGCAAAGACGCCATGTCCACCGTCCGCTACGCAGACGAACTCGTAGCGGCGGGACAATTGAATGGATAAAAATAAAGAACACTTTCAGAGAGATTTACCTCCGAAAGTGTTTTTTACAGACTAGGTGCGGTCCGGCTCTTCCTTCTTTAAGATAAGAATATGGACGATCGCAAATATCCACAGCAGGAGTCCGTATACATACCAGAGCCGATAGGAGCGTCCCTTTTTATGGGCGATGTTGGCAGGCAGCAAAGCCAGAATAATGGCCGATGCAAGACGCTTATCTATCCATGCCGTGTATAAGAGCGTTACCCCGATAATCGAAATGACGACATTAAAAATAAGGATAAGCTTTTTCTCCCGCTCTTCCCTTAATACCCGCTTCACGGCCCGTTCGCTTACATCTTCTTTAACTTCACTCATGGCCTTCTCATTTTCACTCATATTGCTCTGCCCCTCTTTCTTGTATTTATACCGATATTTCCGACATCAGATTTATGTTAAAAATTTCACTGCTGTCAGTATAGCACAAATTCCGGCACAGGGCACAAAAAAGAACTGCCGCAGCAGTTCTTTTCCTATATACAAATAACATTCATCACGAACCGCTCAAGGCTCATGCAGAGTCTCAACAACTATTCTAGCGATGATGCCAAATATCAACGCGGCGGTTGTCGGCACGACCCTGATCGGTATCGTTTGTGCTGACCGGATCCGATTCGCCCTCATAGCCGAGCATCAGCTGTTCGCTCGACACACCCTGATTCACGGCGTATGTTGCCACATTAGTCACGCGGCGCTTGGAAAGGTCGTCATTATAGCCGTCCGTCCCCTTGTTGTCCGTATTGCCGATGAGCTTGAACCCGTCTTGCGGATGTTCTTTTGCAACCTGTACAAAGTGATCCAGCTTGGCCTGTTCCGACGGCAAGGGCTGATCTTCGTCAAAGCCGAAATGAATGCTGTCCACATAGTAGTCTTTCTTAGGCTGCGGCGCTTCCGGCTTGTATTCCGGCTGACGCGGCTGATATACCGGTTCCGGTGCGGGCGTTTCTTTTTCATGCCCGCCGCCGAAGCGATAGGACAGGCCTGCAATGAACCCTTTGTACGTAATGTTGGCGTCGTCACGCAAAGGCATACCGACAACGTCACCTTTATCGGCCCATTTCGTATTTACGTAGCGATAACCGGCGCTGATATCAAGATCCGGCGTAATGCTGTAACCGAGGCCCGCTTCCCAAAGAGCCGTACGTTTCGTACCGACGGCGGCTTTGCCGTAGATATCAAGGCCTTTGGCAAGACGCGCTTTGGCGATTATACCGATTTGAGCAATGTTATTCGTATCGCTCCATGTACCGTCCGGATCGCCGATGTCATTGTTAATGCGATTCCACCCCGCATAGGCGGCAAAGTTTTTGTTGATGGAATAGACGAGATTTACTTCATGAGCGTCACCGTTCGTCGTATTGTCGACAATCCCCTTTTCTTTGGTCTTTAAGCCGTAGTATTGGTACTGAAGCGCCCATTTATCGGTCAAACCGTACTGCACGCCGCCCTGGAAATTCCACTTCGTACCGTTACTGTAAGACGAAAGTCCTGCCATCCAGTGACTTGCGTCAAAGGCCATCTTGGGATTCCACGCACCGGCATCAATCTGCCACTGTCCTTGTTCCCACTGCGTTTGCGGTGTAGCGAAAGCAACCGTTGCCGTGCACGCCGTAACAACCATTGCCAAAAGCATTGATTTTTTTAACATAATGACATCTCCTCTTTTTATTTTAAAATAAAATTAAGATAAGATTGCTTGCATGTAAGTATATCACGTTCAAGACTATAATATATACGTTTCCTTATTCCGTTCTATCATCCGTTTATTACCTTTTCGCAATATTCAATATATTTTGTCCGCTCTTTTTCATATATAAACGGGGGCGACCGAACAACGGCCAGCCCCCATTTGTTTTACTTTAGGTTTAAAATTTTTCTCCTGCTGCATCTTTCTTCAGCCATTCAATCAAGATTTCTTCCCGTTTTTTCTTGATTTCAGCCAATTCTTCCGGCTTCCACGGGTAGAGACCCGTGCCCGTCTTGGCACCCAAATTGCCTTCATCGACGCATTTCTTCATGATTGCCGATCCGTCCTTGTCATCAGCCAAGTCCGCATTGAGATATGCCGAAATGTTATAGAAAATATCCAAGCCGCCCAAATCTGCCGTTTCAAGGGGACCCGTTACGGAAAGGCGGCGACCGATGCTGTATTTGCACACCGTATCAACCGCTTCCGGCGTAGCAATTCCTTCCTTTACGCAGTACAGCGCTTCGCGGAGCAGTGCAAACTGAAGGCGGTTGCCGACGAAGCCCGGCGCTTCTTTTAAGAGAGCTACCGGTTTCTTACCGATTTTTTCCATGAGTTGCCACGTAATGTCAACAACTTCCTGCGTTGTCTGTTTTCCCGGTACTACTTCGACAAGAGGAATAAGGTGAGGCGGATTCCAGAAATGAGCGACAACGAACCGTTCGGGATGCTTCAGCACGGAAGCCACTTCCGTCGGGCTGAGACCGGACGAATCGGTTGCGAAAATAACATCTTCGCCGAGATAGTCTTCCATTTCCTTATATACGGTCTGCTTAATCGATACATCTTCCGCTACGGATTCAATAAGGAAATCCGCATTGGCGGCAGCGTCCTTCAAGGTCGTGACCCCATGGATACGGCTGAGGAGTTCTTTTTCCTCTCCTTCGGTCAACAAGTCATTCGCCTTCATGACTTCAAGGGTCAGATGGATATTTTTCATGGCCCGTTCGATGCTGGCATCTTTACGGCCGAACATGTTTACTTCGTAACCGCTTTTCGCAAAAGCGATAGCCGTGCCGAATCCCATCGTACCGCAGCCGAGGTTGCAAACCGTTTTAATGTCCTGCAATTGTTTCATGTGACGATTCCCTTCTTTCTCTGTAATTACATTGCAAACGGAATAAAGGTCAAGCCTAATATCATAATGAGTCCCAAGACGATAAAGGCGACAAAACTGTACCCTACGAAATCTTTAAATTCCAATCCGCATACGGCCATAAAAGGTACGGCGAAGAACGGCTGTATCAACGCGGTCAAGTCGCCGCCGAACATGTAGGCGATAATGGTCTGCGCGTCGGGAATTCCCAACGCCTGGCCGGCAGGGATCAGAAAAGGTGCTTCAATGACCCATTTACTGCCGCCGGACGGAATGAAATAGCTGATAAAACCGGTCAGAACGGCTGCAATAGCCGGGAAAGTCGTTGCCGTGCTGAGCTTAATAACACCGGCAGCAATCGTGTCGACGAGTCCCGTGTACTTCATGATGCCGAAGATGCCCGCATAGAAGGGGAACTGAAGAATAACGCCCCACGCAGCGGGAGTCGAAGCCTTAACGGCCTTCAGCATGGCGGCAGGTGTACCGTAAAGCCATATGATCAGGGTCAGGAACAGGAAATTCAAAACATTGATATCCAAAGACTTGCCGAGAACGAAGAAGTGATAATACAAATACGTCAGGAACATGAGCCCTACCAGATAGGAGCACCAGGGTGTATACGTAACCCATTCGCTCGGCGTTTTGATAACAGGTTTTTCTTCCTTATCGGGTGATTCGATAACGGCCAATTCGGGATTCCATTCCGCAATGGAAATCATCTTCGACTCATCCTTCGGCTTCAAGACAAAGCCGAACATGATGATGATCGCAATAACGGAGACACCTGTCAGAATGAGGTTATAAGGATGGAAGATCGTCTGCGAAATAGGGATAATACCGATCTCCTTGACCATAAAGTGATCTGCCGTTGCCACCAGCAACGGAGCCGAGCCGGAAAGACCCATATGCCAAATATAGAACGGTGTCCACGCGGCACCGCATAAATAGCGGTAATCGATCTTGATGTTCTTTCGCATCGCCTGTACGGCAAGGTTCTTACAAATCAAGGCGGCAAAAATAAGACCGAATCCCCAATTCAAATAAAAACCGACAGCAGATAAAATGACGGCATACACATATACTGACGTTGCGGACGTCGGTTTACTGCATACTGAAGAAATCAACTTGGTACACACGGGCGTCGTTGCCAATGCATACCCCGTAATGACAATCAAGGACATCTGCATGGCGAAGGCCAATAAGGTCCAGAACCCTTTCCCCCAGGAAATAACGATATCAAACGGGCTTGACGGCGTAAGAACAAGAGCCATGATAAATGCGATAATCGTCAATACCAACGCGATGACATACGAGTCGGGTACCCATTTACGGGCAAAATCGGTAAAATAATCGGTAAACTGCTTTTTACTCTGCGTTTTCAACTGTAACATCCCCCTTCTTCATGATTTTTTTAACAAAATACTCTAAAAAAATAATTTTTTCCTGTCCATTACGACAGCTATTCGGAATTATGAGTACAATAAAACTCCCTTTTTATTTTATACCTTTCTTATATACTTTTCAAGGAAATTATCATGGCTTCCCCCTTACAGACCGAAAGGGCATACCCCGCCGGATATGCCCTTTTGTTAAGTTGATTATACTATTATTTTGCCAATAATTTCTCCGCTTTGGCGATATTCGTGCGAATTTTTTGGCAGCACTCTTTAAAATCCTTCATTTCTTCTGCCGTCAACGTGTATTCCATAACCTGTTCTACGCCGTGTTGACCGATAACGGCGGGGACGCCGCAATAAATGCCGCTTTCACCGTATTGGCCGTCCAGTTTGACGCTCGCCGCCATGATTTCCTGCTTGTCATGCAAGATGGCGTCCGTAACGCAGGCTCCTGTGGATGCAATGCCGTATTCCGTGCAATTCTTGCCGGCAAAGGTAATCCAAGCGCCTTTAATAGCCCGTTCCTGCAATTCTTTCCGGTCGAAACGGAACCGTTCATCGTGCTCGGCCAATTCTTCGTAAGGTTGGCCGGCAAACTTTACGAGAGACCACGGCGTGATCTGCGAGTTGCCGTGTTCACCGAACATGAAAGCCGTAAAAGAATTATGATCCAGACCGGTCTGCTGCGCAATGGCGCTGACGAGACGGGATGTGTCGAGGCCCGTACCCGTACCGATAACGCGGTTCGCCGGCAAGCCGCTCAATTTTTGAATCAGGTCAGTAACGACATCGCAGGGATTGGTGATATTGACAAAGATACCGTCAAAGCCGCCGGCCATGATTTTAGGAATGCATTCGGCTACGGCCGGAATGGTGAAAGCCATTTCATCGTCGCGGTCAAAAGTGGCAAGCAGCTCAATTTCACCCAAGGCGTTGATGATAACGTCGCAATCGCTAAGTTCTTCGTAATTTGCCAATACATACTCTACACGATGAGGCATGAACATGACGGCATCCATCAAATCCTGCCGTTCGCTGATCGCTTTCTGTTCTTTCGTATCGCAAATCTTAACTACATCCGCAATGCCGCGCATCCCCAGGACAAAAGCAACGTGCGCGCCTACGTGACCGGCACCGATGACACCGACAATTCTCTTTTTCATAGTAAATCCCCCTTCGTTTATAATATATTCTATTTATCTGAAAGTGCAGCCGCCTTGGCAATGTTTGTGCGAATCTTTTTACAGCATTCTTTAAAGTCTTTCATTTCCTCTGCAGTAAGAGTGTATTCCATAACCTGTTCGGCCCCGTTTTGACCGATGACGGCGGGGACGCCGCAATAGATACCGGTTTCACCGTATTGACCGTCCAGCTTGACGCTCACCGCCATAATCGCCCGTTTATCATGCAAAATAGCATCCGCAACAGTCACGCCCGCAGAAGCGATGCCGTATTCCGTACAATGCTTGCCCGAATAGGTGACCCAACCGCCCTTAATAGCCCGTTCCTGCAATTCTTTCCGGTCGAAACGGAACCGTTCATCGTGCTTGGCCAATTCTTCATAAGGCTTGCCGGCAAACTTTACGAGTGACCACGGCGTGATCTGCGAGTTGCCGTGTTCGCCGAACATGAAAGCCGTGAAAGAATTATGATCCAGACCGGTCTGCTGTGCAATGGCGCTGACGAGGCGGGACGTGTCGAGGCCCGTACCCGTACCGATAACGCGGTTCGCCGGCAAGCCGCTGAGCTTCTGAATCAAATCGGTAATGACATCGCAGGGATTGGTGATATTGACAAAGATACCGTCAAACCCGCCGGCCATAATTTTAGGAATACAATCGGCTACAGCCGGGACCGTAAAGCCCATTTCGTCATCGCGGCTGCCCGTCGCGACGAGGTCAATGTTGCCGAGAGCGTTAATAATGATATCGCAATCACCCATTTCTTCATACCCGGCAAGGATATATTCCACGCGATGAGGCATGAACATGACGGCATCCATCAAATCCTGCCGTTCGCTGATTGCCTTCTGTTCATTTTTATCACAAATCTTGACTGCGTCCGCAACGCCGCGCATGCCCAAGACAAAGGCAACGTGCGCGCCTACGTGGCCTGCGCCGATAACGCCTACCGTTCTCTTTTTCATATATATTCCCCCCTCCGTTAACACACCTTCATCCTCTTTTATAACGGCTGTACCCTTATCATATCACCGCCGTCCGCCTTTGTCATGATCTGATTGAGAACGATTCTATTTACGAGCTGCCTTTTTGCGGTCGTGTTTGTCCAAAATAGCCTTGCGCAGACGAATGCTCTTAGGCGTAACTTCAACAAGCTCGTCATCGTTCACCCATTCCAGGGCCTGTTCAAGGCTCATAATGCGCGGCGGCACGAGGCGCAGCGCCTCGTCGGACGCGGAAGAACGGGTATTGCTGAGGTGTTTCTTCTTGCACGGGTTGACATCGATGTCGACGTCGCGATTGCTTTCGCCGATAACCTGTCCCAAGTAAATGTCCTGAGCCGGCGTAATGAACATGGTGCCCCGATCCTGCAGATTGTAAATGCCGTACGCCGTTGTTTCACCCGTTTCAAAAGCGACGAGGCTGCCGCGCGTACGGCCGGGAATATCACCCTTCCATGGCGCATAGCCGTGGAAGACGTGGTACATAATGCCGTTTCCCTTCGTGGCCGTCAAAAATTCGCTGCGGAAACCGATGAGGCCGCGGGCGGGAATGATAAACTCCAGACGAGTGTAACCGGCCAGATCGATCATGTTGACCATTTCGGCCTTGCGCGTACCAAGTTTTTCCATAACGGAGCCCATAAATTCCTGCGGCACATCTATCGTGAGGGCTTCCAGGGGTTCACATTTTTGTCCGTTAATTTCTTTTGTAATAACGCTGGGCTTGCCGATTTGCATTTCATAGCCCTGACGCCGCATCTCTTCGATGAGAACGGCAATATGAAGCTCGCCGCGGCCCGACACTTTGAATGCGTCGGCACTGCCCGTTTCTTCGACGCGCAGGCTGACGTTGGTCTGTACTTCGCGGAAAAGGCGATCGCGCAGATGACGGCTCGTTACATACTCCCCTTCCCGGCCGGCAAAGGGGCTGTCGTTGACATAGAAAATCATGGCCAACGTCGGTTCATCAATATCGATTTTCGGCAATGCTTCCGGATTCAGCGAATCCGCCACGGTTTCGCCGATTTTAATATCCGGAATGCCGACAATGCAGGCAATATCGCCCATGGACGCGCCGTCTTCCCGTTCTACGCGCTGCAGGCCTTCATACGTATAAATACGGCTGATTCTCGCCTTGCGCTGGCTTTCACCGTCGACGATCAGGACGTTCTGATTCGGCTTCATCGTGCCGCGGACGATACGGCCTACAGCAATTTTACCGACATAGTCGTCATAGTCCAGGGTCGTGACCATGAACTGCAGAGGTCCTTCCAAATCGCCCTTCGGGCACGGGCAGTGATCGATAATAGCCTTGAACAGCGGCTGCAGGTCCGTCGCTTCGTCGGCCATGTCCGTCTTGGCCACGCCGTCGCGGCCGTTGGCGTAAATAACGGGAAAATCCAGCTGCTCGTCATCCGCTTCCAGCTCCATAAAGAGCTCAAGCACTTCATTTTCCACGTCTTCCACACGCGCCTCCGGCTTATCTATTTTATTGATGACCACAATGGGCTTGAGCTTCTGCTCCAACGCCTTACGCAGTACATATTTCGTCTGCGGCATAGGTCCCTCGAAGGCATCTACCAGAAGGAGGACGCCGTCGACCATGTTGAGGACACGTTCCACTTCACCGCCGAAGTCGGCATGGCCCGGCGTGTCGACGATGTTGATCTTAACGCCGTCGTGCATGACCGATGTATTTTTAGATAAAATCGTAATGCCCCGTTCCCTTTCAATGTCGCCCGAATCCATAACCCGTTCGGCCACTTTTTCGTTTGAGCGGAAAACGTGACTTTGCTTGAGCATGGCGTCGACAAGTGTTGTCTTTCCATGGTCGACATGAGCTATAATGGCAATATTACGAATATCCTTACGTTCCATATATTCTCTCTCCTATTTGCAATAATTCACTTCAATTAACCTCGCCATTATAGCACAAAAGACTGTACTTTACTAGAAAATTCGCCATTGCCAAGGAGTGCTGCCGTGGCTATAATAAGAAAAACTTTTATTGCAAAAGGAGCCGTTCATGAAACCGAGCCGTATGGTCGCCGTCGTCATTGATATACTCATGATCGTCATTCTGCCGATTCTCATGTCATACATCCTCGTCGGCAAGGCGACACACATTTACTTGGGCCTGACCATGGTCCTCCTCTTTATAATCCACCACATCATTAACCGCCGCTGGCTGAAAAATATGGCAAAAGGGAGCTATACGCCGCTGCGCAGCGTAAGCACCCTCATTAATCTTCTGCTCATAGGCGTCATGTTCGCCATGCCCGTAAGCGGACTCATCATGGACGGACAGATCGTTCCGGCCCTGCATATAACGGGCAGCGCCGCAACTGCCAGACTCGTTCACCTGCCTGTCGCCTACTGGGGCTTCGTTCTCTTGAGCCTTCACTTGGGCTTTCAATGGAACCGCCTGCGCGGCAGCCTGAAAAGCGTCTTCAACGTAACTGTTCCTCCAGCCGTTTCCCGTTTTCTTCGCGCCGCAGCCTGTCTTATCAGCCTCTACGGCGTCCGCGCCTTTATAAAACGGGATCTTTGGTCATACATGTCTCTGACGGTGCAGTTCGCCGCCTTCAACAAGAAAGAGCCGCTCCTTTACTTTTTTGCCGATTACATTGCCATGATGATTCTCTTCGCATCTATCGGCTTTCTTGCGGCAATGTATTTACAAAAAGCAGGCGCAAAGCGTTCAACACGGCCAAGACCATAACACCCACATCGGCAAAAACGGCGAAGCCCATGGTCGCCGTGCCGGCGGCGCCGAGAAGAAGAACAAAAATTTTAATGCCTATGGCAAAGACTATATTCTCCTTGACGACAACCATGCCTTTTTGTGCAATCTTGACAGCGGCTGCCAGCTTCAGCGGGTCATCGTCCATCAAAACCACATCGGCCGCTTCCACGGCCGCATCGGAACCGAGGGCACCCATGGCAACGCCCACATCGGCACGAGCGAGAACGGGCGCGTCGTTCAAACCGTCACCTGTAAAGGCAAGCGCTTCAACCGGCTGCCGCAGATCCGCCGTCAATCCTTCCACTATACGTACCTTATCGGCCGGTAAGAGCTCACTGTATACTTCAGTAATTCCCAGCTCGTCGGCGACGGCCGCCGCCGTTTTGGAACCGTCACCGGTAAGCATGACAAGGCGCCTTATGCCCTTTTCTTTGAGAGCTTTAACCGCTACGGCGGCATGAGGCTTCACGACGTCCGAGATAACGATATGGCCGGCATACTTGCCGTCTACGGCGACATGGATAATCGTGCCCTCACAGCCGCAGTGAACAGGGGCTGCACCGCAGTCTTCCATAAAAGCGCCGTTACCGACGCATACAGCATGGCCGTTGACGACGGCGCGCATGCCCTTGCCGGCCACTTCCTCACCGCCCGCCACGGCACAGCCGTCTCCGGCGGCAGCGTAAGCGATACGCAAGGCTTCGGCAATAGGATGAGCCGAGAAGGATTCAACGTGAGCCGTCAAATGAAGCAACCGCTCTTCCTCCGTGCCGCCGCTCACGGCGTCACCTAAAGCGGCAAGCCCGGACGGGTGAACGGCGACAACATCAAACTTTCCTTTTGTCAAGGTCCCCGTCTTGTCAAAAACGACGGTTTTTACATGAGCCAATCTTTCCACGTATTGCGAGCCCTTAATCAAGATACCCTCTTTGCCGGCTCTGCCTACGGCGGCAAAAAAGGTTAAGGGTACGCTGATGACAAGGGCGCAGGGGCAGCTGATGACGAGAAAAATCAGAGCCCGATAAACCCACACGTACCACTGCGCCGTACCGTTTACAATAAGGCCGTATAAGGGCGGCAAGAGGGCCAATAAGGCTGCCGAGCCTACGACTGCCGGCGTATAGACACGGGCAAAGCGCGTAATGAATTGTTCCGCCCGGGATTTGCGGGCGCCCGCTTCTTCTATAAGCCGCAAAATCTTCGTTGCCGTCGATTCGTTATAGCCTTTAGTCGTTTCCACACGCAAAACGCCCTGCAGGTTGACGGAACCGCTCAGCACGGCTTGGCCCCGCTTTACGTCAAGCGGCAGACTTTCACCCGTAAGAGCAGCCATATTCAGGCTGCCGCTCCCGGAAAGAACTCTGCCGTCGAGCAATATTTTCTCGCCCGCCTTGACGACGATAACCGAGCCTGCAGGAACGGTTTCCGGCAAAGCATCGTCCCAAGACCCGTCTTCTTTCTCTACGTGCACATACTCGCCGTGACTGTCTATGAGAGCCGTAACATTGCGGCGGCTCCTGTCTACGGCGTAGCTCTGAAACCGTTCGCCGATTTGGTAAAAGAGCATGACCGCCACGGCTTCCGTATATCCGTCGTTTTCATAGAGAGCCAATCCCCAGGCACCCAAGGTGGCGACAGCCATGAGCACGCATTCATCCAGGCCGTCACCGTCTTTTATGCGCTCTGCCGCTTCGCGCAGAATATCATGACCGATAATGAAATAGGCTGCGGCGTACAAAATCATGGATGTTAAGGGATTCAAGTCCGCCACGCCGGCAAAGAATATGAGAAAAACCGTAATTCCTATGCGGAGGAAAATTCCTTTTTGTCCTTTCATCATAAATATCTCTCCTATTTTATATGAACAAGTTTTCATTTATTCATTAAATTAACTATACTAAATTTCTAAAGACAGGTCAATATACTATGTGTGCCGGACGGGCATAATAAAAGCCGTATTGCCCCAATTCGGACAGTACGGCCTTTCCGTTCTTATTTTAATTCCATGAGTGCCATGTGGCGCCCTGTATGGCCTTTCTCCCTGCGGTACGAATAAAAAAGGTCGTTCCGCGTGTATGTACAAATATCGGTTCGTTCAATATGATGCGGCAAAATACCGGCACGAAGCATGAGAAGCTCATTCGTTCGCCACAAATCGTAGAGATATTTTCCGTCTCTCTTTTCCGTGTAAAGTGTTTTCAATTCCTCCGGCATAAAAAGCGCCGCAAAGGTTTCAATCACTTCCGGCCCCACTTCAAACCGCTCCGGGCCGATAGCCGGGCCGATGGCGGCCAAGATGTCCGCCGGCTTCGTGCCGAAGTTTTCCGTCATTTCCCGGACAATGACACCGACAATATTACCGGCCGTACCGCGCCAACCGCCGTGAGCGAGGCCGACGGCCCTGCGGACGGGATCGTAAAACAAAAGGGGCGTACAGTCGGCAAAATTCATAGTCAACGCCGTTTGCGGTTCATTCGTGATCAAGCCGTCGCAAGAGGGAATTGCCGTTTCCTTACTCTCCGCCCCTCTGCCGCGGTCGGTATGGCCGACGCGTACGACCGTCGTGCCGTGCACCTGATTACAGCCGACGTAATCGGTCGTATCGACACCGACGGCACGGAAGTACCGCCGCCTGTTTTCGATAATTTTTTCCGGAGCGTCGCCTGTAGAAAAGCTCATGTTTAAAGAAGCGAACCCACCTGTACTGACGCCGCCGCAACGGGTGGATACGGCCGCGGCGAGGTCATGTCCGGCAAAAATGGAAAAGCGTACAAACGGGACGCCGTCTTTTTCTTCTATATGCATAATTGTCTTTCTCCTTCACGCCATCCGCCAGCTGAGAGCTTATGCTCTTATTATACCGAAGCGGCCGGCGCTCTTTTCAAAAAAATCCGTTCCCTAAAGCCGGGGAAAATGATATAGTTAATCATATACAACATAGTTTTAAGGAGGCTCACACCATGGATTTTACAGTAAAAGAACATTCATCTGCAGAATTGCAGGAAACCGTTACGGAAAATAACACGGCCATCAAGTACGCCAGCGGCACGGCTCCGGTCTATGCCACACCGGCCCTCGTCGCCCTCATGGAGCACGCAGCCGTCGTAGCCGTTCACGAACAATTGCCCGAAGGCTGCAGCACGGTCGGCATTATGATGAACATTAAGCACACGTCGGCAACCCCCATCGGCATGACCGTAACGGCAAAAGCCGTTCTGGTCGAACAGGACCGGCGCAAACTGACCTTTAAAATCGAAGGCTTCGATGAAGCCGGTTCCGTCGGCGAAGCCGTACACGAACGGTTTATAATTGAGTCGGCGCCCTTTGTGGAAAAGGCGCAGGCTAAGCTGAAAAAATAACAGCTCCCGTCTATTACTTATGGATCCTGTCAACCTTTGCCGATGCCGGCAAGGTCGGCGGGATTCATGTGTTTATCGTAGTCTGCGCCGCTCACAAAGCCGCTTGCAACAGCCGCATCGCGCAGAGTCAGGCCCTCGGCGGCCGCTTTTTCGGCAATGGCGCAGGCCTTGTCATAACCGATAAGGGGTACGAGGCCCGTCACCAAAATAAGGGAGCGGTTAAGATTTCTCTCAATTTGTCCGTAATTGGGTACAATACCGTCAATACAGTGATTGCCGAAGGATTTCATGACATCCGCCAGAAGGCGCACGGACTGAACCAGATTATAGGCCATGACGGGCATAAACACGTTCAGTTCAAAATTCCCCTGGCTGGCGGCAATGCCCACGGTCGCGTCGTTGCCCATGACCTGGACGGCAACCATCGTCACGGCTTCACACTGCGTCGGATTGACCTTGGACGGCATAATGGAGCTGCCCGGCTCGTTGGCAGGGATAATCAGCTCACCGATGCCGCAGCGCGGTCCCGACGCGAGCCAGCGAATATCGTTGGCTATTTTCATGAGGTCGCAGGCCAAGGCTTTCAGCATGCCGTGAACGACGACGAGCTCGTCCTTGCTCGTCAGGGCCTGGAATTTATTGGGTGCCGTCCGGAAGACTTCGCCCGTCAATTCACTCAGCTTTTCCGCAAAAAGTCCGGCATACCCGTCGGGGCAGTTAATGCCCGTACCGACGGCCGTACCGCCTGCGGCGAGATCGCGCAGGAAATCACAACCGTGTTCGAGCATTTCCCTGTTGCGTTCCAACATGCGCGCCCAGCCGCTGAATTCCTGACCCAGCGTCAAAGGCGTAGCATCCTGCAAATGGGTCCGACCGATTTTAACGACGTTTTTATACTCCTTCGCCTTACGGCTCAGTTTTTTATGAAGCTCCGCCAGTGACGGCAGGAGGTGCCGGCGAATCAGGAGGATGCCCGTCACGTATATAGCCGTCGGGAAGGTGTCGTTTGAGCTCTGCGAGCGGTTGACGTGATCATTCGGGTGAACCTGCACGGGCCTTCCCCGTTCCGATAAAATATCCATGGCCCTGCGGGCGACAACTTCATTTATATTCATATTGAACTGCGTGCCGCTCCCCGTCATCCAGACGGCAAGCGGAAAATTGCCGTCCAACCGGCCGGCAAGGATGTCGTCACAGGCGGCGGCAATGGCCTGTGCCCGCGCCTCATCCAATTGCCCCAAAACCGAGTTGACAAGGGCCGCCGTCTTTTTTAAATAAGCAAAGACACGTACCATTTCAACGGGTATCTTTTCCGTGCCGATTTGGAAATTTTCCAGGCTGCGCTGCGTCTGGGCGCCCCACAGCTTTTCCGCAGGTACTTTTATTTCTCCCATGGAATCCGTTTCAACTCGATAATTCACAGTCTTCACCCCTCCTGTTAAAAACGGACCGTTGCGGCTCCTGCCGGGCGGTTCGTTTCCGTTATTGCAAATGGTCCAATCCTTTTTTGCCGATATCCGAACGCACCTGCTGCCCGTCAAAGGAAATATCTCCTACGGCGGCATAGGCTTTATCGACGGCTTCCCGCAGCGATCCGGCCAGTGCCGTCACGCCGAGAACGCGGCCTCCGCTTGTCACATATACTCCGTCCCTGACGGCCGTACCCGAGTGAAAGACAACCGTATCTTTCCGTGCGGCCGCCTTGTCAAGGCCGTTGATGACATCGCCCCTGTGAGACGATTCGGGATAGCCTGCGGACGCCATAACGACGCAGCATGCCGCGCCGTCATGACTGCGTACCTGTGCGGCGTCAAGGTTCCCTCTGGCGCAGGCATACATAATTTCCGCCAAATCGCCGTCTATAAGGGGCAGGACGGCCTGCGTTTCCGGATCGCCGAAGCGGCAGTTAAATTCGACAACCTTCACACCTTCCGTCGTCAGCATGAGCCCGGCATACAGGCAGCCGCGATAGAGTATGCCTTCTGCCGCAAGGGCCGCAACGGTCGGCTTCAAAATCCGTTCCGTCACTTCTTCATATATGGCTTCCGTCACGACGGGAGCGGGAGCATAAGCACCCATGCCGCCCGTATTGGGCCCCTTGTCATCGTCAAAAATACGTTTGTGATCCTGTGCGGCCGGCATGGGCACAATCGTTTTGCCGTCGACAAAAGCAAGAATGCTCGCCTCTTCACCGCTCATGTATTCTTCAACGACAATGCGGCCGCCCGAGTCACCGAAAATCTTATCCTCCATCATGGCATCTACGGCCGCCAGAGCTTCGGCCGTCGTCATGGCGACGACGACGCCCTTGCCGGCAGCCAAGCCGTCCGCTTTGACAACGATGGGCGAGCCTTTTTCTTTTATGTACGCTTTTGCGGCCGCACCGTCCGTAAAGCTTTCATAGTCCGCAGTCGGTATACCGTATTTTTTCATGAGCATCTTGGCAAAGCTCTTGGAACCTTCCAGCCGTGCTGCCGCCTTTGACGGCCCGAAAACGGCAATTCCCTTTTCTTCCGCCAGATCCGCAATGCCTTCGGTCAAGGGAACTTCCGGCCCGACGACGAGAAGATCTATATCCTGCCGCACGGCATAATCCGTAATACCTGCCAGGTCCGACACGGGCAAGGGCACACACTCGGCCAGATCCGCCATGGCCGCACTGCCGGGAACGGCATACAGCTTTTCCACGGACGGACTTTGGTGCAGCTTCCACACGAGGGCATGTTCTCTGCCGCCGCTGCCGATAACACCTACGTTCATCAGTACGATGCTCCTTTCGCTGCGGCTTCCGTCAAATAGGCCGTAACGGCCGCGTCGTAAGCGGCAGTATGTGCAAACGCCTCACGTGCCAGCTCCAACCGACAGGAATCGGAAAATTCGCCGTCTTTTTTCAGAATATCAATGATTTGTCCATACTTTTTCGGATTCGTCACGACGGCGACAAACTTGTTGTTCTTAGCCGCCGCCCGCACCATACAGGGACCGCCGATATCAATATTTTCAACGGCTTCGGCCAAGGTCACGTCCGGTTTGGCCACAGTCGCTTCAAAAGGATAGAGGTTGACGACGACCAAGTCGACAGGTACAATGCCGTGCTCCGCCATGGCTCTCACGTGCTCCTTATTATCGCGCATGGCCAAAATGGCGCCGTGAATCTTCGGATGCAAGGTCTTCACGCGGCCGTCCATCATTTCCGGAAAGCCCGTCACGTCCTGCACGGCCTTTACGGGAATACCTGCAGCCTGCAGCGTCTTCATCGTGCCGCCGGTAGAGATAATTTCCACACCCAGTGCAGCC
Source organism: Megasphaera coli (assembly GCF_900095855.1). GTDB lineage: Bacteria > Bacillota > Negativicutes > Veillonellales > Megasphaeraceae > Megasphaera > Megasphaera massiliensis_A. Next base: position 251,898 of record NZ_FMIY01000002.1, on the reverse strand, counting down.
AACTCTTTTCCTAATTCTGTAATTCCCGTCTTATCGGAAACGCTGAGTAATGCCCGTTTTATTTTCACTGCCCGTCCTCCCCGTTAATCTCTGATGTGTACCTTATTGCCTGTAATTTCCAGCTTATCGTCACAAAAAAGTGATACGGCCCGCACATAGGCCGAATGCTCTTTCGTCAAAATCCGCGCCGCCAACGTATCTTCCGTATCGTCATCGCGTACGGGCACGGTTTCCTGAATAATAATGGGGCCCGCATCCATGTCGGGCACGACGAAGTGCACCGTACAGCCGGCAACCTTTACACCCGCTTCCACGGCCTGCCGCTGGGCATGCAGCCCTTTAAAAGCCGGCAGGAGTGCCGGATGGATATTCATGATGCGGTGCGCATAAGGCTTTATGAAATCGCCGCTCAACAGCCGCATAAATCCGGCAAGACAGAGCAAGTCGGGCCGGAGCGGCTCAATACGCGCGGCTATATAAGCCTCAAAGTCCTGCTGCGACACGAAGCCCTTGCGCTCCGCCACAATGACCGGAACGCCCCAGGACGAAGCGGTCTTTATGAAAGGCGCATCGGCCACATCGCAAACGGCGCCGACGAGCTCGCCCTTAATACTCCCTTCCAGTATGGCCCGTCGCAGCGCCGCCGCATTGGAGCCTCTGCCGGAGGCGAAGACGACGATTCGCTTTTTACGCATGGAAGGGGCCTCCCGTAAGGGTAACGCGTTCTTTATCGGCGCGCACGGTCCTGCCGATAATATAGGCAGGCTCGCCGCGTTTCGCCAGGTCATGCATGACGGCGTCCGCGTCGGCGGCGTCAACGATGAGTATCATGCCGATGCCCATGTTGAAAGTCCGATACATTTCGTGCCAATCCACATTGCCTCCTCGCTGCAAGAGATCGAATACAGGCAGGCGCGGCCATGTCGTAACATCCGCTTCCACACCGATGCCGTCCGGCAGTACGCGGGGAATATTTTCATAAAAGCCGCCGCCCGTAATGTGGACCATCCCTTTAATCGTAAAATTTCGTATAAGCGGCAGGCACGGCCGCGGATAAAGGCGCGTCGGCGTGAGCAGACATTCGCCGACGGACATGCCGAGCTCGGGAACATAGTCGTCAAGCTTCATGCCCATGCGCTCGAAAATAATTTTCCGCACGAGCGAAAAGCCGTTGGAATGAACGCCCGTCGACGGCAAACCGATGAGAACATCACCGACATCGACGGTTTCACCTGTAATGATCTTCTCCCTGTCTACGATACCCACGCCGAAACCGGCCAGGTCATAGTCGCCGTCAGCATAAAAGCCGGCCATTTCCGCCGTTTCGCCGCCCAAGAGAGCACATCCCGATTCGGCGCATGCCGCGGCAACACCCTTGACGACGGTCGCCGCCTGCTCCGGATGGAGCTTGCCCACGGCGATATAGTCGAGGAAAAAGAGCGGTTCCGCTCCCTGGACGAGAATATCGTTAATCGACATGGCGACGCAGTCTTGGCCGACCGTGTCGTGCTTATCCATCATAATGGCCAGGCGCAGCTTCGTGCCGACACCGTCCGTGCCGCTGACAAGGACGGGATTCTTAATCTTACTGTTCATAAGCGAAAAGAGTCCGCCGAAGCCGCCGAGATCGCCGAGCACTTCCGGGCGGTACGTGGCCTTTACGGAGTGTTTCATCAGTTCAACCGCTTTGTTCCCCGCATCAATATCGACGCCGGCTGCGGCATAGGTCAACCGTTCCTTAGCATTTTCCTTCGAGGGCATACTTTTCTCCTTCCTCACCGGTCACGGGAATGTCCGTAGGGTAATCGTTATTAAAGCAGGCAAGACACATATTTTCCTTCGGCACCTCCGGCATGGCCCTTGCCAAACCGCTTTCAGAAATGAAATGCAGCTTGTCTACACCGATATACTTGCGAATTTCTTCCACGTTGAGGCCTGCCGCAATGAGCTCCTTGCGCACGGACGTGTCGATGCCGTAAAAACAGGAGTACTTGACGGGCGGCGCCGATACGCACATGTAGACTTCCTTCGCCCCCGCCTCACGCAGAAGCTTACAGATAATGCCGCTCGTCGTGCCGCGGACAATGGAGTCGTCGACCATGACGATACGTTTTCCCCCGACGACCGACTTGACGACGTTCAGCTTCATGCGCACGGCCAGTTCACGCTGCTTCTGGTTCGGCTTGATGAAGGTCCGTCCCATATAACGGTTCTTAATGAGACCGTGGTTAAAGGGAATCCCAGACGCCATGGCATAACCGATGGCCGCCGTCGTGCCGCTGTCGGGAACGGAAATGACGAGATCCGCATCATAGCGCGTTTCATTCCACATTTCCCGGCCCATGTTAAGGCGCGCCTGATAGACGTCCTGCCCGTCTATAATGCTGTCGGGGCGTGCAAAATAAATGTATTCAAAGGAACAGACCTGCTTACGGTCCGCTGCGGCAAAGATAACCGACCTCAGGCCGTTCTCCCCGATTTCAATAAATTCGCCGGGCTTCACGTCACGCACGAAGGCGGCGCCGATGGCGTCCAGGGCACACGTTTCCGAAGCGAGGACCCAACCGCCCGTCCCGGTCCGGCCGATACAGAGGGGACGGAAGCCGTACGGGTCGCGGGCACCGTACATCTTTTCTTTCGTCATGAGAACGAGAGAATAAGCGCCCCGAATCTGTTTCACACTGTCTATAATACGCTCTTCAAAGGTCTTTTTCTTACTGCGGCCGATGAGATTGACAATGACTTCGCTGTCCATAGTGGTCTGAAAGGTGGCACCCGAATCCTCCAGAGCTTCGCGCAGAAGGCGCGTATTCGTCAGATTCCCGTTATGGGCCAGGGCGATTTCACCCATAGCCGTATACACGGCAAGAGGCTGAATATTGCGCGGATTATTGGAGCCCGTCGTCGAATAGCGGACATGTCCGATGCCGATATGTCCGTCTTCTTCGGGCACGCCTTTTTCAAAGACCGAGCTGATGAGTCCCATGCCGCGGTACGTATGAATATCCGTCCCGTCCGTAAGGGCCATGCCGCCGCTTTCCTGCCCGCGGTGCTGCAGGGCGAAGAGCCCCCAATAGATATATCGCGGTATCTCCACGGTCTTGTCGTAAATGCCCAGGACACCGCATTCTTCATGAATTTTATCCCATATCGGATCGTACTGCATATATTCCCTCCGGCCGTTTATCAGGATTTTTTCAGCTGCTCCTGCAATTTCAGATTTTTTGCTGCGACTTGGTCACTCATATGCTTGCGATAGGCTTTGTATTTTGCGCGCAGCGCCGCATTGCCGACAGCCAGTATCTGCAGTGCCAGGAGGGCTCCGTTCCCGGCGCCGTTAATGGCAACGGTCGCAACCGGCATACCCGAAGGCATCTGCACCGTGGCGAGAAGCGCGTCCATTCCCTTCAGGTTCCCTCCCGCCAAGGGAACACCGATAACGGGCAGGGGCGTAAAGGCTGCGACAACACCTGCCAGATGAGCCGCCATACCGGCGCCGGCGATGATACAGCCGATGCCCCTCGCTTCCGCTCCTTCGGCAAACTCTTTGACCGCATCCGGTGTGCGGTGAGCCGACGCGAGAATGACCTCGCATTCCACGCCGAACTCGGCAAACACATCCAAGGCTTTCTGCATAACGGGCAGATCGGAATCACTGCCCATTATTACCCCGACCTTCATAAAAATGCTCCTCCCCGAAACAAAGAAATCCCGAAAGCGACATACGTCACCTTCCGGGATTTTTACATTACGGCATATTGCAGGCACGGCAAGAAAAAGAACGTATACAGATGTCCTTCATCATTGATATCATGCCGCATCTCCCTACCGGTAAAATAACAAAAATACAATTTTATTGTATCAACAAAGAACGGAGCTGTCAAACAAGCTTTATACCTGCAATTCCCTGTCCGTATAGGAAAAGAGAAGTCCCAAAAACAGACCGCCTGCCGCAGCCGTACCGATTTCATAGGGCAGAGCGTATACGCACAGGGGTAAATAATAGGCCAGTACCTGCATGCCGCCGAAGAGGAGTGCCGCCGCCGGGAGAAACAAAAAGGCCCCCGACCGAACGTGCACAACCCGTTCCGTGTTGATCCACGCGCCTTGCCGCCGTCTGCCGCAGAGGGCGTGAGAAAGGAAAAAGAGGACGAAAAAGGACACGGCCCAAACGGCAAGGCTCGCCGCAAAAAAGGCCGTAACCACAAGCGCCCACACGAGGTACATGGCGTTGTGCAGTACTGCCGCCCTGACGGGAAGCCGCCCCCTTCTCCGCCCGTACGCAAGACCGGCTGCCAGGGAAAGAATCATCATAAGTTGAAAGGCCGTGACTGCATCAAAAAAACTGATCATACGTCTCTCCTTCGTAAAGCTGCAATACGTTCCCCCGTTACTTCCTGAAGGACGTAAAATCCAAGGTTGCAAACAAGTCATCCATAGTCTCGGCGCGACGGATTTGCGTGACCGCCCCGTCCTTGCGGAGCAGGAGCTCCGCCGAACGGAGCTTGCCGTTGTAATTAAAGCCCATGGCATGACCGTGAGCGCCCGTATCGTGAACGACGAGGATATCGCCTTCATCAATTTGCGGTAACTTTCTGTCAACGGCAAATTTATCACAGTTTTCGCAAAGGGAACCGGTCACGTCATACACATGATCGGCAGGCACCGTTTCTTTACCCATAACCGTCAAATGATGATAGGCGCCGTACATGCCGGGCCGCATGAGATCCGCCATGGACGCGTCCGTACCGATATAGTGTTTCCAAATATCCTTGTGATGAATGGCCGTCATGACGAGGTAACCGTACGGCCCCGTAACGAAACGGCCGCATTCAAAGGCAAGGCGAACCTCGCCGAGGCCGTGCGGCACCATAATTTCTTCAAAACTCCGCCGAATACCGGCGCTGAGGACGGCACAATCGACGTCTTTATCTTCGGGGCGATAGGGAATGCCGATGCCGCCGCCGAAGTCGATAAACTCAATGTTTACGCCGAGTTTATCCTGTACTTCCACGGCAAGGTCGAACATCATCCCAGCCGTATGAAGGAGGTTCGCTTCGGCCAATTCGTTCGACACGACCATCGTGTGCAGTCCGAAACGGGCCACTCCCTTTCGGCGCAGCATGTCTATGGCCGTAAAAATCTGGCCGCGCGTCATGCCGTATTTCGCTTCTTCAGGCATACCGATGAGAGCGTTCCCCTCTTTCAGCAGCGGCCCCGGATTATAACGCATGCATACAGCGGCCGGCAAGGGACCCCGCCGCTCCATATAATCGATCATCGTAATATCGTCCAAATTGATGAGAGCGCCCATTTCCATGGCCTTGGCAAACTCTTCATACGGTGTGTCGTTGGCCGAAAAAATAATCTCTTCGCCGGAAATGCCGATCTTTTCACACAAGAGGAGCTCCGCCATGGAGCTGCAGTCGGCACCGATGCCTTCGGCTTGCAGCAATTTTAAGATATGCGGATTGGGTGTCGCCTTGACGGCAAAATACTCCTTAAAACCGGGCGCCCACGCAAAGGCGGCAAGGAATTTACGTGCATTATCAACAATCGCCCGTTCATCATAAATATGAAAAGGCGTAGGATATGTCTTGATAATTTCACGAATTTCCGCCTCCGTGAAGGGGATTTTCTTTTCACTCATTCCTGTTAACTCCCTTTCCTGCGCGTTGACGAAAAAACGCACCCTTTACAGGTGCGTTCCGTATGCGCCGTTTACTGTGCCTTTGCCATTTCGACAAGCTTGGCGAATGCAGCCGCGTCGTGTACGGCGAGATCGGCCAACATTTTGCGGTTGACCATAACGCCTGCTTTGGTTAAGCCGCAGATGAAACGGCTGTAGCTCATGCCGTTTGCGCGCGATGCCGCGTTGATACGGGCAATCCACAATTTACGGAATTCCCGCTTCTTGGCGCGGCGGTCGCGAAGTGCATACGAAAGTGCCTTCATTACGCTTTCATTTGCTTTTTTAAAGAGACGGCTGCGCGTACCGCGATAGCCTTTTGCCAATTTGATGATTTTCTTGTGACGGGCGTGTGCCGTAACGCCGACTTTAACTCTAGCCATTATATATTCCTCCCGGGTTTACTGTAACTGTAATCGTATATGTATTAAATAAACGGGCACATCTTGCGAACCGCGTCGCTGTAGCTCTTGGCTACGAAAGCGGCTTTACGCAGATTGCGTTTCCGTTTGGGCGATTTCTTTTCCAAAATATGGCTCTTATACGCCTTTGCTCTTCTGAATTTACCGGTGCCTGTTACACTGAACCGTTTTGCCGCAGCGCTGCGGGTTTTCAATTTCTCCATTATAATATCCTCCTCTTACTTCGCTTTGTTGACAGCGATGACCATGGTCATGTTTCTGCCTTCTATCTTGGGTGTCTTTTCAACGTGTGCGACAGCTTTGAGTTCATCGGCAAAGCGAACGAGCAGCTTTTCACCCAATTCGGGATGACTCATTTCACGGCCTCTGAACATAATCGTGACCTTTACCTTATTGCCTTCGTCAAGAAAACGCTGTGCCGCCTTCATTTTCACATAAAAATCATGATCTTCAATATTGGGGCGCAGCTTTACTTCTTTTAAGGTAAGAACCTTTTGCTTCTTCTTTGCTTCCTTTTCCCGTTTCTGCTGCTCATACCGGTACTTGCCGTAATTCATGAGGCGACATACGACAGGCGTCGCGGCAGCGGCAATTTCGACCAAATCCAAATGCCGTTCTTCCGCAATTTGACGAGCCGAACGCAAAGACATGACACCGAGCTGTTCATTCGTGTCGCTGACCAGACGCACTTCTTTCGCTCTGATCTGTTCGTTCACGCGCAATTCCTTACTAATAATCTTTCACCTCCGCAAAAAAAGAGCGAACAACATAGCTGTCCGCTCATATCTGCCTGGCCGGTAACCTTAGTAACTCAAGCGCCATGTAAGGTGAGAAGCGGACCGCTCCTGCTTAATCAACGATATATAAATAGTATCAGCCCACCTGCACCGTGTCAAGCATTAATTTTTCATTAAATTGCGAGCCGTCGGGCCATTTTTATGCTACCCTTAATAAGGAGATAGTAAGCGTGTCAGGCTCGTCAATCTTAGTGGCCACCATAATCATGGCTGCCAAATAATTGGCCCATGAAAAAGCGCCCGACATAACATAACGCCGGGCCGTTCTTTCAAATTCATTAACTTGGAGACGAGCCTGGCGTCACGAAACGCTTGCTGTCTCTTTTTATATTATACACAATTTCCCGGACATTGCAAACTTGAGCAGCTATTTCGCGGAAAGTGCTAAAACGTAGTCAGTTCATCAAAAATCTTTTCCGCGTATGTATCGGTCATGCCGGCAATGTAATCGATGCAGGCCGTCTTATAATCGTCCTCACTTGTGTCGATTCGGTAAATAACGGTATTGCCGTATTCACGCGTATCCCCTTCCGCACGGCCTATGTCGGAGTATTTTTTCATCCGCTTTTCAAAGTGCCGGCCCAAGGTCGGGTAGTCTTCGGCAAGGCGCCTGATATTGTCCATCGTGTTGCCGCCGGCATAGCATTCCCGGAGCAGCTTGTAAATGGATTCAAGAATAAGGCGCGCATAGTTGTGATAGATTTCCAGGCGCTTGCTCTTATAAATATATTCATAGTTAAAACGCATGACAGTATCCATCAGCCTGATATGCCCTTCAGACAGGACAATACCTTTTTCCGGCGTGCTTTCACGGCAAATATCCGTAATGAGCGGGTACATGATGGACGTATTCGTAACGGACTGCATGTCCGCCCGAAAGTGACTGTTCAGCTCGCGCAGAAGTTCACGCAGGGGCTTGCCGTTTTCTTTTAAAATGCGCAGCCGCACGGCGTCTTCAATATCCCTGCCCAAATAGGCGATTTTGTCGGCCACCTTGACGACACACCCTTCCCACGTATAAGGATCGTATCGGCCAGGACCGGGTATTTTCTCCAGTTCCAAAGCTTCCCCGCGCGGCCTCAGCACGGTTGACCGTACTTCACCGCAGTGACTGATTATGCCGTCACGGACGGCATAGGTCAGCATGAGGTTTTGTGTTTTCCCGGCCGGATCGAGGAGCGTCTCGATGTCGTCTACTACGCGCAGCCCCTGTTGTTCATGCCAAAAGCGTCGCCCCAATTCTTTTTCGCTGATTTCCTGCAGCACCCGCTCGCCGAGATGGCCGAAGGGGGAATGCCCCAGGTCATGGCCGAGAGCAATGGCGCTGATGAGCTCACAATTCAGACCGAGATACACGCCGATAGTACTGCTCACGGAATTTACCTGGTTGACATGGTCAATACGTGTCGATATATGATCGTTTTTCGTCGTAAAAAAAACCTGTGTCTTATGCTTCAGCCGGCTGTAGGCGAGAGAGTGGATAATGCGCGTGTAATCTCTGCCGAATTCCGTGCGAAAATCACCGTCCCGCGCATATAATTTCCCTTTGCGCGCCGATGCAAACTGCCAATGCGGATGGGTTTCGTCCATCCGCACGGACGCAAAAGCGTGTTTCATAGTTCATCCCTTTCCGAGCGCAAAGAGCGCAAATTTTCCTGCGCCCGCTCAACATCTATATACTTACTGTTCTTATCGGCCACCTCCACATGGAGCCGCCGCTTCGTTTCTTTTTTTATTTTCCCGTACAGCGCCGCCGGAAAATCCGCCGCCGTCGTCGTAATCCCGCGCGGAAAAACGGCTTCTTTTTCCAATATATAGCCGTCCGGCACATTCCGGGACTGCCGCGGATGGTACAGGCTGAACCAAAGATCAAACACCTCGTTGCCGCTGCGGCTGATTACTTCAAAAAGCGCTTCGCCGTCATGACGCACGGCAAGGTGGAAAAAGACGGCATTTCCCGTCCGCAGTGAACGAAGCCGCGACATATAAGCCCAAGCTCCGAAGAGTCCGTTTACGGGAACAGGGTTGTACTTGGAGCCGAAAGGCCCTGTCGCGCCGGGAAGTGCGTCACACGCGGATCCGGACGAAATTTTTGCCTTTTCTTCCCCGTCTGCGGTCTCGTTTTGTGCGGCAGCACTGTTAAAAAGTGCCGCGGCATCATCATATATGCGTGTATCCATCGGCTCCAGCGAAGTTCTGCCGAATAAGCCGTTCAAAAAACTCATGTCCATGTCTCCTCATTTTTCTTATTCCTTATTATACGGTCAGGCGCTTATCCTGTCGAGATGAGAAAAGCTCTTATTTAAAGTCGGAAGTATGTTTCTTTTTCCTCAATATATTTTTAAGTGTTTTCTTAAAATAATTAAACAGTCTATTTTTACTCATACTATATAAATTTTTATTACTTAAAATTCTATTGGTTTCTCTTTATTTCTATTTCATCAAAAAATTCTGTTGTCCATATTCCCTTTATTTATCTAAATTACCGTCAACTTCCATGCATTAATGACATATACAGGCGCCGGCAATAACTTTTTAGGCTGTTGATTTTATTTGCAATTCTGCTACTATATAAGCAGATAAAGAAAGTTCATTTACGAACTTTATTATACTTGTAACTTCTAAAAGGAGGGGATTTACGATGACACATTTAGGTGATAATGCAAAGCTGATTATTTCGTTAGGCATTTTGATGAGCTATAGCTTCATCGTAAACTTATTCTAACACATACAGCATAAAGAACGCCTTCACGCGAGGGCGTTCTTTTTATTTACGGCCATATTTAGCTATGACTTATACGGCAAGTTATCTCTATATCAATGACTATTCTGTATAAATCAACTAAATTTCGCCCTTGTTTTTATAGAGAAAAGCATATACTATATACATAGAGATTGTGAAATCACGAACATTTGTAATAAAATGAACGTACTCATTTCACATTTCTATATTTATCAATCAGTACCGAACATTATATGAAGGGGTGGTATTCATGAAAGAGGTTGTAATCGTAAGTGCATGCCGTACGGCAATCGGAAAATACGGCGGAGCATTCCAGGACGTATCTGCTGTCGAGCTCGGCGCAATCGTTATCGAAGAAGCGATTAAACGCGCAGGCATTTCCAAGGAAACTGTCGACGAAGTCCTTATGGGTAACGTATTGCAGGCAGGTCTCGGCCAGAACCCGACCCGCCAGGCGATGATCAAAGCTGGTTTGCCTGTCGAAACACCGGCAATGACGATTAATAAGGTTTGCGGCTCCGGTCTCCGCTGCGTATCGCTGGCGGCACAGATGATCAAAGCCGGCGATGTTGACGTCGTTGTGGCGGGCGGTATGGAAAACATGTCTCAGGCACCCTATCTCGTACAGAAAGCACGCTGGGGCTATCGTATGGGCGACGGCAAAATCGTCGATGAAATGATCAAAGACGGCCTGTGGGATGCTTTCAACAACTACCATATGGGTATCACTGCTGAAAATATTGCCGAAAAATTCAGCGTAAGCCGCCAGGCACAGGATGAATTGGCTGCCGCTTCTCAGGAAAAAGCTGTTTCCGCTATTAAAGGCGGTGCCTTCAAAGATCAAATCGTTCCCGTCGTCATTCACACGAAAAAAGGCGATATCGTCGTAGATACGGACGAATTCCCGCGTGAAGGCGTAACGGCCGAAGGTCTCGGCAAATTAAAGCCGGCCTTCAAAAAAGACGGGGGCACGGTTACGGCCGGCAACGCTTCCGGTATCAATGACGGCGCCGCTGCAGTAGTCGTCATGTCTGCGGACAAGGCGAAAGAACTCGGTATTAAACCGCTCGCAACGATTACGAGCTACGCTTCCGCCGGTGTCGATCCCGCCATCATGGGCACGGGTCCTGTTCCTTCTTCCCGCAAAGCGCTTGAAAAAGCAGGTCTCAAAGGCAGCGACCTTGACCTCATCGAAGCTAACGAAGCATTCGGCGCACAAGCCGCATACTGCTGCAAAGAGCTCGGCTTCGACATGGCTAAAGTCAACATTCACGGCGGTGCCATCGCCCTCGGTCACCCCATCGGCGCATCGGGCGCGCGTATCCTCGTCACCCTGCTCTACGGCCTTAAAGAAAAAGGCGGCAAATACGGTCTGGCAACGCTTTGCATCGGCGGCGGCCAAGGCACGGCTTGCATCGTGGAAAATGTAAAATAAGCTTGTTTTTAACAGTATTTAAGCAACATAAAAGAAGAGCTCCGGCCGGAGCTCTTCTTTTATGTTATATATTTACTTCTTATCTTTCTTGGAAATAACGCGAACCCGTTCAATTGACGGATTGCCTGCTTTATCTTTTGCAATCGTATCTACGCGGAACCGTTCCAATTCAGGTTCAAACTCAGCGAGCATACGGGCATCTACATTGACGCCTCTCTGCATAGCACGATACACGATAGCTGCAAATTCATAACGGGTCATCATGCGGTCACCGCCGAAGTTTCCGTCCGGATAGCCTTCCACCACATCGTTGCCGGCTAAGGTGGCTACATATTCATAAGCCCAATGGTTTTCCGGTACGTCCGGGAAGAGCTTCATCTTCGTAGTATCCAGCTGTTGTCCCTGCGACATCTTAACGAGAGCGCCTTTCAGCTGTTCTACTTCCTGGCGCAGATCTTTGATTTCCTTGGCCATAGCCACCTTGGAGGTGGATACATGATTGCCCTGACCCAGCTTCAGGCTGATACCGGCGTTGACCATGTTTTCACCGCCGCCGAAGCTGCCGCCGACGGACAGCATCGTGTCTTCATTGGGACGGTAGAAAGCACCTACCGACACGGCGTTGGCACCGCGGTAATTGCCGTAACCCGCTGCGAAATCCCACTTGTCGTCCGGATCGAAATCCAGCGGATGGAGAGCCGCCAATGCCGCCGCTCCCGCGCCGACGCGGTCAAGACGGTTGTCCAGCTTGTTCACTTTGCCGCTGATATTCGTCACATTGTTCGTGATGTTCTGTACGTCATTCTTTACGGCGTGGAGCTGGCTGCCGTTTACGGCATCCGTCGAAGTGCTGCTGACTTCTCCGGCCGCCACATTGGTGATCTTCTTGCCGCCCGCATCGATTCCTGTCGTCGTCATGGACGGGCCGCCGGCAATCGTCACGCCCGTATTGCTGACCTTCGTATTGCCGGTCTTGACGCTGCCGTCACTGCCCAGGTCGATGTTCTTGGCAAGCTTCAGGTTCAGCTTGCCGTCCTTGGCAATGACGCCGATATTGTTCGCCGAAGCCGTATCCGCTTCACTGACACCGCCGGTAATACCGAGCGTTTCGCCTGAATTCTTGGTGACGGGACTGCCCGAATCTCCCGCAAAGGTCAGATTACCGCTGCCGCCGGCACCTACGAGACCGCTTACGTCAACTTCATAATTCTTGGACGGATCATTCTGCGTGAATTTGAGCTTCTTCGTTGCCGCATCATACGTGCCGCCCGTCGTATACGTGTCCTTGGAATTAACCGTATAGACTGTATGGTTATCGGGGCCGGCAGTCGTCTTATCGACAGTCACATTATTTCCGCCTTTTACTTCCATATTCGCGGCCGTCGTCGCCGTTGACTGAACCTGCTTCAGCTGCGCCACATTGACGGCGTCCGTATCCTGCGCACCTGCCGCCACGCCCGTAATCTGACGGGTCACATTGTTTGCCGCATCACCGACGGAAACGGCCGCCTGTGTGGCCTTCCATGTCGCAGACGCGTCGGACGAAGCCCCGCCGGTCTTGGGATCATAGCCTGCGGCACCGGCTGCGGTAGAAGCTATGGAGCCGAAGCCGAGAGCTACACCGCCGGCCGCGGTCACATTGGCATTATGGCCGATGGCTACGGCGTTTGCCACGCTCGTCGTAATGGTGCTGTCTCCGGAGCCCAGAACGATGCTGTTGTCGGCGTGGTTTGAAAGTTTTCGTTTGTTGCCCATCACGAGGGCATCATCCGTGTCTTCCACCGTGTTTTCGGAGCCGATGACGGATACATGATTGACATTTTTGCCGGTATTCAGATACCCATCAATCATGTTGTAGAGGCTTTCATGCCCGTTCGTACCGGTCAGTGTGTTGCCAACCCCGACCAATTTGGACAGCTGCGCGTAGTCGGCCGTATTGGCGCCGCCGATGGCAAGCACTGCTCCGCCGCTGGTCTTGGTCATCTCACCCAAAGCGGTGATCATATCGCTATTATCACCTGTGTTAAGCGCTTTTTGCATAGCCTGTGACAGCGTGCTCACGCTTCCCGTAACCGGTCTGTAGGAATTTGTTACTTTGTTGCCAGCACCGAAGATCAGGGCCGCATTGGCATTTTCCGTCTTATTTGCCACACCGACGATGCTGTTTGCCACACCGTCAAATTTTACGCCGTTCTTTGCCCCGACAACATTGAATGTGCCGTAAACGGAAGAGGTTGCCCCCTGGAAGCCATTCGTAAAACCGTTGACTCCATCGCCGTCCACACGGGAGAAAGCGCCTGTCACGGTAGAAGCTGTACCATTGGCTGCTGCACCCGCACCGGCAGCCAGCGCCATGCCGCCTTTTGCGCCGTCATTATTATAGTTGCCTACATGATATCCTTTATCATTCACGCTATAATAATGCACTTTCGAGGCATCGGCGGCTGTCTGTACCGCTTTCAGCTGTGCCACATTCACCGCATCAGTGTCCTGTGTACCGGCCGCCACATTTGTAATCTGGCGGGTGATTGCCGGAGAGCCTGCCGCCCCGGTCGGATCTGCCGCTTTACCGACAGAAACAGCAGCAGCTGTCGCTTTCCAGGTGCCTGTCGTATCATTGGCATGATTACCGGCAGCCGGGTCATAGCCTTCAACGCCCTTGTCGACAGAGGCAATCGAATCCGCACCGAGCGCTACGCCGCCGTCTTTTTCCACATCCGTATTGTAGCCGAGCATCACCGCATTGCTTATGTTCGCCGTATGCGATTTAATCGGTACATTTTCCATCACCTTATATTTCTTTTCAAGAATAACATTGCCCGAAGCATCTTTCCTCGTATACGTTTTCTCTACAGTCTTCTTTTCCGTAGCCATGGATCCAAGGATTACATTGTTTTTACCACCGTCCATATGGTGATAATCCCCAATCACTACATCGGCCGTACTGCCTGACATATTATTCCCGGTACCCATCATAGACATACGTTCCACATTCCTGCCTGTATTTCCATATCCGTTAATCGTATTATTGATGCTGGGTGTATTTGCTGTACCGGTAAGGATATTTCCGGAACCGATGATCTGAGAATGGACAGCATAATCTGAAGTATTTCCGTTCCCCATGGTGACCACAGAACCGCCGCCGGTCGACATGGCTAATCCCATTGCTTTCCTGAGCTCATCATGACTTAGCTGTCCGGTTCCGCCGGCATATTCCTGTCCATGAAATGATATGGTATCATCCCAATATTCGTTCATACTGTTTCCATTTTCATCGGTCGGCGCCGTCCCGAAAGAATGCGTAACGCTATTGCCCGCGCCGAAAACGAGCGCCCCATTGGCGCCTTCTGTTTTGTTCAGGGTACCGACAACAGTGTTTGCCATCCCATCATTCTGGTCCGCCTTATTTGACGCTACGGTATTAAGACCGCCATAGACAGAAGCCAGATAGCCGTCAAGGCCGGAATCGCCTGCCTCCACAATGGATTTGATCCCTGTCACGGTCTCCTGCCAGCCATAAGCTTTTGCGCCATGTCCAAGAGCCACATTCATTCCGCCGCCGTCTCTGGTCCCGCTCTGGGCGTGATACCCGACAACGACGCTGGCATGTTTCTGCTGGATATCGGAATCGGCCTTTTCTTCCGGTGTCATGGAACCGATAACAACAGATTCTTTAATCGCCCCAACTTTCTGGTTATCCCCGATCACGATACCCGCGCCGGGATTGACCATTTCATTATTATTCCCGATGACGGTCAGACTCTCATACCCTTTCATATAGGTACTGTTGCCTTCAATTTTATTTCCCTTGCCGATGACAAGGTCGGACACATTTTTCGTCCTTTCTTCCTGCTTCCCGGAAACCGTACCGGCATTTCTATCGGTAATCTTATTGCTGTCCCCGATGACGGTCTGGCTCTTGCTGTTTTCAACGGTATTCTCGGAGCCGATTACGGACACGTGCTCAGCCTTTGTTACGGTATTTTTGTAGCCATCAATCATGTTAAACTTACTAATAGCCCCAGATGTACCTTTCAACGTATTGTTCACACCAATAATTTGAGAAAGCTGGGTCCAATCCGCTGTATTTCCTCCGCCGATGGCAAGAGTGGCACCGCCGCTGTTGGATGATTTCACCGATGCACGAAGCTTGTCAGCCAGATCCTTGGCAGAAGTACTATTGCCGGAAGGAGCGGAAATATTGGTAATGGAATTGGTGATTTCATTACCGGCGCCGAAGATGAGGGAACCGTTAGAATTAGCCGTTCTGTTCGCTGTACCGACAATGCTGTTCGCCACGCCGGAATACGCGGAAGAAGCAGTAGCAGATTCAATGCTGTTCAGAGAACCGGTAATCGTGGCGCCAAAATTCTGTCCAACATGTGAGGAGAAACCGCTTCCATCATATTTACCGGAAATAATGGAGTAAGCACCGCTAACGGTAGAAAAAGCTCCTTGATTAAAACTATTCGTTCCTAAAGTGGTTGCATTAATATTGACTCCATAGTCTTTTGTTTTAGATGTATCTACAGATTGGTCTCCTATATCTCCTCTATAATTATGAGAACCAATCATAATGCTCCCCGTCCGTGCATAGGTGTTATCACCAATAGCTATACTTCCTGCCACATTCTCCGGATTGTCGGGAATTTGTAGTGTTCCCCAAAAATTTCCAGAGTGATAGGTTGTTTGCCCCAATGCAAATAGTGATTCCTGCCTCCCAGTCATATTTTCTATTTTTGCATTTTTACCGATAGCAACACTGCCCCCCTGGCTGGCATAGTTATCAATAACGGCATCACTTCCGACAGCCACATCCCCGGTAGCAGCACTAGCACCATTAGAATACTTAATTGTTGCCCCTTTTCCGACAGCCACATTTTCCGTTTTCGGCGCGTTACTGCCCGTACCGACAGCTACTCCACTACCGGCACCGGGTGTATTATCCGCTGCGCTTGCCGTGTAGCCGCCCATGAGGAGCCCCATCCCCACGGCAGCCGCCAGCGCCGCTTTCACTGCTTTCCCCGAAGCGCTTTTTGTGTGGTTCTTCGCCAGTTCCGACGTTACCACATAGGCATTTTTTGCCTTGCTCCATACAATCTTGTAAATTCTGTTCATACTTTCCTCCCAATATTAAAGAAATAAAAATATAAAAGAGCCACTATATTTTCCTGACGCTGTTTCCCCTTCGCGCTTCGTCTCACCTCTCCCTGTCACACAAATCAACTTCCGATTTTAATGAACAAATCCCGTAGCATGAACCATTGCATAAAACTCTTTTTTCACTAATTTTTTTCACTAATATAACATAAATATTATAGCAAAGATTGTTTGTAATTTCTATCCTTGCAATTTCAGTCATCGAATTTCAAAAGTTGACTCACAAAAAAATATTCTAACCTTTGGAGACAAATCAAGTTGGCGACTTTCTTGTCAAATTGGCGCCAACTATTCCCATGAATCCGGCAGACCACGTTAGTGGTGGAAGGTACTCGCTTGCCGCAATGACTCAAATCGTAAAAGAGGATATAATTTCCGTCTTCCTCATTACGGCAGCAGATCCTTCGCTTTCGCTCTGGATGACGATTGCCGCCCCCCTCATTATGACGACTTCCATGCCTCGTCATTCTGAACGAGACAAGAATGCTGTATGAAAAAGACAGAAAGCGGAATAGTGACACAAAGTGAAGAATCTATTACTCTGATGACGTCTTACCGTCTCATTCACATAAAAATACGGTACCCATCACATCTGACGGATACCGTATTTTATGTTTCTTAAACTATTTCCTTATGCCTGTTTTGCTTGCCGTTCCGGCTTACGCTTCCGGTGAAATATGGGAACCGTATATATCGCGGTAATCACCCGTTTCTTTATTGCTTTCATTATTGACACGGACGCGTTCCACCTTATGACGGTCATTATCCTTGCCTGAAATACGGTCAACACGAGTGCGGTCCAAATCCTTTATTCGATTAATTTCGGGGTCGAATTCACCGATGGCCTTTGCCATGTTGCTGTCAATAGGCGCGCCATTCTGCAGTGCACGGTAAATAATAGCCGCAAATTCATAGCGGGTCATTGAACGGTCTCCCTTGAACTCTCCGTCCGGATAGCCTTCCAAAAGACCTCTGTCCGCTAATGATTTTACATAAGAGTATGCCCAGTGGTCTTTCGGTACATCAGGGAAATTAACATCCTTCATACCCGTTACCCCCGACTGCATGGCTCCACGCATAGCTTTAATCTCAGCACTCTGCGCCTTGACAATCGCTTTCAAGTCCTCTACTTCCTTAGCCAAAGCTACCCGTGATGTAGATACATGGTTGCCCTGTCCCAGCTTCACGCTGACTCCGGCATTCACCATGTTGTCTCCTCCTCCGAAGGAGCCTCCTACACTGAACATCGTATCTTCATTCGGACGATAGAATGCTCCTACCGCTACCGCATGAGCGTCTTTGTAGTTACCGTAGCCGGCTGCCACATCCCACTTGTCATCCGGGTCGAAGTCCAGCGGATGGAGTGCTGCCAATGCTGCCGCTCCTGCTCCTACTCTGTCCATCCGGTCGCCAAGTTCATTGACTGCTCCTCCTATATTGTTGATTGTCTGGTTTGTTTTCCACAGCTGCCCTCCATTGACGGCGTCGGTGGAGTTGGCGGAGATGTCTCCGGCTGCTACGTTGGTGATTTTCTTATTCCCTGCGTTGATACCGCTGTTGTCGATTTTCACGTCTCCCACAGTCAGGGTGTTGGTGGTCACGCTGTTGAGGCCTTTCAGGTCTTTGGCCATGCGGACTTTCAGGTTGTTATTGCCATCGGATACGACACCGAGGTTATCTTCTGTCGTCAGTTTGCTTTCATCTGTAATGCCGCCGATGACGTTCACCTGTTCGTTCAGTTTCTTCTTGATGACTGCTCCCGTATCGCCGCCGTACTTCATGCCGTCATTCAGGGTAGCAACTTCCTCATTGGTTCCGTCCGGTTTCTGGTATACGATACGGGTCGTGGTCGTACCCGGTGCACCGTCTACTCCGGGCTTGCCGTCACGGGTAACGGAGATATTTGTCGTTTTGCCGTCTTTCCCGTTGATACCGATTTTGCCGTCTTTGCCGTCTTTACCTGTAGCGACAATGGTTTCGGTTTTCAGGTTCTTGTCCATTTTGACGGTGATATTACCGTTCGCATCGGCAATGGTTTTGATGTTTTCACCGGAGTATTCGGAGGCAGCTTTGGTCCCTTCTCCTTTGATGGTGACTTTCTCTCCCAGGTTCCGGTGGAATTCGCCTTCATTACCGGCAAAGTCCATTCCTTTTTTCGTCAGTTCTTCGGACGTATTGGTAATCTTTTGGTCTACTGCTTTGAGCTGGTCTTCTGTGGCGGCCTGTCCGCTGGTGAAGTTGTTCGGATCCCAGGTTTTGTTGGTCAGCCCGTTGACCGTTCCGTTTTCTCCGTTGACGGTCACCTTGCCGGAAGTGATGTTCCCTTTCGTACCGTCAATAGTTACCTTGTCACCGGCTTTGATAATTCCCGTTTCTCCGTTTATATCAATCTTCTTGGCCGGATCCGTCCCCAGCGTCACATGGTCGTTCAGATTTACCTTATACGGATCGGCGGAAGTCCCGCTGCCTGTGACGGTCGTATTCTTCCCGTCCTTCAAGACGGTCTTGTTCGCTGTAATTGTATCTTTCAGCTGCTTTACATTAACCGCATCCGTATCATTGACACCGGCAGCCACGTTGGTGATCGTGTTTCCGCCGTTATTCAAACCTCCGTCTGTCAAACTTACCGTCTTCGTCGGGTCTCCCGAACTCGGGGTAATGGTCACTCCGCCGCCGTTGATCGTCGTCGTTTTGCCGCCGTCTATAAATTGTGCACTCGTCAGTCCTGACAATGTTTTAGCCAGCTTTAGTTTCAAGGCACCCGCTTCGGACACGACTCCGATATTGTTATCCGATAAATCTCCTGTCGCACCGCCCTTGATATCCAGCTGTGTGCCCAGATCTTTATGGATAACGGCGGCATCATCGCCCTTGAAATTCAATCCTTTTGTTGTCAATGTATTTGTAATATTATTGACCGCCTGTTTTACGTCGCCGATATTGGCCGCATTGGTATCTGTCGTTCCGCCGCTGGTTACGTTGGTAATTTGTTTATTGCCCGCATTGATCCCGTTTTTTGTAACGGAAGGGCCGTTATTGATAGTGACGCCGTTGTCGTTTATCATAGTATCTCCGGCTTTAAGCGTCGTTGCATTGACCGTATTCAACCCCGTAAGATCCTTGGCCAACTTTACAGTCAGCGTATCGTTCCCGTCGGAAACAACCCCCAGATTATTATCAGTCAGCTTGGATACATCCGTTATGCCGCCGACAATATTCGTTTGTTCACCTAATCGCCGTGTGAATATATTGGCAGGTGCAGCCGCCTCCTTTACATCTCCTGCATAAACGACGCCTTTATCAAGCGCATTCGTCACCGCATAGAGCTGACTGCCGTTGATAGCGTCGGTAGAGGTGCCGGAAATACGGCCTGCAGCTACATTCGTAAGCGTACGTTCCGTTCCCGCTTTACCTATGCTTACGGTGGATCCCGGATTGGTTCCCGCGAAGTTATAGTTTTCTCCATTGATAGTTGCCGAAGCCGTTCCTACGGCAGCTGCCGTTTCCGAGCCGGATCCCAGTGCGACATCTCCTTTAGAGGCACTTGCCTTCGCCTCTGCTCCCAAGGCCATGCTCCCTTTTTCGGACGCCGTCGTTTTGTAACCTACAGCGATTGTATTTTCATCGGAAGCCTTGCTGTTGTTGCCTATGACAAAGGCATTCGTCGCATTGACTGCCGTGCCTTCTTTCTTTATTGCATTATTATTGCCTATAACATAGGAATTATCATCGGCTACTGTATTATTATAGCCGAAAACGCCTGAGTTATTCCCTTTTACCGTACCGGCAGTTACAGTCTTTATTTTATCTTTATCGTTACCGTTTGCCACTTCCGTTTCCGTCACGGTAGCCGAGCCGATGGTATTTTTTCCGCCGATGGCATAAGCACTATTGCCGTAAACAGTATTCTGAACCCCTAAGGCGGCAGACGATTCACCGGATATGGTTCCGTTTGTCATATCCAGGCCGACGTTATTCGAGACGCCGATGGAAGCCGAATTATCTCCGTAAGCGCCTACCTGACTTCCCATTGATACGGAATTTTTCCCCCAGCTTCTCGCCATGATCCCGATACCGGTGCTGGCAACGCCTTTGGTCATAGAGTTTATACCGATTGCTGTAGAACCCGTCCCGAAAGCTTCACTCATCATGCCGATAGCTGTCGTGGCATCTCCTAAAGCAGCCGTATTGGCGTACTTCCCGGACGTATTCAACTCGGCACTGCCTAATTTACTTTTATCCATCCCGATCGCATTCATTTCTCGGAGGAAAGTCTTCTGAATGCCGTTACCGGGGATCAGCTGAGGAACTGCGGCTTCCAATACACTGCGCGCCATATTGATATCGTCGCCGCCGATGGCCAGGGATGAATTGCCAATCGCCCTTGTATCCGCACCTATAGCTAAAGCCTGCGTACCATATGTTTTGGAACCGCTACCGATCGCTACGCCCTGACCATATTGCAATTGGCCGGTATTAGTACCGTGTGCAATATTATCCATCTTGACCTTGATATTCGTTTCCGCCCGCGTACCGATGATCACATCGCCGGTATTACCGTAAGCGACCGATTCCGAACCGATTACAATAGAGCCGTCCTTGATCTGCTTATGCGGAAAAGAGGGATCCGGCTGTATAGTCTTTGCGTTGCGGCCAATAACAATATCACTGTTGGCAGTAGCTTTTGAATTCATGCCGATAGCAATCGTGCCGGCCGAATATGTTGACCCTTCAGCATTCATATCTTCACCCAATGCCTGAGCATTAGAACCGATGGCAACGCCGCCTTTATTCGTAGACTCTGTTTTGGCATTATCACCTACAGCTACAGATTCACTGCCGGCGGCAGACGCCCCCGGTCCTTGTACTACATTTGCCTGAATAGCTACAGGAAGCAGACAGCCGGTCATCATCATCGTACAGACAACCACCCGAAGCAATGCCTTGCTTTCGGAGAGCCTATAAGATTTTTTGCCGGACCGCTTTGTCAATTCCGACACGACAACATAACAACCCTTCACTTTGCTCCACACAACCTTATAAATTTGATTCATACATTAACACTCCTTTTCTGTAATCTTCTTTTAAAACACGAATTATTGTCCATAAAATATTTTTAAATCATTATTTTGCCACAATTATGACGATTATATCATATCTATTGAGATTATCAATATAGAAAGATATGCTATTTTGAATAATATATTTTTTAATAAATTATATATATCCACTATTAGATTTAGAATTTATATTACGCTTTATTCTTATTAATTTAAACATTCCCCATTTTAAGCAATAACTACTTATATACACTTCAATAATTATTTAAGTCTCATGAGTTTTAGGTATATCAGTAAAAGTTTTATTTACCCATAATCTTTTGTTTACCTGATAAACTGACAAAACTGTTTATCCACTGCTGTTAAGTAAAAACATTAACTATTTCCTTTCTCCTTATTTGACTTTTTGACCTTTGCGTGTATAATAAAAGCTGTAGTTATAAGAAATACGACTGACTATGATATTTTCCTTTACACTGACAGATAAAGGAGGTCATGACAATGGAAAATGAAAAATATACGCAAAAGGTTATGGAAGTATTCCAGGAAGCGCAGCAATTGGCTGCCCTTCATTATCATCAGGAAATTACGGCAGTCCACTTGCTTCTCGGTCTAACGAAGGAGCCGGAAGGGCTTCTTGCCACGGTCTTTGACGATTGCAAAACCGACCTGCCCTTGCTGCGGGCTAAGCTGGAACAGCTTTTGAAAAAAATTCCTTCCGTTCAGGGACAAAGCCGTCTCGCCATGTCGACGGAAGCGGTGCGCATTATCGGCAAAGCTCAGCAGCGCGCTGAAGCCATGGGCGATGACTACATCAGCACGGAACACCTGCTCTTGGGCATCGTCGAAGGAGGCGACAAAGAAATTCAGGACGTGTGCAGCCAATTCGGCCTCCACGCCGACAAAATCCTCAGCGCGGTTAAGGCCAACCGCAAGCAGTCCGTTTCGTCGGACGACCCGGAAGGCAATTACAAGGCCCTGGAAAAATATGGCCGCGACCTGACGGCGGCGGCCCGCAAAGGCAAGCTCGACCCCGTCATCGGCAGAGATGACGAAATTCGCCGTACCGTAGAAATTCTCTCGCGCCGCACCAAAAACAACCCGGTCCTCATCGGCGAACCGGGTGTCGGCAAGACGGCCATCGTCGAAGGACTGGCAAGCCGCATCATTGCCGGCGACGTACCGGAATCGTTAAAAAACAAGACGCTCTACTCTCTCGACATGGGTTCCCTTATTGCCGGTGCCAAGTACCGCGGTGAATTTGAAGAACGGCTGAAGTCGGTTTTAAATGAAATCGCCAAGTCGGAGGGGCAAATTCTCCTCTTTATCGACGAAATCCATACGGTTGTCGGCGCCGGCGCATCTGAAGGCTCCATGGATGCGGGCAATCTGTTAAAACCCATGCTTGCCCGCGGCGAACTGCGTTGTATCGGTGCGACGACGCTGAATGAATATCAGAAGTACATTGAAAAAGACGCCGCCTTGGAACGCCGCTTCCAGCCGGTCATGGTCAACCAGCCGTCCGTGGAAGATACGATTACCATTCTTCGCGGCCTCAAGGAACGCTATGAAGTGCACCACGGCGTCCGTATTCGCGACAACGCCATGGTAGCGGCCGCCGTTCTTTCGGATCGCTATATTTCGGACCGGTTCCTGCCGGACAAGGCAATCGACCTTGTCGACGAAGCGGCCGCAAAGCTCCGCACGGAAATCGAATCTATGCCGGCACCGCTTGATGAAGTACGCCATAAGATCATGCAGCTTGAAATAGAAGAACAATCCCTCAATAAGGAAACGGACGATGCCTCCAAGGAACGGCTGGCAAAAATCGTCGATGCCAAGAGGGAGCTTCAAGGCGAAGAGGAAACGCTAAAAGCCCGTTGGGATAAGGAAAAGCAGGCCATCTTGCGGACTCAGGCCTTGAAGAAGGAACTGGATGATGTGCGCCACCAAATGGAAAAAGCCGAACGGGAGTATGATTTGGCCAAGGCATCGGAATTGAAATACGGCAAGCTGCCGCAATTACAGCAGCAGTTGGCCGAACAGGAAGAAGCGCTTTCCAAGGAAAGCGACAGCCACCTTCTCAAGGAGGAAGTGAGCGAAGAAGACATTGCCCAAGTCGTCAGCCGTTGGACGGGCATTCCCGTGACAAAGATGATGACCGGTGAACGGGAAAAGCTTCTCCACCTGGACGATACGCTTCATGAACGGGTCATCGGTCAGGATGAAGCGGTACAGGTCGTCAGCGACGCGGTCATCCGCGCCCGCGCGGGCATAAAAGATCCGAACCGCCCGATCGGCTCGTTCATCTTCCTCGGCCCGACAGGCGTCGGCAAGACGGAACTGGCCAAAGCCCTCGCCGAATCGCTTTTTGACGATGAACGGAACATCATCCGCATCGACATGAGCGAATATATGGAAAAGCACACGGTCTCCCGCCTTATCGGGGCGCCTCCGGGATACGTCGGCTACGATGAAGGCGGTCAGCTCACCGAAGCCGTACGGCGCAGACCGTACAGCGTCATTCTCCTCGATGAAATCGAAAAGGCCCATCCCGATATTTTCAACGTGCTTCTGCAGATCCTCGATGACGGCCGCCTGACGGACGGCAAGGGCCGCGTCGTCAACTTCAAGAACACGGTCATCATCATGACGAGCAACCTGGGCTCCCATGAAATCCTTGAAACGACGGACTTCGGCGAAGCGGAAAAAGCGGTACGCCGCATCCTTAAAGACTACTTCCGCCCGGAATTTCTCAACCGTATTGACGATATTGTCGTCTTCAAGGCGCTGCAGCGGGAACAGGTGCTGGAAATTGCCGGGATTCTCCTCAAAAACCTCGGCGCGCGCCTGCAAAAGCAGATGAATATCAGCCTGACCTGGTCGGACGAAGCCCTGCATGCCCTGGCGGAAAAGGGATACGAACCGCAGTTCGGTGCCCGTCCTCTGCGCCGCCTTATTACACACACTGTAGAAACAGCCTTGAGCCGCGACATTATCAGCGGCGCCGTGCGGGAAGGCCAAACCGTCCGTATTGATTACTCGGGCACGGACTTTACCTTCACACCCGTGTCGGCGTAATTTTCCATATTCGGCATATTACGAATAGACCTATTCAATTTTTATATACCGGCCTCTTCTCAAAACGGGAAGAGGCCTTTTCGCGTATTCACTGTAAGACCGGCCTCTTTATTCTCGTTTAACCGGCCCGAGGCGTACACTCGTTCGCGTTTACAAGGAAAAGGAAACATTATATAATGGGTTGCAAATATATCAGCCGGTGGGAGTTTATGAATAATACCTTAGGAAAGCATTTGCTCATTGATTTTTATAACTGTCGCCTTGCCGTCACCATGCCGGAAGACCTGCGGCCGTCCTTGGAAAATGCCTTTGCCTGTATAGGCATTGCTATAGAAGAAATCAATTTTTTTCAATCACCCGATGAAATGACGGGCCTCGCCTTTACGGGCAATACACATATTTGCATACATTACTACCCCGTTTTGTCTTATGCGGCCGTAGATATTTACAGTTTCTCGGCGGATCTTCATTTAAGCCGCATTATGGGTATTTTTAAAACAGCCTTCAAATCCGATCGCATTAAGGCGACCAGCGTACGCCGCGGCGACTTCGGCTCTATCCGCGACATGCGTCCGAAGAGAAAATCCAAGATTACGACCGTACGGCGTATGAAGAACACGGGCGCCCGCATCAAGCGGACGAGCGCCAAAATGATCAACATCCTGCGGCACCCGAAACGGCCGCCGAATCAGTAATTTCGTTAAAAAGCAGAAAGGTTTTGCCCCTTATGTACATGTTATCGTTAAAACAAGCGGCCGGCATGGGCTTTGATGAAAAAGAATCGCTAGAATCTATAACGGCGTGGCTTGTCTCGTTTTTACAAATGAAGAGCCAACGCTTATACAGACATTCCCTGCAGGTTACCAATTACAGCGTCAGCATTGCAGCCAAGCTGGGCTTGCCGAAAAGCGAAATAGAACTCATAAAATACGCCTCGCTCTTACATGATATCGGCAAAGTGACCCTTTCAGGCACACTTCTTGCGAAAGCTCCTTATTTGAACCGTACGGAAAAAGCCGCCTACCGCCGCCATGCCGAAGCGGGCGGCAACATGCTGGAAAATATCCCCTGCTGTCACGACATCATCCCTTACATCGTTCATCACCACGAACGGTGGGACGGCTCGGGCTATCCGAAACATCTGCGCGGCGCCAATATTCCCTTCGGTGCACGTATCATCGCCGTTGCCGATTACTATGACGCCATTATCAATCCGTCCGCCGATTTCTGGGCAAAAACGAAGCAACAGGCCGTTCGCGAGCTCTTCAGCGCCTCGGGCCTCCTCTTCGACCCGGAAATAATCAAAGCCTTTATCGACACATTGGGAAAATAGGCTTTGTAACGAAAACTCCTTTATACTTACGTTGCTTTGCCTTATAATAATCTTAAAGGAGTTGATTCATATGGCTACAACAAAAAATCTGAATCTTCGTGTCGACGCAGATTTAAAAACACAGGCAGAACACATTTTCTCTGAATTAGGCCTACCTACATCTACAGCTATTACTATATTTTTAAAAACGGTAGTACGTCATGGCGGACTTCCTTTTGATATGCGATTGTATACAAATAATGAAGAAACACTTCGTATCTTGGATGATATAAATCACCATCGCAACCTCAGCCGCACATATGATTCCGTCGCTGAAGTGATGACTGCTCTTAATGATTAAAGACCGCGTTTCCCAAGTGAAATGCGGTCTTTGTGTTTGGCGCCGAACAGGCATGACTAAACCCCCAGTTTACTGGGGGAGCAAAAAAATACTTATAGAAAAAGAAGGAACCTCCTGTGTTAGAATGATGATGGTCTGGCAACCACATCACATAACGGATAGGAGGTTCACTGTCAATGAATGACGTACAAAGCTTATCACACAGTAAATGGAGATGCAAATACCATATCGTATTTGCGCCCAAATATAGAAGACAAGCTATATATGGGACCATAAAGGTGGATATAGGAAAAATATTGCGGGAGTTGTGCACCCGGAAGCACGTAGAAATACTGGAAGCAGAATGTTGTCCGGATCATATCCACATGCTGGTGACAATACCACCACATCTAAGTGTATCCGGTTTCATGGGATATCTAAAAAGTAAGAGCAGTTTAATGATATTTGATAAACATGCAAACTTAAAATATAAGTATGGCAATAGACATTTCTGGTGTCGGGGGTACTATGTGGACACGGTAGGAAAATACGAAGGTGCGATAAAAACCTATATCCGACAACAACTACAGGAAGATATAGCACAGGACACGTTGGATTTCAAAGAGTATGTAGACCCGTTTACGGGTAAGAAGAGTACATAAGTAGGCAAAGAAAGAGCCCCCGAGTAGGGGGCTGCCAGTAACAGTGATGTGATTGCCGGATTTTATTCAGTGCACCATTTGGTGCTACCACAAGAGATAGACCCTTATAGGGTCAGAGCAAACCACCAGTTCTACTGGTGGTTATGATTTTCGGATCCTACAACCCAGTTTTTATCTGCTGTCTCCGCAATCATTCATAAAAATATTTCCTTCTCTCAGGCGAAAAAATAAGCCCCGGGTATGATGCCTGGAGCTATGGAGTATTCAATTCAAAATCTGCGTGATATCTCCCTTTATGAATTTCGCATTTTTCACATTTGAGGGGGCGGTGGTCACAGGCAAAAGGGAAGCAGAGATTTTATCCCACCGCCATTTGTGCTATATCCTTTATTATTCTATTCATCCCCTATCTCAAATGCTATAATAAAAGAAAACCGAGAGGATTTATACCGATGTTAACCATAAGACAAATGATGCGCTACTTGCGCAATACTCATAAAATATCCATAAAAAGCAGTCAGGTTCATGCTCTACGAAATCTTGGCTACTATCATGGATACAAAGGATATCGTTTCATCCGTACCCCACAAAACAAGATACCATTTCGAACTTTTGATGAACTCCTTGCTATAAACAATTTTGATATGCATTTGAAATCATTACTGTATTCAAAGGTCATGTTTATTGAGACAGCACTCAAAAGCTACGTAATTGAGGCCATCCTTGCCGACAGCAAATCTGAAAATATCAATGATATCTTTAATCATTCGTTGACCTATTATAAAACATTTGCAGCAGGCAGTCAGGAATATAAACGTTTTTTCACTAAACGAATATCGTTACGCGGCTCTATTAACAGCACACTGAAGCGTGACTATAATCAACGTAATCAAATTGTTAATCACTTCTTTAATAAAGACCGGGAAATTCCTATCTGGGCTATATTCGAGTCCATGACACTTGGAGATTTTGGTACCTTTTTTTGGTGTTGCAACAAAGATGTTAAGCTATATACATCCAAATTATTAGGTCTACCGTCAAATTTGGATGCGGATGGTAAGCTGACTAAAGATATTATTTTTACTATCAAGGATCTCCGAAATGCCATCGCCCATAATAATGTAATCTTTGATGCCCGTTTTCGTTCTAATCGAATAAGCCCGCGTCTTATCAATCTCTTGCAAAGAGAAACCTCCGTTCAGCAAATAGATTTTCAATATATTGATGCCTATATCATTCTTATTCTCTATGTATTAAGAAAAATGCAGGTAACAAAGACGGAATGTAAACAACTGATATCCAGATATAATACCAGTAAAGAGCTGTTACGACAACAAATTTCGGTCTCTGTTTGGAATCAAATTCTTGGCTCAGGGACACGACAGAATATGGAATCATTAAAAGTATTCCTCACAAAATCATGACTATAATTTTCTTGCTTTCTTTTGGCTGATTTGCTACAATAATATTGGAGAAAGTGGCTCGTGTCTTCGGACTAAGCCCTAAAAAGACTCGATGCGTCGGGTCTTTTTTTAAGCTCTTTTGCAAATGTTGGGGTAACTCCCGATGGGGGCTGTAACAGAATGACGTTTTTCAGTTATTCTGTTACAGCCCCTCTGTGTTGTCTATTCAGAGATCTGTCATTATTTATTGAAATTGAAGCACTGTGTCATTTTTTTCCTGAAGCAAACAACCGCTCATATTTTAACGTAACGGCTTGCGGAAAATCACGTTGGATGTTTTGCTTCACCGAGTCCATAAACATATCCCTCATTTCACCGGGAAACCGGGCGGCATATAATTCCAATCCAACCGAAATAAAATGCCGGTATACCTCTTCAGGCGAATCAAATACACACCGGTTTGATTCCGGTATAACACGGACATCCATAAATCCGGCTTGTGTCAATACACGAGAAAAAGAAGCCGCACTTTTCGGAACATACCATGGGAACCGCCAATTTTTGTAATACTCCTGTACACCTAACTCTTTGATTGCACGCTCTGCATAGGCAATAAGGGGATGACCGGCATTGAGCAGCGGAAATTGAACACTGAGAACGCCCTTGCTTTTCAAGGCTCTATAGAATCTGTCGATTGCATCCTGTATATCCGTTATCCAATGAAGGACCGAATTGGAAAAAACTATATCAAAAATATCTTCATCAGTAATTTCATGGATTCCGCGTACTTCAAATTCAACATTTTGCATATGATATACTGCAAGTTCCGACTTACACTTTCGGATCATTGACTCTGAAAGGTCGATAGCCGTGACCCTTCCCTTCGGTACCTTTGCTCCGATTTTAAACGTCAGATTTCCGCTTCCGCAGCCGACATCCAAAACAAGAGCAGCCTCACTAAAAGGGGTCCTGCTTATCAGTCGTTCTCCCACTTCAGCTTGTACCTTATTGGCCGCAGCGTATAAATTCCCATTCCACCGAAATGCCTCTTTTCCCATCTTCGCTTCCCTTCCATGTATTTCTGCTAAACATCTTTTGAACGAAAGGCCGGCCTTTTCCCCTATGGCGCCGAGCTGGCGATGACGAGGCCCGTCACGGTTTGGGCCCCTTTTCGCTTCAGGATGGCCGCACAGGTTTGCATTGTCACGCCGGTCGTGTAAATATCGTCGACGAGAAGTATATGCTCGGCCATACGCCCGAAGGAGTGTTGGCAGGCAAAGGCCCGCTTTATATTTTCCTGCCGCTCCGCCTTTTGCAGACTCCATTGGGATGCCGTCGGACGGACGCGCTGCAGTGCAGGCATCCATACGAGTCCGTGCGACTCGGCCCAAGGCTTAAAGATGATGTCATTTTGATTGAAGCCGCGCTTCTTTTCCTTTGCCGGATAGAGGGGCACGGGAACGATCACATCACACGCCGTCAACCGTTCGGGCCACGGGAAACATTCGAGCATATAGAAAAAAGCGTCACCGTAATGCAGTTTGCCGTGATATTTCAAGCGGCTGACGGCACGACGCACGGCGCCGTCGTAATCGGCGAGGGCGTAACAGCCGTCAAGGCCGAGCCGCTTACGACTGCCGTTCAGCATACGAAAATGAAAGAGCTTTGCAGCACAGGGACTGCACCATTCTCCGTGCACCGCAACGGACGATCCGCAGCCGGGACAGCGGGGCGGATATATAATATTTTTCCACAGTTCCCCCAACCGCTTCAACATATTTCTTCCCCTCTCAGCCGCTGTGTCAAGAGCGTATGCCTTACAGCGGCGCGCCTGTTCTCCACGGCAAGGCGCAAAGCCCGTTTTGTGCCCATGAGAATGACCTGCTTTTTGGCGCGCGTCACGGCAGTATACAGTAAATTGCGCTGCAGCATGACGGCATGTCCGTCGACGAGGACGATAATGACCGTTTCGTATTCGCTGCCCTGGCTCTTGTGCACCGTTACGGCATAGGCCAAGGTTATTTCTTTTATATCGGCACCCTCGTATTTTACGTCCTGCTCGGCATAACGAACGAAGACGAAATCTTCTCCTACGGCGAATATCTCGCCCAAATCACCGTTAAAGACGCCTTTCTCATAGTTATTTTGCTTCTGCATGACCTTATCGCCCACACGAAAATGAAGGTCACCGCTCGTATACTCGCTCTTGCCGGGGACAGGCGGATTCATTTGTGCCTGTATGATTTCATTTAAAGAATCGACACCGCAAATCTGACGATACATGGGAGACAGGACCTGGACGGCGAACATATTGCCCCGTGCCCGTTCCTGTTCCTTTTTGTACACGTCGGCAATGCGCTGCGCGCCTTCTTCGTCGTCACCGATTTCAATGAAGCGAAACTCACCGTCCGTGCTGACAACGGGCATGGCGCCGCAGTTGATACGATGGGCATTGGTAACGATGACGCCGCCCTCTTCCTGCCGAAATATGGTGTCGAGCCGCACGACCGGCACCGCCCCGGAGGCAATAATGTCGTGTAAGACGGCACCGGCACCGACGGAGGCAAGCTGGTCCGCATCGCCTACAAAGACGCAGCGGCACTTTGAGTCGAGGGCCTGTAAAAGGCTGTCCGTCAATTCCAGATCGAGCATGGACACTTCGTCCACAATGATAAGATCCGCTTTGAGCGGATTTTCTTCCGTATACTCAAAAACCTGTTTCGTACCGACGTAGCCTGCAGGCACGAGAAGGCGATGAATGGTCTTCGCATCCCGCTCCGTCGTTTCCGCCAGGCGTTTGGCCGCCCGTCCCGTCGGTGCGCAGAGGATAATGCGCAGCCCTTCCTGCTCGGCCAGGCGAATAACGGTGCGCACAACCGTTGTCTTCCCCGTGCCCGGCCCGCCCGTAATGACGGAAAATCCCGACTGCAGCGACTGTTCCACGGCTTCACGCTGCCTGTCCGCCAACTTGATGCGATGTGTCCCCTCCTGGCGGCTGAGAAAGAGTTCCACGTGGGAGCGCAGTTTCAGCGGCGCCATACGGGCCATATCACGTATCCGTCCGGCAACGCGCAGTTCCGCCTCATAGGCGTCTGCCGTATAGACGTACGTAAGACTGCCGTAGTCTTCGGCCACGAGCTGTCCCGTCACAACACTCTCCGCCAGGACTTCCCGCAGGGTGAGTGTCTCGACGTGCAGCATGGCAGCAGCACGGCCGATGAGCTCATCTTCGGGAATGCAGACGTGGCCGTTTGCGGTCATATCGCGCAGGACATATTGCAAACCGGCGGCCAGCCGTTCCGCCGCCAAAGGCTCCGTGCCGAAAGCAAGGGCAATCTGATCGGCCGTCTTAAAGCCGATACCATCAATTTCACCGATAAGCCGATACGGCTCCTGCTCCAAAACGTAGGCCGCGTCGCTTTCATACTTGGCAAGAAGGCGCTTTGCATAGCGGCCGGAGATGTGGTGAGTCTCCAGTAAAAGTGCCAATTCATTTACTTGCCGCTCCGATTGCACGGAGGCCGTAATGGTGGCCAGCTTCTTCTCACCGATTCCGTCCACCTCGAGGAGGCGCTGCGGTTCTTCCGTCAAAATGTGCATGGTATCCGTACCGAAGGCGCGTACCAGGCGATGGGCCAAGGCGGGCCCCACCCCGTCGATTGCTCCGGAGCCGAGGAAGTGTTCCATTCCTTCGAGCGTATCCGGAAGGCGGCGCCGCCACCGTTCCGCCGCAAACTGGCGGCCGTATTTCTTATGCGTAACCGTGCGGCCGTTTACTGCGAGGCGATCACCCACAAAAGGCTTGACACCGTTTCCCGTAACGGTAAGCGTCATCCCGCCGTCATCCCTCTTTATGCGAAAGACGACGTAATCCGAATCGGGCGACTCAAAGAGAATGCGCTCCACTATGCCTTCCAGTTGTTCCGTCTCCGCCATATCAATCCCTCTTCATTTTCACGCGCTCGTACGCCTTGCTCTCATCCATAATAGCCTCGTATATATGCCGGATAAACGGCACCGTTTCCTTGTCGGCAGCCCGTTCGGCCACCTTTGCGAGGATCGCCGCTTCCCGCACGCCGTCATGAACGGCCAGGTGGTTTGTTTCCTTATAAGCGGCCACGGCTGCGACGACCTGCAGCCGTGCTTCGAGAAGGGCTGTTATTTTCTCATCTATTTTGTCGATTTCATTGCGGCATGCATCAAGATTCATCTGTATTCCCGTTCCTTTAAGGTTTAAAGCCTGTATATTTTGATTATACCCCAGAATCCGTTTAAAAACTATCCGTATTTCTCTTGCAAAGAGCTGTGTTCTTGCGCATACTGAACGGCAGAAAGGATATATCACCGCCGCTGCATTCGGACGTATGATCGGGGCCATTGAGCATCGATTCCGGCAGGAATATCCTTTTTTCTATGCCTAAAAAGAGAAATTGCTTATTTTTGCGGTTTCTGAAACAATATGTTATAATTCGTCCATATAAGATGGCGTCGGAAAGAAACCGGACACCCCGCGGAGCCATACCGCAGCCGGAAGAGGAGACGAGAAGAGATCACGATGAAGTATGATAAAGATACATATGATCCTATTACTGAAATAGGCAAAGTATTAAAGAAAATACGCCGCGAACGTGCTTTAACCTTGGATAATACTGCTGAACTGACCGGCGTAAGCAAAACGATGCTCGGTCAAATCGAACGGGGCGTTTCGGTTCCGACTATTTCGGTTCTTTGGAAAATCGCCAAAGGGCTGCAGTTATCTTTTTCTACCCTTCTTAACGAGCCGGAACACGACTATGAACCGGCGCATATTACGACGGATATACAGCCTGTGTATAATGAAAACCGCTCAATGCTGCTGTACAATATTTTTCCTTTTTCTCCGATTCGCGGTTTTGAATACTTTTATATTATCCTTAAGCCTAATACAACGCATCATTCGGAACCGCATCGCGAAACGGTGGAAGAATATATTGTAGTAACAAAGGGTGTATTGACATTGACCTTAGAAAATAAGGTTTTCAAACTCGCGGCGCCGGCGAAAATAAATTTCCCCTGTAACATCCGACATGCTTATGCCAACGAAACGGAGGAAGACGTCATTTTCCACAATCTCATGAAATACTGAAAGCAAAAAGAGAGCAGTCTCGTCCGTTAACACGAAACTGCTCTCTTTTTTCATTTATATGACACTATTTTTACATCTTCCGAATGTATTATATCCTCTGCTTTTTTCACCTCTTCCGGTGTGGGAGAGCGAAACCCGTCATTTTTATATAGGATCCCTAATTGCCGGTATTTATCTGCTCCATATTCATGGTACGGCAACAATTCTATTTGGGGATTCGGAAGATGTTGCCTGACAAAAGCCGCACTTTTCCTGATATTGGAATCGTCCCCGTTCACTCCCATAATCAAGGGAATACGGATGACGATCCGTTTTCCTGCCGCACCGAGCAGTTTGATATTTTCCAAAATAGAAGCATTATCTACGCCCGTATAATACTTGTGTTTTTCCCTGTCCATCAACTTGATATCTATGAACAGCAGGTCCATCCGTTCCAATACGGGCCGAACCGTATCCAAGTCAAAATATCCGCTTGTCTCCATTACCTGGCTTATGCCCATATCGTACAGTTTCCGTGACAATGCACAAAGAAATTCCGTCTGGAAGGTACACTCGCCGCCGGAATAAGTCACGCCGCCGCCGGATTGTTCAAAAAATATGACTTGCGATTCCAAGAAAGATATTGTTTCTTCAACAGTCACCTCGTACAGACTGTTTCTTCGAGCCCCTGTCGGACAGGCTGTCACACACATACCGCATCCGCTGCAGTCCCTTCCGGCTTGTTCTTTATCCAGATCATAGGAGAGACGGTCAGGACAAACGGCACTGCACGCATTACAGGCAAGACACCTCGAAGAATCGTACAGGATCCGGTTTTTCAGACTGTACCCTTCCGGATTCGCACACCATTTACAGCGAAGCGGGCATCCGGCAAAAAAAATGACTGTACGGATACCGTCCCCGTCATTCACGGAATAATGCTGCAGCTGAAGGATTTTCCCTTTAGAGTCCATCATGTACACTCCTGCGGATGATTGAATCCTGCAGAATTTTAGACAGGTGTACAAACTGTGTACTGTAACCGGCTACCCGGACCAACAAATCTCTGTAGTTTTCGGGATGTACCTGTGCGTCCAGGAGCGTTTCCGTAGATAACGTGTTGAACTGGACATGAAAAGCTCCCATATCGAAGAACGCCAGGACGGCAGCGGCAAGATTACTGCGTCCCCGTTTAGTGCCGACCAGTTCATGACCAAGGCGAATATTCAGCAAAGTACCGCCGGAATGAATATCCTGATTCATTTTTGCCGCCGATCTCATGGCAGCCAAAGGCGTAGAAATATCTGTCCCCGCAACGGGAGAAACACCTTCCGAAATCGGCTCTCCCGCCTTTCTGCCGCAGGCGGTAGCACCGATAACCCGGCCTGTAGGAATGAAATTGGAAATTCCCATAAAGGCACTTGTAAATCGACTGCCGTAAATATCCGTATATTTCCGGGTCTCTTCATAAAAATGATTGGCAATCTTGCGTGCAATATCATCAACAAAATTATCGTCGTTACCGTATTTAGGAGCTTTGATAGCTAAAGCCCGCAGCTTTTCATACCCTGCCCAATTTTGATCCAGGGCGTTCAACAATTCATCTGCAGTGCAAACCTTATCAACATAGACAAGCTGTTTGATTGCAGCCAGGCTGTTCGCCGTTTCCGCCAAACCGATTCCGGTAAGCACCGGTCCTATATTATATTTTGCTCCTCCATCTACCAAGTCCCTGCCGCTTTCCAGACACTCACCGAATAAAGCCGAAAAAAGAGGCCGCGGAATCATCATTTTCTGTAATTTTTGAGCAACCAGGGTACCGGCAACGGAGATGGCAATCAAATTATCGAATTGTTTGAAAAATGTATCCTCAATTTCTTCATAGTTTTTAAATTTACGCGTGCGTTTCAAAGCCAGGCCCATCCGTTTCCCTGTAAGACGGCTTTTACCGCCGTTAGTTGCATATTCCAACGCACTGCTGAAATTGACGTTGACCGTACTGGTCCATTCAAAGGTCTTACGAAAATGAGGTACAACACAGCCGCAATTATTCCAGTCACGGGCGTCTGCCGTTTCATAGCCCAAATTCTTCAGCATGCGATAACCGGTTTTGTCACTGTGAATGGCAGGAAATCCGGTTCCCTGCGCAACCAATTCCATGACGGCGTCAATGAACTTGCGCGGGCTGTCCCCTGAAATTCGTACGGAAAGCCCCGGCTGATGCGTCTTTACTTCCGATGTTGCCTTTAAGGCCAAGTAGCTGAGCTCATTCGTAGCATCCTTCCCGTTCCGGTCGCTGCCTCCGACAGTGAGATTCTGAAACTGGTTGTACCCGGCGAAAAAATCTGCCGTATTGGCGGAAATAGTCCAGACCCATTCAGATAATTTCAACCAATAACATTCGATCAGTTCCAGGATTCCCTCGTCATCATGAAGCTTATGTTTTATATCATACTGATAATACGGATACATATACTGATCAAACCGTCCGGGATTTAAGGATAACGGATTTTCCATCAAAATACCGCCAAGCTGGTAAAACCAGATCATCTGCAACGCTTCCCGGAACGACTTCGGAGGAAATTCGGGAACATGACGGCAAGTACGGGCAATTTCCTTTAATTCACCCTTGCGAATCGTGTCCTTTTCACTTCTCGCCAGTGAGTCCGCCTTGTCGGCATAGCGGCGGGCCAATATGATTAATCCTTCACTTACTGAAATGACCGAATCATAAAATTCCGTTTTCTCCCGATCTCCCGGCCGAGAAAGATGCAGCATACGTTTTTTTGCTTTACATTCCTCAATAATACCCCGGAATCCTTTAGGAAACAGGCCGTCTTCATAATCCGGCGTAATTTCACCGACAGACTGCCGCCACTTTGAGTCAATGTCGATAATTCCGGTATCTACGGCGACTTTGGCAATCTCTTTAGGCAGCTGTGCCAAGTATGCCTCTTCCAGAGAGCGTCCTTTCCAATACGGAAAGATATGCTTCCGTACGAATCGCCGCTGTTCTTCCGTCATCTCATAAGGATCTTGTACACGTTCGGAAAAGGTATCCATTTCCTCATCTACCCATGTCCAGGAAAACTCGGGCGTCAGAATGCCGCATTTGCGGAATTCACCTACAGCACCAACGATCAGTTCGCCGGGAAAGATCGTGACAACCAACTGCTCGCAAACGGATTTAAAAGCCTTGGCCCTGCGTATGATCGGAGATTCCCCTTCCGTCTTTTTATACGCCTCCGTCCAGATCCTCGCCCGTTCATACGAAATATGAGGCTTACTGTTTATATAATTGTCCTTTGCCGCCTGAATTCGTTCTGTCAACATATCTTCACCTCCATAATACGTTATAAAGTTTATAAATCAATTATAACATACAAACATTGTAAAAATAAATAGCCCCTATTACTGATTTCCGGTCAGTCACAGCAATCGGAAACCTCGGAACAGTCCCACTATGTCCGGTTATATAAGCTGCATTTTTTCTTCATCATGTATCTCTTGATTGCCATAAAATATTCGATAAAAAGAAAAAGAGCACCCTCGTCGAGTGCCCTTACGATAATATTTACAGTTCACGGACAGCAGCCAAAAGCTGTTCCACATCTTCTTCTTTTGTCGCCCAGGACGTGCAGAAGCGCGTCGCAATCTTTCCGTCTTCCACGTCGGCAAAGTGGTCGAAACTATACGTTTCGCTCAATTTTTTAAACTGCTCTTTTGTAAAAACGGGCAGCTGCTGATTTGTCTCATGGTCATAGAGGAAGGCAAAGCCTGCGTCTTTGAATCCCTGATGAAGTTTAACCGCAAGGTCGGCAGCGTGTTTTGCGAGCTTCAAATAGAGGCCGTCCGTAAAAAGCGTCTCATACTGTATGCCCAAGAGCCACCCCTTGGCGAGGAGGGCGCCGCGCTGTTTGACATGATACGGAAATTCCCGTTTTAATGTTTCGTCCTGTATAACGACGGCTTCGCCGAAAAGAGCACCCTGTTTCGTACCGCCGACGGTAAAAACGTCGCAGTACTGCGCCACGTCTTCCAGCATAAGGTCATTGCCGGGTGCCGTAACGGCATAGCCCAGACGGGCTCCGTCGATGAAGAGAAGGATCCCGTACTTCTTGCAGGCCTTGTAAAGCTCGCCCACTTCCGCCCTGGAATAAAGGGTACCCACTTCCGTCGTCTGGGAAATGTAGACCATGCCCGGTTGGACAATGTGCGTTTGATGGGTATCGTCCGCGTAAATGCGGCACTGCTTTTCAATGTCTTCGGGCCGCAGCTTGCCGTCAGGCGTGTGTATACTCATAACCTTATGGCCCGTAAGCTCAATAGCGCCTGCTTCATGAGTGTTAATGTGGGATGTGACCGGTGCCAACACGCCTTGGTAATTCTTGAGAGCTGCGCCGATAATCGTCAGGTTCGCCTGCGTCCCGCCGACAACAAAGTGAACATCGCTTTTTTCAGTCCGGCATGCTTCTTTAATCAGCTTACGCGCATTCTCACAATGCCGATCCGCACCATAGCCGGGATTCTGTTCAAAGTTTGCCTTTTCTACGGCTGCTAAAATCTGCGGCGCCGCACCTTCCAAATAATCGCATTCAAATCGTATCATACGCTCCGCCTCCGTTCTTTCGGCATAATCAACAATTAAGTTCCTTTACTTCTTCGCTCTCTTAGCCTGTATCAGCATTTGTGTTACTGCCGGCAACAAATCCGCATTTTCACCGTCATGCCCCAAAACGAGAACTACGTCCGCAAGGGAATCGCCTTGCCGGACAATGATACGGATTGTTTCGGTGAAGTCTGCCTGATTGATGAAAATCCGCTTTTCCACGGCGCCTGTATAGAAGGTCGTACCGTTCACGGTCTGCGCCTTTACGGGCTCCGTCAGATAGTACTGACGAGGCAGTTTTGCCTGCAGGGCCGCGTTAATTGAGCTCGCAAGCGACGTGCCTTTACTGCTCGTGCCGACAAGTGTCTGTACTTCGTAGGCATTTAATCTGTAGTGCAGCATATAGCCGTACTGGAAAGCTCCCTGATCGGCCTTTACGAGCTGATATGTCTGCGGCGTATTGCCCGGCAAGACGCGGGCAAGAGCCGTGACCATGTCGTTATCAGCCGTATCCGCAATCAAAACGGGCTGTGTCCCCGCTTCCATATAAAGGTCGTTCGGTACGGAGACGGTGCCCCAGTTTTCGAGAACCGTCCCGGTACCTTTATTTTTGTCCTTCGCCGCGACGGGAAACGTCGCAACCATGAGTGCCGCCAACAGGCAGACGAACAGTTTAGTTTTCATATGTATCCCTCTTTACTGTAATACTATAGCTGCTACAAACGTTCTTTATATCCGTTCCCTTTTACCTAGAATAAAAGAGGTGCTGTCTTGGCACCTCTTTTATTAACCGCCTATCTTTCAATTGCCGTCAACGGCAATATAGATATATACAGTGTACTGCAAAAAACAAAAGATTGCAAGCGGATAATACCGCAGGAATGCGGAGTTTACGCCGTTCTTATTTATTTTCAAATATTTCCGCAACGAGGGATACGGCTATGCGGTCCGGCCATAACTATTTTAAACAGGACTTTGCGGAACGCATGTACATGCCGCCCTTCATATCCACAATGTCCTTCAGCTGCAGGGAAAGGAGAAGTCGTGCCACGGCGTCTGCGGCCATATTCGTCCGCATTGCCAATTCTTCTGCCGATACGGCCTCGTCAGTCCGCAAGATCTCCCATAATCGTGTTTCCTCGTCACTCAGGGAAACAGCCGCTGCGGCGCTGCCCGATTCTTGCGCAATCGCCTCTATCCAGCCGTATTCGCCAGCCACGTCGCTTGCAGCCGTATAAGCTTGGGCACCGTTTCTCAGAAGACCGTTCGTACCGCGCGAAGTTCGGGAAAATATACTGCCCGGAACGGCAAAGACGTCGCGCCCCTCTTCAAGAGCAAAATCAGCCGTAATCAAAGCACCGCTGCGTATATCCGCTTCGACGACGACAGTACAGCGCGACAAGCCGGCAATAACGCAATTACGGCGCGGAAAATTTTGTGCCAACGGCTCTATGCCGAAGGGAAACTCCGAGCACACGGCACCGCCGCCGTCGATAATACGCTCAAAGAGCTTCCTGTTCTCATGCGGATATATCCGGTCCTGTCCGCAGCCTGTGACGACAATTGTCCTGCCGCCGCCGCGCAGGGCTCCTTCATGAGCTTTCGTGTCGATGCCTCTGGCACCGCCGCTGACAATGACTGCCTCAAATTGTACAAGCTCCGTACCGATGAGTTGGGCTGCATTGAGACCGTACGGTCCGGCCCTGCGTGAGCCGACGACGGCAACGGTTCTCTCGCTTTGCAGTGCCGGCCCGCGCCAGTAAAGAACAGGCGGCGGATTGCACGTCTCCCGCAGCAAAGCGGGATAGTCCGCATCGTACCATGTAATAAGTGTTACACCGTATGTTTCTAAATTTCTCAGCAGCTTTTCACCGTCAAAAATACGGCGCTGCGCCGAGAACGCTTCCAAGGCGGTTGGGGAAAGTGTCAGGCGCTCCGCCGGCCCCAGCCAAATGTCTTCGGCCGTGCCGAAACGGGCCAGAAGTTTGCGAATCGTCGCCGGCCCCCAGCCGTGCACGGACGCAAGCGCTGCCAAATATATTCGTTCTTCCTGCGATACCGGCCGATTGCCATTTACCACTTCTTTCACGGCATCACATCCTCTGCAGCGTATCTCTGTAGCTGACGGTCTCGGCAATATGTTCTTCGCCGATTTCTTCGGCACCGGCCAAATCCGCAACCGTACGGGCCACCTTAATGAGGCGGTCATAACTGCGCGGACTCAGTTTAAGCTTATGAAAAACATCGTGCAGCAGCTTCTCGCCGCCTGCCGTAATGCGGCACGTTTCTCTGATTTCGCGATGTCCCATCATGCCGTTATTGCGTATACCGTACGGGTATAGCCGCCTTTCCTGCCGCTCTCCCGCAGCCAGTACACGGTCTCTGACAGTGCTCGACGCTTCCTGACGAGCAGGCGACGTAAGCTCTTCATACTTGGGCCGTTCGACGGTTACATGCAGGTCGATTCTGTCCAGAAGAGGACCTGATATTTTTCTCACATAACGCCTAATTTCTCCGGACGTGCAGGCACAAGGCTTGTCCTTGTCGTGCAGATAGCCGCACGGGCAGGGATTCATGGCGGCGATCAACATAAATTGGGCCGGATAGGACAGGGCCGCGTTGACACGTACCAAGTGAACCACCCTGTCTTCCAAGGGCTGACGCAGTACTTCCAGGACGGAGCGGGAAAATTCGGGCAGCTCGTCGAGAAAGAGGACGCCCTTATGGCTGAGCGTCACTTCCCCCGGTTTCGGTACGGAACCGCCGCCAATGAGGCCTGCTGCCGAAATGGTGTGATGCGGACTGCGGAAAGGGCGTTCCAAAAGGCGCCCTTCCTTGTGAAAGAGTCCGGCAACACTGTAAATTTGTGTCACTTCCAAGGACTCTTTTATATTCATGGGCGGTAAAATCGTCGGAATTCGCTTGGCAAGCATGGATTTTCCCGCACCCGGCGGACCGACCATAAGCAGGTTGTGCCCGCCGGCGGCAGCGATTTCCAAGGCTCTTTTGGCAATGACCTGTCCCTGAACTTCGCTGTAGTCCACACTGTATTGCGGTATATCGGCCGTACTGTCGCGGCCGGCGGCGGCCTTAATTTTCCGTACGCCCCGCAAGTGTTCTATGAGGGCCGAAAAATCGGGCGTTTCATATACAGTTATATTTTCGCACAAGAGAGCTTCACCCACATTGTCCGGACTGACGAAGACGTGCGTAAATCCCCGCTCCGCCGCGGCCAGGACCATGGAGAGGACACCTGCTACCGGTCTGACGCCGCCGTCCAGGGAAAGCTCACCTATAAACAGCGCCTTTTCACAGGTCTCCCCGCTTATTTGCCCGCTCGACACCATGAGGGCGACGCCTATGGCCAGATCCAGACCGGCGCCTTCCTTTTTCATGTCCGCCGGCGCCAGGTTCACTGTAATCCGCCGCATAGGAAACTCGAAGCCGCTGTTTTTCACGGCTGCGCGAACACGCTCCTTCGATTCTTTTACGGCTACCGTCGCAAGACCCACAATATCAAAAGCCGGCAAGCCGTTAGCTATATCCGATTCTACCGTAATTAAATGGCCGTGCAGCCCCAAAACGGATGCTCCGAAAATACGCGCAAACATAGGTCACTCCGCCGTAAAAGCATGTATAATATGACGAACGGCAACAGGCCGTCCCGCCCTTTTTAAGATTTCCACCACATCAAAACGGCACGGTGATTGCCAAAGACCGTGCTGTGCCAAATACACTTGGGCAATTCTGACAATTTTCCGCCGCTTATAAAAAGCAACCGCCTCGGAAGGCAAACCGTATTCCAGAGAGTGCCGCGATTTTACTTCCACAAAGACAAGTGTATCTCCGTCTTTGGCAACAATATCTATTTCGCCGACAGCCGTGCGGTAATTAACGCAGCAAACGGTATAGCCCTTGGCCTGTAAAAGTTCCGTCGCCTTTTTTTCACCTACAAAGCCGAAGATTTTGTCCCTGTCCACATCGCGCGCCTCCTCTTACGGCTTTTACTATATAGGACGGTTCTGAGTATTTGCTTAAAAGAAAGATTAAAATCTACAGAGCAGGAAAAAAAGTTCCCCTGACACATAATTGCCGGTCCTGTCAGGGGAATATCCAAAGCTTGCCGTTATGTATTATTTTTCAAGGATCACCTGTTTATGCGTCTCCTCTTCATTCTCTTATAACCCTTTAATCGCCAAAAAAGCTATTATGCCGACCAAGGCGATAAGAGCGACGACGCGAATTGTCGCGAGTAAGGGCCGTTCTTTCCGGGCAGCCATCTTATACTCCCGGCCAAGCCATTTCTTTGCCGCCTAAAATATGCGCGTGCATATGATGAACCGTCTGTCCCGCCTTTTCGCCTGTATTAAAGACGACACGGTAACCGTCTTCGGCCAAGCCCAATTTCTCAGCGACCGTCCGGAGGGCAAAGAGCATCTTTCCCGCCACGTCGCCGTCCGCTTCCGTCAAAGCCGCAATACTTTTTACGTGTTTTTTCGGAATAACCAGTACATGTACGGGTGCCACAGGCGCAATGTCTTCAAAAGCATAAAAAGTATCGTCTTCATAAACTTTCCTGCTCGGTATTTCGCCGTTGATGATTTTGCAAAAAATGCAGTCTTCCATTTTAAGAAACCTCCTTTATATTGCCTGTCAATACGGAACCGTCACGGCCCGTCAGCAGAACATTTATAATACGGCCGCATTCATAATCGGCCGGAACCTCTGCACGCACCCGTTCGTAGTGCTCCGAAAAGCCTTCGCCCATAGCATTCTCCACCGACTCCAAAAGAACCTGCACTTCCTGCCCGATCATGCCGTCTAAAATAGCTTCCTTTTGCCTGACCGACATGGCGTT
The DNA here is from genome assembly GCF_900095855.1 of Megasphaera coli. Classification (GTDB taxonomy): domain Bacteria; phylum Bacillota; class Negativicutes; order Veillonellales; family Megasphaeraceae; genus Megasphaera; species Megasphaera massiliensis_A. The sequence continues at coordinate 209,223 of NZ_FMIY01000002.1, read as the reverse complement.
TATCTGTTCGACACGCTTCTTCTTGACGTCACCGCTCACTTGTCCCGCCATGACTGCCGCCGGCGTACCTTGGCGCGGTGAATAGGGAAAAGCGTGAATGTGGGAAAAATTCAACTGCTCCAAGGCTTTCACGGTTTCCGCAAAACGCTCGTCCGTCTCGCCGGGAAAGCCGAGGATAAGGTCCGTCGAGACTGTGAGACCGTGTACTTTTTCGTGAAGCCTGCGAACCAGATTAATATACTCTTCAGTCGTATAGCGGCGGTGCATGGCGCTTAAAATCGCATCGGACCCGGACTGTATGGGCAAATGCAGATGCGGACAGACACGGGGCGACGAATTGATGGCGTCAATGAGATCGTCACTGATTTCAACGGATTCAATGGACCCCATGCGAATGCGGGCAACGTCCGTCTCCGCCAAAAGACGCCTCAAAATGAGTGCCAATGTAGGCCGTTCGGGAAGATCAATGCCGTACGCTCCGAGGTGAATGCCCGTGAGAACGATTTCTCTAAACCCGAAGGAGACAAGCCGCTTCGCCTCGGCAATAACCGCATCGGGCCGGCGCGATTTAAGACTGCCCCGCGTATACGGAATAATACAGTAGGAGCAAAAATTATTGCATCCTTCCTGTATTTTCAAATCCGCCCGCGTATGCTCCACTGCCGACGGATAGAGAGGAATTTCTTCAAAGGTATCGCGCCCCATGACGTCATGGACGGCAAGAACCGCTTCGGCCTTTGCCCTGCCCAAGAGGCTCCGAACAATGGTGACGATATTCTTGCGCTCATTCGTGCCTATAACGGCATCCACATCGGGAATGGCCGCCAACACGTCAGGACTCAGTTGGGCATAACAACCCGTCACGACGACAAGTGCCCCTTCGTTGTTTTTCTTCGCCCGCCTGATGATTTGGCGCGACTTCTTTTCACCCATGTGCGTGACGGAGCACGTATTGATGACATACACGTCGGCACGGCCGTTAAAGTCCGTCTCCGTAAAGCCTTCCGCAAAAAACAGACTGCGCATGCTGTCCGTGTCATATTGATTTACGCGACAACCGAGTGTCGTAAAAGCAATCGTCGGCATTTACACGAATCCTCTTTCGTACATAATGATGGACACTGCCGCAACGGCTGCCGTTTCGGCCCGCAAAATACGCGGCCCCAACGATACGGTCACGCAGTCTGCGGCGCTGCGAAGCAAATCAATCTCCTGCGGCGCATACCCCCCTTCAGGACCGATGCAAATGACCGTGTCGCGGCTCGCTCCTTTTCGGGCCGCGTCCGTAACGGGCGCCGTTTCAAACTCGTAGGGGACGAGAAAAAAGTGGGACTTGAAAGATTCTATCAGCTCGGGAAGAGTCTTTACCGCTTCTACGGCAGGTACATCGAAGCGGCCGCATTGCTTTGCCGCTTCCAAAGCAATTTTTTGCCATCTCCTGCGCCGTTCGGCACGGCGATCGTCATTTAATTTTACTACACAGTGTTCCATTTGTATAGGAACGATGCGGTTCACGCCCAATTCCGCGGCCTTCTGTACGGCCCATTCAAATTTGTCGTTTTTAAGGAGCGCCGCCGCCAGGACAAGATCCGCTCCTTTTTCCGGTGCTTCCTTCGTCTGCTCTATAGGACGCAGGAGCGCCCTGTCTCCGTCAACGCGAATAATTTCACATGTAAACTCGGCGCCCCTGCTGTCCGTCACGTACAGCATATCGCCGACGGAAGCGCGCAAAACACGCATGACATGATACGTGTCGTCGGTGCTGAGGCTAAATTCTTCTGCAATGGGAAAATTCGTAAATAAGGTACGCATCAGTCTCTCCTCATAGTGACGGCATACCAGCCGTCCCTTAATTCTTCCTCAATCATAGTCAGTCCCCGCTCTTTTGCGGCAAGGCGCACTTCGTCAATGCGTTCATCAATAATACCGCTGCCGATAAATATTCCACCCGCCTTTAAATAGTCGCATACTACGGACAATACTTTTAAAATCGCCTCGGTCACCAAGTTGCCGACGATGACGTCGGCCTGCTGCGCGGAGTCGTCCACGTTGCTAAGCAAGTCGCTCTGCGCCGCTATTACCGTCTCTCCGACATCATTGAGCTTTGTGTTGATCACCGCCCGGCCGACTGCCGCCTCATCAAGGTCGACGGCTCGGACGACTGCCGCACCGCATTTCGCGGCACCTATAGCGAGAATGCCCGTACCCGTGCCGATATCGATGACGGTGTCGCCGGGACGCACATGCTTCTCCACGGCGCCAAGACACATGCACGTCGTCGCGTGCAGGCCGCTGCCGAAGGAAGTCCCCGGATCGATGCGCAACACAATTTTATCTGCTTTCTCTTTTATTTCTTCCCACGCCGGGACGACTGTAAAACGTTCGGTCACATCGGCAGCATGAAAAAATTTCTGCCATTCGTACAGCCAATCGTCATCTACGGGGCCGTTACAAGTCAATTGATATAAGGGCCAACCGGGATTGTCCCGCCATAAGGCGTCAAGGCGGCGGTATATGCCGGCGAGGGACGTTTCCGCCTTTTCATGAGGAATATATACATCAAGCGAAACGGTTCCGCCGGTTACTTCATCGTGAATAACGAAGCCGCCGGTCCCGCATTCCCATAAAAGGAGAGAAACTATATCGACCGCTTTTTCCGGAACAACAAGTTCTATTTTTTTCCACTGCATGGAGCCGTCTCCTCTATCAAAAAAGCTGCGGACATTTATCGGTTGCCCGCAGCTGTATCGTTATATTTCGGCCGTAAATTGACGGTATCCCGCTGCAAAGCGGCTGCGAACATACTCAATCAACTTATTCCAAAATCTTCCTTTTTTAGTTTTTTTTTTATTTTCACCCTCATCGTCAAGAAGCCAGTCTTCGCCGCTTTCCCTGCCAAATTCTCTGAGCAGTTCCTTTTGCTTGGCACTTAGCCGCTTCGGCGTGGCGATGTTGATCTGTACATGATGATCGCCCCGTCTGTCTCTGGACCCCAGTACGGGCACACCCTTCCCTTTAATACGGAAAAGTGTTCCCGTCTGCGTGCCTGCAGGAATTTTCAGGTCAATTTTTCCGTCCAGTGTTTCCACGCGAATGGTCGCCCCCAAAGCGGCCTGCGTGAAGGATACGGACTGCTTGGAAATGACGTCATTGCCGCGTCGTGTAAACTGTCCGTCTTTGCGCACAAAGATGTAAACATACAAGTCACCGTGACCGCCGCCGTGCGTTCCCGGTTCTCCTTCACCGGCAACACGCAGACGAGCACCGTCGTCGACACCGGCCGGAATCTTGATTTGCAGTTTTTTGCGAACCTTGACGGTTCCCGTTCCATGGCAGGCATTGCATTTCTTTTCGATGATCTTACCTGAACCGCCGCAATGGGAACACGTACGGACATTGACCATCTGGCCGAAAGGCGTATTTTGTACAACCCGCTGCTGCCCCGTGCCGTGACAAACCGGGCAGGTGTCCACCCGGCTGCCCGGTTCCGCTCCGTTGCCGCGGCATCGGCCGCATGTATCTTCCTTCGGCACCTGAATTTCCATTTCCGCGCCGAAGGCGGCCTGCTTAAAGGAGATATCTATGTCATAGCGCAAGTCCGCCCCGCGCTGCGGTCCGTTCGCTTGTCCGGAACGACCGCCGCCGCCGAAAAAGGATTCGAATATATCGCCGAAGTCGCTGAAACCGCCTTGACTGAAACCGCCGAAACCGCCGAAGCCGGCGGCACCGGTGCCGCCGTTTTGGAAGGCTTCAGGACCGAATTGGTCATACTGCGCACGTTTCGTCTCATCTGACAACACGCTGTACGCTTCATTGACTTCTTTAAATTTTTCTTCCGCCTCTTTCGGATTATCCCGGTTCTTGTCGGGATGATACTTAATGGCAAGTTTGCGAAAAGCCTTCTTTATATCGGCTTCACTCGCATTCTTGGAGACGCCGAGGACTTCATAATAATCTTTTTTACTCATTATAGGCAGCCCCTTCTGTTACATCTTATTTCTGATCGTCGTCGACCACCTTATAATCCGCATCAACTACGTTGTCGTCCTGTCCTTGCGCCGCATTGCCCTGCGGCTGTTCGGCCTGTTGTTGCGCCGCCTGCTGAGCTTCGGCCTGTTTGTACATGTCGCCGGTCAATTCATACAAAGGCTTGGTCAAGGCTTCCGTTGCACTCTTAATGCGTTCCGTATCATCCGACGCGATAGCTTCCTTCAAGGCCGCAATCTTGTCTTTCACGTCGGCAACCTTAGTCTGATCTCCCTTGTCGCCTACTTCCTGCAAGGTCTTTTCCGCCTGGTATACGAGTGTATCGGCGTTGTTCTTTACTTCAATCTTTTCTTTGCGCTTCTTGTCTTCCACTTCATGAGCCGCCGCTTCCTTGACCATGCGGTCGATTTCGCTCTGGTCGAGACCGGACGAAGACGTAATGGTGATCTTCTGTTCCTTTCCTGTACCAAGATCCTTGGCGGAAACGTTTACAATGCCGTTGGCATCAATATTGAAGGCAACCTCAATACGAGGTACGCCGCGCGGTGCCGACGGAATGCCCGAGAGTTCAAAGCGGCCGAGCGTTTTGTTGTCCGCCGCCATTTCACGTTCTCCTTGCAGAACATGCACGTCAACAGACGGCTGATTGTCGGCAGCTGTAGAGAATATCTGCTTGCCTTCCGTAGGAATGGTCGTGTTGCGTTCAATAATCTTCGTAAATACGCCGCCCAGCGTTTCAATACCGAGGGACAGCGGCGTTACGTCGAGAAGCAGTACGTCTTTGACATCGCCGACGAGAACACCTGCCTGAATAGCCGCGCCGATAGCAACACATTCATCCGGATTGATACCCTTGTCCGGTTCCTTGCCGAGAACGGATTTGATCGCTTCCTGGACTGCCGGAATACGGCTGGAGCCGCCGACGAGAATAATCTTATCGATTTCATTGATTGACAGGCCGGAATCGGCGATTGCCTTACGTGTCGGTTCCATTGTCTCCTGAACGAGGTCTGCCGTCAATTCGTTGAATTTAGCACGCGTCAAGGTGAGATCCAAGTGCTTCGGCCCGCTTGCGTCGGCCGTAATAAAAGGCAGGTTGATATTCGTCGACAAGACGGTGGACAATTCGATTTTTGCCTTTTCGGCCGCTTCTTTCAGGCGCTGTTCCGCCATTTTATCCTGTGAAAGGTCGATTCCCGTCTGGGACTTAAATTCGGAAACCATCCAGTTCATAACGGCATTGTCGAAGTCGTCGCCGCCGAGATGAGTATTGCCGTTCGTCGCCTTTACTTCAAATACGCCGTCCCCCAATTCGAGAATAGACACATCGAAAGTACCGCCGCCCAAGTCGAAGACAAGGATCTTGCCGTCGCCGCCTTTGTCAAGGCCGTATGCCAAAGCTGCCGCCGTCGGTTCATTGACGATACGCAGTACGTCGAGACCGGCGATTTTACCGGCATCCTTCGTTGCCTGGCGCTGGCTGTCGGAGAAGTACGCCGGTACGGTAATGACCGCCTGTGTTACTTTTTCACCCAGATACGATTCGGCATCTTCCTTCAATTTCTGCAAAATCATGGCGGAAATTTCTTGCGGCGTGTAGTCCTTGCCTTCCACTTTTACAGTGTAGTTTTCACCCATATGCCGCTTAATGGACGAAACCGTATTTTCCGGGTTGGAAACGGCCTGGCGCTTAGCAAGCTGTCCGACGAGACGTTCACCCGTCTTGGAAAAACCGACAACCGACGGAGTCAGCCTCGAGCCTTCCGTGTTTGTAATGACCGTAGGTTCGCCGCCTTCCATGACTGCGACTACGGAGTTTGTCGTTCCTAAATCAATACCTATTACTTTTGCCATTCTAAATTCCTCCTCTAATTATGACACGATTGAATTAACCGTTAAATGCTACTTTTACCATGGCGGGACGAATAGTCGTGTCCCCGAGCAGATAGCCTTCCTGCAAGACCTCCGCTACTGTATCGTCAGCGTATCCCTCAACGGGAGCACGCATAACTGCTTGATGATAAACCGGGTCGAAAGGCTTGCCCAAGGCTTCCATCTTTCTGACGCCGGCTTTTTCCAAAACGTCCGTGAGCTGCTTGTAAATCATTTTGCAGCCTTCCATAAAGGCCTTGACTTCCGCACTTTGCTCTTCTGCCGGTACTTGCAGGGCCCGTTCAAAATTGTCGATGACCGGCAGGATTTCCGCAATCAGTTCGCTTTTTACGGTATCAGCCACTTGCAGCCGTTCTGCGGCGGAGCGTTTTTTGAAGTTGGCAAAATCAGCCTGCAAACGCATGTACTTTTCCTGCACTTCCTTTACGGCAGCGGCAGCTTCTTTCTTTTCTTCCTGCTCTCCGGCCGCTTCTTCCGGAACTTCTTCCGTCTCCGTTCGGCTGCAGACGGCTGCATCGTCCTCAACCGTTTCTCTTGCCGGCACAGCCGTCCGGTTTTCTTGTTCTTCTATCTCTTTTTTCCCGTTTTCACTCATTCTTCCAATACCCCTCCTACTTGTCGTCGCGATAGTGTGTCAGGATTTGCGTTACATGTTCCTTCATAAACTCAAGCAAACCGATAATCTTGGCATATTCCATGCGCGTCGGCCCGAGTACGGCGATCTTGCCGAGGACTTCATCATCACCGCGAAAAGTCGCTTCAATAATGCTGCAATCATTGAGCGGCACAGGCGAACGGTCATCACCGATGCGAACGACGACGGATGAATCCCCTTCCTGTCGTCCTTCATTCAATAAATCGACAATTTTCTCCCGTTCTTCCAACATGCCGAAGAGGGAAAGAGCTTTATCGACATCCCGAAACTCCGGTGCGTTGAGCAGCTCCATCGTACCGCCGCGGTACAATTCCTGTTTGCGGAACGATTGGTGCAGCGAACGAAAAGCCGTACGGTACAAGTCCAAATCGCCGACGATGTCACCGCGAAAACTATCCAGCAGTTCGGCCGTAATCTTATCGAGCCGCATACCGGTCAGACGGTTGGTCAACTTTTCGGCCAACAGATTGAGCTCGTCCATATCTACATCGGCGGGCTTGGCATAAATGCTGTTTTCCACTTCACCCGAGTCCGTAACTACCAGCATAATGGCACGCCGGTCATCAAGGGGCACGAAGCGTATGTACTTCAGTTTTGCCCCGATTTGCCGCGGCGCGACGACAAGAGTCACGTTATGAGTTATCTTGGCCAGCACTTTTGCCGTAGATTGAAAAATTTGATCCACGTCTTCGAGCTTATCTGCAAACCACGATTGAACAAGGCGTTTTTCGTCTTCCCGAATCTTTGCCGGCTGCAACAGGCAGTCGACATAAAAACGATATCCCTTTGCCGACGGTGTCCGACCTGCCGATGTATGAGGCTGCTCCAAGTAGCCCATCATTTCTAAATCGAACATTTCATTCCGTATGGTTGCGGCGCTGATGCCTAAATTATATTTACGTGCCACTGTGCGCGACCCTACGGGTTCGGCGGATGTTATATAATCCTGAACAATGGCTTGTAATATTTTTTGTTTTCTTTCATCCAGTTCCCGCATGCTCGCCCCTATTCAAACCGTTAGCACTCAAAATATCAGAGTGCTAACGACTGTATACAAGATATCATGATTAAAATCGTTTGTCAATAGATTTTAAGCCAAAAACAGCATTTTTAGTCAAAAAGTCAAAATCGTTTTTCCGTCTTTTACACACTCTCACACGACAAAGAGCAAAAGAGCGGATTCCCATGCGCAGGAACCCGCCCTTTTTCTGACTACAACTCATTTTTTTAAAATGCGTTATGCGAATATTCATAATAAAGTTCGTTCAATTCATTCATCTTCTTCGCCATGAGTATCTGCAGATCCGAAGCCGTGTCGTAGTCTTTTACGGCCAGGGCTTTCTTAATCTGTGTGAAAATGGACAGCTGCTTATCCGTATCGCGCCCCAACTCGGTGCGCAGCGCATTGATTACCTGCCACCGTTCTACCTCCAGAGGATTCGTGTCGGTGCCGGTGTGCAGTATTTTGGCGGCAATGACCTTTTCCAGATTGTCCGGCACAATGCGGTACTGCAGCTCCAAGACCCACCGCTTCAAAGCTCCCTCCTTAAAGGACTCCATAACCCGTTTGGCGAAGACGGAACATGCCAAATTATCGATTTTTTCTGGGTAAAGGCTCAAGGCCTTGAAGTTCTCCCAGACCGTCGCCGGCGCCTTGCCGAACATAGTATTTCGTTCTTCTTCCGTATAGTTTTCAAAAACGTCCACCTCGGAACGGTATGCCCGTGCCGCTTCCAAGTATTCCGCCGCGTCACCGGGCTTTTTGGAGAGCTCCGCCAAGAGTTCGCCCGTCGACTTGTGCTTTATCAGGGCATAGCGGATGCCGTCCAAGGCGGCCAGATAGAAGAGGGCAATGGCGATGTACGTATTTGTAAAGGGGTTTGGCGAACGCATTTCAATGCGCGTCGCCTTCGGGCTGACGGCGTTACGGATGAGGCCGGCCAGGATGGATCGGTTTCGCGTCGGCACGTCCGGCGTTTCCCCGCCCAGGGCGGCGACGATGCACACAGGCGCTTCAAAGCCCGGCTGCAAGCGGTTAAGCGAATCCGTTGTAGCGGAAATAAAGGGATTAATAACCTCGTAGTGCTTCAAAATCCCCATGATTGCTCCATAGCCGAGAGACGAGAGGAAATCCTTCTGCATATCGTCCGGCGTAAAGAGATTCACGTATTTACCGTTTTTCAGGACGGCTCCCATACCGATATGCGTATGCTCGCCGTTACCGGCCACGCCGTGGATGGGCTTTGCCTGGAAGGTAACGTCCAGGCCGTTTTCACGAAAGGCTTCGCGAATAATAATACGCGCCTGAATTTCATTATCCGCCGTCTGTACGGGGTCGGACGAGAATTTCCAATCCACTTCCAGCTGTTCCAGGACAAAGATGAGTTTTCCCGAATCGTCAATGTGGGCCTTAATACCGCCCACCTCCTTATGACCCATTTCCGGTTCCAGGCCGTATTGGGCCAGCCGTTCCACAGCTTGTTCCAAAGCAGTACGGACATCGCCGTGTGTGCGCTGCCAATACTGTTCCTGCAGCTTCTGCGATGTTGAAAGCAGACGGGAAGCTACTTCTTGGCTGGGCGACTTGACCCAGAATTCCAATTCCGTTGCCGTCGTGAAAACGATTTTCTCGATATCGTCGGGATGTATCGTCAAACCTTGAATACCGTTTTCTTTGATCAGCTTCAGCACTTCTTCGCCGACGTAATTTGTCGTATTGCGCAGGATGGAGCGGGAATCGATGAAGCCCGTCGCGTGCTCGAGAAAGCTCGGAATGCGCAAGGTACCGACAGGCTTGCCCGTTTCTTCATCAATATTGCCGCAGTTATAGTCGACAAACCAGTTAACGTCGGGATCGGCCTTGATATCGACGCGGGCGTTCGACAATGTGGCAATACCGGGCAGGACAACGGAAGAACCGTCCGTCTGAAAAGCGGAACCGTCAAAAAAGCTTTCATACTCTTTGAAGAACAGAGAGATGGGAATTTTTTCATCCGTATCGTTTCCTGCCAAGTCGACACCGACAAGTGAAACGAATTTAATTTCCCTGTGCTGTTCTAAAAGGGCCAAAACGCCTTCTTTACCATATTGTCCTGCAGGAATTACGTAAAGCAAATTATCCGTATTCATACTGCTCCTCCTTCATCTACAAAAAAAGACTCCGCACCTGCCCGGTGTGGAGTCCCCGTTGACTCGATTATATGGTATTGTCCAAAATTACGGTTTTATCTTACAATCGATTCATCCGTTTGTCAATAGAATTCCGAAGCTGTCGGTTCTGCAATAGTTCTCTTACAGTCTGTGAAATAACCTTGCCGTCGGCCTTTCCCTGCACGTGCGGCATTACGGCTTTCATGACGGTACCCATGTTCAGGTCTGCAGTCGCCATACCTTCCATGACACCGCGCACAACCGCTTCCACTTCTTCTTTGGAAAGCTGTCCGGGCATATACCGTTCAAGGACGGCCATTTCCGCTTTAATCTGTTCGGCCAAATCCGCACGACCGGCTTTTACGAAATCTTCAAGCGATTCTTTCCGCTGCTTCATTTCTTTCGCAATAACCGTTCCGATGCCGACATCGTCGAGTTCACATTTTCCGTCGATTTCCGCATTGCGAATGGAAGACCGAACCATACGGATGACTGCCAGCTTCGTCTTACCGGATTCTTTTTCTTTCATTGCGGCCTTCATATCCTGCAGCAATGTTTCCTTTAACGACATGCTACCAACCTTCTTGAATTATGCTTTAAACTTGCGTTTCCGCGCCGCTTCGGATTTTTTCTTCCTCCGAACGCTCGGTTTTTCATAGTGCTCGCGTTTCCGGACCTCCGAAAGGACGCCTGCTTTTTGGCAAGAACGCTTAAAACGGCGCAAAGCGCTGTCCAAGGTTTCGTTTTTACCGACTCTGATTTCTGCCATTTCTCTATCCCTCCCTCCAAAAGTATCGTTAGGGAGTGCTCTTGTGCACACATAAAAATTATACTCAAAAAGCGCTGTTTTGTCAATTCCGCACGGTTTACCGCAACCGGCGCAAGCAAGGTAAACAATTCCTTAAATCCGCTCTTTTTCTTGCCGCCTCTTCGTCCATTTCCAGCGGTTATGAAGCCAAAACCAGTCTGCCGGGTACTTGCGGATATGCGCTTCCAAAATATCGTTCAATTTCTGCGTTACTTCGTAAATGCGTTCTTTTTTTTCGTCTTTCGTCAGCTCTTCACTGTCGGCAAAAATGCGAAAGGGCTGCTGTACTTCGATTATATGATGATAAGGACGATCTTCATGAATAAAAATGGGCACAATATGGTAATTTTTTATGGCCGCCAGCTTGGCCGGCCCGTCGGCAGTTAAGGTAGGTTTGCCGAAGAGTTTCACCATAATCCCCGCATAACCCGGATCCTGATCCATGAGCAGGCCGATGTATTTGCCTTCGCCGAGAAAGCGCACCATATCACGAATCCCCGTCTTGTACGTCACGTGTTGATGCATCATTTCCCGATACTCGTTAATAAAGACGTCGGAGCCGCCGTTTTGCTGCTGCGCTACGGAAATGAGGGGATAGCCGCTCATAGCCAGCCAGGCACCCAAAAGTTCCCAATTCCCCGCATGAGATGCCATAAACACGGCTCCTTCGCCGCTTGCCTTCAATGTATCGAGATATTCCTTCCCCAGTACCGTAAATTTATTGAAAAATCCCTGTTTTACCAGGCGCGGATAGGATAACACCTCGACGATCATGGGGCCGAAGCGAAGACTGCTCGCTTTGGCGATGGCCATGGCCTCATCGGGTGAATCGGTCAGTTTACAGTCCAGTATTTGCCGCTGCGCCAGGCTCTTCCGCTTCCGCGGCACGAAGGCCCAAAAGAAAGCGCCCAGCTCCTTTCCCAGTCTTTCCCGCCAACTTTTCGGCACGTTGCAGATAATAAAGCTGAGAATTTTCATAAGCCTGTACATAAACGCCTCTTTATTCTTTACCTTCCAAGGCGGCAAGACGCTTTTCCAGCCGCTTTACCGTCTTGGCCAGATCGGGCAGACGCCGCAGATACACTTGTGTGCGGCTCCATTCCATATGCGGTTGCGCCGGAAAGCCGGCGTTAATCGTATTGCTGGGTACGTTACCGATGATGCCGGACTTGCCCGCAAAAGTAACGTTGTCACCGATTGTAATATGACCGGTGCAGCCGGTCTGTCCCGCAAAGGTAACGTGATGCCCCGTCTTCGTACTGCCGGCAATACCCGTTTGGGCAATGACAAAGCAGTCTTCACCGATTTCCACGTTGTGACCCAAGTGGACAAGGTTGTCGATTTTTGTACCTCTGCCGACCTTCGTGCTCCCTAAGGTACCGTTGTCGATAGCTGTGCCGGCACCGATTTCCACGTCATCACCGATAACGACATTCCCGATCTGGGGAATACGCGTATGCACACCGTCTTTCGTGGCAAAACCGAAGCCTTCGCCGCCGATGACGGCATGTGAGCGGATGACGGCGTTTTTACCGATGACCGTGTTTTCAAAGATGACGACACCCGGATAAATGACGGCACCTTCGTCAATGCGCACGCGGTCGCCGATGAAAACATACGGGTAAATAACGCTGTTTGCGCCGATATATACTTCTTTGCCTATAACGGCATAGGCCATGACGGCCGTATTGTCCCCCAGTACGGCCGTTTTATCGATAACGGCCGTAGCGTGAACTCCCTTCTCTACGCTTTGGCGCGGATGAAAGAGTTCAAGCAGTTTCGAAAAGGAAAGGCGGGGTGTATCTACGAGGATGAGAGTATTGTCGCCGGCAGGCACTTCTTTTTCCACAATAACCGCACCGGCATGGATCTTAGGCAAATACTCCGTATACGGGTCGACGGCAAAAGTGATGTCGCCGGCTTCGGCTTCGGCCAACCCTTTTACATCTTCAATAATACGGGTTCCGTCACCGATAACGCGTCCTCCCAGAAATTCCGCTAACTCTTTTACCGTCCTTTTCACCGTAAACACACCTCTTTATTGTAATTCGGCTATTAATTCGTCCGTTACATCAATACCGCCCTTCGGTACGACTCTCTGGTCGACAATGATGCCGACATCTTTCTTTTTAGCGATTTCCGCCAACTTTCCGTCAACGTCCGCCTTAAACTGGCGCTGAATGCCGGCACTGTATATTTCCAGCTCCTGCCCCTGCTTTTGCTGTTCTTTCTGAAAGTCTTCTTCACTCATAGACAGCTTGTCCTGTTCCAGTTTCTTTTGAATTTCTTCCCGTTTTGCTTCCCGTTTTTCTATATACCGTTTTGCCAGAGGTGCTTCTTTTTGTACGCGCACCGTATCGACTACGCCCACATTGTCCTCACTGCCGCAGCCGGCCAAAACGCCTGCGGCCAACACCGTCAACACAAGGGCTGTAAATTTCTTTTTTATTGCTTTCATAAAATAAAGGCCTCCCTATTATGCCAGCTTGGCGATAATATCGTCCGTCACGTCCAATGCCGTTCCGATACCGGCATAGTCGCTGAAAATCATGTCGATTCCCTGTTCCAGGGCCACATCAGCTGCACGAGCGCGAATATCCGCCATAATAACTTCTTTGGCATCGTTCATTTCCTGTTCCTTGTCGGCCAGCTTTTTCTTCCATTCATCATTCCAACCGACCGGATCGGGCATGTTCCGCATGCTTGCCAATTGCTTCTGCAAAAGCTCCGCCGTGCCGTCCTGACGGCTCTGCAAGTCCGCCTTTGTCGCGGCTATGTAGTCTTCCAGCTCTTTTTCAGCCTTTTTCTTATAAGGCTCCATTTCCGCTTCCGCCGCTTCTACGGCCGCTTCGGAGTCGGTACCGCCGTTCTTGCGCAGAAGGGCGATAAGCTCGTTTCGCGCCGCTTCCCGCTGCGCTGCCGACATGACCAGCGTATTGAGCTGAAGCTGTAAGTTCAGGGCTTTTAATCGCTCAGTTTCGGATAAAGCGGGCAGTTGTTTTTCTTTTTCTTTCAGTATGGCTTCATACTTTTGTTGCAGTGAAGCATTCAAATCCGCTTCCTTTAAAGCAACCTTTGCTTTCAGTTCTTCTTCCGCCGCTGCCGCGCCCACAATATCGGTCTTTCCCAAGGTTTGCAGGACCTCATTGTCCCGACTTGCCTGACGAGAGTAATTCCATTGCTCGAACTGATACTGCGCCACCATGGCATTGCGCTCCAATTCCAGGCGGTGATACGCGGCATAACCGGGATGACTCATCATAATGTGTTCCACGTCGGCATAAGCATAGACGGGGCCGTTTGCCGCAGGAAGCGGCGCAGGCTTCGTTAGAAAATGCCAAATACCCGCAGCGACGAGAATGCATATGATGAGACAACCTAAATATGTCGCACGATGAGCGTTCACCATAATTTTTATTTAGAGCCGGACAACTGTTTTGCCACCTGTTCCGTAATATCCTGGCCGCCATAGAGGACGACGTTCTTGTCCACTACGAGACTGAGCCCCTTTGTGGAAGCGACGCTGCCTACGGCTTCTTCCAGCTTGTCTTTCAGCCCTTTCTGAATTTGTTCCTGTTTATCCGCCATATCACCCTGCATCTTCTGGAAGAGCTGCGCCTTTTCTTCGTCCGACATGTTGGCCGACTGTTCTTCAAACTGCTTCTGCATATCCTGCGACGCGGTCTGCAGTTCTTTCTGAGCATTGACAATCGCTTCGTTATCGGGTGCAAAAACCTTGCTCGTATCAACTACGCCTATATTGCTGGACGGCGCCGCGCTGGCCGGATTACCCGTCTGCATTACGGCCATAGCCGCGACGGAAAGGACAAAAACAAGCGCTACTGCCGCCGAAAAAATTTTAACGTTCTTTTTCTTACCCATTTCTGCCATCATATTGCATTACTCCTTTATCATTACAAATACCCGATGATGCGAAGCCACTGGTCGTGCTCCGATATAATATATTCTAAGCCGACGTATTCGTGAAGTCTATAGTTAATGCCGAATTCTTCATCGTGATTGGTCATATCCCAATCAAAACGGATGCTCCACTTGTCGGTCAGACGACGGCGAAGCCACAGGTGGTGGCTCTTGTCCTCCGTTTCAAACTGATACCCCAGGAAGTTGTCGTCATGCCATCTGTAAAAATAACCGGGAATGAAGTTCCACTTTAAAGTACTCGGCTTAAACTCGGCTTCACCGTAAAATTCATGGTGTTTGTCCAATTTGCGGCCGACATGTACCTTCACGACCGTATCTTCCCTGTCGTCGTGATGCCTGTCGCCGTTGCGGCGCATGTCGATATACGCCGATGCCTGAATGTCGTAAAAGTCGGTGACCGACGTCAGGCTAATCTTCATATTCTCATCAACCGTCAATTCCGATTCGACATGAAGTTTATACTCTTTAACAACCCACTGGTCGGTGACGGTCTTCTGCAAGTCTTCCCGGATATCCCGCTCATGGCGCCGCACAAAAGCGACGGGCAGGCCTTCGAGGCCGGCATAGCGCGATTCTACATTCTCTCTCATCTTGTAAAAGATGATTTTCGGTATATTTTCCGACTTAACCGCCGCATTGACATTGCGAACGACCGGCAACTTCGGCAAAAAGTATACGTGCACCGTCGCCGTCTTGGCCGGCTCAATAACAACGTGCGGGTAAAACTCGGGAATCTTCTGCTCAAGCTCACTCTCCAGCACGTCTTTCACGGCGCCGCTTGCCCAGTCCAAGGCGTCTGTCGGCAAACCGACGAGGACATTTTCCACAAGTACCTGCGCACCTTGAATATCCTCTTTCGCCAAGTCCGTCGCCATAGGCGGCAAGGAGCCGAAGTCCGCATCCAGCCGTACCTGCTCGATTGTATCGCCCCAAGGACGAATGGTCACGTATACATCCGTATTCTGTGCCGGGTCAATGCGAATATCTTCTACCGTGTAGCCGATCAAAACACGGTCGATGATATCATTCATCGTCTTTTTATAAACATCCTGATTTTGCGCCACTTCACTGTCATCGCGCTCCAGGAGAATACGCCTGCCGACAGTTTCAATGCTCGCGGAAATCCGCTTACCTGCAAGCGGCGGCACGGGCAGACCCGTCGATGTCAAATGAACGTCAACATGTTCAATCGCGGCGGCCGACACGGCGGAACAGCATACCGCCCAAAGGGCGGCCGTTACGAACAGTTTTCCTCTCATAGACCCTCCGCCGTTACGCGATAATTAGAATTTACCGCCGAAGCTGAAGTGGAATTTACCGCCATGCTGCCCTTCGGCATAATCGAGGCGAATCGGTCCGATAGGCGTCGTTACGCGCAAACCGACACCGGCAGAGTAGTGAATCCCCTTGCTTTCATGATACCAGGGAATCTTATCGGTTCCGCCCCAAGCTGCACCCAGATCGCCGAACACGACCCCCTGTACTTTCTTGGCAATGGGGAACCGGTACTCGATAGTAGCCTGATACATCTTATTGCCTCGGAACTCGTCGTCTTCATAACCGCGGAGATTGTCCGCTCCGCCGAGAGTAAAGAGATCATTGTACGGCATGTCACCTGTCGCGACACCGCCCATAAGGCGAACGGCAATGACGTGTTTGACACCGACTTTATAGTAAAGGCGGTTTTCAACGATAAATTTGTAGTAATCGAAGTCGCCGCCCAAACCGTGACCGGCCCAAACGCCCGTAAAGGAAAGGCGCTTGCCTCGTGTCGGATCGTAAATATTATCACGATTATCGAATACATGCGACCACGTCAGGCTGTTCGTCTGACCGAAGTTGTTCTTGATATAATTCTTATAGACCGGAATCGAAGAAGAAGCCCAGCTTGCATAGTTATAAGGACCGCCTTCATGACCGAGATATTTCGTCTTCTTTGTTTCCAATGTAATATAATCGCTGACATACTCGCTGCGGACACGGCCGTATGTGATATTGCCGCCGGTTGTCTTCTTGCGGTATTCCGAAACGGTATCACCTTTTTCGTTATAATCGTCATATTCCGCTTCTCTGTCAAAGATACTCATGCCGATGGAATCGCCGTGACTATTAAGCCACGGATGAGTATAAGAAAAGGTATAATTTTTGTTGGAATGCGTCTTGCCGCCGAACTCCCAGTTAATCCCCACCTTGTCGCCGGTGCCGCGGAAGTTCGTTTCACTGAGTCCCAAAATACCGACAAGGCCGTCGGACTGGGAATAACCGGCACCGATAGTAACGGAACCGGTCTTTTGCTCAATAACGTCAATTTCCATAATAACGTCATTCCGGTTTTTTTCGCCCTGCAGGAGGCGAACGTTAACATCTTCAAAATAGCCTGTATTATAGACGCGTTCAACACTGCGGCTCGCCAAGGTTTTATTGAATACGTCACCCTGCTTCATGCGTAATTCGCGGCGAATAACGCGATCTTTTGTCTTCTTGTTGCCTTGAATTACGATCTTTTCTACGTGTCCTTCACTGATACCGATGTGGAGGATGCCGTTTTCGTCCATGTTAATTGCCGTAACACGGCTGAGCAAATATCCCTGATTCGCATAGTATCGGTTTAATTCATAAATATCTTTGCTGACAATTGTCGAATTGAGAATACTGCCCGACGTAATATGAAGGCTTTTAATGAGATCGTCCGATTTGATCGATTCGTTGCCGCTCACTTCGACGCCCTTGACGACGGGATTCAGCTGTACTTCATAGTTGAGCATTACCCCTTCGGGGACAGGCGTAAACACGGGCTTTACAGAGGCAAAAAGCCCGGACGCACCGAGAACGTTGAGGTCATGGCGAACATAACTCGCCTCCACCGTGTCCCCTGTACGCATGGCAAAGCGGGACAAGAATTTTTCTTCCGGCAAGGCTTCCGGCAAGGGGCTTACCGTCACGGCCGTAACGACTTTTCCGGCATAGGCCGCGGCCTCTTCATCCGTCAAAGCATTGCCGTAAGGAAGCGCCGTTTCCTGTTCCTGCGAAAGGATGGCAATGGGATACGCCGGGATGCTTTCATCCACTTTGAAATCACCGAGACCACCTATATAGGAAACGTTGCTTTCCATTACATCTGCAGGCATGGAGGCTTCGGGCCGCGCCGCCTCGGCCGGTTCTTCCGGCTCATTTGCCGCGGCAGGCTGTGCAGCCGGTACGGCCGTCGCCGCTGCCGTTTCATCGGACGGTTCATAGCCCGTAGGGCCGCTCATCGCCGTCTGCGCCGCTTCCGTCCCGGATGCGTTTTCAGGACTCGTCGTCGTTTCCGAAGTTTCCGCCGATACGGCGGTCTGCGTTGTCGTTGCAGGCCGTTCACCGCGTTCTATAGCGGCCAATTCTTCTGCCGATTCATAGCCTGTAAGCGTAACGTCCCGAGTCGTTACGGTCTCATTCCCCAAAACGGGGCAGGTCATAAGAGTACTCGTAATCATCACCGCTAAAAGCTTCTTATTACGCATTTTCATTAAAAAACCTCCGTTACTTGTGTATTGATTCCGTACTGCGCAGACTGTGTCTTGCGGCCTGTACGGTTTCCTGCATCTGTACTGATGACATTACTGCCTGTCGCTGTGCCGATGCGGATTGACTCACCGTTTCTGCCGGAACGCTCTCCGGTTCGGCCGGTTCTGTTTGCCCGACTTCAACTCCGGCCTGCTCTGCCGCCTTTCCTGCAGGTACCGCCGCTTCGGCCGCCTTCGCGTCGAACCGCAGCGGCTCGGCTTTGATCCAACGGCTTTCTTCATACGCCGCCGGTACTGCTGCCGATGTTTCCGGTTGTACTGCCGGTTGATGCCGCACGAGAGGACTCAAGAGAACCCACAGAGCCGCCGCGATGACCAGTGCCGTTGTAGCCGCGCCGAAGCGCACGACTCGCTGCCCGATACCGTGGTTTTTACGCAAATTCTTCATTTCCGCTTCAGCCAGAAGAAGGTTTAATTCCCCCTGTATTTCCGACCTGCTGCGAAAGGACCGTTCCGCTTTATCAAGCCAAACTCTTGCGGAATGAACTTGTTCCGCCTTGTCGTGCTCGGTCTTTCCCATACGGCATCCCTCCTTTCAATATACTATAATTATCGCCGCAGCGACGTTTTTTTAGTACTCATATATTAATGGAAATTTTCGGTGTTATATGCATTTTTCTATAAATAACGCCGTTTTTTATATCTTTACAACTAATTTATATTAATCATTTTTATGCATGAACCGGCTGACCATACCGCGAATGCGCCGAATACCCCGTTTCTGCAGGCGATACACATAGGGCAGGCTCACGTCGAGAGACTCGGCCACTGTCTTGGGCTGCTTATCCTGCAAATAAACGGCCTCCATAATGAATTGTTCCTTTTCGGGCAGGCGCGCCATAAGCTTTCCTATTTGCTCCACCAAGAGGCTGCGCCCGGCCATATCGGCAGGATCTTCCGATTCATCCGACAACATATCACAAAGGGTCAGGCCGTTTTCATCGGGTTCGTCCATAGAAATTCCGGCATGTGCCCCTTCGCGCTGCAAGTAATCCGTAATTTCACCGCGAATCCGGTGAATGGCAAAAACGGAAAAAGCGACATTTCTCGTGTAATCATATCGCTCTACGGCTTCAATCAGTCCCAATGTTCCTTCCTGCAGCGCGTCGGCTATATGGTCCGGCCGTATTTGCCGTCGCAAAACTTCCTTAAAGACCAACGGCTGATACTGTTCGATGAGCTTTGCCCTGCTCTCGGACGATCCCTCGTCTTTATAGGCGATCCAAAGAGCCCGTTCCGCTTCCGGTTTCAGTAATTCAATTTTTCGCAATTCCGCCAAATACGATTGAAGCACGTCGGCCTCCTCGGCTTTTTCTAAAATGTATATCTGTAACTCCCGCCTATGTATACATTGTCGGGAGATTTCCATGTATCCACGCTGAACCTGCTTCCCAGATTATACTGCATACCGACACGATTGTCATTGTGATTCAGCCCGAAGGCGGCAGTTAACATGAAATTGTTAAATAAATACTTGCCCATTTCAATATTATAATAATTTTTACTTTCACTTGTCGTATGAGCAGTCAAATCGAGGTCACCCGTCGTAATAGTCAGCATATCGAGGGAAAGGACGTCTTCCAGTTTCTGCGTCAACCCCAGACTGTTCAGGGTAAAACGGATCCCGCTGCCGATGAGGGAGTTCACATCCTCGCGGTTGAGCGAGCTGTCACGCTTATTGCTGTTGCGCAGCGTAATGAGCGAGACGATTTGCGCCTTCGTCAAGGGCGGATCCGAACGAAGAGTCATATCCATATTATCGGCACGGCCCGTCAAATTGAGCATGACCGTGTACTGACCGATGCGTGTATCCGCATCCATGTCGACCTGAGGCAGGAACGAATTTCCCTTAAAGTCGGCGCGGCCCCTGTTGATGTTGAAACGCGTATCAAAGTAGCGAATATTGCCGCGCGTCACCTCAAAATGTCCCGTCGCATCGGGAGCGGAAAGACTGCCCGCAAAGGCGGCCTCACCCGTAATCCACACGTCATAAAGGCCGGAATCATAGAAACGCACCTTATTGCCTGCCCGCACAGCTACATCTAGGTCACAATCAAAATCGGATTCCGCCAAGGCGAGTGTCAGAGGGATACTGACTGTGGCATTATTAATATCCAGGCTGCCGCTCACCTTCGGCAAATTTCCGTTCTTTGCGACGGTAAAGCTGCCGTTTACGGGACCCTTGTAGTACTCGCAGTCCACATTCAGATCATGCGCCGTCAAGGTCGCCGTATAAGCATCAAGCGTCGTGCCCGTCCAGGCGGCCGAGCCTTGAAGGTCGTAGAATCCCTTGTCGTCTTTGCCGGTCTTATCCATCGTGCCGTGGCTGCTCAAGACCGCTTCATTGCCTTTAAAGAGAAGATCACCGTTCACGTTGGCCAAGGGATTGGCCACGTCACGCAATTTAATATAGCCGTTGCGCACAGTCACGCTGCCGTCAAGGCGCGGATTTTGCACGGTGCCGGTGATGACGATGTTCCCCGCCATGGCACCGTCCGCCTTTTCGACGACCGGAGTGATAAAAGTCAGCCCGTCCAGACCGGCCTTATCCAATTTTACGCGTACATTGACAGCGCCGTCACGCATATCGTCCCGCAAGGCCGCCAAGGGAATCGTGCCGGCTGCCGTCGCCTTATAGGGGTCGCGCGAGAGTGTAGCCTGATTGAGCGTAATAATACCTTCTTTAACCGTAAAGAGGGCGAATGCTTCCGTAAAGGACACTCCGTTCAATGTGCCGCCGTTCAGCTGAACGGATCCTTCGGCAACAGGATCATCGCCGCTGCCGCTGAGGTTCAGAGCGAAGTCGGCGCGCGAATCGACGGGCACACTGTCCGCTCCCGATACATTCTGCAAGATGGCGGTCGAGAAATTCTTTGCCGCTACCTGAATGTTGACCGGACCGTGCAGCGCGTAGGTTCCTTGTGCCGCCAGGAGGCCTCCGTCCACCGTAAGAGCCAGGGAATTCACCTTGATGACGCCGTCTTCTACGGCCACGTCCACGTCGGACGGTTCCATGACACGGCCGCCCACCGTACCGGACGTAATCTTCCCGGTTACGCGCAGGCTCGGATTTTCCGTCGTCCCGTCTACGGCAATACTGCCGTCCAGTTGGCCCGTTATATTTTTGAGAGGCAACTTCGCGAGGGTAATAACATTTGCCAAATCACCGGCGTGCACGGCTGCACGGCCGATAATGCGGCCGTTTTTCGCATTGTGCATGAGTTCCGCCTCGTACGTGCCGTCTCCCTGCTTAAAGCCGAAGCGATGAAGGCGTAAAATACCGTCGCCGTAACTAAAATCGCCGGTTGCATCCGTAAGGAGAATCTTGTTGACCGTAAGCGACGCGGCCCGTAAGGAACCGCCTACAGCAGGCGACTGCGGCGTACCGCCGATGTGGGCTTTTACGTTGAGGGCGCCGCTCACTGCGTTGTCTTCACTGCGAACGATTCGGTCCGTTTCCAAATTCGTCCCTTCCACGTCCAAATCAAGGTGCTCGCCGGCGGAGCCCGAAAAATGCAGGAGCGCGTCATACGCTTCAATCGTGCCGTCCGTCATACACACTGCAGCATCATGATAAAGATAATTGACGTACGCCCGTTTATAGAGGTAGCCCTTGGCGGAACCGTTCGTCAAGGTTGCCGTTCCCGTAACAACGGGGTTATCAATGGTCCCGGATATGCGGGCGCTATTATCTGCCCAACCGGTCAGACCGGCGTCAGTCCGACCGGCAGCGATGAGGATCTGCTCCAGGCGGCAATGCTTCGTATCCACGGTGAGGTCGACGGCCCGTGAATCAAGATCCGCCGTGCCTCGAACGGAATGGGTGCCGTCCTTATAGCGATATGTCAGCGAGTTCACTGTAAAGGCCCGTCCGGTACCGTGCAGACTGCCATAAATATTATCAAACCCCATGCCGTTCACGTTGCCGTCGCGGCCGTCAAATTCGGCCGTCCACTGCGGCTCAACGCCGTTAAAGAAGATGACTGCCGAAGCTGTACCGTCCAGAGAAAGATCGGCAAAACGGTTAAACAGGTCAAGGGGTATGTCCGTCATAATCAGACTGCCGTCCTTTTCGCCCGTCTCCCCGTTATACGTAACGGCACCCGTTACGGTACCGCCGCGCACGTCGCCGCGAATATCCGTAAGGGTCATTATGTCGCCGCCGCAGAGGAAGTCGGCACTCGCCCGCTCCAGGGCGATGCCGTCATACGAAAGAGCTGCGCCGCCGATCCTCCCGCGGGCCGTAACGGAGCTCATATCCGCCGACGTGCCGGCAAAAAAAAGCTCGCCCGACACAAAACCCGACAAACCGGCCGGAACCTGCGGTACCTCTTCCAGGCGTACGTCTTCTACATCGGCCTTGCCCGTAAAGGCTCCCGAATCTGTGTTCCACGTACCGACAGCCGTAATCGTGCCGCCGCAGAAAGACGCCTGTCCGCCCGTAACGGTCCCCATGTGATGCGCATATACGACGTCGGCCTTGGCCGAGTCAATATGCCACCCGTCATAGTCGAGGTCCGAAACGGTAACCTTCCCGTTCAGATTTATGTCATCCGCCGTGCCCCAAACCTTGCCGTCGTAGCCGGCCCTGCCTGCAAGGGAAAAATCCTTCCCCTGCGCAAGGGCGCCGAGGTCCGCGTCTTTAATCTTTACGTCCAGGTTAAAAACGGGATTGCCCGTATCGGTCTTTACGGTCCCGCTCAGACTGAAAGGCTGACCGTTGAGATGTCCCGTCACATTCTCCGGTTTTACGGTGTCATCACCTATACCGATATGCCCGTTAAGACTGTCAACGGTATACCCTTCATATACCAGACTGCCGTCCGCCACATCCAATCGTCCTTCCGCCGTAAACCCCCGGTGCGACTGAGTCACATGCAAAAGGATATCCTTCACCTTACCGCCTGTGAGCTGCAGACCGCTGACAGAAGCTGCAAAAGGCGCACCGTATGTTATATCGACTTCTTCACCGCGTACTTTTACGTCATACTGCCGCTGCGATGTATAGGAAACATGGGCGGACACGGGTTTGCCGTCGACGGTACCGTCAAAATCCGCCTTGGTTGTCGGATAGTCCTGCAGTGAAACGGAACCGTTCACGCCGTCCAGAATGAGCATCTTCGACTCAGCCAAGGCGGCCTGCACGATCCCGTCATGCACAAAAATCAAAGAACGCAGCGATAAAGATTTACTGTCGGCCTGTTTTTTCAGAATTTTTGTTACATTCCAAGCCTGCGTCCGCCCGTCCTGCCACACATGAACCACAGGCCTTTCCACGTTAATGGAGTTGACGGCCGCCGTAATATCGGCATCATCCTTCCATGCCGAAAAAGCGCGCACCGGACTTACGGAAATGCGCGCCTCTTCAGTTTCCAACACTTCCCGTCCGGTCTCATCTTTAACGGCAACATCCGTAAGAATGAGTTCTCCCGTCAGGGACATGTCCATATATGCAAACGAAAAAGTTCCGTTAATTTTTTCATTCGCCCCGGTCCTGATCAAGTCTTCCGCTTTCGGCAGCAAGGTGAAGCGCGCCCACAAAAGAGCCGCACCGAATGCCATCAGAAAAAACAGAACCGCACAGGCAAACACCCTGTGTCTTTTCATTACATTGCTTCTCCGGCATATATACTACAGACAAAAAGAGAATTGTAAATTACAATCCTCTCTTATGCATGCTGATCCATTCGGTTCTTATACTGTTTCCGGTATTACAACGCCCGTGCGGACATCAAGACCCATAGCCTGTTCCAGGGTAGCAATGCCGACATTATAATCATAAAGGGCCTGAATATTATTGATCTTCGCTTTATTCAAATTGAGCTGCGCATCAAGAACGTCCAAGTTGATACCTACGCCGGCCTGATAGCGGACGGTCGCGATTTTAAAGCTTTCTTCCGCCTGCGTGACGGCCGTCTTCGTAGCTTCCACCTTTTGAGCGGCGCTACGGATAGCAAGGTATGCCTTTTTTACTTCAAGCTGCACGGCTTCGCGTACTTTCTGTTCACTTTCACGTGCCTTCAAAAGGCTTTCCTCAGCTTCGCGCACCTTCGCGTGCGTTGAGCCGCCGTCAAAAATTGAATACGTTACCGTGCCGGCAATAGTCCAATTTCTGTTTTTCGTGCCGGGGAAATCCGTATCGCCCCAACCGCGGCCGGCGGAAATGCCGACAGTCGGACGATAACCCGCTTTAGCGACACCGATACTGTCTTCCGCACTCTGTACGCTCAGGGATGCCTGCAATACTTCAGGACGATACTTCATGGCGTAGTCCATGGCATCGGTCAGGGACATATTGTATTCATCAAAGGGCAGGCGGTGATCAGCCAATTCGAGGCGCGTATTGACGGGCAGACCGAGGATGTTGTCAAGGGATGCTTCCGCATTGGCAACGTTATTGGCAGCCGTCACGGCATCGGTTTTGGAATTCGCCAAAGAAACATCCGACGTGAGAACATCCAATTTAGCGACAGTTCCCACATTATACTGGGCCGTTACGTTTTTAACATGTCCTTCCAAATTCGTTACCGATTCGTCGTATACGTCTTTTAACTGCTCATACGCCAATAAGGCGTAATAGCCTGAAATGGCATTCAGCTTCGTCGCTTGTTCGACGCGCAGAATCTCTTCCTGTGCGTTTGTCTTGCCGATTTTTGCGATATCAATCTGGCCTTCCACGCGTCCGCCCGTGTACAAAGGAATATTGACGGAAAGACCGTTTGTAAAATTGCTTCCGATAGTATCAGTTGTATAGCTCTTCGAGCGGCCGGCCTGAAATTCATAAGCAAGCGTCGGCATCTTGCCGGCACGGGCTTCATTGATGGCATATTCAGCCGATTTCAAGTCATAATGCGCCATTTTAATATCACGATTATAATCAAGCGCCATGCGTACGGTCTTGGGCAAGGTCAGCTGGACGGCCTGATTCGGCGCTACGCGCCCGACAACGATGACCGGGTCGGCACCGTTCTTTTTAGCCGCTTTTTCCGTACGCTTAGCCGTATCTTTTCTGATTTTCTGAGATAATGTTTCCCGCAAAGCCGGCGGCACATCGGATTCCCGGGCAGTCGCAATTTTTGCCGACGCCACGGTCCCCACGGTCGCATCCGTGCTCTCCATGGATACGGGACGGACAGTGCTGTCGGCCGCAAAGGCAAGCGTGCTGAGCGACGAAATGACGAGAGCCGTAAGAACCTGTTTATATACCTTTTTATTCATTGTGGAAACCTCCGTTATATGCTTTCATTATTTCATATATGCTAGAAAATATAATTGATACCGTAATAATTGCCGCCGTCATTTCTTTTCATGGGCCGTGTGAACTGGCCGACAAGGAAAATATTCGGGAAAAGGCGATACTGTGCTTTCAGGCGATACCGCCAATCATTGGGGTCATAGCCTTCTACGGAAACGCGGAAATCGCGGTGTGAAAATAAATCCACACCGGCGCCGAATTTGCCGCGTATGAGGCCGAGTCTGGCATCAAACAGCTTCCCCGTGTGACCGTACTGCAAGTTCAGTTTCGTACCGTCGCCGATGCTTTCCGCCCCGATGAGAGCGAAGCTGTCGCGGCGGTACACCTTAAAATTTGCCTGGCCACCTGCCTTATTCTTCGTATCATTATACAATATGCCGGCTTCGCCTTCCACCTTCCCGCCCAGTATATGGTTTACTTTACTCGTAATTTGCGCCGTATTGTGAAGTGTTTGACGAATATCCTCGCTGCTTTGCGGATCCGTGGCAATCGTTTCCATTTTCTCGGCAACGACCGTAAAGCGATCCGTTATGTTCTTTATATTTTCCAGCGAATCGCGCATACGCGAACTTACGGCACCGTCGCCGTCCATGCGCTGCACCGTCTCGTTGAGCTGCCCCGTAACGGCGACCATGTTGGCCGTCATTTGCTGTACATTGCCCGCATTGGCCGCCAGTATGTCGTTGGCATTTCCCGTCAGGGCTTCCACATTGCGAATGGAACCGCGCATGGCCGATTGTGTTTTTTCGTCGCCGATGACGGAGTTGACGTTCTTCATCATGTCGTTAACATTGTTCAAGAGTTTATTGGCGTTATCCATAACATCATCGACGGACTTGGCCGTATCCCCTGTCAGGGTGCCGCCGTCCGTCAACAAGTGAGCCGTGTCCTGACCGGGCGTAATGGAGACGAGTTTTTCACCCAAGAGGCCGTCCGTTGTAATAACCGCCTTCGAATCTTTCGGGATTTCCGTTCCCTCTTTCAGCTTCAGCGTTACCTGTACGCCGTCCTTGCCGGCGGCAACCGATTCGACCTTGCCCACGTTGACGCCTACGTAGCGGACGGAATTGCCCGCCTGCAGGCCGTTGGCATCATTGAAAGTGACATGGGCCGTAATTCCCGACGATTTGAACACATCCGTGTGTGCCAAGCTGACAACGACGAAAAAGAGCAGGAGAATGCCGATGATCGTCATCAAGCCGACTCGTGCTTCGGCAGACCATTTATTCATGCAACTTCCCCCCCCTTTCCATATCTTCCGCGCCGCCTGTAATAAAGCGGCGCACTTCTTTATTTGCCGTTCGCTCAAACTCTTCTTTCGTGCCGACCATGACGAAATTCCCGTCCAAGAGAAGCGCCATTCTGTCGGCTACGTAAAAGGCCGAGTTCATATCGTGTGTTACAACGACGGACGTCGGCTTCAACCGCGTCTGCATGGTCACAATGAGCTTGTTGATGTCCGTGCTGCGCAGCGGATCGAGGCCTGCCGTCGGTTCGTCGTAGAGGATGACCTTAGGGTCAAGTGCGATGGCCCTGGCCAGGCTGACACGTTTTTTCATACCTCCCGACAAGTCGTTCGGCATCATCGCCTCAATACCGTCAAGACCGACGGCGTGTAACTTCTCGGCCACAATATGTATAATCTCTTCTTCCGAAAGATGCCCGTGCTGGCGCAGACCGAAGGCGACGTTTTCACCGACCGTCATGGAATCGAAGAGGGCCGAGTACTGAAAGACCATGCCCATATTGCGGCGGACGCCGTCCATTTCTTCTTCCGAACAGTTCGTAATATCCCTGCCGTCAATTAGAACCTGTCCGGCCGTCGGCTTTTGCAGGCCGATGATGAGGCGCAATATTGTGCTCTTCCCGGAACCGCTCGTACCGAGGATGACCAAGGTCTCACTGTCATAAATATCCAGGCTGAGGTGATTCAAAATAACCCTGTCGTCATAAGCGACGGTTATGTCACGCAAGCTGATCATTATCGCTCCTAGTACAAAATGACCGATAAAATATAATTCGTTATAAAAATGAAAATAATGGATGTAACAACCGACTTTGTCGTCGCCTGCCCTACCCCTTCAGCACCGCTTTTGGCATGCATGCCTTCATAGCAGGCCACAAGAGAAATGATGCCGCCGAAGACCATTGCCTTGATAAGGCCGTAGAGAACGTCACTGACTTCCGTAAAAAACTCGATAGAGTGCATATACGTAAAATGGGTCAGTCCTGCGCTGTAAATGGCAACGGCATAGCCGCCGCCCGTGCCGATGAGGTAGCCGTAAAACGTGAGAAGCGGCACCATAAAGACGCACGCCGCAAAGCGCGGCACGACGAGGTAGGCGACGGGATTCGTCGCCATACAGCGCAGGGCATCTATCTGCTCCGTCACTTTCATGGTCCCGATCTCGGCCGTCATGGCCGCGCCGACGCGGCCGGCGACGACAACACCCGTCAGTATAGGCCCCAATTCACGGCCCATGGCGACGGACATGATACCGCCCAACGTCGACTGGGCGCCGTAGCGCATGAGGATATCGACGATTTGCAGTGTCATAACCATACCTGCAAAGAGCATGGTCAGGCCTACAATGGGCAGAGAATCGACGCCGAGACGGGCCATCTGCGGAATAACCAGGTTGCGGCGAATACGCGGCAATTGGCGTATAGTTTGCCCGAAGAGCACGGCAATAACACCGACTTCCTCAAAAATATGCAGTGTAAAGCGACCGATACACGCCAATGCTTGCTGCAAAGCGACCTCCTCTATCATCCTGTCCGCCTGTGCGCTGCAGGCTTGCGTTTATGCACAGAAAGCGGAAAACTTTTCTTTATCCTCCAGTTTTCATGGCAATAATCATACCATGAACACCGGCATTTTTCAAATATTTTTCCCATTTTACCGCCCTTTTCCATGGATTTGTACAAAAGAAAAAGAGAGAAGGAAAATTTGCCTCCTCTCTTCATAAAACTATTTTTTTGCCAAGCCGTCCTTCTCTTCGTCGGAAGACTCCGTGAGGCTTACCTTTCCTTCACTGTTTTTCTTGCGTTTTTCTATTTCCGCATCCCGCTTGGCCGGCGTCATGACTTTAATTGTAATCTGCCCGTCGCCCTTAATAATATAAGGCGTGTCAAGGACGGATTTGACATTACCCTCATCGTCACCGTCTTTGAGGAAGTCTTTCTTCGGCTTTACGAGGTCCTCATTAGGCTCGACCGGCTCTTTCCCTTCCAGTTTCACCTTGGACGACTTCGTCTTGCCGTCGTTGACCATGCTGACGTTTTGCTCCAAAATCTCGATGACAATTTGATCATTTGCGTCTTCCGCCTCGATTTTTTTCTTCAAATCGGTGAAATCCTTATATGTCCGCAGACGCTCAATGATTTCATCGGTCAGGTTGTAGCGCTGCTTTTCAATGAGGTACGGCAGGGGCGTGATCCCGCCGCCGCGCACTTCAAGAATCATATCGCCTAAGGGCTGATCTTTCGGCACGGTAAAGGTCATATCCCGCACTTCATCTTCACCTCGGTAGGGATGCAGCTTCACTTTGAAGTAAATCGTGTCTCCCGGGCTGACCACGACAGGCGCCGCCGTCGCGTCGACAATGCGCGCCGACTGCTTGGCCTGTGTCAGAGACACGTCCATGGCGACGGACAAAATGGGATAGTCGATAAATTCGTTATGCTTTAATATGTCAAGGACATTGTACAATTCGTCAATCGATTTCTCGTTAATATTATCTTCCGAATAGTACATGTTGTGCCGTGTAATATCTTTTTCCCTGCCGTCGGCCGAGCGAATAATGTAATTCAGCGTCGCCGTGCCGCCGCCTGTACGGTCAATCGTCTTGTTGACCGTATTGTAAACGCTCGTCGAAGCAAGAACCGGCGTCAGCTCGTTGTCTTCAATGATCTTAACGTGCTTTGTCGCCGACCGTCCCGTATCCTTGTCATTCACGGTAACCGTTACGGGAATGCCCGGCGAAACTGCGCCGAACTCGCCGGCAATGCCGGCACCGCGGTCCTGATCGACCTTGCCCACTTCGGCGCCGATGGAGCCGAGTTTGAAGGAGCTCTTCAAGTTATTGACAATGGCGAAAATGTAGGCGTTATGCATGAAGTAATTGATGCTGCCCTTCTTTAGGAAGGGATGTCCGAAAGCGACGATGTTCTTGTCGTCCACGTACGTGACCGTGCCGATGGCGCCAAGCCGCATGTCGCCGTCCACAAAGGCCGCCGCCACGGAGCTGCCCGCCTCCAGCGGAAAAACGGTGCCGTCGTCACCGGCTGCAGCCGTGTCAACGGGCTCGAAGTTATAAGCCTTGAGCTTTTCCTTCATCCAGTCCATGGAGACGGGCTCAAAGCCCGACGCCATGATGGGCGTTGCAATGGGAATGAGCGACGTTTCGCGCGCATTGAACGCCGGAATTTCTTCCTTCGTCGGGTCGTTCCAAAGCTTCACCATATCCGCAATAGGCGTAATCATGCCCATGCGCGAGTTGGTAAAGGACCAGCCGTAGGCAATGGCACCGACGAGCTTGCCGTCAATGTAGACGGGACTGCCCGACATGCCCTGTGCAATGCCGCCGGTCTCTTCCATAAGCGGCCCGGAAAATTTGGCCAAAATCAAGTCGCCCGACGGGCCGCCGTTTTTCATAATTCCCAGTACCTCTACGGGAAACGTCTCTATTTGTCTGCCGTGAACAACGGTTTTTGCATATCCCGTCATGCCCGGCCGGATCTCGCCGACCTGCATGAAGGTCTCGGCCATAGCCGAAGCCGTCGCCATACTGCAGAGGATTGCCGTCACCGCCAGGCGGCGGAGATATCCTAATTTTTTCATTCTCTATTCCGTTTCTACAACAAGGGCCGTTTCACCGGCATTGACAGTGCTGCCCGCACTGACGGCAACGGATTTGACGACGCCTGCCGACTGCGCTCTCGCTGCGGCCATGGGGCCGGTCAGCGTATTGACCGTAAGAAGGACGTCCCCTTCCTGCACGGTCTGCCCTACGGCGGCAACGGATGTAACCGTACCGCTCAAGACGGATGTATATGCAACTTCCGCAGCACTCACGGGCATTGCCATCAAGCCCGTGAGTCCTAAAGCGGTTAAAAATCTTCTCATCATTTTCATGCTGCTCACCTCTTTAAGAATCATAAAAACTGTCCTGAAGCCTGTCCATTTCGGACAACGCCTTGCCGGCACCGTTAACGACGGAGTAAAGCGGGTCGTCACACAAATATGCGGCCATGCCCGTCGCTCTGGCAATAAGGCGGTCAAAGCCGTCCAAAAGGACACCGCCGCCCGTGAGGACGATGCCGTGGTCGGCAATATCCGCCGCCAGCTCGGGCGGTGTCTTTTCCAAGATGGAGACGACGGTACGTACAATGCGCTCCAACGGCTCTTTAATGGCCCGGCGAATTTCCTGAGAATCAATGTCCGCCTGTACGGGCAGTCCCGTCTCCGTACTTCTGCCGCGCACGTCGGCCATGAGGTTGCGCCCGTCCGCAATGGCCGTGCCGATAAGCATCTTCAGCTCTTCCGCCGTATGAAAACCCACGGCAATGGACTTGCTGCGCTCAAGATAACGTATGACCGCCTCGTCGAAGGTGCGGCTGCCGATGCGCAGAGATTCGCTGATGACTACGCCGCTCAAGCTCAAAATGGCGACATTTGTCGTACCGCCGCCCATGTCGATGACCATGGAACCGTTCGAAGCGGCTACGTCGAGGCCCGCGCCGATAGCGGCGGCCAAAGGTTCTTCCATAACGACAATCTTGCGGGCTCCCGCCTGCAAAACCGCTTCCATGACGGCGCGCCGCTCCACGTTGGTTACACCTGACGGCACGGACACGATAACCCGCGGCTTACACAACGAATACGTGCCGACGGCTTTCTGAATATAATGGCGCAATATATATTCCGTTGCGTCATAGTCGGCAATAACCCCGTATTGCAGAGGATGATAGGTATGTATATTCCGCGGCGCCCTGCCGAGCATGGCCTTCGCCGCTTTGCCGACGGCAATGATCCGATTTTCCTTAATGTCGACGGCAATGACCGCCGGCTCGTCAATGACTATGCCGCGATTCTTTACGTATATAATAATATTCGATGTCCCCAAGTCTACGGCCATGTCCGTGCCCAGCCAACGAGCCGGCGACAGGTACCGCAGCGGCGACATGCGTCTTTTCCTAGTTCTCTTCGTCAACCCGGATTCGGACAATGTCTGCACCCAGCCTTTGTAATTTTGCTACAAAATTGTCATAGCCTCTGTCAATATGATATAGCGAGCCGATTTCCGTCTGCCCCTTGGCAACGAGACCCGCCAGAACAAGAGCCGCACCGGCACGCAGATCCGTAGCATTTACACGGCCGCCTGCCAGAAAGGGCATACCTTCCACAAAAGCGCTGCGCCCTTCGATGCGAATTTTTGCGCCCATCCGTTTAAACTCTTCTACATGCATAAAACGGTTTTCAAACACCGTTTCCGTAATGACGCTGTTGCCGGTACAAATCGTGGCAAGAGCCATAAACTGCGCCTGCATATCCGTCGGAAAACCCGGATAGGGCAGAGTCTTAATATCAACCGGGCGCAGGGGCTTACGGCCGATGACGCGAATGCCGTCAATATCCTCTTCCACCATGGCACCCGCTTCCTTGAGCTTGGCAATGAGCGGTTTCAAATGCTCCGACAGTGCATTTTCCACATACACGTTGCCTTCCGTCATAGCCGCGCCGACCATAAAGGTCCCCGCTTCGATGCGGTCGGGAATGACGGAGTGATCCGCACCGTGCAGTTCTTCCACGCCTTCAATGCGTACCGTGTTCGTGCCGGCCCCGCGAATGTTGGCGCCCATACTGTTCAAGTACGTCGCCAAATCGACGATTTCCGGTTCTTCCGCCGCGTTTTCCAAAACCGTGCGGCCTTCCGCCAGAGACGCTGCCATAAGAACGTTTTCCGTCGCGCCGACACTGGGGAAATCCAAATAGATGCGGGCGCCCTTCAAGCCGTTCGGCGCCTTCGCTTCAATGTCGCCGTTGGTAAGATCGATTTCCGCGCCCATGGCTTCAAAGGCCTTTAAATGCAAATCAATAGGACGGGCGCCGATGGAACAGCCGCCGGGCAGGGAAATCTTCGCCCTGCCGAGGCGCGCCAATAAAGGCCCCATAACTAAAAAAGAAGCGCGCATGCGGCGCACCAGGTCGTAAGGCGCAACGGAAGAAGTGAGGTTGCCGCCGTCCAACACGAGGGTTCCCTTACACGGATTTTCTATGGTAACACCCAAGGAGTGAATGACATCGCACACCGTATGAACATCGTCGAGTTTGGGAATTTCCGTCAATGTGCTCTTTGACGGCGCCAACATGGATGCCACAATAATCGGCAATACGGCATTCTTCGCGCCGCTTACGCGAACCGTACCGCTAAGCGGCTTACCGCCGCGAACAATCAGTTTCTCCAACTACCTTGCCTCCCAGCAATGTGATACTCACGTATTTCAATTATCATGAAAGTGCTTTCCGAAAAGTTACCGTTATCAGCATAATTGCTAACAGCTATTGTATCATAAAAGAAAAAAAACGAAAAGACGCCCAAAGAGGTATCAACACTCTCTTCAGGGCGTCTTTCATGATGGGATCATGTTCATCAGGTTGCGATTTTCCGACTACATCATGCTTGCATAAATTTTTTCCAGGTTGTCTTTCATCCGGTCCATATAGGTGGCGCCGTCTTTATTGCTTTCCATCGTGTCGATAATTTCCACTTTGGCGCCCACTTCATTGGCCAAGGCGCGCGATACGGCAGGGCTTACCATTTCTTCTGCGAAGATGGTGGTAATCTTGTTTTCTCTGCAATATTCCGTCAATTCGGCCAATTTCTTCGGACTCGGTTCGCCTTCGGCAAAGACATCTTCCACGCTTTTTTGCATCAGGTCAAAGTCACGGCAGAGATAAGCAAATGCGGCATGCCCCGTCACAAAATCGCGGCGATGCACGTTTTTAAACTTTTCCGCGTAGTCGCTCTGCAATTGCTTGAGCTGTGCCGTGTATTCTTTGGCGTTATTCATATAATAGTCTTTGTTGTCCGGATCCGCTTGGGCCAGGGCGGCGGCGATGGTGTTGATTTCTTTTTCCGCGCATGCCGGGCTGAGCCACGTATGGGGATCGAATTCACCGTGCTCTTCCACTTCTTCAGGATCCGTATTTTTAATGGCGTCTACGTCCTTGGCCGCTTCCACCTTGACAAGCTTGTCGTTCTTAGCTGCAGCCGTCGCCTTTTCCTGCCACGGCTCCATGCCGAGACCGTTATAAATAAAGACATCCGCCTTTGTCAGCTCCTTCATGACCTCTGTCGACGGCTCAAATCCGTGCGGCTCCGTACCGGCCGGAATGAGCGTCACTACGTCGATCTTGTCCTTGCCGACAGCCTTGGCAAATTCCGCCATAGCGTCAAAGCTGGCAACGACCTTGAGCTTCTTTTCTTCTTTAGCCGCAGCCTGATCCTTTCCCGTCGTACCGCAGCCGGCCAGCAGTGTTACTGCCAATACGGCACCGAGTGCTCCCGTCATCCATTTATTCACATTACCCTCTCCTTTAGCAAATGCGAATCATCCGCATTATTTTTCTTCAAGAGTATCACGGGTGATAATGGCTGTCAATCTTATGAAAAAATGCTGATGTAAGCAGATTTTCCTGATTTTACCTCACTTAAAGGTTCGCCCTGCCTTCAAAGATATGCGTATACGTGCGGCAGTCCGTATCCGTAAAGACGTTGAAGAGAACCTGCAGCGACGTCCGTTCTTTGACAAGCCAGTCCGTTACGGTGCGTACGGCAATGTGCGCCGCTTCTTCCGACGGATACCCGAAGACGCCCGTTGAGATACAGCAGAAAGCAACACTGCCGATCTTCTCTTTTTTGCAGAGATTGAGCACATTCACGTAACAGTCCTGCAAGTCCTTGCGGCTCGCTTCCGTCGGCACATGACCGCCCACAATGGGGCCGACTACGTGAATGACGTACTTTGCCGGTAAATTGTAACCCTTGGTCAGCATGGGCACGGCCGTCGGCGAGTTGTATTCATTATGACTGAAGAGTTCACCCGCTTTTTCGGCGCATTCCGCACGCAGCTGCACGCCCGCAGCCGAATGGATGCAATTGTCAATGCAGTTGTGGAGCGGCACGAAGCAGCCGAGCATACGCGAATTGGCCGCATTGACAACAGCGCCTACGGCAAGGCGTGTAATATCACCCTGCCAAAGGTAAACTTGCCGGGCCCAGTCCTCTTTTCTGCCGAACTCGTCCGCAACAGGGCGCAAATCCGCCGGCGACAGAATGCCCTTTTTCCGGTTTTCTTCCCGTAAATATTCGTCCTGTATGGCCAAAACGGCTTTGTCGGCTAAGCGGGGCGGCCGCACATTCATCAGAGCACGCAGGCGATTCTTCTTTTCGTCCTCACTTTCCCCTTCCCCTTCCAGGCCGTGCTGCAAATACCCTTCTTCATTCATGAAATACGCAATAAGCTTGTCCAGGCGTTCCTCTTGTGTCATGCCCCGTTCCTCCTCCGCTATCTTCAACTGTCTTTATATTATTATTCATAATGGGTCCACATGCGATAAACAATAACAGTGCCCTCATATATAGTTTTGTCCGATCCTTTATACGGTACTCCCGTTATTGAATATACAAGACGGTGTTTGACATTAATCCGCCGCAAATACTTCCCCGACAAGCTCCCTATTAATTTTTCATAAGGAGGCGGCGTTTGAAAGGGGTTCACTCGAATTGTATTTAATAATTGCCTTGCCTTTTCTTCAAGTTTGGCCGCTTTCAAATGAAGTTTGTCTTTTTGAGCCGCCTTGGTAAATACAACGTAATACATTACCACGCCTCATCAGGATTATATGCCTGCATATTTTCTATAGCCTCCTTATCGCCTTCCAATATGCTTTTCACCATGCCCGGAACAGACTGCAAATACAGCGTTTCCTTAATTGTACGCCAATCATCTTCCGACAACAAAACGGCATTTTTCCCTTTTGTATGAGTAATCGTAATAGGTATATTATATCCATTTACTTCCGTAATCAATCTATACAGTTCTTTCCTCACTGTCGTAGCGTTTATGGTCGTTCCTTCAGCCATGTTACCGATCCTCCTTTATTATTTTTTATATTTATTATATGGGTACGTTTTCACGTACGTCAAGCTTTTTCCCGCAAAAAAAGAACCCGGTATCACATATAGCAGTAATACCGGATCCGTAGTCCAAAACCTGAGCGCTTACTTAAAATTCAAAGCGCAGGCCCGTGTTAAAGCGATATTTCATCTTTATATCGCCGCCGAAGCTGCGTTCCGCATCAAAGTAGAACAGCTTATTATCTTCAAGGTGTATATTCGTGCCGAGGCCGATGACATACCACGTACCGCCCAGGGAATGGTTATCCGTAAAGACAATGTCGTCGGAAATACGGCTTCCCGTATCTCCCAGGAAATCGTGAAGGATCGAGGCCTTGACGTAGAAACGGCTCAGGTCCTTGCTGCCCGTATGGATTTTCTTGCTGAGAACAAAGCCTAAGCGGCCGACGAGGCTGTCCGTATTATCTTGTCCGACCTTTGCGCCGTTACGGGTGGTATAATCATCTCCCCATAAATAGCTGTACGTAAGCTGCACCTGAGGTTCAACAGCCCAATTTCCGGCAAAGACCTTCTTCCGGCCGTATTCGGCGCTGATAGAGGTACCCCAGTTGCGGAACCGGCCGCTGTCACCGTACACGGTAGTGTAATCCGAATCAATGCGGCCGACCTTGGCAACTAAATCCAGATAATGACCGTGTTTGCGGATGTTCGTACCGTAGAAGGAAAAGTCGGTCATCTTTTCCGAGCCGCTGCCGGCGGTGTAGTCCGTATGGCCCCAAAGATGCTCTACAGCCCCGCCGTAGTACCAGTAGCCAGAGTCCTTTGTTTCCTTCCGAAGGTCAACGCCGAGCTGCATCATCTTATAGTTACCCCTGAAAACATGACGGCCGCTCTCGTTAAGACCCATGTTATGAAAGCGTACCCACATTCCTTCATTCTGCTCATTGTAACGCAGTTCGCCCAGCCGCTTCAGCAGGGTATCGTCGCTACGCCATAAGGCTGCAGCCGCATGATAGGCCGTGCCCGGTACCTCTCCGTTCGGGTTGACGGGCTTGTCATTGGTGCCGTCTGCGGTGAGCAGCCAGTTATCGTATCCTGCGTACGGTCCGGACGAATCGGTTTCCTTTTTGACAATGAGGTTCTTATTGTAAATTTTCTTGAAGTTTTGAACCTGCACGGATTGGTTCACGTTAAAGAGGGAGCTGCCTTGAGCCGTCGTGGCGAAGTAAAGCTTGCTGTCCGTCGTCATGCCGTTTACGCTGCTGTCGGAAGTCAGCGTTATCCGGTGAGTACCGCCGTTGCCGCCTGCGGCGATAAGGTAGTCGCTGCCCGAGCCCGAACGGTACGTATCCACCGCGTTATCCTGATATATCAGATCCATCAGGAAAGTGCCCGTGCCGTTCAGATTGTTCACGCGGAGCTTTTCCGCCGCGCCGGCCAGGGATACGACGGCATCTGCAGAACCTAAGTTCAGGCTGCCGGCCTCACTGTCGGCCGCAACATTCCAGCGGGACGCATCGGCGACGGTAATATCGCCGCGCCCGGTCGCCGCGCCGGTCCAAACGCTGCCGCCCGTGAGCCTTATATCAGCAGTTCCCGCCGTTACGGTCAAATTACCGTTCCACGTGGAGCCGCCGGCAAAACTGGCCTTCATTTTACCGTCAAAAGCGAGACTGTTGTGATATACCGTCGTGCCGTTGCTCATATTACCGGTCATGACGGACCCGTTATCTACGGTAAGGTTCAGGATGCCGTTGTTGATCACATTTCCCGTAAGGGACGATCCTCTTCCCGTATAATTCGCATTGAGCGTGTTGTCCCCTTCGGTCTTTATATTCCCGACATGTGCCGTATGCTCACCGGTCAAGTTCAAGTTGACGACATTTTTGTCGTAAACGGTCCATACCCACGGACTCGAACCGGAACTGATGCCGATTTCGGTTCCCGTAGAGCTTACATCTCCCGTGAGTGTTCCGTCGGCACCGGTAAAATTGACGTCAATCGTGCTGGCACCTGTTTGTGCGGCGATATTCCCCGTCATTTCGGCGTTTTTACCGGAAAAGTCGGCAGTAATCGCGGCATTGTCCTCAGGGAATCCGGAAGAATCCGTATTATTTATGACAGTCTTCATATCCCCCTTGACGATTGCATTTTTTCCGGACATAGCCAGCCGAATCGCGCCGCCCTGCATTGACTCAAGACCGCCTTCCACCGTGCCGTTGTCGCCGGAGATGAGAATATCGGTGGTTCCTTTTTTGCCGGCTTTTACTGCGGCCTCCGTATCTAAATAGGACCGGCGCAAGGAAAAATTATTTCCCGCAGCATTAATTGTAATTTTCCCGGCTTCATTCAGTACGTCGCCGCGAATATAGGAATCATGGCCGCTCATATTCAACACGGCTTCACCGCCGCTTTCAATTTTGATTGCATCTTTCGTAAACACGCCGCCGCCCATACCGTCGGCCCTCGTATTAAGGTACGAACCGTCTCCCGTCATATTTGCAAGGAAAGACGTTCCCGTACCGCTAAGAGCTATGCCGCCGTCTATCTGCACCACACCGGAAGCCCCTTTGTTGACAGTCATTTTGCCGGTGCCGGTAAAGTGCCCTAAACGAACGGCAGGCTCTGTATCTCCTTCCACCGCCGCGATCTTCACCGTGCCGTCCGTATCGGGATTAATGTCAATATTTCCTCCATCCCCGTCAACAGTACCTGTCACGTCCACCTCTTTTGCATTCAGAGTAACCGTAAAGGTTTCCCCCGCCATTCCTTTGCCTGCAAAAATGGAATCTCCGGAAGAGGCTATTTTGATTTTGTCGGCACTGATGGAGACACCCTTTCCTACACCTGCCCCTCCCAAAATGGTCATGATAGAATTGCCTACAGCAGGCCTGCTGCCGTCAGTAGCAATAGTAACGGTACTGCCTTCACCGCCTTTAACGGTAACACCGCCGCCGTTATCCACAATACCGTATCCTGCAGCAGTGGAGCCGATCGTCAGATTTTTAAAACCTTCAATGGCGGCTGTCCCGTTTCCTTCCGTAAACACGGCATCATCATGTGACGTGACGCTGATATCACCGGTCGCCTTAATGCGTGTCGTACCCTCGCTGATGATTCCCTTATCTGTCCATTGATTGCCCGCAAAATCCGTATTGATCGTAATGTTTTTGGCATTTACATCGGCATCCCTGATGGCAGCCCCGTCTCCCCGGGAATCATCCGTCCAGTTGATGACCAAATTTCGGTCCGGATGATCATAAGACTGAAAATCACCCTTTGACGTGTCACCGCGGCTGCTGCTGACCATTTGATTTGTCAAGGTATCCGTGTTCGTAACAGGATCATAGTCTGCAAAGACGGGCCGTCCTTCTCCTGCCAGCGCCACCAGACTGCAGAGCCCCAGTACAATTAACTTCAGCTTAACCTTCTCTTTGTGTTTCATGCCGGATTTCCTCCTATTACCCGTAAATTAAGTGAGATATATTACACTTATTATCCTGATTTTTGTTCTTTAAGTTAACTTTTCTAACAATATAAATTATTTTGTGTGAAACCGGCATTGTTTCATCATAGATAGATTACAGGAAAAATTAGGATTGCAAAAAACACAAAGCGCCGGCAGATCCTGTACGCAAACATTGATCCGAAAGGATCTCCGAGAACAAACAGAATACTCCGGCGCTTTACTTATACATGTCTATAACTCGCTCGATTACGCTTCTTTACAATGAGCTTTTTTCAAACAAATATCGCTTCATATTTCCGACAAGGCTTCGTTCATGTAAAAAGAGCTGCGGGCAAGGCTCGCAACTCTCTCCGGACAACGCTTAGTCCCAAACGGTCTGCATGATTTTTTTATACGCTTCTTCCATGTGCTGGATAATGACATCGAAGAGAGCCGATACTATTTCACCGTTCACTTCTTCGTCGCTGATATAGCACACGTCCAGGAGGAGAGCCCCTTCTTCGTCAATACAATACTTGAAGGATTTGTACATGCGGTTGTATTCGTTAATCAGTTGGTACAGGGCCTTCTCGTTGGTCTCCTTCAGCACTTTGGGTGCTACGAGAACGCGAATACTTCCGTATATCGTATCGTCAAGGACGAAAATCATCGGCAGCTTGGCTCCTTCCGCCTCGATAAACGTCCGGAAAATAACGGTATGCAGCTCGTCGTCATGCATATCTTCCATTTCAAAAGCTTCTATCCCGGCTTTTTCCAGATACGCTTGAAAAGCTTCGGCTTTCTTATTCATCTGTACATCACTCCATTCTTAAAACGTTGCTGAACCTATAAGCAAGTATACATTTTCTGTCTTTTATTATACAGAGAATAAGAATGGCTTGCAAAACAATCGCTATACGGATATTCGATGACTTTTACCGGTGGCATAATCAATTTCGATACCCGGTTGATGATTGTAAACATATACATTAAATTTTATACCGGCGCCGTCGTCTTCAACGGACAGAGCTTCCATCTGAACGCCCGAAGCGACGAGGTTTTTCCCTTCAAAGACGGGCGTCACACGATAGAGTACGTGACGGTGCGTTTCCTTGATATAGTCGGCGACCATATTCTCAAAGGGCAGCATGCCCTCCACGTTGAGATAACGTGTACCGGTGATTAAGTTTTTCGGATTGGCGTTTTCCGCCGTCAGCTGGTAACCGATAAGATGGCAGCGGTTGTAAAGGTACTTGCCGTCGACGTTGTCGTACTTGACGGTCTGCCAGCCCGACGGCTTGACGGAGCCGATAGGGCCGCGCTTCTTAGTGGGCATGAGATCCGTGCCGATGTCGGCAAAGGCCGGACCGCAGCGTCCGAGGGGATCGAGGTCACTGTAGCGCTCGACGGACGTCGTCGTCATGTCTTCTTTCGTAAAGGACGGCTCATTGTTGTTAATGACGACGTACGGCCTGCCGTTAAAGGCCGGTACGGATGCAAGGTCGACGACGTTTCGTCCCCGCTCGGTCCGTGCACTTTGAAGTGCCGGCGCAGATGCCGTATCGGCAGGCTTGCCGCAAGCCGACACTGCAAGGGCGCAAATTGCGACAATAACGAGGGCAAGCCGTTTGCACATCGCACTCATCGCTTATACACCTCTTCCGTAATCTTATCGTGCGAAGAGCCGACGAAGTCGCAGCTTTCCGCCAGGTACCACGGCGCTTCGCCGACAGGCAGGTCGAAGTAAAAATCGCCCGGATAAGTGCGGTTCCACTTGTAGAGCGTGACCGAGTCGACGGCATCCGCCAAGGGGAGCAGCGACGCCGCCTCGACGAAGCAATAGGCGCCCCGGTTGGCTTCGACCAAAAAATTTTCTTCCTCGTGCAGCATAATATCACAGCCGTCGAAGAGCTCCGCCGAACAAGGGGCGATCCACAGTTCACCGCCGCACACGACTGCAATCCGCTCATTCATAACCCGGTCCCGGCTCTGCCGGCGGCCGTTAAAGAGCATGCCCATCCTGTCATCTACTGCCGCTATAATATGCATCCGTTTTTCCTCCTGCCGTCTCTCTAGTACGCCATCGCTTCTTCCGGCGTCAGCCAGTAATGAATGCCCGTCGTCGAATCGTGCCAACGGTCTTCATTAAAATTCTTCACTTCCACCCACCGGCCGACACGATAAATAAAGTGCGGGTCGACGAGAGACATGGCATCTTTATAAGCCGTCTTGCCGTCAAAGCTCTTGATACTGAGCACCTTGGCCTTGTTGCAGCGGCACGATCGGGCCGTCGCGGACGTACGCTTCGCATCGGCGGGGATAAGGATCTGCACGAGGAGGTCGTTGAAGCACTTCTTATAGCCTATAAAGGCACCCTTTTCCGGGCAGTAAAGGCGAAAGAATTTTGTATTTTCATCATCCGTGATACCGTCGAGGCGCGCTCCTTCCAAGTTGGCTTCATATAAGTCGGCACCCTCGATATGAGCGTCGTGCAAATCGCAGCCGCGCAAGGCGGCGCCTTTGAGGTCGGCATCGCGCAGGTCGGCACCGACAAAGGTGCAGTCGACACAGCGTGTATTGGCAAGACTCATGGCCGTGCAGTCGGCGCCGTCGAAGCACACCCGCTCCAAATCGGACCAGTCCAGCTTGAGGCCCGACAAATCCCGTCCCGACAGATCGAGATCGACAAGGCGCGACTCGGCAAGATCAAGTCCTTCCCGTTCACCGCGGGAAAGACGTGTCAGCCGTTCTATATCATCCATGGACAGTGCTTTCATCGTATCACTTCTTTACAGAAATTTTATTTCTTTATACGCCGGTTTGACGATCCAATTACCCTTACTGTCCATAATACCGTAAACGCCCTTCGACTTAACGACAGTTACACCGTTCAGGAACGGCATTGCCGCCGTCAGACTGCCCGGCTGCGCGCTGTAAAGGACAGTACCTTCCGTATCGATAATGTGATAAATTCCTTTTTCATCAACCAGCCACGCATACTTTTCGACACCGAAAAGACCTATCTCCGACTTTTCCGGATATTCCGCAATAATCGTCCCCGTCTCTTCATCAACAAAAAGTTTTCTCTTGTTTTTCGTCAAAACGATTCGGTTCGAGCCGTGGAACGTAATGTTGTCATAGGCGAACGGGGACATCTGCATCCCGTCGATAAGATTGAAGACGGCATATTTCCCCTTTCCTTTGTCTTTTATAGCGATAAGGCCTCCCGCATCATCCCAAACCCCGGGAGCAATATCATAATTCCCCGGCTCAATGATATATGCCCCCTTGCGATTCATAAAGCCGAGTTTACCTTTATTTTTGACGAAAGTGCCGTATGCCGTAATCGGCCATACTTCATCATTCTTGCTGTCGATGACGACAGTGCCGCTCCGGTCGATGTAACCGCGCTTAACGCCGTCATAAGAAAGTGTAAAACCGTTATATATGCCGTAATAATCGTCATATATGCCGTAGTAACCGCCGCCTCCTACGACATTGCCGAGAACGATTCCGACAAGGCCGCCCCAGTTAAGTTTATGTACATTCCGGCGATACTCGGCCAAGCCGTCGTGATAGGCGAAGAGCTCGTCGTACGGGGCGGCAAACAGTTCCTTTCCTGTCGTATCGACGGCAACTTTCTTGCCGTCACCATTCTTCACAAAGGCAATTCCTTCGCTGAAGGGGGCAAGGACTTCTTTATAAACGGGACCTATCTTCACATTGCCCGCACTATCTTTAAAACCGTACTTTCCTTTTTCTTTGAAAGGCGTCAGATCATCTTCACCGTCTGCATGTACGGCCGGCGCAGAAGTACCTGCAGGCAAGGGATTGCCGTTCTTGTCGATGAGAACGGGAGTTTTCTTTTCCGTCGCCCAAAACATGCCGGGCACTCCGGCGGAGTCGAGTTCCTTGTACTTCGGAGCGATCAGCACGGAGCCGTCCGTTCCGACGAGTCCCCACTTGCCTCCGTCTTTGACCTTCGCCAAAATGCCGGCATTATAATTACCGTAAAAACTGCGCACAGTCTTTGTCAGGCCTCGGGGCATGCGGTGGGACTTCATGTTCGGCAGGATCACGTCCCCTACGCCGACGCCTGTAAAAACGCGCGCTTCTTTCCCCGAATGACTTTCACGAGTCTCATATGACGTGGTTGAAGTTTCCGTCGAGACCGTAGAAATCTCTCTGTGTACGCTGCCGTAGGCCGTTGCTCCTTCTTCAGCCTGCACACAGGCCGTAATGACCATGCTCAGCGCCAAGGCGCTGATGATACGTCTTGCTTTGTATGATTTCATCTTTTTCCTCTCCGTGCCGTTATTCCGCATTAAAAAGCGGCAACGTTTCCAAATAAACAATATCGTTTCTCTCACAGGCATTTCCCTCGGCGAGGATGGCCGCCCGGCCTATGATCTCAGCACCCGCCTTGCCGGCCAGTTCCGCCAGGGCCTTCATGGAGCCGCCCGTGCTGATTACATCATCCACGAGAAGGGTCTTCTTTTCTTTAATAAGAGCCACGTCCGTATCGGTCAGACAGAGAATCTGCTTGCCCTTTGTCGTAATGGACTTGTCTTCGACGATGAGGGGATTTTCCATGTACGCCTTAATATCCTTGCGTGCCACAACGTATCGGTCCATTCCCAAAAGGCGTGCCATCTCGGCCGCCAAAGGAATACCCTTGGTCTCCGCCGTCATGAGAATTTCCGTATGCGCCGGGATTTTTTTGACCAGCTCCCGTGCCGTCTTTTGCGTAAGTTCCGTATCGCCCAAGATGACGAAGCCCGCAATGGCGAGCGTATCTGTTACGTTGAGAATGGGAAGCTGCCGCACGCAGCCCGCCACGTGAAGTTCATAGTATTTCTTTGCCAACTTGCACACCTCATTGTCCGCCGCAAGGGCGATACTTAAATTTTTAAATCGATAATGGCCGATACGCCGACTCCCTGAATACGGGACGCACCGCTCGGATTCGCGCTGTCTACGGGGACGAGGCCCTTGACGCGGGCAATGTTGTTGAAGCTGCCCTCCACCTGGGCGACGGCCTTGACCCGTTCCACCTCGGCCGTAGGCCCCGTCACCTGAGCGGCGCCGACGCGGCTGCCCTTGCCGAGGCTGACAATGGGAACGACCTTGGTCGCGTAAGATGTGTCCAAATTATTTTGCTTTAACAATTTATTCAAAAAGCTGTTGATCGAATCACCGTATTTGTCGACGACAACGCCGATGGCGCCGCCTTTAATGACGCTGCCGAGGCTGAAAGCCTGCACCTGCGTACCCGCACCGGCCGCAAATGCGCAAACGGAAAACACCGTCACTGCCGTAAGCAATCTCTTTTTCATCCAATCCCTCCTCATAGTATATACATGGACATTATAGCAAATAAGCGGGCTCTTAGGATAGTCAAAGCGAATGAACGGTTCTCCTGACGGGCGACGCGTTTTATACGTGAACATCAGGCCGTGCCGCAGAGAACGAATAAAATGCGTCTCCCATACCCGCACTTGGCAGAACACCACGACTACATAAATTTGTTCCTCTAAATACCTTTACATATAGTATAATAAAAAATAAAATAGTCCAAAGCAGTCATGTCGAGACAAAAATAATATACTCGGTAAGAAAGGAGATAGTTTTGCCAACTGAACAAATCGGTAGCATCTCCATATTGGTAATTAAGGTATTAGGCCT
The DNA here is from genome assembly GCF_900095855.1 of Megasphaera coli. Classification (GTDB taxonomy): domain Bacteria; phylum Bacillota; class Negativicutes; order Veillonellales; family Megasphaeraceae; genus Megasphaera; species Megasphaera massiliensis_A. The sequence goes on along the minus strand of NZ_FMIY01000002.1, from coordinate 164,692 downwards.
TTCTTGCCCTGTTGATACCCCCATTTTATTGGGTGATACAAATACTGCTCACATGAATAGCCGCCATCCTAAGGATTATGCTACATATTCTAAATTCATCCCGGAGATTTTGGAGAAACCGGACTATGTACGTTTAGATTCTAAAGACAATTCTATTGAGTATGTAAAAAAAAGATCCTGTCACTGAAAAATTCGTAAAGATTGCTGTCCGGAAATCAAAAAGCAACGTATATTTTGCACGCTCTATTTATACACTTAACAGCAACAGAGTACAAAACTTCATTGCCAAAGGTACATTAAAAAAGGTTTGACAAACAATTCTAACACTCGTATACTATAACTGTAAAAAGAATTTGAGGACGGAACAGGCAGCCGTCGCCGGAGGGTTTATACCCAATTAGGAGATGTAGGAATGTCATCCTACCAAATTCTTGACAGGAAACCGGGTTACAGTAATGTAGCCCGGCTTTTGTTTTATAATCAAAATCTATTAAAATACGACAGCTCTTACGTTCAGCACGCCGTCTTCGGAACGGTTTCCCTGACGGGCGATGCGTTTTATACGTGAATATCAGACCGTGTTGCAGAGACCGAATAACATGCATCGCCCATACACGCACTTGACAGGATAAAAAATACCGACAAGTCACTCGGCCTCATCGGTATAATCATAAACGCAACAATTTTAAAACAGCATATATTAAAATCAGATTAGAAACAGCTAAAATCCCACTCGGTAAAACCGATCTATGCTATACTTGCAATAAGATAGCAAGCGTGTCAGGCTCATCAATCCTCCAAGGATTGGCGGTGATAGCTATGGATATCTATAAAGTACTATCTTTGATGATAGCTTTCGGTGTCTTGGTTGCCACTATAATCATGGCAGCTCGTTAACAGCGAGCCCATGAAAACGGGCCCGACATTAACGTAACGCCGGGCCGTTTTTTCAAATCTCTAAATTTTGGAGACGAGCTTGGCGGTACGAAACGCTTGCTGTCTCTTTTTGTATTATACACAATTTTACAGTCATTGCAAAATTTAATTTATAATCGCCGGAACAGTTAGGCACAAACCTGCCTGAACGGTTCCCCCAACAGGCGATGCGTTTTATACGTGAACATCAGGCCGTGCCGCAGAGAACGAATAACATGCATCGCCCATACCCGCACTTGGCAGGATAGGGTTATAGGACAAAAAGACAGGGGCACTCTCATCAATTACCTGATAAGAGTGCCCCTGTCTTTTTGAGTAGTATCGGCTTCTTCGCCGCTAGTCATCCACTTCGCAGCGAAGCACATTGCCCGTTACGGCATCGATAGCGAGTTCATATTTTACGTTGCCGACTCTGCAGTCGACCTTATAGATCGGCAGGAAATCCTGAATAACCGGTGCAGATTGCACACCTCCTGCCGGCATTTGCTGCGGTTGTCCGGCCTGACCGTCTGCCGGCTGCGGCGGTGTCGGCGGCTGCAGCTGTCCGGCTTGGGTATCTGCATTCTGTGAAGCGGGCATTCCTTGTCCGGAACCGCTTTGCTCATTCTGCAATACCTTATCCTTATGTCGGCCGTCTCTTTCCCTTTCTTCATGTGATCTGTCTTTTTTATCCTTATGTTCTTTCTTGTGATCCTTCTCTTTATCACCATGTCCGCTCTTATCGCTCAAAGCAATCTTGCGGAAATCAATCCCGCTCCCGTCCGCGCCGACAGTTTTAGCGGTGATCTCCTTCACCTGATCCTCGCTGATCAAGGTCATGCCCCGCTGCTGTGCCTGGTTGGCGACCATCTGTGCTTTGGCCTGCCGTACTTCCTGTTTTAACGCTTCTTCCTGTTGATACTGGTACCATGCACCGCCGCTCAGGGGTATGGCGCAGACGACCAACACTGCGGCAAGCCGTTTAAAATTTCGTTTTGTAAAAATTTTATCAGCCTTTTCTTTCACCGTATTTACCATTTTTTCATTATTCATGATATTACCTCCTTCAGCCCTTCGGGCTACATTTGTAAACTTTTGATGGTCTCAGTATATTCAAAAGGATTAAACAAAAAATAAACGGGAAATAAAATAATTCATAATAATTTCATTTGTCTCTGTGCGGGTATCTATAAAGGTTGTATTATATAATAAATACAAGAAATAAAAGTGAAAGAAGGTGCAGTATGAACATACGATTACGTGATTTTTCCGTACGGAAGCGCCTCTTTTTAGCCAACTTTATGATGGTCGCCGTGCCCGTATGCTTACTCATGCTGATCGGCGGCCTTCTCCTGGCGGCGCTTCGCTTCTCCGGTACGGCACAACAGGATATACTTACGGCTCTATGGCCGGAAAAAGGCTCGGCCCTGACGGTTCAATATGCCGTCAGCTCACTTCGCGTCAAGGCGGAACGCAAGGGGCCTCCCAAAATAAAAAATTTTATAGAAGCATGCCGCCTCCTGGAAGCGCTGGGAATCGACGTCGTCGTCACTCAGGACGACAAAATCTATTACGCTTCTCCCAATGCAAACAGCACCGCCGTTGCGGAACGTATCCTTCACAAATACGGCTCCAACCCGTCCGTTATGGTCTGGGACGACGAAGGTTTTACCTTCTCTTACATGTCACCTCGAAGCCGCACCGTCGTCATGGCTTCGGGAGCCGTCCCTTTCCTGGCCAAGGACATGATCCCCGGCAATGATATGAAAGAGCTTTGGGAAACGGCTTTATATGCTCTCCTGGCCATAGCCGTCATCTTGATCGTCGCGCTGGGACGTTATCTGTCCCGGCTCCTGTCACGACAGATCCTGGAACCGCTCTCGTCGCTGCAAAAGGCGGCAGCCGAAGTCCGCAAGGGTAACCTGGACGTACCCGTAGAAATTGAAGCGCGCGATGAATTCGGCAGGGCCTGCCAAGACTTTGAGCTGATGCGGCAGGAATTGAAACGGTCGCAGGATGAACGGGAAAAATACGAAAAAAACCGCAAGGAACTGATTGCCGGGATATCCCACGATCTGTCAACACCGCTCACTGCACTGAAAGGATATGCCGGCGGTATCCTTGACGGCATCGCCAATACTCCCGAAAAACAACGTCATTACACGGAACAAATCTACCAGAGTGCCGATATTCTGGAATCCCTGGTGGACAGCCTTTTCCTCTTTTCCAAGCTCGATTGGGGACGCGTTCCCTTCCATCTTGAAAGAGTGAACATTCGTGACTATTTCATTGATTTTACGACTGAACAACGCCCTTTCTATGCCGAAAAAGGCCTGGACCTGACCTTGAATACGAGCGGTTTGAAAAAAGATACATTTATACAGATCGACAGAATGCAGTTTCAGCGTGTTATTGATAATATTTTCGGCAATGCCGTCAAATATATGGACAAAAACCGGGGTACTATGGAGATCAGCCTGTATTCCCGGGGAGAGCGGCTTTTTATTTCCTTTGCCGATAACGGCCCCGGCGTCAATGAAACCGATTTGCCGAAACTCTTCGACAGCTTTTACCGTACCGATCCGGCACGGAGCAACGTCCGAAAAGGAAGCGGCCTGGGACTGGCCATTGTCAGACAGATTATCCTTGCCATGAACGGCACGATCCGCGCCGAATCCGCTGCCGGCGGCGGTCTGACCATTATCATTGATTTACCGCTTGATAAGGAGCACTAAGATGAAAAAGATATTGATTGTAGAAGACGATACGGCGATCGCCGAATTGGAACGGGATTATTTGGAAGCTGACGGCTTTGCGGCTCATATTGCCGCAGACGGCACAAAGGGACTGGAGTTGGCGCAAAAAGAAGCCTATGACCTGCTTCTCCTCGATGTCATGCTGCCCGGCGCGGACGGTTTTCAAATCGTCCGTGAAGTACGCAAAGAAAAGGATATCCCCATTCTCATGGTATCGGCACGGCGTGAAGACGTCGACAAAATTCGGGGCCTCGGCCTCGGTGCCGATGACTATATTATCAAGCCTTTCAGTCCCGGCGAGCTCGTAGCCCGCGTCAAGGCACATCTCACACGGTATGAGCGCCTGACCGGGAAGAACGGCGGCACGAAGACGACCTCCCTCCGCAGCGGTGATCTGGAGATCCGGCCGGAAGAGCATCGCGTCTTCGTCGCAGAAAGGGAAATTACATTGGCAAATAAAGAATTCGAACTGCTTCTCTTTCTGGCCAAGAACAGGGGCATCGTTTTCAGCAAGGATACATTGTTCGAACGGGTCTGGGGCTTTGATGCCGTCGGCGATACGGCAACCGTCATGGTACATATTAACCGGCTCCGTGAAAAGATAGAACCGGAGCCGTCCAAGCCGATTTACATTGAAACGGTTTGGGGCGCCGGCTATCGCTTCCGGTAAAAATAACAGCTCGTAATAAAAGGACACCTATGTGTATCATAGGTGTCCTTTTATTACGGTTCTATTCTCTTATAAAAAGCGAAGCGGCCTGCGGCACCTACCTCTCGCCACATTCCCGGCAAGCCGCGCTGCACCTGCTCCGGGTGCTGTATATCCGTAATGACCAGGACATTCCTGTCGGGCCGCAAGTCTTCAACGGCCATAAAGGGCATGGCGTTCGTATCCGTCCAGGTCATACTGCGGGGCTTGCATTTTTCTATGTCTTTCCGCGTTTCCAGCCGTCTGACCGGTAAATCCGCATAATATACGAGTGTCGCCGGATAGCGGATACCGTAACTGACAATATCCGTGTTTTCATCACACAAGGACTGCAGCAGCGGCACCGCCTCTTTTCCGGAAGCACATTTCGTCTCCCGGGGTGCTATCATAAACGCCGCACCGATGTAAAAAACGCTCATACCGACCAAAACCGCTTTGCCGTAAGGCCGCAGATGACGGCGCACGTACGGTGCCGCTCCGACGGCAAGCGGCATCATATAAGGGAATGTATAAGTCAGGTATTTAGATGCCATACACTGGAAAACGAGAACTACGACGGCACCCCAAAGAACAAGGAGCCGTTCCGCGTCTCCTGTCGGCAAGGAAAGTCTTTTTTGCCGCAGGCAATGTACCGCCCCGGGTAAACAGAAGAGACTCCACGGGAAAAATCCCGCCGCCCAAATGAGCAAATAATAATAGAATACATTATTCTTCGGATGCTCCGCAACGGTCGCTCGCAGCAGGTTGTGCGTCCCGAGAAAGGTGTCGATAAACGCCTGTCCGTGCAATTGATACATAGGCACATACCAGAAGGAGACGATAAGAAGAAATAAAGCAAAGCCGCCGCATATGTGCGGATTTATGAGAAACTTCAGCCGCCGCTGCAGAAAAAGAAATACAAAAAGAATTAATCCCGGCAAGAGAAAGCCGACAGGGCCTTTCGTCAAAACGGCTATCCCGGCCGTGGCAAAGGCACCGTATAACAACAGCGGCTTGTCTTCGGCATAGGCCACATAAAAGAGCATAATACTTGCAGACATGCAAACTGCCAGGGTCATGTCCGTAATGACCGCATGACCGATATACCAATATTCGAGAGACGTCCCCAAAATAACTGCCGCCGTCGCACCTGTTTCGGCATTATAGAGATACTTGCCGAAAAAGTACGTCATATACACGCCGATTGTTGCAAAAAGAGCCGGAAAGAAGCGGGCCGCAAAGTCCGTAATGCCGAAAAGCTTAAAAGCCGCCATCAGTTCCCAGTAGAAGAACACGGGCTTATCATACCAGTACTGCCCGTATATGCGCGGTGACAGCCAATCTCCGGCGGCCAACATTTCCTTGGCCGTTTCCGTATAATTGACCTCGACCGGATCGGTTACGGCCATTTGCCCGATACCGCTGAAATACAAGATTGCACAAAACAGAGCCAAGCCGAAAAGTATCCGCCGTTCCGAAAAACCCGTATGTTCTTTTTGTCGTTCTGCTGCCATCCTTAACTCCCCTTTTATATTTACTCTGCGTAAGTATAAAAAGAAAAGTTAACGATTTTCTAAACAGATTGTAAACTTTTTCAAATATATATTGAACGTCAACACAGGCAGGCACGCCTGCCTGTTTCGGTATGGCGTACCTGCCCGCTTTGACTGACAGCGTTATATGGGGGAGAAATACGCTGCCCTATATACAAGTAAGAATTTTAAAATTTATACGTCGCCTGGATGCGCGTGTAGTCGCCGATCTTGAAGCTTTCCGGCCCGTAGAGGGTATCGCGCTTGCCGATGCCTTTGGCGTCGAAGGTGTAGAACGCCTTGATGAGGAAATCCTTCGCCGGCACGTAGCCTGCCCCGACGGTGAAGGACTTGATGCCGTCCATGTATCTGTCCGGTACGCCCTCCGTGCCGTTGCCGCCGAAGAAGGAACCGTGCTGGAAGTACTTATAGTCCGCAAAGGCATTCCAGCTGCCGGGCCTATCCGTATCGGCATGGCCGATATCGAAGCGGATCGTCCAGAACCGGGGCGTACCGCCGCGGGCGCGGCCCAGCATGGTGAAGTCGGACATGCCGTTCGTGTGGCTGTACCGCGTGTGGCCGTTCAGATAGCGGCCGAGATCCGTGCGGTTCTGACCCCAGTCGACGGAAACGGACGCATTCGGGCCGAAGCGCCACTTCGCGCCGATGCCGATGACATTGGCAAGATGATCGAACTCCTCGATATCGTTGCCCGTCCCGTGCGCGGCGGCATAGGTATGCGTATCGTCATTGACGGAGCGCAGATACCAGACGGCAAGGCCGACGTTCGGCGTTAGCTCGTGTCTGGCCTGGATAAAGAAAGCCCGGTCAATAGACGGCACCGTATCGCGCCGCAAAACAGTGCCGTTTACAGGCACGATCTTGCCCAATACGGCTTCCAATCCCTTACGCGGCAAACGGCTGCCGTCCTCCGTTTCCAAGCGCAACGCATTGGCGATTTTCTCAAAATATCGTGCCACGGGATACGGAACCTTTGCCCTTTGCGGAAGCGGAATGACACCATTGCCGCCGTCTGTCGCTATCTGGGGTCTTTGTGTACGTGTATCATTTTGCTTCATAAACTCTGTCTTGAGGTCTTGGTCAAAACCTTGGAACGTTTCGCCCGCACCGAGTTTTGACTGTGCGAGGCGCGCAAGTCTGTCGGCCAATGTGCCGCCGTTCTTGTTCCACCACGTGTTCCGATAGGCCGTGCCGTCACACTCAAGCGGTGTGGCATCGTTCCATGACGTTTTTTCCTCTTTCGTCAGAAGCCCCTCCATCTGCTCCGACGGAACATTGCCGATGGTACGGTGGTGCACCGTGCCGTGCGCATCTTTATACGAATACGAAAGACTTGATACGCCGGGAATGCTGGGAGAATAGGCGTCGTAACTTTCCCGTCCGCCCGGTGTTTGAGTGAACATATCATAGATAAACTTCTCTCCGTAGGAAGCCTTGGCGAGACTGAGCATCCGACGGATGATGGCGTACTGTTCCTCTACCGTCGCGGCATTCTTCAGCTGCTAGTAGAAATTGACCATATTGCCCGCATTCGGCACGATTTCTTCGCCCGCGGGATTGTTCCCTGCGTCGCTCTTCAGCCCGAGGAACTCGTCCACGGTCGGAGCACGGTAGAAAAGCTCACGCGTGGCCCGCGTATACGGTGAATCAACAATCCCCGTGCTATGACCGAAATCACCGTAGCCGATACGCACCTGACTGCGGCCGCTCGTCCAGACGGCACGGGCGCCGTCGAATTCCTTGCCGAACCAGTACCCCGTCACGCCCATGAACTCTTTAAGCCGGCCGATAGAAAAGTCCCATTTCTTCACATGCTGCGTTATATCAACCCGTTCCAGCCGCTGATGATTCAGCCCCTTGGAAGAGGAAATTTCATGGGCCGTATCCACGCCGCCTGCACCCGAGGCGCTGCCTATAAGTGTCAGATTCGTGTTGTCGCCTATACGGGCGTTGATCCCCAGCCGCAGCCGCTGTTCAAACCCGTGCTCGGAACGATCCAACATATTCTTTGCGGCATCACTGATATCCGTCGTCGCCGAGGCCGTCGCTGCCGGACGGTTCGTACCGCCGTGACTGTTCCAGCGCGCCCGGTAATCGCCGATCACTTCGACACCCCGTTTTTTAGCAGTATCAAAGGGTTTGGTAATGAAGAAATCATCCTGCTTTGCCACCGTATCTGCCATAGGCTTCTGCCCGCTGCCGTCTTTGCGGAGCGGCTCCGTCGTTTTTTCCGTCCCTGCCGCTGACGGTGATACGGTGCTTTGCGGTTCTCCTTCCTTCGGCGGCTGATAGCCGAATTTCATATTTACGCCGAAGCGGTAGACGCGCCCGCCGAAAGCCCGGTCGTCATCGCAGTGATTGAAGATATTGTCGATACCGAAATAGACAAAGGAATCTTTATCGAATTTCTTTTGAAGCATAATATTCCAGAGGCTGAAGGTCTTTTTTTCATAGCGCTGTTTTTTCTTATCGGCAAACCGGTAGCCGATAATCGATTTCCCCGCATCATTGGGATCAATGCGGGAATACATATAATTGCCGCTGCCTGCCAGGCTGTTGCTGTCCAGCATATGGATATAGTAATTGCCCCAAATCGAGCCGCTCCAGCCGCTCTTCTCGTCCGTATACGTCAAGCCGATATCGATTTTATGCTGCGGTTTGTCGAGGAGCTGCCGCGGCATATCGGGATCGCTCTTGTTGATTGCATGGAGGTACGTATACCCGAGCTTTGCCTTCCAGCGGCGGCCCAGCTTTTGCTCCGCTTCCAGTTCTATGCCGCCTATCTCCGCACGGCCGATATTCTTAAAGCTGTAGATCATATCGGGCGCATACATCCATTTGTCCTGCCCTGCCGGAGTAGACTCGTTGATATAAGGAGAAAAATCCATAAGGGTTCCTGTAAAATAGGTCGTCATATAATTGTTGATGCGGTTATAAAAAAGACCGGCCTTGGCATAGGTATTCTTGTTTTCCCCTTCAAGGGAAATATCGAAGTTGACCGATTTCTCCGGCTTAAGATCGGGATTCCCCTCCCAATACCAGCCCAGCCGTGCCAGGCCGCCGTAAGCCTTGGTATTCATATCCAAAATCCCGTAGCCGACCGGATTGCCGCCGTACATCTCCCAGTTATAGTAAAGCTCACCCATGCCCGGCTCCGTATAGCCCGTGCCGATATTGGCCTTCAAGCGGCGGTGGACGTTGCCCTTCACATTACGCGTCATGCCCAGATTGGCCGTTACATGAGAACCGAAAAGACTGCTGTGATCAAGGCGCACGATCGGCATGAAAAGCGTATCCTTGTTCACCTGCCATGTGTCTTGGATGAATATATGCTCCTTGCGGATGGATGCCTCGCCGATGATTTGTTGATTCGTGCGCTCCCGATATCCCTGCTCAAAGGTCTTGCCGTTGAAATAGACGGTCTTCGTGGTATAGTAATTTTCGACGGCGTTGAACATATTACCGACATTCGGATTCCCCTGGTTCTCGGCTTCTGCCATCAGTCGATTGCCGAAGGCCTGCACTTTGGGGAACAACTCCATGTGCTCTCCCAGTTTTGTATAGGAAAGTTAATTGGTGTTCGGATCCCTGATGAGATCAAATTCTTCCTCGGTGAGTTCCGGCGTGTTCGTGCTGCTGCCGTATTTTTCATAGTTATAGTCCCATTCGAGTTGACCGGCCGCATTGCGCTTCCATTTATAATAATGTATGTTGGAACCGGGTTTTCCCGTCTTTTCGTCGATCTGCAGACTCTTGTCGTAATCCCACGGATCGATGTGGCGCATATAGGTATGCGGCGCATTTTTCAGGCGGCTGCCGCTTCCTTTTTCATAGGTATAGCCGACACCGTAGGTCAACAGATGCCGGTCATTGACCTGCGTGTTGGCCGTCGCCTTGAAATCATATTGGCGATGATCGATATCATCCACGTATTCCAAGGTGTTCTTTCCTTCATAAACGGATTTCGCATAATCACTGCTCAAGGCAACGTCATCCTCGTTCATGCGTGAATAGTTGAATTCCACATCCCAATCCGTACCGCCCCGGTTGTTCCCCTGCCAGGACACATTGTACGTATTGCGGTCCAGCTTCCGTTTGAAGTACTGCAGCGGTTCAAATACAGAATCCGTATGCTTGACATAGCGCTCCAGGTCTTCCGTATAGCGGTTCGCCCTGAGATTTATCGTGTTGTGATCGTCTACATTGTAGCTTGCGGACAGACCGATGTCGGACGTATCACCGTAATACCGGAGCGAATTTTTGATAGTCGCCGCCGTACCGCCGTAAAAGATCTCGGAGGAGGCGGAATGAGTCATTTTTTCCGACGCGTAAATAGGCATGATATCCCGTTTGGTGCCGTAGGCGCTGATACGGAATTTTCCCATTTGCCCCGAATCGGCCCGCAGGAAGAAATTGGAATACGGGAAAAGATCGCCGTTTCCTTTTTCCCGCCGCCCTTCGGCATTGACCTGCAACCCCGCCCGCTTCGACGGCTGCCGGGTCACGACGTTGATAACGCCGCCGATGGCGTCGGCTCCGTATTTGGCGGACGCCGCACCACGGATGATCTCGATGCGCTCCACATTTTCCGTCCCCAGCCGCTGTAATTCGTCGGCAGCACCGTAATATTTGGCAAAATCACCCATGACGGGCTGACCGTCGACGAGAATCAGCGTGTGCCGCGGCTCCGCACCGCGAACGGATACGCCTACGCGCCCCATGGCGTCGACCGTCCGGGTCACGCCGACTTCGTTGAAAATGATGTCTTCGACGGATTTGGCCTGCTTGGCGGCAATGTCCTCCTTGGTGATGATCGTCGTGCTCTGGGACTCATACTTTGCCGCTTCCTTAGCCGCATCGGCCGCTACGACTATGTCCCCTGTCGTAACGTGGGTGTCCCCCCTACAGGACTGTCCGCCGCACAGACGGGCAGGGCCAGCCAGGTCAGGACGGCACACTGCAGGAGAAGATACTTCGTCTTCCTGTTGGCGTGATACTTCATACTTTCGTTCGCCTCCCTCATGTCTTTGATATACTTATTCCATTCCGAACATACGCTATTTATATATTATATTGAGTATAAATATCATTATTTTTATAATATCTGAGACCTATTGTCCTTTCCACTCCATTCGGACCGAAAATAATCCAATCGGACAAAAATTATGAGAAATTCAATGCGTTTTTTGCATAAAAGATACTTTTCTATGTGTTTAAAAAATACATTTATCTCTTATAGACGCATAAAAAGCCGGGGCTTTGGAAGCTCCGGTTTTTTGCGATTTTCTATTCTTCTATACTATTCTGTTCATACGCAGGGTACCACTTCAAGTCGTTTACGACGGCATCGGCATCTGTGACGTTCTTGCCGGCCATGCCGGTCTCGACGGCGCATTTCACTACGGCGACGGCGACAGTATGGGAGAATTCGGCCAATTTTGTCACCGGCGGCAGGACCGCCGCTCCGGGCTGCTTCGTATCGACAATGCCGCCCAAGGAATGGGCGGCGGCGGAGATCATTTCGGTCGTCAAAAGTTTCGCTTCCGCCGCCATGACGCCGAGGCCGAGGCCCGGATAGACCAAGGCGTTGTTGGCCTGCCCGATTTCGTACGTCACGCCCTTATAAGTCACGGGGGCGGCGGGTATCCCCGTCGCAATGAGGCCGCGGCCGTCCGTCCACTCAATAAGATCGGCCGCCTTCGCCTCGGCCAGCTTCGTCGGATTACTGAGAGGGAAAATAAAGGGCCGCTTCGCGTACGACGCCATGCAGCGGACAATTGCCTCCGTGAAGGCGCCCGGAACGGTGGACGTCCCGACGAGAATCGTCGGTTTTACAGCCCTCACGGCAGCTTCCAAGTCAGTCAGTTTATCGGCACGGTCGAACTCGCTTCGCTTACGCACAAAAAATGCCTGCTCCGGTGTAAGGCCCGGCGTATCTTCAAAGAGGAGTCCTTGTTTATCGACCAGGTAAAAGTGTTTTTTCGCTTCTTCCGGTGTAAGGCCCTGCCCCGTCATTTCCATGTAAATCCGCTTGGCAATCCCTGCGCCTGCCGTGCCGGCGCCGAAACACATGTAGATCTGATCGGTCAGTTTCTCGCCGGAAATGCGCAGACCGCCCAGGATGCCGGCAAGTGTAATGATACCCGTCCCCTGAATATCGTCATTAAAGACGGGATAGATCGTATTGTATTTGTTCAGTATATTTGCCGCATTGTTGCGGCCGAAGTCTTCAAAGTGAAGGTAGAGCTTCGGAAAAAGAGTTTCCGCCGTTTGCACGAACTTGTCGATAAAGGCGTAGTATGCGTCACCGCCGACGCGTTCGTGGCGATTGCCCAAGTAAAGAGGGTCTGCCAACAGCTCCTTGCGGTTTGTGCCGCAGTCGAGGACAACGGGTAGTACCGACTGCGGATCTATACCGGCAGCAGCCGTATAGACCATGAGCTTGCCGACGGATATATCGACACCGTTCGTGCCCCAGTCGCCGATACCGAGGATTTCTTCGGCGTCGGAAACGACGATGAGGCGAATATCCCGGCCGGCGGCACCGTTCTTCAATGCTTCTTCCACATTATCCCGAGCGTCGATAGACAGATAGACCGCATTCTGCGGATTCACGAAGAGTTCGCTGTACTGCTCGATGTTTTCCGCAATGACCGGATCGTAGATAATAGGCATGATTTCCGCAATATGATTGCTGCAAACATAGTAAAACAGGGTCCTGTTGGTATCGAATATTTGCATGAGAAACCGTCTTTTTTCCAATCCCGTCGGCTTACCGGAATAGCGCTCATATACCTGCCGTGCCTGCTCTTCTATGGTCTGCACGTGCGGCGGCAGGAGACCGACGAGGCCGAGATTCTTCCGCTCGGCTTGTGTAAAGGCCGTGCCTTTATTTAAAAAGGGATCATTTAAGATATCGTATCCTGTTTTCATTGTATTCTCCTCCTCTGATTGCTTATGTAACATATAAACACCTCCTGCCGAGAGCAGTGCCTATATTGTACCACACTGCAGGCATTGAGAAAAAAACTAGAAAAGCAGCTCTGTTATCGATTCGGTAACGGGGCTGCTTCTAGGCCAATCTATGTAATTATTATTCTTGCTTTCGTTCTCCTGTGCTTTGCCGATACGGATTTACGTATTATCGGCAACGACCGCACCTACCACTGCGCCGATGACAAAGGCGGCCGCTTCATTTCCATGACCGGACGACTCGTGACGGTGTTTCTTAGGCTTGGGCGGCGGTGCTTCATGATGTGCCGGCCGGTCATTCGGCGGCGGCGGAGCGGCATAAACCATAGCCGTACCTCCGGTAAATGTCATAAACGAAGCCGCTACCATCATCATTTTCATCTTTTTGGACAAGCATAACATATCAGTCACACTCCTTTCATCAACTTTTTTGTTGATACTCGGATTATATGAAAACTCGTCTTCCTTTTCAAGTACCCGACGCATATTAAAACTATACTGTAGGAATCACGGAAACTATTTGTAAAATATGGTCGGCGGAACACAGTCAATACCGCTGTATTTACCGCCATTTCATCAGTTCGGCAGACGATTTCGGCAACAATAAAAGCGGCACCGCTCCTGTCGGGAGATGCCGCTTTTATACGCTTTTAATACAGCTTCTTATAGATTTCGTAATAATCCGCCTCCGTGAGAGGGACGAAATTATTGTCGGTCAGCCGTTTTTGGTTAATCGCAACGGAATGTGCAAAATCCTTCAAGTCTCCTTTCGTTACACCGTATTCGTGAAGCGCTTTTTTCGGTAAGATGACGTTGAGAAGATTCTCCAATTCTTCATAGACCCTATGCGTTTCCGTACCCAACATATCTGCCAGAAACGCGTTGAGGACGGCGATTTCCCCATCCCGTTTCCGCTCCATATAAGCATTCATAACGCCTGTAAACATGGCATAATTCGATTCTCCGTGGGCCACGTGATATGCGGTGCCCAAAGGATAGGACAGGGCGTGGACGGCAGCGCATCCGGCATTGCCGAAGGCGATGCCCGCATACGTGGAGGCCAGGAGGAAGTCGCCATGCAAGGGAAACCGCGCCTCCTGCCCGTGTTCCCTAATCTGCATGTAGCCGCCGAGAATCTTTTCCATGGCCTTATAACCGAAAAGCTTCGTCGTTTCCGACGCTTTCGGTGAAAGGGCCGACTCGACGGCATGAACGAGTGCATCAATGGAACTGGCGGCGAAACTGTGCCACGGCAAAGTTTTCAGCAGTTCCGGCACGAGTATCGCCTCGTCCGCATAAAACGCATCTACGGCGAGGCCTTTCTTCGTGTGCCGGCTGTTGAGTGCAAGGACAGCGACATTCGTCACCTCGCTGCCCGTACCGCACGTCGTCGGCACAATCACGAGCTCCCGTCCTTTTTCGGGCAGAACCTTGCCGTCATATAAATCGAGAATCGGGCTGACCTGCTTTAACGTAAAAAATTTGGCCAAATCAATAATCGTACCGCCGCCGACAGCAACAATCCGCTTCGGTTCCCCTTTTATATCCGCATAAATCGCCTCGGCCATATCATCGGACGGCTCACCGGCACCATATTTCTCTTGAAAAACAACTTGGCACGGCATCTCGAATCCGGCAAAATACGAGTCGTAAATATAGCGGTTCGTGAGCAGTAAATCGTCGGCTCCAAGTTCCAAGGCATCCACCAACTGACGACACGACGCATACTGCGAAACCCGCACACGCAACAAAATCTCCTGCATACAAACTCCCCCTTCATAAAACACCGGCTTACGGCCCCATTATACCACAGTGCAAGCAGTGAGCAACGAGAGGCCGTTCCCCCGTATCAGGCCGCAAATACCATTTCCCGGCAGCCGTCTCGACAAGAATCGTATGCAACGGCACTTCATTTATTTCTTGCCACGCCGCTGATATACCCATGTCCGCCACGAGCCGCACATTCTCATTCTTGTAGCCCCGTGTCCGCGACGTATCGCGTCGATTGTAAGAAATCATCACACGGCAAGGCCTCTCCAACGCTTCCAGCAAGAACCGAATCTGTCTGCCGTAGCGCAGGGAATCAACCATATCTCCCATGGCCGGCGCGTAGGCACCGCCTATAACCGCAACGGTCCCGTCCAGCTCTTCCGTCGCCTGCAGGCCCGTACGAATGCAGCCAATACCCTGCTGCAGGAAGTGTTCCTTCATATAGGCGGCGCGGCGTACTCCTTCATCCACCGAAAGGGGCGTGTAATCACCGCTGCCGTAAAGGTCGGCAAGTTCCGTACCGGCAATTACGACGACCGGGTATATGCGCACCATGTCGGGCTTCAGTCTGCAGACACGGGCCGTCGTCTCGGCAAGGCTCGCCCAGTCTTCACCGGGCAGGCCGGGCATGAGCTGATGTCCGACAGTGAAGCCGAAATCCCGTAAGAGAGCCGTCGCCGTCTCGACGTCCGCCGCCGTGTGGCCCCGTTTAGCTGCGGCGAGGACAGTATCATCCATGGACTGGACACCGAGCTCTACCGTTGTCAGGCCGTAGCACTGCAGCCGCCGCAAGATTTCGGGCGTAATGCAGTCGGGACGCGTCGAGCAGCGCAGGCCTCCAATCGTTCCGGACGCCAAGGCCGCATAGGCGGGCGCAAGCAGTTCCTCCTGCAGGCGCACGTCAACAGCCGTAAAGCTGCCGCCGTAAAAGGCGACTTCCCAATGGCGCTTTACGCCGCGTATATAAGCTTCAATCTTGGCGGCCACATCAGCCCCGGTCGGTACGGACTGCCGCCCCGTAATCTTATGCTGGTCACAAAAGACGCACCGATACGGACACCCTAAGTGCGGAATAAATACGGGAATGACCGATTTTTTCATAGAGACTCCTGTGAAAAAAGGCCGATGCTGTCGCATCAGCCTTTTACTTTTCCTGTTATCAGAACGACAAGGCGTCCATTTTTTCCAGTGCCGCATAAGCGGCATGCTGCTCGGCGGATTTTTTCGTCTTGCCCGACCCCGTTCCCATGGTTACGCCGTTGACGACAACTTCCATGAAAAAGGTCTTGTTATGATCCGGCCCTTCTTCATGACAGAGATGATAATGAATATCCTGCGTGCCGTCCCGCTGCAATAATTCCTGGAAATAGGTTTTATAATCTTTACCGTACACACCCTTATCGACAAGCTGCAAGTACTTGTCCAATTGAGTCAGGATAAATTCGCGCGCCGCACTGTATGAAGCGTCCATATAAATCGCTCCGACGACGGCTTCAAAAGCGTCGGCCATAATGCTGTTACGCGTCCGGCCGCCCGTACGCACTTCACCTCTGCCGAGAAGCAAATAGTCACCCATGTGAAAAGCCGCGCACGCACAAGCCAGCGGTTCTTCGCTGACGACACTGGCACGGGCCCTGGTCAACTTTCCTTCGGGCATGTCGGGATAGCGGCGGTACAAGTATTCGCCGACGACCATGTCCAACACGGCATCACCTAAGAACTCTAACCGTTCATTGTGCAGACTGTGATGAGTCTTATCTTCATTCGTATACGACGAATGGGTCAATGCCTGATCGAGCAGTCTCCAGTCCGAAAAAGGATGTAAATGTAATAGTTCTGTAAACCGTTCAAGCTGCTCTTTTCTTGCCTTATTCATTTATAAACACTTCACTTACGCCTCTGTATATTTTTTAAATAACAATGTCGCATTGTGGCCGCCGAATCCGAAGGAATTGGAAATGGCCACCTTTACATCTGCTTCTACGGCCGTATTGGGCACGTAGTTCAAACCGTATTTTTTCAATTCGTCATCCACCTCGACGAGGTTGATCGTCGGGTGCACCTTACCCGTGTAAACGGTCAGGGCGCAGGCAATAGCTTCAACGGCACCGCCTGCACCGAGGAGATGGCCCGTCATGGACTTGGTCGAACTGATAAGCATATCTTTCGCGTGCTCGCCGAATACGCGGGAGATGGCGACCGATTCATTCAAATCGTTAAGGTGTGTCGATGTACCGTGAGCATTGACGTAGTCCACTTCGCGCGTGTCGATATGCGCATCGTCGACGGCAAGCTGCATGCACTTAGACTGCTGCAATCCTTCAGGCGCAGGCGCCGTAATATGATAGGCATCGGCGTTGCTGCCGTAACCGGCAAGTTCGCAATAAATGTGAGCACCCCGTTTACGGGCGTGTTCCAATTCTTCGAGAACGACGACACCGGCACCTTCACCCATGACAAAACCGTCGCGGTCTTTATCGAAAGGACGGGATGCGTGCTCCGGGTCGTCGTTACGCGTGCTCAAGGCTTTCATAGCGGCAAAGCCCGCTACGGCACCGGGAGAAACGGCGGCCTCCGTCCCGCCTGCAACGGCGGCATCGAGCTCACCGCGCTGAATCATGCGGAAAGCGTCGCCAATCGAGTTCGTTCCGGTCGCACAGGCCGTGACGACACTGGCACAGTGCCCTTGCAGGCCGAAGGTAATGGAAACCTGACCGGACGCCATGTTGGCAATCATCTTGGGAACGACGAAGGGATTGACACGGGCCGGGCCCTTGTCGAAGAGGCCTTTGTATAAGTTGTGGAGTGTTTCCATGCCGCCGATACCCGTACCGATAATCGTGCCGATACGGTCGCGGTCTTCCTTCTCCAGATCCATGCCAGAATCGTCCAAAGCCAGTTTCGTCGCCGCTACGGCATATTGTGTGGACGGATCCATGTGCCGCGCTTCTTTGCGGTCAATACTGTAATCGGAAACATTAAAATCCTTGACTTCGCCGGCAATGCGTGCCGTATACTCGGACGCATCAAAACGGGTAATCGGGCCGATACCGCTTTTACCTGCCAACAGTGCCTCCCAAAAAGCGTCTTTACCGTTACCGACAGGCGAAATAACCCCCAACCCGGTAACTACTACACGTTTTTCCAAAATGTTCACCTCATCATTCAAAAATCAGTACCTTATTCGGGAATGGCTTCCATCTCGCGTTTAAGATAAGCAAAAATTTCTTTCACCGATAAAATATCGTGTATTTCCTGCATCCGTCGTCCCGAAAAGACCAGCCCCGTTTCAACATCTCCCTGCTGAGCGCGTGTCAAGGCACGAATAATACAGTACTTGTGACTGCATTTTTTAAGACACGTGTCACACACATCCGGACGCGGCGCTTTTTCCAGGAGAATTTTTTCCGCGAACGGCGTACGGATAGCCTGTCCCGGCAAGCCTACCGGGCTATGCACGACGACGAAATCTTCAGGCTTGTTGGCGCGAAGATAGACCTTCTTCAATTCGTCCGATCCGTTCGCTTCCACGCTGGCGGCAAAACGACTGCCCATTTGCACGCCGTTCGCGCCGAGACGCAGCATGTCGGCAATATCTTCACCGTGCAGGACACCGCCGGCGCCGATGACCGGCAGGTCCACGGCAGCCCGCACTTCCGGCACGATTTCACGACTTGAGCGGTTTGTTCCCAAATGGCCGCCCGCTTCGGCACCTTCCACGACGATTGCCGCGGCACCGAGAGATTTGGCTATTTTAGCTAATTTTGCAGAAGAGACGATGGGCACAATAGGAGTACCCGATTCTTTTCCCCATGCGAACATATCTCGGGAAAAGCCCGCTCCTGCAACAATCAGATCGATTTCTTCATTAATAGCGGTGGTCACAAGGCCTTTAAATTCGCGGGCTGCAACCATCACGTTAATTCCTATTATTCCGGTGGGCGATAATTTTCTCGCCAGTTTTATTTCCGATCGTAATTCTTCAAAGGGCATACCGGATGCCGCAATCAATCCTATACCGCCCTCATTGGCAACGGCAGATGCCAATCTTGCCG
This sequence comes from Megasphaera coli, assembly GCF_900095855.1. Classification (GTDB taxonomy): domain Bacteria; phylum Bacillota; class Negativicutes; order Veillonellales; family Megasphaeraceae; genus Megasphaera; species Megasphaera massiliensis_A. The sequence continues at coordinate 145,983 of NZ_FMIY01000002.1, read as the reverse complement.
TAGACAAACGAATTGCCATGCCGCCCTGCACAATAGGCGCCTTTGCAGTAAGCTTACCGATCTTCAATTCAGGCAGCTTCACTTTACTTTCCTCCAGTCAAGATCCCGAACGGGGACGAGCCCGTGCCCTTCCCCGAAACGGGTCTTATTGCTTGCTTACGCTTTCTTTTCCTTTTCGATATAATCAACCGTATCTTGGACGGTTTTGATTTTTTCTGCAACATCGTCAGGGATTTCAATATTAAATTCTTCCTCGAAAGCCATGATCAATTCAACGATGTCCAAGGAATCAGCGCCTAAATCATCGATGTAAGCAGCTTCCAGCTTAACTTCTTTTTCGTCAACGCCGAGCTGTTCTACAACGATACTTTTAACTTTCTCAAAAGTCGCTTGTTCGCTCATCTTGCTTCACCCCCTTTCGATGTAGTATGAATCATAACAGCATAACCCAATTTATAGTATTACATTACCATGCCGCCGTCAACATTGAGGACCTGGCCCGTAATGTATCCGGCCTTGTCGGAAGCGAGAAAGACAACTGCCTGGGCAACTTCTTCCGGCGCCGCAGTCCGGCCGAGAGGAATAGCCTTGATCATTTCTTTTTTGACCTCATCACTGAGGACCGCCGTCATGTCCGTATCAATACAGCCGGGCGCCACCGCATTGGCCCGAATGCCGCGGGAGGCCAGTTCTTTGGCGACGGACTTGGTAAAGCCGATAACGCCTGCTTTCGCAGCGGCATAATTCGCCTGACCGGCATTTCCGGTCTGACCGACGACGGACGTCATATTGATGATAACGCCGCAACGCCGCTTCATCATGATTTTCGTCACACCCTTAGTACAATAGTACATACCTGTCAGGTTCGTATCGATGACGGACTGCCAATCGGCGGTCTTCATACGCATGAGAAGACCGTCGCGCGTAATGCCCGCATTGTTTACGAGGATGTCTACAGTGCCGAATTTCTCCTGTACCGCCGCAATCATGGCCGTAACGGCCCCCTCATCAGCCACGTCGCACTGCATGGCCGCAGCCGTGCCGCCGGCTTTTTCAATGATACCGACCGTTTCTCCCGCCGCCGCCGTATTTCCGGCATAAATGACGGCAACTTTCGCACCTTCTGCCGCCAAGGCGACGGCAACGGCGCGGCCGATACCGCGGGATCCGCCCGTGACGACAGCCGTTTTATCCTGTAACAACATATCAGTTGCCTCCTTGAAGATATTCGAGTGTTTTTTGTAAAGACGGAATATCTTCCACATTTTCACTATGAACAGCTTTATCTATCTTCCGGTTAAAGCCGCTCAGCGTTTTGCCCGGACCGACTTCGACGAAGTTCGTTGCGCCGAAGGCGATGATTTGCTTCGTGCAGTCCACCCACAAGACGGGGCTGGCGGCCTGTTTGACAAGGGCCGTTTTGACAGCTGCGGCGGACGTTTCAATTTGCCCGTCCACGTTGGCCACGACGGGCACAACCGCATCATTAATCGTAATCGTGTCCAACACTTCCGCCAATCGTTCGGCAGCCGGTTTCATGAGGCTGCTGTGGAAGGGGGCACTTACATGAAGCATGACGGCCCGTTTCGCACCGGCCCCCTTCATGTCTTCTACGGCCTGTTCGACGGCCTTCGTGCTGCCGGCAATGACGATTTGGCCGGGGCAGTTGAAGTTGACCGCTTCGACGACACCGCTGCGGGCCGAAACGGCGGCGCATATGTCTTTAATCTTTTCTTCATCCAGGCCGAGGATAGCCGCCATGGCGCCTTCACCGAGAGGAACGGCTTCCTGCATGCATTGGCCGCGCTTACGAACCGTGCGAACCGCGTCGGCGAAGGAGAGCGCTCCTGCCGCTACGAGAGCCGAGTATTCACCCAAACTGTGGCCGGCAACGATGTCCGGCTGCAGGCCTTCCGCCGCAAGAATTCTACAGCATGCCGTGCTGGCCGTCAGGATGGCGGGCTGTGTATTATAGGTTTTCATCAGTTCCTCATCGGGACCTTCGAAGCACAGCTTCGTCAGAGAAAAGCCCAACGAGTCGTCCGCTTCTTCAAAAACTTGCCGCACGACGGCGTACGTGTCGTACAGGTCTTTAATCATGCCTACTTTCTGTGCGCCCTGTCCGGGAAATACAAATGCTTTTTTCACGCCTCCACCTCTCTCTTTAATACCACTTCATGACCATGCCGGCCCAGGTCAGGCCCGCGCCGAATCCGGCGAGGACGACGACGTCGCCGCGTTTGATGCGGCCTTCCCGGTGCGCTTCATCAAGCGCAATAGGGATGGACGCGCCCGACGTGTTGGCATATTTATCAATGTTGACAAAGACTTTTTCCATCGGTAAGCTGAGCCGCTTGGCTGCAGACTGAATAATGCGTATATTGGCCTGGTGCGGCACGAGTAAATCGATATCCGCTTTGGTCAAGCCGGATTTTTCCAAGGCTTTTTCCGCCGTTTTGCCCATGACCCTGACGGCAAACTTATATACTTCCTTCCCGTCCATGTGAATATACGTCAATCCTTTTTTACGAGCATCATCTGTCGGCAGAATCGCAGTGCCGCTGGCAGGGATATTGAGGAATTTGCCGCCGTTGCCGTCAGCACCCATATCCATCCCCAAGATGCCGTAGCCTTCCGGAACGGGACCGAGAACGGCAGCTCCTGCGCCATCTCCGAAAAGAACGCACGTATTACGGTCTTTGAAGTCCATAAAACGGCTGAGGATTTCCGCACCGATGACAAGGATCCGGTTATACATGCCCGATTCGATATACTGCGTACCCGTAATGACGCCGTACGCAAAACCCGAGCAGGCGGCATACAAGTCGAAGACGGCCGCGTTGACGGCACCCAGATTGGCCTGGACGATACACGCCGTCGACGGAATCGTCATATCCGGCGTAAGCGTGCAGACGATGATTAAATCAAGATCTTCCGGCTTTGTGCCGGACTGCTCCAGCGCCTGCCGCGCCGCTTCCGTACAAAGATCGGATGTATTTACCCCTTCCGGAGCGAAGCGGCGTTCTTTTATGCCCGTTCGAGTACTGATCCACTCATCCGACGTATCGACGATTTTCGCCATGTCGTCATTCGTTACTATCTTGTCAGGTACGGCATGGCCCGTACCTAAAATGCCTGCCGCCTTAGCTTTCAGATTCATCACGCTTTTCCTTTTCCTCTTCTTCTTCAATGCTGACGCGAATGTGGCCGACCACATCCTGTTCCGCCAGTTCACCGGCTACACGCACGGCATGGCGAATAGTCTTCGCCTTGGAACTGCCGTGACAGATAATGAAACTGCCGTCAATACCGAGCAGCGGCGCTCCTCCGTATTCCGTAAAATCAAAGCGCCTTTTCAATTTCTTGAAAGCCGGCATAACCGCCATAGCGCCGATTTTAGCCAAAATACCGCCGGTGCGTATAGAATCCTTCACGAGCTGCATAATAAATAACGCTATGCCCTCGCCAAATTTAAGAATAACATTGCCTACAAAGCCGTCACAGACAACGACATCGACGATGCCGTCGGGAATGTCACGCCCTTCAACATTACCGTAGAAGGAAATAGTCTTCGTCTGCTCAAGCAGTCCGTACGCCGCCTGGGAAAGTTCATTCCCTTTCGTCGCTTCGGCACCGATGTTGAGAAGGCCGATCTTCGGCGTCGTGATACCGAAAATATACTTTGCATAGTGCGAACCCATAATGGCGGCCTGAACGAGGTGTTTCGGCTTACTGTCCGAGTTGGCTCCCGAATCGAGAAGAACGCTGACCCCCTTTTTCGTAGGCAGGGGCGTAGCAATACAGGGACGCTCAATGCCCTTGATGCGGCCGAGACCCAAAAGAGCGGCCGTAACTGCCGCACCCGTGCTGCCTGCGGCAACAACGGCATCGCATTCGCCTTCTTTTACAAGATTCGTAGCAACCACAATGGAGGCATCTTTCTTCTTGCGAATGACCTGAGCGGGATGCTCATCCATTTCAATCACTTCGCCTGCATGGACTATGGAGAGACGCTTTGACTCGCTTACACCGTGCCGCTTCATGACGGCCCGTATTTTATCTTCCTGCCCTACGAGAACTACATCGTATTTATCCGACTGCACGGCTTCAATGGCGCCTAAAACGATTTCTTCCGGCGCATAATCTCCGCCCATAGCGTCTACAGCTATTTTCATGCGTTACCGCCTCTTATTCCAAAGATTCAATAATAAATTTAGCCCGAAATACTTCTTTCGCGTTCTTACGGATTTTCACCCATACATAGCGTTTGCCCTCCCGTTTCCGGATGACTTCGGCCTGGGCGACCAGCTTGTCACCGACCGTAACGGGCTGCTTATATTTTACATTGCCTACGGTCATAATACAAACGGGAATATCCAAGACGGATTTTGCCAAAGAACTCGCTTGAGCGTATAAGTACTGAGACTTTACAATATGAGCGTCGTCAACCATGTCGGCCATCGCCGTCATGACGGAAATACCGCTTTCGCCGGGAATACGCTCAATGAGCTCACCTACAACGCCGACAGACTTGGTGCCCGACCCTGCCGCAACGGCGCGCTGTTTAATGCGAATGCGCAGTTCCGGTATGGCCAGAGCCAATCGATCGAGACGAATCGTGGCGATGCTGACGGAAAAGGCTTCCGCCAATTCTTCATCGTTAATAAAAGGATTTTCTTCTATTCGCTTTTTCAGCAGCTTATGCCGCTCATCCCGACTGACTTTTTTCATATTGCCACCATAGTTTATGACCAAGTATTAATAGTACCTACTACGAAAAAATTATATATTGTTTTCTCTTCTTTTGCAAGAAAAAAGTATGCATCGCCCATTATTACTGCAATATACGGGCGATGCATGTGTGCGTATCTTTTATGCGCCTTAGTACTTGTCGAAATCCATGTTGTTGAGGATGTCTTTGAGTTTAATCAGCTCGTCTTTAGTCATTGTAATCCCCTTGGTCATGGCCTGATAATCGGGGTCCCATGAACGCAAATCAAATTTTGCGGCTCTGTTGTTCCAGCTGATATAGGTCAATTCCTTACGCCAGCCGTCTTTATTTTCCGATAAGGTGCCGCAAATGTCTTCAATGTTAAAATTGAGCTGTACCATATTGTATCTCCCCTTTAAGCGGCCGTTGTGCCGATAAATAAAATTCTTTTACGCCAAAATAACTATACATAATAATACCAAATCTCGTATTAATGTCAATGTATCGCCTCTTATTCAATGGCTCATCTTTCTTTTTTTGAAAAGTCCGCCGTGCGCTTCCTGAATATCAAAAATCGAGATAAACGCATTGGGATCGATTGCCGTAACGGCATCGCGGAGCTGCATAATTTCCAGACGGGAAACGACGCAGTAAAGAACCCATGTATGCTGCCGCGCATAGGCGCCTTCGCCGTGCAGCATAGTGACGCCGCGGTGCAGGTCCTGTGTAATGCAACGCGATACTTCTTCATCCTTTGAGGTGACAATGAGGATTCCTTTCATTTCGTCGAGACCGTTGGAGACGATGTCGATAACCTTGTAAGCAATAAAATACGCAATGAGAGAATACATGGCGCTGTTCCAGTTAAAGACGAAACCGGACACGCCGAGAATAAAGAGATTGAAGAACATAATAATCTCGCCCACGGAGAAGGGCAGTTTCCGGTCCCAAATGATGGCGAGCATTTCCGTACCGTCAAGGGATCCGCCCCAGCGGATAATGAGGCCGACACCGATACCGATAATAATGCCGCCGAAGATGGTCGACAGAAAGGGATCCTTCGTAACGGGTTCCAAGTGGATGAGTTTGCTCCAAATGGAGAGCCATAGGATGGAATAGAGCGATGCCACTGTAAAATGAATGCCGATTTTTTTATAGCCCATAACAAGAAAAGGCAGATTCAACAGGACAATAAATACGCTGAAGCTGATGCCCGTTATGTGGGCCGCCATAAGGGATATACCGACGACGCCGCCGTCAATGACGCTGTTCGGCGTGAGGAAGACATCAAGGCCCAACGTGTATATGAGGGAACCGAAAGCCAAGCCGACGGCCCGTAATAAATACATGGACACCGATGACATCAAGTTTTCTCCTTTTTCCGTAAATAACGCAGGCCTATAATCCAGGCGACAAAATCATCCACCGGTTCGGGCGGGTATTGCCATGCCGCCGGAATAAAACGACGCCAGCCTCTTCTCGGCGTGTGTCGCCAGTAGAGGGCGCGCCCTTCGACAGTCGTGAATTTTTCGTTCACAAGCGTGAAGGTCACGTCGCCGTGACCTTCGGCAATCCAGTCCGTAAGAATCTTGCCCAGGCGGTGATGATTCGTACCGTCGCCCATGACAATAAGTCGGAAGAGCCCCTTATCATAGTAAGTTTGGACATATGACAAGAGGTCTTCCGTCGAAATAATATGCTTTTCCGCTAAATCCCCGTTCTCGGTCAAGACGGCAATCCCCGTTTTGACCGACCCCGGGTCAACGGCAAGAATCATGATTGTCTCCCCTCAGCGCCGATCCGGTTCAACGCGTACGTCGATTTTAAGAGGGCCTGCCGTATAGACATTTTCCGTTGCAAAGGCGCGCAGCGTCACGCCCGTCGAACTGTACGACTTGAGCTTCGATATGGATTCAAACATTTCCACCGCCGTAAGAGAACCCACATTGCCGCTCAAGGGATCCGGCAGAATGCCGCCGGCTTGAGCATTGCGGTTGACGTTGTGGAGAAAATGCAGAAGCTGCAGTTCCGCACCGGCCGCTACCTGATCACTCGTAAAGTGTTCGGAGTATACTTCCTGCCCTCTGCGATAAATGAGGTTGTTATCGTAGATGAGAACGTGTACCAATGCCGGTTCACCGACTATGATGTTGCCTGCCGCCGTGACGCGGACAAGCTTATTTCCCTTCGGTGCTTGACTGAGCTGCTGCACGGTGGCATCAAATTCATCGGGAGTGATATAAAGAAGAATCGCCTTTTCATCTTCAATGCCGAGGCGCAGGCGAATCATCGTGTTAATACGCGCCATAATACTGCTCAACCGGGTACGCGTTTCGTCTTCGCTCTCACCGGAGTTGAGAACGGCACTGGAGAGGACCTCGCCGACACGGAAAAGAACGGTTCCCTCCCGCACGGTGGTCATCGTTTTATTCAGGAGCCGATTTCGTTCGTCCAAGGCGGCGACAGTCTTCGTAAGGCGCGACTTCGTCTGTTCCAGTTCTTCTATTTCCCCTTGAGCGGTTGCAAGGTTGGCATTTGCTTCGTCATAGGCGGCTTGGACAATATCGAGCTGGCTGGCCGCATCGTCACGCGCCGCCTGAACCTGATCCAAGTCGAGCATAGTCAGGTGCAGCTGCTCGTTGGCATCGTCAAGCTGTTCTTCCTGCGAGGCGAGGAGCTTCCCGTTTTCGGTGAGAAGATTATTCTTTTCCTGCATTTCCCCGGCCAGGCGGTCCGCTTCCTGCAGGAGCTTATCGCGCTGTGTTTCAAGCTCCGCCTGTTGCCGGCGCAGCTGGGCCATACCGAAAAGAGCGACACGTGCGTTTTCCGAGAGAACCGACATAACGCCCAAGGTGACAGCGGCAATGCTGATGCCCGTCATTATCGTGACGAGAATGGACGTGTATTTAGGCCGCAGGCCTAAGATCTTAATTTTGCGCTTCCCCACTTTGGAGCCGATCTTGTCGCCCAAATAGGCAATGATCCCGCCCATTACGGCGAGAACGACGAGCATAAACCAACCCGATTCCATACGTATCCCTCCTTTCCGCCCGCCATCCGACCTGCGAGGCATGTAATATGTAATATTATATCATACTTATCCAATCAATTTGGGGCCATATACAAAAATTGTGTTGCCCTTACCGCTTACAAGGACAACACAAGACGGTCGTTTAACCGGATTTTTTATAAATGAGACAGACGCCGGCAAAACCCGTAATGATGTCCGGCAAGAACGCGGCCACATAAGGCGGAATCCTGCCGCCGCTTCCCATAGCGTTGGACAGTGTCATAATCGCGTAGTAAATGAAAATGACCACGACGCTGATGCCGAAGCCGATGGACGAGCTGCCGCGCTGCTTTTGCAGGCCCAGGGGCGCGCCGACGAGGGCGCAGACGAGGCTGGCCAGGGGCATAGCAAAACGGTTATACATTTCCACCTTCATCTTATTCGTATCGACGGCATTGTTATCCAAGATCTTAATCTGTTCACGCAGTTCGCGAATGGTCATTTCATCCGGCTTTTTCTGAGACTGGGCGATTCTGCCGGGTCGCTGCGAAATGGGCAGTATTTGATGATCAAAGGTCATGGTCCGCGTCACTTGCTGATTACTGCCGGAGAGATCGTAAATGATGCCGTTGTGCATGACCCATTTTCCGTCTTCCCATTCGGCGTATTCCGCCTTTTCCACACGCATGAGCATGTCATCTTCGAATTCCTGAACAGTCAGCTCTTTCAGCCGTTTTTCAGAGTCGTCATACTGGCGGGCATAGAGAAGACTTGATATGTCCGCCCCCTTCACATCTTTCAGTATAATGTGATCCTGTGTTGTCGGTTGGGCGTTGTTCTTGACTTCTTCATTAATAATGCGGTTGTACGCATTATTCGCCTTGGGCACGACAAACTCGTTAAAGGCGGTCGTACCGAGAGAAATACAAAAAGCCGTAATAAAAATAGGCATGGCAAGGCGCAAAAAGTTCTGTCCCCCCGAACGCATGACGATAATTTCACTGGCTGCGGACATACGTCCGAAGGCCATGAGGGAACCCAAGAGGACGGACATGGGAAAAGTAATAACGATAATAGACGGCAGAGCAAGGATTAATATACGCAAAGCCGCCCACAAAGAAGCGCCGTATTGATTGATCAAATTGGCAATTCTATATAAGGTGCCCGTGCCGACAAAAATACTTGTAAAGGCGCAGACGCCGAAGAGAAACGGCCCTATAAATTCTTTTAATATATACTTGTCCAGTATTCGCATTGAATTCTCCTGACCGATTACATCGTAAAGTCTTCGCCTAAGTAGTTTCTCTTCGCCAACTCATTACGGGCGATAGATTCGGGATCACCTTCGAGGAAGACCTTCCCTTCGGCCAACAGATAGGCTTTGTCGACGATGCGTAATGTTTCGCGCACATTGTGATCCGTAATGAGGACGCCCATGCCGCGTTTTTTGAGATGTGTAATAACACCCATAATGTCGTTAACCGCCAAGGGATCAATGCCTGCAAAGGGTTCATCCAACAAGATAAAGGACGGATCCATGCAAAGGCAACGGGCGATTTCGACGCGCCGCCGCTCGCCGCCGGAAAGCTGAATGCCCGGACGGTCTCGCAAGGCGCTGACGGAAAACTCGTCCATCAGAGATTCAGCCTTTTGCTGCTGTTCTTCCTTGGAAATGCCGGCAGTCTGCAGCATGGCGAGCAAATTTTCTTCTACCGTAAGGGTGCGGAAGATAGAGGCTTCCTGCGGCAAGTAACCGATACCGTGAGCACCGCGCTTGTGTATTGGCAGATGTGTCACGTCGGCATTGTCAATATAGATGGTACCGGACGTGGGCTTTTCAATGCCGACAATCATGTAAAAGGTCGTCGTCTTGCCGGCGCCGTTGGGTCCGAGAAGGCCTACAACCTGTCCTCTGTCGACGCGAACGGACACGCCGTTGACTACGTTGCGGCCGTTATATGTTTTGATCAGGTTATTCGTCTTTATGAACATGAATGCTCCTGCCGATTAGCCGTTATCCGTCGGCACGATGACGAGTGTCGAGCGGCTCATGGCCTGAGCCGAGTTGTCGGCCATCCGAATCTGTACGTTATCGCCTGTCAGGCTGTTACCGTTCTGATTGGCCTGTACGTTGCCGAAGAGGTTGATGACGCCGTCGTCATTGCCGGGTGTCTGCGTGTATTCGGCCTTGTCCGAATATGCCGTGAGATTATCCGCAGGCGACTCAATATGCACGTTGCCCGTACCGACAGCAAGGATTTTCTTTGTCCACGCATCAACGTGGTCGGCCCACATTTGCGAGCCGTCCGCTTCCAGGTAGCCGTTTCCCGTGACGATGCCGTAGTCCTGATCAAGATAGTATTCCACCTGATCGCCGTTCAGCTTCTTATCGCCGTATATGCCGCGCACATCGCCCGTTGCGATGACATAATTCTTATTGGTCGAGTGCAGTTTTGCCGCCGTCAAATGCATATCCGGCTGCTGTACCGTTACATTGCCGTCCATATCCGCTTCGGCCGTCTTCAAGTTATAAACGGCTTTATCACCGGTCATGGTCGCTTGATCGCGAACGATGACGACATTGCCCGTCGCCGTGGCAATTTGCGTTTTACCGTCATACTGCATGGCATCGGCCATGACGGACACGGCCGGTTGCGATGCTGCCGCCGCTGCACCGGCAATACCGCCTAAAACGGCAACGGCCAGGAGGGCCGCATATGTATAAGATATAGTCTTTTTCATCGCTTATTCTTCCCCCTTGGTCACGCGTGCATGTCCGGTCAGGTTTACCTTGTCGAGGGCCGCATTCGTTTCAAACGTATCGGCGCCGAGTTCCGTCGTATCGGCTCGTTTAATGGTCACCTTGCCGCCTTTTATGCCGTGAGTATCCATATTATAATACACACTCCCGTCGGTCTGCAACGAATCGCCTTTGTTCGTCGTCGCTTCTAAGGGAGCCTTGATTTCAATGGTTCTGGCCTTGCGGTCCACAATGCCCTGATCCGCCATGACGGTCAGTTCCGTATCGTCGGACACGAAAGTGCCTTTCGGCTTAATAAAATAGGTTTTGCCCGTTTCGGGGTCGACGAGAATTTTCTGTGCCGTCAGATGCCAGACCAGCTTCCCGTCCTGCCGTTCTTCCAATTCGGAGCCGTTAAACTCGACGAGTTTTTCCGTCAGTGCCTCCTGGGGCTTATCGCTGTCCTGCAGGAGCAGAACGAGAGCAACGACAAAGGCCAGGACAACTGCCGCAATAATCAGTGACAGTTTATTGTTTCGAATCCGTTGCATCATAGGCGGTTATGACCTTTCCTTCCTGCAGCGCCGTCATTTCTTCGGGCAGCGTACTCCACCGATGTTGGAACCAAAGCCATTCCGTCGGGTGGTCTTTAATAAATTTCTCCGTTATAATGGCGGTCCTGCGCGTCAAGGCCGCAATATCCGCCTCCTTATTGCCCGTGTCTTCATAATATATGGGCTCACCTATATATACACGCTGACGGTGATCTTCGTCGTGATAGGAAAACATGGGCAGTACGGGAGAGCGAAATTTCCGGGCAAAGAGAGCCGGTCCGCGCGGCGTCGAGGCCAGCTTTCCCAAAAATATTTGGGGCACGCCGTCAAAACCGCCGTCCTGATCGGCCAAAAAACCCAGTATTTTCTTGCGTTTCAGGGCTCGTGCGGCTATTACCATTTCATTGCCGCCGCGAGCAAATACTTCCAGTCCCATGCGTTCCCGGTTTTCATTGAGAAAGCGTGTGACCGAATCGTTCGGCTGATTTTTGACAATCGTCGTCGTCGGATACCCGTAGAGCGCGAGAGACGCGCCCATCCATTCCCAGTTGCCGATATGGCCGGTCAGGACGATGACACCCTTGTCTTCAGCCAGAGCCGCGTCAAGACGTTCCCGGTCTTCCAAGGTCACATAGCGGCCGATATTTCCCCGCATCAACTTCGGCGTGTATAAAATCTCCATAAGAGATTGTCCCAAATTGGCGAAAACACCGTCAATAATGTCATTAGCCGCCTTTTCATCACAGGCCATACCGCGCATGACATGGCGTATACCGCGATCACGCTGTTTTTTCATGAGCCGCCCGATAACAGGGCCCAACTTGCGCCCCCAGGCAACAACCGTATCATAGGAGAAGAGGCAAATGAATTTTCCCACCGCCCGAACGACATGATACTGCCAACTTTTAAACACTGTTCCCGGACGCTCCCTTCATTATTGTTTCAGCTCGCCCGTACCGCTTTCATACTGCTGCAGTACAGCGTCCCATTGGCGGCGGGCCTTCAAGATATACTCACAAAATTCACGCAGCGCGCCGTGGCCGCCGGCGGCAACGGTTACAAGGTGTGCCGCTTCCTTCGCTTCGGCGCACGCATCGGCGGGAGCCGCACCCAGGCCTACCCGTTTCAGTACCGGCAGATCGTTGACGTCGTCGCCCATGTAAGCGATTTCATCAAGAGCCGTATCCGCACGAACGCACAAGTCTGGCAAGACGTCCGCCTTGCGGGCAATTCCCTGATATACATAAGAAATATGCAGATCTTCCACACGGCACGCCACCATGGGCGACAGTCGGCCCGTAATGACGGCAGTTCGTATACCTGCCGCATGAAGGAGGGATATGCCCATGCCGTCTCTGGCGTAAAATCCTTTGAGGCAGTCACCGTCCGTACCGTAGAAAAGGGTACCGTCCGTGAGGACACCGTCCACATCAAAAGCGACGACCTTTATGCGATCCGCTCCGTCCATCAGACCACTCCCTGACGCAGAAGGTCCGTCAAGTGAATCATACCGACGACCTTATTGTCGCCGTCGACGACAGGCAGGACCGTAATGGGACGAGGTTGATTCTTTTCCATAATATGCAGTGCTTCGGCAGCTAATTTATCCGACGAAATGCGGCGCGGATTCTTGGTCATCATGGCGTCTACAGGCCACTGAAGGAAGTTCGATCCCGTTTCCAGGCCGCGGCGAACGTCGCCGTCCGTCACAAGTCCCGCAAGCGTACCGTCTTCAGCCGTAACGGCTACGGCGCCGAGTCCCTTTTCAGTCATCATAAAGAGAGCGTCCTGGACCGTACTGTCTTCGCCGATGACGGGATTGTCAATACCCTTGTGCATGACATTGGCAACAGTCAGGAGAAGTTTACGCCCCAAAGCGCCGCCGGGATGAAAAACGGCAAATTGATCCTTTGTGAAATGATGGACCGACAAGAGAACGACAGCCAGTGCGTCTCCCAAGGCGAGGGCTACTGTCGTGCTCGTCGTCGGCGCCAGCCCCAGAGGACACGCTTCTTTTTCTACGGTCGCATCGAGAACGATGTCGGCAGTCTTGGCCAAGGTGGAATTCATATTGCCGACAACGGCAATGAGCTTGGCACCGATTCGCTTGAGCGACGGGAGGATATTTAAAATTTCTACGGTTTCACCGCTGTTGGAAAAGGCGAGGATAATATCGTTCACCGTGACCATACCCAAATCACCGTGAATGGCTTCGGCCGGATGGAGGAAGATGGACGGCGTGCCCGTACTGGACAAGGTGGCCGACACCTTTCGTGCTATGTGTCCGGACTTGCCCATACCCGTGACAATAACCCGCCCCGGCGATTCGACAATCATCGTAACGGCGTTGACAAACCGTTGATCCAACGTGGGCATCAATTTTTCTATGGCCTGTGCTTCCTGATGCAATACATCTTTTGCTTCTTCCAGTATATTCATTACTCATACACCTCAACGCATATATTCAAACTAAGGCATGACCGTTTCCGTGCCCGCCGCCGCAACAGCATGTATTGCCGCCATATCGCGCAATACGCCTTTTGCCTGTGATAAGTAGAGCATATTCGGACCGTCGCTCAGAGCTTCGGCCGGATTATCGTGGACTTCCATAAAGACACCGTCAATTCCCGCTCCGGCAGCTGCACGAGCGAGGCTGCCGATAAACTGACGCTGACCGGAAGATTTCGTACCGCCGCCGCCGGGAAGCTGCACGCTGTGCGTCGCGTCAAAGACTACGGGATAGCCGAAGGAGCGCATAACGGGGAAACTGCGCATGTCGACGACAAGATTGTGATAGCCTAACGTTACGCCCCGTTCGGTGAGCATAATATTCTCATTGCCCTGATGGACTATTTTATCGACAATGTTCTTCATATCTTCCGGCGCAAGGAACTGTCCTTTTTTCACGTTTACACACTTCCCTGTCGCCGCTGCCGCTTCGATGAGGTCCGTCTGCCTGCAGAGGAAGGCCGGTATTTGCAGCACATCCAACACTTCCGCAGCTTTTTCCGCCTGAGAAACTTCATGAATATCACTGACGACAGGCACTTGCAGTTCTTCTTTAATGTGCTGTAAAATACGGAGCCCTTCCATAAGGCCGGGGCCGCGATAGGATCTATAGGACGAGCGATTCGCCTTATCGAAAGACGCCTTAAAGATATAAGGCAATCCCAGATCTTCGCAAATGCGCTTCATTTCCCTGCCTATATTGAGAGTCCGTTCGGGCTCTTCAATAACGCAGGGACCGGCCATGACAAACAGCTTCTTATTATCGAATATGCGTGAACCGACGTGAATAGGTTTCATCACTCATTCTCCTTAGCAAAATAAGCTCGTATGCGAACGACGTCTTCTGCCGTGTCGATACCGATAAAGGTATGATTTGTTTTAATAACTTTAATCTTATAACCATTTTCAAGAACACGCAACTGTTCAAGGGACTCCGTCTCTTCCAAGGGTGACGCGGCCATAGCCGCGTACTCGGCAAGAAAATCCCGCTTATACGCATATATGCCGATGTGTTTATACGGCCGGCTTTTTTCCGTAAAAGCATGGCGCGGGAAGGGAATGAGAGAACGCGAAAAGTAAAGTGCTTCGTCGCGGCAGTTCATAACGACCTTGACAGCCCCCTTGTCGTCGTACTCCTCTTCGTTGAGCGGTACGGCAACAGTTGCCATCTGCAGTTCCGAATCCGCCTCGAAGGATTCGCACAAAGCGTCAATGACGTCAGGCGCAATGAGCGGCTCGTCACCCTGAACGTTGACGATGACGTCCGCGTCGGCGTAATGGCCCATGGCTTCAGCCAGACGATCCGTACCGTTCTTGTGATCGGCCCGCGTCATGACGGCCTGACCGCCGAAAGACGTAACGACATCATAAATGCGGGGATCATCTGTGGCCACTGTCGTTACGACCGGCTTCTTCGCTTTTGCCGCCTGCTCGTAAACGCGCTGCACCATCGGCTTGCCCGCTATGTCGATGAGAGGCTTGCCCGGTAAGCGCGTCGACGCGAAACGGGACGGAATAATACAGATAAATTTCATGACTAACCTCCCAATACGCGCTTCAGGACGCGTTTCACTTCTTCTTCACCTGCCGTGATTTCTATTTCTATACCCAATACATATAGGGGAACGGACTCGCTGCCGACAATGTCCGCCGGCAATTTGACCGCGTCTTTTTCCGTCGTCACGATGACGGCCCGCTTGGCCGCCGCAACGGCAGCCGCTTCATTCAATTCTTTTGCCGTGTACTTGTGGTGATCGTCGAAACGAATGGAGTGAACGACTGTAAAGCCCAGGTCGTCCAGCGTTTTTTCAAAGGCCGCCGGATCTCCCAGAGCTGAAAGGGCCACGATATTGCGCTCGTCGTCAAGGCTTTCGACGCTCCCGTCACCGCCCTGCCAGGAACGATACGGAATGCACCACTTGGCCCGGTGAACGGCTTCGACAATGGGAGCGGACTCGTTGTAATAGCGCAGAAGAGAGTAGAGTTTTTCCACTTCATCCCGGTCGGCCTGATCGGCCTTGGTAATAACAAAAAGACCCGCATCCTCCAACCGGTCCAGGGGCTCGCGCAAAATGCCGCGCGGCAAAAGATGTCCGTTGCCGACGGGATTGACTGCGTTGAGAAGAACTATGTCCAGGTCCCGCTTGACCTGCAAGTGCTGAAAACCGTCGTCCAACAGGATGACGTCCGGCCGAAATTCGCTCATGGCCGTTCGTCCCGTGACGGCCCGCTTTTTACCTGCCAACACGGGTATCCCCGGCAGGGAGCGCGCCAGGAGCGCCGCTTCGTCGCCTGCTTCGGCAGTTGACATGAGGACGCGCGTACCGTCGGAGACGACGGCACACCCCCTCTCGCTCGCCGAACGGTAGCCGCGGCTGAGAACGGCGACAGAATAGCCCATCTTCTTTATTTCTTTGGCCAAATACACAGTCATGGGCGTCTTGCCCGTGCCGCCGACAGTGATATTGCCGAGGCTGATAACGACGGCATCAAAGGAGGCGGCCTTTTTCATTCCCGCCGCATAGGCCTCGGCACGACGCACGGCGCCCTTTTCGTAAATCCCTTCAAGGACTTCCAAAAAAGACAAGACGAGCTCATCGCGCTTATTCTTCGGTCCGTCTTCCACTAAATTTAAAAACCGCTTGATCACGATCTCTCGCAAAGACATTATCTCATCTCCACAATTGCAATGTATCCAATAATCGCTTTAACTCATCCAAATTACGTTTCGTCGCACCCTGATTCTCATGGACGATTTCCAAACAGCTTGCACGCATGTGCGCGGCCCGCTCGGGATCGAGGAGGATATCAAGGCACGTCTGAATGAACTCGTCTTCGTTTCGAACCATAACGCAGGCACCGCGGCTGCTGAGGAGTTCGAAAATTTCCACAAAGTTAAACATGTTCGGGCCGACAACAATGGGCTTGCCGTGAGCCGCAGGTTCCAATATGTTATGGCCGCCGATACGGGCTAAACTGCCGCCGACAAAGATCAAATCGCCGATGCTGTAAACGCGTCCGAGTTCGCCGATCGTATCCAAGATGACGCCGTCATACGGCTCGGTCACGGTCTTTCCGGCAGCCATATCGCTGCGCTTGACCATAGTAATACCCAAGGTCGTTCCTTCATTAATGATGAGGTCGGCCTGGTATGTGTAACGCGGCGCAATAATCAAACGAGCCTGCGGAAACTTCCCCTTTACCTTGGCAAAAGCCTTGTAAACGGGCACGTTTTCGCCTTTGTGCGTACTGCCGGCGATCATGATGGGGTATGTACCGGCCGCAAAGCCGAGCTCCTTGAGGAGGCGACACTTCTCTTCTTCCGTTACCTTGCCGTACGTCTGATCGTACTTCGTGTTGCCCGTGACGATAACCTTGTTCGGGTCGGCGCCGATGCTGATGATGTATTGCGCGTCAATGCGGCTCTGCATACAAAAAATACGAATGGACGAAAGAACATGACGCGTGAAAAAGGTAATGAGGCGATAGCGCGAAGCGCTGCGATTGCTGATGCGTCCGTTCATCATCATGACGGGAATCTCCTTGCTCTCGGCTATGCGCAGAAAGTTCGGCCAAATTTCCGTCTCTACAAGGACGATCACTTTCGGGTTAATAATGCTCAAAATACGGTTCGTAAAGTAAGGCAGATCCAAGGGAAAGTACAAGATGCCGTCAGCACCGTCAATGATCTGATGGGCCATGCGAAAGCCCGTAGCCGTAACGACGGAGACGATAATAATTTCGTCCGGATGTTCCTGCCGCATTTCCCGAACAATCGGGCTGGCCGCCACGATTTCACCGACTGAAGCGGCATGAATCCAAATGGCGTTACGGTCCGATATTTTGTGTTTCAAGTCTTCCGGCAGCCAGCCGATACTCTGCTTAATACGCTGAAAAAATCCTTCTTCGCGGACAAGGCGATAAACGAGCATGGGTATGAGCGTCGCCCAATAAAGAAGCAGCAGTATATTATACAGCCAGTAGAGGCAGTGCGCCTTAATATTCACCTTCAAGTGTATTCTATCCTTCCGTTACGGCAGAGGGGTTAAATTGAACGGCATAGAGGCTCGCATACAATCCGTCGGCAGCAAGAAGCTCGTCATGTGTACCGGCTTCGACGATAGATCCGTGGTTGATGACGATAATCTTGTCGGCATTGCGCACTGTACTGAGGCGGTGGGCGATGACAAGGGACGTACGCCCCTGCATGAGTCGTTCCAAAGCGGCCTGAACGATTTTTTCGCTTTCCGTGTCAAGAGCCGACGTCGCTTCGTCGAGTATGAGGATGCGCGGGTCCTTCAAGATGGCACGTGCTATAGCAATACGCTGCCGCTGTCCGCCGGAGAGGGCGCTGCCCCTGTCGCCGACAACGGTGGCGTATCCGTCGGACAGTTCCTTAATGAACTCGTGAGCATTGGCCGCTTTCGCCGCCGCCACCACTTCCGCTTCCGTCGCGTCGAGGCGTCCATAGAGGATGTTGTCCATAATCGTCGCGTTGAAGAGCATCGTTTCCTGCGGTACCAGGCCGACCTGCTGACGCAGGGACGAAAAAGTCACATCACGAACGTCGATGCCGTCGATTTTAAGAGAACCTGCCGTTACATCGTAAAAACGCGGCACCAGGTTGGCAATAGTCGACTTGCCGGCACCGCTCGGACCGACAAGGGCCACGACCTGCCCGGGGTTGACGGTCAGGTTGAAATCGGTCAGGGCTGCATGAGCTTCATCATAGGAGAAATACACATGATCGAATTCGACCTTGCCGCGGACGACGTCCAAGTCACGGGCATATTTCTTTTCTTCGACATCCGCTTTCGTATCAAGCGTCTCAAAAACGCGATCCGCCGCTGCCAGCGAACGCTGGATTTCACCATAAATTTCGCTGATACGGCGTACCGGATTGGACAGGTTGACGGCATAAATAAGAAAAGCGATTAAGGCACCTGCCGTCATCTTGCCGTCGATGACGCTCATACCGCCGTACCAGATGATACCGACGACGGCAATGGCCGCAAAGAACTGAATGAACGGTGTGAGTAATGCCGTAAGGCGCGTCGTTGCCATGAGGGCCCAGAAGTTCTTGTCGTTTTGGTCGACAAAGCGGGCGATTTCATATTCTTCCCTGTTAAAGGAACGAATAATACGAATACCCGAGACGGCCTCTTCAATAAGGGACGTAATATCGGCGAGTTTTCCCTGCACGCGGTGGCCGGCCATGCGCAGACGCTTGCCGAAATAGTTGATCGTAAAGATGACGAGAGGCACGATGCCCAACGTCAGGAAGGTCAGTTTCCAGTAAAGGTAGAACATGGAAACCAACGAACCGATGAGAATAACCGCTTCCTGGACAAAGGAGATCAAGTTGTCCGCAATGGCCGTCTGCAAGGCCGTTACGTCATTGGTCAGATTGCTCATAATATTGCCGGTCTTGCGTTTATCAAAGTATGACAGAGACATGCTCTGAATGTGGCGATACAAGGTTTCGCGAATATCGTTGACTATGCGCTGGCCGATGTAGCTCATGAGGTACTTTTGCCAGAAGTAGAAGAAACCGCGAATAACAAAGAGAACCAATATGCCGATACAAATGAAGTTCAGCGTCTGCGTATCCTTATTGGCCAGTACCTTGTCGATAACGTCCTTAATCAACCAGGGCACGACGACATTGCTGAGACCCGAAACGGCCATACAGAAGACGGCGACGGCAAGTTTCTTCTTATAGGGCACGACAAAACGGAGCAGCCGCTTATAACTGTGCCAACTGTTATATTGCTTCATGGAGGTGTTTCTCCTTTATAAAGTTGAGGACGATTTCACTCGTTCGACATACGGCGCCGGGCTCTCCCATTTCGTCGCGCACGGCAAGCATGGCCGCCCCGGCCGCAGCATGCTCCTGCGGCTTCGTAAGGAGCGGGATGATGCAGGCCGCAATGTTCTCGGGCGTCACGTCGTCCTGCCAGAGTTCGGGCATAATGCGCCGGCCGGCAATAATATTGGGCAACCCTATGCTGTCCACGTGGACGAGCACCTTCGACAGCAAGTAGGTCAACCTGTTGACGCGATAAATGAGGAGCGTCGGCAGACCCATAAGAGCCGTTTCAAGCGTTGCCGTCCCGGATGCGGCAACAGCCGCGTCGGCTATGTGCATCATATCGTATACGTGATCGTCGCCGATATGTACGTCAAGACCCGCTTCAGCCGTATAGGCCTCCAAAGCCGCCTTGTCGACGGTCGAAGCGCGGGGCACGATAAACTGCACATCATCAACGGCTGCGGCAATGCGCTTCCCCGCGGCCAACATGGGCGGAAAAAGGCCGCTCACTTCCTGCATGCGGCTGCCCGGCATAAGGAGAACCGTCCGTTTGCCCGTATCAAGTCCGAAGTGCGCATACGCTTCAGCTTTGGACATAGTCGGTTTTACCGTGTCCAGAAGGGGGTGACCGCCGTAGACGACATTTGTTCCCATGTCCCTGTACATATCCGCCTCAAAGGGAAAAAGAGAGACCGCCAGATCCGTATATGCGGCTATGATCTTGCCGCGGCTCTTATGCCAAGCCCAAATGGTCGGCAAAATGTAGTAAACGACGGTAATCCCTGCAGCTTTGGCCTTCTTGATAAGACGCATGTTGAAGCCGGGATAATCGATACAGACCAGGGCATCCGGTTTTTCCCTTTCCATTACGTCCACAAGATACGAACGCAGTTTAAAAAAGAAAGGAATCTTTTTAATGATTTCGCCGACGCCGATGACGCCCAAATTTTTAATATCATATATAATGCGAACACCGGCATCACTCATGAGCTCACCGCCCATGCCGATCAGTTCTATATCGGGCTGCAGCCTGCGCAGGGCCTTCGCCAAGTTTGCGCCGTGCAGATCGCCTGATGCTTCGCCGGCAGAAAATAAAATTTTCATGTATCCCTCATTCCCGGATTTCGTCGACGGCGCAAATGCAGATCCCCTTTGCATCGGCCAAGGCGAGAACCTCTTTCTGTTCGACAAACAGGGTTCGTTCCGCTTCCATAGCCAGGATACTGCAGCCGCTGTCCAGCATGGACCGCAATGTTGCAAGGCCTACGGCGGGAACGTCAAAGCGCGTGTCCTGCCCGGGCTTGGCCGTTTTTACGACGACCGCATTGCCTCTGCCGAGCTCGCCGCCGCGACGAATGCAGGCGTCCGTTCCTTCAATGGCTTCAACGGCCATGACTGCTTTCCGTTTGACTACGACAGTCTGGCCGATATCCATACTGCCCATAACTTTCGCCGTCTCGAAGCCGAAACGAATGTCTTCCCATTCTTCCGTCGTCGGCCGCCGTCTTGTCAGCACACCTGCAGACGGCATGAGCGGCTTCAAGTACGCCGTCTGATCGATGACGGCAATTCCCTCTTTGGCCAGCTCGGCGACGAGGGCAAGCATAATCGTGTCGTCCTTGCGGTTATGCAGCTTGGTCAGAAGACGAACAGCTCTCAAATCAGGAAATTTCAACCCTTTGAAAAGGATTTCCTTCGTCACTTTGCCGATCATGGTCACTTCCGTCACAGCTTCACTGCGTAAGGTTTTAATGATCTTGTCCAGCTTTGCCACGTTTATTTCGTAATATGCGTCGCTTTCCGTTTTCAAGGCGGCTGCCACGTCATCGACGACGGCGATGACGACAACATCATGTCCCGTCGCCTGTGCGGCCCGCATAAATTCGACGGGCAAATTTCCGACACCTGCCAAGAGACCTACTTTTCCCATGAATATCATCCTCACATCATCTTATACAGCGTTTATTATACCAAAAAAGGCCGTTCCCTGTCAGTATAGGCAAAGCACGCAAAAAAAGGGTAGGCAAGCAACGCTTACCTGCCCTTTCGTTTATTCTTTGGATCCTCTGCAAATGCCGCGCTCCGCGTTGCGGAGAAAGCGCATAAGGTGTTCTACAGCTTCACTGCTGTCAAGTTCCTGCTCCATTTCCGCAATAGCCTGTCCCAAGTTGAGACCGGACCGATATAAAATGCGGAAACCTTTTTTGAGTTCACGCCGCACGTTTTCCGGAATACCTGCACGCGACAGGCCGACGCTGTTCAGACCGATAATGCGGGCCGGTTGCCCGTCGGCAATAACAAAAGGCGGTACGTCCTGGACGACTTTGGCCAAGCCGCCGATCATAGCGTTGCGGCCGACTTTTACGAACTGGTGAATACCGGCAATGCCGCCGATGACGACGCGGTCTTCAATGGTCACGTGCCCGGCTAAACCGGCGCAGTTGCTCATGATGACAAAATTACCCACAACACAGTTGTGCGCAATGTGCGTACACGCCTGGAAGAGGCAGTCGCTGCCGATACGCGTTTCTTCGCCTTCACCCGTAGCGCGGCTGACCGTAACAAATTCACGAAAAACCGACCTGTCGCCGATAATAACGTAGCTCTTTTCGCCGTTAAACTTCAAGTCCTGCGGTTCCGAGCCGACGGACGCGCTCGGAAAAAAGCGGCAGTCTTTGCCGATTGTCGTCCAGCCGTCAATGACAACGTGCGACATAATTTCCGTTCCGTCGCCGATTTTTACGTTCGGTCCGATGACGGCATACGGTCCTATTTTAACGCCTGCGCCGATTTCAGCGCGCGGATCTATAATTGCAGTCGGATGAATAAGGCCTGCAGGAATCTTATCTTTTTCCTCGGTCATTAAAGTCACTCCTCAATTCCCCTCCCCCGAGGGGACCGTAAATATACAGAAATACCTATTACAGATAATCACCGTGCAGAGACCGGAATATAACAGCAACAACAGTCCTTTTACACAGTATTATCAATGTATTTCTTCTTATTTCTTTACTTTTCTTGTCTCTTTAGCTTTTTATGACTTTGTCTTTCCCTGACCGGGCATTAACGCAAAAAGATATTCTCCTTCGGCACATACGGTTTCGCCCACTTTGCACTGCGCCCTGACCTTACCCATATGACCTTTTATTTTAATAATATCGGCCCGCATAATGACCTGATCGCCCGGACGGACGGGATGACGAAAACGAAGCTTGTCAATGCCTGTAAAAAAAGGTATGAGACCTCTGTTCTCTTCGGGATACAAGAGGGCAACGCCGCCAACCTGTGCCATCGCTTCAGCGAGCAGGACACCGGGCATAACCGGTTTACCCGGAAAGTGTCCCTGGAAAAAAAGTTCGTTAAAGGTCGCGTTTTTAACTCCTACGGCATACTTCATGGGCTCAAGTTCTATAATGCGGTCTACGAGCAGCATGGGGTAGCGATGCGGCAAAATTTCCATAATATCCGTTACTTCCAAGGTCATGTCGATTCCTCCTAATTCATTTCTTCATAAATCTGCCGGGCCAACAGGTTGTTCAATTTATGGCTCGATTTGACGGCTATAACATGCCCTTTCAGCTGTTTTCCCGTCAAGGACAGGTCGCCGATAATGTCGAGTACCTTGTGGCGCACCAGTTCATCGTCAATACGCAATTGGGAAAGACACGTTTCCCTGTCGTAGACGACGGCATTTTCTACGGAACCGCCCTTGCCGAGACCGAGCTTACGCATCATTTCCAATTCTTCCGTAAAGGCGATGGTTCTGGCAAAGGCTATTTCTTTAACATAAGACGCTTCCGTCACAACGGCGTCAAAAAACTGCACGCCCAGGAGGGGGTGCGGATTGATGGACGTAAAGGTAATACGAAAACCGTCATACGGCAAGATAGCAATAAATTTATCATCTTCCTGTATGAGATGCTGTTCCTGTACGGCATGCACGTTGCGCACCGCGTCAAGTTCGCGAATACCCGCTTCTTTAATCATATCGACAAAAACGGCGCTGCTGCCGTCGGCAACGGGCGGTTCAGGCGAATTCATTTCAACAATGCAGTTGTCGACGCACAACCCCTGCAGGGCGGAAAGAACATGTTCTACCGTGAAGACCTTTGCTTCCCCTTTTTCCAACGTCGTGGCCCGCATCGTATTGGTCACGTACGGCAGCAGGGCCGGTACGGCCGGCGTTCCCGCCAGATCGGCGCGCACGAATTGAATACCCGTATTCGCGGCCGCCGGATGTAAGATCATGTGCACGGGCAAACCCGCATGGAGGCCGATCCCGTCATAACTCACGGATTTGCACAGTGTCGTTTGCATCATATCGGACATGGAAATACGCCTCCTTCCCTGTTTTCTTACAGACATATTTCACACACTGACTAATTATATCGTATTATAGGCCCATTGACAAATAAAATACCCGTAAAAACGGGCATTTTATGTGTGTTTCGCCATATTTCGTTTTTCATCCGTCCGAAGGCGGAAAAAGTAGTATACGTTCTCTGCCGCAGCCCTGTTCATGCCGTCGACGGCAGCCAGTTCGTCAATGGTCGCCGCCTTGATGTCGGCAAGGGTCTTAAAGGCCTGCCAAATGGCTTTGCGCCGCTTCGGTCCGACGCCTTCAATATGGTCGAGGACGGAGACGAGGCTGCGCTTACCGCGCAGCTTGCGGTGATACGTAATGGCGAAGCGATGCGCTTCGTCACGAATGGATTGGAGAAGCTGCAGCTCCGGCGTGTGATGGCTGAGTATTATTGAATCGCTCCGTCCTTCGACAAAGACTTCTTCTATGCGCTTTGCCAAACTGATGACGGGTGCGTCCGCTCCGGCCCTGCGAATGACCGGCAGGGCCGCGTGTAACTGTCCTTTGCCGCCGTCTATGATAATCAGATCCGGTTCGGGCCAATCCTTTTCGCCGTAACGCCGCTCCATGATTTCCGCCATAGAAGCGAAGTCGTCAGGCTTTCCCTGAACGGTTTTCAGCTTAAAGCGGCGATATTCGGATTTTGCCGGCCGTCCATGCTCAAAGACGACCATGGATGCGACGGTCTCGATGCCCTGCGTGTGAGATATATCGAAGCATTCCATCCGCTCGGGCAGACAAGGAAGATCAAGGACGCGGGCCAACGCTTCGACGGCGCCGCTTGATTTATCGGCGTCATGACGCCACTGAAGGCGCCGTTGTTCGAGAAGGACGCCGGCGTTGTTTTCGGCCATTTCGAGGAGCCGCCTCTTAATACCTCGCTGCGGCACGATAAGGGCCACGTTTTGACCCTTCTGTGCGGACAGGCGCCGCTCGTATTCATCCCGCATTTCCACGGCGGAAACGATGATCTCCTTCGGTACGAAAACGCCGTTTACATAATACTGGTCGAGAACGGCGCTGATCATGGCACCGCTTGTTTCGTCGGCACCGTTTTCCAGGCTGAACACTTCCCTGTCCATAACCTTGCCGCCGCGAATCTTATAGATTTGCACGCACGTCTGCCCCGCTTCGGCGGCAATACCGATGACGTCCATATCACCGGCTCCGGTCGTAACGATATCCTGCTGTTCCTGAATAACTTTGAGAGCCTCCAGCCGATCGCGATACATGGCAGCCTTTTCAAACTCCAAATTCTCTGCGGCAGTCTCCATTTTTTCCCTGAGTTCTCTCACAAAATCCGGATTACGCCCTTCGAGGACGTCAATGGCCGCTTCCGCCTGCCGGCGGTACTCGCACCTCGTAATATAGTTCACACACGGCGCATCGCAGTGATGCAGGTGATACTGCAAGCACGGGCGCTCCACTTTCATGGAACGGCACGTACGCAACCGTAAAGCGGCCTGCATAAGCTTGAGAACACGGTGGACTGCTCCGGCATCGGCAAAGGGCCCGAAGTAACGGGCACCGTCGCGAAGGACACGGCGAGTCATGAAAATGCGCGGGTAGTCCTCCTGAACGGTCACCTTAATATAAGGATACGTCTTGTCATCACGGAGGCGAATGTTGTAGCGCGGCCGATTCTCTTTAATGAGCGTATTTTCCAGGATAAGCGCTTCCATTTCGTTGGCTACGACAATGGTCTCCAAGTCGGCAGCATGATTCATCATGGCCGCCACTTTGACGGCGCGGTTCGAATCTTTACGTACATAACTCTTGACGCGGTTACGCAAGTTTATAGCCTTGCCGACGTAAATAATCCGTCCCTTTTCATCCTTCCAGAGATAGACGCCCGGCTCGGTTGTTAAGTTTTTAATTTTATCCAGTACGACTTCTCCGACTGCCATGACTTACCTCTGCTTCATCAATTTCTTCGTCCGTTCCAGCACGGGCTTGAGGAACTTGCCCGTGTATGAGGCCGGCACGGTACATATTCTCTCAGGCGTTCCCGTAGCGACGACGGTACCGCCGCCGCTGCCCCCTTCGGGACCGAGGTCGATGAGGTAGTCCGCCGTCTTGATGACGTCCAAGTTGTGCTCAATAACGACAACCGTATCGCCGCCGTCGACGAGGAGCTGCAGAACATTCATGAGCTTGTTAATATCCTCGCTGTGCAGGCCCGTCGTAGGTTCATCCAGGATATAAAGGGTCCTGCCCGTGCTGCGTTTGGACAGTTCCGTCGCCAACTTGACGCGCTGCGCTTCACCTCCGGATAAAGTTGTCGCAGGCTGACCGAGGCGTATATAACCGAGACCCACGTCGTGAAGGGATTGGAGTTTATTCAAAATGCGCGGCACGTTGGCAAAAAATTCGCAGCCTTCGCTGACGGTCATGTCGAGAACTTCCGCAATGGTCTTTCCCTTATACTTCACTTCCAACGTCTCCCGATTGTAACGGGCGCCGCGGCACACTTCGCAGGGCACATACACGTCAGGAAGAAAGTTCATTTCGATGCGAATAATACCGTCGCCGCGGCAGGCCTCGCAGCGGCCGCCTTTGACGTTAAAGCTGAAGCGTCCCGCCTTGTAACCGCGAATTTTTGCTTCCGCCGTCTGGCTGTAAAGCTGCCGTATGAAATCGAAGACGCCCGTATATGTAGCCGGATTGGACCGAGGCGTCCTGCCGATAGGGGCCTGGTCGATATTGATGATCTTGTCGATGTATTCGGTACCGCGAATTTCCTTGAACTCACCGGGCCGGTGAGGCGTGCCGTATACGGCTTCGGCCATACCTTTGTAGAGTATTTCATTGATCAGCGTCGACTTACCCGAACCGGACACGCCCGTTACAACGGTGAGCGTGCCGATGGGGACGGAAACGGAAATATTCTTCAGGTTATGCTCCCTGGCGCCGACGATTTCGATAAACGTACCGTTCCCTTTACGCCGTTTTTGCGGCAGGGGAATATACTTTTTCCCCGACAAGTACTGTCCTGTCAAAGATTTTTCGCAGGCCATGATTTCTTCAGCCGACCCTTGGGCCACAATGTGTCCGCCCTCTTCACCGGCAGCAGGACCCACATCGAGAATGCAGTCGGCCGCGCGCATCGTATCTTCATCATGTTCGACGACAATAAGCGTATTTCCCGCATCACGAAGCCGTTTCAAGGCGGCTAAGAGTTTATCGTTGTCCCGCTGATGCAGGCCGATAGACGGTTCATCGAGGATGTAGAGGACGCCGACAAGGCCCGAACCGATTTGCGTCGCCAGGCGGATGCGCTGCGCTTCGCCGCCGGACAGAGTTCCTGCCGTTCGCGACAGTGTCAGGTATTCGAGACCTACAGTCTGCAAAAAAAGGAGTCGCGCATTGATTTCTTTGAGAACCTGTCTGCCGATAAAGGCCTGCTTTTCCGTGAGCTTCAAATTTTGGAAAAATTCGACCATCTTCGTAATCGTCAATTCCGTCAACTCGTAAATATTGAGACCGCCCACTTTAATTGCCAAGGCTTCGGGCCGCAGGCGCGAACCGTGACACGTCGAACAGGGCTTGACACTCATAAATTCTTCAAACTGGGCCTGCATCATATCCGTCGACGCTTCCCGATAGCGGCGACGCACCATGGGCATGACGCCCTCAAAGGGAGTGGTAAAAGTTTTCACTTCACCGCGCAGGTTTTCATATTCGAATGTACATTCGTCATCGGAGCCCCGGAGGAGCTTTTCCTGCGTTTCTTTATCCAAGTCGGCAAAGCTGTTGTCGAGCGTGTAGCCCTTGGGTTTCAAAAGACCGCCAAGCTGGCGCATGAACCACGAGTTGGGATTACTGCTGAGCGCCGCCACGGCACCGTCCGCAAAGGACTTGTGCGCATCCGGAAGCACCAACCTTTGCTCCACTTCCATAGTACTGCCGATGCCGGAGCAGTCCGGGCAGGCGCCGAAGGGACTGTTGAAGGAAAAGAGGTGCGGTTCAATTTCGGGCAGACTGATATGGCAGTCCGGGCAGGCAAAATTTTGGCTGAACGTCAGCACTTCACCCGTATCGACGCGGAGAATACGTACAATACCGCCGCTTAATTTGGCCGCCGTTTCCAGGGAGTCGGTAAGGCGCGTCATAATATTTTCTTTTACGACCAGCCGGTCGATAATGACCTCTATAGTGTGTTTTTTATTCTTTTCCAAGGAAATGTCATCGGCAAGAAGGTAGATTTCGCCGTCTACGCGCACGCGCACATAGCCGTCTTTGACAAGTCCTGTCAAGATCTTCCGATGTGTTCCCTTGCGTCCGTCAACGACAGGTGCCATAACCATGATCTTCTGCCCGTCTCCCAGGGTAAAAACCGCATCGGTCATTTGCTCAATCGTCTGCTGGCGAATAGGTTTGCCGCAGGACGGGCAAAAAGCGTCACCTATGCGGGCATAGAGAAGGCGCAGGTAGTCGTAAATTTCCGTAACCGTCCCCACTGTGGAACGCGGATTGCGGCTCGTCGTCTTCTGATCGATGGAAATGGCAGGCGACAGGCCTTCTATATAATCGACGTCTGGCTTGTCCATTTGCCCCAAAAACTGCCGCGCATAGGCGGAGAGAGATTCAATGTAACGCCGCTGTCCCTCGGCATAAATCGTGTCGAAGGCGAGAGACGATTTTCCCGATCCGGACAGACCCGTAAAAACGACGAGCTTGTCCCGCGGAATGGTGACATCTATATTCTTTAAGTTGTGCTGCCGCGCACCTTTAATGATAATTTGTGATTCTGCCATAAATTATTTTTTACTCCCTTTATGTGTATCCTTCGCCCGTACGGCAGCCGATTTTTTGCGCCGCCGCGACGGATGGCGTACTTTGCGGACGAAACGCGTTGCCGGCATGTCTTCACCGGCCGCGTCTTTCGGCAGCGTGTCGTCATAACTCATGTCCGCCAACTGCTGCCGCAGCTCGCCCAAGCGGTCACGCAGGGCCGCGGCCTTTTCAAATTCCAGGCTCTTGGAGAAAGCCTTCATTTGCTGCGTCAGCGTGTGAATAACCTTGTGAAGGGCATCCTTTGTCAGTCCTTCCGTACCGGACCTGTAGGCCGTTTCTTCCTCGGACACCTTGGTCAGCTCAATAAGGTTGACCACTTCCTTGCGGACGGACTTCGGTGTAATGCCGTGCGCTTTGTTATACGCTTCCTGCACGGCGCGGCGTCGCTCCGTTTCACCGACGGCCCGCTGCATGGATCCCGTCACCGTATCGGCATACATGATGACCGTGCCGTTTTCGTTGCGTGCCGCCCGGCCCATAGTCTGAATGAGGGACGTATCGGAGCGCAGAAAGCCTTCCTTATCGGCATCCAGGATGGCGACAAGGGATACTTCGGGCATGTCGAGGCCTTCGCGCAGAAGATTGATACCGACGAGAACGTCGAAAACACCTGCGCGCAGATCGCGAATGATTTCGGCTCGCTCGATGGTCGCGATATCCGAATGGAGATAGCGCACGAGAACACCCATTTCCTTCAAATATTCCGTCAGGTCTTCGGCCATTTTCTTAGTCAATGTCGTCACGAGTACGCGCTCTTTCCTTTCGATACGTTTGCGGATTTCACCGAGCAGGTCATCCATCTGTCCCGTAACGGGATGAATTTCCACACGCGGATCGAGAAGACCTGTCGGGCGAATGATCTGCTGAGCCAGATTGGTCTGCACCTCCATTTCGTAGTCGCCCGGCGTGGCGCTGACGTAGACGATCTGATTGATGCGTTGTACAAATTCGTCGAAGTTGAGCGGCCTGTTGTCAAGGGCCGACGGCAGGCGAAAGCCGTATTCGACGAGGGATTCCTTGCGCGACCGGTCGCCGGCATACATGGCCCTCAGCTGGGGCAGTGTTACATGCGACTCGTCGACGAGGATGAGGAAGTCGTCCGGGAAATAATCAAGCAGCGTATACGGCGCCTCGCCGGCACGGCGGCCCGACAAATGACGCGAATAATTTTCAATGCCCGAACAGTACCCCATTTCTTCCATCATTTCCATGTCGTATTTCGTACGCTGCTCCAGGCGCTGCGCTTCAAGGAGACGTTCCTGCCCTCTGAGGATATGCAGGCGTTCGCGCAATTCGTCCTGAATGGTGCCCAAAGCACGCCGCATCTTCTCCTTCGTCGTCACATAGTGACTGGCCGGGTAGATAGCCACATGCTTGCGTTCGGCCAGGACTTCGCCTGTGAGAACATCGATTTCCGTCATTCTGTCGATTTCATCACCGAACATTTCAATGCGTATAACCGAGCTGTCGAAGGCGGCAGGAAAGACCTCTATCGTGTCGCCGTGGACGCGGAAGGTACCGCGCTGCAGTTCCATGTCGTTGCGCGTATACTGAATGTCGACGAGGCGACGCAAAATTTCGGTCTGCGACTTCTCCTGCCCCAGGCGCAGAGAGACGACGAGATCGCTGTAGTCTTCCGGGTCGCCCAAGCCGTAAATGCAGGAAACGGAAGCGACGATGATTACGTCGCGCCGTTCGAAGAGGCTCATTGTCGCCGAATGGCGCAGTTTATCTATTTCATCGTTAATGGCCGAATCCTTTTCGATGTACGTGTCCGTCGACGGAATATAGGCCTCCGGCTGATAGTAGTCGTAATAACTGACAAAATAACCCACTTCATTGTCCGGAAAAAAAGCCTTAAACTCACTGCACAGCTGGGCGGCAAGAGTCTTGTTGTGGGCAATGACGAGGGTCGGCTTCTGGACGGCTTCAATAAGCTTGGCCATCGTAAAAGTCTTACCCGTACCGGTCGCACCCAAGAGGACCTGCGCCCACTGACCGTTTTCTATGCCCTTCGTCAGGGACGCTACGGCCGCCGGCTGATCGCCCGTCATTCCGTAAGGCGCTTCTACGCGGAAAGGCCGGGATGTATCATAATCTTTATTACGTTCTTCCACATTCATAACAACCTCTGTTCACTTAACTCATAATAGCAGTTGTATCATATCACAAGAGCGAACATATGTACACCTGCAGAAAGAGTAAAAAACAGCTGCAGTACTGTTAGGCACCGCAGCTGCAAACACTTATTCCTTTGCCATCATTCGGGCTACTTTGTTGGCGAAGGCCACCGGATCATCCGGCAGAATGCCTTCCAATAAAAGGGCCTGGTCATACAGGAGGCCGCTGTATTCTTTCAATTCGTCCGAGGCCGCATCGGCGGCGTAGATTTTTTGCAGCCGTCCGAATAAATCGTGGTGCGGATTGATTTCCAAAATGCGACGCGCCTTCATAAAGGGGTTATCCGCGCCGGCAAAGGCCTGTTCCATAGCCAGCGACGGACCTGCCGCATCGGCGACGAGGCAGACGGCACCGGATTTGAGGCGGTTCGAAAGGCGCACGTCCGTAACCTTCGTGCCGAGAGCCTCTTTCACAGCTTTCAAAAGACCTTCATTGGTCTTGGCAATATCTTCGTTTTTCTTCTTCTCTTCCTTAAAAGCTTCATCTTCCAGGTCCAAGTCCCCGCGGCTGACGGAGTGGAAGGTCTTGCCGTCGTATTCACGAATGGCCTCAACGGCAAATTCATCTACCGGATCGAGGAGGTAAAGCACTTCCAAATCACGATCGCGGAGAAGCTCCGTCTGCGGCATGGCGTCAATCGTTTCTTTGTCCTTGCCCGTAGCGTAGTAAATCTTTTCCTGCCCGTCTTTCATGCGTTCCCTATATTCTTTCAGCGAAACAAGCTTCCCTTCTTTGGATGAATAGAAGAGGACGAGATTCTTCAGTTTATCCACGTTGTTTTCGCCGCTCATCATACTGCTGTAAATGCCGATTTTCAGAGATTTTCCGTATTCGTTCCAGAACCTTTCGTATTCTTCCCTGTTCTTTTCGAGCTTCCGCGCCAACGTCTTGAGAATGTTTTTTTCCAGGTTCTTGCCGATAAGCTTTACATTACGGCTCTGTTGTAAGATTTCACGCGAAATGTTGAGGGATAAATCGGGAGAATCGACAAGCCCCTTGACAAATCGCAAATAATCGGGCAAGAGGTCTTTGCACTTGTCCATAATAAAGACGTGACGCGAATAAAGCTGTACGCCCGGTTCAAAATCCGTATAGTACAGGTTATAGGGCGCACTGCCGGGAATGAAGAGGAGAGCCGTATACTCAACGGTTCCTTCAGCCTTTGTGTGGAAAATTTCCAAGGGATCTTCCCATTCATAAAATTGATGCCGGAAGAAGTCCTTGTATTCGTCCGTCGTGATGTCCGACTTGTTACGCGTCCACAAGGGCTGCATGGAATTGAGCGTTTTCAGTTCGTCTTTCTTAATCGGTTCGGCCCCTTCTACGACCTTACCGTCTTTATCTTTAACCGGTTCTTCTACAGTAACGTTCATCGTAATAGGATAACGAATATAGTCGGAATACTTTTTGACGAGGGCGGAAAGGCGGTCGCTGTCGGCAAAATTTTCTTCGCCCGAACCGGCAAATTCCGGTTTCAGCGTGAGTGTAATCGTCGTGCCGTGAGCTGTGACATCCGCTTCGTCCAGCGTATAAGCGCCGTCACCCGTCGATTCCCAGACAAAACCCTGAGATGTACCGGCTTTACGCGTTTCCACCGTAACCGAGTCGGCTACCATGAAGGCCGAGTAAAACCCGACGCCGAACTGGCCGATAAGTTCCTTGTCGGACAAATCCGAACCGCTTTCCTTCGCCTCACGGAGGCGTTCGAGAAAGGCTTTCGTCCCCGACCGGGCGATGGTGCCTAGGTCATTCACAATATCCTGCTTGTCCATGCCGATACCGTTATCGGCGATGGTAAGTTTATTTCCGTCCACGGCGAGGTGAATGGAAAACGAGTCGTTTCCTTCCAGCAGATCCCGATTCGTCAGGGACTCGTAATGAAGTTTGTCAATCGCGTCGGACGCGTTCGAAATCAACTCGCGCAAGAAAATTTCCCGATTCGTATAAATGGAATGGATCATCAAATCCAGTAACTGCTTCGTTTCCGCTTGAAACTCATGTCTTTCTTTAGCCATCTTCTTAACTCCCTTCTCCTTCGCACTCCCGCATGCAAGTGCCGATACGATATGTTTATCATATATCATAAAAGGCAAAAAGTCAAAGCCGGGTGATAAAAATGAGAACGTTTATACTGTTTTTTATTTAATCACAATCCAAATTATATTAATAACTCTATTACGTTCTTTTCAGTTTTATTAATACCGACATTTTTACCGACATTTCTGTTGTTCAAATTGTCAACTGCAGTTTTTTTTCAAATGGACAGGTTACGCCTTTATCCTATTACATGAGGAGTTTTTTTGTTTTCCTCATCGCTTACGCGCTTTTGAACCACGTGACAGTAGCGTGGTTTTCGGATATATAAAAACGATAGATTTTTAACTTTTCTATCGTCTTATATGGTTAATATTTAATTTTCAGTTCGACAAACCGGGATTTTACAAACTACATATTCTTAGCAAAATCAAAACGATGATTGATTTCTTTACTTAACATTACAAGTTTTTTTAAGATTTCAATTTTACAAATAAACATTACATAGCTATCACTGTCGATATCAATTGCCCCAACACAAAAGCCTTGTCTTTCCCATTTTTCATCTATGACTTTACACCATACAGGAATATCTTCATTTTCATCGAACCATGCAGCTTCGATATGCAAATTGTTATTATCTGCCAACTCTTTCATCCGAGAGACAAACTCGTTCAATGCCTCTTTCCAATCCAGTTCAACAGCATTCCCACCATCAATTAGCTCATCGACAATAGCAAACCATGCCATTTGATCAGTGTTTTCTTCGCTTTCTATTCAATAACTGTGTCGTTCTATATTTTTTTCGAAATATAGTTTTGGATTTTGAAAGCATAGACTTAAATTTGGCAGAATACTATTATCATCTGTAATCAATTTTGAAATTTCTATGTAAATTTCTTTGTTTAATTCTTTCTCTTTTTTTATCTTTGGTTCTTCTTGTTGTACTGTTTTTTTCTTAAAAAACCACATAGTTTTTCACCTCTAAAAATTCAAATTTGTTTGTTCTATTATACTAATATATCCATAACCCTATAAAGCCATAACAGAAGATATTACAATCTTGTAATCACAGTATTTTTATTAAGTTAGGCTTTGCCTTTTCCCTTAATATATTCTTCAATATCAAACAAATTCTTCTTATCATAATCCTCAAGCAGCTTGTAATTTTTATGCTTTGTAATATCAAACTTATCCGACAAAATAGTCTTACGCTATGAAACACAAATGATATTGTCATAGGGGAAACGCAAATGAAACCTGTTAAAATTTTGGTCCTATAATAAATGTTGGCGTACTCCAGAAATTTGTAGTACGCCAACATTTATTTATTGCAAAAAAATAGGCATATGACTCAACAGTAGTTACCGTTCAAGCGACAAAACCAAAACAGTAAGGAATTGAGCCTATGCCTAGTATTAATTATACTGAAAAAATTTTTAATATTTAAAGAGAATTATATAACAATGCAAGAGTATATCAAAGCAGAAAACACCTTCTATCTTTCACCTGACACTCCCGGTTGAGACACACCGGTGCCCTGTTTGTGGATCTGAGACGACATACCCTAGAGATTACCGTATGCGAAACGTCTTATTGGGACACCAAGGCTGTACAAAAGTAGTCGCTTACTACAGACAGCAAAGGAACTAATAATTAGTTTTGGCCTTCGTAATTTTGAACGATTTAGAGTCCGTATTCTTATTTTAAACGCAAAAGAACCGAAAAAGGTCATTTATAAGCCTGTTTTTAACTACTCCCACTCAATATGTCCATTGATTTTGTTTTATATAAACGGCATAAAATCAATGTTTTTGTTATCAGATTTAGCCTTATTATCCATTTATTTCTGTCTATCTGTTTTTTTTGCAAGCATATTGCAAGCACGAAACTATTCCTTAACTTTCCAATAACCCGTCTTGTTAGATCCTACTCGTTCTATATATCCATTTTCTTTCAAAAATCTAATGTTATTTTCGATAGCGGTTAGTCCTATACCTACAATTTTGGATAATTGTGCTTGAGTTACATTAGGGTTGTTTCTTATTTCTTCTAAAATCTGCTTTCGCCTTGAGTTTAAAAGGTTTTTATACCCCACTTTATTACCCACATTATCCCCCAACTTGTTTATCCAGTTAAAAGGAATATTAACGACGATTGAATTTTCTCTAAAATCAAACACATCTTTGCCATAGGTATCTATGATTTTAGGCACACCTCTTCCGGAACGCTCGCTAATATGGAGCTGTAAAAATATATCTGATAACTTTTGATTTACAGGAACAGACTCTCCCCTATAAAACCCTTCCATAGTTTGCTTCGGATCAAGTGTGCCTCTTGAGAGAATCTCTACACGGTTACTATATACCGTAATCATCGGTGCATTTCCATCAATCCACTTATTATGAACAAAGGCATTTATGACTGCTTCTCTAAAAGCACTCATGTCAAACAAAGCAACATCTTTTCTTGTAGTAATTCTTCTGCTTTCATCCGCTTGGATTATATTTATTACATCTGCATATTCTAAGACCTTATCTAAGCTTAATAAAATGCACGTGTTACCGAACTCTTTTACAGAGTATAGAGGACTTGCTTTAGTTTCTCCACTAAACACTGACACTCTTACAGGTACATGGCTATCATCTGACAATAATTGAGCCATCAAATTATACCTACCATCTTTAGTTAAAAGTCCAAGATTTTTCTTAAAAGTTTCGAATTTTAAAGAAATGCCTCTACCTGCATAATAAGTAAATAATCTCTCAAAAGTTAAATCTTGATATTCAGATTCAATACTCTCTATTGTTTTTTCTTTGTTGCTTAGTACTTCAAATAAATTAATTTCTCTATCAGGATATTTAGCAATATTAACTTTACTTGAACCTATTCTAATATACCTTATTCCATCAAATGAAGTTGGAATGTTTTTAGCCACAGGAATTTCTAATAGGACTACTCTCTTATTATCAAAATCCACTTCATGGAAAGAAAAGACAATATCCGGTTTCAACTGCCTTGCTAAATAATGTTCTAATGGCTCACCTTTAACATCTACTCTATAATTAAATTTAGTTCCTAAAACTTCATGGGTTTCATCATTTATACCCCAAATAAGATATGCATATTCCCGTCTGCAAATTGCAGCTGCGTTTGATAATGCAGATATATATTCTCCTATTCCATGCGCTTCGTACCAATTTTCTTTGAATTCAAACCACTCTTCTTCTGTTTGATGGCTTATTAAATTTTTAATGATTTCAAGATACTTATTCATAATTCTATCCCCCACTTTATTACCCATATTTATTATATCATAAGTAGGGGGAGAAAGTGGGTGATATTTTTTTTGACATTTAACGTACCATTATAAAACAATTTTTAAATACGCAACTAATAATCAAAAGTTTCAGTTGCATAAGGTTGTTGGGTTACAATAGATGTGAGACCAAGGAGGTATACAGAAGCGACCAAATCCCTTAGAATGCATTTAACACAAACTCATTACAAAGGAGATCGGTCGCCAGGCTAGTATAACACACACAAAGCGGTATTTGCCACACGAACTTTACACCCGTATCCATGCAGTCAAACTCTATCGAAACACAGGTGATCCAGGCTTTGTCCTGCGCCGCTATCACGTCTCTAAAGCCTCTCTCATGCGGTGGAATAAACGCTATGACGGTACCCCGGAATCTCTTGCCGACAAATCTCATCGCCCTCTTACGCCTCATCCAACCGCTCATACACAACAGGAGCTTACTTGGATTAAGAACCTTCATCGACGCAATCCCACTATCTCTGTCGGGGAGATGTACGGTAAGCTCAAGACACAAAAAGGCTATTCACGCCATCCGGGCCCTCTCTTTCGCGTATTTCAGCGTCTTGGCTTTCGTAAAAAGGCCTCTTCCTCCAAACCGCCTTATACCCCGCAGCATTATGACACACCCTCGAACCTCGGTGAGAAATGGCAAATGGATGTTAAGCGTGTGCCTGCTGCTTGTTACACGGCAGACGAGGATAGACACTTCTTCCAATACACGGTTCTGGACGAAGCTGCAAGGGAGCGCTTTATCTACGCCTATGAGGAGCAATCGAGCTATTCTACATGCGACTTCATCCGCCGGGCGATCGCTCACTTCGGGTATCTGCCGAAAATTATTCAAACCGATAACGGCGCTGAGTTCACTCACCTTGCTAAAACCAACCGCGTTCATCCCATGGATGCTCTCTGCCATAAGCTTGGCATAAAGCACCAACGTATTCGGCCTAGAACCCCACGGCACAATGGCAAGGTAGAACGCTCTCATCGCAATGACCAGAAACGCTTTTACAACACACTCAAATTTTACTCTCTTGATGACCTACAGATTCAGATGAAGCGCTATCTCTTTCGCTCCAACAATATTCCCACAAAGGTGCTCGCTCGGCCGGCTCTCTCCCTCCCAAAAACGTAAACAACTGCTTACTGATAAACCTATGTCTAAACCGCCTGCCCTTCCTACCAATATTATGGCTTTTATCAATGGTGTCGCTTCCTGACCTTTTTAAATTTTTGGTCTCACATCATTGACATTCCTACATTTTTCACGCTTAATTTTAGATAAATTTGCCATACTCCTACCTCACCTTATTTACAAGACTTTGAATTAAGTCTTTGTCTTCTATCTTAGTAATTCCAAAACTCTTTTTCCCTGCATCCTTAATTGACGCTCCAATGTGATAGACTTCAATTTTGTCTATAATTAAAAACCTATCGTGAAAATCTGTAGTATTTTTTACTGATAAATTCGGATATTGAGCATTAAATTTATTGATATCTTTTGTTGATAAATTCCCTTTACCGGCAGTTGTGATAACAACGTCTACACCTTTGTTTTTCTTACATAAAATATTAAGTGTGTTGATGTCAACATAGTTATCAATCAAGATTATTTCTTTCTTAGCCTTTTGAATAAGCCCGATAATAAAGCTGAAGGCATCATAGATTTGACCGTTAAAGAAGATGTTTTGTTTTACTTCGGTATTTGCTCCGATATAGTTAAATACTTCTTCTAGCTTCTTATCTATTTCTAATTGTTTTATCTCTACTCTATCAAGCCTGGCAAATATTTCATTATTCGAAAGTAAGAAATTACGCATTTGAACAAAGGCATCCATAATTTTTATACTAACATCTACTGCAATATCACTTTTAAGCACAGCTGAAAGCATAGCGATTCCTTGTTCAGTAAAAACATATGGCATATATCGTCTACCACCATAATTATTTGAACTTGAGCTTCCATTTTGGAATCTCAAGTTTTTATATTCATGTTCTGTTAATTGAAAACAAAAATGTTCAGGAAATCTTGATAAATTTCTTTTAACTGTTTTGTTTAAATTACCAGTGGTAACTTGATATAACTTCGCAAGATCACTATCAACCATTACCTGATTTCCTCTAACAGAGAAAATCAGGTTCTGTATTTCTATATTATCAACTATTACGATATTGTTATCTTCTGCCGTAGATACCTCCACAATTTACGACCGATTAATTTTTATCTAACTTGAGATCACAATTTGCGACCTCAAGTTTATTATTCATCTTTAGATTCTCTTATAATTGAAACCATATCTCCAAAATCAGCATTCAGTTTTGTTCCTATGCGATACAAAACATCCATACTTACAAACTCTCCTCTGCCCATTTTAGATACCGTTGCAGGAGATAATCCACAAGCTTCGGTCAGCTCTTTTTTATTCATATTCTTATCTATTAAAATTTTCCACAATCCATTATAGCTAACTTTCATATAATTACCTCTCATCTATAAGTTTATTAAGATTCTATAATAAATGTTAGGTAATACAGAAATCTGTAGTACACCAACATTTATTGCAGAAAAATAGGCATATAACTCAACAGTAGTTACCATTTAAGCGACAAAACCAAAACAGTAAGGAGTTGAACCTATGCCTGTGATTAATTATACTGAAAAATTCTTTAATATTAAAGAGAGTTATATAACAAAGCAAAAGTATATCGAAGCAGAAAACACTTTTAAACACAAAAGAGCCGAAAAAGGTTATTTACAGCCTGCTTTTAACTACTCCCACTCTTCTTTTTCTACTGTTCACTACATTCAAAACCGTTCAAAATAAAAGATTTTGGTTTATTTAATGCCGTGAAATTCGTTTCATTTTAGCTTGTTTTGAAATTGTTTTACCCGTTCCAGTCCCAGTTCCAGCTCCAGAATAAGATATATCCATAATTAAGCTAAAAGTTATTCTTTTGGCAATAATCTCTAACTACATCAAGCCAATTTTCATACCAATACCACTGTTTAGAAACTTTTACTCCATAATTGTATTTTTTATTTTTAGCATCTTTTACCTTCCATAATTGAGTATGGTAATGCATACTAAATGTAGAATAACCTTCATCATTCATCATTTTCACGATATCACTAGGCAAAAATTTTGCTTTCTCAACAGCCTTAACTAACACACGTTCTACATCTTTTGCTTTATCACTATCTGGAGAAATAAATTCTATTGCTTTATCTGCTTGATTAGCTCGATTTACTTGTATTGGAATATATACAATCCTGTAAGCATAGTATAATGATTTCAATTCTTCATCATCCAACTCAGATTCAAATGTTGCAATAAAATTCCTTACATTAGTCGGTATTTCATTTGTTGATTCTTTTCTTAATAACTGTTCCTGTTCGGGTGATATTGGAGAAAATTGAATTGCTAAGCTCAAATTATCTTTTATACTATGCTTATCCCCAAACATTTTGATTATCTCTCTATTATAGTTTAATGCACATGCT
Source organism: Megasphaera coli (assembly GCF_900095855.1). Classification (GTDB taxonomy): domain Bacteria; phylum Bacillota; class Negativicutes; order Veillonellales; family Megasphaeraceae; genus Megasphaera; species Megasphaera massiliensis_A. The sequence goes on along the minus strand of NZ_FMIY01000002.1, from coordinate 106,449 downwards.
TGTAATTTAGCTCCAATATATTCATCAATGCTATCCGTTTTCTGGTGTTCAATTTCATGTCTTATTCCAATTAAAAACCTGAGATTATTTGCTGTACCTTTATCTAATGGAGAAGTTTGTTCATTGATACACCTTTCTAACTCCCAATGTTTATATGCACCATTTTTTGTCCTGTCATATCTTTTCCGTTTCCCTTTCATATGAAAATATCTATAGTCTATACCTTCCTTGCTATAATAAGCATGCATAAGATATGTCCAAGAAATAATTGCAGTGATTATAAACATCTCGGACTTAAATTTAATTAAAGGGTTGTTATAAATTTGTACAGCAGATACCATTGCTTCTTTTGATTTATCAAGCAACGCATTAGTTATTGATCTACCCATCTTAAACCCTCCAACTTCATTACAAGCCTAAAACTTCTCTGTTCATTATTTCAATCGCTTTTTGCTCTTGCTTATAAGCATGATATCTTAATTCATTTGCCTTATTGATTAAGCTTAAAATTGAATTATTTATAGTATCCTCTTTAAAAACAGGAATAACCACATCCCCTAATTGTTTATCCGTAATTTCATCTACAACAGAACCGTATATTTGCCTTTTCATTAACTCTTTTCCATATTCAGATGCCAACCATGTAAAAATCAGCCCATGATATGATTTTTTGGACGAAATTCTAATAACATGATCGCTAGAAATCCAATTTTGCCAATGTTCTGGTGCAAGCATAACTCTACCAACAGATCCGCTTCTCGTTACTAAAACATCATTTTTTTCTATTGCAATATTTCTAATCAATTTATCTGAATAATGTTTTATAGATAAAAATTTTTTACTACTCGGATCAAGCTGATTTATTTCTTTCCCTCCTAAAAATACTTTTCCGTTTCCTTTTTCCACATAAATTCGTTTGAACCTTCCTGGTAATATTATTTTTTCTGTAATATCTTCACTATTCAAATTTTTTACAATTGCTTTTTTACTTATATATCTTTCAATAACTTCGATTAAAGGAATATGGTAACTTCCCTCTAATCTTCCGTCTAAATCACTTAATTTAGTTGAAAAAGAGTTGATTCCCCTACTGTATGAAAAAGCTTCTTTCTTTAAATCATCAATAGTCGGAAGTTCTAACGCATCTATTAATAGTCTTGTAGCTTCATCAATCAAATCATTTGATTCATCTCTTTTACTATATGAATCTATAACTAAATCATGAATTTTCTTTTTCAAAAGATATGGTGGGTTCGGAATAATCAATTCATCCATGTGTGAAGCTTCAATGTGACTAATTACAGAACCATATTTATTAGAAATAAGTATCGCTCTACCTATACTTGTTTTTAGAAAAGTATAGAAAAACCCATTGTCTACCTCTTCTTTAAATCTAACTCTTAATAAATCATGAGAAAAAATCTGGTTATCAGTAGTTTTATTTACCATACTAACATTTCCAATTGTGCCGCTACAAGTAATTAATACTTGCCCTTTTTTTACTCTTAATTTATCAATATTCGTTTTTGTCAATTTTGAAATATACCCATCTATAGTTGGGTACACATCTAATATTGAACTTGGTTGATATATCGGATAATCTGATTTTTCTAACCAAAGCCTTTTAAATCTTGGACATGTGAAACATTCAGCAAAATCCTCTTCTAAACTCAAATATTTATAATTATATCTAGTTTTTTTCACAATTTCTCGTGCATGTTTAGCTTCAATATCAAAAACTGAAGCTTCCAATCTTTTTCCATTACTTAATATGTCACTTAAGCTTACTATTGACCAACTTAACTCATCCTTAGAAATCTGAGGATTTGAATAATCTGCTTTTTCTGTTATTCTACTCGCTAACGCTACCATGATATCCCCTCACTTCTTTTCCAGTTTTCAAAAATACTTGGTACAAGAAGAGTTTGATCATCTACTATTTTTTCTTTACTTTCAACTTGAGCAGTTTTTTCTCCTGTCGATATTTCATCAAGTTTCAGAATGTTCTGTTTTTCTGGAATTAATATCTCATTCCCCTCTTCATCACGCTTAAAAAGTGTGTTTCCACGTTTATCATGACCAATTTTATCGACTATAGCCATATAAATGTTATAGTCTGCCATCAAACCATTTTTCTCTTCTTTTAATATTTCATCAGCTTTTTTCTTTTGTAAAATTAACACAGATGTTTGAGTTCCGTTTCTCGGTTGAAATGTGTCTTCATGAAGATCTATACTAGCAATAATTTTAGTATACTTAATCAGCCATTCTCTAATATAGCCTGTTCCAGGTGAACCAAGTAAGGCATCAGGTAGTACAATCCCCATTCTTCCACCAGGTTTCAAAAATTGCCAACAACGCTCTATAAACAGTATTTCTGGAGATACCGAACTCTGATACTTATCAGTAATAGTCCAACGACCAGTTTTCTTATCTTGTTTCCAAATTCTCGCCAAATCAAATTGGCTTAATATGGCATGATCTTTAATTGGTATCTTACTTCCGAATGGTGGATTTGTAACAATAACATCAAAATATCCTATGCTATCTTTATTGATAAGTGTTTTCTTATCTATCTGCAAAGCTGCTGACAATCTTGTTTTAAAATCATCTGTCCATTCATGTGGTTGAAGTAAAGAATTGTTTTGCAAAATATTACCACTACCATCATTATTCATTACCATATTCATTTTTGTGGCTTTAACCAAATCAGGATTTATATCAAATCCAAAATAATTATTCATAGCCATATCTGAAATTTTGTCTTGAAAGGCTTTCTTTTCAAAATCATCCCATTCAGATTTTAACTTGCCAGTTTCTTTTTCAAATTCTATCCTCAGTTGCTTCATCGCATAGGTCATTGCAGTTACCAAAAATCCACCTGTACCGCAAGAAGAATCCAATACCTTTTCATCGATAGTCGGATTTATCATTTCTACTACCATCGCCATAACATTTCTTGGTGTAAAAAACTCTCCCCTATCGCCACGCAAATTTGCACCAACAATTTCCTCGTAAGCTTTTCCCTTAATATCAATTCTTGTATTAAGTAAACTGTATTTTTGAATCTCACTAACAATATATGATAATGTTCTGGGGTTAAGTTTTATAGTGTCATTAGGATCAAAAATTTTTGCATTCTTTTTTTCTTTTTTTACGCGGTCAAATATTTTTTCAATTCTATTTTTAACCGTTAATTGTCCATCTGAATTAGAGCGTTCTTCGCTCGTTGCGTAAAATTCAAGAGCCTTTGGGATATTTCTTTCATCTTCAATTTTGCAAAAAATAACTTTAAGCAACTCAAAAAATGCCGGCTGTTTTTGCATACCTTCATTTACATAAATGTGATTGTGGCAAGTCTTAAATGTAAATAAAAGATTGTCATCTGATGCATTCTTAAGTGAAGCTCTCTTCGGACGATTGATATCATCAATATTGCCATCTGCAGATGGTATATCATTGTAATCCATAAACTGAATTACACCTTTATCATCAGTAAATTTTTTAAAGACAAACTTTTCTTTACTATTTGTCCACATCCCCCATTCAGCATTAGGGCAAGCGGACATATATGATTTTAATTGAGCCACACCATCCTTAGCATTATTAGCTTCTATTTTTTCACTTTTGCATTCAATTATTATCTTAATATTTTCTTGTTTTTTATCTGTTTCTTCATCAGGAAAAATTACAATGTCAGCTCTTTTCTTCCCAGAACCTATTTGTACAGTATATTCAACACATATTCTATCTCTTGAGTATTTATGTTCATTGACAAGTCTTTTTTCAACAGTTTGTCTTACATATTCTTCTGGCGTATCATTTCTAAATTTACCATCAATATAATCACAGATTTTACCATCTGGAATAATTATCACTTTCGTTTCCATTTATCTTCCTCCGATTTTATGTTGAATTTTCATAATATCTCCAACCTCAACATTCAACGCAACGCATATCCTTGCTAATACATCAAGGTCTATTCTTTTCACTTTGTTATTTGCATAGGAGTTTAACTGACGTCTTTGCAACTTTGCATTTTCTTCCAACCAATTTTTACTTAAATTCTTTTCACTAAGCACATCATCTATCAAAAATATAATTTCATTACTCACCACTTATACCTCCTATATTTTAAAATATTATACCACATCTAATAACTTCTTACAACTGTTAAAATATACAGCTGTAAAAAGTTATTAGTGCTTCATTCGTTGTAAATCATTTCGTCCTCTTCAGCAACAGCAAATGAATATCCCATAACTCTTTTGAGAATTTCTTAATAGATTCCTTCATATCATCAATATCGCTTTTATAAATTACTCCTGTTTGATTTACTCTCTTGGCAATCTGATTTAATTTATTTGTGGCAGCGAATAATGTTCCGTATAAATCTCTCAAAGGCTTCATGTCAACTTCATAAATTTCCTTTTCTAAAACTGTTTTTCGTATAAAGTGGCTCATACTTCTCGCTCCACTTTCTTCTTTTTTCCTTTCAAATAATTCTTTTTCTTTATCTGTTAAATTAAATCTCAACCTTATATTTCTTTTTCTATTTTCCATCTTAAATATCCTCCTTCTATTAAGTTTTGGGGTCTTAGGGTTCTCCCTAACAAGCTAAAAATGTTGCTCGAAATTAAATCTTCGATTTGATTTCTGAAGTTATTTTTCCGTAAGTGTACACACACTTACTGTGCTTGCTATTAAAGTTAATGTTTCATTCCATTTATCAAGCTTCTTCATGCTCTTAACTATCGCAGAAATACCCCATGCTTCGTTTAGGTAAATTCTATAAAAGTTAAAAATTGTCGCTACCACTACCTCACTACCTTGTAATACGGGTAGCAAAGTAGCGGTAGCGGACTTTTTCAAAACTCTTAGAATGGTATATCTTCAGCATTAACCTCCACAAAATCTGTATTAATATTTCGTTTATAAAACTTCTTGCTAACCCGAACCACACCGTCAATTCTTACCTTCTTACTTTTTACAGAGGGTTCAAGTTTCCATTCATCTGACATTTCGTTTGCCATTAATTCCGAAAATACTTTTTCATTGGTTTCAGGGTATCTACTTGTAAATTCAGCAGAGCATAACAAATCTGGAGTGTCTGATTTTGTAGATTTCCATTCCATAAAGTCTAAGAAGTTTTAAACGTGTCTGTTCTCACTCTTATGTGTTTGAATAACAAAATCCAAATCCGAACGCAACTCTTTCGGCAAATAGAAATCATGAAGTTTATTTTCATAAAGATAGACAGCTTCTGCAATAGCTCCTTCAAAATCCTGTTTTATGATTTCCTCATGTTCTTTTCTTGTGATAGTTTCCAATACCGGATATTTTTCAGGATCATACATTAACGGAATTTGTATATTTTCAGCATTAACCTTTACAGGTAAATATCTTCTTTCACCGGAAAAATCTCCTAAAAATGTTGCATCATTTGTAGTCGCAATCAGTATGCAGGTTCGTTTTACATCTGTTGAAAATCGTTCATATGGAAGTCTTACTGTGCTTGTTCTTGCAGATATAAACAGCTTAGCTTCATCAGCACTTTTTGCATTTCTAAGAGCGACAAATTCTTCAAGCTCAACAACAATCTTTCCTACCAAATTGCTGACGGCATCTTTCCCTTTTATATTGTTTAGCGAGCAATACCATTCGGGAAACAGTGCCAGTTTTTCAATAAATGAAGTTTTTCCAACACCCTGCACCCCCGTAAGAACCATCAGTTCATCAAACTTACATCCGGGATTAAACGCTCTTTTTACCATGCCGACCAAGATATGTTGCATAATCCAGGAATTTAATTTTGTATCTTCTGCTCCAAGGTATTTTGGAAGCAATTTAGATATATAACTTTCACCATCATACGTAAGCGACTTCATATACATAGCTGGAAGATTTACTGCTCTTTTATGAGCAATAAAGGTTATAGCATCGTCCATTCGGTTTTTAGAATACTTAATTCCAAATTCCCTTTCTATTTCCGCCCCTAAAAAATTTGTTAAATGGTCATTCCATTTTCTGATCTCATTTTCTTTCTGTTTTTCTCCCTTAAGCATTCCAAAAAGCCTGACTGTCATGCTGCATGTATCAAAGAAAATTGTTCCGTCTATTATCTTCTCTTCTTTACAGAACAACGGATTTACAAGCACAGTAATAAGATTAGTAGTATTACTTTTTAATTGTCCCTTATCGGTATATTCAAGTTCTCTATTTAGGTAATCTGATAATTCATCATCACTAAATTTTAGCCAGTCATTCACGGTTATCACCTACACTTTTTCTGTGATAGTTATAATCCCAGTATCTCTGATTTCCATATTGAGTCGCTTTTTTAATACTATCTTCCAAATATTTGATATAAGCCGCTTCATTTTTTCTTTTACTTCTGTCATCGCTCCGATTTAAAGCAGACATTAAAAATATCTCTTTTATCAAAGCTTCATCACCATGTGTATAGCTATTTAATAATAGCAACAGCAAAAAATCATCTTTGCTGGCATCTCCGCTTGCTATTGTTCCTTCAAATAAACCTTTAGCTTTTCTATTATGCTTACACATCGTTTCTATGATTTTAGGTATATCAGGCAGTGTATCATTATCTGATTGAGATGCTCTTATTTGCTCTCTAACGCTCTTTTTAGGCGCAAAACACTCATAGTATCTATCAATCTCACTCTGCTTATCTATGATGTTATTTGATATTCCATCAATGCTATTTCCAGTCATAGCGATACATCTGTTGTTTTGATACATTTCCACTTTCTCAATTTGGTTATTGAAATTGTCAGCAATTTCCCCTTTTGCAAAAATATGAAGTCCTTTACCGGATTGAGAAATTTCAATATAAGTGTCATGAAAATCTCTGAAAAACCTTTCTCTCATATCACAAGATACATTATCCAAGTCAATACAAAGAAATGGATCATCCATGCTTAGTACAAAAGACAATCCATCTGAGCCACTACCCTCTATATTATTAACAGCTGTTTCAAAATCTGCCCATTGTTCTTTATTATTCCAGTCATCAGATTTGAAAGTAATTGGACTCACAGGAAGCTTGAGTATTTTTTCCTTCCCTTTCAAATCTATTTTTCTGATTCTCTTAAACCATAACCATTGTTTATACTGTCTTAATTCCATCGGAATATTTTGTTTATACTGTTCCGCTTTTATCATGTTGTCCTCCAATCTATAGTTGATGACAAAAGTACAACCTGATAAAATAATCTTGTCAGGGATGAAATACCAAGTTGTACTTTCATCTTGCCTTTGGTCTTTTGGCTAAAGGCTTTTTTCTTGTTTAATCTCTTCATAAATCTCCAAAACATACAGCAAAATGTCCTGTGCTTCTTCATCTAATTTTCCGAACTTTTTAATTACTCTTGCCAACTGAAATATCTCTTTTGCTATGGCATCTAAAACTCTATAATCAGCTGTAATATTTATCTTGTGTTCACCAAGAAGTTGTATAAAGTAGTCCTGTTTTGACAGTCCGCTTATTTCGACTTGCTTATTTATCAAATCATATTCTTCCTGAGAAACTCTGAAATTCAAGATGCGATTACGCTTTCTGTTTTTCTCGTTCTTTATCTTCTTTTCTTTAATCTGCTTTGTCCTTTTTTGTAGAGATTCCGGTCTAAACATTTTCTTCATCCTCTTTCAATAAATCTTCCCAATCATTTTGTGTTTTTACTCTCACCTGTGTTAGCGAATCTGCCATTTCTTTCTGCTTACTAGGAAAAAGATGTGCATATCTGTAGGTAATATCAATTGACTCATGCCCGACTCTATCAGCGATAGCTGTTGCAGAAAAACCAAGTTCAATTAGAAGAGATACGTGGGAATGCCTCAAATCGTGCACTCTAATCCTTTTAACATCTGCTTTTTTTGCTCCTCTATCCATTTCATGGTGCAGATAGCTTTCTGAAAAAGTAAATATCAAATCTTTTGGTTTCAATTTATAAAAGCCGTCCAAATATGTTCTTACTTCTTCCGCTAAGAAATCCGGCATTGCTATTTTACGAATACTCTTTTTTGTTTTCGGCGGTGTAATAACATTCTCTCCATCAATTCTTTGCAAAGATTCATCAACCCTAATAGTATTGGTATTAAAATCAAACTTATCCTTCGTTAAAGCTAATAATTCTCCCATTCTAAGTCCACACCAATACAGTATTTCAAAGGCATAGAAGGATTGAGGCTTATCCTTAACCGCTTCAATAAATCTTTCATATTCCTCTTGTGTCCAGAATGACATTTCTTCGGCTTCTTTTTCTCCCATTGTCCCTACATCTCTGGCTACATTGGTTTTTAGACTGTAATATCTGCATGCATGATTTAAAACGCTGCTAAGCTGAGCATGAATTGTTCTAAGGTAAGTCGGAGAATAGTTTTGTCCTTTGTCATCTTTAATTTTCATCAACTCATTTTGCCACTGAATTATCGTTACATTTGTAATATCGTTTAACAATAAATCCCCCATATAAGGCATGATTTTTGTTTTAACAATGGCTTCTTTCGTTCTCCATGTATTTTCTCTTATGCGTGGTTTCTTATCCCTCTTGTAAAGTTTAAAGAATTCTCTAAAAGTCATTTCAACAGTTCCGGCTTGCTCATTTAAAAATTCTTTTTCCCAATTTAAAGCTTCTTTCTTAGTAGAAAAGCCCCGCTTCTTCTTAAATAATTTTTCACCTTTCCAATTCATAGTTTTTGCAAGGTTCTGCATCCATGTCTTGAGATAGGACGAGCGTCAATCTAAATATCTTGCGTTTTAACAGTTCATGTTTGAACTGTATATCCGTATTATAGTAGTTCATTTTCGTTCTGTCAATAGTGGTTATAAAATTTATTCTTTAATATCAGGCTTTATTACAACAGTCCTTTAAAATATATACAGAACACTTCTGTTGTGTTTAATTGTGAAATATGGTAAAATATAATAGAATATTTAAAAAAGAGAGGTGTCCTGAAATGATTTCTGGTAAGAAATTAAAACAAATTCGCTTGTTCAGAAAACTAACACAGAAAGAACTTGCTATCATGTCTGGACTAACTGATGCAGCAATCCGTAACTACGAATTAGGAAATAGATCCCCAAATATAGAACAACTAAGAAAAATTGCAGATGCCCTTGAGTGTGATATATCTGCTTTAATTGACCATGAGCCTAATTCTATTTTTGAGATAATGCATATTATTTTTGACTTTGAAAAGGAAATGAAATTTAGACCACTTGCAGGGCAAGGTGAACCAACTGCCCTTTTATCTCATAATCCTCACTTTAATGACTTTTTAGTAGAATGGGATGAAATGAGAAAGAAACACTATAACGGTGAAATTTCTGATGAAGAATTAGAAGACTGGAAGCTGTCGTTCCCTAAGAAATCGAGATTTTTGAAAAAGAGGTGATTCTTTTGTCTATAAAAAATATTTCGGATTTTATAAATGAACTCAAAAAAATACCTGCTCCAAGAAAAACAGAACTTTTCTTTAGAGGACATTCAGATATAGATTATGAATTAAAACCAGGTATTTATAGAAATACTAATCTGATTTCAAATGAACATATTTTATTTAAAGAATTTATTTTAAGAACGCCCACTGACTTTCTTAATGAAAAAAGCGCTTTGGAAAAACTAGTAAAAATGCAACATTACGGTCTACCAACACGTTTATTAGATATTACTTCTAATCCTCTTGTTGCTCTATATTTTGCATGTAGCGGCAATACAAAGAAGGATGGAAAAGTTATAAGCTTTAGAATACCAAATGCATATATAAAATATTATGATAGTGATACTGTCAGTATTCTATCGAACATATCAAAAAGACCTGAAAATTTTAATATTAAAAATATAACTAACTTAAAGATTGCTGAATTTAATAGTGATGAGAATATTCAATATTTGCTACATGAAATAAGAGAAGAAAAATCTTATTTTCAACCAATCATTAATCCTGAAGATCTTGAAAAAGTTGTTGCAGTAAAAGTGAAACAGAGTAATAATCGAATAATCAAGCAAAGTGGTGCTTTTTTGATATTCGGAATTAATATTGAAAAAAAGAATCCAGCTACGGTTCCAACAGACTGGATTGTCAATTCTTCTAAGGAAAAAATAGACTTCACAATTAGCAAAGATGATAAAAAACTAATACTTAAAGAGTTAGATACATTAGGCATTAATGAAGCTACATTATTTCCAGAACTAGATAATCAAGCTCGTTACTTGAAAAGTAAATATAATTAGCACAAAAAGACCGTAACGATTAAGCTACGGTCTAATTTTTTTATTCTATTGCAAGCCACTTTGAACAATTATTAAGATTATTCTTTTTTAAAACTTTACCCAATTTTGTCCCAGTTGCTTATTTCCACAGGCTCAAAAGCTCTATTTTAAGCCATTTCTGTGATTTTTTGCTCTATTCCCACTCAATCGTAGCCGGCGGTTTGCTCGTAATATCGTAGACGATACGGTTGATATGGTTCACTTCGTTGACGATGCGAACGGAGATTTTATCGAGTACGTCATAAGGGATGCGCGCCCAGTCGGCGGTCATGAAGTCCGTCGTCGTAACGCCGCGCAGGGCCAAGGTGTAGTCATATGTGCGGAAATCACCCATGACGCCGACGGAACGGTTGTCTGTCAAGACCGCAAAGTATTGGTTTATGGAGCGATTCAGGCCGGCGGCGGCGATTTCTTCACGGAATATGGCATCCGCATCGCGGAGGATAGCCAGCTTTTCGTCCGTAATCTCGCCCATGACGCGGATGGCAAGGCCCGGTCCCGGGAAGGGCTGACGCCACACAAGGTAGTCCGGCAGGCCCAATTCTTCACCAAGTTCACGCACTTCATCTTTAAAAAGGCTGCGCAGAGGCTCGATGAGTCCCTTGAAATCGACAACTGCCGGCAGGCCGCCTACGTTATGGTGGCTCTTGATAACGGCCGCATCGCCGGCACCGGATTCGATGACATCCGGATAAATTGTACCTTGCGCCAATAAGTCGACGGTGCCGATTTTCCGTCCTTCTTCTTCAAAGACGCGAATAAATTCTTCACCTATAATTTTGCGCTTCTTTTCCGGATCCGTCACACCGGCAAGCTTGTCCAAAAACCGCTTCGCCGCATCGACACGAATAAAGTTCATGCCCGAATCCTTGAAGGCCGCTTCCACCTCGTCGCCTTCGTTCTTGCGCATGAGGCCGTGGTCGACGAAGATACATGTGAGCTGTCCGCCGACAGCCTTGGAGATAAGGGCCGCCGCAACGGAGCTGTCCACACCGCCTGAGAGAGCCAGTACGACCTTACCGTCACCGACGGTTCGCCGCACTTCCTCTACGGCCGTCTTGGCATAGTTCGCCATGGTCCATTCGCCGCTGCAGCAACATGCTTCAAAGAGGAAGTTGCGCAGCATTTCTTTGCCGTGTTCCGTGTGCAATACTTCCGGGTGATACTGCATGGCATAGAGCCTGCGCTCCTTATTTTCCATAGCCGCAACGGGGCAATTTTCCGTACGGGCTGCGATTTCAAAGCCTGCGGGAATGGCGGAAACATAATCGGCATGGCTCATCCAAACCGTTTCTTCCGCGTTCAGCCCTTTAAAGAGAAGAGATTCCGTGTTGACGGACATGACCGTCTTGCCGAACTCACGAGCCTGCGCCTGCCGAACCGTACCGCCCAACATCTGCGCCATGAGCTGCATACCGTAACAAAGCCCCAGAACGGGAACCCCCTGTTCAAAGACGGCGGCATCGATCTTCGGCGCATTGTCTTCATACACGCTGTTCGGCCCGCCCGTAAAAATAATGCCGCACGGTTTCAATTCTTTAATCTTTTCAAGCGCCTTCCCGTAAGGATATACCTCGCAGTATACGTGATTCTCTCTGACGCGGCGCGCAATCAGCTGATTGTACTGGCCGCCGAAATCAACGACAATAATGAGTTCCTTCGTATCCATCCATAGCCCTGCCTCTCGTGCAATTTTCCTATTTATTATATCATAAAATCCGCTTCCTACCAGTTTGCCCGAAAGACGCAAAAAGGGCAGCCTCTAAGGGCTGCCCCGACTGCATTTATTTATTTTCTTCCGCATACTCGCGATAGAGCTCATCCAAAATACTGTGCCGCGTTACGAGACCGAGGACGCGCTTGTTGTCGACGATAGGAATGACTTTCAAATGTTCCGCCACCATGACTCCCGCAAGCTGTTCCACATCGGCGTCAGGTGCAGCCATGATGACGTCCTTCGTCATCAAATCCTTGGCACTGCAGGCAAGAAGCTTCTTAAAGCTCTTGTCGTACTCGCTGATACCGTTGTAGTAAATGCTCGCACCCAAGAGATTTACGTAGTGAGGTACGTGGGGCTTGATTTTCTTATAGAGTAAGTCCGCGTCCGTAACGATACCGGCCAACTGATTGTCGTCGTTGACGATGGGAATCGACGTGACCCTGTTCTTAATGAACATTTGCACCAAGTCGAAAACGGGCGTATCCAAATTAGCCGTTACAAATACTTTTTCCATAATATCCGCTGCCGTGCGTTCGCTCATAGTATCCACCCCTTTGAAATATGACCGGCCGGTCAAATTCTGCTTTTATATAGTATATTTGACAAAAATCGAAAAAATCCTTTTTCCGCTTATAAATGATAGGGCTCGTGCCGCTGAATTTTTACGGCACGATAAAGTTGTTCCACAAGAATCAGGCGAATCATTTGGTGCGTCAACGTAATGCGGCCGAAGGAAATGCGCTTGTCCGCCCGGCGCCGCACGGATTCGGACAGACCGAAGGGACCGCCGATGAGAAAGGTGAGCTCACTGTAACCGTTGAGGGCAAGATTCGCAAAGGAGCCGGCCAAATCCTCCGACGATACGAGACTTCCCGCCACGTCGAGAACGAAGAGGTACGAGCCGCTGCGCACGTACTTCAGGAGTTGTTCCCCTTCTTTCTCGAGAACCTGCCGCTTCTGCCCTGCCGACGGTCTGTCGGGCATCCGCACTTCGGTGATTTCCGTGATTTCCACCTGTCCATACGGCTTCAGGCGCCTGACGTATTCGGCAATAGCGGCGGTCAAATAAGCTTCTTTTATTTTCCCGCTGCCGATAATATGGTATTTCATCAATTATCGCTGTCCATTTGAGGCGACAGTTCCTGGAGCATAATCTTCGCCGTATGCTCGGAACCGTCCCGTATGTACGTAATGGTCACCGTATCGCCGACACGATATGATTCGACGATTTTCTGCAGGGACAGGTAGTCTTCAATGGCCTTGTCGTCAATTTTCGTAAGAATATCGCCGTGTCGGATGCCCGAGCCGTCCAAGGGACCGCCGGCAACAATGCGATAGACGTATACGCCGCTGCCGTCAAAATCCATGCCGAAACGGGCGGCCATCTTTTTATCCAGGCCGTAGAGGCCCAAGTAGGGGCGAACGACGCGACCGTTTTTAATAAGGTCTTCTAAAATAGGACGGGCCGTATTGATAGGAATGGCAAAACCCAGGCCTTCTACACCTTCTTTGGAAATTTTGGCACTGTTAATACCGATGACCTCACCGTCCGCGTCGACGAGGGCACCGCCGGAATTGCCCGGATTGATAGCCGCATCGGTCTGAATCAGTTCCATCGACTGCCCTTCGCCGGCGATCGTTCTGTTCAACGAGCTGATGACTCCGGCCGTAACGGTCCCCTGAAACTCGAGTCCCAGCGGATTGCCGATGGCAATGGCCGGTTCTCCGACTTGCAGGCTGTCGCTGTCGCCGAAATCGGCGACCGTAATATCGGACAAGTTTATTTTGACTACGGCCAAGTCCGTGCGCGCATCCGTACCGACGACCGTGCCGTCCGCGGTCCGCCCGTCCGCCAAGGAGACGATGACCGTCTTGTTATTGCCGACTACGTGATTATTCGTAGCAATATAGCCGTCCTTATCAAAAATAATGCCTGAGCCCACGCCTTCACCGACAAGGACTTTGCGGTTAAAAATGTCGCGGTTATAGACTTTAGTCGTAATACCGACGACGGCGGGACTTACCTTTTTAACGGCCTGTACAACCGCCGTGTTGCGGGATCCCGATAAAGTCGACGCCTTCCCGTCCGGCGTCTGCAGTTGCTGCGTGCCGGAATACACATTTTTAGTACCGAAATTATCATGTACATAATAGCCGCCGAAAGCACCTACACCTGCCAAAACCACAGCCGCAACAAGAGCGGCAACATATTTACGAGACATGGTTCTCCCCCTTTTCGTCGAATCGAACGGCACTCTGCCGGCATGCCAAACGCACGAGTACATCCCGGCCGAGGCTCTTGCCGCTCCGTCCGAACACGTCCTTCATAGTCTTTATAATCTGCGCCGGCTCGTTGTTCTTCTCACTCCGATGCGCTAAAAACACTTTCATCATTTTCTTTTGCGGCAAGTCGGACAAAAGCTCCGCCGCGGCCCGATTGGATAAATGGCCCCGGTGTCCGAGAATGCGTTGCTGCAAGTGATACGGATACGGTCCGCTGCGAACCATGCTCTCATCATGGTTCGCTTCCAAAATAAGTATATCCGCATGGGCTGCAGCTCCTTCAACGGCAGGTGTAACCGTGCCCAAATCCGTGGCATATGTAATCTTCGTATCGCCGTAATAGACGGCATACCCGACGGGCCGCGCCGCATCATGCGGAATTTCAAAGGGAACGACACGGACTGCGCCGACACCTACCCGTTTTGTCAGCGATACAAACCGATTGTCCCCGGCAGCCGCGTATTTTCTTATGGCCCGCCACGTTTCTTCCGTCGTGTAAACGGGCATATCCGTATGCTTCAATAAGACAGGCAGCCCCTTTATATGATCCATATGTTCATGTGTAATAAAAAGGGCATCAATATCATTTATACTGCAGTTTCTCTCGGCCAACCCCTGTACAATGCGGCTGTAGCTGATGCCTGCATCGATGAGGATCTTCGTTTTGCCGCAGCGGATATAGGTTGCATTACCGTTGCTGCTGCTGGCGAGAACACTGACCGTACAGGCGCCGCAAGCATCACCTGCAGCGGCGACAAGTATCTCTCCGATCGTCGCGACGTCCTCCGCAGCGTCTTGCTCCGCCGCCTCACGTACTTGCCGCCGCTGCCGAATGGAACGGGCATAGGCGTCCAACATTGCATCACACTCGTTCATGTGCTTCTCCTTCGACGATGGCAATGCCGGCGCTGGCGCCGATGCGATCGGCACCGGCCGTGATCATGACGCGGGCCGTCTTATAATCGCGAATGCCGCCGGACGCTTTGATCATGGCGTTCAGACCGACGACTTTCTTCATCAGTTTAATATCGTCCGCTGTCGCACCGCCCGGCCCGAATCCCGTAGATGTCTTGACAAAACGAGCTCCCGCCTTGACGGCAACACGGCACGCTTCCTCTTTTTCCGCATCTGTCAAGAGGCCCGTCTCCAAGATGACTTTGACGATTTTCCCCTTTGCCGCCTGAACGACACCGCTTATATCGTTTTCCACATAACCCCAGTTGCCGGCCTTTACTTGCCCCACGGCAATGACCATATCTACTTCATCGGCTCCTTTTTCCACGGCAAAGGCCGTCTCCGCCGCCTTTACGGCCGTCGCGGCGGCGCCGAGCGGAAACCCTATGACCGAAACGACACGAATATACGAACCCGAAAGTTCCCGTTTGGCCAATTCTACATATGCCGAATTGACGCAAACCGAAGCGAAACGATACTGCCGCGCTTCGGCACAAAGCTTTACGATGTCCGCCGGCATGGCGTCAGGCCGCAAGTTCGTGTGATCGATATACGATTCAATCGTCATAATTACTCCCCTTTTTTTGTACACCGAAAAATACTCTCCCCTATTATACTATAAAAAAGCGGCAAGCAAAGTTTTTATCTTATGCAGGTTCTTTAACGGTATACGTGAATACCGCTCCGACGGCGGCACAAATCCACAGTACTTGGAGTGCCGTCGGAATGCCCCAAAGGTCGGCAGCCCAGCCGACAAAGGGAGCAAACATACCGCCGACGGTAACGCTGAGGCCCAGGGTAACACCCGACGCAAAACCGACGTTCTTGCCGAGGAAGGTCTGTCCGAGTACGACAATGGCACTGTACGGTGAGAAGAGCGTCAGTCCCACCGGGATGATAAGAATCGTCGCCCAAATGATATTCGTGCTGTTGACAAAGAAAAACATAGCCGGCACCATAAGCGTAATAGCCAATCTCATGACGCGGACAAAGCCGACGCGGTCCGATATGAGCCCGCCGATATAGGTACCCACAATGCCGACCGCAAAGAGAAGGGATAAGGCCAAACTCCCCTGCGTCGGCGATGCGCCCAGTACTTGAATCCAAAACAGCGGGATAAAGGCGTTGCAAATGGCAAAGCCTATGGAACGGGCAAAAATAACCGCCGTCAGCCTGCCGAAAGCCGGCCAGTCGTTGCTGCGCGTTTCTGCTATGTGCAGACGCGCTTCTTCCCGATTCGTGGCGGCAACCTGTTTCAATACGCTCGGCATCCGCCCGTAGAGAACGGACGCAATCAATATATTGACAATGCCGAAAACGACAAGACCGCGGATATCAAAAGCATAAGCGCAGAGTCCCGCTATGATCGGGCCGACTGCAAAGCCCGTACTGCCGCCGACGGAGAACATCCCCAAAGCGCGTCCCTTCTGTTCGACCGCAATTTTATTAACCATGCGTGCTCCTTCGGGATGATAAATGGAGGAGCCGAGACCGCTGATCATGGAGCAGAGAAAGATGAGCCAATAATTCGTTGTAAAAGCGAGCATACTTAAAGATATACCGCTTAATACGGGACCGAAAGGAACGAACCACGGTTTCGACACTTTATCGGAATAGTAGCCGAACACGGGCTGCGATACGGAGGCAATCAACACATTACCGAGAAGCAGAATCGTCGCATCCCGATAGGATAAATGGCAAACCGAAATAAAATACGGCAAGAGTGCCGGTATAGCGCTTTGTGCCCAGTCCACGGAAAAATGTCCCAACGCAAACATATATACATGCGGATCCATTCGTTTCATTGATATATGCGCATCCTCTCTGTCAATCAGCAAATTCATATTTATTATACGCTTACTGCGCGGCCGGCGGTGTTACTTTTGATGATTACGTATAATAACGGCCAAGCCGTTGCATTTTCCACACAAGGTATACAAAAAAGAGACCCCTCACAGGTCTCTTCTCATTTTATGGCGGAGAGTCAGGGATTTGAACCCTGGGTACGGAGTTCACCGCACACATGATTTCCAATCATGCTCCTTAAGCCGCTCGGACAACTCTCCAGATAATCCATTTCGTTTTTCCATGCCTCGGGATGACATACAAAATGAATATGGTCGGGGCGACAGGATTCGAACCTGCGGCCTCTTAGTCCCGAACCAAGCGCGCTACCAAACTGCGCCACGCCCCGTTACCTGACTTATATATAGTATCAACTTTCCTATACCTTGTCAAGCCGTTTATATGGGCATATATCGCGGTTTTCCGCCCTTTATCCCCTCTTTGTGCCCATATATTTCCAGACAATTCCGCCTATGAGCGTAAGCACGGTCAAACCGATTTTAATATACAGCTCCGCGTCCCGTGTCAGTCCCAAGTAAGTGTCGCTCCCGACCATGGATCCGGCAGCCCAGCCGAGGATAAGACCGCCCAAGTAGATGAGGACCGGAAACTTATGCATAATTTTTATGACCATCGTGCTGCCGAAGATAATAATAGGCACGGAAATAACCATGCCGAAGATCAATAATCCCAAATGTCCGCCCGTAGCACCGACAATCCCCAATACATTATCCAAGCTCATGAGCGCATCGGCAATAATAATCGTCTTTACGGCGCCGGAAAGCGATTCCTGCGCCGTCACGTGCGCTTCTTCCCCTTCCCGCTTACCGATAAGTTTCATGCCGATAAAAACGAGAATCAGCCCGCCGACTGTCCTCAAGTAGGGAATTTGCAGTAATATGACGACGGCGGCAGCCATGACAAAGCGAAAAAGAATAGCTCCGGCCGTGCCGTAGAGGATCGCTTTTCTGCGCAAATCATGAGGCAAATTTTTGGCGGCCATGCCGATAATAATAGAATTGTCGCCGCCTAAAGCCAAATCCAGGAGGACAACCTGCGTAATGACCCATATATCCCGAATTAATTCCGAATCCATATAACACCTCTCCCATTCGTACAGGTGCTTATTATACCACAGGGACAAAAATAGAGGAACCTGCACGGCTCCTCTATTTCTGCAAGCTTGGTGTGTTTTTATTTTACGATAACCGAGACGCCGTCGGGAATAACCGTAACTTTCGGATCCGTAATGCCTTTCTTTGCCAAGTACTCTTTAGCCAGTTTGAAGGCTTCGCCGATGTCCTCGGCGTACGTCAGGTGCATAGCTTCCACCATTTCACGCGGCGCCTGCGTAACCATAATGATATGGAAATGGAGCATGAGGCGCAGGAGAATTTGTGATTCCCACTGGTCAAAAATTGTCTCGTTCCGGTCGCGCGCCAGGATTTCGTCCATTGCTTTCTGTAAGTCCGTGGCATCTCTCAAGGTGTTGAAGAAATCATCGCCGCCGTGGCCGTCGTTGCAGGCCGTGCAGTCGATAATGACGCCGCCCTCTTTACAAGTTGCTTCAGCGGCGGTCATGCCTTTAACGGACTGGTAAATATTTTGGTCGAGCGGATAACCGCCGTTCGTCGTAACAACGATGTCTGCAGGAACGGGCTTTACGCCGGCCAAGGACATTTCAAACTCAACGCCCTTGTAATGGGCTTCTTCACGGTCGCCTGCAAAAGCGGCAATAACCTTCTTATCCGCATCGATGACGACATTGCAAATAAAGGCGAGCTTGGCAACCTTTGCGGCATAGAGCATATCGCGATGAATCGGATTGCCGTCGAGGACACCCGTACGCGCGTAGGGACTGTTAATGAATTCGGAGCAATGGTTGGCAAGAACCGTAATCTTGCTGGCAACACCGGGGAGAACCGACTTTCTGCCGCCGGACATGCCTGCAAAGAAGTGAGGCTCGATAAACCCTTCCGCAACGAGCAAATCCGTATTGATCGCCCATTTGTTGAGCAAGCATTCGCCGCCCGACGGCAGGGTGCCGATGCTGATCATATCCTCGTCGACACGGCTCCGGTGGATAACGATGTGTTCTTTCGCAACGATTTCTTCACCGTATTTGGCAACCAGTTCATCATGAGTTGTCGGCCGGTGCATACCGGTCGATACGAGGATCGTAATCTCAATATCCGGATTTCCCTTGCGCAGTTCCGCCAAGAGCTGCGGCATAATAACATGGCTGGGCACGGGACGCGTATGGTCGCTGGAAATAATGGTACACGTCTTCTTTCCTTTTGCCAACTCGCTCAGTTTTTGCGAGCCGATAGGATTTGCCAGCGCGTCGGCTACGAGATCCGCTTCCGATTTGGGCGCCTTGTATTCGTGAGCACGCGATACGAGAACACCTGCGACCTGTTCATCAGGCAGTTCGAACGTAATTTTTTCCTTCGCAAAAGGGAGTTCAAATTTTTTCATGTCCTGCACATCCTTTCACTTAATATAATAATGATATATCTTTTATTCATAACCTTGATGCACACAGGGGCAAGGGACAGGCAATGTGCCTACCCTTGCCCCTGTGTGCATCAAGGTTTTATTGCTTATTGAACAGGAATTTCATCGCTTACGTCAACGACCTTGCCCGGGTTCATGATATTTTTCGGGTCGAGTGCTTTCTTGACAGAACGCATGAGGCCCATTTCAACGGGATCCATATATTCCTTCATCAGTTTGGCACGCTTATAGCCGATACCGTGTTCACCGGAGAGCCGGCCGCCCTTTTCGTAAACGAGGGCATAAATTTCTTTCTGAATCTTCGGCAGCATTTCTTCCCATTCTTCCTGTGTGCGCTCATCTTTCAGGATGTCGATATGAACGTTGCCGTCACCGCAATGGCCTGCGCAGTGCATTGCAACGTCATATTTTTCGGCAAGGCGGGAAATCTGCTGTACCGCTTCAGGAATTTCCGTCATCGGCACGACGATGTCTTCCATAGAGAATACGAGGCTTCTCTGACGATCCGCTTCCAAGTATGCCTTACGGGACTTCCAAATCTTGTCCTTATCGGCTACCAGTACGTCGAGAGCACCGTTTTCCCGAGCCAGTTCGTCAATAACCATGCACTGATCGTCCAGTACGTCTTCGCTGTCGCCGGCGATCTGGATGATAATGTAGTTGCCTACGTCGGAGTGCTGTAGCTTTTCATTGAGGAATACTTCAACCTGCTTGATGGAAGCATTGTCCATGAATTCAACGCACACAGGCGTAATACCCGCATTCATAACCTTCGGCGTCAAAGCGATAGCCGCATCGAGATTGTCGAATACGGCGAGAAGGTCCATTTCATATTTCGGCAATGAAACGAGCTTCAAGTATACTTTCGTAATAATGCCGAGCGTGCCTTCAGAGCCGATATACAAATGCATAAGCATATAACCCGTAGCGTTCTTACGGAATTTGCCGCCCAATTGAACGACTTCACCGGACGGGGTAACAACTTCAATCCCCATAACCTGATCACGGGTTACACCGTATTTAACCGCACGGTTGCCGCCGGCATTGGTAGCTACGTTGCCGCCGATAAAGCAGGAATCCCCGCTGCAGGGGTCGCCGGCATAAAAGAGGCCTTCTTTATTAACGGCTTCCTGAAGGACTGCCGTCGTAATACCCGGTTCGGCAACGACAACCATGTTCGCCTTGTCGATTTCAATAATTTTGTTCATCCGTTCGATGGAGATGATAACGCCGCCGAAAATGGCGACTGCACCGGCTGCAAGTCCTGTACCGGCTGCACGGGGAATCATAACGATATCGTTGTCATAGCAGAGCTTTACGACCTTGGAAACTTCTTCCGTCGTCGCCGGTAAAACTACTACCTGCGCTTCTTTCATATAATGGGGGTCCGTTACTTCGTCATGGCTGTACGGATCAAGTTTGTCTTTGTCCGTATACACGTATTTTTCGCCGACGATTTTCTTTAATTCTTCAATAAGTTCCGGTGTAACTAAACCTTTTGCCATTCTCTTTACCTCCAATAACAATTTAAATTAATAAATGTATCTCACTCTGTCACAATCGGCGCAGAGGATAAACCGAATAAAATATCCATGCAATACATTCATAAATGCAGTCACGAAAAGGGAATCTCCATAGCTTCTTCCTTGCACCTACGGCACTATTATACCTTTTAAGTATAAATAAGTAAATTACCTGTTCGTATTCACTATATAACTATTTCACTGTTTTACCCCCTATGCAATGACCTTTTATCATATTTGCATACATACTTATTTATATTTTATTTCTTACTGCCCATCTTCCGATTTCTTTCAGCGGCCGTCTGTACGGCATGTATAATAGCCGCACGAAAGCGATACTCTTCCAACGTATGTACTGCCGCAATTGTCGTACCGCCGGGAGAGCACACGTTATCCTTCAATTTCCCCGGATGAACCCCTGTTTCCAAAACGGTTTTTGCCGCTCCCATAACGGCTTGGGCCGCAAAGGTATAGGCCTTATCCCGCGGCATACCTTCCAGGACGGCACCGTCGGCCAAGGCTTCAATAAACATGTATACATAGGCCGGGCTGCTGCCGCTTATACCGATAACCGCATCAATAAGGGCTTCATCAACAACTTCAGCGCGGCCGAAGCAGCGAAATACACACAGCACTTCTTCCAATTCGGAAGCCGTAACGGCTTCATTCGGCGTAAGTGAAGTCATTCCCGCATTCACGACGACAGGCGTGTTCGGCATGGCGCGTATGATTTTACTCCTTGCCGGCAAGCAAGTTGCCAGCGCAGCCAAATCGACACCGGCCGCCACGGACAAAACAACTTGTTCCGGTTTTAAGAACGGTGCCGCTTTTCGTAAAACATCCGCAACGATATGAGGTTTCACTGCTACGATGAGAAGGTCCGCCGCGGCGATAAAAGCCGTAAAATCTTCCGTAGCCGCGGCGGAAGAGCCGAAATCTTTTGCCGCCGCCTGTGCCTTGGCGGGATGAATATTATAAAGAAGCAAGTTTTTCCTCTCGCCGTTTCTCGCTTGGGCTATGCCTTTACCTATAGCATAGCCCATATTACCGACACCGCAAATTCCTATAGTTTTAAACATGTATTGCACACCCTTTCATTCTACGCGAAAAGAGCATAACGAAAGGCTTCGTTATGCTCTTTCACTTACCTTATCGGTCAATTCCCAGCTTATCTGTAACAGTTTTAATCTTAACGGCCAGACCGTGAATCTTTTTCTTTGAAACGGAGCAAACTGCTAAGCGCAGTCCTTTGCCCAAAGGAACGAGGAAGATATTTTCTTTTTCCAACTCATCGCAGACCGCTTGCGAGCCGGGAAGCGGTATGGTAATGAAGAAACCCGACAAATAGGGCAGGTACACTAAGCCGCAAGCGTCGGCTTCCTGCATGAACAGCTCTGCCCGTTCTTTGATAAGGGCGAAATAGTTGGCCCGCTCCGCGTCGAGTTGTTTAATTTTCTCCGGATCTTCGCAAATATGAATCATCGCCTTCATGGCGGCGCTGTTCGAGTTGGACCAGGTAGCACGGTTCGAATACTGATTAATAGCAACGAACTCCTCGGCCACATCCGCATCGGACGTAACACCGATCATAGCCCCCATACGCTGACCGTACATAGTGAACCCCTTGCTCAGTGTGTACGCGACGATGACCAGAATATTGGCCGGCAAGTTACCGAATTTCTTGAAAAACCGGCGGCATTCCGACTTTTCACCGCTGTAGTCAAGATAGGCTACGTCCGGAACCAAAATAATATTTTTTTCCTTATTTGTGACGATTTCCTGCAAAAACGCCAATACCTTATCCCAGTCTTCACCGGAGAGAGCAAAGCCCGTCGGGTTGTTGGCCGGCGAGTTCATAAGAATAACCGTATTGAGCTGCTTTGCAACGAGATCCGTCACGTGGGCTTTAAAGTCTTCGAAGTTGAATTTCCGGTCTTTGAGGAGCTCAAATTCCCGCAGCTTACGGCCGTTGTCAATGCACATGGAACCGTAAGCCCCCCAGTGCCAGTCGCTCGTTAAAATTTCATCACCGATTTCCGAATAGTTGTGAATAACGTGGTGTATGACACCGGAACCGCCGGACGTGGCACAGGCGCGAATATATCCGTCCGGACGCGACGCGCCGAAGCACTGGTCGATGACGGCCTCCAAGTATTCCGGATAGCCTTGAATGGGTGCATACGAAATAATATCCTTCGGCGACAGCTCTTTAAACGCCTGCCGCACAACATCAAGCATGACCAGGTTGCCGTCTTCATCCAGGATGGATCCTACCGTACCGTTAATAACTCGATCCGTCCCCAGTTTATCCGCCAGCGCGTTGGCACGATTATTCGCACCGAAAATTTTATCTTCCGAATACTTTCCTCTCGCCTGTGGAGCGGCAACACTCATTACCATAAGTCATATCCTCCTTTTATACTTATACATTATTTATATCATAAGCAGCCATGAGATTCAATATTTTATGTTCCTCTCTTCCTATGTATTCAAAATACATGAGAAAAAACAGTTTATAAATATAAAAAAAGAAACTCATACAGAATGCATGAGTTTCTCTGTTGGTGACCCGGTAGGGATTCGAACCCTAGACCTACTGATTCGTAGTCAGTCACTCTATCCAGCTGAGCTACCGAGTCATGATGAGGAGTACAAGCCCTGCTGAACTTCTACCCCTCCGTTTTTGGCAGGGGCAGAAGGAATCGAACCCTCAACCAACGGTTTTGGAGACCGCTACTCTACCAGTTGAGCTATACCCCTATGACTGAGAAGCCAAGACGTTATCTTGGCTTCTCCATTAAATCAGCGGCTTCCTATGCTCCCGGGGCGTCTCCGCCCAAGTACTGTCGGCGTATGCAGGCTTAACGGCTGTGTTCGGTATGGGAACAGGTGGATCCCTGCAGCTGTCACCACTGAATCGCCTCCCCCGTACCCTCACAACTACAGAAAACGTAAGCCTCCCCTCTTCGTAAGTTAAGCTCTCGGCCTATTAGTACCGGTCCGCTCCATGCATCGCTGCACTTCCACTCCCGGCCTATCTACCATCTCGTCTCCATGGGGCCTTACTTACTTTCGTACTCAGAAACCTCATCTTTAGGCCGGTTTCACGCTTAGATGCTTTCAGCGTTTATCCCTCCCCGACGTAGCTACCCGGCTGCACGGCTGGCGCCATGACCGGTACACCATCGGTCGGTCCACTCCGGTCCTCTCGTACTGGGAGCAGCCCCTTTCAAGTTTCTTACGCCCGCGATGGATAGGGACCGAACTGTCTCACGACGTTCTGAACCCAGCTCGCGTACCACTTTATTGGGCGAACAGCCCAACCCTTGGGACCTACTTCAGCCCCAGGATGTGATGAGCCGACATCGAGGTGCCAAACCTCCCCGTCGATATGGACTCTTGGGAGAGATAAGCCTGTTATCCCCAGGGTAGCTTTTATCCGTTGTGCGATGGCAATTCCACTCTCTACCACCGGATCACTAAGCCCGACTTTCGTCCCTGCTCGACCTGTCCGTCTCGCAGTCAAGCTCCCTTCTGCCTTTGCACTCTGCGCGCGGTTTCCGTCCGCGCTGAGGGAACCTTTGGGCGCCTCCGTTGCTCTTTCGGAGGCGACCGCCCCAGTCAAACTGCCCGCCTGAGACTGTCCGAAGCCTCGTTACGGCTCTCGTTAGAATTTCAATAAAACAAGGTTGGTATCCCACCGCCGACTCCGCGCAAACTGGCGTTCACGCCTCTACGTCTCCCAACTATCCTGTACGTCTTCTACCGAAACTCCATCTCAGGTTACAGTAAAGCTCCATGGGGTCTTTCTGTCCAGTCGCGGGTAACCTGCATCTTCACAGGTACTTCAATTTCACCGGGTCCCTCGTTGAGACAGTGCCCAAATCGTTACACCTTTCGTGCGGGTCGGAACTTACCCGACAAGGAATTTCGCTACCTTAGGACCGTTATAGTTACGGCCGCCGTTTACCGGGGCTTCAATTCTCTGCTTCGCCTTTCGGCTTACACGTCCTCTTAACCTTCCGGCACCGGGCAGGTGTCAGCATCTATACGTCAGCTTTCGCTTTTGCAGACGCCTGTGTTTGTGCTAAACAGTCGCTTGGGCCTCTCTTGTGCCACCCCTTTCAGCTCCTACCGCTTCCGGTCCTCACCTACTCGGGGTTATCCTTTTCCCGAAGTTACGGATACATTTTGCCGAGTTCCTTAACGAGGGTTTTCCCGCGCACCTTAGAATTCTCTTCCCGCCTACCTGTGTCGGTTTTGGTACGGGCGCCGCAGCCCTCGCTAGAAGCTTTTCTTGACAATCGAGTCCCCGTTCCTTCGCCTGTATCTCTACAGCCTCCCCATCACATCTCGGGCTTTTTGTGTGCCGGATTTGCCTACCACACTCCCTACCTGCTTGGACATGCTCTTCCATTCGCATGCGAACGTTCCTTCTTGTGTCACTCCCTCGCTCTATCGGTCTGCGCCGGTGCAGGAATTTCAACCTGCTCTCCATCTCCTATGCTTCTTCGCCTCGGATTAGGTCCCGACTTACCCCGGGTCGACGATCGTTGCCCGGGAACCCTTCGGCTTTCGGTGGAAAGGATTCTCACCTTTCTTTTCGCTACTCATACCGGCATTCTCACTTCCTATCGGTCCACCTGTCCTTCCGGTCAGGCTTCTCCCCCATAGGAACGCTCCCCTACCCATGTATGTCTCCCATACATGCCATCGCTTCGGTTCCGTGCTTGAGCCCCGGTCATCTTCGGCGCGACGTCTCTCGACCGGTGAGCTATTACGCACTCTTTTAATGATGGCTGCTTCTGAGCCAACATCCCGGTTGTTTTCGAAACGTCACCTCCTTTTCCACTTAGCACGGCATTGGGGACCTTAGCGGTTGGTCCGGGCTGTTTCCCTCTTGACTGCGGGTCTTATCACTCGCAGTCTGACTCCCATGTATAAGTACTGCCATTCGTAGTTTGATTAGGTTCGGTAACCTTCTGGCCCCTTCCCTGTTCAGTGCTCTACCGCCACTACTCTCTCCATGAGGCTAGCCCTAAAGCTATTTCGGGGAGAACCAGCTATCTCCACGTTCGATTGGCATTTCACCCCTATCCACACCTCATCCAAAAGCTTTTCAACGCTCACTGGTTCGGTCCTCCACACATTGTTACCTGTGCTTCAACCTGGGCATGGATAGATCACTGTGGTTTCGGGTCTACTATATCCGACTTATCGCCCTCTTCAGACTCGCTTTCGCTTCGGCTCCGCGTCTTCCGCTTAACCTTGCCGCATATACCAACTCGCCGGTTCATTCTTCAATAGGCACGCCGTCACACCCTTATCGTGCTCCGACTGCTTGTAGGCATACGGTTTCAGGTTCTCTTTCATTCCCCTCCCGGGGTTCTTTTCACCGTTCCCTCTCGGTACTCTTCGCTATCGGTCCATATCAGTATTTCGCCTTGGAGGGTGGTCCCCCCTGCTTCCCACAAGGTTCCTCGTGCCCCGTGGTACTCCGGATTCTACCCCACTCGCTTCGTTGCGCCTACCGGGCTCTCACCGTCTTCGGCTCAGGTTCCCACCTGCTTCGGCTTCCTCCGCTCATGTCTTAGTAGTCCTCTACCCCGTCTCGGTTTCCCGCTTCGGTTTGGGCTCCGCCCTCTTCGCTCGCCGCTACTACGGGCATCTCTGTTGATTCTTCTTCCTCCGGCTACTTAGATGTTTCAGTTCACCGGGTGCCCCCCTCCATTACCGGAGGTGACAGTACTTCTACTGCCGGGTTGCCCCATTCGGATATCTGCGGCTCTCCGGTTACTTGCACCTTACCGCAGCTTTTCGCAGCTTATCGCGTCCTTCTTCGGCTGATATGGCCTAGGCATCCGCCGTACGCCCTTTCTTTCTTAACTTTCCTTCTAAGGTTTTTCTCTTTCTTTCAGAGGTCTTTCTTACGTTTTCATGTAGTTGTCAAGGTACGGGCTGTTTGAATCAAAGATTCAATAAAAAAAGTGGTGGAGATGAGGAGGATCGAACTCCTGACCCCCTGCTTGCAAGGCAGGTGCTCTCCCAGCTGAGCTACACCCCCACATATTACCTGACATCCACCCGTGAAGAGCGTACTGTCAAGGCAATTACAAAAAGCGCCTCGGTTGTCCGTACAACTTATACAAGCTTCGGGTATACCGATTTGCCGTGGTGGGCCTAGGTGGACTTGAACCACCGACCTCACGCTTATCAGGCGTGCGCTCTAACCGGCTGAGCTATAGGCCCATATGCATTGAAAGGTCCGTGACCTCTCAAAACTAAACAATACAATCCCCTTCGCCAGCATTGCGTCCCTAGAAAGGAGGTGATCCAGCCGCACCTTCCGATACGGCTACCTTGTTACGACTTCACCCCAATCATCGCCCCCACCTTCGACGGCTGGCTCCTTGCGGTTACCTCACCGGCTTCGGGTGTGAATGACTTTCGTGGTGTGACGGGCGGTGTGTACAAGGCCCGGGAACGTATTCACCGCAGTATGCTGACCTGCGATTACTAGCGATTCCTCCTTCATGCAGGCGAGTTGCAGCCTGCAATCCGAACTGGGACTCTGTTTTTGGGGTTTGCTCCGGATCGCTCCCTTGCTTCCCTCTATTTAGAGCCATTGTAGTACGTGTGTAGCCCAAGCCATTAGGGGCATGATGACTTGACGTCATCCCCGCCTTCCTCCGCATTGTCTGCGGCAGTCTCTCCTGAGTCCCCACCTCTACGTGCTGGTAACTGAAGATAAGGGTTGCGCTCGTTGCGGGACTTAACCCAACATCTCACGACACGAGCTGACGACAGCCGTGCACCACCTGTTTTCGTGTCTTCCGAAGAAGAACGGCATATCTCTACGCCCTTCACTCAATGTCAAGGCTTGGTAAGGTTCTTCGCGTTGCGTCGAATTAAACCACATACTCCACCGCTTGTGCGGGCCCCCGTCAATTCCTTTGAGTTTCAACCTTGCGGCCGTACTCCCCAGGCGGGGTACTTATTGCGTTAACTCCGGCACGGAAGGGGTCGATACCTCCCACACCTAGTACCCATCGTTTACGGCCAGGACTACCGGGGTATCTAATCCCGTTTGCTCCCCTGGCTTTCGCGCCTCAGCGTCAGTTGTCGTCCAGAAAGCCGCTTTCGCCACCGGTGTTCCTCCTAATATCTACGCATTTCACCGCTACACTAGGAATTCCGCTTTCCTCTCCGACACTCTCAGCCGGCCAGTTTCTCTCCCCTCACGGGGTTAAGCCCCGCACTTTTTAGACAGACTTGGCCGGCCGCCTGCGCGCCCTTTACGCCCAATCATTCCGGACAACGCTTGCCACCTACGTATTACCGCGGCTGCTGGCACGTAGTTAGCCGTGGCTTTCTTCTACGGTACCGTCACGGTCTTATGCTGTTCGCACAAAACCCGTTCGTCCCGTGTAACAGAGCTTTACAACCCGAAGGCCGTCTTCACTCACGCGGCGTTGCTCCGTCAGGCTTTCGCCCATTGCGGAAGATTCCCCACTGCTGCCTCCCGTAGGAGTCTGGACCGTCTCTCAGTTCCAATGTGGCCGTTCATCCTCTCAGACCGGCTACTGATCGTCGCCTTGGTGAGCCCTTACCTCACCAACCAGCTAATCAGACGCAAACCCCTCCCTCGGCGGTAGCTTGTTCCAGAGGCCACCCTTTCCTCCACCTGCCATGCGGCATGTGGAGCTCATTCGGTATTAGCAGCCGTTTCCAGCTGTTGTCCCCATCCCAGGGGCAGGTTGTTTACGCGTTACTCACCCGTTTGCCACTCGATTCGATTAAAAGCAAGCTTTTCACCGTCTCTCGTTCGACTTGCATGTGTTAAGCACGCCGCCAGCGTTCGTCCTGAGCCAGGATCAAACTCTCCATCATAGAAAGTGTCTCCCACTCATGTATTTCTTTGTTGCCGTTTTTTGCCTTACTTTCGTAAGACCTCGCACTCTGGCGTTTTTTTGGTATTGTATTGTTCAGTTTTCAAAGGTCTTTTCGCCTTGCGGCGACTTGCTTATCTTACCAAAGCATTTTTGCTTTGTCAAGACAGGCCGTGAAACTTCTTAAAACCTTATCGCGGTGGCCATGCCGTTCACAGCATGTTTTCCTTGCGACAATAAAAATTCTAGCATCTCTCCTCATACCTGTCAAGAAAAAAATTGTGATTTTCGATGCCCGCAACATAAAAATCGGCACGGATTTTCCGTGCCGATTTAACAGACAAATGATTACCGTTTCGAGAACTGAGACGCTTTACGAGCCTTCTTCAAGCCGTACTTACGGCGTTCTTTTTCACGGGGATCACGCGTTAAGAAGCCCGCTTTCTTCAAGGATTGACGGAATTCACCGTCCAACTCCAAAAGAGCACGGCTGATGCCGTGACGAATAGCGCCTGCCTGACCGGAAGGACCGCCGCCCTTTACGTCGGCGATGACGTCGTATTGTTCTGTAACACCTGTCAGCACGAGGGGCTGTTTAATAATCAATTCCAGCGTCTTGCGGCCAAAATATTCAGTCAATTCTTTTTTATTTACTGTGACTTTTCCTTGACCCGGAACCAGACGAACTCTGGCAACGGATGTTTTTCTACGGCCAGTGCCGTAGTATTGTGCTACTGCCATGAAAGCTTTCCTCCCGGTATTAACGAATATCCAACTTCAAAACTTCAGGTTTCTGTGCCTGATGCGGATGTTTCGCACCTGCATACACATTGAGTTTACGATACATCTGTTCACCCAATTTGTTCTTGGGCAACATGCCGCGCACTGCCATTTCCACGACCCGTTCAGGCCGTTTTTCAAGCATATGGCCGGCTTGAGTAAAAGTGGATCCGCCGGGATATCCGGAATGACGGAAATACGTTTTCTGCACTAATTTCTTGCCTGTCAACTTGACCTTTTCCGCATTAACGACAATTACGAAGTCGCCCGTATCTACGTGCGGAGTAAAAATAGATTTATGTTTACCCCGAAGAACTTTGGCCACTTCGGCAGCAAGACGGCCTAATGTTTGGCCTTCAGCGTCAACAACAAACCACTTCCGTTCCACATTGGCGGAATTGGCCATAAATGTAGTTTTCATGCTGTTTTATTCCTCCTGTTTCAACTATCTTTCCTAAGCTTTGGGCTTTTGTCTCCGGGGCTTGTGGAGTCCAAGTAAAAAGCTTACTTTTCTATTCTATAGACTCGCACTGTCATTGTCAAGTTTTTTTATTTTCCTATCAGCGCCCCCCCCTCAGACGTGGCCGCAACAAGGCACACCTTCTCCGAAATACTGTCCCGAAGGCGGCAAGGAGGGGACTTTTCTTTCAGCTTAGCCGTAATAGGTCTCGTTATTTGCTTCAGTCAGATATTTATCGACCTGCATTGCCGCAATAGCTCCGTCGGCGGCGGCGGTGACAACTTGCCGCAAAAATTTTTTGCGCATATCCCCGACGGCGAAAACTCCCGGGATATTGGTCTTCATGTCTTCATCCGTAATGATATATCCGTCTTCCATTTCGACTTGCCCCTCAAAGAGCCGCGTCGTCGGCACTAAGCCGATAAAGCCGAACACGCCGAAGAGCCCGTCTTCTTCATTTGCCTTGACGGTAGTGATCCCGCCCGTTTTCTTATTGCGCACCTTCATCCACTGGACTACTTCATCCCCTCCGACTTCTTCGACTACGGAATCCCAGAAGAAATTGATTTTATCGTTAGCGAAGGCTTTCTCCTGAAGCGTCGGCACGGCACGCAGCTTATCGCGGCGATGTATGATCGTTACGTGGCGGGCAAATTTCGTCAAATACAGTGCTTCCTGAACGGCGCTGTTGCCGCCGCCGACTACATATACATCGAGATCTTCAAAAAAATCCGCATCGCAAGTTGCGCAATACGAAATGCCGCGGCCCTGGTATTCGCTCTCGCCCTTACATCCGATAGGTTTGTGCGACGCTCCCGTTGCAAGAATAACGGTCTTGGCTTTATACGTGCCGTTTACGCAAACGATTTTCTTGATGCTTCCGGTTAAATGCACTTCCTTGACCGTGTCGGATATACGGTCGGCACCGAATTTTTCAACTTGCTTGCTCATACGCTCGATCAAAGTCGGTCCCGACTCCCCTTCCGGCATCTGGCCGGGGTAATTTTCAATGACATCGGTAATAGCAATCTGGCCGCCGTCCTGGGCCTTTTCAATAAGAAGAGTGGAGATACGGCTTCTGCCTGCATATATTGCAGCCGACAAGCCGGCCGGTCCTGCTCCTAAAATGATAACCTCATAGATATCTTTCATCGTAATGTGCTCCTTCGAAATAATATTCAAATGTCGGAAATGGATGGGCAGGTCTTTTATGAAGTTCCGTTCCATCCGAACGCGGCATTGTCAATCAATATATCCTGCCGCCCGTAAAACCGTTTGTGCTTCCGCCAGCTTTACTTCGGATACTCGAATTACGGGACCGGTGCACCCCATACCGCTCTCGGCGTAAATCTCCTTTTTCCAAAGCGCCTTGACAGCTTCTTCCAAATCCATGATCTCGATGCCGAAAATCTGTGCCGTAACGACCTCCGCCGGCGGTACAGCCACATCTTCCAAAGAGGCTTTAACTCGGGTCTTATATGTCTCCAACACCGTATTAAAGCCGGCTTTCTTGACGGCTGCAAATTCTTCTCGGCTTACGGCAAAAATATTTCCGCGCACCAATTCAGCAGCATAACGCACAGCACCGGCAATCAGCGGTGCTCCCGACGCGCGGGAGACGATCAGCACCAGCTTTTCATACGCCTCTCCGATGCCGGGTCCATACCCGTAGCCGAGGTATTCGAAGCTGCCGCCGGTCGTATAAGAACTCAGCATTTTGACCAGGATATTTCCTGTCAACGGATCCGTGACCAAGACGTCCGCCGCGCCCTGCAAGACATCGTTGCCGCGCAGGATGCAGCCGCCGTCAGCCCGTGACGATTCGGCAAAGTGAAGCTCATACCCTTTTTCAGCCAGTTCTTTCAATGCCTTTTCCGTCTGCCTGGCACCGTCTACATTCAAGATTCCTACCGTCGGCTTCTTGAAGCCGCAGGCCTTTGCCGTAATTATACCGTAAACGGCATTACGGATCATCCCGTCGACCCGATCCGTACTGGACGTCCCTGTCGTCGTCGCAATGAACATTTCTTTTCCTTTTGCAGGCGTAATGACACGCCCCACTGTCGAGACCCCGATAGGGAAGGGAAAGTGCATCGTAACGGCACCGTCGATCTGCCGCGCTTCCAGCATCTCTTCCATTTTCTTATGGCCGGCTTCGTCATCAGTAACGGGAATAGTGGTAACTCCTTCATGAACTGCCGTGCCGATATAATAAACATCTATATCTTCCTTAGCCGCCATGAGCGCTGCCGCCAGCGAATTTTCTTCGCCGTGTTCACCGCCCATACCGGTCAACGCAATTTTCGGTTTCGGCCCGAGTGTTCCTTTCTCCAGTCCACCGGCTATCATCATAAAAGTCCGGCCTATCGTTGTTTCTATGTTCGTTCCCATATGTGCCCCCCTATTCCGCTGTTTCTTCGGCCATGAGATTCCGGGCGAAATCCCTCATTGCTTTAGCAATCAAAGCGCGTACTTGCTCTTCCGAAACGGCATCGTTTTCTCCTTTACCGCTGTTGGGCTGGATAATAAAGGAAACGCCGTCAAACAAATCCGTCATTCTTCCAAGAAAGAGGCTGCCCTTACCGATGATCATGATACGCTTCAGTTTACCCGCCAAAATATCATCACATGCAAAGCCGATGGCCGGAACGCCTGAAGGAATATGCCCTTGTGTAGGAGCCCAGCCGACGAGGCCATGCTTTTCTGTAAATTCCGCCAGATCTTTGCGTTCCAATTCTCCGCGTTTTACGGCTAACGCGCCGATCATCTTGTAATTGGCCATAGGCACATCTCCGGCACCGGCAGGTTTAGTAATGTCGGCATTCTGCATTTCCGGTGAAAACTTGTCAATATCCGGTATCTTAAAGCCGCCGCGTTCCAGCGGTTCGGCAACGAGAGAGGTAATTACGGCCTGCGGTGATGAACCGGTTCCCACAGTGTGGCGGCCGATGATATCAAGATTGATCTCCGGACTGACCCCGTCATTTGCCGAAATGATAACGGCAAACCCGCCCAAACAATCTTCCAGGACAGGGCAGCCCTTTTTCACATGGTCCTTGCCGTTCATACCGAGTTTTGCAGTGCAGCCGCCGGCCGTGACGGCTACCGTTTTATATGCGCCGGCTTTGACCAAGGATGCTGCCGTAATCAGTGCATGTGCCGGAGCCGCACAAAAACCGCGGACATCAGCACCGGAAGCATTGCCGAGACCGGCAATCTCGGCAGCCGCCTTGGCAAAGTTGCCGCCGCCGCGCTGATTCATATCGCCGCAGCTCTCTTCGGCGCAGTCGATGACATATTCAATCTCCGCCTTGTCGATGCCGGAATTCCGCACGGCATACAAGAGAGCCAAAACGCTGGAAGCCTTGCTCATCAGATTTTCATGCATGACATGGGAAGACAGGTTGACATCAATATCATGAGCGCGTTTTACACAGCCGACAAGCTTACCGCCGCTGAACAGCGGTTCGGCGTCTTCATTGCCGACATAACCCTGTATCTCCGACAGTGCAACGCCGTCAGACACGCGGGCGGCAATGTCGGCAGTAATGATCGGATCCGCTGTGAACCGCTTTCCGGTCGCGGTCACAAAAGCCGCCTCCAGTTTGACGACGTCAAATACGTCAACTGCCTGTACCAGGAGCAGGAACTCATCCTGCGGCATGACCTCACCATAACGGCCGTACCGTTCCGCACCCGCCTTCGGCGTTTCAAAATAGGGAAAGGGCACATTCCGCAATTCTTCGGGATGACCGTTGCCGATATACACCTGATTCGGCCAATAGGCAACGGCTTCTTCATAGGAGCGGATATGCCGCGGCAAATCCTTTAAGTATTCCGAACCGGGATTAACGACCCGTTCGGTTGTCTGGGTCGTGCCGTTTTGCAGTACCATTTCCGGCGTATGAACCAACACATATCCGGTGCCTCTGATCACACTATTCATCTTGTTTTCCTCCGTCTGCCCCCTACGGGGCCCCGATTTGTTTGTATATGAACGAAATACCTGTATACCCGTTTTCGGTAAAAGGCCACGTAGTAGTTCCAAGCGTTCTGTTTCCGGAAAGGCGCTATGCCGTTCTCGGAAATAAAGCAGGGCAGTACGTGATGCCTAAACATCACTGACTGATGCTTTCATCCCCATACTGCCCTGTTACAATCATTTTATGCCGACCGTACCGACGGTAAGGCTAAAGGTATTTGCAATACTGCTCACGGATCGCGGACATCTCTTCTATAATGTCATCCACATCCAATACCATCTCCATCATACTGATCTGTTCTTCATACACAGTCGGATCTACCAATTCTTTTATTTCCGGTTCACAGATATGATACACCGAGAGTCCCAACTGGACTCCTGTCAACGGGCCTGCAAAAGTCGGATCTCCCGCCGTCACGGTTTCCGCGGCCAATCCGGCCGCTTCACCTTCGGCTGCCCCTACAATAACGACCACATTTTCCGGGCCGTATTGATCGGCAAAATCCTTTACTCTTTTCTGATTTTCCAAGTCCATTGCACCGGCGCTCGTTCAGACAAAGCATTCAGTCGAAGCAAAGACTATTTCTGCCCCTGTCGTCTGTATGCATTCCGCTATAGCCGGCCCCGGTATACCGTCACGGTCACCGATAATGACAGCTTTTTTTCCTTCAAGAATGTTCATGAAGCGAACCCTCCTCTTTTTATTTTTGCTTTATATGCAGATATTTCTATCACAAAGCCTGTTTAAATTTCTATTGATAGTACTTGAGAATCATTTTTTCGATATTCTCCGGCGTCGCATCGTCTTTCACGCATTCGGCTACCTTTTGCCCCTGCCGGTAAACGGCCATGACGGGAAGTCCCAAGACCTTCTGCGAAATAGCCAGACGGCGCGCCTTGGACGTATTGAGGGCGCAGAATTTGATCTTGTCCCCGTATTTTTCGGCAAGCTCGTGTACAGTAGGCATCAAAGCCTGGCACGGCACGCAGCCGTCACCATAAAAATCGACGAATACCGTACCTTCGGCCTGAAGCACTTCTTCTTCAAAGGTCTTCTTATCTACATCCAACATACGTAACAACTCCTTTTCAGTTATAAGCTCACAAATACGCTTTCCGATAATCAGGCTTTATTTGTCAAAAACGGTCTGTCCGTCCACTTCCGTTTCCAAGGCATGCAGCGCTTTTTCGACCAATTCCCTGCGCAGCTTCTTTTCATCATCCCGCGACAGGGCGGGATTTCCCAAAGGATGAGGGATGGCGACGGTCGGGACTATCCTGTTCGCCCCTACGGTAAGGGATATGGGCGTGATCGTGCACATATGAACGACAGGAATACCGGCACGTTCAATCTCTTTTACCATCGTTGCACCGCAACGAGTACAAGTACCTCACGTAGAGGTCAAAATGACCGCGTCAACACCGGCTTTTTTGAGCTTTCCCCCTATTTCGGCACCAAATTTTTTAGCCGAAGCGACGGCCGTCCCGTTGCCTGTCGTCGTATAAAAGGTGGGAAAGAGCTTGCCGATACGGCCTTCTTTTTCCAGATCACGCAATACATCCACCGGCAATACGCGATCCGAATCGGCATTGGCATAAGTCGGATCATAGCCTCCATGTGCCGTTTCATACGTATCGGCAGTAAGGTCGACAATGCCGGTAATATCATATTCGCCGTAATGAGAAGCGCTTGAAGCCTCAATGTGATCGGGATTTCCCTTGGGAACGATCCCTCCCGACGTTACCAGCGCTATCGTTGCCCCGGATATATTTTTTACGGCAGGCAACGGTTCTACCCTGTCAAAGGCAGGCATAGGATATTCCGTTTCAAAGTCCTTCCCGGCAAGCTTTTTTATGAGCATGATGACGGCACGCTTGGAGCCGCGCTCTTTTTCAAAGAAATTAACGCGGATCCCGTTCGGCATATATCCTTCCTGACCGGAAGCGCCGACAGGCTCGTGCCGTCCCAGCTTCAAAGCCAGTGGTGCCATTATTTGTACGGCCTTGCGCATACCGGAGGCATTATTTTTCGTCGGGCAAATATATATTTTGGTCTTAAACATGTCGGCTCCGGGATTTTCTTCATACATCCCCGTCAAAACGGGAATGCCGAGTTCCCGCCGCACCGCATCGCAGACAGTGCCGCAGGCCACGCCGTAACGGCCGGCATTGAAAGCGGGTCCGGCAATAAAGAGGGCCGCTTTTTGTTCCCGAACCATTTGTATTATTTTTTGAGTAGCCTCTTCCGCGTGTTCATTAAAATATGTATCCCCACAAATAACGGTCCCTACGATCTCCGCAGCGTCACCGAAAGCCTGCGAAAAAGCAAGTCCCGGTCCTACGGCGCCGTTTCTCAGCTCCGGCGCAAAATCCGCCATTTCTTCCCCGCCGATATTGGCGAAAAATTGATTTATATAATGTACGACTCTTAATTTTTCCATCCTATATCCGCCTCCTTCCCTAACGTGCACTCAGCGTGTTAAAGCCCAGTTCATTGGTAGCGCCGGTGAACACCTGCAGTTCGACGGTTAAGCTGCCGTCTTCATGTAATGTCTTATCGCTGGCGCCGGCAATTTTCGTCACATAATCCAGCGTTCCGATCACCTTATTCATTTTGGGTACCGTAATGAGCTGATTCGCATTGCCGCCCGTTACGACGGCATCAGCCGCAGGATCCGCATCGGCCAGAGATTGGGATCTGCCGTCACGACCGGCATATTCATCTGTAATGATGACCGTTTTTATCCCTTCGGATTCGATTTTTCTGCAATTCATGATCAGATCCGTATCGGGATTTCCAAACCCTTCCTGTGATACCAGCGCCCCGTCCAGATCGAGCATCCTGCAGAGCTTGGCTGTCCAGTCGGAAGAGCGCTGCTTATCGGCAAGATAAACATTTTCATTCGTAACGATTACGCCGACGAAATTCAGTGTCTTTCCATGCGCTTCATAAAGATCGCGGACGACGGGATTGTTCAAGTGATGATATGTCGTATTCTTATCGCAGGCCGATACACAATTGCCCGAAATAATCGCGCCGTCCATAAGTTCCGTCGGATACAGGACGGTCGGTACGATCTGCTTGGCGTCGACGCCGTAGACGTACGTATCATGCAGCAGCCCCTGACTTTGCAGCATTTGCACATAAGCCACGCGCGGCAGGCCGGGATAGGCTTTTCCGCCCTCCATAAGCGGCAGCGTTTCAAATTCCTCCGTTTCCTCCGGTACCAGGTCTTTAGCCAAATTCCCGATGTACACGGCAACCCGCAGTCCGGCGAGGCGCACGGCCTTTTCATACTCATGCCGTTCCGTACCGGCTACAGGCTCGCAAACGAGGCAGAGATTCACTAATCGGGAAAAGGGCGTATATTCCGCTCCGGGTCCCGTCATATCGATAATGCCTTCCTGGAAGCCCACAATAGGCCCGGCCGTGACTACGGCCATTCCCTTGAGCGCGTACGTTTTGCCTGCGCCTACCGTATCCACCTTGGAGATGACCCCCGGAAAGATATCGCCCTTTCCTGCCGCTTTGACACGCGGCTCGATAACGTCTTTGACCGGTGTTATCCGGACGCTTTCACCGGGTCTGGCAATGTCGACGGTAACGGCTGCCAGATTTTTGTCTTCCAAGACCAATTTTTCGACGGCACGTTTATCTACCGTTACAATGTTGCCGGCTAATTTAGATTCCTCGCCGAAGACAACATCTTTGATATGAAAATATCCCATTTCCAGCTTCATCATCATTCCTCCTCTGCTGCTGTACTCAGTGACCGAGCCGGGAAGCCGACTCAACGGCGCCGGCGATGAGTGTGAAATCGACATATTGATAATCCGCCGCCACCGCGGCCGGCACGATGCGTTCAGGATGAGTAAACGTCTCGTATGATAAAATACTGTTTTCGATCAACACCTCCGATTCGGCATCTGCGGCCGTTCCGGCAGCCGCAGCTATCATAACGGATTTATAAGGCGTCTCATTCGGCTTGATGCTGCCTGAAAGCGGATGCGTCAACAGGGCATGTCCGCTCTGTATATAAGCACGCACCTGCAAGAGTATTTCCTTATAAGAAACATCTTCATACTCGACATCGTAAACTGTACCGAACTTCTCTTTGACCAACGGATTATTGGTAATGATCCGAAATGACGCCATGCGCCCCCTCCTTTCCGATACGAATGCCCTTTGCGCAGATATAAAAAGAGCGACAAGAACACCGCATAATCCGGTTCTTCTTGTCGCTCCCTGTCAGCAATTGCCTTGAACTTCGTTCTATAATTCACTTTCAGAGTGCTGACTTTCCTGTGCTCCTTTTGCCTGAAAGTTTCGAGCAGTTCAGATAGGCGACTGCTTTTGCCTCTTCGGCGGCACACGGCTCTCTCACACAGAAAACTCTTTCGATTTTCTCTTTTCATACATAGTATATCAATCAATTTTTCTAATGTAAAGGTATTTTTTATTTACATATCCGATATGTAATTAATCTTTATAACTAATGACATATATGTGCATCTTCAGAATAATTAATAACACCCTCTCATAATTGTTATTTATTTCACTTGTAAAGATACCGTTCGGCCAAACCGGTTCTTATATGCATAAGCGGGCTGTGCTATACTATTGATAACTATAATCGCATAACCTAAGGAGATATGCTGTATGGACACGGGCTTAATACATATATACTGCGGCGACGGCAAGGGCAAGACAACTGCCGCCGTCGGTCTTACGGTTCGCTGTGCCGGCCGGGGCGGCCGCGTTCTCTTCATTCAGTTTCTCAAAGAACGTGAGACCGGCGAGCTGCGTATATTG
This sequence comes from Megasphaera coli, assembly GCF_900095855.1. GTDB lineage: Bacteria > Bacillota > Negativicutes > Veillonellales > Megasphaeraceae > Megasphaera > Megasphaera massiliensis_A. The sequence continues at coordinate 67,388 of NZ_FMIY01000002.1, read as the reverse complement.
AGCTCTTTGCCCAATGTGGAAATAAGGCGCGGCAAAGGCAGTAAAAAGTTCACCTTCCAAATGAGCGAAGCCGAACTGGCAGAAGCGAAAAAACGCCAGGAAAGCTTATTTCACGGCGCCGTCGAGACTTGCCTTCACGAAAAGCCGGACCTTCTCGTATTCGATGAAATCCTCGGCGCCTGCACTACGGAGCTTCTGGATGAAGCGGAAATTCTTTCATTTCTGCAAAATAAGCCGGTCGGGACGGAAGTCGTATTGACCGGACGCAACCCTTCAGCCGCCCTTATAGAAGCGGCAGATTACGTGTCGGAAATAAAAAAGATTAAGCATCCCTTTGACAGAAATATTCCCGCCCGCCCGGGCATTGAAGAATAAAGTAACGCAACCTTTATTTTTGCCGCTTCAATACTTCCGGCACTTCCTCTAAAGACGTGCATGTAAGCCAAGCGGTTTGTGCAACGTCCGGCGGCACTATAGCCATGTCGGCAATCCAAACGGCCCGCATGCATCCTGCCGCCGCGGCACGCAATCCGTTGGCCGAGTCTTCGAAGACGAGGGCTTCCGACGGTATAACGTCCATGCGGCTACACGCCCTGAGGAATATATCCGGTGCGGGCTTTCCCCTGTACACGTCATCACCGCTCTGCATGTAAGCGAAAGACGGCGCAAGACCGGACTTTTCCAAGAGGAGCCGCACCTGCGCTTTCGACGATGACGAAGCGACAACGCAGGGAATGTTTTCTGCCGCGGCATAGGCCAATATTTCATGAACACCTTTTTTAAGAGATATATCATGCGTACGATAATATTCTATTTGGCGATTCAATTTTTCCTCATGTAACTCGTCATAGGGAAAAGCCTCACCCAAGCTTTGCGCAAAGACGGCTCGTGCGCCGTAATCGTTCATGCCGATGACCTCCTGCAGTACCGCCTCGGAAATATGATAGCCGTGTTCCTGCCCGACACGGCGCCATATTTCAGCCGACAACGGTTCTGTATCGAAGAGAAGTCCGTCCATATCAAAGATAAACAGTTTTATCGGTACCACTGTATTGCCTCCTGAACTATATTGCTCTTCATTATATCACACGTACCGTTTACGACGTAAAAGCGGAGTCCCTTTCACAAAGGACTCCGCTTTTATGTATATATAATATATATTCATCTGCCGTCGGGCCAAAGGAGGGTAACCTCTCCTGCAGCCAGTGTGGCAGGAATCGCAATGACCCGCTGATTGGCGGACCCTCTGAAAAAGAGGCCCGGATCTTTCAGGTCTTCCTTAAAAGGCCCGTCAACGAGAACATCACACAGGGACAAGAGTTTTTTACGACTTGCGTCTTTAACCAGCTCTTCATAGACATAGCCCGAATAAACCCAAATATTCGTCTCTACGGCCTTGCGTACGGCCTTGATTACGGGGATGAGGCCTTCCGTATTTTGCATGGGTTCGCCGCCTAAGAGCGTGAGGCCCGTAATGGCCGGTTCTTTTAAATAGCCTATAATCCGTTCCGTCTCCGCGTCGGTCCAGTCCGTGCCGAAGTTCGGATTCTGATACTCCTTGTTGAAGCAGTTGAAGCAGTTGTGCGTACACCCTGTTACAAATACGGACGTCCTGATTCCCGGACCGTTGGCTATATCCATTTTCCGAATCTGTCCGTATTTCATATAAACACTCCTTAAATATGCAGCACCCGTTCTTTAATTTCCTTCGTGCGCCCTTCGTTCCAGAAATTTTCTCCCAAGTAACCGCAGGTGCGGCGAATAACGGTCAGCTTGGATTTGTCTTTGTTGCGGCAGCGGGGGCATTCCCATTCGTTGGCATCGTTCAGGACGATTTCTCCGTCAAAGCCGCATTCATGGCAATAATCGAGCTTCGTGTTAAATTCGGCATAGCTGATGTGGTCGTAAATATACTGAATCATCGTCAAAATAGCCGGCACGTTATGCGTCATATTCGGAATTTCGGCATAACTGATGCAGCCGCCGGTAGACTTGTCTTCAAATTCCGATTCAAAGGCAAATTTGTCGAATACGTTAATGTGTTCGCGCACGTCGACATGATAGCTGTTCGTGTAATACCCCTTGTCCGTTACATCTTTGATTTCGCCGAAACGGGCACGGTCTTTCTGGCAGAAACGGTGTGTCAGGCTTTCTGCAGGCGTGCCGTAGAGGGCGAAGCCGATATTCGTTTCTTCGCGCCATTTCTTGATGTGTGCGTTGAAGTCGTCCATGACGCGGTGGGCAAAACGCTTTCCTTCAGGCGCCGTATGCGATACGCCCTTGGTCAGAAGCGTCGCTTCATACATGCCGATATAGCCGAGGGACAATGTCGCATAGCCGCCGTACATGAATTTTTCCACCGTTTCGCCCGGCTTCAGACGCGTAATGGCGCCGTACTGCCAATGAATGGGCGATACGTCGGACGTGATTTTCTTTAAGAGTTCAACGCGCAGCAGGAGCGCTTTCTTGCAAAGCTCCAACCGCTTGTGCAGGATTTGGAAGAATTTTTCTTCGTCCCCGTCGGCAAGGATACCGATTTGCGGCAAGTTCAGAGAGACGACGCCCATGTTGAAGCGGCCATCAAACTTGTAGTTGCCTTTTTCGTCCTTCCAAGGACTCAGGAAGGAGCGGCACCCCATGGGACTGAACACGTTGCCTTCATAGCTTTCGCGCATCTTCTTGGCTGAAATGTAGTCCGGATACATGCGCTTGGACGTGCATTCCGCTGCAAGCTCCGTCAAGTAATAGTAAGGCGAGTCTTCGTGAACGTTGTGTTCGTCCAGGACGTAAATCAATTTCGGAAAGGCCGGCGTCACGTATACGTTTGCTTCATTTTTAATGCCCTGAATGCGTTGACGCAGGATTTCCTCGTCAATGAGAGCCGCTTCCCTGGCGTATTCGTAGTCGGGCTTAAAATACATGAAGAGCGTAACGAAAGGCGCCTGACCGTTCGTCGTCATAAGCGTATTAATCTGATATTGAATGGTCTGAATGCCGTCTTTAATTTCCTTTTTGACGCGTTTCCAGGCAATTTCTTCGGCCTTTTCCATATCCGGCTCAATACCGTATACTTCACGCTGTTCTTCTACAACGGCTTCTATGTATTTCTCGAAGGATTTCCGCACGTACGGCGCCAAAATACGGTCAATGCCGTTAATGGACTGGCCGCCGTACTGACCGCTGGCGACTTGAGCGATGATCTGCGTCGTCACGGTGCAGGCAACCTGAAAGGACCGGGGTGTGTCGATTTTCTTACCGTTAATAACGGTCCCGTTGGCGAGCATGTCTTCCAAATTGATGAGGCAACAGTTGAACATGGGCTGAATGATATAGTCCATGTCATGGAAATGGATGGCACCGCTGTCATGAGCCTGGACGATGTCCGCAGGAATTAATTTGCGGCGCGCAATATCCTTCGATATTTCGCCGGCAATGAGGTCGCGCTGCGTCGAAACGACGTGGCCGTTCTTATTGGAGTTTTCGTCGAGGACGTCAAAATTCGTGTTGTCCAGGAGGCCGAAGACGTCCGAGTCGGTCGTGTTCGTCTGCCGCTTAAAGGCCTGAATGGTCTTATAGTTTTCATAGGCTCTCGCCGTAGCCGGGTTATTGGCCTGAATAAGGCGATAATACACTTGATCTTCAATAGCGTAAATCGTCATTTCCTTATGCATTTCCGCAGCATATACCTCAATTTCCCGGGCAATACGCTCGGCCTGGCCTTCTTCATAAACACCGCTGCTGCTGTTCATCGCTTTTTCAATAGCACCGGCTATTTTCGAGCGATCAAAAGGAACTTTCGTACCGTCGCGTTTGATTACTTCCAACATGGTTCTTCCTCCACACAAAATATAGTAGTTTATATAGAAGGCCGATGGTTATCTATACCATATGTGCCGTTTCCTGCGAACTGAGGATATGAGTATGATACTACTACTTGTAGTGCGTGTCAACCGTTATCTACTATATAATGTCCATGTATACAAAATTGTCATATAGACTTCACTTCAATCAATATGAAGAATATCGCGCACGACGGCGCCGGCCATGAGCATGCCCGCAACGGACGGCACAAAGGACACACTGCCCGGCAAGGGATGACCTGCTCCTTCCGTTTTCTCCCGCACTACAGGTTTTTCCGTTGAATAGACAACCTTGATCCTGCCGAGTCCTTTTCGGCGCAATCTCTTTCGCATAATACGGGCCAAGGGATCGACTGACGTATTTTCGATATAATCGAGCGTAAATAATTCGGGATGCAGTTTATTGCCCGCCCCCATGGAAGAGATGACGGGAATGCCCGCCCTGCGGGCCTCTTCAATGATGCCCACCTTGGCGGCCACCGTATCGACGGCATCGACGATGTAATCCGGCCGGCAAGCGGCAATAAAATCGTCTCCCGTGCCGGGCAGATAAAAACGGCAATGCGTTTCTACGCAAATGTCCGGATTAATGGCGCGCACCCGCTCGGCCATGACGTCCGTCTTTTTTTGTCCCACCGTGTCGGCAAGAGCGCCGAGCTGCCGGTTTACGTTGGACGTATCGTACGCATCGCCATCTACGAGAATGAGCCGTCCTACACCGACGCGTGCCAGGGCTTCTACCGTAAAGGAGCCGACACCGCCGAGGCCGAAGACGAGAACCGCCGAATTTTCCAGTGTCCGCACGCCGTCAGAGCCGAGCAAGAGCTCCGTTCTCGCCGTATATGCCTTATTCATCACTTACTCCGCCGGCACGACTTCGAGCCAGTATCCGTCAGGGTCAATGATAAAATAAATGCCCATGGCCGCGTTTTCATAGACGACGCAGCCCATTTCCTTGTGCTTGGCCAGAGCCGCTTCCATGTCGGCGACGGCAAAGGCCGTATGAAACTCGTTTTCTCCCAAATTATACGGTTCTTTCCTCTCTTTGAGCCACGTCAATTCCAAGCGGAAGTCCGTAACACCGTCGCCCAAGTAAACAATGGTAAAATCGTCGCCGCCGTCAATACGGTCCACTTCCCTAAGACCGAGGGCATCCCTGTAAAAATCGAGACTTCGCCGTAAATCAAGAACATTGAAATTCGTATGTGCAAAAGTAAACTGCATGTCCGTCACTCCTCATCAAGATTTCAGTATTACAATATTTCAAAAGCCGCCTTGCTGCCGCGCTCCGTCTTGGTCACGACGAGGCGCGTCGTAATCCGTTCCTTCAGTTCGGGAACGTGCGAAATGATGCCTACAAGGCGTCCGCTCTCTTTGAGCTGCACAAGAACGTTCAAGGCAAAATCCAGTGTTTCACTGTCCAGGGTACCGAAGCCTTCGTCAATGAATATGGTATCCAAATGAATGCCGCCGGAATAAGCCTGTACCACGTCGGCAAGGCCCAGGGCGAGAGCCATGGACGCGAGAAAGCTTTCGCCGCCCGACAAGGTATTGGCCGGCCGGGCATAGCCCGTATACTGATCGAATACTTCTATGTCCAAGCCGATTTTCCGTACCCGTTTATCGTCCCACGAGTGCGAACGCTGCAGAGAGTAGCGGTTGCGGCTCATCGTTACAAGGCGCAGGTTGGCGGCCTGCAGGACTTCATCTAAGAGGGCACCGAGTACATAGCGCTCAAAACTGACGCCGCTCCGCTCGCCCGATACGAGGTCGTACAGGTTGCCCACCGTCTTATAGGCGGCCGCCAGCTCGACCTGTTCCGCCTGCCAAGCGGCAAGACGTTTTTCCAGCTTGCCCAGATCGTCTTCCCGCGCTTTGACCCGTTCCACCTCACCGGTCAATACCTTGCAGCGCAGATTGCGTGCATTAAGCTCTCCTTCGCAGACCGTCATGTCGGGCCGAACCTGCCCTTCCGTGAATTTGACTTCATTGGCGACCATCCCCTCCAGACGGTGCAGTTCCCGCTTATAGGCGTCATAAATTTCCTGCTCCGCCGCAATACGGTCTTCTTCCTGCCAAAAGCCCCGGCATTCCGTCAGAGACGCAAACCCTGCGGCAACGACGCGTTCTTTCAGGGCCGTCTGATCTTCGCCGTACCGCTTACGCAGTTGAACGACGTGCCCTTCGAGCTCCCTATACTTGCCTTCATCGGCGGCAACGGTTTTTTCGCCCTGCCGTACGGTTTCTTCCAAAGCCTTTACGGCTTCGTCATAGTCCTTTACGGCCTGCTGCAGAAAAGCCCGACGTTCTTTTGCCGCCACTTCGTCCCTATAGGCTGCAGGAATATCCTTCTGCAGCTGCGCTGCGACGCTGCGCGCCGCAACAACGTCCCGGTTTTTCCCGTCTCGTGCCGCCTTTTGCGCGTCAATCCGTTTTTCGCCTTCCCTTACGGCTGCTTCCGCCTCACTTATACGCTGCAGCAGTTTTTCATAACGGACCGCCTTTTCTTGAGCCGCCGCATGGTCTTTTTTAGCCGCATCAAGCCGCTTTTTCCAATCCTCCGCCGTTCCGTCTCCGGGCAGGCGCTCGCGCAGTACCTTGTATGCGTCTTCCTTCGCTCTGCATTCGGCCTGCGCCTCCGTATATGCCATAACGGTGCCGTTTCGCTTTGCCTCCGCCTCTTTGGCCTCTTTTTCGGCGCCTTCCACATCCGCCTGCATCGGTATGTCGTCCGTCATGCAGGCCGGCTTGGGATGTGTCGTCGAACCGCAGACCGGGCAGGGCAGGTTTTCCTCCAATTCCTGCGCCAACCGCGCCGCCTGGCCCTGCAGGAAGGCAATACGCATTTTTTTATGAATCCGTTCTTTTTCAGCAGCCGCCGCTGCCGCCGGCTCGACCTCTGCGGCCAGCCGACTGCACCTTGCCGTGCATTCGGCAATTTCCTGCTGCAGCCGGCCCGCTTCTTCTTCACCTCTCACCCGTTCGGCAAGAGTATCCGCCAAATTGGCCGCCTTTTCCGCTTCCGCCGCGGCGCTGCGGCAGGTATCCGCTTCCTTGCGCAGCTTGTCTAGATCTTCCCGGGCGGCGTCGAAGGCGGTCTTTTCTTTTTCATATTCCCTTTCGGCAGCTGCCGCAAGAATTTCCGCTTTTCGGACAGTCTCCGCCTTTACCTTGAAATCCCGAATCTTCGGCAAAAGCAGGTCCAGCTCCGTTTGTTCCCTGTGCCGCCGGTTTCGCTCTTCCTCCCGTGCCCGAAGGTTTGCCAGAGCGGCCTTATCCCTTTCCAGTCCGCTCTTGGCTTCGGCAGTGTGCTTTGCCAAGGCGTCGAGATCTCCTTTTTTTTCCTGCCCTTCCCGCTTCAGTTCTTTCAAGGTCTTAAAGGGTTCCGCAAACAAAGCGGCCTGCCGCAACCGTTCTATATAGACGCGGCGACGTTCCATTTCGTCGCCCTTTTCCTTTAACTGCTGCAGTGTTTGTCGGTGCCCGTCGAGATTGACAAAATGTTCCGCCAAGGTCCGCGCGGTCTGCACGATCTTTTCGTAAGCGTCCCGTTCCGTTTCGGCCGTCTTCAATTCACCTTCCAGCCGCTTTCGCGCGCAGCGGCTTTTTTCCTTTTCCGGCGCGACCGCAGCTTCCGTTTCGAGCTCCGCCGCCGCCAAGGCCTGGGCAACGCGCGCCTTTCGTTCGCTGTCAGCCTGCTCCAGGTTGTTGCGGCGCTGCCTCAGCTTCTCCTGAAAGCGCTCGTATTTCTGCGTTTGAAAGAGGGTCTGCATGATCTTTTGCCGGTCGGCTGACGAGGCGAGGAGGAGCTTTCTGAAATCACCTTGCGGCAAGAGGACGACCTGTCGGAACTGTCTCGACTCAAAGCCCAAAAGCCGCTCCACTTCGTGCGTCACGTTCTTTGCAGTAATGACGCGAATATCCCTGCCGTCACCGTCCGTCTCATATAGAGCCGCCGCAGCCGGCATCCTGCGCATTCCTTCGCCGCGCTTTTTGGCCACTTCCTGCTCGGGCTGCCGCTCGACGCGGTAGCACTTTTCACCGACGGCAAAGCGGAAAGACACGCTCGTCACTTCCTGCGGCGACGCGTATTCACTGCGCATGTGGGCACCCGTGCGCACACCGCTCGTATCGTTGTAGAGAGCGTAGCACATGGCGTCGAGGACGGTCGTCTTGCCCGCTCCCGTAGGGCCGCAAATGAGAAAGAGCGAACGGTCCTCAAGCAAACGGAAATCCAGTGCTTCCCGTCCTGCATAAGGACCGAAAGAATTTATTTCCAAGTATAAGGGTCTCATTATCTTTCCCCCTCTTCTTTTTCCATTTCGGTCCATACCTCCCGGGCCAGATCGCCTTCAGCCTTTGTCAGGGACGCGTCGGGGCGCATGGCGGCGGCAAAACGGGCAAAGAGCTCTTCGTCCGTATGCGAGCGCAGCCGCGCCGTCCGTTCGCTGTCCGTTACTGCCGCCTGACGGCGCGGCATTTCCATGGCCAGGACGTGAGGGTATTTTTTACGGGCCCGATTCATGCCGTCGAGAACGGGCTCTTTATCTTCCAGCCGCAAGAGAATATAATCATCCGCATTGTCTTCAGGCGCCGCCATGAGATCGTCAAAAAATCCCGTAAGGATGCGTACATCCCGCTTCGGTGCGAGAGGCAAGAATGTGGTCTCCACCTGTCCTTCACCGTCCATATCGACGAGGACGACGCCCTTTTTCTGCGCCGCTTCACTGAAAGAATACTTCATGAGACTGCCCGAATAGCGCACTTCAGGGCAGCCGATTTGCTGCGGTCCGTGCAGGTGACCCAAAGCCGCATACGTAAAAGGCGCAAATATTCGGGCACTCACGCTGTCGGAACCGCCTACGGAAAGTGGCCGCTCCGAATCGGAACCCGTACCGCCGGCCACGAAGGCATGAGCGACGGCAATGCTGCGCCTGCCCGGCAAGAGACCCGGGCATTGGGCATTGCGCAGGACGATGAGGGCACTTTCATGGTCGCACACGTCCGGATTATTATAGTAAAGACGTACCTTCGCCGGGTCCGCAAAGGGCAGAAGAACGATGTCTACGGGGCCGAAGGCGTCGCTCATTTCAACGGGTCCCGCAAGGCTGCGCAAGTCACCGGCAACATAGAATTTCTCCGTTTCCAAAAGCCTGCTGCCGAAGGACAGTCGCTGCGCACTGTCGTGGTTTCCGGCAATGACGAAAAAAGGCAACCCCAAGTCCTTGACTATTTTTGTCGCCACTTCATCAAAGAGTTCTACCGCCTCAACAGGCGGCAAGCTCCGGTCATAGACGTCACCGGCGAGAACGACCGCGTCCGGTTTATATTCCGCCAGAAGCGGTAAAAACTGTTCTGCAAGAACGGCCCTCTGATCGCCCGTCAGGTAGTCTCCGTAAAACATCTTTCCCAAATGCCAGTCCGCCGTGTGTATAATTCGCATAGTATCTCTTCTCTCCTGCCGCATAAGCCGATTGTATTTCTCTACAAATTATAACATAGGCCGGGCGGCAAAAGGAGCCGTAAGAGGCGATTCTCTCACGGCTCCTTTCGGGGGCGCAATCAAGCTTGCAATTTCTTTTCGCGACAGTCGGGACAAATGCCCGTAAAGGCAACGCCTACGGAATCAACCGTAAATCCCGTCTTGTCGGCAGCTTCCCGAATCAGTGTTTCCTGATCGAGAGGCACGTCGGCTACGCGATTACATTCGGTGCAGCGAATGTGCGCGTGCGGTGTCGTGTTGCAATCATACCGATGCGCGTCTTCACCGCATTGCAGCATCTTGACGACACCGATCTTCGCGAAGATTTCCATCGTCTTGTACACCGTAGCCAAGCTCATGGAAGGATACTGAGGCTGCAACTCTCTGTAAATAACCTCCGCATTCGGATGGGTCTGATTATGCTCGATTACCGCATAGACGGCAAGCCGCTGCGGTGTAACCTTATAGCCGTGCTGCCGTAAGACTTCAGCAATATCCATAATCGCCACCCTCCCTTCTGGTTTCATGGTTTTTCTACTGCATTTTTTCTTAGGGCAGTAAAACACTTCTTAAATTGTAACCGTTATTAATAATTTTTTCAATAGTTTATTGAAAATTTTTACCAACATAAACGGAAAGCTTCCTTCAATTGACGTAATGCCTCTTTCCACGCATAATAAGGATTACGGAAAGGAGATTGTCATGACAGAAGAACAAATCATACGGTACATAGCGGAAAACTTGAAGATTCGCCCCAAGCAGGTACAGGCGGCCTTGGACCTGCTGCAGACAAGCAACACAATCCCCTTCATTGCACGCTACCGAAAAGAAGCGACGGGCGGCCTCGACGAAGTACAATTGCGAGATATTCAGGAGCGGTTCGAGTACGAACAAATGCTCTCGGCCCGTAAAGAAGCCATAGAACAGTCCGTTCGCGAACAGGGCCTTTGGACGGACGAGTTGGAGGCAGCACTGGCAAAGACGACACGCCTGCAGGAAGCGGAAGACATTTATCTCCCTTACAGGCCGAAGAAGCGGACAAAGGCCTCTATTGCGCGCGACGCCGGTCTGGAACCTTTGGCCGATCTTTTCACGGCACAGGACGGACGCGGCGAAAATCCGGAAACGGCGGCGGCAGCCTACGTAAACGACGACGTGCCCACTGCGCCCGACGCCGTCCGGGGTGCAGCCTGTATCATTGCGGAACGCCTCTCCGAATCGGCCGGTTATCGGAAATCGCTGCGCGAGAAATTATGGCAGTCGGCAGTCCTCGAATGCACGCTTGCAGCGGATGAAAAAGAGAGCGGCCCCTTTTTGACGTACGGCGACTTTAAGGAGCGCATCGCCACCTTGCCGAGCCACCGTATTTTGGCCGTTAACCGCGGCGAAGCTCAAAAAATTCTAAAGGTCACACTCCGCGCCGACCACGATATGTATATACGTATGCTGGCAAATACGATCGTCACGGGACCGTCGCCATACGAACAAATCCTTACTGACGCGGCGGCGGACAGTTATAAGCGCCTCATCTTCCCGCAGCTGGAGCGGGAAATCCGCAATGACCTTACGGCGAAGGCGGAAAAGCAGGCCATTTCGGTCTTCTCCGAAAATCTGCGCAGTCTCCTCTTACAGCCGCCCTTCCCGAAGCACGTCATACTCGGCCTCGACCCCGGTTACCGCACGGGTTGCAAGGCGGCGGTCATCGACACGACGGGTGCAGTCCTCGCCTACGGGACCTATCACCTGACGGGCTCGGCCAGGCAGAAGGAAGATGCTGCCAAGGTGATTACGAATCTTATCAGGAAATACGGCGTCACCCTTATTTCCATCGGCAACGGTACGGCCTCGTATGAGACGGAGCAGTTTACAGCCGCCCTCATTGCGGACAACAAGCTGAAATGCTCCTATATCATTGCCAACGAATCGGGCGCATCCGTCTATTCCGCCTCCGACTTGGCGCGGGAGGAGCTGCCCGATTTGGACGTGACAATCCGCGGCGCCGTCTCCATTGCCCGGCGTATACAGGATCCTCTGGCGGAATCCGTCAAAATCGACCCGAAGTCCATCGGCGTCGGCCAGTACCAACATGACGTGAATCAGAAAAATCTTTCCGCCGCCTTGGACTCGGTCATAGAATCTGTCGTAAACCGAGTCGGTGTCGACCTGAATACGGCTTCGCCGGCACTGCTGCAGCACATAGCGGGACTCTCGGCAGCAACGGCGGGCAATATCGTCGCCTACAGAAATGACAACGGCCCCTTCCACAGCCGCGAAGAACTGCGCGCCGTCAATCGTCTGGGACCGGCAACGTATACCCAGTGCGCCGGCTTCCTGCGCATTAAAGACGGCACGAATCCGCTTGATAATACGGCCGTTCACCCCGAATCCTACTCATTGGCGGAAAAAATCATCGCGGCCTACGGATTTAAACTGAAAGACATGAAAATTAAAAGCAAGTTGGAAGAACTGCGCGGCAAGCTGCAAATGAATGCGGCACCCAAGCTGGCAAAAGCGCTCTCCGCCGGCGAGCCGACAATTCGCGATATCCTTGAAGAGCTGCGTAAGCCGGGGCAGGATATTCGCGACGATATGCCGCAGCCGCTGACGCGCAAGAAACCGCTTTCTCTCGATGAACTTCAAGTGGGGACAATCGTCAAGGGAACCGTACAGAACGTCGTCGACTTCGGGGCCTTCGTCGATTTCGGATTGAAGACGACAGGTCTCGTTCACCGCTCCGAACTGTGCAGCCATCCCTTCGGTCATCCGCTGGATGTCGTGCACGTCGGCGAAATCGTGGAAGCCGTCATCATTTCCGTAGATGCCGAGCGTAACCGCATCGGCCTTTCACTCAAACAGGTAAAAAATAAAACACCCGGTCCTGCGTAACAGGAAATGATTTTTTAGACTGAAGAAAAATTTGACAGGCAAAAAAAGTCATGCTAGACTTACGTCAATAACTTGATACGTTGGCGATGAAGAGAAGAGTACATGAAAAGGATTGTCCCAGAGAGCTTCCGTTTCGGTGCGAGGAAGCACATGAGTGTTCATGAAAAATGGCCTCCGAGCCGGTAAGCCAAATAATTAAGCTGCCCGGGCACACCCGTTACAGTGTTAGAGTATTCAGGGCATATTGCCTGCGTACTTGAAGAGGCGCTGGCCGCGAGGCAGGCGTGAAACAGGGTGGTAACACGGTACTTCCGTCCCATATGGGGCGGAAGTTTTTTTATTACGACGCTATCAAGATGAGTTTAATTTATTTATTTTCAGGAGGGACAGACAATGAGCAAAAACACGAAGAATTACAAATTTGAAACATTGCAGCAGCACGCAGGCCAAACGCCGGACCCCGCAACGGGAGCACGGGCCGTACCTATTTACCAGACGACATCGTACGTATTTAAGGACACGCAGGACGGCGAGGACCAGTTCGCCCTTCGTCAGCCGGGCTACATTTACTCCCGCCTCGCCAACCCGACTCAGGAAGTCCTAGAAAAACGCATTGCCGCCCTCGAAGGCGGCACGGCTGCCCTGGCGACGGCCAGCGGTGCAGCGGCCATTTCCCTGTCCGTCTTAAACCTTGCCGGCGCAGGTGATGAAATTGCGGCAGCCCCCACACTGTACGGCGGTACGGTGGAGCTCTTTACGGAGACCTTCCGCCATCTCGGCATTACGACGAAGTTCTTCAACCCGGATGATCCCGAAACGCTGAAAGCGGTTATTGCGGATAAAACGAAACTCGTCTTCATTGAAAGCCTGGGCAATCCGGCCATCAATATTCCCGACTTTGAAGTGATCGCGGACATTGCGCACAAGGCGGGCCTGCCGGTCTTTGTGGACAATACCTTCGCTACGCCCTACCTTTTCCGGCCCCTGGAACACGGCTGCGATGTGGTTCTTCACTCGGCGACAAAGTTTATCGGCGGCCACGGCACGACTTTGGGCGGTCTCATCGTGGAAAGCGGCACTTTCAACTGGGCCGGCTCCGGCCGCTTCGCTCCTCTCGCATCGCCGGATGCGTCATACGGCGGCATCAACTTTGCCAAGGACGTGCCGGGCGCGGCCTTCGTGACCCGCATTCGCGCCAAGGGCCTGCGCGACCTGGGCCCGTCGATCAGCCCCTTTAACGCATGGCTCCTCCTGCAGGGTACGGAAACCTTATCGCTCCGCGTGGAGCGCCACGTAAGCAACGCACAGAAATTGGCGGTATACCTCGAAAATCACCCGAAGGTGGCTGCCGTTCATTATCCGTTCCTGGCATCCTCGCCGTATCACAAGCTCGCGGAAAAATACTTCCCCGAGGGAACGGGCTCCATCTTCTCGTTCGAGCTTAAGGACGGCTTCCGCGCGGCGCGCGCCTTCATCGACAGGACGGAAATCTTTTCGGACCTTGCCAACGTGGGCGACTCTAAGTCCCTCCTCGTCCACCCGGCTTCGACGACACACCAGCAGCTTGACGCTGCGGTACAAAAGGCAGCCGGTATTACGGCCGGTACGGTGCGTGTCTCCGTGGGCCTGGAAAACGCGGACGATCTCCTGGCCGACGCGGAACAGGCACTGGCACAAATCTAAACTCGCCTCTGCTCCGCTTCCTATATACCGGAGCGGAAAGAACCGGGCACTCCCATCGGAATGCCCGGTTCTTTCGTTTGCGGCTTTACATGTTACAGGCAGAGGAATGTTGCCGCCTATATACAAGGAAAAGTTTAGAATTTATACGTCGCCTGGATGCGCGTGTAGTCGCCGAGCTTGAAGCTTTCCGGCCCGTAGAGCGTATCGCGCTTGCCGATGCCTTTGGCGTCGAAGGTGTAGAACGCCTCGATGAGGAAATCCTTCGCCGGCACGTAGCCTGCCCCGACGGTGAAGGACTTGATGCCGTCCATGTATCTGTCGGGTACTCCCTCCGTGCCGTTGCCGCCGAAGAAGGAGCCGTGCTGGAAGTACTTGTAGTCCGCAAAAGCGTTCCAGCTGCCGGGCCTATCCGTATCGGCATGGCCGATATCGAAGCGGATCGTCCAGAACCGGGGCGTGCCGCCGCGGGCACGGCCCAGCATGGTGAAGTCGGACATGCCGCTCGTGTGGCTGTACCGCGTATGGCCGTTCAGATAGCGGCCGAGATCCGTGCGGTTCTGCCCCCAGTCGACGGAAACGGACGCGTTCGGGCCGAAGCGCCACTTCGCGCCGATGCCGATGACATTGGCAAGATGATCGAACTCCTCGATATCGTTGCCCGTCCCGTGCGCGGCGGCATAGGTATGCGTATCGTCATTGACGGAGCGCAGATACCAGACGGCAAGGCCGACGTTCGGCGTTAGCTCGTGTCTGGCCTGGATAAAGAAAGCCCGGTCAATAGCTGGCACCGTATCGCGCCGTAAAACAGTGCCGACCACGGGTATGCAAAGACCTGTCGCCCTCCCTAAGGCCTCACGCGGCACCGTTGAACGCTGATCCAGTTCCTCCAAGTTGTGTAAGACTGCCCTGAAAACAGTGTTTCCACCGCTGTTTAACCAACCGTCTTCAGCCGTGTTCGTACGTCGGATCGTCTCCTGTATCGCCGCCGATATATCCGCTTCATCCCAGCCGACAAATGTACCTCCTTCCGCTTGCACCTTGGCACGCACATCTTTTTCAATACCCTCCATTAATTCCGCTTTATGCACATCCCAAAACTGCAGCGCAAATTGTGAACCGTCGCCTTCCAGCGGCGCAGGATCGTCATAGGCCAAATTCAGAAAATGAGGATGTTCTTTATCTATCGCCAGAAATTTATCTAAATTAGCCCGCACGATGCTATCCATATCCCTCGTATTGATATGGCCTTGACTGTCCTTATATAAATACTTCGGCCCATTATAGTACTGAACGGGAAATTGAACGTCTATATAGTATTTGTCTTTTTTAAAAGCATCCTCTCCATAGGCTTTTTTCATTAAGGCAATCAACCGCCGTACGATAGCATACTTTTCTGCCTTTGTGGAAGCTGCGGCAATCTGCTGCGCGAAGTTGATATTCTCACCTGCACTGGGGACGATTTCTTCCTTAGTTTTATCAAATAAGCTAAATTCGTTTGTCTGGTACCCGATAAATTCGGCTGCCGTCGGAGCACGGTAGAAAAGCTCACGCGTGGCCCGCGTATACGGTGAATCAACAATCCCCGTACTATGACCGAAATCACCGTAGCCGATACGCACCTGACTGCGGCCGCTCGTCCAGACGGCACGGGCGCCGTCGAATTCCTTGCCGAACCAGTACCCCGTCACGCCCATGAACTCTTTAAGCCGGCCGATAGAAAAGTCCCATTTCTTCACATGCTGCGTTATATCAACCCGTTCCAGCCGCTGATGATTCAGCCCCTTGGAAGAGGAAATTTCATGGGCCGTATCCACGCCGCCTGCACCCGAGGCGCTGCCTATAAGTGTCAGATTCGTGTTGTCGCCTATACGGGCGTTGATCCCCAGCCGCAGCCGCTGTTCAAACCCGTGCTCGGAACGATCCAACATATTCTTTGCGGCATCACTGATATCCGTCGTCGCCGAGGCCGTCGCTGCCGGACGGTTCGTACCGCCGTGACTGTTCCAGCGCGCCCGGTAATCGCCGATCACTTCGACACCCCGTTTTTTAGCAGTATCAAAGGGTTTGGTAATGAAGAAATCATCCTGCTTTGCCACCGTATCTGCCATAGGCTTCTGCCCGCTGCCGTCTTTGCGGAGCGGCTCCGTCGTTTTTTCCGTCCCTGCCGCTGACGGTGATACGGTGCTTTGCGGTTCTCCTTCCTTCGGCGGCTGATAGCCGAATTTCATATTCACGCCGAAGCGGTAGACGCGCCCGCCGAAAGCCCGGTCGTCATCGCGATGATTAAAGATATTGTCGATACCGAAATAGACCAGAAAATCTTTATTCACCCTTTTCTGCAACAGAAAGTTCCAAAGAGCAAAGGTTTTCCTTTCATAGGTTATCTTCTTCTTATCGGCAAAGGCATAGTGGATAACGGACTTGCCGGGATCGGTCGGATGGGGCCGCGAATATACATAATTACCGCCGCCTGCCAGGCTGTTGCTGTCCAGCATACGAATATAGTAATCCCCCCCAGAAAGAGGCGCTCCAACCGCTCTTTTCATTCGTATATGTCAAGCCGATATCGATTTTATGCTGCGGTTTGTCGAGGAGCTGCCGCGGCATATCAGGATCGCTCCTGTTGATTGCGTGGAGATACGTATATCCCAGTTTCGCTTTCCAATGGCGGCCCAGCTTTTGTTCTACATCCAGCTCTACGCCGCCGATATCCACACGGCCGATATTTTTAAAGCTGTAAACCATATCGGGTGCCGACAGCCATTTAAATTGCCCCTCCGGAGTAGATTCATTGATATGCGGAGAAAAATCCATAAAAGAACCGGTAAAATAGGTCGTCATATAATCACGGATGTGATTATAAAATAACCCGGCTTTAGCATATGTATTTTTATTTTCTCCTTCAATGGAAATATCAATATTGAGAGATTTTTCCGGCTTGAGGTCGGGATTGCCCATCCAATACCAGCCCATACGTGCTTTGCCGCCGCCGACAAGTTTCTTCGCAAAATCGGGATCCGACGGGCTGATGATATTGCCGTCCTTGTCGAGAGGATTGCCGTTCTTGTCCTGTTTATAATCAAATCCCATGGGATTGCTGCCGTACATCTCCCAGTTATAGTACAGTTCGCCCATGCCCGGCTCCGTATAGCCCGTACCGATATTGGCTTTAAAGCGGCGGTGGGCGTTGCCCTTTACATTATGCGTCATGCCCAGATTGGCCGTTACATGAGAACCGAAGAGACTGTTGTGATCGAAGCGTACGATCGGTGAAAGGATCGTATTTTTATTGACCTGCCATGTATCCTGAAGGAACACATATTCCTTATGAAAGCTCGCTTCGCCGACGACCTGCTGATTCGTGCGAGCCGCATATTCCTCTTCGTATGTTTTGCCATTGAGATAGACATTTTTATCCCGATAATATGCCGTGATCACGGCGAAGGGATTCGCAATGTCCGGGTTATCGCTGTTCTTTGCTTCCTGCTGCAGCTGATCGCCAAATTCCATGAACTTGTCCAGCAAATCCGGTCTGGACATCAAAGCGCTCAGGTCAATCGCGCCGCTTGCCGCATCTCTGACCTGCAAATAATCTTCATAGGTGAATTTCGGCATATGTGTCGCCGCATTCTCTTCATCATAGCCGTATTTTTCGTAATTGTAATTCCATTCCAATACGCCGTCGGCATTGGTTCTCCACTTATGATTATGAACGGAAGAATCGGGACGACCCGTCTTTTTATCAATTCCCAAGCTCTTGTCATAGTCCCAGGGATCGATGGTCCGCGTATACGTATGCGGCGCACTTTTCAGTCGGCTGCCGCTTCCTTTTTCATAGGTATAGCCGACACCGTAGGTCAACAGGTGCCGGTCATTGACCTGCGTGTTGGCCGATGCCTTGAGTCCGTATTGGCGATGATCGATATCATCCACATAATTCAGCTTATTTTTTCCTTCATATACGGATTTTGTATACTCACTGGTCAGAGTAATGTCATCTTCACGCAGCCGCGAATAATATACTTCCACATCCCAATCCGTACTGCCCCGGTTGTTCCCCTGCCAGGAAAGATTATAATTATTGCGATCGGCATTCCGCTTAAAATGCTGTATCGGCTCCATGGGAGAATCGGTATGCTTAATATAGCGCTCGAGTTTTTCAGTATACCGGTTCGCGCTTATATTTATCATATTATGATCATTAATATCATAGCCGGCCAGAAGGCCCGTATCTGCCGTATTGCCGTAATACCGGAGGGAGTTTTTGGATCCTTCCATCCCCTGCCAGTCAAATATTTCGCCGGCAATGGAATGCTTTACTCCTTCAGATGCATAAATCGGCATGATATCCCGTTTGGTGCCGTAGGCGCTGATACGGAATTTTCCCATTTGCCCCGAATCGGCCCGCAGGAAGAAATTGGAATACGGGAAAAGATCGCCGTTTCCTTTTTCCCGCCGCCCTTCGGCATTGACCTGCAGACCTACCCGCTTCGACGGCTGCCGGGTCACGACGTTGATGACACCGCCGATGGCGTCGGCTCCGTATTTGGCGGACGCCGCACCGCGGATGATCTCGATGCGCTCCACATTTTCCGTCCCCAAGCGTTGTAATTCGTCGGCAGCGCCGTAATACTTGGCAAAGTCCCCCATGACGGGCTGGCCGTCTACGAGTATAAGCGTGTGCCGCGGCTCCGACCCGCGAATGGATACGCCTACGCGCCCCATGGCGTCAACTGCCCGGGTCACGCCGGTTTCGTTGAAGATAATGTCTTCGACGGATTTTGCCTGCTTGGCGGCAATGTCCTCCTTGGTGATGATCGTCGTGCTCTGGGACTCATACTTTGCCGCTTCCTTAGCCGCATCGGCCGCTACGACTATGTCCCCTGTCGTAACGTGGGTGTCCCCCCTACAGGACTGTCCGCCGCACAGACGGGCAGGGCCAGCCAGGTCAGGACGGCACACTGCAGGAGAAGATACTTCGTCTTTCTGTTGACGTGATACTTCATACTTTCGTTCGCCTCCCTCATGTTTTTGGCACAGTTTTTTTGTTTCGGATATAGGTTCTCTATATTTTATATTGAGTATAAATATCACTATTTTATAATATCTAAGGATTGTTGTCCTTTCTACTCCATTCGGACCGAAAATAATCCAATCGGACAAAAAGTTGATGGTTATTCTTAATTTATATAATCTAATTACGTACTATGCTTTATATTTATTTCCGCACAGCATACACAAAAAGGGAGAGAAACGGACTTGCTCCGTCTCTCTCCCTTTTTGCTTTATATTGAATTTTCGTCTTATTTCGTACCGAAAATACGGTCTCCCGCATCACCCAGACCCGGCACGATATAGCCGTGCTCGTTCAAGGCATCGTCCAAGGCGGCTACGTAGATTTTTACATCCGGATGGTCGCTGTTAATGCGCTGTACACCGACCGGTGCGGCAACGAGACACATGAGCTTAATGTGCTGAATGCCCCGTTCCTTGAGAAGCGCGATGGCCGCCGACGCACTGCCGCCCGTGGCGAGCATGGGGTCGACGATGATAAAATCGCGATCGTCCACGTCGGGCAGTTTACAGTAATATTCGACCGGCTCCAAGGTCTGCGGATCCCTGTACAGACCGATATGGCCTACTTTTGCCGTCGGGATGAGATTCAGCATACCCTGCACCATGCCGAGGCCGGCGCGCAGAACGGGAACGATGCCCAGCTTCTTGCCGCTGATGCGTTTACCCGTCATCTTCGCAACGGGCGTTTCCACTTCCACGTCTTCCAGGGAAAGATCGCGCGTAATTTCATAGCCCATGAGCATGGTTATTTCTTCCAATAATTCACGAAAATCCTTCGATCCCGTCTCTTTCATGCGCATTAAGGTCACTTTATGCTGAATGAGGGGATGATCCATTACTTGTACGTGCATAATCGGCTCCTTTTCGGGTAGTTTATTTTTCCATTTCTTTAATCATGTCGACGCGTGCCGTATGGTAGGATCCGTCGAAATCCGTCTGCAGGAAGGTGTCGACGACGGCCTTGGCCAGGCCGGATCCGATAATGCGTTCGCCCATGGTGAGGATATTGGCGTCGTTGTGGCGGCGGCTGAACTCCGCCGAATACGGATCATGACAGAGGGCTGCGCGAATGCCGCGTACCTTGTTGGCCGCAATACCGATGCCGATACCTGTGCCGCAGACGAGGATACCCCGGTCAAAGATACCGTCCGCCACGGCATGTGCCGCTTTGGCCGCCACGACGGGATAGTCGACCCGCTCCGGCGTAAACGAACCGTAGTCCGTAACGTTCATTCCCTTTTCTATGAGATACTGCTTTATCTCTTCTTTTAACCTGAATCCGCCGTGATCGCTGCCCAATACGATTTTCATCCGGCTCGCCTCCTCCGCTTCGTGTATTTGTCCCTTATTATACATCCAAGCTTACACATCGACAACCGCTCCGGCGGCCGCTTTTTTCATACGGTTCATGACGGCCGTGCCAATATCACCGGCTGCAACGCCTTCGGCAAGAATGTAATCTGCAGGAGCCGTGTCAAAAAACAGGAGGCCCGTGTAGAGATTTCTGGCCAATTCTTTTTTGTCGCCGTGACGCCCCCAAACAAAGGTCGGCGCGTCAACCGTCCGAAGCAGGTTCGCCGTTTCGGTACTCACCAGATAACCGACGCGCCCGCCGTCTTTTCGCAGCCGCAGCGTTTCCCGTTCTATGGCGGCGGCGACGGCTTCCGTCCGGCCCACAAAGACCTGCATGGGCGCGTTCGGCGCATAGTGACGATACTTCATGCCCGGCGCCTTGGGAACGCCCGTGCCCGTAATAAGCGTTTTATCTACGGTTACGCGCGGCGTCACGGCGGCGAGCATTTCTTCGGTTACCGCACCGGGACGCAGGATGACGACTTCATCTTCCAGCACTTCGACAATGGTCGATTCGACGCCGACGTCACAGGCGCCGCCGTCAAGAATCATATCGACGCGGCCTCCCATATCGCGGGCCGCTTCAGCCGCCGTCGTCGGACTCGGCCTGCCGGACAGGTTGGCGCTCGGTCCGGCGACGGGCACGGCGGCAGCACGCAGAAAGGCACGGCAGCCGGCATGTGCCGGACAGCGCAGGGCAACCGTATCAAGGCCGCCCGTGGCCGCATCGGGCACAACGGCCTTGCGCGGCAGGACGAGTGTCAAGGGCCCCGGCCAAAAGATATCCATCAGTTTTTCCGCCAAGGCCGGCACGTAAGACGCTGCGGCCTTGGCTTCTTCCTTGCCCGGTACGGTCAGAATGAGGGGGTTGTCGCTCGGCCGCCCCTTGGCCGTATAAATGCTGCGGCATGCGTCGGCATCCAGTCCGTTGGCACCGATGCCGTAGACCGTTTCCGTCGGAAAGACGACGAGGCCGCCGGCGCGGATAATCCGTCCCGCTTCTTTCAAGACGGGAATATCCTTTTCCGTTCCGTCTATAGAACGTATTTTTGTCTCTTTCATGGCTCATCCCTTCTTTTCAAGGAGAACAACCCGCTCAATACCGCCGTAGTCCCTGCGAACGGCGGCGAGACCGAACTCGCCTGTATTCGTAAATATATCCGCTACATCCGGGGCCTGCCCGGCGCCGACCTCAAGAGCGCACTTCCCCCCCGTTTTCAGATACAAGGCCGCACCGGCGGCAATACGTCTGTATATGTCCAGTCCGTCATCGCCGCCGAAAAGGGCGGTCTGCGGGTCACGGCGCACTTCCGGTTCCAAATGATTCATGTCGTCAGCCGTCAGATAGGGCGGATTGGAAAGAATCCAGTCGTAGTGTTCCCCGACGGTCAAATTTTCATAAACGTCGCTCTCACACCACGTAACGCGATCGATACCCAAGTTCTCGCCGTTTTGCCGGGCTACCGCCAAAGCGGCCGGTGATATGTCGACACCCGTGCCGGCGGCATGAGTAAAATACGCCAGGACACTGAGAATGACAGCGCCGCTGCCCGTCCCCATGTCGAGAACGTGCAGCGGCGCATCCTGCGGTGCCGCTGCAATGACCGTCTCCACGAGGAGCTCCGTTTCGGGACGCGGTATGAGAACGTCGCCGGAAACGATAAAATCATGGCCCATAAAGGGTTTTACGCCCAATATGTGCGCCACCGAACAGCGTTCGGCGCGCAATTTTATTTTTTCTTTATACGCCGCAAGCTCCGCCGCCATAAGAGGCTCGTCGTAATGGGCATATAAGTAAATTCGCTCCTTGCCGAGAACAAAGGCCAGGAGGATTTCCGCATCCAAGCGGGGCGTGTCGATGCCCTTACCGGCGAAAAACTTCTCCGTCCACTGCAGAAGCGAGCCGATAGTCCACGTATCAGTCATTATTCTCTTCGGCTTCCTTCATGAGCTCGGCGCGCCGCGCTTCGGCAAGGGCCTGAATAAATTCGTCAATGTCGCCGTTTAAGACGCTTTCCAGTTTGTACAGAGTCAGGTTGATGCGGTGATCCGTCACGCGCCCTTGGGGATAGTTGTATGTGCGGATACGTTCACTCCGGTCGCCCGTGCCGACCTGACTGCGCCGCGCTTCGGTCACTTCCGCTTCCGCTTCTTCCTGGGCCTGTGCCAGAAGGCGTGCTTTCAGGACACGCACGGCCTTGGCTCTGTTTTCCAGCTGCGACCGTTCATCCTGGCATTCGACGACGATACCCGAGGGAATGTGAGTCATACGTACGGCCGACGACGTCTTGTTGACGTGCTGACCGCCGGCACCGGAGGCGCGGTAGTAGTCGACACGTACGTCTTCCATGTTGAGATTTATTTCCACGTCTTCCGCTTCGGGCAGGACGGCAACCGTTGCCGTCGAGGTATGAATACGGCCGCCCGCTTCCGTTACGGGCACGCGCTGCACGCGGTGCACACCGGACTCATACTTGAGCTTGCCGTAGACGCCGCTTCCTTCAACGGAAAATATAACTTCCTTATAGCCGCCCAATTCGGGCGCGTTGGCGCTGATGATGCTCGCCTTCCAGCCCTTTTGCTTTTCAATATACTTCATATACATGCGAAACAGGTCGCCGGCAAAGAGAGCCGCCTCGTCACCGCCGGCACCGCCGCGGATTTCCATAATCACGTTTTTATCGTCATACGGATCCTTCGGCAGCATGAGGATGTGCAGCTCTTCTTCAAGAGCCGCCTGTTCCTTGACCAGTTCCGCCAGTTCTTCCCTGGCCATGGCCGTAAGCTCCGCGTCGGAGCCGTCATCGACGATTTCCTTATCGTCCCTGATGGCGGCGGTCACGTCCTTATACTTTCGAAATACTTCAATAAGCGGAGAAAGAGCGGCATGTTCCTTCGTCAATTTCTGCCACTCTTCCTGTCTGGCAATGACGGACGGATCGCTGATGCGCTGCTCCAAGTCGATAAACTTATTCTCCACGGCTTGTACCTTATCTATAAACACGCTGATTCCTCTCTTTCCCTCGATTACTGTGTATCCCCTTTGGCACGGGCCGCCGCGATTTCCGCTTCCGTATGAGGGCGCGCCGCGTCAAGGGCTTTGATGGCGACTTCAATCTGATCGTCATGGGGTTCACGTGTCGTCAAGTACTGAAGCCACAAACCCGGTTTGAACAATGCCCTGACAACGGGATTTTTCGTCCTGCCCGCAAGGCGGATCAATTCATAACTGATACCCGCCACGACAGGCATTAAAACGATACGCGACAGTATGCGCATGAGCAAATCGGGCCAACCTAAAAAAGCGAAGACGAAGATGGCCACGACCATGACGATCAAGAGAAAATTCGTACCGCACCGCGGGTGCAGCCGCACTTGGGCGCGCACATTTTCCACCGTCAGGGACAGTCCCTTTTCATAGGCCCAAATCGTCTTGTGCTCGGCGCCGTGGTATTCAAAAACGCGGCGAATATCGGCCGTCAGGGAAATACCCCAAATGTAGAGGAGAAAAATGCAGAGCCGCAATACGCCTTCGGCAATATTGAGGAGAACCGGATCCGTAACGGCGCCCAATAAAAACTTGGCCGCAAAGGTCGGGATGGCGACGAAAAATATAATTGCCATAACGACGGAAAAGATCATTGTCCCGGCGATTTGGCGATTCGTCATTTGCTCCTCCTCTTCACCTGCCGCCATGGCCGAATAGGACAGGCTTTTCATGCCGTATACGAGTGACTCTCCCAAGGCAATTGTGCCGCGAATGAAGGGCTTCTTCAAAACAGGAAAGCGCTCCGTCAAAGAATGAACCTTTTCTTTTTTTACGGTTATATCGCCGGACGGCGTCCGTACGGCAGTAGCAATATACTCGGGGCCGCGCATCATGACGCCTTCAATGACCGCCTGGCCGCCGACATATACAGGTTTATCCAAGAGAACCTCCCTTTTCCATACAAACAAATAGAGCAGAGCATTCCTGCTCTGCCTACCGCTTGTGCTGCTGTTATTCAGCTGTTTAGCTTTTTTTACCGTAACGTTTATTAAACTGCTCAATACGGCCGCGGGCTGCCTGAGCACGCTGCTGGCCTGTAAAGAACGGGTGGCATTTAGAGCAAATTTCAACACGCAGTTCCGGCACTGTGGAACCTGTTTCAAAAGTATTGCCGCATGCACACGTTACTACGGCCTTACCATAATTCGGATGGATACCTTCCTTCACCATTCACACCTCTTCTCCAAGCATACTAAACCCATACTTGAGGATTATAGCATAAAGGCGCCTTTATTGCAATATAAACGTACCTGCTTCCAAAAGTTCCGCCAGGTCCTGCTGCAGTTCGGGGCCTGCCGTAATCCAGTACTGCCGTTCCGCAAGAAAGGTCTTTTGACTGCCCGCCAAATGAAAGTAGACCTTTGTCGGGCCGGGGTATTTTTTCAAAACGGCCGCGACGTCGGCAGCGAGGGACGAGTGTTCGAAGCGGGCGGGAATCTTGATGAAGAGTTTTTCGCCCTGCCCGGCCCGCCACAGGTCTCGGGGTGCAATATACACGGAATTTCTCTTTTCCGATTCCGCCGCTGCCGCTTCGTCCAAAGGCAAGACTTCGTCAGCTATGATCTGTACTTCCTCGTCCGTTATGTCGGCCCGCCCCCTGACGGTGACGACCGTATCGACGGCCATGAGGGAACGGCATTTGGCAAAGGTCTTGGGAAAGACGACGACCGTGACGGTGTGCGTAAAATCTTCTACAGTCAAAATGGCCATCATGTCGCTGCGCTTCGTCATCACCTGGCGGCACGCCGTAATAAGGCCGCCTGCGCGCAGGACTTTGCCGTCATATTGTGCAGCCTCGTCATCATAGAGAACGGCCAGAGGCGTGAGCCCCTTCATGGCCTCCTCGTAAGCGTCCAGAGGATGGCCGCTGAAGTAGAAGCCGTCGTATTCCTTTTCCATAGCCAGGCGCGCCTCCAAGGGAAATTCCGGTACGTCCGGGTAGGTCAGCTCGGTCACATTCGCATCGTCTTCCATATCAAAGAGTCCCATCTGCCCGGACGCACGGTCCTGCTGACGCAGGGCTCCCATAGAGACGGCCCGGTCGAGAACCGCAATGAGCTGGGCGCGTTTCTTGCCGAACGAATCCATGGCGCCGCAGTGAATAAGGCTTTCCAAGGCACGACGGTTAACGACGCGCGAATCGACACGGCCGCAGAAATCGCTGAGAGATGTAAAGGGCCCGTCTTTCTCGCGCGCTTCCAGAATGGCATTGATGGCATTTTCACCGACGCTCTTAATACCGGCCAGGCCGAAACGAATATTGCCGTTCTGTACGGAAAAGACGGACATACTTTCGTTCACGTCCGGCGAGAGGACGGACACGTTGCGGCGCTTGCATTCGGCTGCGTAATAGCTGATTTTACTGACATCATTCATCATGCTCGTCATGGTGGCGGCCATAAATTCGGCGCAGTAATGCGCCTTGAGATATGCCGTTTGCCAGGCGACGTACGCATAAGCGGCGGAGTGGGATTTGTTGAAACCGTAGCCGGCAAAGTAAACCATGAGGTCGAAAACCTTTTCGGCAATCTCGTCGTCAATGCCCTTTTTCCGAGTCCCTTCCAGGAAGTGGGCCCGCTGTGCGAGCAGAACGGATTCTTTTTTCTTGCCCATGGCGCGGCGCAAAAGGTCGGCCTCACCGAGGCTGAAGCCGCCCATGGCCGAGGCGATCTGCATAACCTGTTCCTGATAAAGAATGACGCCGTACGTGTCCTTGAGAATGGGCTCCAGGAGGGGATGAAGATACGTAACCTCTTTCTCGCCGTGGCTGCCCTTAATAAAATCTTCCACCATACCGCTGCCGAGAGGGCCCGGCCGGTAAAGGGCGACGAGGGGGATCATGTCTTCGAAATGTTTCGGCGCCAGCTCTCTGACAAGGTTTGTAATGCCCGTCGATTCCATCTGGAAAATGCCTGCCGTATCGCCGTCCGTCAGGAGTTTGCACGTAGCTTCGTCGTCCAGGGGCACCGCTTCGATATCGAGATCGATACCGTAGTTGCGGTTGATCATCTTGACCGCATCCCCGATGACCGTAAGTGTACGCAGGCCGAGAAAGTCCATTTTGAGCAGGCCCAGTTCTTCGACCAAATCTTTGTCGTACTGCGTCGTCAAATACCCTTCCTTAGAATACTGCATGGGTACGTAGTCATCGACGGAAGCGGCCGATATGACGACGCCGGCGGCATGTGTCGACGAATGGCGCACAAGCCCTTCCAGTGCCTTGCCGAAGTCGACAAGACGCCGTACTTCCGCCTTGGTTTCGTATTCCTTTTTAAAATCCCTGCTGATTTGCAGCGCTTTATCAAGAGTAATGCCCAGCTCGTTGGGCACGGTCTTCATAATGCGGTTCACTTCACTCAGCGGCATGCTCAAGACGCGCCCAACGTCACGCAGAACGGCACGCGCCGCCAGCGTACCGAAGGTGATGATCTGCGCCACATGATCCTTGCCGTATTTTCGCGTCACGTAGTCGATGATCCTGCCGCGGTTTTCATAGCAAAAATCCATATCTATATCGGGCATGGTAATGCGGGCGGGGTTTAAGAACCGTTCAAAGAGAAGATCGTACTTGAGCGGGTCCAAGCCGGTTATGCCGAGAAGATAGGCAACGACCGAGCCGGCTGCGGAACCGCGGCCGGGACCGACGGGAATGCGATGATCCCGCGCGTATTTGACATAGTCCCAAACGATAAGAAAGTACGACGGAAAGCCCATGTCTTCAATGACGCCCAGCTCGTAATCCAGCCGCTGCCGCACTTCATCGGTTACGGGATTGTACCGGCCTGGCAGGGCGGCCTCACAAATTTTGCGCAGATACGTCGCGTCCGTCTCACCTGCCGGCACGGGAAACTGCGGCAAATGCCGCTCGTCAAAGCTGATTTCCACGTCGCACTTGGCGGCTATTTCCAGCGTCGTATCGAGGGCCTCAGGCATGTCCGGAAAGAGGCGTTCCATTTCTTCGCGCGACTTCATGTAAAACTCGCTGTTGGAAAAGCTGAAATGCGCAGGGTCGTCGAGCGTCCCTGCCGTGGAAATGCACAGCTTCACTTCCTGTGCCGGCGCATCTTCCTTATTAAGATAGTGAAAATCGTTCGTCGCCGCGAGCTTCAGGCCGTACTCGGGCGCCCATTCCTTAAAGACGCGGCGTACTTCCTGTTCTTCGGTCATGCCGTGATTCTGCACTTCCAAATAAAAATCGTCTTTTCCGAAAATACGGATAAACGCTTCCAACGTACGGCGCGCCCCGGCTTCGTCATGATTGAGAATATCCTGCTGAATCTGTCCTTCAATGCAGGCCGACAAGGCGATGAGGCCTTCATGATATTGTTCGAGCAGATCAAAGTCCACGCGCGGGCGATGATAATTATTTTCGCCGTCTACAAAGCCCTTGGAGACGATCTTCACGAGATTGTGGTAGCCCTTCAGATCTTTGGCGAGAAGGACGAGATGACAAAGGCGCTCCTTCGTCTTCCGCTCAAAGCGGCTGCCCCGCGTCATATATATTTCACAGCCCAAAATAGGCTTGATGCCCGCCGCTTTCGCCGCCTTATACAGGTGGATAACGCCGTACATATTGCCGTGATCCGTAATAGCCACGGCCGGCATTCCCAGTTCTTTAGCCTTCTGCACCATAGCGGGAATACGAGACAGGCCGTCAAACAAACTGTACTGCGTATGATTATGTAAATGAACAAACGATTTCATAACGTCTCCTCAAGACAGATGACTGCAATATCGGTTGTGTTTTATTGTAACACTGAAGAAGAAAAAATTCATCTTCCCGCAAATGCAAAGAGCCCCGCACTGCCGAAACAATGCGAGACTCCTCTCACTATCCCTATATGTTATCCCTTACGCTTCGATTTCCGATACCACGCCGGCTCCCACCGTTCTGCCGCCTTCGCGTATTGCAAACCGCAATCCCACTTCCACCGCAATCGGCGTAATCAGTTCCACGTCCATCTTTACGTTGTCCCCGGGCATGCACATCTCTACCCCTTCCGGCAGCTGAATCACTCCCGTCACGTCCGTCGTTCTGAAGTAGAACTGCGGCCGGTAGTTCGTGAAGAACGGCGTATGCCGTCCCCCTTCATCCTTCGTCAATACATATACCTGCGCCTTGAATTTCGTATGCGGATGTATCGACCCCGGCTTTGCCAATACCTGTCCCCGTTCGATTTCCTTGCGGTCTATCCCCCGCAGCAGGGCACCGATGTTGTCCCCCGCTTCTGCTAGGTCAAGGAGCTTACGGAACATTTCTACGCCCGTTACTACCGTCGTCTTCGCTTCTTCCGACATGCCCACGATTTCTACCGTGTCGCCGACCTTCACCGTGCCCCGTTCTACGCGCCCCGTCGCTACCGTGCCGCGCCCCGTTATGGTGAAGACGTCTTCTATCGGCATCAGGAACGGTTTGTCCGTCGGCCGGTCCGGCGTCGGAATGTAGTCGTCTATGGCATCCATCAGATCCAGAATGCTCTTCTTCGCTTCTTCGTCGCCTTCCAACGCTTTCAACGCCGACCCTACGATGATGGGGATTTCATCTCCCGGGAAATCATAGGAGCTCAACAATTCCCGTACTTCCATTTCCACCAGTTCGATCAGTTCCGGATCATCTACCTGGTCCGCCTTGTTCAGGTATACGACCATTGCCGGTACGCCTACCTGACGGGCCAGCAGGATATGTTCACGCGTCTGCGGCATGGGGCCGTCGGCTGCGCTTACCACCAGGATGGCTCCGTCCATCTGTGCGGCACCGGTGATCATGTTCTTTACATAGTCCGCATGGCCCGGGCAGTCTACGTGTGCATAGTGGCGCTTATCCGTTTCATATTCCACGTGTGCCGTATTAATCGTAATTCCGCGTTCCCGTTCTTCCGGCGCCTTATCGATATTGGCATAGTCGGAGAATTCGGCATAGCCTTTTTCCGACAAGACTTTCGTGATTGCCGCGGTCAGTGTTGTTTTACCGTGGTCGACGTGACCGATCGTTCCGATATTGACATGCGGTTTGGTTCTTTCATATTTTTCTTTTGCCATCTTACGCGTCCCCCTTTTTAGGAATAAGACATTACGCATACAGAAATAACCCCGTTAAACGAGGTTATTTTATGGTGGCGGCTCGGAGATTCGAACTCTGGACACTGCGGGTATGAACCGCATGCTCTAGCCAACTGAGCTAAGCCGCCAAGTATGGAGCTATTGACCGGGATTGAACCGGTGACCTTATCCTTACCAAGGATACGCTCTACCGACTGAGCTACAACAGCTTAAATACCGTTCAAAGCTATGCAATTGGTTGTCCGTCAGGACAAAAAAAATTTGGTAGCGGGGGCAGGACTTGAACCTACGACCTTCGGGTTATGAGCCCGACGAGCTACCAACTGCTCCACCCCGCGACGCTAATGGTGGTGGGAGAAGGATTCGAACCTTCGAAGGCGTCCGCCGGCAGATTTACAGTCTGCTCCCTTTAGCCACTCGGGAATCCCACCGCATGTTTGGAGCCGACAATAGGATTTGAACCTACGACCTACTGATTACAAGTCAGTTGCTCTACCAGCTGAGCTATGTCGGCCTCTCACAGAACATAACCAATTATAGCCAAAAAAGCCCTGTCTGTCAACATGTATTCCATATTCTCCACGGTTCGCCATTCTATGCGTGCCGTCGGGCCGT
The DNA here is from genome assembly GCF_900095855.1 of Megasphaera coli. GTDB lineage: Bacteria > Bacillota > Negativicutes > Veillonellales > Megasphaeraceae > Megasphaera > Megasphaera massiliensis_A. Next base: position 37,324 of record NZ_FMIY01000002.1, on the reverse strand, counting down.
TTTGCCGGCCGCGGCGGGCTGAATTAAGAAATTATATGTAAAACTTGTACACATATAGCTGAAAGTCATGTCTTATAGTATAATGAAACGGAATTCATATTAGGATGAATTTTTTATGACAAAAAAACCGAATCTTTTTAGAAAGCTTATTATTTTCACCTTTACGGCACTGGCGGCCCTTTTCGTGTTGACAGGATGCTTCTCGAGTACGGCAAGCATTCCCGGTACGGAAAAGAACAATTCCGCCCTTGCCGGGTTGAGCCCGTATGTTGAGATAACGAACAGATTCAACGCCAACAATGTCACCTTCGACTTTGCTCACGCACCGTCGCTGCAGGCAATGCGGGCCGGTGAAGACCTCGATTCCGTCAGCCTGCCCGATTTCGACGGATTACGGAATAATTTAAAGAAAGTATCTGTCGAAAGCAGCGGCTTTGACGATATCGACACAAGCGCGGCGGCGGTTCTGAAGAATCTGGATGAACTCGTACCGCTCTCGATGGAAATGAAAAATTATTACGATTCCAAAGAATTCATGAAGGACAATCATCAAAAAGGCCGTGAATTGACGGCAAAATATTTATCCTTATACGCTCAGTTTGAAAACGCATACAACCAAATGGATAAACTTATTTCCGACCATAACGCGGAACTCCAGGATGCGCAAATTGATGAACTCAAACAGAAAGGCCGCCCCAACGCGGCGGCAATGCTGGAAATCACCCGTGATTTCCGTCTCTCCATGGATGAGCTTCAGAAAGACGATCCGGCGCAAGTGGATGCGGCGGCAGTGGAACAGCGCCTGACTCAAATAAAAGCGGCTGCCGACAAGTTGGAAGCGAAGGGTGAGAAAGCCGCCGATATAAACAATCTCAAACAGGAAACAAACGAACTGGTCGGCGATATGCGTACCTATTTGTCGTCAAACCGTTCACACAACGATTTTAATTCCCTTGTCAGCGACTACAACAGCTTTATCGGCACCATCAACAATATAGACCGGAATAACCTCGATTAATATCCCTTCGGTCACCGCTCATACGGACGCCCCTTACTGCGCCGAAACAGTACGCAGTAAGGGGCATTTTTATCTACACGGACGTATGCGGTCCGCCGGCAAGAACGAAGTTGCGGAACCGCTCCACTACGGGAAGCATGTTGTGCCGCTTGTGGACAGCCATAAAAAGATAGCGCCGATCGGCCTTGTCCGCAATGGGAACGCGTTCCACCTCATAATGGCGCAATAAATAAAAGTCCGGCATGACGGCAATACCGTAGCCTGCAGCGACAAAACCGGCCATGGCGTTATCCTCCTCGATATGACAGACCACGTCGGGATGAGAGTCCGCCCGCTGCAGCAGATCTTCCACCATGGAATGCATGCCGCTGCTCTTATGAAAGGCAATAAAGGGATACGGCTCAATTTCTTTGAGTGAGACGGACGCCCGATTGGCCAGGGGATGGCCTTTGGGCACTACGAGGACGAGCCGCTCTTCAATGACAGGATAAAAGAGAATGTCCGGCTCATCGGCGACGGCGGAACAAAAGACGAGATCCACCGTCTCTTCTTTCAGCTTCTTAATGAGTTCCCGTGTCGTTCCCTGAATGAAATCAAATTCGATTGCCTCATTCCCCTCGATGTTGTGAAACTGTGTAATCATATTCGGTACCGCCGTATAACCCATGGTATAGACAAATCCCAGGTTAATGAGTCCGCGGTCGGGCCGCGTATAGGCCTTCATGATCTGCAGGCCGCGGCGCAGTTCTTCAAGAGATTTGGTGACATACGGGTAAAACATTTTCCCGTACTGCGTGAGAAAAATGTTGCGACCCCTTTTTTCAAAAAGGGGGACGCCCATTTCTTTTTCCAAGTCCCGTACGGCCCGGTTCAAGCTGGGCTCCGTAATATATAAGCTTTCCGCCGCCTTGCGATAGTGCTCCGTTTCCGCCAAGGTTACAAAATACTCGAGCTGTTTCAAATTCACGGCCGATCCCCCCTGATACAAAAGACGCATACAGCAGCAATTAATAGAGTATGTGCAATATCTTCAGTTCATTTCTCTATTAATTTTTGTAACGGCGGCGCTCCTTCAATACGGCTTAAACACTTGTTTCCCCGTCGTTTTCCGCACTTATGTAAGAGAAGTGTATATGAGATTTTCGCCGTTTTACGCTGAACAGGCACGCCAATATGCTCCAAGCTTATCATATTTAATAGCTTTTTTAAACTGATACGGGCAAAACTAAAAATTGTTCTCCCGGAAAGGACAACGTATAATAGTCACGAAAAGAACGATTAGTTCTGTTTTTCACTTGTATTTCTTGTACGACCAGCAGGGAGGATTTTCTCATGACCACGCAATTTCCGCATATTTTCGAGCCCTTCACGGTAAAGCGCACGACTTTCCGTAACCGCGTCATTATGCCGCCTATGGGGACGAACTATGCCACCTTCTCCGGTGAAGTTTCGGAAGAAATGAAAGACTATTACGGCCTGCGCGCCCGCGGCGGCACGGCGCTCATTACCGTAGAAAACGCCTGTATCGACTATCCTTTGGCGACAAACGGAACAAAGCAACTGCGCATCGACAGCAAGCAGTTCATGCCGGGGTTGTTTGAGCTGACCGAACGGATCCATAAATACGGCGCCCTTGCGTCCATTCAGTTAAACCATGCCGGCGCCTCGGCTTATCCGGAACGCCTCGGCGGCCTCCAGTCCGTTTCGTCTTCTTCCGTTCCGTCCAAGGAAGGCAATCCGGCTCCGCGCCCCTTGACGAAGCGGGAGATTCTCAACATTGTCGACAAATACGCCGAAGCGGCGGAACGCGCTGTCGGCGCCGGCTTCGACATGGTCGAAATCCACGGCGGCCACTCGTACCTCCTGGATCAGTTCTTGTCGCCTCTTTACAATAAACGAACCGACGAATTCGGCGGCTCCTACGAAAACAGAGCCCGTTTCGCCCGTCTCGTCACGGAAGCGGTACGTGCCAAGGTCGGCAAATGGGTTCCCGTTTCTTTCCGTATTTCGGCTGATGAATTTATTGAAGGCGGCAATACGATTGAAGATACATTGGCACTCCTCGAATATATCGTTCCCGAAGTGGATATCATCAACGTATCGGCAGCCGTAAACGATTCCATTCAATATCAGATTGATAAATGCGACCTGCCTGACGGCTGGAGAGCGTACCTCTCCGAAGCGGTCAGGAAAAAATTCGGCAAGCCCGTCATCCTGTCCGGCAACATTCGCGACCCGAAGATTGCCGATGACATTTTAGGTGCCGGCAAGACGGATTTTCTCGCCATCGGCCGCGGTCTCATTGCCGATCCGGACTGGGTCAATAAATCACGGCGCGGCCGGGCGGACTGTATCCGCAAGTGCATCAGCTGCAACATCGGCTGTGCGGATCACCGTATTGCCAAATCCAAACCCGTTCGCTGCACGGTCAACCCGGCGGTTATTGAAGGCGAAGCATACAAGCGCCTGCACATTACGCGCCCCCTCCACGTCGTCGTCATCGGTGCCGGCACGGGCGGTTTGGAAGCGGCCTGTACGGCGGCGGAAGTAGGCTGCCGCGTAACGGTTATCGAAAAACGCCGGGAAGTGGGCGGCATGGCCCGCCGTATTGCCCGCTTCCCGGAAAAACGCCGCATTGAAGACTGCCCGGCATACCTGGAAAAACGCGCCGCCGCTCTGCCGAATCTGGAAATCCGCCTGAACACGACGGCGACGAAGGAACTCCTCGAAGAGCTGCAGCCGGACATCCTCTACGCCGCAACGGGCTCCGTTCCCATGCTGCCGCCCATTGAAGGGCTGCGCGAGCTGACCGATGCGGAAGGCTCCAACATCCGTTCCATTGAAGGCTTCATGGCGAATATTCCCTACTACGAAGCAAACGCGGAAGGCAAAAAAATCGTCATCATCGGCGCCGGCGCCGTCGGCCTGGATGTCATGGAATTCTTCGCTCTGCGCAAGGCGCATGTAACGGTCATCGAAATGATGCCGTCCTTTGGCAAGGATTTGGACGTCGTTTCGAAATCGACGTTTAAGGAGCTCCTGAAAACCCATCCCGTCGACATGCATCTCGGTACGGCCCTGCAAAAAGCCTGCCCCGATAAATTCGTCGCCGCAAAAGACGGCGTCGCGGCGGACTACCCCTTCGACTACGGCTTCATCTGTATGGGCCTCGTCCCGGACATTCCGTCGGACAATCCCTTTGAAACGTATGCCGACGAAAAAGGTATCCCCTTCTGCAACTTCGGCAACAGCCGCAAGACCGGTCAAATCATGCACGGCACGGAATTGGGCCGCGACATTCTTCAGACCATCGACTCCGTCGGCGGCTTTGATAAATAGCTTGTGCGGCATACATCATGTCGTTTAAAGTGAAATTTCACACACATACAGTATTTTTATTTAGGAGGAAGTATCATGGGTAAAATCGCAGTTACTGAACGAGTTACGGGTCATACGGAATTAATCGGCTTAATCGCTTATCCTATTCGCCACAGCATGTCGCCGACCATGCACAACGAAGCCTTCAAAAAATTGGGCCTCGACTACGTATATGTTTGCTTTGAAGTGGATAACTCGACACTCGAAGATACGGTCAAAGGCCTGCGCGCCATGAAGGTACGCGGCTGGAACGTTTCCATGCCGAACAAGGGACCCATTACGCAGTACCTTGACAAGCTCTCTCCCGCTTCACAGATCGTCGGCGCCTGCAACACCGTCGTCAACGACAACGGCGTACTCACGGGTACGATTACGGACGGCACGGGCGCAATGCAGTCCCTCATTGAAGAAGGCGTGGAATACAAAGGCAGGAAAATGACCATCGTCGGTGCCGGCGGCGCGGCTACGGCCATCCTCGTCCAGGCGGCCCTCGACGGCGTTCGTGAAATCGCGGTCTTCAACCGGAAAGACGAATTCTTCCCCAAGGCGGAACGTGTCATCGGCGAACTGCGGAGCCGTACAGAATGCAAGGTTACGTTGTATGATTTGGCGGACCGCGCCGCCCTCAAGCGCGAACTGGACAGCAGCGACATTTACATTGACGGCACGTCATGCGGCATGAAACCGTTGGAAGACGTCGTCGCCATTCCCGACAAGTCGTACCTCCACAAGGAGCTGGTCGTCATGGATACGGTATATGCGCCGCGCGAAACGAAGCTCATGAAATGGGCCCGGGAAACGGGCTGCCATACGTTTAACGGTCTCGGCATGATGCTCTATCAGGGTGCTGCGGCCTTCAAGCTTTGGACCGGCAAGGATATGCCCGTCGACTTCATTAAAGACGTATTATTCTAATTAATGCAGATACAAAAGGAGATTATTCTAATGGAGCAAACACATTCGTACCGCCCCTTGTGCCTCAGCCTGTATCTGAACTACTTCGTACACGGCATCGGCGTACTCATTCTCGCACAAAATATGGATGCCCTCGCAGCCCGTTGGGGCAGTCTGGCAGATGTCATGAGCGTCATCGGCATGCTCGGCATCGGCCGCCTTATCGTGCTCTTCGTATCGGGTAAATTATCCGATAAATACGGCCGCAAGCCCTTCGTACTCCTCGGCATGGTGACGTACATCGCCTTTTTCCTCGGCATTCTCGTCAGCCCGACTACGACGGTTGCGTACATTTTCGGCATTCTCGCCGGTATTGCCAACTCCTTCCTCGACGCCGGCACCTATCCGGCGCTGATTGAATCATATCCGGAAAGCGCCAGCACCGTTACGGTTCTCCTCAAGGCCTTCATCTCGGCCGGCCAGTTCCTCCTGCCCCTTTTCATCGGCATGCTCGTCGTCATGAACGCATGGTACGGCTGGTCCTTCATCGCCGCCGCCGTTATTTTGGCCTTGAACTTCCTCATCATGCTGAAAATGTCCTATCCGTCCATGAATCCCGTCAAGAAAGACACCGGTACGGAAGAAGGCGCCGTGCAGGAAGCACCGAAGTCCAAATGGTATATTGAAGGCATCTGCTTTGTTCTTTACGGCTACATTTCCCAGGCCACGTTCTATCTGATCAGCCAGTGGCTCACCAAATACGGCGTCGCAGTCGCGCAGATGGGCGATATGGCGGCGCGTTCCCTCATGAGCTACTACTCCATCGGCTCCTTGGCCTGCGTTTTCTTTACGGCAGCCGTTACGAAGAAGGGCGTTCGCCCCATTACGCTCCTCGTGGCGTATACTCTCATTTCCACCTTGGCCATCGGCGGTCTGTACTACTATCCGTCCGCAGCGCTCGCACCGGTTCTCTCGGCGGTTGTAGGCTTCTCCGCAGCAGGCGGCGTTATGCAGCTCGGCCTCGTCATGATGACGGAAATGTTCCCCAAAGGTAAGGGCACGATGACCGGTATTTTTTATACGACCGGCTCCATCGCTTCCTTTACGATTCCCGTCGTTACGGGCTACATGGCCGACAGCGGCATCAACACGATCATGGGCCTCGACGCGGCTATCGCCCTGGCGGGCTTCGTCATTGCCTGCATCATCTATGTCCGCTATAACAGCGTCATGAAAGAAAGACGCACAGCATAATTACACTCAGGAGGATATCAGACTATGATTAAAATCGGAACGGTCCCCTTGGACAACGGCATTCCCAAAATTTGCGTGCCCATCGTCGGCCGCACCATAGACGAGCTCGTCCAGGAATGCAAGTACCTGCAGGACAAGATTTACGACGTCGTCGAACTGCGTATCGACTTTCTCAGGGACGTAAAGTCTCTCGACGCCGTCGGCGCGGCCCTCGACGCGGTTCGCCGGGAATTGCCGCAGAGCGCGCTCCTCTTCACATTCCGCACGAAGGAAGAAGGGGGAGAAACGGAAATTCCGGAAGCGTACTACTTCGAGCTCATTCAATACGCCGTCAAGAGCGGTAAGATCGATGCCGCGGACCTGGAATATTTTCGCAATCACGATTCCGTCAGGGAAGCCGTTGCGGCTGCCGAGGAGGCCGGTGTAACCGTCGTCATGAGCAACCACGATTTCGACAAGACGCCGGCATTCGACGAAATTTGCTCCCGCCTTATCGGCATGAAAAAGCTCGGCGCCCATGTGGCCAAGCTCGCCTGCATGCCCCAATCGGCAAAGGACGTACTCACTCTGCTGAGCGCTACGGAAAACGTAAAGTCTCAGTATCCGGATGAACCGCTTATTACCATGTCCATGGGCAAGCTCGGTGCGGTCAGCCGCATCAGCGGTGAAATTTTCGGCTCCGCCCTGACCTTCGGCTCCGCCAAGCAGGCGTCGGCACCGGGCCAAATCGAAGTAACGATGCTGCAAAAGATTCTTCAGACCTTGCACTAAGACGCACAAAGACACATAAAGGCGCCCCTGCGCTGATTCGCAGGGGCGCCTTTATGTGTCTTATCCCGTACCGCGGCTGATATATTGGCGAATGGTACAGGTTTCCCTATAGCCGTCGGCCAGAACGATGGCATCGAGCTCCAAATCCTCCAAGTCGTCGAGGAGAGCTTCGGTCATGCGATGCTGCACGGCATTATAACCGCTGCAGAAGAGGACGCGCCGCTCCGTTTCACTGCGAAAGAGACCGCGCGGATGGCGAATAAGCTTGGCCAACAGGGCCGGTGTAACGACGGCCCCCATAGGCCGGTTCATGATAAGCGCCGCCTGTTCCGCCCCTGCTACCCGCTCTTCGGTCAGCGGTGAACCGAGCATTTGCAGATTGACGACGCCGATGATCATATTACAGTGCTGCGGCAGGGGAATATCATCGGCAAGAGGCGCCTTCAGCCACTTGTGATGGGCCACATCCGCTTCGGCAAGATTGTACCAGGCCGGATGACGGCCGCGCAAATAGTCAAGCGTTTCCGCCAAAAACGCCTTCCTTTCCGGCAGGCCCGCATCGCCCGGAATCCAGGCGGGAACACGCCGGGCTTCTATCTTTTCGGCGCAAAAGGCTTCCAACTCGTTCCTGTCGTCCGTGCGTATAATATCTATTTGTTCCGCATTTCCCAGGCGTTCCGTATCGGCGGTCACCGTACTGGTCACGACGATGGGCAAATTTGCTCCGTGTCCGTACGTCACCAATCGTTCCAAGACGGTCGTCTTGCCGCCGGCGCCGACAATCGCCGTAATTCCGGGCTGCAAAAAGCGCAGCCACCGTTTATCTTCCGCCATATTCAGCCTCCTTATCGTCATCTCTCACAGTTTATATCTTTTTGTATGTGTTACGCCTTTGCCGCATTAGGCCGCTGCGGATTGACGAAAAAAGACCCTTTGTTACACTGCAGTACCCGTTCCGTCAATTCATCGGGGCCGATTTTACCGTACAAATCGGCTTCTTCCGCGTAGAGCGGCATGGGCATAAAAAGCTGTATGACCTTACCGTCATCCGTCCTTACGGCGCCCAGTTCACCGTCAAATTGCAGGAGAACCGCATCGGAAAAGGCGACGTACCGCTCGCTCGTCGGCAGGACAAAGCCGTAGGACAGCCACATCCCGTTTTCATGGGGAAAGCGCCCCACATCGGCCAGAAAGCGCACGGGCCAAGGATAATCAGCCGTGTCCGCCGACACGTCCCGGGCCGCAGAAAAGGGCCAGTCACCCGGCAGCATCATGTAAAGCTCCGCCAAGCAGGCATCATCTGCGGCTCCGCCCAGGTATTCGGCCATGGAAAGACCGCTCATGCCCGTCGTGTAGAGAAAGTAAAAGGGTTCTTCTTCCGTCGGATACAGGACGGTCACGTCCACGCCTACAGGCTGAAGCCGATCCGCTTTGAAGACGCGGCTCGCCCGTTCGGGAAAAAGACCTGCAAAATACAGGGACACTTCGCGGCTGTAATCGTATCGCTCCCTTTCCGTTTCGCCCGTCACGGCATGGGAAGGAAAAGACGGCACATATTCGCTCACAATATATCCTCCTTTATGATTTTACTTATTATAACACAAACCGGTGCGGACTCGGCATAGGCAGTCGGTATTTCTGCAATATAAATTTTCACCCGGACATTTCCGACCTGCGCGTACACGAATAAGCCGAACCGCGCGAACAGGCACGCCTGCCGTTTCCGGTATGGCGTGCCTGTTCGCTTTAACAGCGTTATATGGGGGAGGCGCTGTCCTATATACAAGTAAGAGTTTTAGAATTTATACGTCGCCTGAATGCGCGTGTAGTCGCCGAGCTTGAAGCTTTCCGAGCCGTAGAGCGTGTCGCGCTTGCCGATGCCCTTGGCGTCGAAGGTGTAGAAGGCCTCGATGAGGAAATCCCTGGCCGGCACGTAGCCCGCACCGACGGTGAAGGACTTGATGCCGTCCAGATACCGGTCCGGCACACCCTCCGTGCCGTTGCCGCCGAAGAAAGAGCCGTGCTGGAAGTACTTGTAGTCCGCAAAGGCGTTCCAGCTGCCCGGCACCTCCGTATCGACACGGCCGACATCGAAGCGCAGTACCCAGAATCGGGGCGTACCGCCTGCCGCCCTGCCGTCAATGGTAAAGTCCGACGTACCGATCTTATTCGTATAGAGCGTGTGCCCGTTCAGCATACGGCCGAAGTCCGTTCGATTCTGTCCCCAGTCGAAGGAGACGCGCAGCTTGTCGCCTATGCGCCAGGCCGCACCGAGGCCGATGACATTGGCCAGCTTGTCGTACGTATAGATATCGTTGTTGTTGCCGTGCGCATAGGCGAGATGCGCCCTGTCATCACCCAGGGAACGCAGGTACCAGGCCTGGACGCCGAAGCGGTCGCCGAATTGGTGCTTGAACTGGATGAAGCCGGCCCGGTCGATGGCGGGAACACAGTCCTGCACGAGGACCGTGCCGAGGACGGGAATGACAATGCCGCCGCCCAGGGCTACCGGCGCCTTACCCAGGATTTCCTGCAGAGGCATGGAATTGTTATCTTCCGGCTGCCATTGAGATAGATACCTTAAAAATTGTTCAGAACCTTCCTTCATCCAATATTTTACGAGGGCATCAAGGGAACGGCGGCCTTCTTCTTCCCGCGTAAACCGCGTAAAGTCACGGGTCAGATCCAATTGATCCGGTCTGAACCCGATTTGATACGAGCCGTAGTACCCGCCCGGCTCCTGACTGCCTGTGTATTCGCCGTAAAAGAGAAAATCCAGCTCCACTCTGCCGCTGACATCGGAACGGGAAAAGCCGTCCGTGAGATGGCCTTCAGCAAATGGGTACAGCTGATTCCACATGATCTCGCCGTTCCGGCGAAGGAAGTCCGTATTGAACAGTTCGTCCCAATTATGAGCTTCGAAATACGAATACATAGTGTTGTGTTTTACAATATATTCGCCGACGAAAGCGCCGGTTTTTTCATCGAATACCCGCGCCCGATACCAGGCATCGGGCGCCCACGGAAAGATCTGATTCCATCCTCCCGTTGAAATCAGTTTTTCATAGGTCTTTCGATCCTGCGCCTTAATGACCTCCAAATACTGGCGGCCCAATTGCAATTGTTCTTCCAGGGATCCGGCCTGATCCATTTTTTCCTTTAAACTGATATATTCGTCCACGTTAGTATCCCACAGCCATTCATCCTTGGTCGGCGCCCGATAAAAGAGCTGCCGCGTCGCGTGGGTGTAAGCCGAGTCGCTGATGCCCGTGCTGCGGCCGAAACCGCCGTAGCCGACGCGCACCTGGTTCTTTCCGCTCGTCCAGACGGCGCGGCCGCCGTCGTATTCCTTGCCGAACCAGTAGCCCGTTACACCCAGAGGCTCCGTCAGGCGGCCGACGGAGAAGTCCCACTTCTTCACATGCCGCGTTATGTCCGCCTTGTCCAGACCCTGATGATTCAGGCCCTTGGAATCGGAAATATCGTGCCTCGTATCGACGCCTGTCATTCCCGACGCGCTGCCCAGGACGGTGACGTTCGTACGGTCGTCGAGGCGGGCGTCGATCCCCAGCTGCAGCCGCTGCTCGAATCCGTGTGCCGGCCGGTCGAACATATTCTTTTCCGCCGTGCCGACGGCCGCAACACTAGTTACACGGGCCGCCGCACGGTCGGCACCGCCGTGGCTGTTCCAGCGGCCACGGTACGAGCCGAGCAGGCGGATTCCCCGTTCTTTCTGCTCCTCAAAGGGCGGCGTAATGAACCAGCCGGCCGGGCTGCGTTCTTCCGCTGCGGCGGAGTGCTTCGTTCCTGCGTGAGCCGCACCGCTACGGCCGTCCTCGGCGCCGCCGAACTTCATATTCACGCCGAGCTTATATACCCGTTCCTGGAGCGCCCGGTCGTCGTCGTGATGATTGAACAGGTTGTCAATGCCGAAATACACCATTGCGTCCTTCGACAGGTCCTTTTGCACCAGGATGTTCCATAAACCGAAGGTCTTCTTTTCATACGTCTGTTTTCCCCCTTCGGCAAAATGATATCCCGCCTTCGTTCCGTCATAGTCGATGTAATTGCCGTTATTGGCAACGGTCCGGCTGTCGAGCATGCGGATATAATAGTTTCCCCATAACGAAGCGCGCCAGCCGCCTTTTTTATTCTCATACGTAATGCCGACGTCCACCTTATGCTGCGGCTTGTCCAGCAGCTGCCGCGGCATATCGGGGTCGCTCTTGTTGACGGCATGGAGATACGTATAGCCCAGCTTACCGGACCAATGATCATTGAAGCGATGCTCCACCTGCGCCTCCAGCCCCGTGATCTCGGCTTTGCCGATATTCTTGAAGCTGTAGATCATATCGGGCGGAACCACCCACTTCCACTCATCGCTTATGCTGGGATTGAAATCCATCAGATAGCCTGTGAAATAGGTCGTCATATAGTCCCTGATGCGGTTGTGAAAAAGGTTCAGCCGCGTCATCGTCGCAGCCGTTTCCCGCTCTACGCCTATATCAAGGTTAAGGGATTTTTCCGGCCGCAGCCGCGGATTGCCGGCCCAGTAATAGCCCAGCTTGCCCAAATCAAAGCCGACGGGCATGCCGGCGTACATCTCCCAGTTGTAGTAGAGCTCGCCCATGCCCGGTTCCGCATAGCCCGTGCCGACATTGGCCTTGAGCCGCCAGCTCGGCTTCCCCCGCAGCATATGGGTCATGCCCAGGTTGAAGGTCAGCGTCGTGCCGAACAGGCTGCTGTGATCGAGGCGCAGTATGGGCGTCAGCGTCGTGTTTTGATTGAGCTGCCACGTATCCTGTACGAAGAAATGCTCCTTTTTTATTTCGGCTTCACCGATAGTCTGCCTGTTTTTCCGCTTGGCGTATTCTTCCTTAAAGCTGTGCCCTTTATAGGTGATCGGCTCCTTGGTATAAATGCTGCTCTGCGTGTAATAATGAAGAACACGGGTCCGCTCGCCTCCGTCATGCGTATTTTCCTCGCGCAGGAGCCGCGTAAATTCCTTCCACCGCGCCATGGCCTCGGCCGGAACGTTACTGCCTTGAGCGTAAGGGCCGTATTCCAGATAGTCTTCCCACGTGTAAGGAGGCTTAAGGGAATTTCCCGCTTCGTCGCGTATCCCGTACAGCTCGTACGCTTCGTCATAGTACGGGATCCCCTTGCTGTTGGTAAACAGCAGATAATCGTGGATCCTGGAGGCCGGTTCTCCTTTCCCGCCCTTGCTGTACAGGTTTTTATCATAATCCCAGGGGTTGATATACCGGGTATAGGTCTGCGGCGCACTTTTCAGACGGCTGCCTTTGCCCGTCTCTCTCGTATAGCCGAGCCCGTAGGTCAGCAAATGGCGGTCATTGATCTGCGTATTGGCCGACGCCTTGATATCCAGCTGCTTGTGGATGACGTCGTCCAGGTAGGCGAGTGTGTTCTTCCCCTCATACGGCGATTTTCCGTAATAAGACGTCAGCGTAATGTCGTCTTCGTTCATCTTCGCGTAATCCACGTCGATCTTCCAGTCCGTACTGCCGCCGTTATTGCCCGTGTAGGACAGGCGGTACGTGTTGCGCGCCAAGTCGCGTTTAAAATGTGCGGTTCGCTACCCGAATTCGAATGCTTCACATACCGCTCCATATCCTCCTTCGTACGGTCCGCATTGAATTCGATCCGCTGCCGGGCGCCCAGGTCATAGGCGGCGGAGAAGCCGATGTTCTTGATGTCCCCGTAATAGCGGAGGGAGTTGTGCACGAGAGAACCGTCGTCAATACCGCCGCCGGGAATGATGCCGGCAAAGCCCTTGATGCCGTAGATCGGCGGGATATCCCGCTTACTGCCGTAGAGGGCAAAGCGGAAATTGCCGATTCGCCCCGAATCGGCCCGCAGGAAAAAGTTGGAATACGGGAAGATGTCGCCGTTCCCCTTGATGCGCCGCCCTTCGGCATTGAGCTGCAGGCCCGGATTCTTGGCGGCTTTGCGGGTAATAACGTTGACGACGCCGCCGATGGCGTCGGCTCCGTATTTGGCGGACGCCGCGCCGCGGATGATCTCGATGCGCTCCACGTTTTCCGTTCCCAAGCGCTGCAGCTCGTCACCGGCGCCGGTATACTTGGCAAAATCCCCCATGACGGGCTGGCCGTCGATGAGAATCAGCGTATGCCGCGGCTCGGCACCGCGAATGGATACGCCTACACGGCCCATGGCATCGACCGTCCGGGTCACGCCGGTTTCATTGAAGATAATGTCCTCGACGGATTTCGCCTGCTTGGCGGCGATGTCCTCCTTCGTGATAATCGTCGTGCTCTGGGATTCGTACTTGGCTTCTTCCTTAGCCGCGTCGGCGGCGACTACGATATCCCCCGTCGCAATGTGATGTCCCCCCCCTGTGGACTGTCTGCCGCACAAACGGGCAGAGCCAGCCAGGTCAGGACGGCACAATTCAGAATAAGGTACTTCGTTTTCCTGTTGACGTGATACTTCATACTTCCGTTCGCCTCCTATTATCAATATACATACACATAATTCCGATCATACTGTTTATATTCAATATTGATTATAAATGTTATTATTTTTATAATACGGAATAAGCCTGTCTTCTTCCACTCCATTCGGACCGAAAATAATCCGTTCGGACAAAAACAATAAAATTTATATATCTGTTTTGCATAAAATTACATGTATCTATGACTGAACCGAATCGCTCCGGAGCGTCTCCGGGCACAAAAAAAGTCCCGCAACAACTGCGGGACGTCTTTTTGTCGCTGTACGCAATATAATATCTTTTACGTTTCCGTCGCTTCCTGCGGTGTTTGCGAACCGCGCTCACGACCGGCATGATTTTTCCAAACAACCCATAAGGACGTGTCCACGCAAATGGACGAATAGGCGCCGCTGATAAAGCCGATCAGCATGACGAGGGAAAAGTTCTTCGTCGACTCGCCGCCGAAGAAATGAAGGGAACCGCAGGCGAGCAGGACCGTCGTCAGCGTGTACAGGCTGCGGTGGATGCTCTGGGCAATGCTGTCGGCGGCCAGCTGCTCGTACGTATCGGTTCGCCTGTGGGTGCGCGTGTTTTCACGGACCCTGTCGAAGATGACGACGGCTTCGTTCATGGAATACCCGACAACCGTCAAAACGGCCGCCAAAAAGGACGAGTCGATTTCCAACTGAAAGAAAGAAAATACACCGAGGACCATGATCAAATCGTGAAGTATCGACACAAGGGCCGAAATGGCGATTTTATACTCGAACCGAAAGGAAATGTATGCAGCCAAGGCGAGAAAGGCGACGGCCAAGCTCATGACGGCATTTTTCGTCACTTCCGCGCCGATGACGGCACCGACCGATTCGGTCCGCTTCACTTCGGCACCGCCCAGTTTTTGATTCAACGCCGCCGCGAGAGCGCCGCTTTCATCGCTGGAGAGATTGCGCATGCGAATCATGACGTCCTGCGACGATTCCTGATCGGTTACGCCGGACAGCTGAATGACGCTGCTTTCCAAATTCATTTGCGACGAATCGACGACGTCACGCACTTCCGCAACCGTTACGGGACGGGAAAAGCGTAAATCCAAAATCGTGCCGCCCGTATAGTCGATGCCGAAATTAAAGCCGTACATAAAAATGGAAATCAAGCTCGCCGCGACGAGAACGGACGAGAGCGTAAACCACCATTTGCGATGTTTTACAATATTGAATCTCATGCCAATCCCCCCTTTTTATCACCATTTTTTTCTATCTTCCCGTTCAGGCCGTAGAACCAGGGATTGGTCAAAAATCCCGTATTGATGAACCACGTGAGCAGTGAACGGCTGACGAGGATGGCCGTAAACATGCTGACGACAATACCGAGGGCCAAGTTGACGGCAAAGCCCCGTACCGTGCCGGCACCCATGACAATGAGGACGACGGCGGCAATCATAACGGACACATTCGCATCCAAAATGGTGTTGAAAGCCCGCTTAAACCCGGCCTGCATGGACGTGCGCAGGCTTTTGCCGACGAGGACCTCTTCCTTAAAGCGTTCAAAGATGAGGATGTTCGCATCGACGGCAAAGCCCATGGAGAGAATGATCCCGGCAATACCGGGCAAGGTCAGCGTCGCGTCGAGATATTTTAAAACAGACAATAAAATCAATACGTACACGAGAAGAGCCACGTTGGCGACAATCCCGGACATGCGGTAAATGACGACGAGGAAAATCATGATCAATATGATGCCGATGGCAAAGGCCCGTTCACTTTTTTCCTTCGAGTCCTGACCGAGGCTCGGCCCGATAGTGCGGACTTCCAAGACCTTCAGCTTGACCGGCAGGGCGCCGGAGCGCAGGAGAATTGCGAGATTCTTCGCTTCTTCCAGGGACTGACTGCCCGTAATGACGGCCTTGCCGCCCGTAATGGCTTCATTGACGACAGGCGACGTCAATACTTCACCGTCGAGGGTAATGGAAATGCGGTGGCCGATATTGGCGGCCGTAAGGTCCGCAAATTTCTGCGCCCCTTCATCGGTGAAATCTATGGCGACGACGTTTTTCTTGCCGTTGTCGATCTGTTCCTTCGCGTTTTTCAAGTCGCTGCCCGTCATGCGGGTCGTGCCGCTTTCATCCTTAAATTCCATAACCGCCGTCTTGCCGATGGTCTCAATGGCCTTTTCCGGATTTTTTTCACCCGGCAGTTCGACAATAATGCGGCGGGCCCCTTCTTTCTGCACGATCGGCTCGGTCAGGCCCATTTCGTTAATACGCCGTTCCACAATGGTTACGGCCCGATTTACGGAGTCGTCCGTCACGGGTGCGTCCGGCGTGTCCTCCGCTTCCAGGACGATGTGCGTACCGCCCTGCAAATCGAGACCTTGTTTAATCGATTCGGCAAGGGGCCGAATGAAAGTAAGGAAAAAGCCGATTATAAAAATGACGGCACCGAAAAATTTAATCATATTTTTGAGTCGCAACAATGCTCCTCCTCTCCGCGAATTACGTACACTCAATATATTCTTTTTCCGTCAAAATAACGGGTATGCCGATATCATGGCCTTCTGCAGGCACCTGCGGCAGGACTTGCCCGGAAAAAGCGACGGCCATAATTGCCGCATTCCCGAGGTCCGTCAAAAAACGGTCATAAAAGCCGGCGCCCCTGCCGAGGCGATGCCCGGCACGGTCAAAGGCGAGGCCCGAGACGATGATCAGATCCAAGTCCTGCGGCGCACACACGGGCGCACCGGGACGGGCCGTGCGGATACCGCAGATATCCGGGACCGTATCCTTTATATTGCAGAGCCGGACTGCCGCCATCCGTCTGTTTTCCAGACAACGGGGCACATATATTTCTTTGCCTGCCGCCAAGGCGGCCTCAATAAACGGATCCAGACATACTTCATCAGCCATATTCAAAAAAGCCATAATACGTTGTGCCGTCTTGTATTGTACCGTTTTCAATAAATTCCTGCAAATAACGGAACTGCCTGCCGCCAGTTCGGCGGCAGGCAACGTATGTAAAAGGCCAGTCATTTGTTTACGAAGAACTTGTTTCGCCTTCATGTCCGCCTTTACGCCTCTTCCTTCTTGCCCAAAACCTGATTGATCGCCTGACGGGTCACTTTGATTTCCGTCTTTTCGGCAATGCGCAAAACGGCGTGATCGTCATGCAGCGAAACGATAGTGCCGTAAATGCCGCCCATCGTAATGACTTTGGTACCGGCTTTCAGACTTTCAAGCATTTCCTGACGACGTTTCTGCTGCTTTTTCTGAGGCCGCCACAGCATGAAATAAAAAATAACAACCATCAGTATAATCGGCCAAAACGCGTTCAACTGTTCCATCATGTCCATTTTTTCACCTCCCGAAGCAAGTATTTATATCTATACCGCGGGCTGTCCGCCCCGATATCGATGCCAAAAATCGCGCCGAAACTCGCGGAATGTGCCGTCTATTATAGATTCGCGCATACGCCGCATAAAGTGCAAAAGAAAATACAGATTGTGAATACTTACAAGCCGATATGCCAGAAGCTCTTCAGCCTTGAACAAATGGCGTACATAGGCACGTGTAAAGTTACGGCACGTATAGCAGGAGCACCCTTCTTCAAGAGGTGTAAAGTCTTCGGCATAGCGGGCATTGCGCACATTCAGCCTGCCCGTACCGGTCATGGCCATGCCGTTGCGGGCGACCCGCGTCGGAAATACGCAGTCGAACATATCGACGCCGCGGGCAACCGCCTCGACGAGGCAGTCCGGCGTACCGACACCCATAAGATAGCGCGCTTTGTTTACGGGTAAACAGGGCACGGTCCCTTCCAATATATCATACATGATATCCTTCGATTCGCCAACACTCAAGCCGCCGATGCCGTAGCCGTCGAAGTCCATGTCCGTCAGTTCCGCACAGCTCCGGCGCCGTAATTCCCCGTACATGCCGCCCTGAACGATGCCGAAGAGCCCCTGCGTTTCACTGTGATGATGATCCAGACAGCGCCGTGCCCACCGGCTCGTCCGCTCCGTGGAAAGCCGCGTGTACTCATAATCGGACGGATAGGGTATGCATTCGTCAAAGGCCATGGCAATATCCGAATTCAAAGCCGTTTGAATATCCATGGATACCTCGGGAGAAAGGAATTTTTCGGAACCGTCGATATGTGAACGGAAGGTAACGCCTTCTTCCGTAATCCTGCGCATATCGCCGAGGCTGAATACTTGAAAACCGCCGCTGTCCGTAAGAACGGCCTGTTTCCAATTCATAAACCGATGCAGCCCGCCCGCCTTTTTGATGAGGTCTTCGCCGGGGCGCAGGAAGAGGTGGTACGTGTTGCTCAAAATGACCTGAGCGCCCATATCGTACAATTCTTCAGGCGTCAGCGTCTTTACCGTCGCCTGCGTGCCGACAGGCATGAACATGGGCGTCCTGAACGTGCCGTGCGGCGTACGCAAAAGTCCCGCCCTGGCGCCGTCGCATTCGGCCTGCACTTCGTATTCGATAACCACGTAATCCTCCTAATGTATGAACATGGCGTCGCCGAAGCTGAAAAAGCGGTACTTCTCTTCTACGGCAATTTCATAAGCCCGTAATATTTTTTTCCGCTCCGACATGGCGCTGATCAGCATGAGCAGCGTCGACTCGGGCAGATGGAAGTTCGTCACCAACGCGTCGACAATGCGAAAGGTATAGCCCGGATAAATAAAAATATCCGTCCGTCCGGCGCCCGCTTTGACGCGCCCGCCTGCGCCGGCGCTCTCCAAGGTGCGTACGGACGTCGTCCCGACGGCAATGACGCGCCGCCCTTCGTCCTTAGCCCGGTTTACGGCAGCCGCCGCCGCAGGCGTAATACTGAAAAGCTCACTGTGCATCTTATGGGCCTCGATATTTTCTTCCGTAACGGGGCGAAAGGTCCCCAAGCCGACATGCAAGGTAACGAACACCGTTTCCGCACCTTTTTCCCGTATTTTCGCCAAGAGTTTATCCGTAAAGTGCAGCCCCGCCGTCGGTGCCGCGGCCGAGCCTTTTTCACGGGCATACACGGTCTGATACTCATTCGGGTCATTCATTTTCTCATGAATGTACGGCGGCAAGGGCATCTCACCGATACGGTCGATAATGTCGTCAAAGACACCCTTGTAAGAAAATTTGATAACCCTGCCGCCGAAATCGGTGTGCGCCAAGACAGTGCCGCCGAGATCTTCCGAAAACTGCAAAACCGTTCCGGGCAGCGCTTTTTTTCCCGGTTTGACGAGAACCTCCCACGTGTCCGTACCGACAGGCGTGAGGAGGAGAATTTCCACCTTGCCTCCTGTGGGCACGCGGTTTCCCCGCAATCTTGCGGGAATGACCTTGGAGTCGTTAAAAACGAGGACGTCTCCTGCCCGTATGTGATCGGCGAGGTCATAGAAATGTTCATGTGCCACGGCGCCGCTTCGACGATCGTACACCATGAGGCGTGCCGCGTCACGCGGCTCGGCAGGATGTTGGGCAATCAGCTCCTGAGGCAACTCATATGAAAAATCGGACAACTTCAACACCGCTCATACTCCTTAATATAGTTTGGACAATTGCGTACCCGTATAGTAATGGGCCAGTATTTTGCGGTAAAACGTACTGTCCTCACCGTGTTCCTTCGCCATCTGATAGGCACCGTACTGGCTCATACCGAGACCGTGGCCCCAGCCGAAGCCGTAAACGACGAGGGGAGCCTTTTCTTTCACCGTAAACGTATTGCCCCGCCGGGGCTTGCCCGTATCGGGATCGGGCGGATTGCCGTTTCCCTGATAGAAATCAAAGAGCGTACTCTTAAGCCCCAATATGGACTGAAAGGCATTGCCCGTCACCTGCGCCTGCCCGGCCGTACCGTTCACGACCATGGAGAGGACGCGGCCCGACACACCGCGGTCGGAGACGGCCATAGGCCGCTTACCCAAAGGAGACAAGGTAATGGAGCGTATTTTTCCCACGTTCTTTCCGGCTGCGGCCAAATTCGCCGCCAACCGTTCGGGAGTTATCGTAACGGACCACCTGTACTCCGGCATTTTGTCGCTTTTGTCCGAAACGCCGCGCAAGTAAGGAACCTTGTTGCCCCATACGTTTTCACTGTTTTCCGTCCAGCCGCCGGCAGTGGCGCTGAAAAAGGCATCAATAGGCTTGCCGCCGTAGGTCAGAATTTCTCCGTGCGTCGCTTTGACGGCCTTATAGACGGATGGGGACTCACCGTTTACGCCGGCATAGGTCTGGCTGTTCGTGTCGTCGGTCATATCGAAGCCGCGGCTCTTGAAATAACCCTTATGGGAAAAGGCATATGTCCGTGCCGCCACGGCCTGGGCCTTCAAGGCCTCCATACTCCACGACGGCGACATTTCCTTGCCTACGACACCGTAGAGATATTTCTCCACGGGCACGACATTGACGATTGTAAGGCCCTGTGCCTGCGGTGACTTGATGACTTCCAGATCGCCGCGGTAGGAATAGCCGTCGCTGATTTTAAGGGCACCCTTAGGATTGAGGGAGCGCAGGAGAACGCCTGTTCCTGCAGCCGTCCCGTCAACGGTTACGCCGTTATTGCCGTACGTCAAATTCACGTTTCGATTGGCGGGGTATTTTTTCCATAACGAGCCGTTTCGATACACGCCGACACCGAAAGGGCCGGCTACGGAAACATTGCGCTGCCCTTCACGAATACCGATACGGACGATATCTCCGCCGGCCGCGGCAAACGCCGCTCCGGATAAAGCAAACAGAAAAAACGTCGTCATCAATGCGGCAAACATTCTTTTATATAAAGGCACAATAATCCCTCCCCGTTATAGATAAAGTACCGGTTCGTTAAAAAAGCGATTGACCGCCTCCGGTGTCTTCTTCCGGCACGGCTATACCTAAATGGCGATATGCCGCGATCGTAACGACCCGGCCGCGAGGCGTGCGGTTTAAAAAGCCGAGCTGCATCAAAAAAGGCTCGTACACGTCTTCAACGGCGTCGACGGATTCACTGATGGCTGCGGCAATCGTGTCGAGGCCGACGGGGCCGCCGTTAAATTTCTCAATGATGACATGGAGGACGCGGCGGTCCGTCCGGTCGAGGCCGCAGGCATCCACTTCCAGTCGGTCCAAAGCGGCGGACGCCAGTTCGCGCGTAATCTTCGCCGCATCGGCAACCTGCGCGAAATCGCGTACCCGCTTCAGGAGGCGGTTGGCAATACGCGGCGTACCGCGGGAGCGGCCGGCTATTTCCAGGGCGCCTTCATCATCAATACGGATATCAAGTATTTCCGCCGTCCGCTTGATGATAAGAACCAGCTCCCGTGGGCCGTAAAACTCGAGGCGGCTGATGACGCCGAAGCGGTCGCGCAAAGGAGAAGCCAAGCGTCCGACCTGCGTAGTCGCACCGACAAGTGTAAAAGGCGGCAGGTCGATGCGCACGGAGCGGGCGCTGGGGCCTTTGCCGATGACGATGTCGAGGGCATAGTCTTCCATAGCCGCATAGAGAACTTCTTCCACACTGTGCGAAAGGCGGTGAATCTCGTCGATAAACAGGACGTCCCGCTCTTGCAGATTCGTTAAGAGGGCCGCCAAATCACCGGCCCGTTCAATAGCCGGACCGGACGTAATGCGAAAGCCCACGCCCAGTTCATTGGCAATAATGCCCGCCAAGGTCGTCTTGCCCAGTCCCGGCGGCCCGTACAGGAGAACGTGATCCAGTGCTTCACGGCGCATCTTCGCGGCCGCAATGAAGACCTCCAGGTTTTTCTTGGCCTTTTCCTGACCGATATATTCTTTTAAGTAATGGGGCCGCAGACTGTATTGCCACGAATCACCGGGCAAATCGTCCATTTCCACAATACGATTTTCCTCCACGTCCTACCTCCCCGTGCCCAAGTCACGCAAACAGGCTTTCAGCAAATCTTCCACCGTTGCATGAGAACCGCGCAGCCGTTCAACGACCGGTACCGTTTCGTGAACGGAGTAGCCGAGGCCGACGAGAGCCGCCGTCACCTCGTCTTCTACGGTCGCTCCCGTACCTGCGGCAGTCACGGCTGCAGTGTCTCCGGCGGCCGCATCGGAGGCGCCGATTTTATCCTGCAATTCCAGAATAATGCGTTCTGCCGTCTTTTTACCGATACCGGGCAGCTTTGTCAATATATGACTGTCCTTATTGGCCACGGCCAGGCGGAAGGCATCCGTCCCGGAGGCACTCAAAATACCGTTTGCCACCTTCGGTCCCACACCGTTGACACCTATGAGGAGCATAAAAAGCTCATATTCGTCCTGCGTCAAAAAACCGTAAAGCACGACGGCGTCTTCGCGCACATTCATATATGTAAAAAGGAGCGCCTCTTCGCCGAGTGTTAATCGGGAAAGTGTCGATACGGGCACATAGACGCGGTAACCCACGCCGTGGACATCTACGAAGGCGGAGCCCGAAAATATATGTGTTACCTTTCCCTTTACATAGCCGATCATAATTGCACCTCTCTGTGCAGCCGCCGTGAATGAGCGGCATACACGGTGTATATGGCCATAGCCAGGGCATCGGCGGCGTCGTCGGGCTTTATTTTCTCACGAATCCCCAAGAGCTGCATGGTCATTTGCGTAACCTGTTCCTTCGTTGCTCTGCCGTAGCCCGTAACACCCTGCTTGACTTGAAGCGGATTGAACTCGACGAGCGAAATGCCCGCCTGCTTCGCCGTGAGCAGGATGATACCGCGCGCCTGACCGACCGTAATGGCCGTCGTTACATTGCGGTTGAAAAAGAGCTGTTCCACACCGATTATATCGGGAGTATATTTCCTATACAGCTCGTGAAGACTCGTGTAAATCGTCTCCAACCGGTCGGCATCGCTGCGGTCCGCCGTCGTTTGTACCGTTCCGTACGTGACCGGCTTCAGGCGGCTGCCGTCGGAATCGACAATGCCGAAACCGCAAATGGCCGTTCCCGGGTCGATGCCCATTGCTCTCATAAGCGACGCCTCCTTTATTATAACTTAGTTATTATACCATGAAACGGCACGGTCGGGCCAATAAAATACGTACGAAGCCTCTAGTCCGCAGGTATCTCCACGCGGTGCAGAAAATTGTCCACCGTTCGCCTGTATTCGTTATAGTTCGTTTCAATGCCGACGGCATGGGCCGAATCGGCAAAGATATGTATATATTTCTGCCGGCTTGCGCAGGCTTCATAAAGGGCTTCCGCAGTCTGCACGGGAATCAGCGCATCGTTCGCTCCGTGCAGAAAAAGGACGGGCACCGTGAGGGACTGCACGGCCCGGGCCGGTTCGATTTGCCCCATCGTCTTGCGCGTATGGAGGAACATGGCGGCACGAAAAAAGGGCAGCAAAACGGTATATCCCGTGAGGAAATCGCGATTATCCGACCAGGCGGTTATTTTCTCTTTGCCCAAATCAATGATATTGCCGTACGAGCTGTCGGCGATGACAAAGGCAATATCCCCGTTCCGTTCGTTTCCTGCATAGAGAAGTGCCATGGCCGCCCCCAGGGAAACGCCGTGCAGGCCGACACTCCTCTGGTTCTTTTGATTTCTCAGCCACCGGACCCAGCCGTCTATATCATCGGTCTCGCGCAGTCCCCACGTCGTACCTTCGCCTTCACTTTCACCGTGGCCGCGTTGGTCGATGAGAAGAACATTACGGCCCTCTGCCAAATACATGTCGACAAAGGGAATGGACATGGCGCGATTCTGATATAAGCCGTGCAGGAGAATGACGCTTTTCCCGGTTCCGTCGGGATTGGCAATATATGTCCCCCGCAGCTTGAGTCCGTCTCTGCCGCTTATATTGACGGCTTCCCAATTTTCATTTTTTTCACGTGCCCTGACAGTTGCGACACGTCCTTTATGATTTTCAATGCCCAAAATTTGATCCCACGGCGCGTGCATGAACTTGTTATACGCCACATTACCGACATAACACCCGAAGACAACGGCAATAACCGCGAGGAGCAAAAGCAAATTTCGCAGTTTCTTCATGGTTCTCCTTTACAGACAGAAGAAGCACGCCCCTCAGGTACGCACTTCCTCACATAAGACAACTTGATTTTTTTCATCCGTTTCGCAAAGCCGGACCGATACGGTTTCCCGCAATGAAGTGGGCACGTTTTTGCCGACATAGTCGGCCCGTATGGGAAGTTCCCGATGGCCCCGATCGATGAGTACGGCAAGCTCAATATACTTCGGCCGCCCCAATTCCATGACGGCGTTCAAAGCGGACCGGACAGTCCGCCCCGTAAAGAGCACGTCGTCGACGAGGACGATGGTCTTATTATCGGCGGCAAGCTTATTTTCCGCCGGCCCGATTTCACAGATACTCTTCCGCTTGTGGTCATCGCGGTAGGCGGAAATATCGAGACTGTATACGGGAACGGCAATATCTTCAATGGCCGCAAGCTCTGCCGCAAGGCGTTGGGCCAAAGGAACGCCGCGCGTGCGGATACCGACGAGAAGTGTATCATCCAAGCCCTTGTTGCGCTCTATAATTTCATGTGCAATCCGCCTGATTGCCCGTTCTATCGCTTTTTCATCAAGTAAAAGGGTCTTATATTTCAGCATGGCTCCCCCTTTTTTTCACTGCAGCCACGACGGCGGCGAAATCATCCGGCAGCGGTGCTTCAAAATGCATGCTTTGACCTGTAAGAGGATGTACGAGGTCAAGGGCCCGCGAGTGCAGTGTCTGACCGCTGATGGGAAAGGCATCGCGCTTGTAGCCGTAGAGCGGATCGTTTACGACGGGGTGCGAAATATAAGCCATGTGCACGCGAATCTGATGTGTCCGCCCCGTCTCCAGGCGGCACTCTATAAGTGTATACTCGCCGTAGCGCTCAAGAACAGTAAAGTGCGTGACCGCTTCCTTGCCGTTTTTCAAATTGACGGCCATCTTAATGCGGTCCTTCGGATGTCTGCCGACGGGCGCGTCGACACACCCCTTCGATTCGACAATATTGCCGTGTACAAGGGCCGTATAAACGCGGCACGCAGAGTGACTCTTTATCTGTTCCGCCAAACCCCGGTGGGCCGCATCCGTCTTGGCGGCCACCATAAGGCCCGACGTATCCTTATCGAGGCGGTGAACGATACCCGGGCGAATGAGGCCGTTAATGCCGGACAACTCGCCGCGGCAGTGGTATAAGAGTGCGTTGACGAGTGTCCCCGACGGATTGCCCGCCGCCGGGTGGACAACCATGCCGCGTCGTTTGTTGATGACAATAATATCGGCGTCTTCATAGACGATATCGAGAGGAATATCCTCGGGCCCGACGGAAACTTCTTCAGCCGCGCTCAGCAATACTTTCGTCGTATCGCCGACGTTCATACGGTAGTTTGCCTTGACAACGACACCGTTTACCTGCACGTTGCGGCCCTTTACCAAGGAACCCGCAAAGGACCGGGACATATCCAATTGTTTGCTCATGTACACGTCTACGCGCAGTCCCGCATCCGCTTCCGCCGCAGTCAGTACAGCAGTCTCTTCCATTTACAGCCGCCTTACTCCGAATCGTGAGTCCAACAATATAAAACCAAGAGGCCGACGCCGATGACAATGCCTATGTCGGCAACGTTAAAGACGGGCCAAACGCGAAAATCAAAGAAATCCGTAACGGCGCCGAAAAGAAACCGGTCCACCGCGTTTCCCAGGGCACCGCCCAAGAGAAAACCCATGCCGCAACGGACAATCCGCTTTTTCGGTATGTGCTTTCGAAAAATAAAGTATAACAAAAAAAGCGCTGCCGCCACGGCAATAAACAGCCATTGTTTATTTTCCAAAAAGCCGAAGGCCGCGCCTTTATTCAGAATATAAGTGATATGAAAAAATCCCGGTATGACCGGAACGGATTCATGCAGCGCCATATGCTGCGCAATCACATATTTGCTTGCCTGATCTGTCAGTATTACGGCAACTGCCGCCAAAAAAACCGTCACAACCGTTCCTCCCGCAACCGGCTCTTATGCTGAGTTTGAACGGTTTTATCCTACCACAGAACATCCGAAAAAACAATCTGAACGCGCAAAAAACCGCCATGCCATTTGCACGACGGTTTCTCCTGAAATTGCTTTATTCAGCTGCAATAGCGCCTGTAGGACAAACGGATTCACAAGCTCCGCAATCGATGCAAGCATCGCCTACAATGTATTTCGTATCGCCTTCTGTAATAGCGCTCGTCGGGCACGTATCTGCGCAAGCACCGCATTTTACGCATTCATCGGAAACTACATGCATGATTTTCACCTCCGCAACAATAATACACGAGACCACTTTTTTCTCTCGTTGTCATAATTATTACACGTCCGCGCACTTTTGTCAATCTCAAAATCAGCTGTATACGGCATTATTACTATATTCCTTTCTTGATAATTCATTTCAAGAAAGGGGCTTTTATAAGCATAAATCGTGATTTATTTCGTATTTTTATGTCATGGCTTATTTTGCGTTTCTCTACACGACAACTGAAGCCGTCTTTTTGTATGAGCCCATTCATTTTTACAGTTTTCGTCTAATAACCCAAAGCAATCATTATCATTAAGAAGACACATTCACCCGTGATTTCATCTTTTTTTGATTTCTCAATTCTCAAAAATAAAATAGAACCGTCCCGATGATTTCCCGCTCCCCGTAACTTTTAAAATTTGACAAGTGCCGCCAATTCTTGTAGAATATGACTGTTAACGGGACGTGGCGCAGCTTGGTAGCGCGCTTCCTTGGGGTGGAAGAGGTCGCGAGTTCAAATCTCGCCGTTCCGACCAGACAAAAACAAGACATTGCTGCAGCAATGTCTTGTTTTTTTATGCCACGTTCAGGCTGTCACCTCTTGTTTTCGACGTTCATTTCGTTTGGCAAAGAACGGCAGAGCCACTTCCGGAAAAAGGGCGTAACTGAGCACATCTTCCATGGGTGCGTCGGGATATCCGGCAGCGGCCAGTTCGGCCTTTGCCTTCTCCACTTCAGGTTCCAAGTCGTCTGCCGGCCGATGATCGATGACCGGTTCATCGCCGATGCAGAGCTTGCGGAATTCATCCGTAATTTCACCGGGCACGCGGCCGTACTTACCGCGCACAATGTCGCGCACTTCGTTCGTAATCATCTTATAGCGGCCGAAGAGGACGTTCAGGGCGGCGGCGGAACCCGTAATTTGGCTCGTCGGTGTTACGAGGGGCGGATAGCCCAAATCGCGGCGTACATTGGGCATTTCCGCAAGGACTTCGTCAAAGCGGTCTTCCGCTCCCTGGCTTTTAAGCTGATTGTACAGATTCGTCAGCATACCGCCGGGAATTTGATACTTCCGCACAGCCGGATTGATTTGGCTCGGCAAGGTAAGATTGAACTCGCTCGCTATTTGGCGGCGCACGTCTTTAAAATGATTGACAATGGGCCACAACTTTTCCGTATCGATGTCCGTATCATAAATACTGCCCTGCAGAGCCATGACCATTGTTTCCGTCGCCGGCTGGCTCGTAACGGAACCGAAAGGCGATAAAGCCGTGTCGATGATGTCGACGCCCGCCTCAACGGCTTTCAAATAGGTCATTTCACCGAAACCGCACGTACAGTGTGTATGCAGTTCAATGGGAACGGTCAGGTGCTTTTTCAGCATGCGGATAAGATTATATGCATCGTACGGCGCCAGAAGGCCGGACATGTCTTTGATGCACAGCGAATCGACGCCCATCTCCTGTAATTCGACGGCCCCTTTCGTAAAGCTCTCCAATGTATGAATGGGACTGATTGTATAGACCATGGCCCCCTGAATGTGAACGGATTTCGTCTCCTTCGCCGCTTTAACGGCCGATTCGAGGTTGCGCGAATCGTTGAGCGCGTCAAAAACACGGATAATGTCGATGCCGTTGTCGACGGCACGATTGACAAATTCGTAGACCATGTCGTCCGCATAGTGACGGTATCCCAGAATATTCTGACCACGAAAAAGCATCTGCAGGGGCGTCTTCTTTACATACCGCTTCAACGTACGCAGCCGCTCCCACGGATCTTCGTCCAAGAACCGCATGCACGAGTCAAAAGTCGCACCGCCCCAACATTCAACGGCATGGTAGCCTACTTCGTCCATTGCTTCCAAGACGGGAATCATCTGATTTATACGCATGCGCGTTGCCGCAATGGACTGGTGACCGTCACGCAGGACCGTTTCCGTAATCTTTACTCTGGCCATGTATACCTCCGATATATTTTATATAAAACCAACTGCTAGTATAAGGTCGTAATTTATAATGCATGCCTATTATATCATATTTTATTGATAAATGAAGGCGCCCCGCCAAAAGTCGCATCTGCATAAAAGAGGGCAACCGCTGTGACGGCCGCCCTCGGTAACTTACCTGTTTGTAATTATTTTTTCAACAAAGCTTTCGTATCGGCTACGATGTCGTCTGCGGTCACTCCGTTTTCTTTCAACAATTCCGCCACATCATAGCGATCGTGGAAGGCCTTGGCAATACCGTAATTTTTCACCTTCATTGCTGTCGGTCCGTAGAAGGAGGCGATTTTTTGCCCGAACCCGCCTTCAATAACACCGTCTTCCATTGTCAACACAAGAGAATGATTTTTCTGCAGATCCGTCAGCACTTTTGTATCGATGCCGCTTGCAAATTTCGGATTGATTAGAGTCGCGTGAATGCCCTGTTGCAGCAATTTTTCCGCCGCTTCGGCCGCAAGGCTGTAGAAATTCCCGAGGCCGATGAGCGCAACGCGTTCGCCCTTTTCTGTTACGTCAAATCGATTCAGCCGGCTATAATCGGTCGTATCCGGCTTTCCGGATGCAATGAGAGGACCGACGGGAACGCGAATGGCCACAGGCCGTTCCTGTTGATTTACGGCCCAGTCCAACATGGCCAAATGTTCTTCTTTTGCCGTCGGCGCCAGATATACGAGATCGGGAATATTTCCGAGCATGGGAATATCAAAATACCCTAAATGCGTAATATCGCTCATACCGTAGACGGACGCCATATATACCAATATAACCGCACTGTTGCCGTTCACACAAAGGTCCTGTATAACCTGATCGTATGTGCGTTGTAAAAATGTACTGTATACGTTAAATACAGGTTTACCGCCCCGTTTGGCAATGCCGGAGGCCATGGCGACGGCATGTTCCTCCGCAATACCTACGTCAATATACTGTGCGCCCGCCTCCCTGCGCCATTCGGGCGTAAAGCCGAAGCCTGCAGGCGTTGCCGCATTAACAGCGACGACGGTCGGGTCTTCTTTAATCCGTTTCATCAAATAATCGGCAGTAATGCTTTCATATGAAGCCCCGCCAAAAGCCTCCTTCAATTCACCCGTCTCCTGATTAAAAGGAAGGGAATAATGCCACCGTTCCTTATCGTTCTCCGCCAAGGCAAATCCCTTTCCCTTCTGCGTAACTGCATGAAGGACAACAGGATGGTCAATATCCTTAACAGAACGGAAAAGGTCAATAAGGGAGGCTAAATCATTGCCGTCCGCAAGAAACCGATAATCAAATCCCATGGCTTTGAATATGTTATTCGGGCTTTGACCGTTCGTTTCCCGCAGCTGCCGCAGCCCCGTATACAAACCGCCGTGTGTTTCGGCAATGGACTGGTCGTTATCATTAAGGACAATGATCATATTGCTGCCCAAGGTCGCCGCATAATCCAAGCCTTCATACGCTTCACCGCCGGACAGGGAGCCGTCGCCGATAAGGGCAATAATATTTTCCGTACCGCCGCATAAATCGCGGCCTTTTGCAAGACCGGAAGCTAAACTTACCGACGTGGATGTATGACCGATGTTAAAAAAATCATGTTCGCTTTCAGCAGGATCCGTATATCCCGTCACATCATCGTAATGGGCCGGATCAATAAAAGCCTGCACACGCCCTGTAAGTATTTTATGCATATAGCTTTGATGCGATACGTCATAAACAATTTTATCTGCAGGTGAATTAAAAACATAATGTAAAGCTGTAATAAGTTCTACCGCACCGAGCGGCGGCCCTACGTGACCGCCATGGGCAGCCATCTTGCTCAGTAAGGCCTTACGTGCCTGTACGGTCAAGTCCTTTAATTCGTTAATAGAAAGACCTTTTATATCGGCCGGTGATGTAATATTCTGTAATTCCATAATTTTCTCCTTCTCCATGCAACTATTCATTTCGTATTGCAAATCGTATTATATAATTGTTCTGACATTACGTCAATATCGAAAATGAAATTGCTTTACCTTTCTCCCGTATGCGGCTATACTGAAACTGAAAAGAGGCGTTTTCCGACAGAAAGGAGAGGACATTCATGTGGCCCGTAAAGATAATCAAAGCCGTCTGGTTCAGCCCGACGGGAACAACACAAAAGACCGTAACGAAAATCGCCGCTACTCTCTCAAAAGAATTGTCACTTCCCATAGAAACGTGTGATTTTACCTTGCCCGAAAAGCGAACGGCACCGCTCGTCTTCTCGCCTGAAGAATTAATCGTCTTCGGCACGCCCGTCTACGCCGGCCGGGTACCGAATGTCATCATCAAGTATATTCGCACCGTCTCCGGTCCCGGAGCGCTTGCCGTTCCCGTCGTCCTCTACGGCAACCGCAACTACGACGACGCCCTCATTGAACTGCGCGATGCCCTGGAAGGCGGCGGCATGCACACTATCGCCGCGGCAGCCTTTATCGGTGAGCACTCCTTTTCACGCAGCCTGGCTAAAGGCCGGCCGGACAAAGAAGATTTGGCAAGGGCCGCCTGTTTCGCAGCCTCTATTGCCGAAAAAATACGCAGCGGCAATACGCCAAATCCGATACACGTCCGCGGCGAAAGCCCCTACAGGCCGTATTATACGCCGCGCCTGAAAGACGGCACGCCCATCGACATTCGCAAGGTAACTTCCAAAATCACGGACGCCTGTACATATTGCGGCATTTGTGCCGCTCTCTGTCCCATGGGATCCCTCGATGCGGCGGACCCGGAGCACTATATAAATATATGCATTAAATGCGGTGCCTGTATTAAGGGCTGTCCGCGGCAGGCCCGCTACTACGACGATGCAGGCTATCTCTTTCATAAACGCGACTTGGAAGAAGTATATTCACGCCGGGCCGAACCGGAAATTTTTCTCTAAAGCTGAAAATAATCACGCCTCCATGAACACAAAAGACCGCTTACGAGAAATTGCTTCGCAAGCGGTCTTATTCTTTTTACGCATTTTGAGCGATTTTTGATTTTTCTTCGGTGAATTTCTTTTCCTGTACGGCCAAATCGGCAAAGTTAATGGACTGAAGGCGCGTAACCAAATCGCGCTGTACACCTTCAAAGGCCTCATAGAGAGAGCACATGCCGCCGCAGCCGCGCGTACATGCATCCGTGTCGGAAAGACAGCGCTGCAATTCCGTCTGTCCTTCGACTGCATTGATGACGTCGTAGAGCGTAATGTCCTTCGGTTCCCGCTGCAGTGCAAATCCGCCTTCGACGCCGCGATAGGACTTCATAATACCCGCTGCCGTCAGACTGCGCATAATCTTAAGCAAAAAACGTTCCGGTATATTCTGTTTCGCCGCTAAAGCGGCGCCCGTTATTTTCGTCCCTTCCGGGCATATGGCCAAGTATAGAACCATGCGGAATGCAT
Source organism: Megasphaera coli (assembly GCF_900095855.1). Lineage (GTDB taxonomy): Bacteria > Bacillota > Negativicutes > Veillonellales > Megasphaeraceae > Megasphaera > Megasphaera massiliensis_A. The sequence goes on along the minus strand of NZ_FMIY01000002.1, from coordinate 5,943 downwards.
AGTCCGTTGCCTGATTTAATCGCATATATCATTCCCTCCTTGCTTTATACTCATCATTATACAATAGATAACCAAAAAAGTGTAGTTTTATTTTAAAAAAACAGTACAGTATATCTTGCCTATACTGTACTGTACAAATTTCTATAATTTCGCAATAAAATCGATGATAAAAAAGATAAGAGCCGAAAGGCCCGCACTCAAAGGAATCGTCACTACCCAAGCGACAAGCATGCTGCGTGCTACATCCCAGTGTACGGCGCGAACGCGTTTAGCCGAGCCTATACCCATGATGGAGCCGGACACGACATGGGTCGTGCTGACAGGCAGATGCAGCAGCGTGGCCGTAAAGATAACGACGGACGAGTTGAGGTCCGCCGCAAAACCGTTAATCGCTTCGAGTTTGAAAATCTTCGTGCCCATCGTCGAAATGATACGCCAGCCGCCGGCGGACGTCCCCAAGGCCATGGATGTGGCGCAGGCCAGCTTAACCCAAACGGGGATTTCCATGGTCTCAATGTAACCGCCGCTGAGAAGAGCCAAGGCGATGATACCCATAGCTTTTTGTGCATCATTGGAACCGTGAGAAAAGGCCATTAAACTGGCGGAAGCGATTTGCATCCGGCGAAACTGACGGTTCAGAGAAACGGGCGAATAATTGCGCACGACCCACAAGATGCCGATCATAACGAAATAACCCGTAACCAGAGCTACAACAGGCGACATGACGAGAGACAGAATAATCTTGCCTATCCCTTCACCCGACAAGGCGGCAGGCCCGACGCTGACAGAAACGGCACCGATAACGCCGCCGATGAGCGAATGGGATGAGCTGCTGGGAATGCGGTAATACCAAGTCAGGACATTCCAAATAATGGAACCGATGAGCGCCGCTATAATTACTTCCAAACTGACTTGTGCCGGATCCATGACCAGGTCACCGCCAATCGTCTTGGCAACACCGGTGCTGACCATGGCCCCGAGAAAGTTCAGGCCTGCAGCCATCAAAATCGCACGGCTCGGAGATATAGCCCGTGTCGACACGCTCGTGGCAATAGCATTTGCCGTATCGTGAAAGCCGTTGATGTAATCAAAGAGCACAGCCAGAAAAACGACTGTCCAAATCAACCAATGCTCAGGCATATTTCAACACAATCCTTCTGAATAAGGTCGCCAGGGATTCGCAACCGTCCGTTACGTCTTCAATGGACTGAAGAATTTCCTTCCATTTAATAAGTTCGATAGGATCCCTGCATTCGGCAAACAACTTGCCCATTTCTTCGTGATATAAGTCGTCACATTCCTGCTCGAGCTTCATGATTTTCTTGGTTCTCGCTTCGAGCTTTAAGTATTCTTTTTTTACATTGCGCAAGTATTCGATGGAACGCCGGATTTCTTTCATCGACTTGGCCATGATCGTGGCCATCCTCTTTGTGCCTTCCGTCGCTTCGCCGACCTGATAAATGCACATCTTATCCATAATTTCCGTTACGTTGTCGAGGGCTTTATCCAACTTGTCGATGAGTTCCTGAATATCCTCCCGATCCATGGGTGTAATAAAAGTCTTCTGCAAGCGCTTCATCGTCTCCAGGACAAGCTTATTCGCTTCTTCTTCCAGACCGTTAATTTTCCGCATTGCTTCAGCTTTGGAGATTTCTTCATTAACAGCTTCTTTCAAAATATCCGCCGCCGCATAGCTGAGTGCGGCATGCCGATCCAACAAAGTGAAGAACTTTTCTTCTTTAGGCTTCAAGTGAAATGCCATCCGTATCCAATCTCCTTATGTATCCCTAATAAGACAACAGGCAGGACTTACGCTGTGAATCCACTACGATTATATCATAGGTCATTTCATTCTGCTACAAAAGGGCAAAATGGGATACTGCTTTAATGAGAAAAAATATAAGCATCTTTAATATTGTGTTTTCTGAATTTTCATTATCTCATTTTATCATTTAATAAGAACTTATTATTTTATTTTATTTACATTGTGCTGTACAATAGTTTTAGCAGCCGGATCCGGAAATTTTGATTTCAGGAGGCGTTATACTGCAAATGGACAAACAGATTTTAGTCGTTGAAGCAAATTCCCATGTCGGCACGTATATTCGGGAACATCTTGAACGGGAATCCTACGCCTGTACGCTTGATCACTTAGGGTTCTCCGCGTTGAACCGTTTAGGCGAACAACAATTCGATTTAATCATATTGGATATTTTACTCCTCGACATAAATGGACTCCTGCTTTGTAAAGAAATTCGCCATATGTCATCCGTCCCCATTATGATCATTTCCGAGTTGGACGATATTATTACGAAAGTAAAAGCCTTTGATTACGGTGCCAATGATTATATGACCAAGCCTCTCAATGTTAAGGAGTTATTTGTACGCGTCAGAGCGCTCTTATATAACGGCAGACCTGTAAAGAATAATTTTCACCGTTCCTTAAATCTCAAGGACATCACTGTCGACTTGGACAGTCATGAAGTATTTGTAAACAACAAGCAGGTCGAGCTGACTAAAAAAGAATTTACGCTCCTCACCTATCTCATTCGCAACAAAAATATCGTCGTGTCGCGAGAGCAGATTTTAGACAAAGTATGGGGCTATGATTTTATCGGTACGACCAATATAATTGACGTCTATATTCGCTATATCCGCGGCAAACTTGGCCGGCACACGCCGCAAAAATATATTTCAACTGTTCGCGGCATCGGTTATATAGCAAAAGAATAACCTGCTTAAACACACAAAAGAGGGACGCAACGGAATGCGTCCCTCTTCTTCGTGTAATCAGCGGCTTCCTATGCTCCCGGGGCGTCTCCGCCCAAGTACTGTCGGCGTATGCAGGCTTAACGGCTGTGTTCGGTATGGGAACAGGTGGATCCCTGCAGCTGTCACCACTGAATCGCTTCCCCCGTACCCTCACAACTACAGAAAACGTAAGCCTCCCCTCTTCGTAAGTTAAGCTCTCGGCCTATTAGTACCGGTCCGCTCCATGCATCGCTGCACTTCCACTCCCGGCCTATCTACCATCTCGTCTCCATGGGGCCTTACTTACTTTCGTACTCAGAAACCTCATCTTTAGGCCGGTTTCACGCTTAGATGCTTTCAGCGTTTATCCCTCCCCGACGTAGCTACCCGGCTGCACGGCTGGCGCCATGACCGGTACACCATCGGTCGGTCCACTCCGGTCCTCTCGTACTGGGAGCAGCCCCTTTCAAGTTTCTTACGCCCGCGATGGATAGGGACCGAACTGTCTCACGACGTTCTGAACCCAGCTCGCGTACCACTTTATTGGGCGAACAGCCCAACCCTTGGGACCTACTTCAGCCCCAGGATGTGATGAGCCGACATCGAGGTGCCAAACCTCCCCGTCGATATGGACTCTTGGGAGAGATAAGCCTGTTATCCCCAGGGTAGCTTTTATCCGTTGTGCGATGGCAATTCCACTCTCTACCACCGGATCACTAAGCCCGACTTTCGTCCCTGCTCGACCTGTCCGTCTCGCAGTCAAGCTCCCTTCTGCCTTTGCACTCTGCGCGCGGTTTCCGTCCGCGCTGAGGGAACCTTTGGGCGCCTCCGTTGCTCTTTCGGAGGCGACCGCCCCAGTCAAACTGCCCGCCTGAGACTGTCCGAAGCCTCGTTACGGCTCTCGTTAGAATTTCAATAAAACAAGGTTGGTATCCCACCGCCGACTCCGCGCAAACTGGCGTTCACGCCTCTACGTCTCCCAACTATCCTGTACGTCTTCTACCGAAACTCCATCTCAGGTTACAGTAAAGCTCCATGGGGTCTTTCTGTCCAGTCGCGGGTAACCTGCATCTTCACAGGTACTTCAATTTCACCGGGTCCCTCGTTGAGACAGTGCCCAAATCGTTACACCTTTCGTGCGGGTCGGAACTTACCCGACAAGGAATTTCGCTACCTTAGGACCGTTATAGTTACGGCCGCCGTTTACCGGGGCTTCAATTCTCTGCTTCGCCTTTCGGCTTACACGTCCTCTTAACCTTCCGGCACCGGGCAGGTGTCAGCATCTATACGTCAGCTTTCGCTTTTGCAGACGCCTGTGTTTGTGCTAAACAGTCGCTTGGGCCTCTCTTGTGCCACCCCTTTCAGCTCCTACCGCTTCCGGTCCTCACCTACTCGGGGTTATCCTTTTCCCGAAGTTACGGATACATTTTGCCGAGTTCCTTAACGAGGGTTTTCCCGCGCACCTTAGAATTCTCTTCCCGCCTACCTGTGTCGGTTTTGGTACGGGCGCCGCAGCCCTCGCTAGAAGCTTTTCTTGACAATCGAGTCCCCGTTCCTTCGCCTGTATCTCTACAGCCTCCCCATCACATCTCGGGCTTTTTGTGTGCCGGATTTGCCTACCACACTCCCTACCTGCTTGGACATGCTCTTCCATTCGCATGCGAACGTTCCTTCTTGTGTCACTCCCTCGCTCTATCGGTCTGCGCCGGTGCAGGAATTTCAACCTGCTCTCCATCTCCTATGCTTCTTCGCCTCGGATTAGGTCCCGACTTACCCCGGGTCGACGATCGTTGCCCGGGAACCCTTCGGCTTTCGGTGGAAAGGATTCTCACCTTTCTTTTCGCTACTCATACCGGCATTCTCACTTCCTATCGGTCCACCTGTCCTTCCGGTCAGGCTTCTCCCCCATAGGAACGCTCCCCTACCCATGTATGTCTCCCATACATGCCATCGCTTCGGTTCCGTGCTTGAGCCCCGGTCATCTTCGGCGCGACGTCTCTCGACCGGTGAGCTATTACGCACTCTTTTAATGATGGCTGCTTCTGAGCCAACATCCCGGTTGTTTTCGAAACGTCACCTCCTTTTCCACTTAGCACGGCATTGGGGACCTTAGCGGTTGGTCCGGGCTGTTTCCCTCTTGACTGCGGGTCTTATCACTCGCAGTCTGACTCCCATGTATAAGTACTGCCATTCGTAGTTTGATTAGGTTCGGTAACCTTCTGGCCCCTTCCCTGTTCAGTGCTCTACCGCCACTACTCTCTCCATGAGGCTAGCCCTAAAGCTATTTCGGGGAGAACCAGCTATCTCCACGTTCGATTGGCATTTCACCCCTATCCACACCTCATCCAAAAGCTTTTCAACGCTCACTGGTTCGGTCCTCCACACATTGTTACCTGTGCTTCAACCTGGGCATGGATAGATCACTGTGGTTTCGGGTCTACTATATCCGACTTATCGCCCTCTTCAGACTCGCTTTCGCTTCGGCTCCGCGTCTTCCGCTTAACCTCGCCGCATATACTAACTCGCCGGTTCATTCTTCAATAGGCACGCCGTCACACCCTTATCGTGCTCCGACTGCTTGTAGGCATACGGTTTCAGGTTCTCTTTCATTCCCCTCCCGGGGTTCTTTTCACCGTTCCCTCTCGGTACTCTTCGCTATCGGTCCATATCAGTATTTCGCCTTGGAGGGTGGTCCCCCCTGCTTCCCACAAGGTTCCTCGTGCCCCGTGGTACTCCGGATTCTACCCCACTCGCTTCGTTGCGCCTACCGGGCTCTCACCGTCTTCGGCTCAGGTTCCCACCTGCTTCGGCTTCCTCCGCTCATGTCTTAGTAGTCCTCTACCCCGTCTCGGTTTCCCGCTTCGGTTTGGGCTCCGCCCTCTTCGCTCGCCGCTACTACGGGCATCTCTGTTGATTCTTCTTCCTCCGGCTACTTAGATGTTTCAGTTCACCGGGTGCCCCCCTCCATTACCGGAGGTGACAGTACTTCTACTGCCGGGTTGCCCCATTCGGATATCTGCGGCTCTCCGGTTACTTGCACCTTACCGCAGCTTTTCGCAGCTTATCGCGTCCTTCTTCGGCTGATATGGCCTAGGCATCCGCCGTACGCCCTTTCTTTCTTAACTTTCCTTCTAAGGTTTTTCTCTTTCTTTCAGAGGTCTTTCTTACGTTTTCATGTAGTTGTCAAGGTAC